>NZ_JAZGOL010000022.1:0-781 GCF_036421875.1 Georgenia sunbinii | reverse complement strand
CCCGGGTGTCGGCACGGTGACTGTGACGGCGCGTGCGCTGGATGGTTTCGTGCTGGCCGAGGGTGCCACCGCTGAGTGGACCCACGAGTTCTCCACCGAGGGTGGTGGGGAGGTTCCCCAGCCGCCGTCGTCGGCTGCGGAGTTCCACCTGAGTGATAACTGGCGGGGCACGACGCATCACTTCTTCAAGTACGGGCGGATCGCCGATGAGGTGTTCGTCGGTGACTGGGACGGCGACGGGACCGATTCGATTGCGGTGCGTCGTGGGAACGTGTTCCACGTGTCCAACGCGCCTCGTGGTGGGGATGCGGACTGGACCTTCCGGTACGGCCGTGCGGGTGACACCGTGCTGGTGGGTGACTGGAATGGTGACGGCTCTGACACGTTTGCGGTGCGTCGGGGTAGTGAGTTCCACGTGAAGAACCACCTGCTGGGTGGGGACGCTGATGTGGTGTTCAACTACGGCCGGGCCGATGATGACGTGCTGGTGGGTGACTGGGACGGTGACGGCCTGGACACCCTGGCGGTGCGTCGCGGGAACGTGTACCACGTGCGTAACTCGGTCACTGGTGGTCCGGCGGACCAGGTGTTCCGTTATGGCCGGGCCGGGGACGTCACGCTGGTGGGTGACTGGAACGGTGATGGGCTGGACACGATGGCGGTTCGTCGTGGTGCGACCTACCACGTGAAGAACTCGCTGACCGGTGGCGACGCTGATCTGCGGGTGACCTTCGGTCGGGCCAACGATGAGGTGTTCGTCGGTGACTGGAACGGTGACGGT
>NZ_JAZGOL010000021.1:0-1722 GCF_036421875.1 Georgenia sunbinii | reverse complement strand
CCCACAACGGAGCGAGCACCAGCAGCCGGCCTGTTCCCTCAGGACCCAACAGCATGCCAAGCTTTCGAAGTTCCACCCATGAGCAACCACCGGGCACACATTCGGCACCCGCATGGCCACCACCCCCGACCACTACAGCCGGGGATAAGTGATGCTCCTTAGAAAGGAGGTGATCCAGCCGCACCTTCCGGTACGGCTACCTTGTTACGACTTCGTCCCAATCGCCAGTCCCACCTTCGACAGCTCCCTCCCCACAAGAGGGTTAGGCCACCGGCTTCGGGTGTTACCGACTTTCGTGACGTGACGGGCGGTGTGTACAAGGCCCGAGAACGTATTCACCGCAGCGTTGCTGATCTGCGATTACTAGCGACTCCGACTTCATGGGGTCGAGTTGCAGACCCCAATCCGAACTGAGACCGGCTTTTTGGGATTCGCTCCACCTCGCGGTATCGCAGCCCTCTGTACCGGCCATTGTAGCATGCGTGAAGCCCAAGACATAAGGGGCATGATGATTTGACGTCATCCCCACCTTCCTCCGAGTTGACCCCGGCAGTCTCCCATGAGTCCCCACCATTACGTGCTGGCAACACAGGACAAGGGTTGCGCTCGTTGCGGGACTTAACCCAACATCTCACGACACGAGCTGACGACAACCATGCACCACCTGTACACCGACCTTACGGGGAGCACATCTCTGCACTTTTCCGGTGTATGTCAAGCCTTGGTAAGGTTCTTCGCGTTGCATCGAATTAATCCGCATGCTCCGCCGCTTGTGCGGGCCCCCGTCAATTCCTTTGAGTTTTAGCCTTGCGGCCGTACTCCCCAGGCGGGGCACTTAATGCGTTAGCTGCGGCGCGGAATCCGTGGAATGGACCCCACACCTAGTGCCCAACGTTTACGGCATGGACTACCAGGGTATCTAATCCTGTTCGCTCCCCATGCTTTCGCTCCTCAGCGTCAGTAACGGCCCAGAGACCTGCCTTCGCCATCGGTGTTCCTCCTGATATCTGCGCATTCCACCGCTACACCAGGAATTCCAGTCTCCCCTACCGCACTCTAGTCTGCCCGTACCCACTGCAGGCGCAAGGTTAAGCCTTGCGTTTTCACAGCAGACGCGACAAACCGCCTACGAGCTCTTTACGCCCAATAATTCCGGACAACGCTTGCGCCCTACGTATTACCGCGGCTGCTGGCACGTAGTTAGCCGGCGCTTCTTCTGCAGGTACCGTCACCCGAAGGCTTCTTCCCTACTGAAAGAGGTTTACAACCCGAAGGCCGTCATCCCTCACGCGGCGTCGCTGCATCAGGCTTTCGCCCATTGTGCAATATTCCCCACTGCTGCCTCCCGTAGGAGTCTGGGCCGTGTCTCAGTCCCAGTGTGGCCGGTCACCCTCTCAGGCCGGCTACCCGTCGTCGCCTTGGTAGGCCATTACCCCACCAACAAGCTGATAGGCCGCGAGTCCATCCCCAACCGATAAATCTTTCCAAGCACTCCCATGCGGAAACGCTTCATATCCAGTATTAGCCACGATTTCTCGCGGTTATCCCGAAGTCAGGGGCAGGTTACTCACGTGTTACTCACCCGTTCGCCACTAATCCACCCAGCAAGCTGGGCTTCATCGTTCGACTTGCATGTGTTAAGCACGCCGCCAGCGTTCGTCCTGAGCCAGGATCAAACTCTCCGTAGAAAAACTTAGCCACCCACACCCCGAAAGGCACAGG
>NZ_JAZGOL010000020.1:0-2028 GCF_036421875.1 Georgenia sunbinii | reverse complement strand
GGTTGGCGCCGGCCCGTGACACCGTGATGGCGGCGATCGTCGCGGCCCGGGCCAGTACCTCGCGGAGCTGGTCCGGGCTGACCCGCCGGAGCCGGTCGCCTGAGTTTGGTCATTTGCTTAGTGCGTGAGTCCGGCCCTGGATTGCGTCGAGAATGGCTTGTTTGTCGGCCGGGATGGCGGGGACGAAGGTCTGGGTGGCGCCGTTGATGGCGATCGTCGCGGAGCGCAGCGGCCGGAGCTGTCGGACGACGTTACGGATCGCCAGCCCGGTGCGGGCCTGGACCTCGCGGGAGACCGCCAGGGCGGTGAACACGATGGTCAGGTGGGCCTCGATCGCATCGCGGGTGCGGTGGAACATCGGCCGGGCGCGCAGGTCGGTCTTGCTCATCCGGAAGGACTGCTCGACGTGCCAGAGCTCGTGGTAGGAGCCGATGACCTCACTGGCCGGCATCAGCTGAGCGGGGATGTTGGTGACGTAGCCCTTCAGGCCGACCAGGCGCCGGGCCCGCGCCAGGGCCGCCTCGTCCAGGGCGTGCCGGTCACCACTGGTCTTGACGAACCGCGGGGTCCGGGCGGCCTTTTCCCCAGCGATGACCGCCCGGGCCCGATTCTCCTGCAGGGTCAGTGTCTTGTTGTCCCGGGCCGCGCGCTTGGCCGAGTAGGCCCAGACGGCCCGCCAGGAGCCGGGATGGGCGATGGGACCCCAGACTGGTTCGGCCCGCACCGCGGTGTCGTTCTCGCTGCGCCTCCCGGTCCTGGGGGTGAGGGTGTCGATGACCTGGGCGTCGGCGAAGGCGTCGCCGTGCCAGCGGAAGTGCGAGGCCAGGTCCATGGGAGCCTTGGTCACCCGGGAGCCGACGATGAACCGCAGGTCCGCCTCGTCCAGCTCGCGCAGATTCGTCGCAGAGAGCATGCCAGCGTCGGCGACGACGACCATGTCGCCGACGTCGTGACGGGCTTGGAACTGCTTGACGATCGGCACGATGGTGGAGGTCTCGGCCTTGTTCCCCTCGTAGCAGCCGATCTCCAGCGGGAACCCGCGCCGGTCGACCAGCAGGCCCACAACGACCTGGGGATCGACCCGGCGTTCCTTGGAGAAGCCGACCTTGCGCAGGTCGTCCTCCTTCTCCGCCTCGAAGTACAACGTCGTCACGTCGTAGAGCACGAGCGAGACATCCCCGCTGGTCAGAGCGTGGTCGAAGCACAGCTGCGCGACCTTGTCCCGGTAGGTGCCCTGGTACGCCCGGGCCAGGGTGCGGCGCATCGTCTTCTCGCTCGCCGGCCGGACCCCCAGATCGATCAGCACCCGCCCGGTGTCCAGGATCGAGGTCGGCTCCACCACCCTGGCGATGACCAGATCGCGGAAGACCGCGTCCTCCAGGGCGTCGAACCCCAGATCGGTGAACACTGTCGCGAGGGCCTCGAACAGCACCCGCGAGTCCGTCGAGACGACCCGTCCGGGGCCGTCCCGGCCGCGATCAACCACAGCCTGCGGCGCGTCGAACAGCCCGACCTCGCGCGCAGGCGGCACCAACGACGTCACCGGCGCCGTCGGCCCGATCCCAAGATCAAGCACGCCCTGCTCGGGGTCCTCCAGCAGCTCACGCGCCCGCTGCAGCAGGACCCCGAGCTCGGCCTCGGTATGCGCCGAGCCGACGTGCGTCACGATCCGCTGGCGCCCGCGCGCGTACTCCGCGATCTGCACGGCCGTCGCTCCGGAGCCCGTACGGACCCGCCTGATGAACGCCATCACGCGAGAATAGAGCACCCGTTAGTGCGTGAAAACGCACCAAACCACGAACATCACCGCAGGTCAGCGCGGTTGGATTCGTCCGGCAGTGACGCGGTGACCAAAGTCAGGCTGTAACCCCGACCAGCCCCAGCACCCAAGCCCCCACCCCCATCGCTGACAGCAGGATTGTCCCCGACAGCAGGATCGTCCCCGACAGCAGGATTCTCCGCGAGAGCAGGATTATCCCCGAGAGCGGGATTGTCGACGTCAGGCGTCGAGCGAGGAGGTTGCGACCT
>NZ_JAZGOL010000019.1:0-3268 GCF_036421875.1 Georgenia sunbinii | reverse complement strand
GGGTGGGTGGTGGTGGTCGCGGGTTTTCTCGGTTGGCCGCTTTCGTCTGGTGCGTACCGGTTGGTGCGTGTTGGGTGTTGGTCGGTGGGTTTTTTGAGAACTGTACAGTGGACGCGAGCATCTTTGATCTTTTGTGGTCAAGTTTTTAAGAGCATTCGGTGGATGCCTTGGCACCAGGAGCCGATGAAGGACGTTGTGGCCTGCGATAAGCCTCGGGGAGTTGGCTAACGAACCGTGATCCGAGGATGTCCGAATGGGGAAACCCGGCTGGAGTCATGTCCAGCTACCTGCGCCTGAATATATAGGGCGTGTGGAGGGAACGTGGGGAAGTGAAACATCTCAGTACCCACAGGAAGAGATATTCCGTTAGTAGTGGCGAGCGAACGCGGAACAGGCTAAACCGGGAGTGTGTGATAGCCGGCAGGCGTTGCACTTCCGGGGTTGTGGGACCCGCTGACCTGGTCTGCCGACTGGGTAGGGAGTTACAAAGCGTCGTTATAGTCGAACGGTCTGGGAAGGCCGGGCATAGTGGGTGAGACCCCCGTAGACGAAATGATGACGCCTCCTTGCGGGGATCCCGAGTAGCACGGGGCCCGTGAAATCCCGTGTGAATCTGGCAAGACCACTTGCTAAGCCTAAATACTACCTGGTGACCGATAGCGGACAAGTACCGTGAGGGAAAGGTGAAAAGTACCCCGGGAGGGGAGTGAAATAGTACCTGAAACCGGATGCTTACAATCCGTCGGAGCCTCCATAGCTGGGGTGACGGCGTGCCTTTTGAAGAATGAGCCTGCGAGTTAGTGGCATGTGGCAAGGTTAACCCGTGTGGGGAAGCCGTAGCGAAAGCGAGTCCGAATAGGGCGCTTGAGTCGCATGTTCTAGACCCGAAGCGAAGTGATCTACCCATGGGCAGGTTGAAGCGCGGGTAAGACCGCGTGGAGGACCGAACCCACTTAGGTTGAAAACTGAGGGGATGACCTGTGGGTAGGGGTGAAAGGCCAATCAAACTTCGTGATAGCTGGTTCTCCCCGAAATGCATTTAGGTGCAGCGTTGCGTGTTGCTTGCCGGAGGTAGAGCTACTGGATGGCTAATGGGCCTCACCAGGTTACTGACGTCAGCCAAACTCCGAATGCCGGTAAGTGTATAGCGCAGCAGTGAGACTGCGGGGGATAAGCTTCGTAGTCGAGAGGGAAACAGCCCAGACCACCAGCTAAGGCCCCTAAGCGTATGCTAAGTGGGAAAGGATGTGGAGTCGCACAGACAACCAGGAGGTTGGCTTAGAAGCAGCCACCCTTGAAAGAGTGCGTAATAGCTCACTGGTCAAGTGATTCTGCGCCGACAATTCAGCGGGGCTCAAGCATACCGCCGAAGCTGTGGCATCAGCATATGTCCTTAGCCTTGTCCTACGGGACTCGGTTCCAGGGGTGTTGATGGGTAGGGGAGCGTCGTGTGGGAGGTGAAGCTGCGGGGTGACCCAGTGGTGGATCCCACACGAGTGAGAATGCAGGCATGAGTAGCGAATGACGGGTGAGAAACCCGTCCGCCGAATGACCAAGGGTTCCAGGGCCAGGTTAATCCGCCCTGGGTAAGTCGGGACCTAAGGCGAGGCCGACAGGCGTAGTCGATGGACAACGGGTTGATATTCCCGTACCGGCGAAACACCGCCCATACCGATCCCGGTGATGCTAACCGCCCAAGACCGCTGCACGATCCTTCGGGATTGGTAGTGGTTGCGCGCGGGACCCGATCTGGTAGTAGGTAAGCGTATTAACAGGGGTGACGCAGACAGGTAGCCACCGCGTGTTTTATGGCTATGCACGTCCAAGGGAGCAGGGCGAGGTTCAGGCAAATCCGGACCTCATTAAGCCTCAGACCTGATGGTGACCGCGAATGCGGGAAGTAGGGTGATCCTATGCTGCCAAGAAAAACCTCGACGCGAGGTGTTAGCCGCCCGTACCCCAAACCGACTCAGGTGGTCAGGTAGAGTATACTAAGGCGATCGAGAGAATCGTGGTTAAGGAACTCGGCAAAATACCCCCGTAACTTCGGGAGAAGGGGGGCCTGAGGGGTGAAGCCACTAGCTGGCTAGCCTTTGAGGGCCGCAGAGACCAGGGAGAAGCGACTGTTTACTAAAAACACAGGTCCGTGCGAAGTCGCAAGACGATGTATACGGACTGACGCCTGCCCGGTGCTGGAAGGTTAAGAGGACGGGTCAGCCCTTCGGGGCGAAGCTCAGAATTTAAGCCCCAGTAAACGGCGGTGGTAACTATAACCATCCTAAGGTAGCGAAATTCCTTGTCGGGTAAGTTCCGACCTGCACGAATGGCGTAACGACTTCTCCGCTGTCTCAACCGCGAACTCGGCGAAATTGCACTACGAGTAAAGATGCTCGTTACGCGCAGCAGGACGGAAAGACCCCGGGACCTTTACTATAGCTTGGTATTGGTGTTCGGTACGGCTTGTGTAGGATAGGTGGGAGACTGCGAAGCGGCCACGCCAGTGGTTGTGGAGTCATCGTTGAAATACCACTCTGGTCGTGCTGAACATCTAACTTCGGTCCGTGATCCGGACCAGGGACAGTGCCTGGTGGGTAGTTTAACTGGGGCGGTTGCCTCCTAAAATGTAACGGAGGCGCTCAAAGGTTCCCTCAGCCTGGTTGGTAATCAGGTGTCGAGTGTAAGTGCACAAGGGAGCTTGACTGTGAGACTGACAGGTCGAGCAGGGACGAAAGTCGGAACTAGTGATCCGGCGGTGGCTTGTGGAAGCGCCGTCGCTCAACGGATAAAAGGTACCCCGGGGATAACAGGCTGATCTTGCCCAAGAGTCCATATCGACGGCATGGTTTGGCACCTCGATGTCGGCTCGTCGCATCCTGGGGCTGGAGTAGGTCCCAAGGGTTGGGCTGTTCGCCCATTAAAGCGGTACGCGAGCTGGGTTTAGAACGTCGTGAGACAGTTCGGTCCCTATCCGCTGCGCGCGCAGGAAACTTGAGAAGGGCTGTCCCTAGTACGAGAGGACCGGGACGGACGAACCTCTGGTGTGCCAGTTGTTCCGCCAGGAGCACGGCTGGTTGGCTACGTTCGGAAGGGATAACCGCTGAAAGCATCTAAGCGGGAAGCCTGCTTCAAGATGAGGTTTCCACCACCCTTGCGGTGGGAAGGCCCCCAGAAGAACACTGGGTTGATAGGCCGGATGTGGAAGCGGGGTTAACCCGTGGAGCTGACCGGTACTAATTGGCCGATAACTTCACCACAACTAAAAGACTCA
>NZ_JAZGOL010000018.1:0-6114 GCF_036421875.1 Georgenia sunbinii | reverse complement strand
CGATGGCCGCCGGCGCCCCGCCGCAGGTGTGGTGACTCAGCCCTTGAAGGGCGTGACCTTGAGGATCTTCACCTTGATCGAGGAGCCGTTGGGCGCCTCGTAGGAGACGGTGTCACCGGCGCCCTTGCCGAGGAGCGCGGCGCCCATGGGGGAGTGCTCGGAGAAGACGTCGATCTCCACGTCGGGCGCTCCCTCGCGGGAACCGAGGAGGAAGACCTCCTTCTCGCCGGCGATCTCCGCGGTGACGACCATGCCCGGCTCGACCAGGCCGTCGTCCGGCGGGGCCTCGCCGACGTGCGCGTGGCGGAGCAGCTCGGTGAGCTGGCGGATCCGGCCCTCCATCTTGCCCTGCTCCTCGCGAGCGGCGTGGTAGCCGCCGTTCTCCTTGAGGTCGCCCTCGTTGCGAGCGGCTTCGATCCGCTCGGTGATCTCGGTGCGGCCGGGCCCCGTGAGGTGCTCCAGCTCAGCTTTGAGACGGTCGTACGCCTCCGTGGTCAGCCACGTGGTGGTTGCGGTGTCGGCCACTATTCCTCCTCCAGTAAAGCGATGAGCCCCGACCATCGTGGGTCGAGGCTTCGATCGACAGATCTCTCGCCGGGGCGAGGGCGTGAGAATACCCGTGACCTGGCAGTCGGGCAATTATAGCAATGTCGTCCCGCGGTGGTCGGGAGACGAGCGGGTTCCCGGCTCAGCGACCGGGCTCGGCCACCGGCCGGCAGCCCTCGACGCGCGCGCCGGCCGCGGCCTCGGTGGTGGTGACGCTGGCGGTGACCACGGTGGAGTCGCCGTCGACCGGGCCGACCGGTACGTCGGCCACACCCACCTGGGCGAAGGTGACGTTGAGGACGACGACGCGGCACACGGCGCTCTGCCCGGGCTCTTGGTAGACGGCGAAGGTCACCTCGGCGGTGGCGTCGTCGACCACCCGGAAGGCGACGTCCTGGGTGTTGACCGGCTCGTCGGTGGAGCTGTACGCCAGGATGACGAAAGCCAGCGCGGCCACCACCCCGACGACGGCGAGCAGCACCCGGCGGCGCCGCTGCGTCGCCCGGGAGGGCGCGGTGCCGTAACGCGCCTCGAGGACCGCGCGCGTCTCGTCATGCTCGGCGGGCATCTCGGTGGCCTCCGGTCGGTCGGGTAGGAGACCATTGTCCCCGATGCCGCCCGGGCCGGGGACCGCGGGGCGGCCGAGGCGGCGGCGCCGATCGATATCGGCTTGGGTGGATGGCCGCCGCCGGGGCAGAATCGACGTTGGCGAACGAGGAGACCACTGTGAGCGAGCCGATGCGGCTGATGGCGGTGCACGCGCACCCCGACGACGAGTCGAGCAAGGGCGCCGCGACCATGGCGCGGTACACCGCGGAGGGAGCACGGGTGCGCGTGGTCACGTGCACGGGTGGCGAACGCGGGTCGGTGCTCAACCCCCGGCTCGAGCACGACCCGACCGTGCTCGCCGACATGCCCGCCTACCGCCGTCGCGAGATGGCGCTGGCGGCCGAGGTGCTCGGCATCGAGCACGTCTGGCTGGGTTTCGTCGACTCCGGGCTGCCCGAGGGTGACCCGTTGCCGCCGCTGCCCGAGGGAAGCTTCGCCGTCGAGCCGCTGGACGTCGTTGTCGAGGCGCTCGTGCGGCAGGTGCGCGAGTTCCGCCCGCACGTGATGACCACCTACAACGAGGACGGCGGGTACCCGCACCCCGACCACCTGCGCACCCACGAGATCTCGGTGGCCGCCTACCACGCGGCCGCGGACCCTGAGCTGTTCCCCGACGCGGGGCCGGCGTGGCAGGTGTCGAAGCTGTACTACGACGTCGGTTTCTCGGTCACCCGGATCCAGGCCATCGCCGACGCGATGCACGCCCGCGACCTCGTCTCGCCCTACGACGGCTGGCTCGAGCGCCGCGGTG
Source organism: Georgenia sunbinii (assembly GCF_036421875.1). Taxonomy (NCBI): domain Bacteria; kingdom Bacillati; phylum Actinomycetota; class Actinomycetes; order Allobogoriellales; family Allobogoriellaceae; genus Georgenia; species Georgenia sunbinii. Next base: position 4,208 of record NZ_JAZGOL010000018.1, on the reverse strand, counting down.
ACCGGCCGCAGCGACCGGTGACGACCCGCATCCAGTGCGCGGAGTACTTCGGCAAGCGCGACCAGGCGCTGCGTGCGCACGCCACCCAGATCGATCCCGACGGGTTCTTCTTCCAGGTCCCGCGCGACATCGAGCGCGAGGTGTGGCCCTACGAGGAGTTCGAGCTGGCGCTGTCCCGCGTGGAGACCGAGCTGCCCGAGGAGGACCTGTTCGCCGGGGTGCGTAGGCTGGTGGGGTGAACACCGTCGCCTGGTCCCTGCTCGCCGGGGCAGTGCACACCGCCCAGAGTCCCGAGCCCACGCCGACGGACCCGGGGATGACGCTCTACACGGTGACGCCGGGCATCTCCGGCTTCCTCGCGTTCTTCGCGGTGGCGCTGGCCTGCTGGCTGCTGTTCCGCTCGCTGGGTCGGCAGATGCGCCGGGTCGAGCAGACCCGGCTGCGCCGCGCGGAGGAGGACGCCGCGGCTGCGGCTGAGACCAGTGGTGATGGGACTGCGGGCACGGCGGCTGCTGCCGGCGATGCGGACGCGGCTGCCGTTGGCGAGCCGCCGACGACGGGCAGCAACGGCGACGCGCCGCCGGTCACCCCGAGGTAGCGCGCCGCCGGGCGTCAGCCGTGACTGGCGGCGGCCAGCCACACCGCCGCGTAGTGGCACCAGAACCCGATGACCGTGCCCACGTGGAAGATCTCGTGGAAGCCGAACCAGCGGGGGCTCGGGTTCGGGCGCTTGGTGCCGTAGACCAGCGCACCGAGCGAGTAGGCCAGGCCGCCGATGGCGACCAGCCACACCACCGCCTCGTGGCCGCCGCGCCAGAAGGTCGGCAGGAACCACACCGCGACCCACCCCTGCGCCATGTACACCGGCACGTAGAGCCAGCGCGGGGCGCCGAGCCACAGCACTCGCATGATGATTCCCGCCAGCGCGCCGCCCCACACGACGATGAGCATCGTGACCGCGGTCGAGCGGGGAAGCAGGAGCACGGCCAGCGGCGTGTAGGTGCCGGCGATGAGCAGGAAGATGTTCGAGTGGTCGAGCCGCCGCAGCACGGCCTCGGTGCGCGGCGACCAGGTGCCGCGGTGGTAGACCGCGCTGCAGCCGAACAGCAGCACGGCGGACGCGACGAAGACCGCGGTGGACGCCGTCGCTGCGGAGGTGGGCGCGGACACGACGAGGATGATCCCGGCGAGGAGGACGAGCGGAGCGGTACCGGCGTGGAGCCAGCCGCGCAGCCGCGGCTTGACCACCGCCGCGATCTCGCTCACGACGTCGTGGTCGCCGGGGTCCCGGCGGGGTGTGGTGCTCATGTTCTGCTCCGGGGTCGACGGGTTCGCGGACCGGGGGATGGCCGAACCTACGCATCCGTAGGTTAATGCACCGTGAGGTTCGCGCGCGAGCGTCCGGTGCCGCCACCCACCGCCGCGGAGTAACCTGACGGCGTCAACCTCGAGCCGTGGACGGGAGTCGATTGCGCCATGCGGTCCAACCGCCTGCTCTACGGGCTCTACGAGCGTCGGCTCTCCCGCCAGCTCGGCCGCACCGCCGTCCCCAAGCACATCGGCATCATCCTCGACGGTAACCGCCGCTGGGCCCGGGCGCTGGGCAGCAGCGCGGCGCACGGCCACCGGCGCGGGGCGGACAAGATCGGTGAGGTGCTCGGCTGGGCGGAGGACGCCGGCGTCGGGATCGCCACGCTCTGGATGCTGTCCACCGACAACCTCCAGCGGGACTCCACGGAGGTCACCGAGCTGCTCGAGATCATCGCCACCGCGGTGACCTCCCTCGCGGACTCGGGCAGGTGGCGGCTGCGGGTCGTGGGGGCCCTCGAGCTGCTGCCCGAGCAGATCGCCGCCCGGCTGCAGGACGCCGTCGAGCGCACCGCGCGCGTCGAGGGGATGGCGGTCAACGTCGCCGTCGGTTACGGCGGCCGCCACGAGATCGCCGATGCTGTCCGGTCGCTGCTGCGCTCCTACGAGGCGGAGGGGCTGAGCCTGGACGAGGCCGCCGAGGCGCTCAGCGTGGAGGGCATCACCGATCACCTGTACACCAAGGGGCAGCCCGACCCGGACCTCGTCATCCGTACGTCCGGCGAGCAGCGGCTCGGCGGCTTCCTGCTGTGGCAGAGCGTGCACAGCGAGTACTACTTCTGCGAGGCCTACTGGCCCGACTTCCGCCGGGTGGACTTCCTCCGGGCGCTGCGCGACTTCGGTGAGCGGGAGCGGCGCCTGGGCCGCTGAGCCGCCAGCCGGCGGGCCGCAGATGAACAGTGGGTGACCACCGGCGCGTCGAGGGCCGCCGCGGGCGCGGTGCCGCCTAGCGTCAGGTGTGACGGGCAGCACACCCGCTGCCCTCCGGGAGGCTGGCCTGTGGAGCGACTCACTCCGTGCGGAGAGGGCCTCGGCCCTCGCCGCGGGCCGGGCGCCCGCCCCTGGACACCGCGCCCGCCGCGTGCGGGACGGGAGCTGATCGGCGCTCCGGCGCCGGAGGGAGCTCGCGAGGCCATGACTGCGACCATCGACACCACGACGACNGGCCCTCGCCGCGGGCCGGGCGCCCGCCCCTGGACACCGCGCCCGCCGCGTGCGGGACGGGAGCTGATCGGCGCTCCGGCGCCGGAGGGAGCTCGCGAGGCCATGACTGCGACCATCGACACCACGACGACGACCGCTGCCGACCAGGACCAGGACGGCCTGGCGCCCGAGCAGCTCGCGTCCGAGGACGCCGCGCTGCGCCAGCGCGTCACCTACGTGGTGGACACCTCCGTCCTGCTGTCCGACCCGCACGCCATCGGGCGCTTCGCCGAGCACGACGTCGTGCTGCCCGTCGTCGTCATCACCGAGCTCGAGGGCAAGCGTCACCACCCCGAGCTCGGCTACTTCGCGCGCGCTGCGCTCCGGCTGCTCGACGACCTCCGGGTGCAGCACGGCCGGCTCGACGCCGCCGTACCGATCGGCACCCAGGGCGGCACGCTGCGGGTCGAGCTCAACCACTCCGACGCCGCCGCGCTGCCGTCCGGCATGCGGCTCGGCGACAACGACACCCGGATCCTCGCCGTGGCCACCAACCTCGCGGCCGAGGGGCTGGAGGTCGCCGTCGTCTCCAAGGACCTGCCGATGCGGGTGAAGGCCGCCGCGGTGGGCCTCGCCGCCCAGGAGTACCGCGCCCAGCAGGTCGTGGAGACCGGCTGGACCGGGATGACGACGGCGGACCTCACCGAGGACGAGATGGCCCTGCTGTGGACCGAGGAGCGGCTCGACCCGGCCGGACTCGAGCTCGCGGGGCACCTCGACGGCGTGCCGTGCCACACCGGGGTGGTGCTGCACTCCGGGCGCGGCTCGGCACTGGGACGGATGATGCCCGACGGCCGGCTCGGCCTCGTGCGGGGTGACCGGGAGGTGTTCGGCGTGCGGGGACGCAGCGCCGAGCAGCGGCTGGCGATCGACCTGCTGCTCGAGCCGGAGGTCGGCATCGTGTCGCTCGGTGGCCGCGCCGGGACCGGGAAGTCGGCGCTCGCGCTCTGCGCGGGGCTGGAGGCGGTGCTCGAGCGCCGCGAGCACCGCAAGGTGGTGGTGTTCCGCCCGCTGTACGCCGTCGGCGGGCAGGAGCTCGGCTACCTGCCCGGCACCGAGGCGGAGAAGATGGGTCCCTGGGCCGAGGCGGTGTTCGACACGCTCGGCGCACTGGTCGACCGCACCGTGCTGGAGGAGGTCCTTGCCCGCGGGATGCTCGAGGTCCTTCCGCTCACCCACATCCGGGGCCGCTCGCTGCACGACGCGTTCGTCATCGTCGACGAGGCGCAGTCCCTCGAGCGCAACGTGCTGCTGACGGTGCTGTCGCGGATCGGGCAGAACTCCAAGGTGGTGCTCACCCACGACGTCGCCCAGCGGGACAACCTGCGGGTCGGCCGGCACGACGGCGTGGCGGCGGTGGTCGAGACGCTCAAGGGCAACGCGCTGTTCGGGCACATCACGCTGACGCGCTCCGAGCGGTCGGCGATCGCCGCCCTCGTCACCGACCTCCTGGAGTCCGGCGCCGCCCCCCTGTAACCCCGACCAGCCCCAGCACCCAAGCCCCCACCCCCATCGCTGACAGCAGGATTGTCCCCGAGAGCAGGATCGTCCCCGACAGCAGGATTCTCCGCGAGAGCAGGATTATCCCCGAGAGCGGGATTGTCGACGTCAGGCGTCGAGCGAGGAGGTTGCGACCT
>NZ_JAZGOL010000017.1:0-6589 GCF_036421875.1 Georgenia sunbinii | reverse complement strand
CTCGTGGGTCCACTCAGCGGTGGCACCCTCGGCCAGCACGAAACCATCCAGCGCACGCGCCGTCACAGTCACCGTGCCGACACCCGGGTAGGTGTCAGCCACAACCACGTCACCGTCAACGACGTACTCCACGCCCTCAACCTCAGGAATCGTGTAGCTGTCGTCCTCGGTACCGTCCTGGTCATCGAACGTCACCTCAGTAGGCGTGACCTCCACCAGCACCGGCTCCCCACCATCGGTGGAGAACTCGTGGGTCCACTCAGCGGTGGCACCCTCGGCCAGCACGAAACCATCCAGCGCACGCGCCGTCACAGTCACCGTGCCGACACCCGGGTAGGTGTCAGCAGCGACCACGTCACCATCAACGACGTACTCCACGCCCTCAACCTCAAGAATCGTGTAGCTGTCATCCTCGGTACCGTCCTGGTCATCAAAGGCCACCTCAGCAGGCGTGACCTCCACCAGCACCGGCTCCCCACCATCGGCAGAGAACTCATGCGACCACTCAGCGGTCGCACCCTCGGCCAGCACGAAACCATCCAGCGCACGCGCCGTCACAGTCACCGTGCCGACGCCCGGGTAGGTGTCAGCCACAACCACGTCACCATCAACGACGTACTCCACGCCCTCAACCTCAGGAATCGTGAAGCTGTCGCCCTCGGTACCGTCCTGGTCAACAAAAGTCACCTCAGTAGGCGTGACCTCCACCAGCACCGGCTCCCCACCATCGGCAGAGAACTCGTGCGACCACTCAGCCGTCGCGCCCTCGGCCAGCACGAAACCATCCAGCGCACGCGCCGTCACAGTCACCGTCCCAGCACCCGGGTAGGTGTCAGCAGCGACCACGTCACCATCAACGACGTACTCCACGCCCTCAACCTCAGGAATCGCGTAGCTGTCATCCTCGGTACCGTCCTGGTCAACGAAGGTCACCTCTGTAGGCGTGACCTCCACCAGCTCCGGCTCGTCGTCCCCGACCACTCGGAAGTAGTCGAAGGTGGCGGTCGGTGAGGCGGTCGATGCCGCCCCGAGCGCGAACAGACCAACCCGGCCGCTGGACGCCACTGCGGCGTTGGTCAGCGACTCGAACACGGTCCATGTCTCGCCGTCGGCGGAGTACGAACCCGTGAAGACGTCGCCGACCTTCTGCAGCCGCAGGTGCCATACCCCGCTGGTGAGGTTGCTCGCCGCGGGCTGCGGGTTCTGCACCTCGCCGCCGATCTCGCTGCGGATCTCCAGCCCACGGGCGACGGTGCTGCCCGCGGTGTTGGTGGTGAGCGTGTCGATCTTGACGTAGTTGTCGTCATCGACGTAGGCGATCAGGCCGGCCTGCTCGTACTGCTGGCCGAACGCCGAGGCGTCGACCACCGTCTCCACCGTCCAGTCGCCCTCGATCCCCTGAAGGACGAAGTTCGACGGGTCGGTGTTGTCGGTGCCGTAGACGTCACCGGTCACCGCATCGATCTCCAGGTGGCCGTCGGCCAGCCGCAGGTGCTCGGTGTCCGGCCGCACGACGTCCCAACGGCAGCCGTCGAGGACGGTCCCGTCGAACTCGTCGTCCGGACCGATCGGCGGCACGGTGTCGTCCGGGGTGATGGTGAAGTAGTCGAACGCGGCGTCAACCGGCGCCTGGCTGCGACCGTTGCCCTGCAGCGAGATCAGACCGATCTTCGGGTCGTCGATGCCGTCGAGCGACTTCGTCTCGGACATGTCCGAGAACTCGACGCCGTCGGCGCTGTAGGAAGCGACGAGGTTCTCACCGTCACTCGTGAAGCGCACCCAGACCGTGGTCGGGTAGTCCGCGCCCAGTGCCGGAGTGAGCGAGGCGTTGACCTCGTTCGGCTCGGCGTTCTCCTCACGGATCAGCTGGAACACTCGCGAGGCCGGGTTCGGCCCAGCGGTGTCGCGGCCGGACAGGACCATCTTGGCGTAGTTGTCGTCATCGCCGTAGATGACCAGACCGGCCTGCTGGTACGCCTCGGAGCCGGGCATGGTCACCTTGGTGGTGGCCGTGAACGGTCCCTCGGGCAGGTCCTGCAGGACGATGTTGGGCGTGGCCTGGTTGTCAGTGCCGTAGATGTCGGAGCTGACGGTCGGGATGATCAGCGAGCCGTCCTCGACCCGCAGGTCCTGGTTGGCCCGAACCACGCCGTCCCACCGGTCGGTGTCGAGCGTGTCACCGGTGAAGTCGTCCGAGCGGCCGGCGAAGCACTTCATGGCCGCGGCGGTGACGGTGATCTCCACCGACTCGGAGTTCGTTGCGCCGCGGGCGTCGGTCACCGTGACGGTGGCCGCGTAGGAGCCGGCCGCCGTGTAGGTGTGCGAGGCCTCGGCGGTGTCGGCAGTCTCACCGTCACCGAAGTCCCAGGCGTAGGTCAGCGGGGTGTCGCCGTCCGGGTCCGTCGCCGTGGCGGTGAAGTCCACCGTCAGCGGGGCAGGGCCCGAGGTCTCGGACGCGGTGGCCTCGACCACCGGGCTGGCGTTGTCGGTCACGCCCTGGCCGATGAACTCGACCCAGTTGATGTTCGCCTGCCCCTCGGTGATCACGAAGTACAGCGGGGCGGTCTCGGTGGTGACGCCGTCAGGCAGCTCGAGGTCGTAGTTGCCCCACGCCTGCCAGCCGTCGGCCGGGATGGTCACCGAACCGATCGACGGCCCGTCGGGCGCGCCGGTGCGGATGTCGACGGTGCCGCCGAGCTCCGTGGCAGCCCGCAGGCGGATGCCGTCGATGTTGGTGAGGTTGGTCGGGTCGAAGGAGAACCAGTCGTCGACCTCGGCGAAGCCGATGTTCTGGCCGCCGCCGACGTCCTCGGTGTCCTCGGTCTGGACGCCTGCATCACCGCTGCTCGGCGAGCCGGGCAGCCGCCCGGTCTCGGAGAAGTACTCCGCCTCCTTGCGCTTGGGCTGCAGGATGATGACTTCCTGCGTGGTGAGCGGAGCAACGCCCTCGGCACCCTGGTCGGTGTAGGTCACCGTGATGACGCCGAAGATGTTCGCGCCGATGTGGCCGGTGTCCCCGTGGAGCGGGATCGCACCCTCACAACCGAAGTACTGGTCATACGGGTGGGCGTGCTCGTCGTGGCCGAGCGCCGGCTGGACGATGACGTTCTCGCAGTCGATCTCGCCGTCCTCGGGGTCGGTCACCGTGACCGAGTACTCGATGACGTCACCGAAGTTGAAGAAGCCACCGTTCGGCGGAGTCTCGACAGTGACGACGGGCGCGGTGTTGCCGGCCGTGATCGGCACGCTCGCGGAGGACGACTGCTCGCCCTCGTTGGTGACGGTGAGCGTGGCGGTGTAGTTGCCAGGCGTCGTGTAGGTGTACGTGGGGTTCGCCTCGGTCGAGGTCTCACCATCACCGAAGTCCCACTCGAGCGTCACCTCGCCGCCGTCCGGGTCACGGGACCCCTCGGAGCTGAACTGGACCGTCAGCGGCACGGGGCCGGACGTCACGTCGGCCTCGGCGCGGGCGATGGGGGCCCGCGAGCCGGAGATGTAGTCGATCCGGTAGACGCCCGAGTCGGCGTTGTTGCCGCCGAAGCCCGAGCCCCACTCGATCATGTACAGCGCGCCGTCGGCGCCCCACTCCAGGGCGTGCGGGCGGGCGAAGGACATCGTCGACAGGATCTGGTTGATGTCGACGACCTCACTGGTGTCGTCCGACATCTGGAAGGAGAACAGCTTGCCGGTGTTCCACTCGGCGAAGGCCGCCTTGCCGTCCCAGTACGCCGGCCACTTCCGCTCGGAGACCAGGTCCTCGTCGTAGACGTAGACGCTGCCGGCCATCGGTGCACCACCGTTGCCGATCTCGGGGGCGTTGCCCGTCGAGCCGTTGTTCTGGTACCAGACCGTCGCCGGGATGGCCGGCGGCAGGGTGGTGAGGCCGGTGTTGTTCGGCGAGTCGTTCGTGGGGCCGTTCTCGCAGTCGAAGGCGTCACCGCTGCCACCCGCGAAGTCGTAGGAGATGTAGGGCAGGTTGCCGCCCACGCAGTGCGGCCAGCCGTAGTTGCCGGGCGTGCCGACGACGTTCCACTCCACGATGCCTGCGGGCCCGCGGTTCGGGTTCGCCGATCCGGCGTCGGGCCCGTAGTCCGCCACCAGCAGCGTGTCAGTGCGGGGGTCGAGGCCGATCTTGAACGGGTTGCGGAAGCCCATCGCGAAGATCTCGGGCCGGGTCTGGTCGGTCCCGGGCGCGAAGAGGTTGCCCTCGGGGATCTCGATGGAGCCGTCGTCCTGCGGGGTGATACGCAGGATCTTGCCGCGCAGGTCGTTCGTGTTTCCTGATGTCCCCTGCGCGTCCCAGGCGGCGCGCCCTTCCCTCTCGTCGATCGGGCTGTAGCCGTCCGAGGCGAAGGGGTTGGTGTTGTCACCCGTAGCGATGTACAGGTTGCCGTCGCCGTCGAACTGGAGGGCACCACCGGCGTGGCAGCACTCGTCGCGCTGGACCTCGACCTCGAGGAGGACCTCCTCGCTGTCCATGTCCAGGACGTCACCCTCAAGGGTGAACCGGGAGACATAGTCCGCCGTCGAGCCCTCCGGGGAGTAGTAGAGGTAGATCCAGCCGTTGTCGGCGAAGTCCGGGTCGAGCTCAAGGCCCAGCAGGCCGAACTCCTGAACCTGGGTCACCGGCAGGGTGCCGGCGGTGGTGGTGCCACCGTTGGGCGCAACGATCTGCACCCGGCCGTCGCGCTCGAGGAAGATGGCCCGGCCGTCAGGCGTCGGGGCCAGGTCCATCGGGTTCTGGGTGTTGAGGTCAAGAGCGACCTTGTCGAAGCTCTCGTCGAGCGAGGCGGTGCAGTCGGCGCCGACGACGCCGGCAGCGGTCTGCAGGCCCTTGAGGACGTGGGTGAGGAACGCCGGCTCGGCGAACGACTCGTCGGTGTGCCCGCCGCCGGTGTACCAGGAGCGGCCGCCGTCGTAGTCCTGGCACCAGGCGATGGGGTGGTCGTTACCCATCGCGTTGCCACCGGCGTCGTAGGTGCTCTCGTCGAGGGAGGCGAGCACGTGGACGTCACCGCGCGGGTTGTCGCGGAACGAGTACCACTCGTCGGTGCGGTCCCAGCGTGCGGGCAGGTGCTCGGTGGAGGGGTGGGCGGGGTCCTCGACGACGACGGTGCCGTCCGGGGTGCCCGGCGGGTGACCGGAGAAGTAAGCACCGACAAGGTCGCCGTACCACTCCCAGTCGTACTCGGTGTCGCTCGCGGCATGGATGCCCGCGTAACCGCCGCCGTTCTGGATGTAGCTCTCGAAAGCGGTCTGCTGGGTGCCGTTCAGCACGTCACCGGTCGTCGAGAGCCAGACGACGACGTCGTACTGGGACAGGTTCTCGGTGGTGAAGTCGGCGGCCTCCTCGGTGTGGTCGACCGAGAACCCGTTGTCCTCCCCGAGCTGCTCGATGGCTTCGACACCGGCCTCGATGGAGCCGTGCCGGAAGCCGGCCGTCTTGCTGAAGACGAGGGCGCTGAACTCCGCGTCCTGCTCGGGCTGTGGTTCGTTCTGGGCACTGGCCCCGCTCGCGACGAGCGGGAGCGCGAGAACGCCGGCAAGCAGCGCTCCCCCGGCTCTGGTAGCCCAGTGGCGACCGGATGATGGTCTGGCCACGGTTCCTCCTTGAAGTCGTGTTCGAGAACGCCTCGGACCGGCAGGCCGGACTGAGACGCGGGTCGTCGGCAGTAGTCCCACCGACGGGTTGCGCGGCCCCATCCTCGGGGCCCCGGGCGACCTTGTGTCACGGGTCGCGCGGCGCGCCTACCCTAGTCCGCCTTTTGGGTTGCGGTCAACCAAAAGGAGCGATGCGCACGTTCCGGAAGTAGACCTCGTCCTCTTCGCCGTGGTTCTGCAGGCCGATGTGGCCGTCGCTGAGGTCGCGAGCCGGGTCGGTACTCTCGAGCTCGTTGATGAGGACATCGTTGAGGTGGACCGTGATGCGCTGCCCCGTGACGGCGATCTCGTAGGCGTTCCACTCACCGGGCGGCCGCAGTGCCCCGTCGCGTGCCACCGCGTCCGCTCCCTGGAAGGTGTAGATCGCGCCGGTCGTGCGGTCGGGCGCGTCGGTCGCGTCGATCTGGATCTCGTACCCCTGCTCGACGGCGACCCACGGGTCGGTGCCCGGGTCGGGGAAACCGACGAAGACCCCGGAGTTGTCGTCGCCGGTCATCCGCCAGTCCAGGCGCAGCCGGTAGTTCCCGAACTCCTCGGGGAACCACAGCAGCCCCATCCCGCCGACCGTCACCGCTGAGCAGTCGTCCTGCAGCTCGAAACCCCCGGGGCCGGCCATCCGCCAGCGGTCGAGGCTCTCCTGCGTGCCGTCGAACAGCGGCCGGTAGCCCTCCTCGACGTCACCCTGGCAGTCGTCCTTGTCCGGCACAGTGGGCTGGTCCGGCGCGGCAGGCCCGTCCTGCGAGCAGGCCGCGGCCAGCATGAGCGTCACGAAGACGACGACGGCGTAGCGCACCTGCCGGTGACGGCGTCGGAGCATCGGTCTCCCCCTCGGGTGGCTACCAGGACGACGGTCCCACGGTTCGGCGGTGACGTCGACCTGGCGGTCCAGGTGACGCCGTGGGGCCCGCAGCCTGGTTGGCTGCGGGCC
>NZ_JAZGOL010000016.1:0-10010 GCF_036421875.1 Georgenia sunbinii | reverse complement strand
AGCGTCACTCGCTCCCCGGCGCGCACGGCATCGAGCACGCGTGCCGTCTCGTTACGAAGCTCCCGTACTCCCACCCGCATGTGCGACACGGTAGACCTCGCGGCAGGCGCCGCCGTGACAGCAGACTGTCGAGACGGAAGGCCGCTACCCCGCCGCCGCGACCGCGCTGACGGCCGACGTCGCCAATGAGCAGCAGGTCGCCGCACTAATCGACACGTCGGTGAGACGTTCGGGCGGCTCGATATCCTCGTCAACAACGCCGGTGGCTCGCAGTCCACGCCCAGTCAGGCTCAACCAGCTCTCCTGAGCAGCGCCGTCGCCTCAGCACGGGACGGCAGTCCCGCCGTGTCACCGGGGGCAGAGATAACGGCGGCAGCCAGCTCGGAGCCGAGCCAGGCGGCGCCACCGGCCGAGGCTCCCGCGAGTCGGCCACCCAGGTAGCCGCCGAGGAACGCGTCCCCCGCCCCGATCGGATCAACCACGGCGGCCGCACGGGTAGGGCAGTGGTGCGGCGAGCCGTCCTCCCCGGGGTACCAGCTGCCGCGCGGCCCGCCCTTGAGAATGGTCTCGCGCACGCCGGCATTGGCTGCCGCGGCGAAGACGCCGGTGGGATCGGTGGCGCCGAGCAGCGCGCCGGACTCGTCGTCCCCCAGAACCAGCAGGTCGGTGCGTGGAAGGATCCGCCGCAGCGTCTCCACCGCCGCCTCCGCCTGCCCTAGGTGGGGGCGCAGGTTCACGTCGACGACGACGGCGACGCCTCGTTCGTGGGCCTGCACCGCGATCGACTCGATCAGGTCCCTGGGACCGGGCCCAAGGGCTGCAGTGATCCCGGAGAGGACGACTGCGCGAGGGCACGCGCCGGACCACAGCCGGACAGCGTCGAATGAAGTCATTGCCGAGGCTGCCGAACCGCGGCGGTAATAGGCCACCTGCCGGCTCCCGTCGGGCGGGGTCTCCCGGAGGAAGAGCCCGGTGGGCCGCTCGTGGTCGAGCTCCACCAGGTCCGCCGAGATGCCCAACCGGTCCATCTCACCGAGCACGCGCCCACCCGCGAGGTCATCGCCGAGCCGCGTCAGCAGCGCGGCCCTTCCACCGAACCGGGCCACCGCCGCGCCCACGTTGTACTCGGCGCCCGCGACGTCGACCGTGACGCTCGTCGCCGTCACCAGCGTCGTCGGCGGCTCCGCCTGGAGGAGCAGCATCGGTTCACCCACGCCGACGACGTCGAGTGTCGTTCCGAGTGTGCGTGGCGTCGGGGGCCAGACCATCTCAGGCGCCGCCCCCGGCCGACCACGCACGCGCGAAGTCCGCCGCGCGCCGCTCCAGCACGTCCCAGGCACCGGTACTCACAACATCAGCAGCAACAAGAGCACTGCCGACCCCGACGCCGGCACAACCCAGTGAGGCGTACTCCTGTGTCAGCGCTGGGTCCACACCCCCGGTCGGCACCAGCGACACGTCCGGCAGCGGAGCCTGCAGCGCGGTGACGTACCGAGGGCCGCCAGCGACGTCGACGGGGAAGATCTTCACTGCTGCAGCTCCCTGCTGCCAGGCACTGTCGATCTCCGTCGGGCTCAGGGCGCCGCAGACCACCGGGAGCCCGGCCTGTCGCGCCTCGGCGAGCACCGCCGGCACGAGCGTCGGCGTGACGATGAACTGCGCGCCGGCATCGACGGCCCGGCGGGCGTCCTCGGCCGTCCGGACCGTCCCCACCCCGACGACCGCCTCGCCGCGGCCCCGCCAACGCGTCACGGCCTCGAAGGCGCCGGGGGTGTTCGCGGTGACCTCGATGGCGCGCACTCCCCCGGCCAGGACAGAGTCGAGCACCGCGTCCGGAACCGGCTCCGACAGCCGGACGATGGCGATCACCCCCGCTACCGCCGCCGGAACAACGTCAACGCCGGACACGGGCACCGCCTCCGGCCTCGAGCTTGCCATTTCCACAGCACAATCCTCCCGTCACGGCTCAGACCGGCTCCGGCTGCGCCTCGGCGACGTTGACGAGCACCTGCAGCCGTGAGTGCTCGTCGGCCGCCTCGCCGTTGAGGACGTCGTCCTCGGTGAAGCGGGCCAGGTAGATCTTGCGCTCGGTCATCCGCTGCCAGTCGTAGATGACGTAGATCGTCCCGTCCTCACCTTCGGTGGCGTCGGGGTACGAGATGTCGTCGCGCGCATCGAGCAGCAACGTGTGGGGCCAAGTGGCGCCGTCGTCGTCGCTGATGAGCGCGGTGAGGTTGGTGCGGCCCTTCCAGACCTTGACGTTGCCCTGCGCCTCCACATCGTCGCGCGAGAGCTTCTCGCCGAAGTCGTGGTGGTTGATCATGAGCAGACGCCCCGACTTCAGCCGCCGGATGTGGAAGCGCGAGCAGGGGCCCGCGATGTGGCTCTTGCGCCCGGGCGACCAGGTACGCCCGCCGTCGGTAGAGAACGCCTCACCGATGCCGTCGTAGCAGCGGACGAGCATCCACAGGGAGCCGTCGTTCTTCTCCACAACCATGTGCTCGTCGAACTGACGGTTCGGCACGTCGGCGCTGCCACGGTAGCTGACGGTCTCGCCCTGGTCGGTGCTGACGTAGACGTTGGAGTACCGTTCACCGTCGACCTCGGGGTGGTCCTCCGTGGGCGGGTGGTCGGACCAGATGGCGGTCGGGAAGAGCCACTCGCCGGCGCTGGTGACCATGGGCTTGTTCATCATGATCCCGTTGGCGATACGCCGCGGCTGCGACCACGTCGGCTTCTCGTCGTCGGGGTTCTCGCTGATGGCGGCCCACACGCCGACGCGGCCGTCGAAGAAGTCGTTGCTCTGGTTCCACGTCAGCCAGAGACGGCCGAGTGGGTCGGTCCAGAGGCACGGGTCGTAGCAGCGGACCTCGGGGTCGTCGTGCTCGATGACCATCTGCACGCTGTCCCAGGTGTCACCGTCGTCGTCGCTCGTGCTGACGACGACGAAGTTGCCACCCTTCTCGGTATCCATCCCCGTGTACCAGTTGGCGTAGAGGCGCCCCCCGGGAGTGCGCTCGAGCGAGGGAATGCCCTGCCACTGACGGTGGGTGTCCTGGTACTTCGCGCCGTCGGGACGGATGAGGATCTGGGCAGGCGTCATCGTGCCACGGTTGGCCATGGGTCCTTCTTTCTTCGTGAACGTGGGGTCTATGCGCGTGCGGGGAAGCACTCGGGGTTGTCGTGGGCCCAGGCGACGTACTCGGCGACCTGCGTCCGCAGGTCCCGGGGCCGCCAGCCGAGGTCGTCGGCCGCACGCTGGATGGAGTAGCAGGCGTTCTTGCCGTGACGCAGGTCCGGGTCCATGTCGACCACGGCCTTGTCGTAGGCGGCCGTGACGACGTCGGCGCCGAAGAGATCCACGAGCTCGGGCACGCCGGCGAGCGAGCCGCTGGCGAGGTTGTACGTGCCCGACCGGGCCGCCGTTTCTCCGCAGAGGGCCACGAGCGCGTCGGCGACGTCGACGGCACTCACCCAGTCACCGACCGCCCGGGTCGTGCGCTCGGTCAGTGCTGCCGGGCGCCCGTTGACGAGCGCGGAGGCCAGGTGGAACGGGAGCGACATGGAGGCGCGGGAGGAGCTGGGCCGCTCCATCGGCCCGAACACCTTGGTGAAGCGGACGATCGGCACATCGAGGTCGTAGAGCTCGCTGAAACGGCGAGCGACGAGCTCACTGGCCACCTTGCTCACGCCGTACATCTCATCGGGCAGGAGCGGGACGTCCTCCGGCAGTGGGCCGGTGTCCCCCGTGCCGGTGCCGTACACCGCTGCGCTGGAGACGTGGACAACCTTGCGCACCGACGGCGTGGAGCGGGCGGCGTCGAGCACCCGCGTGGTGCCCATGACGTTGACGTCGATGAACCGGGCGGGATTGGCCCGCTCCCACTCCGGGACGTGAGTGATCGTCGCCCCGTGGACGACGACGTCGGGAGCGGCAGCCTTGATCGCTGCGGTCACGGCGTCGCCGTCGCGTACGTCGAGCGTGCGGAACTGGACCCGCTCGACGGCGTTCCCTAGGGACCGTAGGAGCAGCTCGTCGGGTTCGGTGATGTCGACCGCGACGATCCGGCAGTCGATGTCCGACTCGAGCAGACGGTGCATGAGGACGCTCATGACGAAGCCGCGAGCGCCGGTGATGAAGATGGTCATGGTGCTCCTACGCCTTCACTGGTGAGGTTGCGTGCGGTCGACATCGCGGCCACGGCCTCGTCCACGGTGAGCACGCCGTGGTAGCCAAGTCGGGTGGCGAGCACTGCCGCCTGCGGCGGGCGGATGTTGGTCTCCTCGAGCACGTCCGGGCGACTGAATACCTCACGCGGGGTCCCGTCGGCCAAGACGTGCCCGGTCCGCATGGCGATGACGCGGCTGGCGTACTCGGCCACCAGCGCCATGTCGTGGGAGATGATCACCACCGTGCGACCAGTACGGTTGTAGCGGGCCAGGAACTCAAGAATGACCCGCCCCTCGTCCGGATCTTGGCCCGTCGTGGGCTCGTCGATCACGGCGACGTCCGGTTCCATCACGAGGGTCGAGGCGATGGCGAGCCGCTGGCGCTCGCCTCGGCTGAGGTGAACCGGATTGACCTCCTCGCGCCCCGCCAGACCGACCAGCCGCAAGGTCTCCTCCACCCGCGGACCGAGCGACTGCGGGTCGACGCCAAGGTTCACCAGCCCGAACTCCAGCTCCTCCCGGCAGGTGTCGTGGAAGATCTGCCGGTCGGGGTTCTGGAAGACGTAGCCGACGGTCGAGGACAGCTTGTGCAGCGGGATTCCGCGGGTGACGATGAGGTCACCGCTGCCCTTGCGCAGCAGGACCCGCCCACCCTTGTTCGTGGGCTTGAGCATCCCGTTGAAGTGCTTGGCCAGGGTGGTCTTGCCGGACCCGTTCTTGCCGATGATGGCGACGAACTCGCCCCGGTGGATCGTCAGGTCGACCCCGCCGAGCGCCTGGACCCGCCCTCCGTAGACGTGCTGGACGCCCTGGACCTCGATGACGCTGTCGTTGCTCACCTTGCCGCCTCCTGGTTCTGCGGGACGTTGTTGGTCGGATCGCTGGTCCAGATCTCCACGGCGGCGTCGATGCCTAGGGGCAGCCGGTCCGAGGGCCATGCACCCTTCTCCCTGAGGCCCAGTGCGATGTCCATGACCTGCGGTCGGTAGGGCGCTTGCCCACCGGTGAATATCTCGTGCGGTGTGCCGATGCCGGTGATCTTTCCGGCATCGAGGACCATGAGCCGGTCGGCGTAGATCGCGAGCTCCTCGACCTTGTGCTCGACGACGAGCACGGTGACGCCCTCGCTGGCGAGCACCTGGATGGCGCGCATGACGCTCTCCGTGCCGGCCGGGTCCAGCTCTGAGGTGGGCTCGTCGAGCAGCATGACGGAGGGGTTGAGGCAGAAGATCGAGGCCACGACCACCCGCTGCTTCTCACCGCCGGACAGCGCGTGGGTGAAGCGGTCCAAAAGGTTGCTGATGCCGAAGAGCTCGGCCGCACGGTCCATGCGGCGTTGGATCTCGTCGACCGGGACGCCCCGGTTCTCCATCCCCCAGGCCAGCTCCTCGCGCACCACGGTATTGACGAGCTGGACCTCGGGGTCCTGCATGACGAGACCGACCCGCGCAGCGATGTCGGTGAGGCTGCGGTACTCGCTGATGTCTTGCCCGAGCACCTCGATACGGCCGAGGTAGTCGGCGTCGTGCTCGTGGCGGGGAATGACGCCCGCCAGCGTCTTGAGAAGCGTCGACTTTCCCGCTCCCGTGGCGCCGAGGATGCCGATGACCTCTCCCTCGGCGACGTCGAAGGACACCTCGTCCAGCGCTCGGCGCTCGGCATCGTGGTACCGAAGGGACAGGCCCTCCACCGAGACAACAGGGTTCTTGGTCATCATTCCTCCTATGCCTGTACGAGCAGATCGGCGAACTGCAGCTGCAGGGCGATGAGGCCGGCGGCCAGGACCGCGATCCCCAGCACGAGCCCGGCATCGGCGGCCCGGAAGTGCAGGGTCCGGTAGAACGTGCGCGGGCCCGGGAGTCCGTACCCGCGCAGCTCCATGGACAGGGAGATGTCACCGCTGCGCTTCATCGACCCCACGAGCATGGGGAAAAGCATGCGCACGATCGCCTTGCCGCGACGGAACGGGTTCTTCGAGCTGCTCTCCGACGAGCCGCGCACGGCCATCGCCGTCAGCAGGGTCCGCGCCTCGTCCTGCATGAGGGGCAGGAACCGAAAGGCGAAGCTCGTCAAGTAGGAGAACTTGTACGGGACGCCCATCCGGTTCAGCGCCAGGGCGATGTCTGAGGGGCTCGTCGTCACCGAGAAGCCGTAGAAGCAGATGCCCATCGCCATGAGGCGCAGGCCGATCCCCAGACCGAGCAGGATGCCCCGCTCGGAGAACTCCACGGACCCCAGGGTGAACATCGGGTCGCCGGACTGCACCAACGCCTGGAGCAGCGTCAGCAGCACGACCAGCGGCACGATGAGCACCAGCGCCTTCCAGTACGCCCGCGGCGTGAGCCCGGCGAACACGGCCAGCGCCACCATGACGATGATCGTCAGCCCGACGAGGACGTCCAGACGGGTCGTCGTCAGCGCGAGCACCATGACGGCGAGGATGGCCAGAATCTTGGCGCGTGGGTCCGCGCGGTGGAAGTACGTATTCCCGGGTCGGTACAGCATGGTCCCGTCCTCCTGTCGTGTGCCGGTCTCAGATGGCGGCGGTGGTCTGCTCGGTGCGGGCCTTGGAGACGAGCCCCGTCTTCAGCAGACGACGCATGATGCCGTAGGTGATGAAGCTCCCCGCCAGGTAGGCCGGCTGGACGATGAGGACCTGGATGGTGATGAAGTCCCAGGGCAGGTGGAGGATCACCCGGTTGCCGACGCCGAACATCAGCGCGTCGAAGATGCCGCCGACCTGACCGATGAGCACGACCTCCCACAGCTTGAGCCCACGGTGCTTGGGCTTCATAAGCCACACGAGAAGCGCCACCGGGACGGTGTGCGCGGCGTTGGTGAGAAAGAGGAACGGCGCCATCGGCTGCGACGCCGTGAGGTTGGAGATGATCGGGTTGATCCATGCGGTGATGAGTGCTCCGGTCAGCCCGAAGAACGCGGCGGACGGAACCCAGATCGCGCACACGACGATGGCGGAGACGATCGGGATGCTGCCGCCGGTCAGCGCCAGGTCGAGGCGCTCGGTGATTTGCAGGATCACTGCCATGGACAGGCCGAGGAACACGCACGTGATGATCGTCCGGGTGTTCTTGGGCAGCAGGCTGAAGTCCCAGTTCGGCAGGACCGTCCACTTGCTCTGCTGGGCGGGAGAGTTATGTGACATGTCTGAATACCTCGTTGTACTTAGGGGGTCAGTTGAAAGCTGCCACCGGCACGGCGAGCGTGTCGGCAGCGGGCTGGTGGTGGGCGTGCCAGTGCTCGGCGATGTCGATACGCCGGGTGAGCCAGACGCCGTCCTTCTGGGCGACGTAGTCGAGGAACCGGAGGAGGTCGCCGGCGCGGCCGGGCCGGCCGCTCAGGCGGTTGTGCAGGCCGATGCTCATCATTTTCGGCTGGTCCGCGCCCTCGGCGTACAGCAGGTCGAAGGCCTGCTTGAGGTAGGCGGAGAAGCTCTCGGACTGGAAGCCGTAGCCGTTGACGTAACGACCGTCGTTGTTGTCCAGCGTGTAGGGCACCACGAGGTGCTGGTGGCCGTTGACGGTCTCCCAGTACGGGAGGTCGTCAGCGAAGGAGTCGGAGTCGTAGCGGAAGCCGCCGGCCTCGACGATCAGGCGGCGCGTGCTGGGCGACATGCGCCCGGTGTACCAGCCCACGGGGCGCTGGCCGGTGACCCGCTCGTGAACGTCGATGGCCTGGGCGATGTGGCGCCGCTCGTCCTCCTCGTTCATTTCCGCGTAGTTGATCCAGCGCAGTCCGTGGGACGCGATCTCCCAATCGGCTGCCTGCATCGCCGAGACGGCTTCGGGATTGCGCGCCATGGCTTGGGAGATGCCGAACACCGTCACCGGGATGTTCCGGTCGGTGAGCGCGCGGTGCAGTCGCCAAAAGCCGACGCGCGAGCCGTACTCGTACTGAGACTCGACGTTCAGGTTGCGCAGGTGCGGGAGTTCCTTCGTCGGCTCCTCGGTCAGGAACGCCTCGGAGACGGCGTCCCCATGGAGGATCGACCGCTCGCCGCCCTCCTCGTAGTTCAGCACGAACTGGACGGCCACACGGGCGCCTCCCGGCCACTGCGGGTCCGGGACGTCGTTCGCGTACCCAATGAGGTCGCGAGGGTACATTTGTCCTTCTTTCGCTCGGCGCAACTCTGGGCCTTGGCGGGCGCCCTGCCGTCATCTGACAGAGGCGTCGGTCATCGGTGACCAAGGCCTGTCAAACCTGGCACCCGCCTGGAGGGCTTGTCAAGTCCCGCGGTACCGTAGGGCCAGCCGCGCCGGGCTCTCCGTTCCCATGGCAGCGCAGGTGTTGACGGCAGCGCTGTTCGGTCGGCTACGATTCACAGGAGTGACAGACATCTGTCAGTGGTGCCGACCGAGTGATGCGAAGGGGCTGTTGATGGCGAACGATCGGGAGGAAGTGCTGAGGACTCTGCTCACGGTGCTTGCCAGCGCGCCGGGCCCAATCGGCACACGAGCTGCTCGACTCGCCCTCGAGGACATGGGCATCGCCGTCAGTGAGTCCTCCGTATCCCGACGGCTGCGCGAGCTCGACGAACGGGGCTGGAGCATTCCCATGGGGGCCAAAGGTCGCGTGCTGTCGCCAGACGGTCAACGACGCCACGCGGCCCTTGAGTTCTCCGACCGCACCACAGCGTCCATCGGGCAGGCGGTGGACGTCCGGGACGTCCGCGACCTCCTCGACCTGCTCCAGGCTCGCAAGGCGGTGGAGAGCGCCGCCGCCGCAGATGCCGCCACCCACGCGAGCACCCCCGATCTCGACGAGCTGCAGCAGCTCGTCGGCCAGCACCGCCAGGCCGTCGGCACCACTGACATGGCACAGCAACCAGGCTTGGACCTCCATCGCAAAGTCGCTGCCATCGCCCCGAACCGGATGCTGAAGACCCTCACCGGGCTCGTCCTGGCCCCCCACCTCGACCGCGTCGAGGCGGTCCTCGACATCGTCCTCGGCACTGACGATCACCAGAGCAACGTCGTCGAGGAACACCAGCAGATCGCAGATGCCATCTGCTCACGTGACCCGCAGGCAGCTGAGCGGGCGATGGACGCGCATTTCGACAAGATGATCGACGCCGGCCAGCGCCTCGTCGTCGGCGAGAGCGCGTCGGTCGTCAGCCGACTGCTGAGTTGGATGGAGACGAGCGCTCACTCGACGCACATGCACGTCCCGGAGACATCGCGGATCTGAGCGGCACGCTCGCGGCTAGGTAGTCACCCGAGCAGGCCGGTCGCCCGGGCGACGTCGAGCCACCGGTCGGTACGCATGCCAAGCAATCCGGGGCATCCGCCGGGAGCGAGACGATCACACCAGGTGCACCCGCAGCGCGGGGTGGGTGACGGCGATGCGCTCGAAGTCCTCGTCCTGCGTGACCACCGGGAGGCCGTGGGTGACCGCGGTCGCCGCGATCATCGCGTCAGTGAGCCTGACCGTTCGGTGTATCCCGGCAGCACGACAGTCGACGACCAGCCGCGTCCATCCGGTCATCACCGCCTCCGTGATCGGGAGCGGGTCCGCCTCACGCGCCAGCGCCAACGTGTCGGCGCGCCGGGCGCGAACATCGTCGTCCGTGGCAGCCAGCACCCCCAGCCCCAGCTCGCCGATGGTCACCACCGACACCGCAACCCTGTCAGGCAAGGCACCGAGCGGACGGTCCACCCCGCGCGCGATGAAGACGGTGTCCAGCAGCCCCGATGTCACAGCTCGGCCAACGTCCCGCCCGCCAACTCGTCGAGATCCGCACGCAGCCCACCGTCTGCGCTTCGCTCCCGGAGCTGCTCACCGAAGGAAGCACCCGAGAGCCACCGCGTCCGCGCACCGTGCGG
>NZ_JAZGOL010000015.1:0-10232 GCF_036421875.1 Georgenia sunbinii | reverse complement strand
CAACCGGCTGCGGGCCCCACGCTAGTACCAGGCCACCGGCGACTGGCGGGAACCCGTGGCTGAGTAATGCCCCGCCGTACCACCTGATCCGTCGACCGCAACTCGAACGGATTCCTTGACATAGCCGAAAGCTGCTCTCTAGCGTCAGTGATTGCGTGGCTCGGGTCGATGGCGGTCTAGGGCGCGCGGGTTCTCGTTGCCGAGGGCCGAAACCACAACCGGATCGGGCCGACGCGCGGCGGGGCATCCGTCACTTGTCGGTTCGGCGACCCGTTGACGATCGTGGCCGGCGGGCTGCTTCCCGGATACGTCAAGGAGGATTCCGTGGTCAAGAGCTCAGCGGGTGGCCGATGGTCGACCCGAGGCGCGGCGGCAGTGCTGTCAGCCGCGTTGGTACTACCTATGACGATCAGCGGGGCGCAGGCGCACCCCGGAAACGCCCAGGTCCCCACAGCCGTGGAGACCCAGGCTGACATTGCGGCCGTCGATGAGGCAACCGCCACCGACTGGAACAACTACGACAAGGTGCTCCTGTCGAAGAACACCGGTGAGCCGATCGACCTCGCCGTGCTCCCCGACTCGCGAGTGCTCCACACCGCCCGCGACGGCGTCGTCCGCCTGACGGACCCCACGACGGGCGTGACCGACGAGATCGCCCAGCTCGACGTCTACGCGAACTCCGAGGACGGCCTCCAGGGCATCGCTCTCGACCCGGACTTCGCGGAGAACAGCTGGATCTACCTGGCCTACGCGCCGCGGGTGATGTCGGGTACGTCCCCGACCGGCGTCGAGTACCCGGAGACCACCCCGACCGGCAGCGCCCCCGAGGAGCTGCCCGAAGGTGCAGATCCGGCGACCTACTGGGACCAGTGGCTCGGCTACAACCAGCTCTCCCGCTTCCAGTTCGACCTGGAGACCGGCACGCTCGACCTGGACTCCGAGCAGGAGATCATCAAGGTCGACGCGCAGCGCGGCCAGTGCTGCCACGTCGGTGCCGACATCGCCTTCGACGGCGACGGCAACCTCTACCTGTCCACCGGTGACAACACGCCTGCCGGCACCCCCGGCGCCAACGGCTACGCGCCGAACAACGACGGCGAGGGGATGAACCCCGGGCTCGACTCGCGTCGTGGTGCGGGCAACACCAACGACCTGCGTGGCGCGATCCTGCGGATCAACGTGCTCGACGACATCGAGGCCGGCGCCGAGCCGGGCCCGGAGAGCACCTACACGATCCCTGACGGCAACCTGTTCAGCACCGGTGAGTACGACGCCGACCTCGTGCGTGAAGAGCTCTACGTCATGGGTCTTCGCAACCCCTTCCGGATCGATTACGACATCGAGGCCGGCGCGCTCGTCTGGGGCGACTACGGTCCTGACGCCCGTGAACCTGACCCGCAGCGTGGCCCCATGGGTTACGTCGAGTGGCAGCTGACCACCGAGCCGCTGAACGGCGGGTGGCCCTACTGCCACGGCCCCAACGCGAACTACAACAACTGGAACTTCCCGGCCGCGGGGCAGGACCCTGACTCCGGTACGCCGGGCGAGTTCTTCGACTGCGAGGCCGGCGCGATCAACGACTCGCGGTGGAACACCGGTCTCGAGCAGCTTCCGCCGGCGACCGCGCCGCAGGTCTACTACGGCGACAGCGTCGGTGACCAGCCGTGGGACGAGTTCGTCGAGTTCGGCAGCGGCGGTGGTCAGGCCCCGATGGGTGGCCCGATCTTCCGCTACGACGAGAGCAACGAGGCGGTCTCGCAGTTCCCTGAGTACTGGGACGGCAAGCCCTTCATGGCCGAGTTCTCCAGGGACTACGTCGCCGCCTTGACGCTCGACGAGCTCTCCTCGGCCGGCGAGGTGACCGCCGTGGAGGACTTCCTGCCCAACGAGCACCTCGAGACCGCGTCCCAGCCCATCTGGGACAACGTCATGGACATGGAGTTCGGTCCGGACGGCTCGCTGTTCGTGCTGGAGTACGGGGACGGCTTCTTCCGCCAGAACCCGGACGCCGGCCTCTACCGGGTCGACTACGCCGAGGGAAACAAGACGCCGCAGGCGCGGTTCACCGCAGAGCCCATCTCGGGCAGCGAGGCACCGCTCGCGGTGTCCTTCGACGCCTCGGCGTCCAGCGATCCCGATGATGAGGACCTCACCTACGAGTGGGACTTCAACAGTGACGGCGAGGTGGACGACACCGGCGTGACCGTGAGCCACACCTACGAGGAGCTCGGGCAGTTCACCGCGATCCTCCGCGTGACGGACCCCGACGGCAAGGTCGGCCTGTCCGTCCAGGACATCACCGTGGGCAACACCGCGCCGGAGATCGCGCTGAGCGTGGCCAACGGCGAGTTCTTCAACTGGGGCGACACCGTGACGATCGACGTCGAGGTGACCGACGCCGAGGACACCGAGGTGAATTGCCGCCGGGTGAGCTGGACCTTCGGGCTGGGCCACAACGAGCACGCGCACCCGGAGGAGTCCGGCCGTGGCTGCGAGATCGTCATCGAGACCAGCGAGAGCGCCCAGGACCACGGCGCGGGCGAGAAGATCTACGGCACGCTCGTCGTCACGTACACCGACGAGCCGCAGGGCGACGTCCCTGCGACGACCGGTGAGGCCACCCTCATCCTCAAGCCAGAGGTGCAGGAGGCCGAGTGGTACGACGCGTCCGAGGGCGTGAGCGTGGTCGAGGACGCCGAGGCCGGCGCCGGTCGCTACGTGACCGAGCTCGACGAGGGTGACTCGCTCACCTTCACGCCAGTGGCACTGCGCAACGCCCCGACCGGCGACGTCATCGACACCGTCACCGTCCGCGGTTCCGGCGAGGGCACCGTCTCCCTCACCTGGGGCGACGAGGAGTCCGCCTTCGCGAACGTCGAGTTCACCGGCGAGGACGGCTGGCAGGACGTCACCACCACCCTCGAGAACATCCCCGAGGGCTCCGGCTCGGTCGTCGTGACCAGCACGGGGGGCGTCGACCTCGACACCCTCACCTTCACCGCATCCGGTGAGACCGGCCCGGTCCGCATCCCCGTGGAGCAGGTCTCGGTGCAGATGTTCTCCCTCATCCCGTGGGTCGACGACGCGGGCCTGCGGCCCGTGCTCACCCGCCTCGCGGAGATCGGCTTCGAGAACATCGAGCCCTACGGCGGCAACTTCAACGGCTACACGGCCGAGGCGTTCCGCGCGATGACCGACACCCTCGGCCTGAGCGTGCCGTCCTCGCACTACGACACCGACGAGGAGACCTTCGACCAGACGCTGGAGTTCGTCGAGACGCTGGGCCAGGAGTACGTCGGCTCGGGTGGCTTCGCGGATCCGGGGATCGGTAGCTACGAGAACACGCTGGCCACGGCCGCCACGATGGACCGGCTCGGTCAGCGGTCCGTCGAGGCCGAGATCGGCAAGTTCTTCGGCCACAACCACGACCGTGAGTTCACCACCGTGTACGAGCACAACGGTGAGGAGATGTCGGCGTGGGAGATCCTGGTGGCCGAGACAGACCCGGAGTACGTCACCTTCCAGCTGGACGTCGGCTGGGCGGCGCACGCTGGTGTGGACGTCCCGGCTCTCATCGAGGAGTACGGGGACCGGATCGAGCTGATGCACGTCAAGGACGCCACCGGCCTCGGTGAAGACGATGGTCCGAACTTCACCAACCTCGGTGAGGGAGAGGTCCCGCTCCAGGAGATCCTCACCGCCGCGCAGGAGTTCGCGCCCATGGCGTACTACGTCCTGGAGTACGACCTTGCCCCTGACGGCGAGGACTTCGTGACGACCGGCTTCGAGTACCTCACCGGCCAGGAGGCCGGCGAGTTCGAGCCGATCCACGTCCCGACGGAGAATGTCTCGATCCAGATGTTCTCGCTCATCCCCTGGGTCCGTGAGGCAGGTCTTCCGTCGGTGCTCGCGCGCCTGGCGGAGATCGGCCTCGAGAACATCGAGCCCTTCGGCGGGAACCTGCGCGGCTGGACCGCCGAGGAGTTCCGTGCGATGACCGACCTCATCGGCCTGAACGTGCTCTCGTCGCACTACAACGTCGACGAGGACTCGTTCGACCAGACCCTGGACTACGTCGAGACGCTGGGCCAGGAGTACGTCGGCTCGGGCGGCTTCCCGGATCCCGGCATCAGCACCTACGGCCGCACGCTGGAGACGGCGCAGGCCATGAACCGGCTCGGTGAGCGGTCCGTCGAGGCCGGGGTCGGCAAGCTCTTCGGCCACAACCACGACCGTGAGTTCACCACCGTGTACAACCACGGCGGCGAGGAGATGTCGGCGTGGGAGATCCTCGTCCAGGAGACCGACCCCGAGTACGTCACCTTCCAGCTGGACGTCGGCTGGGCGGCGCACGCCGGGGTCGACGTCCCGAGGCTCATCGAGGAGTACGGCGACCGCATCGAGCTGCTCCACATCAAGGACGCCACCGGCCTCGGTGAGGACGATGGTCCGAACTTCACCAACCTTGGTGAGGGCGACGTGGACCTGCAGGGCATCCTCGCCGCTGCCCGGGCGCAGGAGACCGTCGAGCTCTACGTGCTCGAGTACGACCAGGCCCCGGACGGTGAGGACTTCGCATCGACCGGCTTCGAGTACCTCACCGGCCAGGAGGCTGGCGAGGAGGGGTCCCGCCCGATCGAGGTCACGACCGCCGCGGTGACGTTCTCCGACGAGTACGGCACGGCGAGCGACACCTACACGGTGCCGCGCGTCCCTGGCGTGGAGTACCTCATCGACGGTGAGGTCGTGGCGGCCGGCACCCACGAGGGTGAGGGCACCGTGACCGTCACGGCTCAGGCCGCGGCGGGCTTCGTGCTCGCCGACGGTGCTGCCACTGAGTGGAGCCACACCTTCTCCACCGAGGAAGCACCTCCGCCGGACCAGCGGACGGGGGACTTCCACCTCAGCAACGACTGGCGTGGCACCACCGCCGTGCACTTCATGTTCGGTCGGATGGCCGACGAGGTGTTCATCGGTGACTGGGACGGTGACGGCCAGGACACCATCGCGGTGCGCCGGGGCGCCACGTTCCACGTGTCCAACGACTTGCGTGGTGGGGACGCCGATGTGGTGCTCACCTACGGCCGGCCCGGTGACGTCATCCTCGTGGGCGACTGGGACGGTGACGGTACGGACACCTTCGCGGTCCGCCGCGGGGCCGAGTACCACGTGAGGAACTCGCTGACCGGGGGCCCCGCCGACGTCACCTTCACCTACGGTCACGAGACCGACCAGGTGCTGGTCGGTGACTGGGACGCCAGCGGCGTGGACACCCTCGCGATCCGTCGAGGTGCGGTGTACCACGTGAAGAACTCCCTCATCGGTGGCGACGCCGACGTGGTCTTCGCCTACGGTCGCCCCGACGATGTCACCCACGCCGGTGACTGGGACGGCAACGGCACCGACACCTTCGCGGTGCAGCGGGGTCGTACGTACCACGTGAACAACTCCCTGCGTGGCGGGGACGCGGACACGGTGGTGACCTTCGGCCGCCTCGGTGACGAGGTCTACATGGGTGACTGGGACAGCAACGGGACCGACACCCTCGGTATCCGCCGCCCGGTCGGCGGGCTCGCCGACGGCTCAGGTGCCGACGGCTCAGGTGCCGACCGCTCAGGCTTCGCCGGCTCGGTTCTCGACGCGATCGCCGAGGTGGTCGCCGGCTGACTCAGCTGACCATCGAGCAGCACCACGGCGGGGCCCGCAGCCATCACGGCTGCGGGCCCCGCTGTGGCGCCGCGGCGGACGCGGCGGCGCTCGCGGCCCGCGTCGTGTCGGAGGCCCACACGAGCGGCGCAACGCCGCCAAAGTAAATGCGTTGACGTAGCACCCATTTNGAGCAGCACCACGGCAGGGCCCGCAGCCATCACGGCTGCGGGCCCCGCTGTGGCGCCGCGGCGGACGCGGCGGCGCTCGCGGCCCGCGTCGTGTCGGAGGCCCACACGAGCGGCGCAACGCCGCCAAAGTAAATGCGTTGACGTAGCACCCATTTCGTCATCCGCAACCCGAACTTTTGGCTTGACTTTCGCGAAAGGTCGTCCTTACGGTCGTTGGCGTGTGAGCCGGGACACGTGGTTCCCGGGCACGCGGGTCCTCGTAGCCGAGGGCCGGAAAACCACAACCGGATCGGGCCGACGCGCAGCGGAGCATCCGCGGTCTGTCGGGCCAGCGGCCCGCTCATGATCACGATTCATGGGCCGTCTCCGGAGATGCAAGGAGGAATTGTGGCCAGAAGTTCAATGGGCGGCCGATGGTCGGCCCGAGGCGCGGCGGCAGTGCTGTCCGCCGCTCTGGTGTTACCACTGACGATCAGCGGGGCGCTAGCGCACTCCGAGCACGCCGAGGACCCCGCAGCGGGCGCCGAGGCTGACACGCCGGCCGTCGAGGCCGACGCCGAGACCGACTGGAACGACTACGAGAAGATCCTGCTCACCAAGAACACCGGTGAGCCGATCGACCTCGCGGTCCTGCCGGACTCGAGAGTCCTGCACACCGCCCGAGACGGCGTCGTCCGTCTGACGGACCCGGAGACCGCCGTGACCCAGGAGGTCGCGCAGGTCGACGTCTACGCGAACTCGGAGGACGGGCTCCAAGGCATCGCCATCGACCCGAACTTCGAGGAGAACAACTGGGTCTACATGGCCTACGCGCCCCGCGTGATGTCGGGAACCTCTCCCACCGGGGTGGACTATCCCGAGACCACGCCGTCCGGCAGCGCCCCCGAGCAGCTGCCCGAGGGCGAGGACGAGAGCTACTGGGACCAGTGGCTCGGCTACAACGTGCTCTCCCGGTTCCAGTGGGACCCCGAGACCAGCACCCTCGACCTGGACTCCGAGCAGCAGATCATCAAGGTCGACGCCCAGCGCGGCCAGTGCTGCCACGTCGGGGCCGACATTGCCTTCGACGGCGACGGCAACCTGTACCTGTCGACCGGTGACAACACCCCGGCCAGCACCCCCGGTGCCGACGGCTACACCCCGATCAACAACGCCCCCGGCATGAACCCGGGCTTCGACTCGCGCCGCGGCGCGGGCAGCACCAACGACCTGCGTGGTGCGATCCTGCGGATCAACGTGAACGACGAGATCGAGGCCGGCGCCGAGCCCGGCCCGGACAGCACGTACACGATCCCCGAGGGCAACCTCTTCAACTCCGGCGACTATGACGCCGACCTCGTGCGTGAAGAGCTCTACGTCATGGGCCTGCGCAACCCGTTCCGCATCGACTACGACATCGAGGCGGGCGCACTGACCTGGGGCGACTACGGCCCCGACGCCGGCTCCGCGCAGGACGACCGCGGACCCATGGGCTACGTCGAGTGGCAGCTGACCACCGAGCCGATGAACGGCGGGTGGCCCTACTGCCACGGCCCCAACGACGGCGGCGCCTACAACGAGTGGGACTACGAGAACGAGCAGCCCGGTGACCTCACCTTCGACTGCGACGCAGGCCCGGTGAACAACTCCACCTGGAACACCGGGCTGGAGCAGCTCCCGCCGGTGACCGAGCCGCAGATCTGGTACGGGGACAGCCCCGGCGACCAGCCCGAGGCGTGGGACGGTCTCGTCACCTTCACCGAGACCGGGGGTCAGGCACCGATGGGTGGCCCGATCTACCGCTTCGACGAGGAGCTCGACTCCCCGACGAAGTTCCCGGAGACCTGGGACGGCGTGGCCTTCATGGCCGAGTTCTCCCAGGACTACATCGCGGCCTTCGAGATGGACGAGCTCAGCAGTGCTGGTGAAGTCACCGATATCCACAACTTCCTGCCGAACGAGGTGCTCGAGACCGAGAACGCGCCGCCGTGGTCCGGCATCATGGACATGGAGTTCGGTCCGGACGGCAGCATGTACGTGCTCGAGTACGGCAAGGGCTTCTTCACCCAGAACCCCGAAGCCGGTATCTACCGGATCGACCACAACCCCGACAACAAGACGCCGCGGGCAGCCTTCACGGCCGACCCCGTCTCGGGCAGTGACGCACCGCTCGAGGTCGCGTTCGACGCCTCCGACTCGTTCGACCCCGAGGAGGGCGAGCTCACCTACGAGTGGGACTTCGACGGCGACGGGGAGATCGACGACGAGGGTGTGACCGTCAGCCACACCTACCCCGAGCTCGGCCAGTTCGGCGCGGTCCTTCATGTGACCGACCCGGAGGGCTTGGTCGGCAGGGCCGTCCAGCAGATCACCGTGGGCAACACCGCCCCGGAGATCACGCTGAGCGTCGATGACGGCGCGATCTTCGACTGGGGCGACGACGTCACCGTCAATGTCTCGGTGTCTGACGCCGAGGACGGCGACACTCCCGAGTGTGAACGCGTGAGCTTCATCTTCGGGCTGGGCCACAACGAGCACGCGCACCCGGAGGTCTCCGGCACGGCGGACGAGAACTGTGAGTTCACGCTCGAGACCAACGAGAGCGCCGTCGAGCACGGCGAGGGCGAGAAGATCTTCGGCTCCCTCGTCGTCAATTACACGGACGAGCCGCAGGGCGAGGTCCCGGCCACCACCGGCGAGACCACGCTGATCCTCAAGCCAGAGGTCCAGCAGGCCGAGTGGTACGACGCGGCGGACGGTATCAGCGTCGCTGACGACAGCGAGGCCAGCGCGGGCTCCTACGTCACCGAGTTCGAGGAGGGTGACTCGCTCACCTTCGCGCCGATGGCGCTCAGCCACGCCGCGAGCGGCGACGCCATCGACACCGTCACTGCGCGTGGCTCCGGCGAGGGAACCATCTCGCTGAGCTGGGGTGACGCGGAGTCGTCGTTCGCCGACATCGAGTTCACCGGCGGGGACGGCTGGCAGGACGTCGAGACCGCACTCGAGGAGATCCCCGAGGGGTCCGGCTCGGTCGTCGTCACCAGCACGGGCGGCGTCGACCTCGACGCGCTCACCTTCACCGCTTCCGGTGAGACACCCGGCGAGCCGGGTGAGCCGGATGAGCCGATCACGGTTCCGGCCGACCAGGTCTCGATCCAGATGTACTCGCTGCCCCCGTGGGTCGAAGAGGCCGGCCTCCAGCCGGTGCTCGCGCGGCTGTCCGAGATCGGCTTCGAGAACATCGAGCCGTACGGCGGCAACTTCGACGGCATCTCGGCCGAGGACTTCCGGTCGATGGTCGACGAGCTCGGCCTGAGCGTCCCGTCCTCGCACTACAACACCGACGAGGACACCTTCGACGAGACGCTCGCGTACGCCGAGACGCTGGGTCAGGAGTACATGGGCTCTGGTGGCTTTGCCGCTCCGGGCTTCGACTCCTACGAGGACACGCTGGCGACGGCTGAGACGATGAACCGGCTGGGTCAGCGGTCGGTCGACGCCGGTGTGGGCAAGTTCTTCGGTCACAACCACGACAGCGAGTTCACCACCACCTTCGAGCACAACGGTGAGGAGCTCTCGGTCTGGGAGATCCTGGTGGACCAGACCGACCCGGAGCTCGTGACCTTCGAGCTCGACGTGGCCTGGGCCGCGCATGCTGGTGTGGACGTGCCGGCTCTCATCGAGGAGCACGGCGACCGCATCGAGATGCTGCACATCAAGGACGCCATCGGCCTCGGTGAGGATGATGGTCCGAGCTTCACCAACCTGGGTGAGGGCGAGGTCGACCTGCAGGGCATCTTGGCCGCTGCTCGGGACCACGCGGAGATCGCGTACTACGTCCTCGAGTTCGACCAGGCTCCGGAGGGCGAGGACTTCGTCACCACCGGCTTCGAGTACCTCACCGGCGACTCGGACGGCGAGGAGCCGCCGCCGTCGTCGGGTGCGGCGGAGTTCCACCTGAGTGATAACTGGCGGGGCACGACGCATCACTTCTTCAAGTACGGGCGGATCGCCGATGAGGTGTTCGTCGGTGACTGGGACGGTGACGGGACCGACTCGATCGCGGTGCGTCGTGGGAACGTGTTCCACGTGTCCAACGCGCCCCGCGGCGGGGACGCCGACTGGACCTTCCGGTACGGCCGCGAGGGTGACACCGTGCTGGTCGGTGACTGGGACGGTGACGGCGCCGACACGTTCGCGGTGCGTCGCGGTAGTGAGTACCACGTGAAGAACCACCTGCTGGGTGGGGACGCTGATGTGGTGTTCAACTACGGCCGGGCCGATGACGACGTCCTGGTCGGTGACTGGGACGGCGACGACCTGGACACCCTGGCGGTGCGTCGTGAGGCGACCTACCACGTGCGTAACTCCATCTCCGGTGGAGCGGCGGACGCGGTGTTCACCTATGGCCGG
>NZ_JAZGOL010000014.1:0-11240 GCF_036421875.1 Georgenia sunbinii | reverse complement strand
GCCGTACCGGAAGGTCCAGTCAGCATCCCCACCACGAGGCGCGTTGGACACGTGGAACACGTTCCCACGACGCAACGCGATCGAGTCGGTCCCATCACCATCCCAGTCACCAACGAACACCTCATCGGCGATCCGCCCGTACTTGAAGAAGTGATGCGTCGTCCCACGCCAGTTATCACTCAGGTGGAACTCCGCCGCACTCGACGGCGGCTGGGGAACCTCCCCACCACCCTCAGTCGAGAACTCGTGCGACCACTCAGCGGTGGCACCCTCGGCGAGCTCGAAGCCGCCGCGGGCGTGGGCCGTGACGGTCACCGTGCCGGCACCCGGGTGAGTCCCTGCAGGAACGACGTCCTCACCGATGCGGTACACCACACCCAGCGTCGAGGGAACGGTGAACGTGTCGTCCTCGGTACCAGGCTCATCGGTGAACGTCACCTCAGCGGTCTCGACCACGACCGGCTCGAACTCCGTCGCCTCACCAGCCGGCTGGCCGGTCAGGTACTCGAAGCCCTCAGCCGCGAATGCCTCACCCTCTTGAGACATGTCGTACTCCAGCACGAAGTACGCAATCTCAGCGTGCTCGGCCGCCGCAGCAAGGATCTCCTGCAACGGCACCTCGCCCTCACCAAGCTTGACGAAGGTCGGATTCCCCTCACCAGCCACGTTCGTGGCGTCCTTGATGTGCAGCAGCTCGATCCGGTCGCCGTGCTCCTCGATGAGAGCCGGCACATCGACACCAGCGTGCGCGGCCCAGGCAACGTCCAGCTCGAAGGTCACCAGCTCCGGGTCGGTCTTAGCGACGAGGATCTCCCAGACCGACTGCTCCTCACCCTCGTACTCGAACGTGGTGGTGAACTCCGAGTCGTGGTTGTGGCCGAAGAACTTACCGATACCGGCATCCACCGACCGCTGACCAAGACGGTCCATCGCGTCAGCGGTGGCCAGCGTCTCCTCCAGCGAGTCGAAACCAGGATCCGCGAACCCACCAGAGCCCACGTACTCCTGGCCCAGCGTGTCCACGTACTCCAAGGTCTCGTCGAACCTGTCCTCGTTGGTGTTGTAGTGCGAGGACGGGACACTCAGGCCCAACGAATCGGTCAGCGCCCGGAAGCTCTCGGCGTCATAGCCCGAGAACGTCCCACCAAACGGCTCGATGTTCTCCAGCCCGATCGACGCCAGCCGGTTGAGCACTGCCGGCAGACCGTCCGCACCGACCCACGGGATCAGCGAGAACATCTGCAACGACACCTGCTCCGCCGGAACCGTGATCAGCTCCGGCTCCTCGAGGTCGGCGAGGTCCGCGACCCGAACGTTCCGGTACTGGACCACCTCGCCGGCTCCGTGGTTCTGGAGGCCGATGTGTCCGCTGCTCAGGTCGCGAGCGGGGTCGGTGCTGATGAAGTCGTTGACGAGCGCACCGTTGAGGTAGATCTTGATGTTGTCGCCGTCGACGACGATCTCGTACGCGTTCCACTCGCCCACCGGGTTGAGGGCGGCGTCACGCGCCTCCTCGTCGGCACCCTGGAAGGTGTAGATCGCGCCGGTGGTGCGGTCGGGCTCGTCCGAGGCATCGATCTGGATCTCGTAACCCTGGTCCACCGCGATCCACGGGTCGTTGCCCGGGTCCGGGAACCCGACGAACACGCCGCCGTTGTCGTCCTTGGTCAGCTTCCAGTCGAGCTTGAGGCTGTACTCCCCACCGAGCTCGTCCGGGTGCCACAGCAGGCCCATGCCGCCCTCGGTGCGCAGCGTGCAGTCGTCGTAGCGGCCGAAGGAGCCGTCCCCGGCAAGGCTCCAGTCCTCGAAGCTGCTCAGCGTGCCGTCGAACAGCGGGGTGTAGCCCGCCTCGACGTCGGCCGGGGTGCAGATGTCCGTGTGACCGATGGAGAGGACGTCGAGGTTGACGTTTCCGTCGTCGCCCTCGTCCTGACGCAGCGAGATGGTGTTGGCCCCCGCGTCGAGCTCGATGTCGCGGGTGTCGGTGCCCCACGTCTTCCAGGTATCGGTGCTCGGCAGCTCCCATGGGCCGACCTTCTCGCCGTTGACGTACAGGGACAGCGACTTGGTGCCCTCGAACGGGTTGGGGCCGTTCGCGTACCGCAGGTGCACCGGGTGGGTGCCGGCCTCGTCGACCGTCACGGCGAAGCGCACCTCGGCGCCCGTGTTCTGGATCGCGTCGGCGAAACCGCTGCCGGAGTAGCCGCTGTGCTCGGTGTCGACACCGGCGCCGCCCAGGAGCGTGGCTTCCTCGGCCTCGTAGTAGCCGCGGTCCGGCGGAGCGACGTAGCCGGGCAGCGAGTTGAGCGTGTACCACGCCTCGGTGTTCCACAGCTCGTCACCGGCGGCCGAGTCGAAGGGCCGCGGGGTGTGGAGGTGGACGACGTGCCCGGGCTTGAGCCCGTCGATGGCCAGCGTCACCGTGGTGGCGTCCGAAGAGACGTCGGCGTCGGTGACGCTGAGCACCTCTTCACCGATCTTGGGGCCGCCGTAGGAAGCAGTCGGCACGTAGCGCCACTGCGTGACCTGGAAGGCGTCGGCGATGTTCGCCACGGCCTCCTCGGAGATCGGCTGGGTGTACTCGACCTCGAAACCGCCCTCGATGACCCGGACCTCGGCCATGTCGAAGGTGTCCGTGCCGACCGTGACGAGCTTCTGCAGGCCGTAGCGGAGCTTGCCCGCCTCGCCCCAGTTGCCGCCCTCACCGATGCCACCGACGTAGATGTCTCCGTTGGGGCCGACGACCGTACGGTTGACGCCGGCCTCGAGGCCCGCGCTGTGCCGGAAGACAGCACCCTGGTACTCGCCGTCGACCTCCTCGAGGAAGGCCCGCTGCACGCCGCCGTAGGTCACGTCACCGAAGAGCATGTGCCCGGCGAAGGGACCCTCGGTCAGCTGGACCGGGGCGCTCGGGGAGTTACCGATCTCGTTCTGGGGGACCCAGACGGCCGGCTGGCTCACCGGCTCCGCGTCGAACGGGCCAGGAGGGTTGTTGTAGTGGTTGAAGAACCGGCCTTCCTTGATGTGCACCAGCTTGGAGCTGGGCAGCCAGGCGCCCTGGTTGTCCATGACGAACAGGTCGTCACCGTCGGTGCCGCCCCACCCGATACCGTTCGGGGTGCGCAGACCGCCGGCGACGTACTCGACGTCACCGCTCTCCCGGTCCACCCGGAGCGAGGTACCGCGGTTCTCACCGGGCTGCGGGTCGGTCGACGCGCCACCGTTGTCGATGGCGACCGACAGGCTGAGGTAGAAGTAGTCCTCGTCGTGGACGAGGCCGAAGGCGAACTCGTGGAAGTTGCCACCGGTAGGCCAGTTGGCGAACTTCCCGGTCGGGTTGCCCTCGTCGTCCTCGCCGTACTCCGCGGAGCGCACGTAGTTCGGCGCGTCCGGGTTCTCTGGGTCCTCCTCGGGGACGAGCTCGGTGAGCCCGTCACGCTCCGAGACGAAGATCGAGTCACCGATGACGTCGACACCCATCGGGTTGAGCAGGCCCTCGTGGACCAGGCGGTAGGTGACGTCCTCGGGGCCATCGGCCTCGTCGGCGCCGTCGAGGATGTAGACCTGACCGGTGTACGGGTCAGGCTCCCAGCCTCCGGAGCTCACGTCGCCGGCGGTGACGACGACGAGGTCGCCGTCCTCGGTGAAGTCGAGCGCCGAGACGGCCGGCTCGAAGCCCTCGGGCCGCAGGTCGACGAGCTCGTAGTTCGGGTTGACGCCCTCAAGACGCAGGCCGTCGCCGGGGGTGTCGAAGTCACCCTCGCAGAACTTGTTGCCGGGCGCGGTCACCCGCACGACGCCGGCCTCGGTGCTGAGGGCGGACGTCGGGACGACCTCGAAGTCGGACTCGCCCGGCTGCTTCCACTCCAGCGTCAGACGCTGGTCGTTAGTACCCTCGAAGTGCTCGATCCGCAGGTCGTGGACGCCCTCGGTGAGTCCGACGGTCCCCGTCACGGACGTGGAGTCCTGCGGGCCGTCGTTCTCGATGACCAGGTCGTCGTTGAGGTAGAACAACGCACCGTCGTCGTTGGTCATCCGGAACTCGTAGTTGCCGTCGGCGGGAACCGTGAGGTTCGCCAGGGCGTGGGTGATGAACTGGTCAGAGAGCCCGAAGTCCTCGTCGGACGCCCAGTCGATGGTCGGCATCAGCTTGTCGACGTTGGGCGTCGTGCCCTCGCGCAGCGTGCACACCGCCCCCGGGTCCTGCGCGAGCTGGTAGGTCCGCAACGTCACCCCGGGCTCCTGCTGGGGCAGATCGGCGGCTGCGGCCGGCACTGCCCACGAGGCAGCAAGCGCGGCGCTGAGGCCTGCAACGAGGACTGCTCGTCCCCGGCGGCGCGGTGCGGGCGCTGGCAGGCCCGTACGCGCCTTGGCATGTCTGAACATGTAATGCTCCTTGGTCGTCATCAACCCGGTTCGGCGTCACCCACGGCGCCACCATCAGCGCCCGTCGGCGACATCATTTCCCCCCGCCTGCATGCTAACCCTTACACGTACAGGCGAGCAAAAGTAGGGGCGGCACCTCCCTCGTTAGGGAGACGACACGCCCGAAGTGCCGGTGGTGAGCGTGGGCCGGTCGGTCGGCAAGCCGTGCAGCTGGAGCTCGATCGGCGTCATCTGGCCGATACCCGGCATGTCGACAGTCGGCTGCGGCGCGAAGCTGAACAGCGGCGCGTTGGGTCCGGCGGCCACCTGGTCACTGGTGGCGGGGTCCATCACCACGGTGCCCGGCAGTGCCACGTCGACGAGGCGCGACGCCAGGTTGACCACCGGGCCGAACACATCCCCGGAGCGGGAGATCACCCGGCCCCACACCAGCGATCCGCGCACCGGCAGCAGCTCGGGCCGCGAGTGGATGACGCGGACGAGCTCGACCGCCACCATCGCCGCGGTGGGCAGGTCGTCAGCGACCCACAGCACGGCGTCGCCGATCGTCTTGACCACCCGGGCACCGTGCGAGGTGATGACGTCTCGGGCCGCGAACTCGAATCCCTGGACCAGCTCGGCGAGCGCCTGCGAACCGAGCGAGGCCGAGCTCGACGTGAACGAGACCATGTCGATGTAGCCCAGCGCTCGTAGCAGCGGCAGGTTGTCGCGCCCGGACTCCTCGACGGTGCGGTGGGCGATCTCGGAGTCGATCCGACGGCTGAGGGCCGCGAGCTGGCGGCGCCACGCGTAGACCAGGCTGGCGTCGAGCCGGTCGGCGAGGTCGGCGAGCCGGTCGAGGACGACGACGCGCGCCGCGGTGTCATCGAGCGTGTACCTGCGGGCTGCGTCCTCGACCAGCGCCTCGACCTGCCACAGTGCCAGCCGGTCGGCGAGATAACCCTGCGCGCGCAGTAGCGAGTTCATGGTGCTCTGAGCGACGTGCCCCTCCGCGACGAACGTCGAGGCATCGCGCAGCGCCTCGACGTCGCGCGGGGTGAAGTGGACGGCGTCCTCCGCGATGTCCGGGAACCCCATTCCTCGCCAGAACCGTCGGGCGGTACCGAGACTCACGTCTGCCTCGGCAGCGAGCTGGGCCATGGTCAGGGTGGGACGGCCCCCGATGAGATCGGCCTCCCGGGCGGCCGCGGTGTCGGGTGCGCTCCGCGCGCCGTCAGCCTCACTCGTCGGCGGGCCGGGGCGGTCGTCGGTGGGGTCGGCGGCGCGACCGTCCGCGGAGCTGTGTGCCGCTGTTGTGATGACCCTCACCTCTTCTCGACTACTCTGCCACCGCGGAAAGGTTATCCCGCCCGGCGTCCAGAATCACGGGTTGCGCAGCTGGCTGACGTCCCCGGCGACCACCGGCACGCGCGCACCGCCGGCGGTGACGACCACGAGCCGGCCCTCGTCGTCGATGTCCTCGGCGGTCCCGCTGAGCAGGCCGCCGCCCGGCTGCGCGACCTGCACCCGATCCCCGAGCGTCACGCAGACGTCGCGGACCGCGTCGCGCAGACCGCTGCCCGCGACGTCGCCGCCCGCGCCCTCCCAAGTCGTGAGGATCTCCTCGAGCTCGTGCCCGACCGCTCTGAGCAGCTCGAGGGGCGACGGCGCGTGGCCGGGTGCCCCGATCCCTGCCCGCTCGAGGGACGTCGCCCATGGCACCGGCAGGTCAGCTTCCCGCTGACGCAGGTTGACCCCGAGCCCGACGACGACGGCGGCCCGGCTGGCGCGTGGGGCTCGGGCCGCATCAGGAGTCGCCGGGGTCGAGACGGTCCCCGGGACGACCTCCGCGAGAATCCCGGCGACCTTCCGCTGCCGCCCCCACCCGTCGACCGCGGTGTCTGCGCCGTCGACGAGGACGTCGTTGGGCCACTTGAGACCGAGACGGGACGCCTCGTCCGGCGCGAGCGCCCGCAGCGCGCGAATCGCAGCCAGCCCGGTGAGGAGGGTGAGCCACCCGAGCCGCTCGGTCGCGACGAGCGGCCGCAGCACGATGGAGGCGGTGAGCGCGGTGCCGGCCGGCGTGTGCCACTGCCGCCCGGTACGGCCGCGCCCCGCCGTCTGGTGATCGGCGATCAGCGCAGACAGGTGCGGCCACGCCGCGGGATCCGCCACCACGGACTCGCGCAGGACGGTGTTGGTCGAGGCGACCTGAGGCAGCCGCAGGAGCCGGGAGAAGGGGGCATCGTTCACCGCACCAGCCAACCACGCAGGCGCTCCCGGGACGGCCGGTTGTGCGCTTCCCACAACCCAGCCGTCGCGAATCGCCCGGCAGCAGCCACGAGGAGGTGATCAGCCACAACTAGGCTGACGGGCGTGACTACCCACGACACCGGCCCGGGCCCCGTCCCGCCCACGACCGCCGACAAGCTCACCGACCTCGCAGCCCGTGAGGCGGCGCTCGCCGAGGCCGAGGTGGCCGCGCAGGACAGGCAGCATCCTCGTGGCAAGAAGACTGCCCGGGAGCGGATCACCGAGCTGCTCGACGACGGCAGCTTCGTCGAGCTGGACGCGTTGGCCACGCACCGCTCGGTCAACTTCGGGCTGGACAAGCGCAAGCTGCCCGGTGACGGCGTCGTCGTCGGCTACGGCACGGTCGACGGCCGGCAGGTGTGCATCTACGCCCAGGACTTCTCCGTGTTCGGCGGCAGCCTCGGCGAGGTCCACGGCCAGAAGATCACCAAGGTGATGGACCTGGCGCTGCGCACCGGGGTGCCGATCATCGGGATCTCCGACGGTGGCGGTGCCCGGATCCAGGAGGGCGTGGCGGCCCTGACGCAGTTCGCGGAGATCTTCCGTCGCAACGTCGCGGCGTCCGGCGTCATCCCGCAGATCTCCCTCATCCTGGGCCCGAGCGCGGGGGGTGCGGTGTACTCTCCCGCGCTCACCGACTTCATCGTCATGGCGGACAAGACGTCCAACATGTTCATCACCGGGCCCGACGTCATCAAGTCAGTCACCGGTGAGGAGGTGGGGTTCGAGGAGCTGGGTGGCGCGGCCACCCACAACGAACGCTCCGGCGTGGCTCACTACCTGGCCGAGGACGAGGACGACGCCCTGGAGTACGTGCGGGCGCTGCTGGCGTTCCTGCCGTCGAACAATCTCACCGAGCCGCCGTCGTGGCCCGACGTCGAGGAGCCGCTCGAGGTCATCGACCACGACTACGACCTCGACACCGTCATCCCGGACTCCGACAACCAGCCCTACGACATGCGCGGCATCATCGAGCACATCGTCGACGACGGTGAGCTGCTCGACGTCCAGCAGCTCTACGCGCCCAACATCATCACCGCCTTCGGCCATGTCGAGGGCCGTCCGGTGGGGATCGTGGCGAACCAGCCGCTGCAGATGGCCGGCACGCTCGACATCAACGCCGCCGAGAAGGCCGCGCGCTTCGTGCGCACCTGCGACGCCTTCAACATCCCGGTGCTCACCTTCGTCGACGTCCCGGGCTTCCTGCCGGGCACCGACCAGGAGTGGAACGGGATCATCCGCCGCGGCGCGAAGCTCATCTACGCCTACGCCGAGGCCACCGTGCCGCTGGTCACGGTCATCACTCGCAAGGCGTACGGCGGCGCCTACATCGTCATGGGCTCCAAGCAGCTCGGTGCGGACATCAACCTTGCCTGGCCGACCGCACAGATCGCGGTGATGGGCTCGGGGGGCGCGGTCAACATCCTGCAGCGCGGTGCGCTGAAGAAGGTCGCCGACGAGGGCGGGGACGTCGAGGCGGAGCGTGCTCGCCTGGTGGCCGAGTACGACGACGCCATCGTCAACCCCTGGGACGCGGCCGCCCGCGGCTACGTCGACGCCGTCATCGAGCCGTCCCAGACCCGGGTCCAGGTCGCCCGTGCGCTCCGGGCGTTGCGCACCAAGCGGGCCTCGCTGCCGGCCAAGAAGCACGGGAACATCCCGCTGTGAACGACATCGACGACGCCGGGCAGTTCGAGGGAGACGTCACCGCTGCGATGGTCCGGGTCGTGCGTGGCGTGCCCGACGACATCGAGCTGGCCGCGCTCGTCGCCGGCATCGCTGCGTCTCACGCCGCTGCCACTGAGTCGCCGACGGAGGCGCCGCTGGTGACGCCGTGGAACGACCACGGTCGCCGGCTGGGCCACCATCGCCCCGGGCCGTCGACGTGGCGGTGGTCGCTGCATCCTTGATCGCCGGGGGCCGGGGCTGGTACCACCGCGACGGGCAAGTGTGGTGAGATCCTCATATCGGCAGCTGCTCAATGATGACGAGTCGCGTCCTTGCCATCATCTCCAGGAAGAGAGGGCTTGCAGCGTGGACAGCACCATCGCCGCCATGACGTATGTGCGGACGCCCGCCACGCTCCAGGTCTTCCGCGTTGCGGTCGCCGGCGACTGGCAGTCTGCCCTTCACGTGCTGGACGAGCACTGGGCCGAGATCTGGTACGCCGTCGATCCCACGGACCTGCGTCGGCTCCTCGCCCAGGCGCCCACGCACCTGCTCTCCACGCTGAAGAACGCGAACTTCCTCGCCCGTGCCACCGGGCATGGCCCCGTGGAGGACCTCCTCGCGCCGCAGCAGCCGCCCCGCCGACCCACAGATCTCAACGCCACCGCGCAGTACATCGGCGATCTGCGGCTTCGCGGGCTCCCCGCCGCTGCGATGGAGCAGGTGCGACGGATCGGCGACCATGTCCGCGCCGGTCGTGGCCAGCTCGTCGATGCCACGGGCGGGACGACGGCCCTCTGGTCCGTCCAGGTCGGCATCACCGCGCTGCTCGCCGGTGACGTCGCGACCGCCCGAGGGATGCTGCTGGAGGCCACGACGTCGCACCGGCCGGACAAGTTCCCGTTCATCGTGCGCGAGGCGACGGCGAAGCTGGCACTGACCCACGCCGTTGCGGGCAACATCGTCGAAGCCATCACGTGGAGCGACCGCGCCCGAGCCACCCCCCGGACCGAGAGCTGGGTGGAGGGGCTCATCAACGACACGATCTGGCTGACCGACTACCTGTGCGCAGTCGACACCCTCGACCCTCGCGCGGAAGCCATGCGGTTGGCCAAGCCCTCTCCGCTGGAGCACCTGGAGTTCTGGGCGGTCGCCCTGCAGGCTCAGGTACGCCACCTCACTCTCACCCGCCGCGCCCCGCAAGCACACGCGCTGTGCATGGCGGTCGCCGCGGCGGGGCTGCCTCGGCCCGGCGCAGACGGCACTTTCGCCACGGCGCTCAGCGACGCCGAGCTGTCCATCATCGACGGCAGCGGGTACCACGCCGCCCGGGAGCCGGACGTACTGACCAGCGCGCAGGCGGTACTCACCGAGGGCCTGCGACTGTTCGTCACCGGCCAGTTCCAGGCCGTGCTCGAGCTGGCTGGCAAAGGCCTGCCCCCGACGCACGATGACCGGACCACGCTGGCGCTGCGCCTCCTCGAGGCCCAGTCGCTGACCGCACTCGGGCACCCCATCAACGGACGCCAGCTCCTCCTGAAGACTCTGCAGAAGGCTCTCGACTGCCAGGTCCTCAGCTCGTTGCGATACCTCACCGCGGCGACCCTGACCTCCATCCGCGGCACCGATGCCGGCACCATGGCCGCTGACCTCGTCGACCGGCACGCGGTCCCCACCCTCGAGCTCGAGCCGGTGCTGGAGTCGTCACTGACCGAGGCCGAGGTCGAGGTCATGCGGCTGCTCCAGCAGGGGCGCTCCCGAGCGGAGATCGCCGAGGAGCTCCATCTGTCCATCAACACCGTCAAGACGCAGCTCCGCTCGGCCTACCGCAAGCTGAACGTCACGAGCCGCGGCGATGCCAACGTGAGGTTCGCCCGCCTCGGACTCTGACGGCGTGACGTCGCCGGTGTCGTGGTACGACGAAGCCCCGGGAAGGGTGGGGGGCACTCTTCCCGGGGCGGTCCTTGAGCGTCAGGCGGTGTGTCGCCGTCGGCTGATCATCGTCGCGCCGAGTCCGACGAGCAGCGCCATCGCGGCGGCAGCCAGCAGGCCACCGACCTCAGCACCGCTCGAGGGGAGCTGATCCTCCGGCTCTGTGGGCGTCGGTGCCGGCGTCGTCGGCTGCTCCGGCGTCGTCGGCTCCTCCGGCGATACCGATCCCTCCGGCACCACGAACCCGAAGTCGAGCGTCGGGTCGCGGTCGCCGTCCCGGGTGAGGCCGATGGAGCTGGCCGTCCAGGTCGACGAGTCGCCCTCGCGGTCGCCCTGCTCGGCGATCGTCGGGAGGTACGGGGCCAGCGGCTCGGCGGAGGCCTCGCGGTCGATCGACACCGTGTACGACTCACCGTCCTCGAGGACCGGGAGGTTCTCGAAGGTGTACTCGCCGTTCTCGTCGGTCACGGTCGCCTCGACCAGGTTGCCGAACACGTCAGTCACCGGCTCACCGTCCGGACCGGTCAGCACCAGGGTCACGCCCGGGATGCCCGGCTCGCCCTCGTCCTGGATCCCGTCACGGTCGGAGTCGACCCACACGTAGTCACCAACCGAGACCTTCGGCAGCACGAACCCGAAGTCGAGCGTCNGTCAGCACCAGGGTCACGCCCGGGATGCCCGGCTCGCCCTCGTCCTGGATCCCGTCACGGTCGGAGTCGACCCACACGTAGTCACCAACCGAGACCTTCGGCAGCACGAACCCGAAGTCGAGCGTCGGGTCGCGGTCACCGTCGGTGCCCAGCGGCAAGACCGACTCAGCCGACCACGTCGAAGAGTCGAGCGACTCGTCGTCGCCTTCGCCCTCGAGCGTCGGGATGTACGGGGCCAGCGGCTCAGCCGACAGCTCACGGTCGATCGAGACCGTGTAGGACTCGCCGTCCTCGAGGACCGGAAGGTTCTCG
>NZ_JAZGOL010000013.1:0-12816 GCF_036421875.1 Georgenia sunbinii | reverse complement strand
GGGGCCCGCAGCCGGTCGGCTGCGGGCCCCTCGTCATGCGCGCGTAGCACCTGGTTCCGTAACCGCAACTTAGCTCTTTTGGTTTGACACCGACGAAAGGTCGCTTAGGATTCTTGGTGGTGTGACCCGAGACATATTCGTCCCGGCCACGCACGGCCCTCGTAGTCGAGGGGCGCAAACCACGACCGGCTCGGGGTCGATGGGCGGCGGAGAATCCGCCACCTGTTGGCCCGGCGGACCGCGACCACGTGCGTCGGGACCGTTCCGGACTTGCCAAGGAGGAGCTTGTGGCCAGAAGTTTAACGGGCGGCCGATGGTCGACCCGAGGCGCGGCAGCAGTGCTGTCAGCCGCGCTGGTACTACCACTGACGATCTCCGGGGCGCAGGCTAACCCCGGAAACGCCCAGGTCCCGACAACTGTGGGGACCCAGGCTGACACTCCAGCAGTCACGGCCGAGGCCGAGACCGACTGGAACGATTACGAGAAGGTCCTGCTCACCAAGAACACCGGTGAGCCGATCGACCTCGCCGTGCTGCCGGACACCCGAGTGCTGCACACCGCGCGCGACGGCGTCGTCCGCCTGACGGACCCCTCGACCGGAGCGACGACCCAGGTCGCCAAGCTCGACGTCTACGCCAACTCCGAGGACGGCCTCCAGGGCATCGAGCTGGACCCCAACTTCGAAGAGAACGGCTGGGTCTACCTCTCCTACGCTCCCCGCGTGATGTCGGGGACGACCGAGGCCGGGGTTGCCTACCCCGAGACCACCCCCGCCGGGAACGCCCCCAACACCGTTCCCGAGGGTGAAGACCCCGAGACCTACTGGGACCAGTGGCTCGGTTACAACCTCCTGTCCCGCTTCCAGTGGAACGCCGAGACGAACACGCTCGACCTCGACTCCGAGCAGGAGATCATCAAGGTCAGCGCCCAGCGCGGCCAGTGCTGCCACGTCGGCGCGGACATCGCCTTCGACGAGGACGGCAACCTCTACCTGTCCTCGGGTGACAACACCCCGGCCGGCACGCCTGGCGCGAACGGCTACACGCCGATCAACAACGCCCCGGGGATGAACCCCGGCTTCG
This sequence comes from Georgenia sunbinii, assembly GCF_036421875.1. Taxonomy (NCBI): domain Bacteria; kingdom Bacillati; phylum Actinomycetota; class Actinomycetes; order Allobogoriellales; family Allobogoriellaceae; genus Georgenia; species Georgenia sunbinii. Next base: position 11,733 of record NZ_JAZGOL010000013.1, on the reverse strand, counting down.
ACGCCCGCCGCGGTGCCGGTAACACCAACGACCTGCGTGGCGCGATCCTGCGGATCAACGTCAACGACGAGATCGAGGAGGGCGTCGAGCCCGGACCCGGCACGTCGTACACGATCCCCGAGGGCAACCTCTTCAACTCCGGCGACTACGACGCCGACCTGGTCCGCGAAGAGCTCTACGTCATGGGCCTGCGCAACCCGTTCCGCATCGACTACGACGCCGAGTCCGGCGCGCTGGTCTGGGGCGACTACGGCCCCGACGCCGGTTCGGCCCAGGCTGACCGCGGCCCCATGGGGTACGTCGAGTGGCAGCTGACCACCGAGCCGATGAACGGCGGGTGGCCCTACTGCCACGGCCCCAACGACGGTGGCGCCTACAACGAGTGGGACTACGAGAACGACGCCGCCGGTGACCTCACCTTCGACTGCGACGCTCCGGTCAACAACTCGACCTGGAACACCGGTCTTCAGGAGCTTCCGCCGGTCACCGAGCCGCAGCTCTGGTACGGCGACAACCCCGGCGACCAGCCGTGGGACATCCTCGTCGAGCTCGGTGGCGGCGGCCAGGCTCCCATGGGCGGCCCGATCTACCGCTACGACGAGAGCCTCGAGTCGGACACGAAGTTCCCCGAGTACTGGGACGGCAAGCCGTTCATGGCGGAGTTCTCCCAGGACTACGTCGTGTCGATCACGATGGACGAGCTCTCCTCGCAGGGCGAGGTCACCGACATCAGCGACTTCCTGCCGAACCTCCACCTCGAGACGGTGAACCAGCCCATCTGGGACAACGTCATGGACATGGAGTTCGGTCCGGACGGCTCGATGTACGTGCTGGAGTACGGGGACGGCTTCTTCCGCCAGAACCCGGACGCCGGCCTCTACCGCATCAACCACGTCGGTGACGGCAACAAGACCCCGCAGGCGTCCTTCACCGCCACCCCGGCATCCAGCAGCGAGGCGCCGCTCGAGGTCGTCTTCGACGCCTCGGCGTCCCGCGACCCCGAGGGTGAGGAGCTCACCTACGAGTGGGACTTCGACAGTGACGGCGTCTATGACGCCGAGGGCGTCGAGACGACCTACACCTTCGAGGACCTCGGCCGTTACGACGTCACGCTGCGCGTCACCGACCCGCAGGGTGCGATCGGCCTGGCCACCACGCCGGTCACGGTCGGCAACACAGCCCCGGAGATCACGCTCAGCGTGAACGACGGTGCCATCTTCAACTGGGGCGACGACGTCCCGGTCACCGTGTCCGTCAGCGACGCGGAGGACGGCGACGAGCCGAACTGCCGCAACGTCAACTGGACCTTCGGTCTGGGACACAACGAGCACGCCCACCCGGAGGTCTCCGGGCGCGGCTGCGAGTTCATCATCGAGACCAGCGAGGACGCCGTCGAGCACGGCGAGGGCGAGAAGATCTACGGCACCCTCGTCGTCTCCTACGCCGACGAGGCGCAGGGCGAGGTCCCGTCGATCACCGGCGAGGCCACCCTCATCCTCAAGCCCGAGGTTCAGCAGGCCGAGTGGTTCGACGCCGCTGAGGGCATCACCGTGGTCGACGACGCCGAGGCCGGCGCCGGCGGCTACGTGAGCGAGTTCGACGAGGGTGACTCGATCACCTTCCGTCCGTTCTCCTTCACTGACGCGGCGACCGGCGATGTCATCGACACCGTCACCGCCCGCGGCAACGGCGAGGGCACCATCTCCCTCGGCTGGGCCGGGGTGGACGGCACCTTCGCTGACATCGAGTTCACCGGTAGCGAGCCCGCGGAGCGGAACCTCACCGCTGCCTCGACCGTCGGCCAGTGGTTCGCCGACCCCATCGGCGCCCAGCTGCTCGGCGAGATCGTCCCGGCGGACGTCGCCGACCAGATCAGCGACGTCGCGCTCGAGGACCTCGTCGAGCTGTCCGAGGGCGCTTTCTCGGCCCACGCACTGGCCGAGCTCGTCGACGCATACCAGAACGCCCCGGCAGCCCCCGGTGACGGTGGCTGGCAGGACGTCGAGGTTCGCCTGACCGACATCCCGCAGGGCTCCGGCGAGCTCGTCGTCACCAGCACCGGTGGCGTCGACCTCGACTACCTGGCCTTCACCGCCTCGGGCGAGCAGCCCCCGGCCCCGCAGATCCAGATCCCTGCGGAGAAGGTCTCGATCGGCATGTTCTCGCTGACCCCCTGGGTCGGCGAGGATGGTCTCCCGGCCGTGTTCGAGCGGCTCGCCGAGATCGGCTTCCAGAACGTCGAGCCCTTCGGCAGCAACTTCAACGGCTACACCGCCGAGGAGTTCCGCGCGATGACCGACGAGATCGGCCTGAACGTCCCGTCCTCGCACTACAACACCAACGAGGACACCTTCGACGAGACGCTCGCGTACGTCGAGACGCTGGGCCAGGAGTACGTCGGCTCGGGTGGCTTCGCCGCTCCGGGAATCAACGAGTCGGAAACCGCTTCGGGCTACGAGAACACCCTTGCCACCGCCGAGACGATGAACCGTCTCGGTGAGGCCTCGGTCGAGGCCGGCATCGGCAAGTTCTTCGGCCACAACCACGACGGTGAGTTCACCGCCGTGTACGAGCACGAGGGCGAGGAGCTCTCCGCGTGGGAGATTCTCGTCCGTGAGACGAACCCCGAGCACGTGACCTTCCAGCTCGACGTGGCCTGGGCCGCGCACGCCGGTGTGGACGTCCCTGCCCTCATCGAGGAGTACGGCGACCGCATCGAGCTGCTTCACGTCAAGGACGCCGTCAACGTCGCTGGCGAGGGTCGTCCGACCTTCACCAACCTCGGTGAGGGCGAGGTCCCGCTCCAGGAGATCCTGGCAGCGGCCGAGGAGCACGCGGAGATCGCGTACTACGTCCTCGAGTTCGACCGCGCCCCGCTGGGCGAGGACTTCGTCGAGACCGGCTTCTCCTACCTCACCGGTGAGGACCGCGCGCCGGTCCGCATCCCGGTCGAGGAGGTCTCGATCGGCATGTTCTCCCTCATCCCGTGGGTCAACGAGGCAGGTCTGTCCTCGGTGCTCGCGCGCCTGGCGGAGATCGGCTTCGAGAACGTCGAGCCCTTCGGCGGCAACCTCGGCGGCTACACCGCTGAGGAGTTCCGCGCGATGACCGACCTCATCGGGCTGAACGTGCCCTCGTCGCACTACAACGTCGCCGAGGACACCTTCGACGAGACGCTCGCGTACGTCGAGACCCTGGGCCAGGAGTACGTCGGTTCGGGCGGCTTCCCCCAGCCGGGGATCAGCACCTACGGGCGCGTGCTCCAGACGGCCGAGGCGATGAACGACCTGGGTCAGCGCTCGGTCGAGGCGGGCACCGGCAAGCTCTTCGGCCACAACCACGCCGGCGAGTTCACCACCGTGTACAACCACGGTGGCGAGGAGATGTCGGCGTGGGAGATCCTCGTCGAGGAGACCGACGCCGAGTACGTGACCTTCCAGGTGGACGTGGCCTGGGCCGCGCACGCCGGGATCGACGTGCCGGCTCTCATCGCGGAGCACGGCGACCGCATCGAGCTGCTCCACATCAAGGACGCCACCGGGCTCGGTGAGGACGATGGTCCGAACTTCACCAACCTCGGTGACGGCGACATGGACCTGCAGGCCATCCTGCGGGCGGCTCGGGACCACGCGGAGATCGCGTACTACGTCCTCGAGTACGACGTCTCGCCTGACGGCCCGAGCTTCGCCACCACCGGGTTCGAGTACCTCACCGGCCAGCCGGCCGGCGAGGAGGGCTCGCGCGTGGTCGAGGCGACTCCCGCCGCAGTGACGTTCGACGATCAGTACGGCACGGCGAGCGACACCTACACGGTGCCGCGCGCCACTGGCGTGGAGTACGTCATCAACGACGAGGTCGTGGCCGCCGGCACCCACCCGGGTGAAGGCACCGTGACCGTGACGGCCCAGGCCGCGGAGGGCTTCGTGCTCGCCGACGACGTCACCGCCGAGTGGAGCCACACCTTCTCCACCGTGGAGGCGCCCGGCCCGGACAACCGGACCTCGCAGTTCCACCTCAGCAACAGCTGGACCGGCGCCACCGCAGCGCACTTCATGTTCGGCCGGATGGTCGACGAGGTGCTCATCGGTGACTGGGACGGCAACGGCACGGACACCATCGCGGTCCGCAAGGGCAACGAGTTCCACGTGAGCAACAGCCAGCGTGGTGGCGAGCCGGACGTCGTGCTGACCTACGGCCGCCCCGGCGACGTCATCCTCGTGGGTGACTGGGACGGCGACGGCTCGGACACCTTCGCGGTTCGCCGTGGGTCCGAGTACCACGTCAAGAACTCCCTGCGCGGGGGTCCTGCCGACGTGGTCGTCAACTACGGTCGTGCGGACGACGAGGTGCTGGTCGGTGACTGGAACGGCAGTGGCGTGGACACCTTCGCCATCCGCCGTGGCGCCCAGTACCACGTGAAGAACTCCGTCATCGGCGGCGACGCCGACGTGGTCGTGACCTACGGTCGCGCCAACGACGTCACCCTCGCGGGTGACTGGGACGGCAACGGCACCGACACCCTCGCGATCCAGCGGGGTCGGACGTTCCACGTGAACAACTCGCTCAGCGGCGGGGACGCGGACATCGTCCTGACCTTCGGTCGCCTCGGCGACGAGGTCATCGTCGGTGACTGGAACGCTGACGGCACCGACACGCTGGGCATCCGTCGCCCGGTCGGTGGCTGGAAGACTGCTGGGGGGGCTCCCAAGAGCTGACCGACTGACAGCAGGAGCATGACGAGGGGCCCGCAGCCAACTGGCTGCGGGCCCTTTGCCGTCGCTGCCGCTGGGCGTCAGCGGGCCTCGAACTCATTGACGGTGCTGCGCACCCTGGCTATCGTCCTATGTGACCTAACACACATATCGCGAAGGGGCGATGCGTGCCGGTGCGCCATGGGAGACGCACCTCGGCACGGACACCTCGTCGACGACGATGACGAGGAGGAAGTCGTGGTCAACAGATCCACACGCCGGCGATGGTGGTCTCGGGGTGCCGCAGCGGTGCTCACCAGCACCCTGGTCGTGCCCTTAGCAGTCAGCGGTGCCGTCGCACAGACAGATCCGCCGCCGGCAGATGATGAGTTCAGCGCGCTGGTCTTCAGTCACACGGAGGGCTTCCGGCACGGCTCGATCGAGTCCGGCGTCGCCGCCATCGTGCAGCTCGGTGACGAGAACGGGTTCACGGTGGACCACACCGAGGACCCTGCCGACTTCACCACCGAGAACCTGTCCGACTACGACGTCGTCGTCTGGCTCTCCACCACCGGCGACGTGCTCAACTCCGATCAGCAGGCCGCCTTCGAGGGCTACATCCAGAGCGGTGGTGGCTACGCCGGCATCCACGCCGCGAGCGACACCGAGTATGACTGGGCCTGGTACGGCGAGCTCGTCGGTGCCTACTTCGAAAGCCACCCCCCGGGCACGCCGGACGCGACCGTCCAGGTCGCCGACCACGCCCACCCCTCCACCGCCCACCTCCCCTTCGAGTGGGACCGCACCGACGAGTGGTACACCTATCAGGACAACCCGCGCGGTGACGTCCACGTCCTCGCCAGCCTCGATGAGGACAGTTACGACGTCGGCAGTCACGCCATGGGCCACGACCACCCCATCGCCTGGTGCCAGAACTACGACGGCGGCCGCTCCTGGTACACCGGCGGCGGACACACGAACGAGTCCTTCGCCGAGCCGGCCTTCCTCGAGCACATCCTCGGCGGGATCCAGACGGCCGCGGGCGTCGCGGACGCCGACTGCGCCGCCACCGTCGAGAGCTCGTTCGAGCAGACGACACTCGTCATGGGCGAGCAGAACGTCGGGGAGCCGATCGCCCTCGCCGTCCTGCCCAACGGTGACGTCGTCCACTCCGCGCGCGACGGGCGGATCTTCTACACCACCGGTGATTCCCTGAGCCACACCGCCGGCACCATCCCCGTCTACAGTCACGATGAAGACGGACTCCAGGGCCTCGCCGTCGACGCGAACTTCGCCGAGAACCGCTGGGTGTACGCCTACTACGCGCCGGTGCTCGACACCCCGGCGGGCGACGCCCCGGAGTTCGGCACCGCCGAGCAGTTCGCCGCCTTCGACGGGTACAACCAGCTCTCCCGGTTCAAGCTCACGGAGTCGAACACCATCGACCTGGCTTCCGAGCAGAAGATCCTCGAGGTCGAGGCGGACCGCGGCACGTGCTGCCACGCCGGTGGAGAGATCGACTTCGACGCCGAGGGCAACCTCTGGCTGTCCACCGGTGACGACACCAACCCGTTCGCCTCGAACGGCTACACGCCCATCGACGAGCGCGCCGACCGCAACCCCGCGTGGGATGCGCAGCGCTCCTCGGGCAACACCAACGACCTGCGCGGAAAGCTGTTGCGCGTCTCGGTCAACGAGGACGGCAGCTACGACATCCCCGAGGGCAACCTCTTCGAGGACACCGAGCTGACTCGCCCGGAGATCTACGCGATGGGCTTCCGCAACCCGTTCCGGTTCTCGGTCGACCACGAGACCGGCTGGGTGCACCTGGGCGACTACGGCCCGGACGCCGGCGGCGCCGCGAACCCCGACCGTGGCCCGCAGGGGCAGGTCGAGTTCAACCTCATCAAGGAGCCGGGTAACTACGGCTGGCCGTACTGCCACGGCGCCAACGACGCATACATCGACTACGACTTCGGCACAGAGGAGTCCGGCGCGGCATTCGACTGCGACAACCCGGTCAACGAGAGCCCGAACAACACCGGTCTCACCGAGCTCCCGCCGGCCGTGCCGGCGTGGCTGCCCTACGACGGTGGATCGGTCCCGGAGCTCGGCAGCGGCAGCGAGTCGCCCATGGGCGGCCCGACCTACCGCTACGACGCGGAGCTCGACTCGGACACGAAGTGGCCCGAGTACTTCGACGGCAAGACTTTCAACTACGACTGGGGCCGCGGGTGGATCCACGAGTTCGTCATCGATGACGACGGCAACCTCGTCGACATCCTGCCGACGCTGGACCACCTGGACGTCCAGCTGCCGATCGCCGTCGAGTTCGGCCCCGATGGAGCGATGTACGTCCTCGACTACGGCACCGGCGGCTACTTCTCCGGCGCTCCGGACTCCGCGGTCTACCGCATCGACTATGTCGCAGGCAGCCGAAACCCGAGCGCGACGATCACGACCTCGGCGACCAACGGCCAGGCGCCGCTGACCGTCGAGTTCGACGGCTCGGGCTCCAGTGACCCCGAGGGCGAGCCCCTCAGCTACGCCTGGGACTTCGAGAACGACGGCACGGTCGACTCGACCGACGCCACGGCCAGCCACACCTACACCGAAGAGGGCCAGTACACCGCCCGGCTCACCGTCAGTGCGGGGGAGGGGGAGGGCGTGCGGACCGGCACGGCGACGGTGAACATCGTCGTCGGCAACACCGCACCGCAGGTGACCCTCGAGATCCCGGAGGACGGCAGCATCTTTGGCTTCGGCGACCAGGTGCCCTACCGGGTCGTGGTCACCGACGCCGAGGACGGCGAGATCGACTGCTCCCGCGTCCGTGTCGAGTACATCCTCGGCCACGACGACCACGGGCACCCGCTCAGCTCGACCACCGGCTGTGAGGGCGTCATCGTCACACCGAACGACGAGGGTCACGGCCTCGACGCCGACATCTTCGGTGTCATCAACGCCTCGTACATCGACCTCGGAGCCGGCGACCTGCCGGCGTTGCGGGCCGACGACGAGGCCGTGCTGCGGCTGCGCAACCAGCAGGCGGAGTTCTACACCGACTCCGAGGGCGTCAACGTCTTCGCCAAGGACGGTGCCCGCGGAGGGGCGCAGGTCGGCGACATCCACAACGGTGACTGGATCTCCTTCGACCCGATGAACTTCGTCAACATCGACGGCGTCTCGGTGCGGTACGCCTCGGCGGGTGCCGGTGGCACCCTCGAGGTCCGTCAGGGAGCACCCGACGGACCGCTGGCTGCCACGATGGAGCTCGCTCCCACCGGCGGCTGGGAGACCTGGGCCGTCAGCGAGACTGTCCCGATCACCGATGCCGGTGGCGAGGGACCGGTGTACTTCGTGTTCACCGGAGACCCCACTCAGGCGCTGTTCGACGTCGACGAGATCCGCTTCTCCGGCAAGGGGGCCGCGACCAACGCCGCCCCGGTCGTGTCCGCGTCGGTGACGCCGGAGCAGGGAACTGCTCCGCTCGAGGTCACCTTCACGGCGACGGCCGAGGACCCGGATGGCGACGAGGTCAGCCTCGCATGGGACTTCGGGGACGGAAGCACGGGCGACGGCGCCGAGGTGACCCACACCTACACGGCTGCGGGCTCCTACACGGCCACCGTCACCGCTTCCGACCCCGGCGGCGCCACCGCCACGGCGACGGTGACCGTCACCGTCAACGCACCGGCGATGCAGTGCTTCAGCGGTCGGTCGGACGACTTCACCGGTGACGCTCTCGACACCGAGCGTTGGTCGGTGGTCCGCCAGGACGACAACCTGCGCGTCGAGGACGGCCACTTGGTCATGCCGACGTCGCAGACCGACATCTACGGCACGAACAACACCGACAGCCCCAACCTCGTGCTGCAGGACCTGCCCGACGGCCCGTTCACGGCCACCGTCAAGGTGACCATGGACGGCACCGACGCCTACCAGCAGGCCGGTCTGCTCCTCTACGGCGACGACGACAACTACGCCAAGATGGTCTTCCAGGACCGCAGCGCGAACAGCGCCGAGCGGGTCTTCCAGTTCATCCGTGAGGAGAACGGGCTCCCGAACGAGGTCGCGGACTCCAACAGCCCGACACTCGGTGCGGACTACCCCACCACCGTGTGGGTGCAGCTCGCCAGCAACGGGCAGGACCTCACCGCGGCGTACAGCGCCGACGGCGTCGACTTCACCCAGATGGCCGAGACCAAGTCGCTCGTCGGCATCACCGATCCGCAGATCGGCATGTTCGCGGTCCAGGGCAGTGGCCAGGCGCAGGCCCCGGTCGATGCCGCCTTCGACTACTTCACCATCACGCCGGACGACACCGCCACCGCCGACGACCCGAACGACGAGTTCGACGGCACGGCGCTGAACGACTGTCGGTGGGACGTCGTCCGCCCGGACGCCGACCACCTGCGCGTGACCGACGGTCACCTGGAGCTCGACGCCACCGCCGGTGACATCTATGGCGGCGACAACCAGACCCCGGCCAACTTCGTGCTCCAGCAGCTCGAGGGCGACTGGACCGTGGAGACCGTCGTCGACGTCTCGGAGACCTCCCAGCAGTACGAGCAGGGCGGCCTGATTGCCTACGTCGACGACGACAACTACGTCAAGCTCGACGTGCTCACGACCAACGCGCCGGGCAGTGCCGCCGTTCGCAGCATCGAGATCCGCAGCGAGATCGACAGCGTGGTGCAGAACCCGCAGCCGACCTCGCCGGCGATCACGGCGACGACGGTGCACCTACGACTCACCAAGGCGGGGGCCACCTTCACCGGGTCCTACTCCGTCGACGGTGGTGAGACGTGGACCGACCTGGAGTCGGTGACCAACGCGGGTGTCGCCGCGGACGGGCGCGTCGGTCTCTTCGCGCTTGGTGCTGCATCGCCCGACGAGCCGACGATCCGCTTCGACCACTTCCGGGTGATCGGGGACGAGCCGCCGGTCGAGCCGGTTCTCGTGCCGGTGGACAAGGTCTCGATCGGTCTGTACTCCCTCATCCCGTGGGTGAACGCGGAGGGGCAGCAGACGGTGCTCGCCCGCCTGGCAGAGATCGGGCTGGAGAACATCGAGCCGTACGGCGGCAACTTCGACGGCTACACGGCCGAGCAGTTCCGCGCGGTGACCGACGAGATCGGGCTGCATGTGCCCTCGTCGCACTACAACACCGCCGAGGCGAGCTTCGACGACACCTTGGAGTACGTCGACACGCTGGGCCAGGAGTACGTGGGCTCGGGCGGCTTCGTCCAGGGCTTGAACTTCAACTCCTACGAGTCCACCCTCGCGGTGGCCGAGGCGATGAACCGCCTGGGTGAGCGTTCGGTCGAGGCCGAGATCGGCAAGTTCTTCGGCCACAACCACGCGGGCGAGTTCACCACTACGTACGAGCACGAGGGGGAGGAGCTGTCGGTCTGGGAGATCCTCGTCGACCAGACGAACCCGGAGTACGTGACCTTCCAGGTCGACGTGGCGTGGGCGGCGCACGCGGGTGTGGACGTCCCGGCTCTCATCGAGGAGCACGGCGAGCGCATCGAGCTGCTGCACATCAAGGATGCGACCGGTCTGGGCGGAAGCATCTCCTTCACCAACCTTGGTGAGGGAGACGTGGACCTCCAGGGGATCCTGGCGGCCGCGGAGGAGCACGCGGAGATCGCGTACTACGTCCTGGAGTACGACGTCGCGCCGCAGGGCGAGGACTTCGTCGTCACCGGATTCGAGTACCTCACCGGCCAGGAGGCCGGCGAGGAGGGCTCGCGTCCGGTGGAGGTGACTCCCGCGGAGGTGACGTTCATCGACGAGGACGGTACCGAGGACGACACGTACACCGTCCCGTGGGACGTTGGCGTGGAGTACCTCGTCGACGGTGAGGTCGTCGAGGCCGCGACGGTGCCGGGTTCCGGCGCCGTGACGGTCACGGCGCGTGTCCTGGATGGTTTCGTGCTGGCTGAAGGCGCGGTGGCGCAGTGGTCGCACACCTTCTCCACCGCCGAGGAGCCGGAGCTGGTGGAGGTCACGCCGGAGGCGGTGACCTTCACTGACGAGGACGGTACCGAGGACGACACCTACACGGTCCCTGCGGTCGACGGCGTGGAGTACGTCGTCGATGGTGACGTCATTCCTGCTGGGACCTACCCAGGTGCTGGTGAGGTGACGGTGACGGCGCGTGCGCTGGACGGTTTCGTGGTCGCTGATGGCGCTGCGGTCGAGTGGTCGCACGTGTTCTCCACCGAGGGTGGGGAGCCGGAGCCCGAGCCGTCGTCGGCGGCGGAGTTCCACCTGAGCGACAACTGGCGAGGCACGACGCACCACTTCTTCAAGTACGGACGGATCACCGACGAGGTGTACGTCGGTGACTGGGACGGTGACGGGACCGACTCGATCGCGGTGCGTCGTGGGAACGAGTTCTTCGTGTCCAACGCGCCTCGCGGTGGGGACGCCGACTGGACCTTCCGCTACGGCCGTCCGGGCGATGTCGTGCTGGTCGGTGACTGGGACGGTGATGGTCGCGACACGTTCGCGGTGCGTCGTGGCAACGAGTACCACGTGAAGAACCACCTGCTGGGTGGGGACGCAGACGTGGTGTTCCACTACGGCCGGGAGGCTGATGTGGTGCTGGTCGGTGACTGGGACGGTGACGACCTGGACACCCTGGCGGTGCGTCGCGGCAACGTGTACCACGTGCGCAACTCGGTCACTGGTGGCCCGGCGGACCAGGTGCTCCGCTATGGCCGGACCAGTGATGTCACGCTGGTGGGTGACTGGAACGGTGACGGGTTCGACACGATGGCGGTGCGCCGTGGCGCGACCTACCACGTGAAGAACTCGCTGACCGGTGGCGACGCTGACCTGCGGGTGACCTTCGGCCGGGCCAACGACGAGGTGTTCGTCGGTGACTGGAACGGTGACGGTTCAGACACCCTGGGCATCCGCCGCGGCCAGCGGCCGGCCACAGGTCAGGCGCCGGGGGAGGAGACAGCGGTCTGACCCTGAGCAGTAGGCACGACTGAACGACGTGGGGCCCGCAGCCAACCAGGCTGCG
>NZ_JAZGOL010000012.1:0-40575 GCF_036421875.1 Georgenia sunbinii | reverse complement strand
GGGTGAGGTGATGGCCCACTGGGCGATAAACGCAGTGATCTCATCGGGGGTGAAGAACGCCCCACGAGCCTTCCTCAGGTCGGGGGTGTCCGTGGGGTGGACGAGGGGCGCATACGACACGTGCCTATCTTGACGTACGCCACCAACACGCTCCGGCAGACATGCTGGCGCGGGTCCTTGCCGTCATGGCACACCGTTCACATGTGACGGCGATGCGCGACGGGTCTCGGGGTTCCAACCCCGAGACCCGTCGGCCGGCACGGGCAGTTTCGTCAGCAGCACCCTCCCCTGGCCCGTCCAGGTAGACACTCCCTCACTGCCGGTGCACTCCATCGCTCAGACGTGCACCTGACCACCGGCTCGGCCTGGCCTTGGCGGCAACTGCATGAGCCCCTTGCTCCCAGTTGCTGAGTCGCTTCCTCCAGGTCGTGGTCACTACGCTACACCTAGTGGCCGGGTTTCACCACGCTGACCTGCGACGATGCCGTATCTGCAGAACTACCGATCGCTGTTGACCAGGATCTGGTTAGTGCTAGTGTATGAAATGGTATGCCAATAGAGCCGGAGTGGGGTGGAGCCAGATGGAGGAAGTAGAGAGGACATCTAGTTCATCGCGACGCCGAGGAGTGATCGCCGCTCGAACTGGCGTCAAAGTGGGGCGTGAGGATCTGAGCGAAGCCTCTCAACGTGAGGTCGAAAGGCTTCTCAACTCGGCTGCGGGACGCCGAACGACGACCCCGGTTCGCAAGTCCTTTGTGCGCACGGCCAACCCGGAGAGCCCGCCTCCTCTGGCGCAGATCGTCTCCACGCGGGGACGCGGCGGCGCCGTCCCGCTGAAGCTGTACCTCGGTCTGATCCGACGCAGTTCGGCCGAGCCGTACGATTCAACGCTGTCGGCTCGTCGGTGGGCCGCGCTGCTCGACCTTGAAGACGCCGCCCATAGAGGTGCGCGACGGGTCAACGATGCGATCAAGCGCCTGGAGGAGTTGCGGCTGATCGAGGTCGAAGTTAGCCGAGGGGCTGCCTCGAGGATCACGCTTCTCCGCGAGGACGGGTCTGGGGATCCCTACCGCCCGCCCAGCGAGCGGAGACCCGCTCAGGCGTCGAGGCGCGCCAAGCAGCAGGAGGTCGAGCTGTATCTGCAGATGCCCGACCGGCTGTGGGAGGGATACATCCAGCGCATGGCGGCGCCCGGGCTTGCCATGCTCCTAATCCTCCTCGCGGAGCCTGAGAGCACTCGGGATGGGATGTGGTGGTCGACCCAGAACTTCCCAGATTGGTATTGCATCAGGTCATCGATGCGAACCAGCGGCACGCGCGAGCTAGAGAGCCTCGGGCTGCTGCGTGTTAAGAAACGGATGCTCGATACGCCCCGGGGTGGCAACGACGACGACAGGGATCGCGTACGGAATATCTACTACTTGGCGGGGGCGGCTCTTCGGTCGGAGACGTCCAGCGCCGCCGCCGTCCCCAGCTCAACTGCGAAGCGGGCGACAGTGACGTCGGGGAGTACGGGACGCCGACTGAAGAGGGCCCAGTGACGTTCTGGCCGGATGACGGGCGCGGGCTCCAGTGCCGAAGCCCCTCCGGCTACCGGCTGCCGTGGTTACCCTTCGCGACATGACCCCTGCCGCACTGTGGCTCATCGCCACAATCGCGCTTGTTGTCGGAGCGGGGCTCATCGCGTGGGCCGTGCTTCGCCGAGCTCGCCCTGCCCTGCATGCCGAGATTCTCATCTGGCTCACCGGCAGCATCGCGCTACTCGTCTTCACCTTCTGGGCGTTCGCGCTGGTTTTCGGGCACGGACAGCTGCCGAACAGCGAGGAGGATCCCGACTGGCTCAGGTCTGTCATCCTGGCTGCCGCGCCGACCGCCGGCCTCATCGGCGCCTCGGTCGCGGTCGCCATCTCGATCCGTAAACAGCGCACCTCCGAGGTCGCCGACGAGCTCGCGACTGTACGAGCCTTCCGCGACCGGTTCAACACGGCTTGGCTCCGGCGGAGAGCAGTTCTTCGCTCGGGGCTGCTGTCAGGTCGGGAGCGTTGATCGCGCGGTAGATGGTGGCGCGGGAGACACCGAAGCTACGGACGAGGTCGGAGATGGGCTCTCCGCCGGCGCGCAGTGAGCGCACCTGCCTGGCTTGGTCCTTGGTGAGTTTGGGGGGGCGGCCGGTGTGCCGACCACGGAGGCGAGCGGCCTCGCGGGCGGCGGCGGCGCGTTCGTGCATGAGGTCGCGCTCGTACTCGGCCAGGGAGGCGAAGATCCCGGCGAGCATCCGTCCGGTGGAGGTGGAGTAGTCGATCCCTTCGCGCAGGGACCGCAAGAGCACCTCGGCTTGGGTCAGTGTCTCTACGGTCCGGATCACTCCGGACAGGGAGCGGCCGAGCCGGTCCAGTGCGGTGACCACGACGGTGTCGCCGGGACGGACGTAGTCGAGCAGCTGGGTAAGGCCCGGGCGGTCGTCCCGTGCACCGGAGAACTTGTCACTGAAGATTCGCTCACAGCCCGCCGCGGTCAGTGCGTCGCTCTGCGCCTCGAGGGACTGGTGGCCGGTGCTGACTCTGGCGTAGCCGATGGTCGACGACATCTTCCGAGTGTCACAGAACTCGGCGTGCTGGCGCGGCCCGACGCGCCGAGTTTCGCACCTACTTGTGAGGTGCCTGCCTGCGGGTCGGCGGCGTCGGAAGATGTCTCATGTGTCGGTGTATCAGAACCAAGGAACTGAGACGCTCGTCATCAACACACCGGGAGGTCGAGTCCGTACTGCTCTTCTCCGGCAAGCCTCCCTAAGTTGTCCCGCGCAGCGCGGCCTGTATGGTCAGTGCCTGCTGTATGGTCAGTGCATGCTGACTATTGCTTCGCGGTTGGACGTGATGAACCGGTTGGGCCGGGCGATGGCCGACCCGACCCGCTCCCGCATCCTCATGACGCTGCTCGAGGGCCCGAGCTACCCGGCGGTGCTCGCCCGCGACCTGGGCCTGACCCGGTCGAATGTGTCCAACCACCTGACCTGCCTGCGGGACTGCGGCATCGTCGTGGCCGAGCCCGAAGGGCGCCAGACGCGGTACGAGATCGCCGACCCTCACCTGGCGGCGGCGATGACCGCGCTGGTCGAGGTGACGCTGGCGGTCGATGAGAACGCCCCGTGCCTCAACCCGGCCTGCGCGGTGCCCGGCTGCTGCCCGAGCGGGACCGCGGCATGAGCGCCACCACCCACGCGCCCGCCGAGGAGCTGGAGACCGACGACGAGCACGAGGCACCGTGGTGGCGTGACCCCGCCGTCATGATCCCCATCGCCTCGGGGGCTGCGTTCGTGGCCGGGCTGGCCTGTGAGTGGTCCGGCGCCCACAGTGCAGCGCTCGTGCTGTTCTGGGTCGGCCTACTGCTCGGGGCCTCCACGTTCGTCCCCGGTGCGCTGCGCAAACTCGCCACGGGCAGGCTCGGCATCGCACTGCTGATGACGATGAGCGCCACCGGCGCGGTCATCCTCGGCCACGTGGAGGAGGCCGCGGCCCTGGCCTTCCTCTACACCATCGCCGAAGCCCTCGAAGACCGCGCGATGGACCGGGCGCGTGCCGGGCTGCGTGCCCTGCTCAAGCTCGTGCCCCAGAGCGCCACCGTCCTCACCGACGGTCAGACGGTCACCGTCCCGGCCCGTGACCTGAGCGCGGGGCAGGTCATGGTCATCCGCCCCGGTGAGCGCATCGCCACCGACGGAATCATCCGTACCGGGCACAGCAGCCTGGACACCTCGGCCATCACCGGTGAGTCCATCCCCGTCGAGGTCGGCCCCGGTGATGAGGTGTCTGCCGGGGCGATCAACACCGCCGGTGTCCTGCAGGTCGAGGCGACCGCGACCGGCACCGACAACTCCCTGACCACGATCGTGAGCCTGGTAGAGCAGGCCCAGGCCGAGAAGGGGCAACGCGCCCGGCTCGCCGACCGCATCGCCCGCCCGCTCGTGCCCGGCGTCCTGGTCGTGGCCGTGCTGGTCGCGCTCATCGGCTCACTTGCCGGTGACCCGCAGACGTGGATCACCCGCGCCCTGGTGGTGCTCGTGGCCGCCTCGCCGTGTGCGCTGGCGATCGCGGTGCCCATCACCGTGGTCTCCGCGGTCGGCTCGGCCAGCAAGTTCGGCGTCATCATCAAGAGCGGCGCGATCTTTGAGCGCTTCGGGGATATCGGGCACGTCGCCTTCGACAAGACCGGGACCCTGACCAGGAACCGGCCCACCGTCACCGCCGTCGTTCCCACCGGCGACGTGACCGAGGAGCAGGTCCTGGCCTGGGCCGCCGCGCTCGAGCAGCACAGCACCCACCCCCTCGCCGCCGCCATCACCCAGGCCGCTCCCGCAACCCCCGCGGCTCAGGGCATCACCGAGGAAGCCGGTCACGGCATCCACGGCACCGTCGACGGCGGTGAGGTGCGGGTCGGCAGCCCCCGCTGGGTCGACCCCGGTCCCATAACCGACCGGGTCCGTGCCCTGGAGGCCCAGGGGATGACCGTTGTCGTCGTGCACCGCGACGGCGCGGTCGCCGGGGCGATCGGGGTGCGTGACGAGCTCCGTTCCGAGGTCCCCCAGGTCATCACGACGCTGGCGGGCGACGGCATCGGCGTCACGATGCTCACCGGGGACAACGAGCGCACCGCCCGCGCCCTCGCGGCGCAGGCCGGCATCAGCGACGTGCGCGCCGAGCTGCGCCCCGAAGGCAAGTCCGCCGCCGTGGGCGAGCTCAGCGCCCAACGGCCCACCGCGATGATCGGTGACGGAATCAACGACGCCCCCGCCCTGGCCGCGGCCGACGTCGGGATCGCGATGGGAGCCACCGGCTCCGACGCCGCGATCGAGTCCGCCGACATCGCCTTCACCGGTCAGGACCTGCGCCTGCTGCCCCAGGCCATCGCCCACGCCCGACGCGGGCGGCGCATCGTCAACCAGAACATCGTCCTGTCGCTGCTCATCATCGCCGCGCTGCCACCCCTGGCCATCACCGGCGTCCTGGGCCTGGCCGCCGTCGTGCTCATCCATGAGATCGCCGAGGTCCTGGTCATCCTCAACGGCCTGCGCGCCGCACGCACGCACCAGCCCGCGCTCGGACGCTGACGCCGTGGGCCAACGCGGCCCCATTGACCACCGCCAGCGGTCCGACGCGCCCTGAAAGGCAACCCGATGGAACTGCTCACCCCGATCCTGCAGGCGATCGGCCTGTTCGTGGCCACGAACATCGACGACATCATCGTGCTGTCCCTCTTCTACGCCCGCGGCGCGGGCCAGCGGGGCACCACCCGCAAGATCCTGCTCGGTCAGTACCTCGGCTTCGGGGGCATCCTGCTGGCCGCCGTGGTGGTCTCCCTCGGGGCTCGCTCCTTCCTGCCCGAGGCGGCCCTGCCCTACTTCGGACTCATCCCGCTCGCCCTGGGCCTGTACGCGGCATGGCGAGCGTGGCGCAACCGCGGTGACGACGATGATGAGGATGACGAGGCCAAGGTCGCCGGCAAGCAGGTCGGAGTCCTGACCGTGGCCGCCGTGACGTTCGCCAACGGCGGGGACAACATCGGGGTCTACGTCCCCGTCTTCGCCACCGCGTCCACCACCGCGATCATCGCCTACTGCCTCGTCTTCCTCGCCCTGGTCGGCCTCCTCGTGCTCGCAGCCAAGTACGTCGCCACCCGCCGACCCATCGCCGAGGTCCTCGAACGCTGGGAACACATCCTCTTCCCGCTGGTCCTCATCGGCCTCGGCATCGTCATCCTCCTCGAGGGCGGCGCCTTCGGCCTGTAACACCCACCACTAGACGACCCACGGAGCCCCCTCGTGACCACTGATGCCGCCGCAGCCACGGCACTGACCTTGTACCTGGCCGGCCTGGTGGCCGCGTTCGGTGCGCGCTCCTGGATCCACCGCCGACGCACCGGGTCCACCGGCTTCCGCGGCCTGAGCGGCGCCCCCGGATCGGCCGAGTCGTGGGGCGGGACCCTCTTCACCGCCGCCCTCGCGCTCGGCGCCGCGGGCCCCGCCCTGGTCCTCACCGGCACCACGGCCCCCATCACCCTGCCCCCGGCCATCCTGTGGGCGGGCTTCGCACTGGCCATCGCCGGCTTCGCCGGCGTCCTGGCCGCCCAGGCGGGAATGGGTGCCTCGTGGCGGATCGGTGTCGACACCACCGAGCGCACCGGTCTGGTCACCTCCGGCATGTTCGCCGTGGTCCGCAACCCGATCTTCACCGCGATGCTGACCGCGCTGCTCGGAGTGACACTCCTGGTCCCGACGGCGGTGACGGCCACGGCGCTGGTCTGCCTGCTCCTGGCCGTGGAGATCCAGGTCCGCCTCGTCGAAGAGCCATACCTGATCCGCACCCACGGGCACGCCTACGCAAGCTACTCCGGAAGAGTAGGCCGGTTCCTCCCTGGCCTCGGCCAGCTCACGCGCAACCGTTGACCCGCCCCTTCAGCAGCGTGAACGTTCCATCGCCGCAACCTCAGGACGCTCGGTCCCGGCGCGACTGGCAGTTCGAGGTCCTCGCCGGCGCGCCGCGCTACTGACCCCCACCCGCGGCCGGCGACGCCTTCGCTTGCGGGCGGGGTCGGTCAGTCGCGGGAGATGCGAAGGGCGACCCAGAGCCCGCACCTTCGGCAGATGTAGGCCTGCTCGTTCCCGAGTGCGTGCAGTGCCTTGCGTGACCGCAGCCGGCCGCAGCATGAGCACCGCTGCCGGGTGTCATCGACCATGTCGCGATGGTGCCATGGCCCGTGATCGCTCGGGGTCACAGGTAGCGGCAGATCTCCTCGGGGGAGCACGTCGCGGGGTCGCCGGCGGCGGCGTCCTCGCGTAGGTCGGCGATCGTGGTGCGTAGCTGCTCGAGCTCGGCGAGCTGTCGGTCGATCACCTCGAGGCGGGTGTCGAGCAGGTCGGTGACGTGCTGGCAGGGGGCGTGCCCCCGGTCGCGGATGTCCAGCACCTGGTTGATCTGGGCCAGGGTCAGCCCGGCGGCTTGCCCCCGGCGGATGAAGTCGAGCCGGTCGAGCACGTCGGGGCCGTAGTCCCGGTACCCCGCCGGGGTCCGGTCCGCGGCGGGCAGCAGCCCGAATTCCTCGTAGTACCGCAGGGTCTTGGTTGTCGTGCCTGACGCCTGGGCCACCTCGCCGATCCGCATGCCACTCATTCTGCCTTGACCTTCCAGTGCACTGGAAGGTCGATCCTGAGGGTGACGAAGGAGGAGCTCATGACGGCAACGGCTAAGGCCGGGTCGTATGACCTGGCGGTGATCGGGTCGGGTGGGGCGGCGTTCGCGGCCGCGATCCGCGGCACCAGCCTGGGCAAGCGGGTGGTGATGATCGAGCGGGGCACCGTCGGCGGTACCTGCGTGAACACCGGGTGTGTGCCATCCAAGGCCCTGCTCGCGGCCGCCGAGGCCCGCCACGTCACCCTGGACGCCGCCCGGTTCCCCGGCCTGCCGGCCCCCGGCGTCGGGCCGGTGGACATGGCCACCCTGGTCGCCGGTAAGGATGAGCTCGTCGGATCGCTGCGCAGCGAGAAGTACCTCGATCTGGCTACCGCGTACGGATGGGACCTCCTTCCTGGGGAGGCAACGTTCGTCGGCACACCGACCGAGCCGGCACTGCGCGTCACCGGCCCGGGCGGCACGGTGCAGACCGTCCGGGCCGCGCGCTACCTGATCGCCACCGGATCCACGCCCTGGGCGCCGCCGGTCCCCGGCCTGCAGGAGGCCGGTTACCTGACTTCGACCACCGCGATGGAGCTGGACCACGTCCCGGAATCGCTGCTGGTCATCGGCGGCGGTTACGTCGCCATGGAGCAGGCCCAGCTCTTCGCCCGGCTCGGCGCCCGGGTCACCATGGTGGTCCGCTCACGCCTGGCGTCCCACGAGGAACCCGAGGCGTCCACCGGCCTCGAGGAGATCTTCGCCGACGAAGGCATCCAGATCATCCGCGGGGCGGCGCCCAGCGCGGTGCGCCGCGACCCGGCCACCGGCGAGGTCGCGCTCACCGCCACCACAGCCGACGGTTCACAGGAACTCCAGGGCGCCGAGGTCCTCGTTGCCACCGGCCGCCGCCCGGTCACGGGCACGCTCGGCCTCGACACCGTCGACGTACGCACCGGCAAGCTGGGCGAGGTCATCGTCGACAACCACCTGCGCACCACCAACCCGCGCATCTGGGCCGCCGGAGACGTCACCGCCCACCGGCAGTTCGTGTACGTCGCCGCCGCCCACGGCACCCTGGCCGCCGACAACGCCCTCACCGGCTCCGGCCGCGAGGTTGACTACCGCCACCTGCCCCGGGTTGTGTTCACCAGTCCGGCCCTGGCCGCCGTCGGGATGACTGACCAACAGGCCTCCGCCGCCGGGATCCGCTACGACAGCCGCGTCCTGCCCCTCGCGCACGTCCCACGCGCGATCGTCAACCGCGACACCCGCGGGCTCATCAAGATGGTCACCGACGCCGACACCGGCCGCATCATCGGCATCACCGCCTTAGCTCAGGACGCCGGCGACCTCGCCGCCGCCGGCGTCTACATCCTCGAGGCCGGCATGACCATCGACCAGGTCGCCAACCTCTGGAGCCCCTACCTGACCATGGCCGAAGGCCTCAAGCTCACCGCCCAGGCCTTCACCACCGACATCACCAAACTCTCCTGCTGTGCAGCATGAAACCCGTATAGGGATCGGCTCTGGGACGACCATCAGCGCAGTCCGTCGCCTGACTCGGGACCGGAAGCCGCCATGAAGCGTCGACAGAACCCCGCCACTAAACGGCGAAAGACACACGTCGTGGAGCTGATTGGTGTTCAGTCAGGGCTCGTCCACGCGCTCGATGCTGATGAGCGTGTAAGTCACAACCTCATCGCCACCTGCGCGTTGCTCGGTGGTCACGTTGATGCGAGCGTCCACAACATCACCGACGTTGAGCGTGTGGATATCCGGGGGTAGTTGATCGCCGAGCTGCACTCGCATTGGAGCGCCGGCGACTTCAAGGTCGAGCGGGCGCCGATCACTGACCGTATGGACGGTGCCGCGAACAACTAGCTCGTCGTCGTCGAGCCCGTTGTTGGCGATGACCTGCTCAAGGAAACGCGCCTCGCTGGACGTAACGGCGGCGCTGATGGTTGGCCTCCGCGGCTCTTGCCATGAGAGGTTCAAATCAAGGTCGTCGTCGGCCACGATCTTGAGAAACGCGCGGACCGCGCTGGCAGCTCGTGGTCCGAGCTCGGCGAATTCGGCGCGGAACTCTCGGGCTGTGGGGTCTGCTGTTGCTCCCGCTCGGAGAAGGCGGATGACCTCCTCGAGGCTACGGTCGGACAGCGGCCGGCTTGTGTCGTCGAGCGGTACTTCGCCGTTGGGGTAGAGCTCGGCCGCCGGCGACTGCTCGGGAGTGATTGCGAGCCTGACTGATCCCGGAGCGGGTGCGGCGTCAAGGCGCAAGTTCGTGCGCTGGACCAGCGATGCCGGCAATGATCCCCTCGAGCTCGTGATGCCGTCGAGAGCTCCACCGACAGCAGAGACGGTGCGCTGGAAGCTGCTAAGGACGCCCCCGAGGTCAGACAGGCGAATGCTGTGGCCGACAACACCGGACCCGGCGAGGCGCAGTTCCCCTCGGGAGGTGCCAGGGCGTCCTGGGGCGATGCGGGCAGCTAAGGTCTCCCGGCTACGGCGTGCGAGGTCGTTCGGCGTGGACCACTCCAGCGCGACGCCTTGGAGAGCGGCGTCCTCGAGCAGCCCGGCGAGGAAGTCGTCGTCAGGGTTGGAAGTCATCGAGAATCACCTCCAAGTAGCCACGCTTGGGCAGTGCGTCTGATGGCACTCGCGGCGCCATCTTTGGTCCGCTGAGACTGCGTTGCCATAGGTCATCCCAGTATCCCCGGTCGGCGACGTAGTCGCTGAATCCCGGAGCCATGCGTGCGCCGTCCGGATCGGGCACCCAGTCAATGACGAACGTGTCGAGCCGGCTGCCACGGAGCGTGCGCAGCGCCTGGCCCTGGGAGAGCAGCGAGAGGAAGCCGCGGTACAGCGGGCTCGTGACGGCTGCAGCTTGACGGGCGTCGATGAGATAGATGACGTCGAGGTCGTCGGGGTTCAACTTGTCGGTAAGGAAGCTTCCTCCCAGCCACGCGGCGGCAACTGGAACCACTTTTCTCGCCTGTGCGGTCACTTGCAGCCAGTCGGCCCAGACGGTCGGTCGGGTAGTGGACGCGGCCCACATCGGGTCGGCGACGAAGGCGCTTTCGACCTCTGGGATCGTCGCCGGGTACCGGCCTCGAGGAAGCGCGCCAACTGCTGTCAGCGGCGGAATCATCGACCGAAGTCTACGGTCAGGATCCGCTCCCGCAGGCGGGAACGAGAGAAGCCCTGTATGCGACCGAGTTGGAGAGTGGTGAGCCGCCGTGCTCGTGACGCGGGGTTCTCTGTTCACCTGTCGAGGTCGGGTTCGCGTCGGGGGGCCGGCGGAAGCCGACCGCCCGGACGTTCGCCTTGGTGCTTGCCGGGGCCGGTGGTGGGGGTACCCGGGAAGGAGGCGCCGTGCAGGCCGGAGGTCTGCTCGCGTCTGAACGCGGTGTCTGCGCCCTCGGCCGCGGCTGCCAGGTCGCCGGCGAGGTCGTCGACGGCGGGTGGCGGCAGTCGCAGGGCGTGCCCCATCTCAACGAGCTCGGTCAGTCGTGCGTGAGTGCCGGACCGGTCGGCATGGGTGAGTACTTGCTCGGTGCCGACGCTGTTGCCGTTGACGTAGAGGCTGGCGGCCGCCAGCGTGGCGAGCCCAGGCCGGTAGGCCGCGGGCGCGGCCCGGTAGAGATCCACCAGGAGGTGGGTCTTGGCGCGATCACGGCCAGTGTCGGCGAGCAGGGAGTCGCGCACCAACTTGTGGCTCAGTGCCAGGTGCGCGAGGCGTGAGAGGTCTTCGGGACGGCGTTCGGCCTTCGGTCGGGTCAGGTCCTCGAGCAGTGCCCGGGCCTGGGCCTGGCGCACTGAAGGGAGCGTCGTCGCGATCGTGTCAGCGACACCGCCAGTGACCTGCGGGTAGGCGGGTTCCGGGTGCGGCTGGTAGCGCAGCAGCAGGTCCTCGCGAGAAGCGGCGGGAGCCGCTCCTCCAGCGACGATGTAGTCGGCGGGTGGGACCAGCTCGTAGGTGGCGTCAGCGGGGCCGAGAATTGGATCGATGACCCGGGCCGTGTTGGCCTCCCGGTCGACCGCGATCCCGATGTGTGCGTTGCCGTACTCGGCGAACGCCCCGCACAGCAGGACCGCCCGCTCGTGCGCGTGGGGTCCATAGGTGACGGGGATGAAGTCGTTGACGCCGGCGGCGGCGAAGGGGCCGGAGATCCGGCCGGCCATCCACCGCGCGTGCCCGGCACCGTCGGTGACGTCGGAGTCCCAGCTGACGGCAGCGACGGGCCCGAGTTGGCCGTCAGCGATGGTGGCGATGGCTACCTGGTCGTCGCGGGGCTGGTACTCGAGCTGGTAGGGGATGGCGCCGGCAATCAGCGCTGCGTGGCGAGCCGCCAGAGCGCCTGGCTGCTCACTCATCAGACTCGCCGCCGACGTCGAGTGGGATAGGCAAGCCGCGCCCTGTGTCGATGGTCGCTGTGGGGGAGGGGCTGGTCTCCCCGTGGGTGGGTCGTGCAGCGATCGCTTCGGCGATCATGGACTCAGCTGGTGACTCGCTCATGGTCGGTGTCCCCCGTGCTTGGTGTGCTGCTCTCAGTGGTCGGCTGAGAGGTGGTGCCGTTCGCCTTGCCCGTTGCGCTGGTGCGGCGACGTGCGCGTGCGGCGCGCTTCTTCTTCTCCGGCTCTGGGAATCCGATCTTGCGCAGCTCGGTCGTTGACCAGCCGGCGCTCAGTGCGGCGTTGTAGGCGCGCAGGTCGTCGCGCTGGGCGTCGTTGATGCGGCTGGCGATGCGTGCCTCGAGCTCGGCGCGTTCGCGCTCGGTTTCCTCGCGCACGTCGACGATGCGCTGGCGCGCCTCGGCGAGTGACTGGATGGATTTCAGGCGCTGCTCCTGGGCCTGTCGAGCGCGCTCGACGGCCTCGTCAGGTGTTGGTACTCGAGGCATACGACGAGCGTACGGTGAGACGTGCGTCACGTCGAGAGTTTGGGCGGCAATTCTCCCAGGGTGAGGTTACAGACCAGCGGAGTCCCGACGGAGCAAGCTATACACTTAGCCCGGCTAAGTGGCTTTCCCGCTCGACGCCGGGCGCCGGTGGGTGCACACTGGACGTGTGAATCCCCGCCGTGGGCGGGGTCGCTGCGCTGGGCAGGAAGGCTGGTGATCTGCTGTGAGCACTGAGGCTCCACGGAGTCGCCAGCTCGCGCGCCGGCGGCGCGCCAATGTGCAGGGTGGGCGACCGCACCGGCACGAGGTCAAGGTGTCGCCCGAAGAAGAGGGAATGCTGCTGCGCCTGGCCGCCGAGCAGGGCGTCACGGTGCCCCGCCTGCTGGTGGAATCGGCACTAGCCGTCGAGGCGGCCGAGATGCCGAGCGAGCGACGCAATGCGATGGCCGAGCTGTTCGCGCTTCACCGGCTGCTGGCGTCCATCTCCAACAACGTCAACCAGATGGCCAAGGCCACCAACGCCACCGGCGAGGTGCAGGCAGAACTCGGCGGCACCCTGGCGGCGGTGCGCCGTACCGCCGAGCGCATTGACGACGCCATCGATGGGTTGAGTCTGCCGTGATGCCCAACGTGGTCCGCGGGGATCGCATGGCCGGACTGATGACGTACCTGGTGGGCCCGGGCCGGACCAACGAGCACACCGATCCGCACCTGGTGGCCGGCGACCCGGCCCTGATGGCATGGCATGACGATGACGAGCTGAACCGCGAGGCCGGCCTTGCGGTCGCGCGTCATCTGGACCGACCCAGGACCGCCTACGACGTCGAGGTCAAAGGTGGGCACGTGTGGCACTGCTCGCTGTCTCTGCGAGCTGACGAAGGCTCGTTGACTGACGAGCAGTGGGGGGCCATCGCAGGCGACTTCATCACGGCGATGGGCTTTGATGACAACGAGGGCAGCAAGGCACCCTGCCGCTGGGCCGCGGTGCGTCATGGGGTGTCGGCCAACGGCAACGACCACATCCACATCGCCGTCAACCTCGTGCGCGAGGACGGCACCAAGGCCTCGATCCATCACGACTTCGCCAGGGCGCAATCGGCCACGCGGGCACTGGAGGTCAAGTACGGCCTGGAAGAACTGGAGTCGGTGCGCGCCGAACGCGCGACCCGCGGCTACAACCCCGCCGAGCAAGAGGCCCAAGCCCGCGCCCGAGCCCGCGCCAAGCACGAGCGCCGGCGGGCCAAACACGGGGAGAACCTGCCCGCGTGGGAGGCGTTGGACGGTGCTGACCGTCAGGGACGCATCGCTGCCGAGCTGCGCACCGACCAGCCGCGCTACGTGCTGGCACTCAAGGTGCGCGCCGCGGCGACAGCCAGTGAATCCGAGGCCGAGTTCGTGCGCCGGCTACGCCGCTCCGGGCTCCTGGTTCGACCAAGGTATGCCTCGGGGCGCACCGACGTCGTCACCGGCTACACGGTCGCCCAGCGACCAGAAGCCGGTGAACGGCCCATCTGGTACGGCGGGGGGAACCTGGCCCGCGACCTGTCGCTGCCACGGCTGCGCGACGGCTGGCCGGACACACCGACTGGTGCCAGTGAGGCCGTGGCGGAGTGGAACGCCGCCAAGCGCGGCAAGCGCGTCACAGCGAGCGGCCGTGAGGCCCACGAGCCTGATCCCCAGCTGTGGGAGCAGCACAACACCGAGCTGCAGGCCCTGGTCGACCGGCTGCGTTCGGTTGACGTCCATGACCGCGACACCTGGGCCACCGTCGCCCGCCAGACAGCCGGGGCGCTAGCCGCCTGGTCCAACGCCATAGAATACACACCCGGTGACCTCGCAGCAGCCGCCGAGGCGCTGTCCCGGTCGGCCCAGACCTACCGCCGCACGGTGCCACCGACCAAGGCCGGGACAGTGGCCATCTCGGGGGCGGCGATGCTGCTGGCCAGCGCCACCCGAGGCGGGAAGGGAAAGGTCGCCCAAGCGGCGATGGTGCGCCAGCTCCTGCGGCTCACACAGGCTGTCTATGACGCCTCCGTGGCCGCCGGCCAGCTGCGCCACGCCCAGCTCCTGGCCAACGACACCCGCACCCGCCTGCTGCGGCTACGCGACGCACTGCCACAACCGGTACACCCAGCCCCGGCGGGCTCAGCTCAACAGTCAAGCGCGCTCGACCCACAGGCCCAGCAGATGCTGGAACGAATGCAGGCCGGCCACGCGCACGACGCCACCCAGGCCGCCTCCGCGCTGCCCACGAAACTCCAGCCGGACCAGCGGCGCACCACAGCTAAGCCGGGCGCAGACCGCGGCCCGGAACGATGAACAAGGGGGATTCGTCATGGTTGAGGAGACCGACGGCATCGAGGAAGCCTTCGAGGGCCAGGTCCGCGTGCTTGTCACGGCGGCAGGACAGATCGCAGAGCGGCTCGCTCGCGGCCGTGAGCAGGCGCTGCGCCGCGTCCAGGCCCACAGCGAGCAGGAGACGCGGGAGATGCACTCGCGTCTCGAGGCTGAGCATCGCGCGGCACGTGCCGAGCTCGGTGGCGTCTACCGGGCCGAGTGGTGGGATCGAGCCACCCCCGAACAGATCGGCCACGCCTATCAGGTCGCCCGAGCGTGGGCGCACGAAGATCCAGAAGCCGTCAGGGCAGAGCAGCGCATCCGCGACGAGCTGCGCACCCGGTACGGCATCGACGCCGACAACACCGGCGCCACACCCGCCGCGGTGAACGCGGCCATGCAGCGCGCCGAGCACGAGCGGGCGCAGGCCGACGCCGAGCGAAACCGTGAGCAGGTAGATCGCGCCGAAGCCCACCGCCTGCTGCGGGACGCCGACCACGAAGAGCGTCTCTCGGAGGAAGCCAGTGCGGCCGCTCACCACGAACCTCACCCGGACGAGCGGCTACGCGCAGCGGTCGACGCCGAGCTCCGAGAAGCCGCAGCGGACCACCTGCGCGCAGACGGCCGCGCCATGTACGACAGCGCGGAAAGACGGCAGAGCATCGCCCACGAACTCGAAGCCAAAGGCATCGACCAGAAGGTCGTGGCCACCAAGATCCGCGCTGACGTCAGCCAAAGCCGGCCAGCCACCGAGGCGGTCAAGCGCGTGGGCGGGGTGCCGAAGGCGCGGAGCGCCAGAGTGCGCGGAATGCAGCGGCATCGCGCCGGACTCGATCGGTAGACACGTATGCCAGGGACCTGGATGCAGGTCCCTGGCAGTCAGCAGCCACGACGTCGCTACTGTCCACACTAGAGTCGGGTCGTGCTGGATGACTTCCTTCTTGGCGTTCTTGCGTCTGCCATCACCGGTGTGGTCCTGTGGGCAGTGCTGCCACGTGGTGTCACCCTGACGCGTTCCGTCGAGGGAGTAGAACCTGACGCTTGGCTGGTCCGTAATGTCTCGGCGGTACCCGCCCAGCTCACCTCCGTCACATGGCAGGGGGTTGACACCGTAGAGGGGGACAAGGTCGTCTGGCGTGACGTTCCCGTCGAAGCGGAGCACGATGCCGCGCTCCGGCTGGTCCCGAATGAGGACCAACTGTTCTACGAGCTGACTCTGACGCGCAGGAGATGGCGGGGATTCGTTATTCCGCCTGGTGACGACCTGACCGCGACCGTCTTCAACAACCGCACCCTTCGTATCAAGTACCGTCGAGCGGGCATCACGGGGATCTTCGAGCGGCGCGAGCTCCGCATCCACGGCGGCACATAGTTCCGCGTGCCGCCGCGCGCGGTCGGCACTGGAGTTCCCTGAACCCAGCCCAACAGGTACTCGAGGGCAGCGCCACGGTGCAATGATCGCCCGGTGACTCAGGAAGAGGGCGGGTTGGAAGATGTAGGCGTGCACCTCTTTCGAGTCGGCCCTGCCTACGTAGAGCACTGGCTTCACGAGCTGGAGCACTGGCGACCTTCGCCGGCGGAGCGCACTGTCGTCGAGTCGTTGCGAGACGCGCTTCTACAGCTGCTTGAGCTTCGGGACGCGGTGCAGCGCGCGCGGGGGGAATTCGGACCTGTGAGCGTCTTCTACCCGCAGAACTACCCGTCGATAAACCAAAAACACAGGCTCTATCGCGCAACCGTGGACTATTATCAACAGTTCTATGCCGCGGCTGATAAGTTGACGAACGTTATGCGGCGGCATAGAGACGTCTTTGCCAACGTGCCTCACCGAAGCGTCGCAAAGTTTCTGACGTGGCTCGAGCCATTCGCGATGTTTCCCGAGGAGTCGTTGGACCTGCTCGAGTCTGCCAGGAGGTTTCGCGCACTCATAAATCACTCATCGTCCTTCCAGCTTTTCGACTGGCACACCGTGAGCACGGAGCAGTTCTATGTACGCGTGGTATTTGTGGGGGAGAAGTCTTCAACTGGTTTCTTGCCCGAAGGTTCGACTCCTATAGACGGTCCAGAGGACGATCTCGCTCCGCTGCTGCTGGCAACGCAGGAGGAGGAGTTGGATGAGGGTGACGTAGCCGAGTTCAGACCTGGCTGGTACTTCATCGCGCCCGATGAAGACTTGGTGACGTGGGCGCTGTGTGTGCAGCTGAACTCGGTCATGCAGCGGATCGCAATTACGCGGGATAATTCGCCTGTCGTGACCTGCGACTGGCGCCCTACCTTGACGGGTGACGACGTCAGAACCGATTATCCGATCTTCGCGGCAACGTCAGGCGTGATGGCTGGGTCATGGACCACCGAATTTGCGACTAGCGCGACCGTGTACATGGACGACACGGTCGCTCCGGAGGGCCACGACGCTACAAACTCCGAATGAGGGAGCCCTATTGGCCCTGGCACTGGTCAATCCCTGAGCATGACTAGGCGTCAGTAAGTACCCACCGTTGCGCGGGGTTAGGGGAATGGTGCCGAAGAGGCCGGGGTGCTGAGCGTGCGTTCGTTCCAACGACGCGGGAATGTCATAACTACGGATTATCGGCATGGGCTGATTTTGGGCAGAGCTCTCCCTACCCCTGAGAAAGGCGCTTTTGTGCGCTACCTGCTCTGTCGGTTGCGCTTCGCCTTGGCGAGACGGACGGCACGCTGGTTCACGCGGTCCGATACCAAGGGAAGTAGCCGGAGCGCGAAGTGCCCGGCAGCGGTGATCAGAGCAGGCGCGAACAGGTGTCCTGCCAGAGCGGCGAGGATCTCCATGATCGCGACCTCCTTATGGGGGTGCCCAGCCTGTGGGACTGGACTTAACCGCAGCACGGTCGCTGCGGAGTCTTGGGTCACGGCAAGGTGCCTGGAGGGGGCTGTTCAGATCGACGGCGGCCTCGAGGCTGGCAGGGGGCAGCCGGCGGGTGGTGAATGCGCACCGAGGAAGGCCTGAACTGCTCTGCTCAGAGTCGACGGGCGACCCGCAGGACCTCAATCGGGTCAAACGTGTGTTTTGAACCCACTGCGGTGAGGGGTTGAAGTAGTCCGCGATGGACCCACATCCGAATCGTTGACGGTGCTACGCCCGCGATCTGCGCAGCCTCGCCCGTGCTGACGGGCCTCCGGGTGAGCTCCCGCGGGACCGCAAAGGGTGGCGCGGGGCGACGTGCCTTGGCCTTGGCCTGGGCATTGGCGCGCTGAAGGTCAGCTCGCTCGTACAGCCGAGCGCGACCGCGAACACCCGAGGACGTCAAGTAACCGCGGTGGACCCACTGCCTGATGGTCGACTGTCTGACGCCGAGCTCGATTGCAGCCTCGGCAGCTGTCAGCTCGTCGTCTTTAGGTGGTGGAGGGTCGGCACACCGGCCGGTCCCCCAGGTCCCCACAGACGGTAGGCGGCTTGGAGGTTGCGACGTGAACGGATTCCGGCGAGAGGACTGGGCTGGTGAGGAATTGAACGAGCTCCTCACCGCTGCTGCAACCGCAGGGTCAAGCACGCTTGATGCGGACTTTACGAACTCGCCCATCTTGCGCAGCTCGGCGAGAACTCGGGGGGAGTCCACCCCTAGTTCCCGGGCGAGTTCGTGGACGCGGATCCTCACCTGCTGAGTGTGACAGTGTGACGG
Source organism: Georgenia sunbinii (assembly GCF_036421875.1). Classification (NCBI taxonomy): domain Bacteria; kingdom Bacillati; phylum Actinomycetota; class Actinomycetes; order Allobogoriellales; family Allobogoriellaceae; genus Georgenia; species Georgenia sunbinii. The sequence continues at coordinate 22,512 of NZ_JAZGOL010000012.1, read as the reverse complement.
TGCCCCGGGAAAGACCACTGCACAGCGAGTCGAGAATCAGCAGCAGGGCAGGAGAAAAGCCCCGGGCGAACCTCGGGGCTTTCGACTTTAGGGCGCACTACACCCCACTAGGGCGTGACGTTACACAGTTTTCGGCCGGCGCACCACTAACGCGTGCCTGCGTGTCGGACACGGGGCCGGGCCCTGGTTGGTGCCACCTGCCCGCCCGGGACAGCACCATGACCTCGTCAGCGAGGCGGAACGCCTCGTCGACATTGCGGACCGTCTTTGGCGCAGACGGGCGCGGGTGAGTCCGGCTGCCCTTGCCATCACCTGCACCTCGTTAGCGGCTACTCGTTACGCACATCGGGAAACAGTCCACCTGGAGGCGCTGCGTATGGAAGGGAGCTGCCTTTCTTGGTCTGGTTGGTCTCCGCCGTTGAATCCGCGGACGCGAACGGGCCATCTGGGTCCATGAGGACGGCCATGTGGTGGTCGGCATGGTCGCGCCACCACACGCTCATTCCGGTGGCTGGGTCTTGGCGCAGATGCTCCCAGGCTCGCCAGAGCGCTTCCAGCCGGATCACTGCCTCGTCGTGTTCCCACCAGCGCGCCGCCCACACCCGCTCTCGGCCGTTGATCCGCCGTCGGTAGACGTGGCGGAGGTACTCGCGTACGAACTCGTCGACGGAGCCGTAGTACAGCGTCGACTGAGCCTCGACGCTTGTGTCGTCTGCTTGCTCATCGACGTCGACCGGTTGGGCGTCAATGCCCTCGTGGTCGTGGTGGTCGTTGGCCCAGTCGCTCATGATGCCTCCTCGGCTCCCACCGTTGTTTCGACGGCGGCCACTTCGCGTTGTGCTTCATGGATGGTGCGCTCGGCCTGTGGATCGTGAGCAGCGATCGAGGCTTCGACCTCGCCGGCGTGGGGTCCGCTCATCCAGGGCTGGGTGCGGATGAGGGTTGGCCGTGAGCCGGAGGCCATCACCACCGCTCGCCCCTTGGGCAGAGCAGCGAGGTCGGCCACGTCGAGGATGCGCTCTCGGTGGAGCTGCTGGGAGACGGTGCGGTGACCGCGCCCGTAGGAGGTGGAGGAGGAGAGGCGGTCGTAGTCCCCGATCATCCGGGACAGGTCTTCGAGGAAGCTGGCCTCGCTGACTCCGCCGCCGTAGACCTTGACGTTGGAGGCGCTCCACAGCTTCTTCATGCCCGACTCGCCCCAGACCTCGGCTCCCTGGGACCAGGACTGCAGGATCGTCATGAGCACGATCCCGCGTGAGCCGTAATGGCTGTACAGATTGGGCAGCTCGCGCCAGCGGCACACGTTGGCTGCCTCATCGAGCACACCCAGCAGCGGAGTACCCAGCCGGCCACCCCGTGAGCGCGCGGCCAAATCCTCGGCCGCCTCGACAACGGCCACCGTGAGCGCGGTGACGAGCGGGCCGGCGGTGCCGCGCCCTTCCTTGGACAGTGAGTACAGTGTGCCGCCATCGGCACGGACGAAGTCTTCGGGCCGGAACTGCGGGCGCTGGTCGGCCAGGCCCTGCGGGGTGACCCAGTGGGCGACCTGCCGGTTCGTCAGGCAGGAGGCCATCTGTTGCGCGGTTCCGAACACGCCCCCGCGCTGTTTCTCGGGGGCCGAGACGACGCCGGCGACCTGGTCGGCGGTCAGGGAGTACCCGTGCTCGTGGAGGATGTCCACAGCGGTCTCGTCCGTGGGCCGGGTCAGCCAGGTGTACACGTCGGTGATGGGCCGGTGGTCCAGTGCCGCGGCGAGCAGCAGGCCGGCGAGCAGGTCTTGTCCGGCCGGGTCGAAGTAGGCATCGGTCTGGGCGCCGGGATCACGCGACCCGGTGGCGAAGTGGTCGGCGAGCTTGGCTGCCCGGACTTCATCGGTCACGTAGGACAGCGGGTTCCACCACCAGGAAGGCTCCTCGAGGGTGATGCTCTGCGGGTCAAAGACCCACACCGGCCCGACCTTCGCCCGCACGTCGCGGGTCGCGTCGACGACGTCGCGCTTGTTCGACGTCACCAGCACCGAGCCGGGAGCGTCCAAGATGGCTGGCACCGCGCGGCTGGTCGTCTTGCCGGTGCGGGGCCCCCAGATGTCGATGTGCATGTCCTCCCACGAGCCGTACAGCGGCTCGTTGTTCGCTACGGCGCGCCCGATCGGCACACCGGCCGAGGAGTCCACGCCCAGGCGCGTAGCCGTGGCTTGAGCACGCTTGCGCGTCAGGTCCTGCACATCGCGGCCGCGACCCATGTAGCTCGCGGCGCGGTCAACCCGTGAGCGCCGCGTCCGGAGGCGATGGACGGCGAGGCCGCCGCCAGCGGTGAGGAGCACGAGCAGCGCAGTCACGCCGGCCAGGACCCACCATCCGGCTGGGCCTGGCCATTGCTGGTCACCGCCCAGCAGCCCAAAGAGGACCGAGAACGGATCGCTGGGCACCTTGGCGCCGGTGCCGGCAAAGCGATGGCCCAGGTGCATCGCGGCGTAGACCGACCCCACCCCGACGACGACCAACACGATGGCCACCCACACGAGGACGGCTTCACTCGAGGCTCCGCCGGGGTCGCGGCGGCGATTGTTCGGCAGGCTCATTGCGGTTCCTCCTGTCCCAGCAGGCCCGTGCGGGAGCGGTCGGTCCACCGCGCGGAGCTCATGTGCAGCGACTTCTCCGCCGCCGTGAGCGTCAGGTCGACGGGGATGCCCGGCCGGCCGCCCACCTTCACCAGGAACTTGCCGAGCCCCGGAGGCGGCGCCTCTCGGCCCTCCTTGGTGTCCCACGCAGGTGGGTCCTGCCATCCGCCGAGGAGCTCCTGCTCCTCGCGAGAGAGACCGACCACGGACGTCAGCAGTGGCATCTCGCTCAGTGGCAGGCCACCGCACACGATGAACCCGGCGCGCTCGATGAAGCCCATGGCCTTTTGCCGGTCCTCCTCGATCGGCAGGGAACGCAGGTCCTTCATCGTGTGAGTGATCATCGCCAACCCCACCCCGACCGTCCGGTTGAGCCGGGTGAGGTAGTCGACGCGATCGACCAGGCCCGGGCCGGCCTTCAGTGCCTGGTGGAGCTCATCGAGCACCACGAAGTAGTGCCGGCGCGTCTCCAGGCCCACGTCGGCCAGGATCTGGGCGATGTTGACCACGGCGAAGCCGGCAGACCACGAGGCCAGCAGCGCGACGGCACGCAGGTCGCTGTCGGACTGCGGGATCGCCGACACGTCGTACACGACCGCGCGGTCACGGCGCATGGGCTGAGTGGTCGGCCTGGCGAACACGTCACCGAACTTCCCACCGGGACACAGCGCAACCAGCGCCGCCTCAAGCTCCTCGGTCACCTCCTGGTAGCGGGTGGCCGCGCCACGGTCGAGCGCGGCCTCGCGCAGCTCGGTCGGAGCCACCTGTACGACTTTCAAGAGGTCGGGGATGACGGGCACGCCGTCGTGGTGCTCGTCTAGCCACGTCAGGGCGCGGGCAAGGATCGTCTCCTCCCGGGCCGTCGGCGGGCTCTTGCGCAGCACCGTGATGAGCGAGGAGAGCATGTTGAGCCGGAGCCCGTGGGCGTCGGCCAACACCTCCTCGGCCTCACGGTCGAAGCCGGCAGCCCGAAGCCGCTGGGCTGCGTCCGGTGCCTCGCCGGGATCGAGGACGTTCAGCGCGCCGCGGTTGCGGCCCAGGGTGATGACCTGACCGCCGAGCTGGGTGACCATCTTGATGTAGTCCGGTCGGGTGTCTCCCAGCACGAGGGGGATCACGCCGTACCCGCTCAGTCCCACCGCCATGCGCATGACCGCTGAGGTCTTGCCCAGGCCTGGGCGGCCGAGGAAGAACACCGAAGGGTTGCCGATGAGATTGGCGCGCTGGTACCAGGAGATCGGGTCGCAGCACAGCGTGGCGCCGGTGTAGATATGGCGCCCGAAGGGGACGCCCACCATGGGGGTGCCGGCGCCCACGGCAAAGGGCCACAGCCCGCAGACCTGCACGGTGGTGCCGCGCCACTCGGCAGGAGTCTGCACATAGAACGACTCGCCGCGGCCGCGACCCAGCCAGCCGCGCATCGGTGGGCGCAGCGGCCTGACCTCCGGTGTGGTGCCTCGAGCACGGCGACGGGCGCGGACATTGAGCTGGTCAGTCGCAGTCACAGCTTCTCCCTCAGCTCGGCTGGAATCTTGATGTGCTTGGGCAGTACGAGCCCCAACGGCAACGCGGCAGCAAAGGCCGAATCCTGAGAGCCGTAGACCGGGCGCAGCCGCAGCCGCGCCGTTGCCGCCAGGTTGTCGACCGCGGCACGGGCGTCGGCCTCCTTCGCCATGTCGTCCACCGTGGCCGAGACGAGCATGCCGAACTGGACGAGGCCAGAGCCGGAGGCTTCCTCGCTTGCCGTGGCGGCCGCCGAGCGGACAGCAAGGCTGTCGCGGGCGGCCGGTTTGCTTGTCGCGGTCAGCCGGAACTCGGCGGCCCGGAGGTCGGCCTCGACGATGGCGGCCGCCCGCGCGGCGTCGATTGGCCGGTAGAGCAGGGTGACGCGCTTGCGGGCGATGTCGCGGTGTGGGGCCAGCAGACGCGCGAGCACGCCGGACTGCACAGCACCGCGCGGCGCCTGACTCATTGCCCAGGTGCACGAGTAGGCCGAGTCGTGCCGGTACCCGTCCCAGCTGGCCTGCGTGGCGGCCGGCCCTACGTCGGGCCAGGACAGCTCGGGAACCTCCGCCGCGGCGTGTGCCTCATCGATGAGGACCGAGGCGGCCGGGTCGTAGGCAACGCGGATGACCTCGCACAACTCCTGCCCCGAGAGCGGATGCGCCGCGCCTGCCCCGGTGGCCTGTAGTCCACCCGTCAGTCCAGGTAGCCGGGCCGCGAGCTCCCGGCCCATCTCTTCGGCCTGACGCCGCTTGCCGCCTGTGCGGTGAGCGGCGTTGAACGTGATGGCGACATACGCCTTGACCGTCGACGAGCCCGCCGGGTAGCGCATCACGACCTCGCGCAGCATCTCTTGGGCGAACGCCGGAGCGTTCTCGTCGAGGTTGATCTCGACCTCGCGCCGCAGACGCGATCCCGAGTCCGGTGCGGTCTCGATCGTGACCGAGGCAGCCTCTACGCCTGGCTCGTCACCGAGGTTGGCGAGCCAGTGACCCCAGTCGGCCACCCAAATGTCGATCTGGTCCTGGTCCACGAGTGCCGCGCCGTCCGGCTCGGTGCCGATGACGATCGAGAAGTTCGACGTGGCGGGGGTGTAGAGCAGCGCGAACGGGCGGCCGTAGGAGTCAGTGAACTCGCTCATCCGGACCGGGGCGGCAAGTCCTGGCAGCTGGAAGGTGCCCCACTCTGAACGCCCAAGCGGCCCTGAGCGGTAGATGTGCGTGCCACGTGACCGCGCGGACCACCATGCCGCTCGTGCCCCCGCCCGGCTGACCAGGCTCCTACCGTGGGAGTCCTTCGTGAGCACCGCGAGCATCACCGCACCCAGCACGCCGGCCACGATCAGCGCCTCGAGCAGTCCGGCGATCATGACCATGAGCACGACCATGATCAACCCGACGAGGAGCAGAGCAGTACCCACCGACCCTAAACCGAGAATCCCTGCCGACGTGGGACGTCGCCAGTTCCCGTAGGTTCGCGGGCCCCTGCTTGTCTCAACTGCTGCCACTTGGACCACCCCCCTCGCCCTCACCAGTCGCTTGTCCACCGACGTTCTGTGCAGCGCTAGACGCCGCTGCGCCCGCGCGCTTTCCGGCCTGAAGCGCGGCACCCGCCGCTAGGCCGACCGGCCCCCCGGCAGCGCTGGCAGCTCCGCTGGCACCTGCGCCCCCGGCCGCCGCGCCACTGCCCGCGCCCGCACTAGCCCCGGCGCCGTTCATCTGCGCCGGCGCTCCCACGGGAGTTGCTCCCGATCCGGCCACTGCGGTGTCGCCGCCTCGAGGCGAGGAGCCTCCTGATTCACCATTCGGCGACATTCCCGAACTGCGGCTTCCGGATGGGCCCGGAGTGCCTGAGGGGCCTCCCGTGCCTCCGGAGCCGCTCGGGCCCGATGAACCACTGCCTGCGGCGCTAGCCGAGGCCGCGCCGCCGCCGGCCGCCAAGCGCCCGATGGCCGCGGCACCGGTTGGCAACGCGGCCATCGCGCCCATCGCCACCGCGCCTCCCGCTGCGCCACCAGCCAGCGCGCCAACCATCGGCGTGACAAAGCGCATCAGTGCTGGCATCGCGAACAAAGCGATGATCATCAGCATCAGCCCCGTCAGCACCGCCAGCAGCCCGGTGCCGTCGTCGGAGAACACGTCAGTCCCGACGAGCTGGAAAGCAGCGGCATAGACGATGGCCGCCGCGGGCTTGTAGAGGATGAACGCCACCAGCCAGGCGACGCACTTCTTGAACCAGCCCTTGCCCATCTCGGTGTTCGTGAACGACGCAGCGAGCGGCAGGATCCCGGTGAGAATGACCAGCATCCCGCCTCGGGCAACCATCAGCAGGATCTGGATCGCTGCGCCGAGGATGGCGATCAGCCCGAGGATGATCACCAGTAGCGCGCCCAGGCCGCCGGCGGTGGAGTTCGTGGTCAGTGCCAGGAGGTTGAGCATGTTCTCCCCGAAGCACGCGGAGTCCGTTGTCACGTCGCACTCGAGGGAACTGTTGATGATCCACACCGAGAATGAGTCGGCAGCGGTGACGAGCAGGCTGACCATCGTCACTCCTGCGCCGGCGACGACCACAAGCGTCAGCAGCGACTTGACCGTCTCTCGGCCCGGCTCGGCGCGCTGCTCCCAGGCCATGCGCGCCGCTCCGATGACGACAGAAACCACCGCAGCGGCGCCCATGTACCACCACAGCCCCGACTGAAGGAAGAGCACCGCACCACCGGCATTGCGGGGGCCCGACGGCAGTACGCCAGTGACGAGCGCGCTAGCTGCGGCCACCAAGACAACGGCGGCCAAGATGAGCCCCACGCGGCCGACGGCAGCGATTCCTTCGCCCGCCCTCATGCGCGTAGCCACCAGGGCGCCCAGCGCGAAGAGCGACAGGATGGCGACCGCCAGGCTGATCCACGTCACGTACCCCATGACGGTCGTGATCGCGGCCCCGGCGACGGGGGCACTGTCCCCCGCACTTAGCCCGGAGGAACCTCCCGTACCGGTGAGGTTAGGCGTCCCGATGTGGACCCACACGGTGCCGAGCGACGCGATGGCCTTGCCGAACGCCTCCATCACCGCATTGGCCATGTTCTCGATTGCATCGCCGATTGCACTGCTCGCCAGCTGCGCCGCCTTACATCCGAAGTCCAGGGCTCCGCAGTCCTGTGCCGCGGCCATTACTCGCCCCAGGAGATGTAGCCGGCGGCATCGGGAATTGTGGCCATGTCGAGTGGTTGGCTTATGTCGGCGCTAATCCTCCAGTCGCCGTGCTGCCAAACGAGCTCGTACACGCCAGAGAGGGTCGCTGCCTGTCCTGCAGCGGAGCCACGTACTGCCAGGTCTACACGGGCAGTTTCTCCGTCGTAGTGCAACAGACGGAACCCAACGGTGGACAGGCGCATCCCCTCCGTCACCGGGCTGCCACCCATCTCCCCGAGTAACTGCTCCCGATAGGGACCCTCAGCGAGGGCGTAGTCCACCCAAGCGGAACTGACCGAGGGGTCCGATCCCTGCGGGATCGCGTTGGCCGCCATGAACAATGCACCCTGAGGTGAGCGCTGGAAGCAGTACCGGACACCGTTCTCATCCGTCGCACCAGGCCCGTAGGTGGAGGAGGTTGGGTAGGCAGTGGTGCCCTGAAACTGCCACTCAGTCTCCGGTGCGGTCGAGAGTGTGCCTTCAGAGTCCCCGTCTTTGAGGCCGCACACACTCTCGTCGTCGGTGGGTTGGGCAGAGGGGTCTGGGGACGTGGCGGACGGTCCCGGCTCCGCTGGCGTGGGGCTCGCGTCGGGGGGATCGTCGCCCGCGCGGGTCGCGTTGAGGATGCCGAGCACGACACCGACAACGACGATCGCCCCGACGAGCACCGCTGCCACCAGAAACCCGGGGCGCGTGAAGGGGCTTCGCGTTTCGTCCTGGTTGCTCATCTACATCACCGGTCAGGTCCCGGCGAGGAAGCCGACGAGAGCCACAGCCGCGGAGATGACGATGACGCCAGCCAGCGACATGCCGATCTTTCCCACGTGTTCTCCGCCCTCACCACGACGGGAGGACACCGCCATCAGCGCACCGGCCGCGAACAGGCCGAGGATGCACACCGCCAGAGCCACCCAGCGCGCCCAGCCAAGAATCGCGGTCAACCCCTCGGTGCCCGGAGGCTGGATGGGGTCTGGGTCCGGCAGAGCTGTCAGAGGGATCAGCGCCGCGATGTCGCCCGCGGTCGAGATTGCCTCGATGATCATTAATCTTCCTTCCGGTTCGCGGTGCCCGTAGGTGCACCAGCTCGAGTCAGCGCTGTCAGTTCCTTGACGAGTTGGCGCACCTGGCGTGGGGCGTCAGGCAGCGAGGCTTCATGGCCGAGACGCCATTCCTCTACCCACGGCACCGTCCACGTCCGGGGCACTCCTCCCCCGACCAGCTGGGCAAGGTCGCGTAGCGGCCGAGGAAGGCGACCCGGAGCGTCGGCAACGACGACCAGACCCAGGAGTTCCACCGACGGGACCAGGCCTGCGGCCCACTGCGTGGCCGCAGTCTGCGCGGACCTGAGGCCGGCCACGTGGGAGCGCGCCACGAGAACGACGCGCGCTGGTGCACTCTCCCCACTTACCCGTGGCCAGGCACCCTCGCCGGCGCGCCACTGCGGTACGAGGGAAGCGAGGGTGCTCTCCCCCGAGCCGCCATGGACACCAATCCACCAGAGCTCCGCCGCGTGGGTGCGCTCCATCACCGGCAACTGGTCGACGTGATCGGGTGCACGCACGTCGGGTTGCGGCGCTACCGGACCCGTCGCCGGCGGGACTGTCGCCTGCGAGTTCGTTACCTGTTTCTGGGCTTCGTCCGCCATCGTTGGACGGGACACCCAGGGGTTGCTGCCGTCGGACATTATCTTGCCCCCTCGATAATGACGTGGAGCATATTCTGGACCACTACCTAGGCTAGCGCCGGAAGCAACAGGGATCAATAGCATGCGACAGGGCCATACAGTGCTGAACACTTCCCCACAGTGTTCACTTGCGTCTACACTGCCCGTATGCGGCTCTGGAAGTGGGACGTGAGGCACCTCGACGCGCTGTTCGAGGGCCGACCGGACACGCTGAGCGTGCAAGAGGTGGCCGACCTGCTGGGGATGACCAAGCCGGGGGTCTACAAGTGGCTCAAGGACGGGGTCATCCCCGGCTACAAGGTCGGCTCAAGCTGGTTCATCTTGCGAGACGAACTCAAGGAGACGCTACGCGCGGGAGCCAACATCGCGCAGCCAGAACAGACGTAGAAGGCAGTCACGAGGGGGGCTCAGTGACGCACGAACGCACGATCGCAGCAGCAGCCGTACTCATCGCCTGCGTGTTGGTGGGATGCGGTCCCAGCGACAGCACACCAGCTGGTGAACCCAGTGAGGCCAGCTCCACACTCCCTTCCACTACGAGATCGGTCGACACACCGGAGCCAGACCAGGGCTCCTCGAGCGGCATCGATGAGCCGGACGTCCCCGGACTCATCGATGAGGACACCGGCGAGGTGATCACCCCTCGTACGGTGCCCGAGTGGGACCAGGACTCCCGTGCCTCGGCCGCGGCAGCCGGCGAGGCGGTGATGCGCGCCTTCGCACGTCCAGATCTCGACCACGACAGCTGGTGGGCCGAGATCGAACCACTGCTGAGCAGCGAGGCACAGAGCGACTACGCCTACGTCGACCCGGCCAACATCCCCGCCAGCCAGATCACGGCAGAGCCCACCGTGGTCGAGGACTCCAGCCCCTACATCGCCCACGTCAAGGTCCCCACCGACGTCGGCACCTACACCGTCTTGCTCAGCCGGCAGGACGACAACGCTCCCTGGCTCGCAGAGCGCATCACCCCGCCCGAAGCGGACAGCTGAGGACGTTGGCATGTCGCAGAAGCTCATGCCAGTCGCTGCGGTCCTGCTTGTCCCCGCAGGGCTCATCGCGCTGGTGTTCAGCCTCATGCTCCTGGGCGGTGCGCCGGCCGAGGCCACCTGCAACCCCGGTGATGATTCAACCGTCACCATCGGTGCCGGCGACGTGCCCGATGGCCCGATCAGCGGCTACCGCGGCGAACAGCTCGCCAACGCCGCGCACGTGCTGCGCGCCGGAGCCGACCTCGGGATGAGCGTGCGGGACCAGACGATCGGAGTCATGACCGCCATGGGAGAGTCCAGCCTGCACGTGCTGGACCGGGGCGACGCCGCCGGCCCCGACTCTCGAGGCCTGTTCCAACAGCGCGACAACGGCGCCTGGGGCAGCTACCAGGACCGCATGGACCCTTACGTCTCGGCCACCAACTTCTTCGAGACGATGATCCAGCTCGACGCCCGCGACTCCCTCGAGCCGACCATGGTGGCCCACCGCGTGCAGCGAAACGCCGACCCCTTCCACTACGAGCGGTACTGGGACGCCGCAGTAGCCGTCGTCGAGGCCCTCTCCGCCACCGACACGGGCCTGACCCCCGGCACCGGGGGCCACGTCTGCACCTCCGCACTCACCGTCCCGGGCACGGTCAGCCCCGAAGGCTGGGCACCGCCCGCAGACGGACCAATCAACAGCGGCTACGGCATACGCCCCGACCCTGTTACCGGCCTTTACACCCACCTCCACGCCGGCCTGGACTTCCAAGCCGGCGGCTGCGACGGCCCCATCTGGGCAGCACAGGACGGCACAGTCATCGACGTCTTCACCGACCAGCACGGCGGCTGGACCCTCGACGTCGACCACGACGGAGTCATCACCCGCTACAAGCACATGTACGCCAACGGAATCCTCGTCTCCGTCGGCGACCAGGTACAGGCCGGCGACCAGATCGCCCGCACCGGAAACAGCGGCTGGTCCACCGGCTGCCACCTGCACTTCGAGATCCACGTCGACGGATCCCCCGTCAACCCCCAAGAGTTCCTGGCCGACCTCGGCATCACTCTGTGACAGGCAGGAGACAAGACATGACCACCAAGACAGTGACGTCCTGGCCCCGGATCCAAGCCGTCACCCGGGAGGACGGCACCGGTGAGGTCATCATCAACGGCACCTCCCGGCCGATCGAGACCACACACGCCGAGGACGCCCGCGCCGCCATCGTCGCGGTCATCACCGAAACCGCAGCCAAGGTCAACCGGCCCGTTCGCGTCACCGCCAGCGGCCCGGACGGAACCTGGCCCCTGATCGTCCACCCCGACGGCACAGTCGAGGCAGACCAGGACGCCGAAGCCCCGTCCCAGCGCCGCCCGCGGCGCCAGCAAACCGTGCCCGTCGACCAGCCAGCAGCGGCATCGACCCCCGACGTGTCGCCTGCAGTTCCCGAGCTTGAGGAGGAGCCTGCTGCGGGTGCCACCCCGTGGGTGCGCGAGGCGCCACCAGCCACCCGCCCGCTGACTCGACGTGAGCTACGTCAGTCCTTCCTCACTAACGAACAGGCCGAAGAGCCTGCCAGCAGCGGCATCCGCGGGCTGTTGACCCGGGTAGGCCTCCGGGTAGAGCCAAGTGAAGCCGAGCGCAGCGAGAGAGCCGACGAACAGGCCGTGAGTCAGCACTGGCCCGGGCCTCGCACCATCGCCATCGTCAACGGCAAGGGTGGGGCCAGCAAGACACCCAGCACCATCCTGCTGTCGGCCGTCTTCGCCCGCTACGGCGGCGCCGGCGTGCTCGCCTGGGACAACAACCAGACCCGCGGCACCCTCGGCTGGCGCACCGAACAGGGCCCACACGACTCCACCCTGCTCGAACTCCTGCCCCAGACCGATCGGCTGCTGGGCACCGCGGCGCAGTCCGCGGACCTGGCCCACTACGTCCACCACCAGACCCGCGACCGGTTCGACGTCCTGCGGTCCAAGCCGATGGCGCTGGCGCACGAGCAGCGAGTCGAGCCAGCCGACGTCGACGCTATCCACGCCGTCGCAGCCAAGTACTACCGCCTGATCTTCATCGACTCGGGCAACGACGAGTCCGACCCCATGTGGCTGCGGATGATCGACCACGCCGACCAGATCGTCGTGGCCACCACCACCCGTGACGACCACGCCGAGGCCGGCGCACTCCTGCTCGAAGCTCTCGCAGAACGTGACGAGCGCGGAGCCGAGCTGGCCGCAGGAGCAGTCGTCATCGTCAGCCAGGGCGACCCCAAGGCCACCACCGCCCAGGTCGGGCGGATCGCGTCCGGATTTGAGCCCCTCTCACGCGAGGCCGTCACCATCCCCTTCGACGCGGGCATGGTCGACGGACTACTGCGGCTGGGAGCACTGAACGAGCGCACCCGCCGCGCCTGGTTGCACGCCGCGGCCGCCGTGGCCCACGGCCTGTGAAGGGAGCACAGTGAGCACTCCGCCCGCTATCGCGACGACACGCCGACAACGGTGCCGCCTTTCTGCAAGCAGCACTGCCAGTGTGGCGGTCATGAGTGGACGCATCGGACGGCCCAGCAAGGGCGATCGGGTTGTGCTCTACAGCCGACCCCACCGGGAAGTCCGCGCCGCCGTAGAGGCCAGCGCGGCACGTGCCGGCTACGACGCGGTCAGTGACTACGTCTCGGCCGTGCTCGCCGAGCACGAGGGTCTTGCTGACCTTGCCCCGGCACCCGCTCGACACCCCGAACAGAAGGAGTTGCCGCTAGCCACTAGCGCATAGCCCCACATATGAGTGGGGGCCGGCCCCGAAGGGCCGGCCCCTGAAGTCCAAGTCCTTCACCCCATTGCTTGCCGGCGGGGTGGTGAAGGGCCTAGATCGACGCACCTTCGTGCGTCTAACGCTCGGAGCCCACCATAGCCACTCCAGCGCGCACAGCGCTACCTTCGACGCGCGACACGCCAGCACAAGACCAGCCGTGGAACCACGGCCGGCGCCGTTACCGGCGCCCCAGCAGGGCGCGGGAACGTGCACCGCTGACCGTGCGCCTCGCCGTGCCGGCAGGGCAGACGATTCCTCGACGTACCAGCCACTGGCTCGAAGAAGCGCTGGCCCACCCGATGACCGCGACCATGACCGCACCGGCGTTGCGCACCTATCGGGCCGTCGCGCGGGCGATCGCCAACGCCACCGACACCGCGACCAAGACCACGAACTTCTCGTGGGCCAGCCTCGGCCAAGCCATCACCGAGCTGGACCCTAGCGCTGGCCACTCGCGGGCCACCGTGGCCCGCTACCTCAGCCGGCTACGTGAGGCTGGCCTTCTTGGCATTGTCGCCAGCGGCCGCCGCGCCGAGTACGCGCCCAAGAGCCAGGGCCCCGCCATCAACGAGCGAGCCATCTACGTGCTCGCAGTGCCTCGGCGTCTCCAAGTTGTGGATGAGGATGAGACCCCTCCCCTCGAAGAGGCTTACGTACCCCCCCACACGCACGCGCGCGAGCAGCTGACATCCCCCCAAGCGGAGCCGCTTCGCGGCCATGCCCATCAGGCCGCGCAAGCGCGGCCACCCTCAGTACCAGCACAGCGCCAACTACCAGCGTGGCCACGATCCGTCACGCCAAGGCGCAAGGACGACATGCTGGCAGCCGCTGGCACTTTGCGCGACCTTGTTCCAGCGTTGCGTGGCATCAGTTCTCGGTACATCAGGTCGGTGCTGCGGCCCTACTTCCTGGCCGGCTGGACGCTCGCCGATGTTCAGTACGCCCTCGACCACCGTCCCAGCGGGACCAAGTGGCCCCACGACGGAGCCACCGGCGTAGCCAACCTCGGCGCCTGGCTGACGCATCGGATCGCCGCCTGGACTGACACCCACGGCACGGTGCGCCGCTCCCCCAGCCAACGCATCATCACCGAGCAGCGCGAGCTGGCAGCGCGAGCTCGCGCTCGTCGAGAGGCCGAGGCCGCCAACCGCCTCACGGCAGCGGGCCCCTGGAGCCCCGGCCGCCTGCTCGCTCGAGCCGTCGCTGAAGCGATCAGGACCGGCCGGCCCGTCCCGACGGTGGCCGAGCAGGGTGGCCGCCAAGCTCCTGCCTCAACACCTCGATCTCTCGACGCCCCAATCAAGCCCTCGTGACTGCCCTGATCCGGTCTGGCCGGAACCCCGACCACCACTCCCTGCCCGTCGTCACCACCGGCACCGAGGTGAACTCCAAGGCCTTCACCAGACGCAGCGCCACCGGGTTGCCGTCGAGATCCACGACCTCAAAATCCACCCCCGCCCGCTGCAACGCGCGCTCGGTCGCCCAGCACGCCTGGCACCCCGCCCTGCCGTACACCACCACGTAAGCACCCATCACCCGCTCCTCCCCTGAACGTTTTTCTTTCCCTTCCTGGCAGTAGTTCGATCAGAGCCGCGACGGGACGCCAGAGGTCCAGTCGGGGAACCGGCGGGACAAGGAAGAATCTGGGGCGAAATAAGCGACGCAGGAGCGCGGCACAGAATCTTTCGCAGACCGCCGGCGCGCAGCGCCCGACTTGACCGGCGGCGGCCGCGGCTCAGACTCGGACGCCAGGAAGGGAAAGAAACCACCAACACCGGCGGCCCCCGGCCGCACCGTGTGGGGAGCAGTAGAGCCAATCCGTAGGCAACGCTACAACCCACGCCGCGGACGTCGCACTAGTGTTCGATACTGGGCTCATGCGCGCCGAGCCTGCCAACGCCGAACAGCCGGCCAAGATCCCGCTCAACCCCATGGGCTCCGTCCCATGCCTCGCGCGCCTCGTCGACGACGACGGCTCGAGCTGGTGGGTGCCAGCAGTGGCCAACCGCTGGACGAACTCCCACATCCTTGTCCTGTGGCGGCCCGACCCACGCAACCACCGCGACGAACGCCTACTGTGGCTGCGCAAAGATGACGTCAAGCCCTGGATCCGCACCGCAGCGGCCGCGCTCGGGACGACATGACGACCCACAGCCACTGATCAACACCAGCACGGCAGCGAGCCGCGAATACTCAAACGGAGCGGGCGCTAACAGTACTGTTAGTGTTAAAGCAGTTACAGGCCCACTCTCACATCCTCACAGCCGTGATCAGGCAGAATCAGGTCAAGCGCGACAGGGAGGCCGAAAGTGAGTCAAGACCCCGCTCACGACTACCAGCAGGCCGCCGATGCGCCGCTGCCCGGTGACGATGACCCCACTCCCCTGACCCGCCGGCAGATCCAGAAAGCCGAAGCGATCCTCAGCGCCTACCTCGACGGCGCCGACATCTGGGCGGAGGCGCTGCCGGACGTCGCAGCACTCCTCACGGCCGCCCACATGCACGAGCTCGTCACCGCCGGCCAGGTGCGAGGCATCCCCACAATGGCCGAAGCAGCCGCACGCCTCGACACCTGGCCCTGGCCAGCACCACCCCGATTCTTCAACAAACTCGCGGACAGTGCCGCCGCTGCTCTGATCGGCCCCGGCTACCCCGTTCGCTCCAGCTCCGCTGACGTTCCCGGCACGCCGGGTATCTACGCCGTCCACGGCGATGTCTCGACCTGGCACGCACTCGGCCTGGGAGAGCCACCCGACAACCGGCCGCTCTACGTCGGGAAGGCCGAGCGATCCCTCGCCGGCCGCGACCTCGGCACCCACTTCGTCACCGGCAAGACCGGCCAATCCACACTCCGCCGGTCCCTGGCGGGCCTTCTCGCTGGCCACCTCGCGCTACGTGCCCGGCCCCGAAACCCCGCAGTACCCGGCTACTTCACCAACTACGCACTCGACCCCGACGGCGACCAGCGACTCACAAAGTGGATGCTGACCTACTTGCGCCTCGCCGCCTGGCCCTCGCCACAGGGCGCCACCCTTGGCACCGTGGAGACCGATGTGCTCCAGCGACTCCTGCCCCCGCTCAACCTCGACAAAGTCACTACACCCTGGCGCAGCCAGGTCCTTACAGCCAGAGCCGTCCTCGCCGAACAAGCTCGACACTGGAAACCCGCGCCGTAACGCCCGGCCAAGAACAGCAGCGCCCCTACGGGCCGTACCGGACGGCCGCTGCGCGGCCGACAGTTGCTCGCGCCTACGGCGCTCGTTTTCTCGCCGTGAAGCCTTCGGCAGCATACGGTCGGCCGCCCTGCGCGCAAGGGCTTTCGCGGCATATCCTCCCTCGCTTCGCTCAGTCCGGTATTCCACGGACCCTTGCACTCCGGGCGGCCTCCCTAGCGGCACATTCGTGCCTTCACGGCAAAAAAACGAGGTGGGGGCAGGACACACGGACACCAGTCCCAGCACCGGTTCCCCTAATAGTACTGATACCGTCAAGAGAGGCAGAGGCCAATGGCCCGCAAGATCAAGAACACCAAGTCCCCCGAGCAGCGCCGCGCCGAGGCCGAGACCCTGCACCAGGCCATCACCGACCAGGTCGAGGCACTACGCGACTCCGAGGCGTGGACCCGGTTCCTCGACTTCACCCGCGCGTTCCACCGCTACAGCATCAACAACCTGTTGCTGATCATGGCCCAGCAGCCCGAGGCCACCCACGTCGCCGGCTACCGCACCTGGCAGAAGCTCGGCCGCCAGGTCCGCAAAGGAGAGCGCGGAATCCGCATCTTCGGCGGCCGCGACATCCTCACCACCGAGACCGACGAGAAGACCGGCGAGGAGAAGCAGCACCGCGGCCGCCGGTTCTTCCCCGTCTCCGTGTTCGACATGAGCCAGACCGACCCCGTCGACCCCGACGCCGCCGACCCCAGCACTCTGGCCCACCACCTCACTGGCGAGGACGCCCACGGCATCCTTGAGGCCGTGGCCGACTACCTCACCAATCAGGGCTGGAGCGTCGAGTGCGAAGCGATCCCCGGCGCGGTCAACGGGTACACCACCACCGACGGCACCCGCCGTGTGGTCGTCGACGCCGGCCTCTCCCCCGCCCAGGCCGCCAAGACCGCGCTGCACGAAGCGGCACACGTCATCCTGCACGCCGAAGAGGACCCGGCCGAGTACGTCGAGCACCGCGGCATCAAGGAGACCGAGGCTGAGAGTGTGGCCTACATCGTCGCCGGCATTCTCGAGCTGGACACCAGCTCCTACAGCGTCGGCTACGTCGCCGGCTGGAGCGACTGCAAGGCAGAGACCATCAAGGACACCGCCGCCCGCGTCCTGCGAGCCGCCCACACCCTGACCGACGCCATCACCGAATCCGCAAACCACACCGCAACCTAAAGCCCCAATAGTACTAATGCCGTTGCCATCGTCTAGCGGCATTAGTACTATTGGAGGTCAAGGGGAAGGACGGAACCATGTACACCGTCACTGTCTACACAACGCCCAACTGCATCAGGTGCGACATCACCCGCCGTGTCCTCGACAAGGCAGGCATCAGCTATCGAACCGTGGACGTGGCGGACGACCCGGCAGTGCGCGAGTACGTCACCGCCGAACTCGGCTACACCGAGGCGCCGGTCGTCGTGGTCGACCAGGACGCCGACCATCACTGGTCCGGCTTCCGACCCGACAAGATTAAAGCGCTAGCCACCATCAAAGCCACTATTAGTGGTAACAGGGGAGACTCGTGTTGAGTGACGACGACGTCCCGAGCCTGGCGGACCTGCCGCCCACCGCCAAGCGGGTTGCCCTGGCCTACTATGAGGCCGGCCTCGACCACGGCTATGACCTGGGATTCCGGGCCGCCGAGGCTGAGCAGGAGCGCATCTGGGCCGCCTTCGCCCAGGTCGTGCGAGCAGCGGCCGCGACGGTGCCTTATGACGTGCTGTGTGAGCGTCGCGGCGAACCGGACCGGGCCCAGCGGCAGCGCGACCTCATCCGCCGCCGCGGCGTGCTGCCATGACCCGGCGCGCCACCGCCACCGGTAACGCCACTATTAGTACGATCAGCAGCCTTGGAGGTACTACATGACAGCGCGCATCCTGGCCGTGTGTAATCAGAAGGGCGGCGTCGGAAAGACGACCACCACCTACCACCTGGCCCGCGCCGGCATCCGCGCCGGCAAGAAGGTCCTGGTCGTCGACCTCGACCCGCAAGGCACCCTGACCAGCATCGCGGCACGCGACGAGGTGCCCGAGGACTCCATCAGCATCGCCGACGTGCTGTCTGCTCGTGGCCGCGAGCCACTCGCCGAGGTCATCGTCCCCGGAATCTGGGACGGCCTCGACGTCGCCCCGACCGTGGGGGAGGGGCTCGGCGTCGTGCGTGACGAGCTCGTGGTCGCCGGCGCCGGCCGCGAAGCCCGGCTACGCGACGCACTGAGCGACGCAGCACAGCAGTACGACCTGATCCTGATCGACTGCCCGCCCTCGCTGGACCAGCTGACGATCAACGGCCTAGTCGCCGCACACGGCGTCGTCATCGTCACCCAGAGCAAGCAAGCCAGCATCAACGGCCTGGTCAAGCTACACGAGACCATCGAGACCGTCCGCCGGCACTACCGCGCCGACCTGAAGATCGCCGGCGTGCTGGTCAACCAGCACGAGGACCAGACAGTCAGCGGACAGAGCTGGCTCGAGGAACTCAGGGGAGCCATGACGATCATCGAACCACCGATCCCCAAGGCCGTCGTTCTGTCCGACGCGGCCGAGGCCAGCGTCGGACTTGACGAGTTCGGCAGCCGAGTCGCCAACCGGATGGCCGAACGCTTCGACGAGTACTTGACCGTTCTTGAGGAGGCAGTGCGATGAGTGCCCGTCCGCAACGGCGAAAGAGCAACCTCAGCCGCCTGTCCCCAGCCGACCCAGCCCCCGAGACCACCGCACCAACGCCAGCGGCTGAGCCGACCGGTCCCGCACCGACGCCGGCGACGCCCGAGGCGCCAGCGGTGGGGGAGGTGCGCCGCAAGTTCCGCCACAAGGTCAGCTTCTACCAGGACGAAGACGACACCGCCCGGGTCCGGGCCGCCATCCTGCACACCAACCACCTCGAAGGACCACGGTCACTGAGTGAGTTCATCACCCGAGCCGTCATGGCCGAGGTCAACCGCCTCGAAGAGAAGTACAACGACGGCCAACCCTGGCCCGGAGTCGGCGCCCGCGAACTGCCGCAGGGTCGCCCCATGGGCAGCTGAGAAAGGAACCGACGATGGCTATTAACGAAGAAGGGCGCCAGGTAGCGATCGCTGCCGAGATCGAGGAGGCCGCCCGCACGCTGGCCCACTCCACCCGCGACGTGCCCGTACCGGCTGACTCCTACAAGTTGCTCGGCGAGCTGCGAGCCACCGTCGACTCGCTAGAACAGGTCTGCCGGCAGCTCGGTGCCTGGCACAGCGGCGTGGTGGATGGCGTGCACTACGCGGGGGAGGACGACCGCGGTGACGGCGCCACCGGAACCGTGACCGCCGCGGCCGAGCTTGAGGCCGCCGCCGCGGCCCTCGACGCAGCCTCAAGCGCTCTGGGCCGTGCACACGCCGCCAACGGTGTGGTCCGCTGGTACGACAGCCTTCGCTAGCCGGACCGACGCGCCCAGTTGTACTTCGCCGCACACGACCGCGAACAGAACCGGCGCTTCCTGGCCTTGATCAGCGGACAGAACTCCACACCGCACAGCTCACACGCCACGACAGTGACCAACCGCTGCTTACCCCGTCGAGAGGCACTGGCCTGTCGCATCGCCTCCAGACCAGCCGGCGAGTGGACGCTGCCTGCAGCGAGGCGCACGGCAGTGGCCTTCGCGGGATCCCTCTTCTGAACGAACGCGCTGTTGCTAGCGAACCCCTTTCGTGCGTTGTCCGCGATGGCTCTCCTGGTCGCCTCGACAACCAGGCCGCGCCGGCTCAGTCCATGAGCCGTCCGGTACGCGTTCGCGCTGAGCCCGTGCGCCTTGTAGACGTGCAGCCCGAGATGGGTGAACCGCCGACCACACTCATGGCACAACAACCCAGCGGCGTTCTCGTCCAGGACACCGTAACGGCCGTGGCCGTCATCATCGCCGACTTGCATGGTCCGTATAGTGGCAATCCGCGGCCACGCCGTCTAGATGTCTGCGCTATGCAAGCGCCTCACGCTGGCGGGCGCGGGCGCGCTTGTGCATGTTGACCGGGGTCGCATCGAGGACACGGTTCACCATTGTTGCGAGGAAGGTCGACGGTGAGAGGTTCTGCGGCGTCCTGTCGTGATCGATCTTCACGGGCGGTAGTTTGCTCAGTTCCTCCTCGATCTCGGACTTTGGGAGCACGACTGGCTCCTCGTCTTCGTCCGGTGCCGGCTCAAGTCCCGCAGCGACGCGCCGCTCTTGATCTTCGAGGTCCTCACCCTCAGCTTCCGAGATAGCGAGCTCCTCGCCGTACTCGATCAGGATGACGCAGGTGGAGTGGTATGCGTCTTCCTCACGGCCGAGCTTGGCGAGCAGGTCGAGCAGCCACTCGGCGGTATCTGGTTCTTTGGTGAAGACGTCGGTCCGCAGGCCGAATGCGAACCCGAGAGCGGCCATGGGATGGCGCAGGCGAAGATTCTTCGCGTCGCCGTAGGACTCCTCGACGCGATTGGGCGCGTTCTTGCCGTAGGAGGAGTCCATCCGTTTGGTCGAGATCAGAAGCTCGGGACCGGTGGCCCAGTCAGTCATGATGACGTCTACCTGCTTGAGGTAATTCTTGCCCAGGATTGAGGCGCTTGACTGGGTGACGTTCTTGACGTTGCCCTTTTTGATCAGCCGCTCTAGTAGAGGTTTGCGGATCGCCTCGGTAACCGTGCCCTTCTCTAGGAGTCGGGCGATAGGGCCGGGCAGGATGCGTGGGTGCGTCGCGCGAGGCCACACCGCATCCTGGTCGAACCCCGCACGGCGCAGTTCGTGGGCGATCCATACGTCCAGCGCGAGTGCGGGGACACCAGTCGTGGTGGCTGCCTTCAGGTGTAGAGGGACGCCTAGCAGGCGAACGAGCGTGTCGTAGTCGGGCTCGTAGCGCAGCGTGCCCTCGGCCTGGCGATGCCAGGGATTGGTGTACGCGTCATCGCGGAGTGCGTCACTGACGATGCGGTCGAAGAGCGGCCAGGCCAGCTCTTTGGTCGATGGGTTACTTGCCACTGGCCGCCCTTGTCATTCGTCGGTGAGCCAGTTCGGCCCGTGCCTGTCGTACATATGCAATCTGGGCCTCTGAGAGGTGCCCGGCGTCGAGGAGCAGCGCCTGGTCGACCGTCTCCACGGCTTCGAGTAACTTGCCTGCCCGGAGTTTGCGCGCGACTTGCTCGCGAACCTTGCGGAGCGCCTCGGCCCGCGCGATGAGCAGCTCGGGGGCCGGCACGCCCCACACGTCGGCTTCCTTAGGCTCTATCTTGAGGATCCCGCCGCCGTACGCGCGGCCGACCATCTCGGCGTTGAGGAGGGTCAGAGAGTTGAGGCTCGCCAGTGGCAGCAGCTCTACTCCGAGGTCTCGGTGCGCCGGGGTGAGGTACACGCCGTGCACGGAGTTGAGGTGGTACGCCCCAGCCTGATTGGTCGTCAGTCGGGGTGTGTCTGCGTTCATGTAGGTCAACAGGAGATCAGCGGGCCGCACGAGGGGCACCCGGTACCAGGTTCTGCGTACCCGGCACTTATAGGCTGTATCGACCCCAGTGGCGTGGCCCATTTCGATGTAGCGCAAGGCTTCGGGCGAGGGGTTCTCGTCGGGATAGAAGAGGTAGGTCGCCTTCCCGGCGGCACCGAGTCGACTGAGCATGTCGGTCGACAGCACGAGCCCCCTGAGGTGGGCGGAGCCCGGTGGCGACAAGCGCAACAGCTCGCGGCGCGCGAGGCCGAGCTCGCGAACGCGTGCCGGTGAGAGCGTGAAGTAGTTGTTCGCTCCGGTCACGATGCCGAGCGTCGTGTCTCCCCATGCTTCCAGACACGTGAACGTGCCCGAGGCAGCGAGGCTGCGCAGCGGCTCGGTGGCCGCCATGCCGACAAGAGATCCGGTCCACTTGCCCGCCGGGTCGAGCGGAGTCCATGATTCTCCGGCGCCCAGAGCTATCAGGTCGCTGGCGTTGTGGGCGCGGCGGATCACTGCCTGGTCGGTTGGCCCGAGCCGGTATCCGCTCGCCAGCAGTAGCACGACGTCGGCTTCAGCCTCTGGGAAGACCTGCTGGTCGAACAGAACGAGCTCGACCGACTGGAAGTGATCAAACAGGAACTGCCGCACCGGTGCGGCGTAGTTCACGGACAGTAACTCGGCCGGCAGGACTAGCCCCAGACGACCACCGTCCTTCAAGAACAGGGCAGAGTGCACCGTGAACGCCGCCCAACTCGAGGCCAGACCCGTCAGGGACACTCCAGCCCGCAGAGCTGCCTGCCGTGACCGGGCGCGCGTCTCACCCGTCCAGTCCTGGTATCGGACATAAGGGGGGTTGCCGATAACTGCGTCGTACGTCGGCGTCGGTGGGACGAGGAAGAAGTCAGAGACCCGCACGCGGGCCTTGCCTCCGGCCTCGCGTACGCGTTGCCGACCGACACGCGCCGAGTACTCATGGATCTCGACGCCCTCGACGGTGGGCGTTGCTTCCGGTGTCGGGCTGAGCTCGCGTAGCCGCTCGACGGCGGCGACGAGGAAGGCAGCGTCACCGGCGGAGGGCTCGAGGACGCGGTCGC
>NZ_JAZGOL010000011.1:0-43965 GCF_036421875.1 Georgenia sunbinii | reverse complement strand
GCCGAGATCACCGCCTGGATGCAGATGCTCGCCCTCGGTGATCATCCCGCCCGCCGCTGGGAGCCCAAACGCTTGCGGCTGCGGCTGTTCACCATCCCCGCCACCATCGCCCGCAGCGCCCGACGCGTCGTGCTCCACCTCGCCGACCAGGCACCATGGGCCCGCCTCGCCGCCGGCGCCATCACCCGGCTACGACAACTCGCCGCCCCGACCTGATCGCCAGGCCCCGTCCCGCGCACTTACTGCAAGCCCACAGGCCCCTGGAACTGGCGCCCACCCGGCACGAGACCCGGGCCGCTGTCATACCCCGATGCCATCATCGACCTCAGAAACGGCTACCGCGCCGTCACAGCCTCAGCCCACCACCCCGTGAAAGTTCCGGGCTAGTCGTCAGATGTCCACCACGTGAGTAGGTCACCGGCGGCAGCCATGACCTGTGCCACTCTCGACCGACAAACTTCACATAGGCGCCACGAACGCGCGGGCACGTCGGCATCGCTGGTTCTCCACGTCAGATTGAGTGTTCAAAACGCAACGCCACAGCGGCATCCACTGCAAGACTCTGACTGGGGTGGGCGGCCCCGCGACTATTCGGCTCGCTGACGGAGTGGTCAGCGCCTGTTTCGTGGAGCAAACGCAGTGATAGATCAGAGCTATGTGCGTGGTCAGATCGTCGACGACGCACCGTCGGCGCCGACGCCCAAGGTCTCCCGACCGCTGGCGTTGGTAGCGGGTGGGGTACTTACCCTCCTGCTGGGAATGGGCATCGGCGACGCCACCAGCGACCCCACCGAGTCGCGGGAGTACCGGACGTTGGAAGCGGAGCTGGCCGACGCCCACGCCCAGGTCGCCGAGCTCACCGAGGACGTAGAGCTGCTCAGGCAGGACTACGACAGGTGACCGCCCGCGCGGCCGAGCTGGAGGTCGACCTCGCCGCCTGGGCCGCCGAGATCGAGCAGGACCCAGCGGTGCGGGAACTGGCCGTCGCGGAACCGGGAACCGCAGCCAAGACGGCGGTCAAACGCTCGTTGTCGAACTGAGCCCAATCCGCTATGTCCCGGGGCAGCTTTCTGCCACCCTCGGCGGAGTGGCAGGCCGGGTCCGTGCCAATCCGGTTGTGCTGACGATGGTCAGCGGCATTCTCGGGGAGCACCGCCGTGACACATCAGGTGAGCGTCGCTGGGAGCAGCGTGCGTTCAATGGTGAGATAGCCCGGTGACAGACGACTTCCCGGCATGGCTCGACGGCTCCGACAGCACACGCGGTGCGTCGGGCGGGGGAGACCCCGCAGCCGCAGAGAGCGCCGGCTCGCGCCGCCAGGAGGCCGCTGGACGCCGCAGCCGCTCCACCGGCCGCAAGACCAAGAAGTCCCGCCGCAGCCGCAACATCCTCACCGGGCTGATCCTCGCCGTCATCCTCGCGCTGCTCGCGCTCGTCGTGGTCTACGCGCTGCAGGCGCGCACCGCCTACACCGAGCTGCGCGCGGCCATGCCACAGGTGCAGGACCTGCGCTCGCAGGCGCTCGCCGGCAACGCAGAAACCGCTGTGGCCACTGTGGCCGAGCTGCAGGAGCACACGACAGCGGCCCGGGACGCTCTCGGCGGACCGCACTGGTCGGTCCTCGCCGCGCTTCCGTGGGTCGGCCCGAACGTCCACGCCGCCCGCGAGGCGACCGTCGTGGTCGACGACCTCGCCTCGGACGTCCTGCCGGACCTCGTCTCTGCCACCCAGGTGGTCAACCCGGCCAACCTCGCGCTGGTCGACGGTCGCATCGACCTCGCCCCGATCATCGAGGTGGCACCGCAGGTCATCGCCGCCGACGCCGCGGTCAACGCGGCCATCGATCGGCTCGACGCGATCGACACCGACGGCGTAATCGACGAGCTCACTGGTCAGCTCACGGACCTCGCCGGCCAGCTCTCCGACGTCAGCTCGCTTACCGCGACGGCGTCCCGCGCCGTCCAGCTGCTGCCGCCGATGCTCGGCGCCGACGAGCCCCGCGAGTACCTTCTCCTGGTCCAGAACAACGCCGAGCCGCGCAGCACGGGCGGCCTCACCGGCGCTTTCGTCCTTCTTGGAGCTGACGACGGCGCGATCGAGATCCTCGACCAGCGCTCCGCCGTCGAGGTCGGCTCCTTCTCGGAGCCCGCGGTCGAGCTGACGGACACCGAGGTGGCGCTGTTCGGCACCCAGCTCGGCCGCTACCCGGGCAATGTCACTGCGACCCCGCACTTCCCGCGCAGCGCGCAGATCATCACCGAGATGTGGCGGCAGGGCGTCGGGACCGAGGTCGACGGCGTGATGTCGGTCGACCCGATCGTGCTGGCCTCCCTGCTGGGCGCCACCGGTCCGGTCGATCTGCCGCTCGGGGGTGAGCTGACGTCCGACAACGCGGTCCAGCTCCTCCTCAACGAGGTCTACCTGTCGATCGCGGACCCGGCGGACCAGGACGACTTCTTCCAGGCCGCCGCCGGGCTGGTCTTCGCCGAGCTGGTGGCCGGTGAGGGGTCGTCGGCGGCGATGCTGGCCGCCCTCGTCGGTTCCGCCGACGACGGCCGGCTGATGATCTGGTCGGCACACGAGGCCGAGCAGGGCCTGCTCAGCGGCACCGTGCTCAGCGGCGAGCTGCGTGGAGATCTTGATGGCGCACCGGTCGTCGGGGTCTACGTCAACGACCTCAGTGCTGCCAAGATCGCCTACTACCAGCACATGGACGTCGAGCTGACGGCCCAGACCTGTCACCCGGACGGCACGCAGGACCTCACCATGTCGGTGACGCTCACCTCCGCCGCGCCGGAGGACGCCGCGGACCTGCCCGTCTCACTGGTCGGGACGGGCCGAGTGGTCGACAAGGGGGACATGCGGTCGAACCTGTTGGTCTATGCCCCGACCGGTGGCCGCATCACCGACGTCCGCGCCGCCGAGGGTGACCCCGGCGTTCTGCCGCAGATCCACAACGATCTGGTGGTCGCGGCCCGCCGGGTCGCGCTGGAGCCGGGCGAGTCGGCGACCACCGAGGTGGACATCACCACCGGGCCTGGCTATACGTTACCGGCGATCCTGCGGACCACCCCGGGCCCCGGCGGCGACAATTTTAGTGCCACCGCTTGGACGTGTGTCGAATAGCAGTTACGCTGCTAAGGGCCATCCGGTCACCAATGCTCTTCAGGGGGAAGTTCCAATGATCCGACGCGCACTCGCGGGCATGCTGGCTGCAGCCCTCCTCGTCTTCGCGCCCTCGGCAGCCTTCGGGTACGCCGAGGATGACCTGAACATCTCCGTAAGCACCACCAACCCCGCTCCGGGCGAGTCGTTCACGGTCGCCGTGGCCGCACCAACCGGTACCGACGTCACGCTGACCATCAGCGCCGACGGCGTCTCCGACGACGCGATCCAGATCGCCGGCACCAAGTCGCTGACCAAGATCGCTGTCGACAACCAGGCGGTCTTCACGGTGACCCTCACCGAGGAGGCGACCTTCCAGCTCGTCGCCACCGACGCTGACGGCAACGTGCTCGACAGCACCTCGATCGTCGTCGGCGACGGTGGCCAGGCCGGACCGGGCGCCGGGGACGACGGCGACGACTCCGCTGCCGGACCTTCGCTGCCGGAGACCGGCGCCACCGCGACCCCGCTGCTCATCGGCGCGGTCCTCCTGCTCCTCGTGGGCGCCACCGCGCTGGTGTTCAACCGCCGGGGCAAGGCCACTAAGGCCTGACCGGTCATCACGAACCACCCGAAGGCCCCTGCGACTCGTTCGCAGGGGCCTTCGTCGTACCCTGCTCGAGTGCCACGCCCCACCCGCCATCCCCGTGCCGGCCGCGCCGTGCTGGTGACCGCAGCGAGCCTGCTGGTGCTGGCCGGCTGCGCCGCCGAGCCCGGTCCCGGCCCGACGGCGGAGCCGAGCACCGCGGCGACGGCGCCCCCCGCCTCATCGCCGGCCGCGGACGAGTACGCCGTCGAGCTCGTCGCGCTGACCAACGACGTTCGCCGCGGCGAGGGCCTCGAGGAGCTGACGCCGTCGGAGTGCGCCCGGCAGGCCGCGCTGGAGCGGGCCGCCGCCCTCGTCGGTGCCGAGGAACTCGAGCACGCCCCGCTCGGCCCCGTGATCGAGCGCTGCGCGCCGCAGACGACCGCCGCGGAGAACCTCGTCAACAGCGCCGCCACGCCGGCCGAGGTCACCGACGCCTGGCTGGGCTCGCCGGGCCACCGCGCGAACATCGTCGATCCGGCCCTCACCGAGATCGGCATCGGCTGCGTCGAGGACGACGCGACGCTGCTCTGCGCACAGATCTTCCTCGGTCCGTGAGGCGCCGGTCCAGTCGCTACTGGTCCGGCACCACCAGCACGGCCCGCGCGACGGCGCGTGCGGCCTCGATGATCTGCTCGAAGGACTCTGCGTACACCTCGTCGCTCTGCCGGTAGGGATCGGCGATGTCGTCGAGGCCACGGTCGACCTGCTTGCGGTGGGCCGCGGCGAGGGGGACGAGCGCGGCCAGGCGCTCGGAGGGCCGAGCGCCTGGTCCGGCGGCTTCCTCGAGCTGCACGGGATCGACCTCCGCGGTGAGCCGAGCGAACTCGCGCAGCGTGAAGGTCCGGCGTACCGCGGCCGGTGCCTGGTCGACCACCTTGCCGCGGTGCGAGCGGGTGGCGGTGAGTACGAGGTCGGCCGAGTCGACCAGGCCTTGCGTGACAGACCGGGCGCTGAAGCCGTCGGCGGCCACCGAGTGCCGGTGCAGCAGGGTGGCCATCGGTGGCTGGATCGGTTCGCCGACCAGCGCCCCGGTCCCCGCGCTGTGGACGACGATGCCGCTGCCGTCGGTGAAGACCGACCGGAAGAGCCGTTCGATCGCGGGGGAGCGGCAGATGTTGCCGGTGCAGACGGCGAGCAGGGTGAAGTCATCGCCTGAGCGGTATCGCATAGCGTCTCTCTCTCGCACAAAGCTCGAACGGGAATGGCGAGCAGCCCCAGCGTAACTGCGCCGGGCACGGGGCCGCGGCAGCGAGGACCCCTCACCTACACTTGACGAATGCGTTCAGGTGGCAGGCGAGTGTGGTCGTGGCTTGGTATCGCTGCGCTGATCGTTCTCAACATCGTCCTCATCACGCTGTTGTTGACCCGGCCAGGAGTCCCGGCGGGGACGTCGACGGCGGTGCCCAGTTCGCCGTCCAGCGCTCGCCCGTCAGAGCCGGCCACAGACCCGGCCGACGACGGCGCAGCGGAGCGCCCGGAGAAGGTCGGCTCTGCCCTGCCGGCACCGGCCGAGCCGGAGCAGCTGCGCGCTGAGCCGGCGGAGCGGATCTTGGTGGCCGCCACGGAGCAGGTCGCGTGGCGCGCCACGGTCGGGCAGTGCGAGGACCCTGGCACGCTCGAGCACACCGTCGACGGCGGTCAGACGTGGCGTGAGCTGCCCAACGAGCTCGCCCCGCTGTCACGCATCCGGGTGCTGGGCGCGGCGACGATCTTCGCCATCGGTGGGGGAGCGGACTGCGAGCCGGTCTACCTGTCCTCGTCGACGGCGGGCGTCTCGTGGTCCACGAACAACCAGTTCCTCACCGGCTCCTGGTACCTCGACCCGGCGGACCGGTCCCGGATGGGAGCCCCGGTCGGCACCATCGATGCTCCCTGTGAGGCCGTTGAGCTGGTGGGGACTGACGCCTCGAGCGCAGGCGTGCTCTGCACCGACGGCTCGCTGAACGTCACCGCGGACGGCGGCGCCACCTGGCAGGAGACGACGCCGGAGCTGGACGCGGTGACCGTGGGGGCGAGCGATGGGGGCTATGTGCTCGTCGGCAGCGACGAGGTCTGTGAGGAGGGCGTCGCGCTGGCGTTCACCGACCTCACCGGCGAGGCGGCTGACGAGCCCGCCTGTGCCCCGGCTCCCGCTGAGGACGCCTCGGAACTCGCGGCCGCCGCTGCGGGGAGCTCGGTGTGGCTCTGGGCCGCCGACGAGGTGCTGGTGTCCGTCGACGGCGGCCTCTCCTGGTGAGCTGACCGGCTCAGCGGCGGGTGGCCGACATCCGTTCGCCGGGCCACGTAGACCCTCGCGCGGAATCCGGCTGGTCGGCAGCTGCACGGGCCGGCGCCTTGCTGGACTTGCGTGCGGAGCGTCGCCCGGACCGGCTGCCGGTGAGGTTCGGGTCCTCGGTGGCGTAGTAGTCGCCGTAGTAGTTGTTGTGGCTCTTGCGCTCCACCTTGTTGAGGACGAGTCCGAGGACGTCGGCGTCGACCTTGGCGAGGCTCTCCAGTGCGGTGCGGAGCTGCGCCTTGTGGATGCTGTCGGCGCCGGCGACGACGAGCGTGCCGCCGACCATCTTGCTGAGGATGGCGGCGTCCGTCACCGGCAGCAGCGGTGGGCTGTCGATGACAACGACGTCGTAGGTGGTCGACAGGTCCGCGAGCAGCCGGGACATCGCCCGTGATCCGAGCAGCTCGCTCGGGTTCGGGGGGACGCGGCCGGAGGCGAGAACGTCGAGTGACGTGTCCTGCCACGGCTGGACGACGTCGCCGATGGTGGCCTTGCCGATGAGGACGGTCGTGAGACCCACCCGACCCTCGAACCCCATGTACTTGGCGATCGACGGACGGCGGAGGTCCGCGTCCACGAGGATCACTCGCGAGCCGGCGTCAGCGAGCGAGGCCGCGAGGTTGATCGCTGTGGTGGTCTTGCCCTCGTTGCTGATCGAGGACGTGACGAGGATCGAACTGGGGCGGTCGGAGAAGTCGACGAACTGGAGGTTCGTGCGGAGCCGCCGGATCGCCTCGGCGCGCTGGCCGAGGGTGTCATCGTGCATGAAGACCGGGTGGTCGCTCTTCGCGTCGTCGATCGGCACGCTTCCGAGGGTGCTGATGTCAGTAATCGCGGAGATGTCACGCTCGTTGCGAACCTTGGTGTCGAGCACCTCGCGGAGCAGCGCGACGCCGGCGCCGAGCATCAGGCCGAGGACCACGCCGAGGGCGAGGTTGCGGGTGGTGTTGGGCGACGAAGGCGCGGTCGATACCTGAGCTTCGCTCAACATGGTGGCGCGAACGGCTTCGCTGCCGTCGGGCCGCTCGGGGTTCAGCTCGCCCACCGTCGCGGACAGTTCATCCGCGACGGTGTTGGCGATGTCTCGCGCGAGCGATGGGTCCGCGTCGGTGGCCGAGATGACCAGGATTGTCGTGTCGGCGGCGACTGTGACGTCGAGCTGCCCCGCGAGCGATCGCGGCTCCTGGTCGAGGTCGAGCGCCTCAACGACTCCTGCCAGTACCAGCGGCGAGCGTGCGACCTCGGCGTACGAAGCCATCTGCTTCTCGGTGAACGTCGAGCCCTGGGCTAGATCAGAGACCGACTCCCCGCCTTGGACCGCGAAGAACATCCGGGTCGATGACGTGTACTGCGGTGTCATCAGCAGGGTCGCTGCCGCGGTCGCGGCGAGCACCACGAGCGCGACGCTCAGTACGCTCAGCCAACGGTTTCGGAGCACCCGAAAGTAGTCGCCCAGTTCCACTCATGACCCCCAGTTAGTAATTGCGCCCACGCATCTTCCCATGCTCCACCGAGACTGGCCCCACGTGATGGCCACTGTCACGCTCTTCGCGCCATGGGCGGTAGGCGACTCGAGCCTCACTAGGGGCGGCCGATGGAGTGGTAGGTCCAGCCGGCGTCGCGCCACTGCTGGGGGTCGAGGGCGTTGCGGCCGTCGATGATGGTGGCGTCGGCGGGCAGGGCGGCGATCGCGGCGGGGTCGAGCTCGCGGAAGTCGGTCCACTCGGTGAGCAGCAGGGTGAGCTGGGCGCCGGTGATGGCCTCGGTGGCGGTCTCGGCGACGGTCATGTCGGGTCGGGTGCGGCGCAGGATGGGGCCGGCCTGGGGGTCGGTGATGACGACGTCGGCGCCGGCGCCGGTGAGGGGGGCAGCGATGTCCAGGGCGGGGGAGTCGCATAGGTCGTCGGTGGCGGGCTTGAAGGTGGCTCCCAGGACGGCGACGCGCTTGCCGGCGACGTTGCCGCCCAGGGCGCGGGTGGCGAGGTTGAAGACGTGGTCGCGGCGGCGATCGTTGATGGAGTCGACCTCGCGCAGGAAGGTCAGTGCCTGGTCGACGCCGAGCTCGCCGGCGCGGGCCATGAAGGCGCGGATGTCCTTGGGTAGGCAGCCGCCGCCGAAGCCGATGCCGGCGCGCAGGAACTTGGCTCCGATGCGGTCGTCGTAGCCGATGGCCNGACGCCGAGCTCGCCGGCGCGGGCCATGAAGGCGCGGATGTCCTTGGGCAGGCAGCCGCCGCCGAAGCCGATGCCGGCGCGCAGGAACTTGGCTCCGATGCGGTCGTCGTAACCGATGGCTTGGGCGAGCTGGGTGACGTCGGCGCCGGTGGCCTCGCACAGCTCGGCCATGGCGTTGATGAAGGAGATCTTGGTGGCCAGGAAGGAGTTGGCGGCGACCTTGACCAGCTCGGCGGTGGCGTAGTCGGTGACCATCCGGGGGATCTGCTGGTGGGTGATGAGGTTGTCGTAGACCTGGTCCAGCACCTGCTGGCCGGCGGCGTGGGCGGCGGGCTCGGTGGGCAGGCCGTAGACCATGCGGTCGGGGGAGATGGTGTCCTGCACGGCGAAGCCCTCGCGCAGGAACTCGGGGTTCCACACCAGGACCGCGCCGGCGGCGTGGATCGGGTCGGCGAGCTCGGCAGCGGTGCCGACCGGGACGGTGGACTTGCCCACCACCAGGGTGGGGCCGTCGGGGTGGGGCTTCAGGTGGGGCAGCAGCGAGGTGAACGCGGCGTGGACGTAGGTGAGGTCCGCGGCGAAGGAGTCCTCCTTCTGCGGGGTGCCCACGCCCACGAAGTGGACCTGCGCGTGCGCGGCGTCGGCGTAGTCGGTGGAGAACCGCAGCCTGCCCGAGGCCACCTGGCGGCCCAGCAGCTCGTCGAAGCCGGGCTCGTGGAACGGCGCCCGGCCCTGGGACAGCAACGCGACCTTGGCCGCATCGACGTCGATCCCCACGACGTCATGGCCTAGCTCTGCCATCGACGCCGCGTGCACCGCACCCAGGTACCCACAACCAATCACTGAAATTTGCAACTTGATTCCCTTTCTATAACCGACTGGAGAGCCGAGCCCCCAGGCGAACGTTCTATCAGTGAAATAGCAAACTAATGACGTGCGGTCACGATACATTCTAAATACTGACTCACGACCGCACTTGTCGAGAAATGCTCAGAAGCATACGAATGTGCCGAATCGCTGTACGATCGCCACAGTGCGTCGGTCCGCCATAGCTTGGCGACAAATTCGGCTATCGCCGCTGCGTCACGCTCAACAACTTCACCGCCGCCAGACTGCTCGACAACCATCGGCATGGCACCTGCCGTACTGACGGCCACAGGAAGGCCCAAAGCCATTGCCTCGGCCAGCGCTCCTGGGAGACCTTCCTGGGTGGACGGCAAGACGAAGATACTCGCGTCATCACCGATGTGCTCTGCTACATTCTCCACGTGGCCCACGACATCTATGCTCGACCTGACTCCGAGAGTCTCCGCTCTCTCCCAGAACGCACTACCGAACTTTGCGGACTCGAAGGGGCCAATGAAACATGCTCGAGCGGAAGGCCATTCAGACCGAAGGAGGTTGAGAGCTCCCAGAACGAGTTCGGGTGATTTTCGCGAGCCAAGCTTCCCGATAAACACGAGCGTCCGACCGTGTGCCCGTGCGTGGCGACGCCCGATCTCGTTCTCAAAGTACTCCATCGACACGGGGTTGTGAATCGGGAAGATGGCCGAACGTGGCACTCCCCATGACGCCAATTCGTCTCCGATTGGTGGCGCCAGTGAGAGCCCCGCCGACGCGCCGGAAACTGCATACCGGCGGATCGCCTTAACAATGGACCAGCGGTTACTAGCCGAGCTGACGGAGAGATCCCCTCCTGCTGCGAGCGGAAGCAGTACGTATGGAATCCGTAGCACTCGGCACACCACGGCGGGAAGCAGCGCGTACAGGTATGTACCATGGAAGTGAAGGAGGTCGAGTCGTCGGCGCCTCCGTACAATCCAAGCTGCCACGCCGATGCTCCACCTAAGCTGGCCACCACGCGATCGTATGGACTTTGTTCGAATACGTTCAAATGCGACCGGCGCCTGGACGCCGCCCGACTCCTCCGGCCCCACCACAGTGACGTCGAACTCGGTTGGTAATCCCAATACTAGTCTCTTGACTAGTATTGTGGGACCGCTGTATCCAGAACTTTGATGAGGGCTCAATATTGCAACATGCATGGTGCATCCAATCATCCTAGTCGACACAGGCCACTATGCCGCAGTCGGGCTATCGCCTCGTAAGAGCGGCACTACCGCAGAACCGAGCAAAAACGCGCCTATAGCAAAACAGGTCAGGGATGGGACCGGCGTAACATCTCTAACTGCGGCACTAACGATTAGCGCGAACGGAAGTCCCGTCGACACGGCAGTTAGCGACCACCGCTCACGTTTCGGCATGACGTAGGCAAAATATGTCCGTACCCCAATAACGCCCAAGCGCGAAACGCTTAAGACTAATGCTAGCAAGAAGATGTCGTCCATAAGTGCAGTAATTGCCGCCAGGCACACCACTATGCCATCAAATACATGAAAGCGGATACTCTTGTTCCACTCGTCACTCGCTTGTTGGTATGCGTCGATAACAGGCGACAGCATTCTACCCGGCAATAGTGCCAAGAAGACCAGCATCGCGGGGAGAGCATCGCGCCAATGTGTAGGCGCCAGATGCCAGACTAGGGGAAGCACGACAACGGCCCCTGCCGACGCAGTGAGTGTGGCTCTGCTAGCGATGTGGCTAAACGTCCGAGCGAGCATCGTCTTAACCTCAGGTGGATGCTGAGTCATCGTGTTGAGCGCGACGCGCTTGAGTGGCGGCGCTACGACGGAGCTAACTGCCACCACAGCTTGGTAGCTGAGGTAGTACATTCCCAACACATCCGGTGTGGTGAGAAACTGCGCGACAAGAAAGCCTAGGTAGGGCGGCAACCGCATCACCAGCGCATGTGTCGCCCACGCAATGCGTTCTTGAGGACGATACTCGGGTTCATCGACCACTACTTCCCTTGACGACGAAGGCAATAAGAGGAGGAGGATCATGACAACTGAGAAAGCTATCGCACTGAGTGCAATGGCGACGGCGGAGTGGGTCGCATAGGCAACCGCGACGCCGACCCCGAGCTTGGCGAAAGCTGCACACGCTTGGCTCAGTACAATCGAGCGGTATCCGTTACGTCTCAACCGTCGCGCGTTAAGAACTTCACTTAAGCCAGTTAATGGAATGTTGCAGCCAGCCAGAAGCACCAGCAATCCAA
Organism: Georgenia sunbinii; assembly: GCF_036421875.1. Classification (NCBI taxonomy): domain Bacteria; kingdom Bacillati; phylum Actinomycetota; class Actinomycetes; order Allobogoriellales; family Allobogoriellaceae; genus Georgenia; species Georgenia sunbinii. Next base: position 32,644 of record NZ_JAZGOL010000011.1, on the reverse strand, counting down.
CTTCGTGATTGCCACTTCGAGAATACAGGGCGGCGATGGCCAGCACTGGAAGCGTCAGGAGAACGTTTCCTATGGTGCTTTGCTTGAGCAAACTTCGCAGAGTAAGCCCACGGCGAGCAAGGTAGCCATCAACCAAACCAAAATTGGTCAGGGCCACAGCGAACGCAGTGGCGGATATTGCTGCAGCCCACAATCCGAACTGAGCGGGGACTAGCCATATAGCCAGTACAAACTGCGAACCCGCAGAAATCAGGCGTGTAACTGTAGTTCCCACTGATAGTTGAAATACACCCTTGAGTGCGCCGCGCGCAGTTTTGCTTGAGTCCATCAGGGACGTCCTCCCGGCAAGGAAGACGGGGTGGTTCCCCGCCGGTCTACCATCGAGCACGCTAATCTACACTGACCGGTCATGGGCTTACTAATCGTACTCCTCGTCAATGCGGTCTCCGATGAAGTGGCGAAGTGCTGAAGTGCGACTCCGGGCGCGTGGCAAACTCGTGCAGGTGCCACGAAAAGTCAAGCTGGGTTAGCGAACATAGTAAACATTGGGTAGGTCCGTAAGAGACCGCTGATAGACCCCTCCCAACTTGTAGTAGCCAGCTTCGACCATTACCGTCGGCTTGCCCAACAATGCCGCGGGCATCGCTACATGCAATCGATCCGAAATGACAGCGGTGGCACCCTCAATCAACTTCCCGTATTCGCGATAGGTCGCGAACTGCGGAGAGCTGATGTCTACGTAACGCCGAGGCAGTGTGGCGACAACATCAGGCGTGATGCCGAGATCCTGCCACGCTACTTTCGATAGCCTAGACTCGAGCAGCTTCCCGCTCTTCTGTAATTCAGCGCGCTTCGCATAACGTCCTATGAACGTCTTTACGCGCGAATTGGGCAATTTCAGCCAGCCTCTCTTGAGCCTAGATTTGAGGGACGGAAGCTTCTCCGCACCGCTGCCCCGCGATAAGGCAGAACTGCTCGACTCGCGATCCAGGCGCGCCGCGACGAGGAGGTATCCGGTGCTGCCAGAGGATGGAAACTGCGTGGGCAGAAACTTACCTGCGGATGCTACGACATCGTGGTCGAGCTCGAGGCGAACGCCAACCCGTGTTAAAGACTCGCCCCATGCGGACTGCAGGTGGCGGAATGAGTTCCCCTCCCGCATTATCCACGTGGTTGCGGCTGGACGGCCTTCGAACATAAAACTTGGGTCAACCTCAGGAAAGTATGCCGACGATGGGAAGATGACAACCGGGAGGTTTGGCGCTTGTCGGAGCGCGTCACGGAGAATCCAGGGAAACTCGTAGGTGTCCAGTAGTGCCCCATTTGGCGGCACGACGACCACTTCAGCCATCTGGAGCGTCGTGCGCCTGATCTTGAGATCGTCAAGAATTTGCCCGAACATGGTGAGCATTAGACGGTCTCCATTATTGCCCAGCGGTCGCCCGTTGCGCCCGACCATAGGCACTACATACGCGGCACTGCCCTTTAGGTCTTTGAGTAGATCCAGGAGCGACCTTCGTGAGGGCGATACTTCGTCAGAGCCGGCGTTGGCCATATTTATCGATCTTCCAACCTGCACTGCATGGAGTGCTTGATATACGGAATTGTTCTCGGAACGAGGCTGTAGTTACGCTTGATAGGGACGTACTGCCGGGCGCTAGTGGGCTGTTCCAACGGTTCTATCCTTCGGTGCACGGCCTGCTGCCGGAATGCCGAAGGCGAGTGCGAGGCTTATCCACATCATTCGGTTACCATTTATATCCTCCGAAAAGAGCGCAACTACTGTCCAGTATATCGCCAAGGAAAGCAGAAGTGTATTTATCCGCGTCTCACTCACACGGCGCAGACGAGATATGGCTAGACTTAGGAATACGAGGAATCCCATACCTGCTAGCCATCCACCCTCAGCAAAGAGTTCTGCGACAACATTATGGGGATACACGTTCTCACCGAGACCTGACGCCAACTCGGGCATCGACGAAAGACCACCCCAGCCGACACCGATTGGGTTGTCCGCACTAGTGCGTATAGCCACTTCCAACAGCGATTGACGAACGTTGTTCGACACGAGGACTGTGGAATCGCTGCCCTGGAGGAGCGCACTAATTCGGCTCGAGGAACCTACTTTACCTGTCGCGACAGCTGTTGCCGCACAGGCGAGCCCGATCGATACAACTGCCAGAATACGGAGGCGGACTCCGCTAAATCGGCGCGAGAGAAGAGCTGTGCATATGACGGTCACGACCACGGCGATGAAGGACGCGCGATTTCCAACGATCAAAAGTGCTGCACCGAGCCCCAGCGCGACTATGGCGGTGAAGATACGCGCTCGCCTCACGCAGATCGCGTGCAGTACCGCGATGATCGTGCCTGCACCAAGTAGCCTCCCGACACCGATAGTGTTCGATCCGGAGATGCTTGCCTGGCCCCTTGCAAGAGCCTGCTGATCCGGGAATAGCTGGATCAATATGACTACTACTACCGCCAGTCCAAGTTGGCCATATATCCACCAGCGCTGAGCCTTGACGCTCTGAAGTATGAAGGGGGCGCACACGGCTGCCGCCAGCGTCACGGTAAATAGTTGCAGTGGCTTCGACAGGCTATTGCCCGACAAAGCTGTGACCACAGTTGCAGGAATAAAGCATGCCCATAGACCCATGATAATGCGGAGATCTAGGGGCGCGGTGCCATGCGTCTTCGCGAGGTAGCTAAAGATGCCAATGATGGCGACTATCGCCGCAACCAAGGTTAGATCAAACGGTAGCCAAGACAGGAGCGGAGTACCCTTAAATGTACCCCCGACGCCCAGAACCAGCGGCAGGAGGACCCACGCAGCTGCAAGGCGTGGGCGCGTGATGCCCGCGTCGATGCCGTTGATAGTGCCTACCGCATGATTGTAGCTCGCCGGCTTCCCGTGGAGTCTTGGCGTTCCCAACTAGCCCACCGCCCGTGCGTATTCATGAACTCGAAGTCCGAGTGTGCCTCGAATTATGCCTAGCCCCCGCGCGGCCATCATTAGATTGCGTCCCCGTAGTCGTGGGACGAATAGCAGCGACAGTGGCGCGCATACAATACCTGCAACCAGTAGGCTGCCCCCTCGTAGTACAAGCCGCCATGCAGGTTCGATTTGGCGCTGAACTCGCGCATGCGTCTCACCGCCCCGGGTAAATCGACGAATTAGCCATGGCAAGGTGACGCGATCAGCCTGTATGTACTCGACGACGCGCGCGGTCTCACACCATACGAAACTGTGTCCCCTGCCCACTAGGCGTGAAAAGAAGTCTGTATCACTACCGCCCGTGGCTGAATAGGCGTCGTCGAATCGCGGTGCCGCATCGATGGTGAGAATCTTGGAACGTACCAGAACATTGTTCGTTGCGGGCAGGCCGTCTGATGCTCCGGTCTTCCGAATGCGTCGCTGAAAGTAGTTCCCGTTCAATATCCACTTCGGTGCATTCTTCGGTAGCACAGAGACGACAGGACCCGCGACGATATCGACGGCATACACGTGAGCGCACTGCACTAGTTCTTCGAGCCAGTCAGGTGTGACCACTTCGTCATCGTCAGTAAAGATGATTGCGTCGTCATCGGAAGTAATTAGTTCAATGCAACGGTTCCTTGCGGCAGCGATGCCAGGCATCGGCTCGTGAACGTACTGAACACGCTCGCTAAAGTTCCGTACGATGCTGCGGGCGCCGCCCTCAGGGTCGTTGTCAACCACCACGATCCGGTGGGAGAGCGTGGTCTGCAACTGAAGAAGACTATGTAGCATGCGCTCGAGTTCCGCAGGACGTCGATAGGTGATGACGGTGATGAGCACGCGCTCAATGTCGTTGATCACGCTACTTTCCCCTCATCAAACGACGCCGTGTCAAGTGTGCCGAGTGCGCGAGTAATTACCTGCCTGAGAGAACTGTAATGTGTGTCTCTGGCGAACTCAGTCTCGCCCAGAACGGTTGCAGCCGCCTCCGCCTGCCGCAACGAACGCTCGTCGTCCAAGATCCGTCGAAGTGACTCTGCTGCGCTTCCCGATTCGCGACTCAGGCGCCACCCAGCGCCCGCCTCGGTGAGACGATTTGTGAGCCATCCGCCGTGGTTAAAGGCCACTGCTTTGCCAGCAGCGAGTGCGTCGAATACCTTGTTGAGGGAGTTTCCCTCCAGGGAGGGGTGAGGGAGCAGTGTTGAAAGGATCAGGTCGGCAGCGCTGTACATTTTTGCAACATCCTGCTTCGAGACTGCTCCAGCCAACAGTATGGTGTCATCCAGGCCTCTCTTCTGCACCGCAAGACGCAAACTGTCTTCGGCAGCTCCCGAGCCAGCTATGACGATAATGCACTCGGTCTGGCGAAGATGTTGGGCTAAGTCAACGAGCCATGGAGTGTCATATGAATGGCCGAGCGAGCCGGCGTACAGGGCGATCCGCTTCTCATTGGGCCAATTGAGTTCACCTCGCAGAGCATTGCGATCCTGTGCCACCGAGTGGAAGAGTGCTTGGTCCGCAGAATTAGGAATCACCGAAACGCGCACGGCGAGATTCACTGCAACCACACCATCGGCCATCGATGGTGATAAAGCCACGATCTCTGCGGCGTGTCGGTATGCGAGACGTTCGATGCACTGGGCGACGCGAATGACTTTCGGGTTCCGCAAGTAGCCAAGGCTTACCGGCACGGCCGGCCATAGATCGCGAACTTCGAAGATATAGGGCGTTCCCATGAGTAGGCGACGGGCCAATGCTGGGATGGCAACCGTTAGTGGGGTGCTTGTTGCATAAATGAGATCTGCAGGTACACGTAACGTGACGAGTGTTGCAGCGCACATGAAGCGGATGAACGACATAATCCGCGCTAGAAAGCCGAACCTGTTGGCGTATGCTACGCGGAGTTGTCGTACTCTGAATCCTTCGGTTTCATAACGCCGCGATTGGGCTCCAGCGCAGATCACCGTGACGCGATGTCCATCGGAGGCTAGCCTCCGGGCGAACTCCCACGAGCGGGTGCCACCGGCCTCGTCCGGCCGCTTGAAGTGCTGGTGGATATATGTAATTCGGGACATGGTTAGCTCTCTGAGTCCTGAGAAGGCATACGATACGTAGGAAAATATGATCCGGCGGGAGTGCCTGCGCTCAGTTCGTGGTAAGCATCGGCATTTGTGATGAGTTGTACGGTTCTGTAGTCGACAGGGGTGGCGCCGAATCCCTTTTTAAAATTGTAGAGTGAGTCAGAATTGCCACCAAGACCACCACCGAGGTGCAGTAGTGAGAAGTCGCGGTCGCGGCTATCGTGAATCGCACGGTGGATGATTGACTTACTGGGTTGGAGGCCTAAGTGCCGGTCAGCGGTAGCCGAGAGATGGTATTGAACTATGCCTGAGCTCGGCGCCTCCAGGAAGAGAGCCCCGCCGGCGACATCGTGGTCTTGCACTGCCAGATATAGGCGAACCATTGACCGCATATTAATTCGCAGGTAATTGAAATAGTCACGATCGAACTGGTAGTAGTCGGCAGCGTCTACTCTACGCATTGTCTGTTCGTATATTCGCTGAAATTCTCTGTACGCTTCTTCGCTCGAGTCTTCTACTACTTCGAGGCCCTCACGTACTGCACGTTTGATATCGCTCTTATGGCCCTTGCGAATACTGGACTGTATCTCATCGATGGAGACTGTAAGATCCAGGATCAGCGTCTTTCCAACAAGGCGAGTGAACTCATCGGGCCAGGCGCTTGCATTGTTGAGGGTCGGGTGGAGCCTTAGAAAGAGGCTGACGCACCCCATAGTACGGAGGAACTCCGAGAGATGTAGAACTAGTTCCCGGGCCATTTTTGCCGTGAAGCCGTGACCTGCCGCGAACCCTGGATAGCCGTATGGCGAAGAGGCATCCCATAGCGTGTCCGATATGCGACGTACTACGACGGGTATTGCCGTGCTTCTCGTGCCATCATCTACGATGATAGCGCGTGGGGAACCGCTTCCGGCCAAACTATCGAGCTCGGACCATTCTGGAAGTTGGTAGACATCATGGGGGATTAGGGAGGTTGCATCCCGCCAGTGGGCGCTAGAAACGTCGACCATAGAGAACTTCATTTGCCCTGCAATCCACCGGGGCTCGCCCCGGTCAGTTCGAGGACTTGAAAGTGTGCTTTTAATGAGGCTCCGGTGACGGCTGCCGCCTGAAGTCGACCTGTAGTGAATATGGCGAATGCTTCCCGTGCGTCAGGATACTGGGAGTGGAGAGCCGCTAGAAGGGTATCGTCAAATAGGGCCGACTCAGTGTAGACCCGAACTATGCCATTGCCCAGACGGCCGATTGGTACGGTGTGTCCCTTGTGGGTCCAGTCGCCAACGCGGGAGAACCCATATCCGAGGGCCATGGTCGCGGGCTGTTCACTCTCTGCATTATCGTGCGAAACGTGAGAGTTCGGTGGCGCCAATCTTCGAGTTAGCCATGATTTCGATCCCACTGGGACGAATCCCTTACGTCGGTAGAACGCGAGTGCGCCGTCGTTCGATGTTAGAACGTCGAGTCGAATGGTCGCGTTTGTTGCAGTACTCGCTGCTGTGCTGATGAGTCTACTTCCAAAGCCCAGTCGTCTATGTGTCCTAGCTACGGCGAGATAGTCAATTGACACTATGCTTGGTGCGGGGTTATGGAACTCGATATAGCCTACTACGTTGTTACCCGCGGCAATGATGAGTCGGGTGCGGTCGGAGGCGATTGACAGTTGATCAGTCAGGTATTGGTGCGCGCCGATTTGACCGTAAGGCACGTAGGGACGCAGGTCGGCTGGAAGGATCTCTTCCCGGATAAGCTGCAGGATGGAGGGGGCGTCCTGAGCGCTGGCTTGTCGGAGTGTCACTCTCTCTCCGCTCGCTCGACGTCGAGGTCTCTCATGGTCGCGGTAGGGAGTGTTTCGACGCCTGCCTGGGTAAGCACTGCTTTTATTGTACGCAGAACAATTTTCGCATCGGCTGGGTGGCTCCAGTTTGCGACGTACTCAATATCTAACGCGAGTCGTTCGTCCCATGAGGCAGCGTTGCGGCCGTTGATCTGTGCTAAGCCGGTTATTCCGGGACGTGTGTTGAATCGGATTCGCTCTGCGGCGGTAAAGTAGGGTGTATATCGTGGTAGCAGAGGTCGCGGCCCGACTATACTCATATTGCCAATGAGGACATTGAACAGTTCCGGGAGTTCGTCGAGACTTGTTCGTCGGAGGAATGCGCCGCTACGCGTGATCCGCAACTCGTCCGGCAGCGGTCTGCCTTGTGCGTCTACAATGTCCTTCATGGTTCGGAACTTATACAGCTTGAATGGCTGTCCGTCGAGACCGTGGCGCTCTTGAGTAAATATGGCAGCGCTGTTTTGAGTTATTCGTAGTGTGAAGCAGATGGCGATAAGGACCGGCGCGCCGAGAGTCAGTGCCACGATTGCCAGCGTGACGTCTGTCAGTCGCTTAAGACTGCTCGACGCGGGCCGTACTGTACTCAACGGTGTGGTCATGGGGCGTCCTGACCGGACAAGGTTGATGGATTTGTACTGTTCTTTGCGTGGATCGACTCGAAGTCGTTTAGGACGTTTGAGATGCGTTCGAGTTGCCTGTCGGTCATAATCGAGCCGCTAGGTAAGGACACGCCAGTGCGGTAGATTCGTTCGGCGACGCCGGTGGAGTAGTTCAGACTGTCCCGGTAGATAGGCTGCAAATGCATTGGCTTCCAAAGAGGCCGAGCCTCAATGTTGTGGGCCCCGAAGTGTGCGATCAGATCCTGCGCGGTCCATCCCGCGGTCTCCGGATCGATGATGACCGATGTTAGCCAGAAGTTGTCGCGTGTCGGGCCAGGGCTTTCGGCGCCATCTGGGCGACCAAAAACAGTTGCGCCGGGTATGTCCGCGATGGCCTCGCAGTATCGGAGGCGATGCTGTCGACGGCGGTCGATCATCGCATCGAGACGGTCTAGCTGCGCACGCCCGATTGCTGCGAGGATGTTCGATAGGCGATAGTTGTAGCCGACATCGGTGTGTTCGTAGTGCGCGACCGGCTGCCGCGCTTGTGTAGCGAGATAGCGCGCACGGTCCGCGAAGTCTGAGTTGTCGGTCAGTAGCATTCCTCCTCCCGATGTGGTCATAATTTTGTTGCCATTGAATGAAATCGCCGCAGCATCTCCGAAGCTGCCAGCAGGCGCGCCATTGCGGGTGGCGCCCAAAGACTCAGCGGCGTCAGCTAGCACCGGGATGCCCGCTCGCTGTGCGAGGTGGCCGATTGCGTAGTAGTCGGCCACCTTCCCTAGAAGGTCGACCGGAAGTATCGCTGCGACGTGCTTTCCTTGGGATTCCAGATCGTCGAGTGCATGCTCCAGGAGTGAGACATCGATGTTGCCGGTATCGTCGCAGTCTACGAATACGGGGCGAGCGCCGGTGTAGGTGATGGCGTTCGCGGTGGCGGCGAACGTCATGGTGGCCGTGACGACGTAGTCGCCTGGGCCGACCCCCATGTTCAGCAGTGCGAGGTGGAGCGCCGCTGTACCTGACGCGAGTGCTACAGCGTGCTGCCGGCCTGTGTACTGGGCGATCTCGGCTTCGAAGGCATCTACCTCAGGACCTAGCGGGGCGATCCAACCTGATCGCATCGCTCGGAGAACGGCCTCTTCTTCGGCTGGCCCGGTGTCAGGCGGGGACAGGAGGATGCGGTCGTTCACCGAGCGGCTCCGGCAGGTTGGGGATCGACAGTTTGCTTGGCGAGGTTGTCGTAGTGGTGCTCGATGGCTGCAACATCGGTGGGCGACATCGGCGGTACCGGCACGTGTGTGATGAGAGGATGCTGCTGGCGGGTGCCGACCTCTTCATCGCCGAAGAGGACCTCGTGCATCTTTTCGTTGGGCCGTAGGCCAGTGAAGACGATGTCGATGTCCGCGCCCGAGTGGGTCACGAGTCGCTTGGCGACGTCGAAGATCTTGATTGGCTCACCCATGTCGAGCACGAGGACCTCACTGTCGTTCCCGATGGCGCCAGCCTGGATGACGAGCTCGCTCGCTTCAGGGATCGTCATGAAGTAGCGGGTGATGTCCGGGTGGGTCACGGTGAGCGGCCCACCCTGCGCGATCTGCTCTCGGAACGTGTGGAGCATCGATCCTCGTGAACCGAGGACGTTGCCGAATCTCACCGAAAGGTATGTACCGGAAGCCTGCTGGCCATACCAAGAGGTGAGCTGCTCGGCAAGCCGTTTGGTCTTGCCGAGGACGCTCGTGGGCGCGGCGGCCTTGTCGGTAGAGATGTTGACGAACTTCTCGACCCCATACTCTGCGGCTAGGTCGAGAAGGATCTGCGTGCCGTGCACGTTGGTCTTCCAGCCCTCCCACGGGTACTGCTCGAGCATCGGAAGATGTTTGAGCGCCGCCGCATGGAAGACGACATGTGGGCGGTGGTCCTCGAAGACCTGACGCATCGCGGCCTTGTCCCTGATGCTGCCCAGCACGACGTCTGGCGTGTCCAGTAGGGCTTGGCCGTAGATCGAGAGCTGCACCCCGTGGAGTGCCGACTCGTCGCGGTCGAGAAGGATGAGTTCGGCCGGCCCGAATTTGTGCACCTGACGGGCGAGCTCGGAACCGATGGAACCGCCCGCACCGGTGACGAGCACCCGCTTGTTGGTCAGGTAGCCGGCGATCTCGCCGATGTCGGTGTCAACCTGGCGACGGCCGAGGATGTCAGCAATATCGACCTCCTTGACGTCACTGAGCCTCACCTGGCCACCGAGGATCTGGCTCACCGGCGGCAGGAGGAAGAACTTCATCCCCGCGCCTTCGACCAGATCCGCAACCTCCCGAATCATCGCGCTGTCCGCGCGGGAGATGGTCAGGATGATCGCGCTGACCCCGTTCCGCTGGGCCTGCTCGACAAGATTCGCTCGCCCGCCGAGGACGCGGGCGCCGAGGAGGGTGAGATGGCGCTTGGCAGGGTCGTCGTCAATGAGGCCCACGGCACGGTAAGGCGAGGCGGTGTCCATCTGCATCAGCCGCAGCAGCTGGTAGCCGGCGTCACCGGCGCCGTAGATGAGCACCTTCTCTGCGTCCGCGTGATGGGGCCGTCGAGAGGTGCGCCAGGCCCGGAAGCACCAGCGTCCGGCGGCCATCAGCAGGAGCGCTAGCGCAGGCGCGAGGAAGGCCACGCCACGCGGGAACTGCTCGAACGGCACGAACACGAGGAAGCCGACAATGAGGATCAGTCCGCTGAACGTCGTGGTGAGCAGCAGCCCGAGCGCCTCCTCGAACGTGCCCACGCGGTACTTGCCGCGGTAGAGCTTCAGTAGGGTGCCCACGACCAGTTGAGTCAGGCACGCGATGACCGAGTAGGCGATGAGAGATGCCCACTGCGGTTCGTTGAGATAGAACTCGTAGCGAGTCGCCACGATGACAAAGACTGCTAGCAGCCATGCCAGCCAGTCCCACAACACGATGATCGTTCGTCGAGCCACGCCCCCGCCGGCCACGACACCACTCCTCTAGAATTACGGGCACGCCCGGCCCTGTCGGACGCCTGCCCCCCGGCCCGCGCCTAGCGGCGCGTGCGTCCGTTGTCGAGAGTAGTCGACGGGCGGCGATGTTGCCGAGTTGGTGGGGCTGCTCACAGGCAATGTCCAGGTTTGTCTGGCACTCGCGCGTGGGTCTGGACGTCCGACGGGGCGCGGTGTGGGCCGCCCCGTGTGGCAATGTCGTGAAGCGGTGAGGCTTACGGCTGGGGCCGGGCCGGCGGGTCGTCTGCGACGGCTCGCGAGAGCAGGTCGCGCATAACGGTGAAGCCGTGCTCGTAGAGGAGCGCGAACCAGAGCACGGCTGCGGCATGGTTCGATGCCAGCGCGAGGTCCGGGTGGCTGTCGAGGAGCAACCGCCGAACACCCGGGTGGGCGATGTCGAACGGCAACGACAAGTACCGTTCCACCTCCCACGAGTGCTGCGCGGCCGGCGCAGCCGTCTGGATCTCGTCCCAGGTGAGGTCGACGTAGGCGATGTTCGCGAAGCACGGCTGCCAGCGCTGCTGGTCCAGGTAGAAGCCGGTGCGGACGAGTTTGGTGATCCGGCCGACCTCTTCGGACGAGTCGCCGATCCCTACCTCCTCGAGCACCCCTCGGCGCGCAGTGACGAGCGGATCGAACCGTCCGTGGCGATCGACGTCGTCGGGGGTGGCGCCCTCGGCGACGACGTGGACAAGGCTGCGGCCGTCCCTACTCTCGTGTCGCCCGGCGATCATGGTGCTGCCGCGTACCCCAAGGACCAGCCGCCGGTCGGAAGAGACGACGAGAGTCCCGGAGCCCACCTTGGCCGGGACGGGCAAGGCGGCGACCTCCGGCAGGTTCTGGATATCCGGACCGAACCGATGGCGCAGGGTCATACCGCCCTCGCCGTGGGGAAGGTCGAGCTCGGCGCCCGTCGCGGCGAACGGGAAGTAGGTCATGGGTGCCGGAGTCAGGCGGTACAGCGGGCGTCGGCGACCGGCGGCGTCGCGGTGTAGCTCGACCCGCGCGATGACGAGGTCGACGCAGTCGTCGTCGGTGAACGGCGCATGCGTCCGCGCAGCTCGATCGATCAGCTCGGGGATGCGGGCAATGACGACCTGCTGCACGTCGTCATCGAGAGGGCGCGGTGCCGCCCAGTCCGTGAACTCGACGTCGACCTTGTCGGTCCACTCGCTGTGGTCGTTGCCCGACGCGATAACGACGATGCCGGGAATCTCCATCCATCCAGCACGGATGGCCCGTCGTTGCCACGTCTCGCCCGCGAACCGAGTGAGGATCTCGATCTCCCGGGCGCGCCGCCACTGCTCGAGCAACGCCAGCGCGGCCAGACCAGCGGCCGGCACGAGAGTGATCACGGCACCGAGCAGAGCGATGGAGAACTCCCGCGAGAACGTGTCTGGCACAGTGCGTTCGTAGGTCCAGAACGCGGTGAGCGCCGCGCCGATGATGAGCATCCATCTCGGCGATGAACGCCCCGATCGACTCGGGGAACATCGTCCACTTCGTGCTGCCGGTCGCCCTCAGCTGCTCGATGGTGATGGCGTCGAAGTTGGTTGCTGCCAGGTGCGCTGCTCCTCGGGTGCCGGTGCTGCCGCCCGGGGGAGCGGCATCGTCGGGTATTCCAGCCCCTGTCGAGCTTGGCGCGGTCGGCGGGGTGTCCCTATGCCGGGCCCAGTGGGCACCGGTGGCCGGTGGCAGTGCTGTGGACCTCCGGCACTCCTTCGGCGACGGTGCGCTGTCCGCCTCTCCTGCGACTGAAGGACCCGGCTGCCAACGCGGGACGCCAGCGTGAGATCGCCGAGCGCGGGCTTCTCCTGTCGAAACTAACGACACCACCACCAGCGACTGACCGCTGGCAGCGACGGCAGGAGTCAGCTGTGGAGTCGGTGCTGCCAGTATTCCGGCTTGCGTCGTTGATGCGCGTAGGCGAGGACCACGACGCTCGTATCGGTGACGTAATACAGCACGCGGTACGGAAACACGCGCACTCGCAGGCTTCGTACCGGCGGAGCACCTTCCCAGCCCGGGATGACCGGCGCTGATAGCGGCCAGTCGAGCAGGTATCGCAGGGTTTCGTCGATGGCGTCGAAGAAGTCGTCGCCCAGCCCGGGCTCCTCGGCGTCGTACCAGTTCGCGGCCTCGCGGAGTTCGTCGCGGGCCTCGGGATGCTCGCGTTTGCTCAGCGTCACCTGCGCTGTGCCGCCAACTCGGCGCGCAACTGGGCGTGCGACTCGTCGACGTCGAGCAGCTCGACCTTGCCGCTCTCGATGTCGTCGAGGCGTCGCCGCAGCTCGGTGCGCCAGGCGGCATCAACCTCGTTCTGATCTACGTCGGTCGTGTCTGCGGGGTCGAGGCTGCGCAGGCCGCGATGAATCACTGCTGCACGATCATGGTGGTCGAGAGCAAGCAGCGCCCGTTCGACGTCGGCAACATTCTGCGACATGCCCCAACTGTACGCCGAGGCACCGACACGGCGCAGGGGGCGGTGGCAGCCCGCACCGAGGAGAAGCAGCGGCGCGCCCGCCTCGTCGACGGCGCGCTGGAGCCCAGCAGCGACGACAGTCGCGGCGACCAGCCAACTCAGGCGCGGGCCGGCGCTGCCGAGCCGCTGCTGGGCATGGGCGATCCAGGCGCCCGAGGACGCGCGCGGAAGCGGGCGCCTTCTCCTTCGACGTCAGCTCGTCGAAGGACTGGGCGAGGCTGGGGCGGCGAGGAGCGCAGGTCGGGCTCGGGCGGGGCACGAGCCGGCGCCGCCGACATCGAGCCGAGCAGGCGCGACGAGAACCGCCCGGCCGCCGTCGGCACCGGTACCGGCGGTAGCCGAGCCGAGCGTCCCACCGGCGAGCCCTCACGGGCGCTGGTCAGGGTCGGTGGCGCCGGCGACGTAGGCCACAAGGGCGTGGGCGGCGTGGTGGTCGAAGCTGCCTCGCTGGCGGTCGTAGCGCTCGGTCAGCCGCGGGTCGGCGTGCCGGGCGGCGGCCTGCACGTCGCGCAGCGGCACCCCGGCGTCCAGCGCGAGGGTGACCATGGTGTGGCGCAGCATGTGCGGGTGGAGCCGATCGCCGAGGCCGGCGTGCGCGCCCAGCGCCCTGATCCACCGGTGGGCGGTGCGCCGGTCGAGCTGGCTCCCGTCGTCACGGACGAACAACGGGCCGGTGTCCCTGTCCTCGGCGGCGGCATCGATCGCGCTGGCCACCGGGGCCGGGAGCGGCATCGTCGCCGGCCTCGCACCCTTGCCGACGAACGAGACGGTGCGGTGCTCCCCGGCCTGGCCTCTGGTGCTTTCCACCTGCACCGAGCAGGCCTCGCTGACCCGCAGCCCCAGCAGCCCCAGTAGCGAGACCAGTGCCCAGCGGCGGGCGTCGGTGGCGCGGGCGACCTCCAGCAACGTAGCCAGCTCGACGCGGGTCAGTCCCCGCAGCCGTGACTCGTCGCGGTGGGCGGTGGGGATGCGCAGGTGATCGGCCGGCGAGCTCGCCAGGTAGCCGTCGATCACCGCAAACCGGTAGAAGGTCCGGATCGCGGCGAGCCGGTTGGCGACCGTGGTGGCCTGGTTGCCCCGGACCTCCGTCAGGTAGTGCCGGAACATCTCCAGGTGGACCCGCTCGAGCGCCAGCGGGTCCAGCCCGTGCTCCTCGCACCAGGCGAACAGCACCTTGAGGTGGGTCCGGTACAGCGACAGCGTCGGACCGGCGTAGCGGGCGAGGAAGCCGATCGCGGCCGCCTGGGCCGCGGTGGGCAGCGGTGCCGGTCGCTGCGCGACGACGTCGGTCATGAGCCTCATCTCCGAGGTGGTGGTCAGTGCTACGCCCCATCCCAGCACCGGCCCGTGTGCCGCGGGCGTCACGGCACGGCGCCGGTGGACAGGAGGTAGGGCGGCGGGTGATGTGGGGCACTGCGCAGCCGGTGACTCCCGTGGCACCGGCACGCTGAGCAACTCCAACTGTGCTCACCAGGGCGGACGGTGGCACGGGCGGCCGCGAGCGGTCGATGAACCGGCCACGACCAGCCAGATGGTGTGCTCCAGACTCGGACAGCTGAGGGAAGTTGCTCACCCGGCTGCAGGTGCTCAGGCCGGCGCTGGCCGCGCCGAGCGCGCTGAGTAGGTATCTCGACCGTTCCGCGCAGGAGTTGTGTGACAGCTCGACGAGGGGCAGTCCCCGCAACCGTGCCTCGTCGCGGTGGGCGGTGGGGATGCGCAGATGGTCGGCCGGGGAGCTCGCCAGGTAGCCGTCGATCACCGCGAACCGGTAGAAGGTGCGGATCGTGGTCAGTCGGGTGGCCACCGTCGTGGCCCGGTTGCCCGGCCCTCCGACAGGTAGCGCCGGAACCATCTCCAGGTGGACCCGCTGGAGGGCCACCGGGTCCACGTCGTGCTCCTCGCACCAGGTGAACAGCACCTGGAGGTGGGTGCGGTACAGCGCCAGCGTCGCGCCGTCGTAGCGTGCCAGGAAGCCGATCGCGGCGGCCTGGGCCGCCGTGGGCAGTGGTGCCGGTCGCGGCGCGACGACGTCGCTCATCAATCTCACCTCCGCGGTGGCGATCGGGCCTGCCGCCCATCCCACCACCGACCACCGTTCACCGTCGGCCTCGGCGGGGCACCGGTGGACAGCGCCCGGGCTGTGGACGACACGCGCCACAATGCGGCCTCCGCCAGGTAGCGGCCGCGTTGCTGGGTACATCGACCACGGGCCCGGGTGCGAGTGGCAACCCGCAACCCGGGCCCGTGGTGCGGCAGCGTCGTGCCGTGGGGTGGAGTGGGACTCAGGACGCGTTCTGCGGGGTGCGGCGCACCCCGAGCGTGTCGCGCCCGTCCCCGTCCCAGTCACCGACCAGCACCTCGTCGGCCGCCCGGCCGTAGCTGACCATGAAGTCCGCGGGCCCGCCGGCGAGCGAGTTCTTCACGTGGTACTGGTTGCCGCGACGGATCGCGAAGGTGTCGGTCCCGTCCGCGTCCCAGTCGCCGGCGAGCGTGACGTCGTCCTCGCGGCCGTAAGCGAACACCTGGTCGGCGTCCCCGCCGGCGATCCGGTTCTTCACGTGGTAGGTCGCGCCACGGCGGACCGCCAGGGTGTCGGTGCCGTTGCCGTCCCAGTCGCCGGCGATCACCTCGTCACCGGCGCGGCCGTAGACGATCGTGTGATCGGCGTCGCCGCCGTGCAGCGAGTTCTTCACGTGGTACTCGTTGCCGCGGCGCACCGCGAGGGTGTCGGTGCCGTCGCCGTCCCAGTCGCCGACCAGCACCACGTCGTCCGGGCGGCCGTACCGGAAGACGCGGTCCGCCTCCCCGCCGCGCGGGGTGTCGTTGACGAAGAACTCATCTCCGCGCCGCACGGTGATCGAGCTGGTCCCGTCGCCGTCCCAGTCGCCGATGAGCACCTCGTCGGTGTGCCGGCCGTACTGGAAGACGTGCTCGGGCACGCCGTCCCACCCGTCGTTGAGGAAGAAGCCGTACCGCTGAGCCGGCTCCGGCTCCGGCTCCGGCTGCTCGGGCGGGGCGGTGAGGTGGTCCTGGAGCGTCCGGCCGATGTCGGCCAGGTGGAGGTAGGCACCGCGGACGGGGTCCTCGCCGGTGGCTGCGGCCGCCAGCGCAGGTGCGGCCGGACCTCGTGCGTAGAGCGGGACGAGCTGGAGCGTGTGGTAGTGCGGGTTCTCCTCCCCGGGCTCGCCGTCGGTGTAGTCGGCGAACTCCGCCGTCGGGAGCTCGCCGGCCGTGCCGGTGATCGGCGCGAAGGCGCCGCTGTCGACCGTGCCGGCCCCCCAGAGGTTGCCGGTCTCGTGGTCAGCGGTGACGACGACGGTGGTCTCCTCCCAGCTCGACTCGCTCTCGACCCAGTCGACCACCGCCTCGACCGTCTCGTTGAAGTCGACCATCGCCTCGATGGCCCGACCGAGCTCGCCTGCATGACCGGAGTGGTCGACCGTCGCGACCTCGGCCATGAGGAAGAAGCCCTCGTCCGAGGCGTTGTGGAGCGTGTTGAGGGCACCCGCCGTCATCTCCGGCAGCCGTGCGACGTTCTCTGCACGGGGCGCGGCGAACGGGACCTCGCGGTCCCCGGGCCGGTCGTGGAACAGCGTGCCGTCGGTCTGGGCGATGCCGAGGACCCGCTCGGGCGTCTCGCCCTCGGCGAGTGCCTGGAAGTCGCTGCGCTCGTCGATGAGGGTCCAGTCCGCCAGGCCGGCCGCGGCGGCGTCGCCGGCGCGCAGCGCGGTCCAGTCCTGCGGGTCGATGTAGCGGCTCCAGAACGAGCCCTTGGGGGTGCCGTCGTTGTTGAACTCCGGGTGGCCGGTACCCATGAGGACGTCGAGGTCCTCGTGCCCGAGGAGCTGGTCGACGATGCCCTGGGTGTCGCGATCGGTGGTCCGCACCGCGAAGCCGGCGTTGGTGTCGGTCCACAGCTGTGCGGAGCTGGCCACGCCGGTGGCCAGGCCCGCGCTGCTGGCGACGTCGACCATGTTGACGAGCGGCTGCTCGTCGGCGTCGATGCCGAGGTGGCGGCTACGGGTCTGGACCCCGGTCGACAGGGCCGTGGAGGCGGCCGCCGAGTCGGTGACGGTGATGCGTCCGTCGGGGTGGTCCCGGGTGACGTTCGCCGGCCCTGCCCACGGGTCGACAGCGGCGTAGGAAGGGCTGCGGACCTCGCCGGTCTCGACGCCGAGCTGGACCGGGAAGTCCTGGTAGACCTGGCTGTTCTCGCTGTCCGAGCCGTGGCCGGACAGGTGGACGTTGCCGTCGGCGTCCTGGTAGGCGGCGACTCCGTGCTGCCACAGGCTGGCGACGTCGACGTGGTTGTAGCCCATGCCGTCGGCGATGAGGAGGATGACGTTGGTGCGGGCGTCGTCTGCGGTGGCGGCGGCGACCGTGGGCGCGACGGCTCCGCCGGTGACGACGGCGGCGCCGGTGACGACGGCGGCGCCGAGGGTCGCGGCCAGGAGGCGGCGCGGTCCGGTGGGTCGAAGGGGCATGACTGCCTCTCTGGAGGGGACAGGGCCCTTCGACTCAACCTGAGCGTCATGACGTGCCGGAGAACCGCGGATGAACCCGGCGTGGCCGGGAGGTGCGCGTCAGTGCGGTGGTGAGGGCAGTCAGTCCTTTACGGCCAGCACCGCGTCTCGCATCTGCTCCAGCGCCTGGCGGAGGATGGGCCGCGGTATGGCGAAGATGAGCCGGACGAAGCCTTCACCGGCGCCGCCACAGCTGGAGCCGTCGGTGAGCGCGACGCCGGCCTTGGTGCGGAAGAACGTCGCGGCGCTGCCGGGGACGTCCAGCTCGCGGCAGTCGAGCCAGGCGATGTAGGTGCCCTCGACCGGGCTGAGGGTGACTCCGGGGATCTGCTCGACCATCTCGGTGAGCAGGTCGCGGTTGCCGCGCAGGTAGGTGACGACGTCGTCGAGCCACTCTTGGCCGTGGTCGTAGGCGGCGACGGCGGCGCGGCCGCCGAGCAGGCCGACGGTGTCGCCGGCGTCGGTGGCGTACGGGGCGAAGGCGGCGACGTCGTCGGGGTTGGACAGGATCATCTGGCCGCACTTGAGGCCCGGGACGTTCCAGCCCTTCGACGCGGCGACCGCGGTGATGGTGTGCCCGGCGGTGCGCTCGTCGAGCGACGCGTAGGGGATGTGGGGGAGGTCGTCGAGGACGAGCGGGGCGTGGATCTCGTCGGCGAAGACCCGTCCGCCGTGGCGCTCGACCACCTCGGCCACCTCGAGCAGCTCGTCACGGGACAGCACGCGACCGACCGGGTTCCACGGGTTGCACAGCACGAGCAGCCCGGCGCCGGCGGCGAACGCGGCGTCGATGCCGGCCAGGTCGAGGTGGTAGCGGCCGTCGTCGTCCAGGAGGGAGGGGACCTCGATGACTTCGCGGTCCATCGCCGGGGTGACGGTGAGGAAGGGCATGTAGGCCGGGGTGGGGATGATGACGGGGGAGCCCGGTGGGGTGAAGCGCTGGATCGCGATCCGCATCGAGGACAGCACGTCCGGCAGCAGGAAGACGTGCTCCTGCGGCACCTGCCAGCCGAAGCCGCGGTCCAGCCACTGGGCGGTGGCACGCTTGGCGGCGGTCCGGTCCGCTGCGGGCAGGTAGCCCATGGCGCCGGAGTCGGCGGCCTGCTGGACGACATCAGCGACCTGCGGCGGGACCCCGAAGTCCATCTCGGCGATGAACGCCCCGATCGCGTCGGGGAACATCGTCCACTTCGTGCTGCCGGCCGCCCTCAGCTGCTCGATCGTGATGGCGTCGAAGTCGGTTGCTGCCACGTCTGCTGCTCCTCGGGTGCGGTGCTGCCGCCCGGGGGAGCGGCCTCGTCGACGCCCACGGTACTGAGCCGGCGAGCCGTGCGCTGCGGCGTCCGGCGGCGCCGACCATCCGCCAGCCTGCTGCCCGCTGCTACAGTCACCGACTAGCTCCACCTCGAGGTCACGATCAATGGAGAAGTGTGACACCTTCGTATTCTTCTGCGGGTCCCGGGCGGGGGCTCGCAGCGGCGGCTACAGCGGCCGGTCTCATCATTGCCATCGGCGGCGTCGCCCCTGCGCACGCAGACGTCACGGAGGGCACCACCTCCGAGCAGTATCAGCGGATCGTCGTCACGGTTCCGGAGCGGGCGACCCCGGGCGGACCAGAGGTGCCACCGACCGACGAAGGCGTCAGCAGCGGCACGCTCCCGGGGCCGGCAGCGCCGGACGGTGAGCCGGGCCCGACCGAGAGCGGCTCGGCGCCCGGACAGCCGGGCACTGATGGCGTCGACGGTCCGGCACAGTCGGAGCCCGGCACCCTTCCCAGCACCGGCGCCGACCTGGCCGGGATGCTTGGTGGCGTCGCGGCTCTGCTCGCGGCCGGCGTTGTCGCCCTGCTGTGGCGCCAGCGCATGGTCGTTAGTCGGCACGACTGACTGTCGCCCTGCCGACTAACCACCACTCTCCTTCGAAAGTAGGAGCAGACTCTCGGCCCTCCGCAGGGTGCGCGCGACACCTGTGCTGTTGTCGACTTGTGTCGGCGGCATCGGGCGGTGCCGGCTCAGCTGGCGAAGGACGATCACATGGGTACCGGAACACAGATCGCGGCACGGTCAACACTGCTGACCACCGACGAGGGCTCGACGATCAAGGAGCTCGCGGCCGGCGCAGGCCTGAGCCACGGGGCGAGCTGGCCCGGCACCGACGGCTACGCCGATGGCCGCTCCCAGGAGGAGTTCCTCTAAAGCGCCCCATCTCGTCGCCGACAGCTGGATTGTCAACGCGCCACCTGCGCCGGCCCCTCGTTCCCCTGTCGTCGAGAGCAGGATTGTCAACGCGTCGGTTGCGTTGGCGGGCCAGGTGGCCGTCAGCTCTCAACGGCCCCGAGCCTCGTGACGGTCTGGACACCGGGGACGAAGCTTCCGTCAGGCCGAAGGTGCCCCACGTGCCACTCCCGGCCGGTTCCGGCGGCCGGTATAAGACGGACCGTCGATGCCTCGGCTGTCACGTCGAGCGTGGCAGTTGCCTGCACGACCGACTCCGCTCCGGAATACACCTGAACCGTCAGGTCGATGCCACCGGGGGTCGGGAGCAGCGTGAGCTCCTCCGGTCCGCCGTCACGCGTGTCGCGCTCGAGGCGTCCCCAGGACTCCCTCAGGTTGATGAACGAGATGCGCTCGTCGGTGGCGAGCCGGCGGGCGTGCAGGTCGAGGTCGTGCACCGCCGGGTCCCACCGCAGCGAGAACCGGATGCCGTCGGTGTCGGCCACGACGCCCGGGACAGCGGTTCCTGACAACGGTCGCGCGGCGTCGGACGGCTGGGACGGCGGTGGCGGTGGCGGTGGCGGGGGAAGGACCCCGGTGACGGCGGCGCGAAACGACTCGCAACGAGACCCGACAGTAGGTCGTACGTGGGCAAAGGCCGCGACCCGGTCCACGTCCTCCTCCCGAGTCAGGGTGGTGACCCGGGGGCTGAGCGGCCCGTGCGCAACGAGCAGAACGGTGGCCGAAGGCAGCGAGTGCGCGTAGTCGCGCAGCGCCAGGCCGGGGTTTCGCAGCGCCGACCGCAGGTACTGCTTCACCTCGACGGCGAGGACGGCACCTGCCGGGGCGCCGGCGGCCGGATCGAGGAAGACGTAGTCCGGCTGGATGGCGTTCGTCCGGCCCTCACCGGCGAGGTCATCGGCTGCCGAGCGCAGCTCGCTCCACAGCTCCACCCGGCGCGGGCCGCCGTCGTCTCCGGCGACATCGAGCGTGGCGATCCTGGTGGCCGAGAACGGGAACCGGATCGCGCCGTCGACGACGTCGATCTCCAGCCGGCCTGGCAGCGCTGCGTCGAGCTGCGTGAGGACCCAGGCTGCGTACAGCTCGTGCCGGCGTCCCCACGACGGCAGCGACAGCACGTCGGCGAGAGCGGCAGCCATCTCGTCGGCCGGCGACTCCACCCAGAACCTGTCCAGCCACCTCGCCGTGGCTTGCAGCTTCCCTGGTGCCGGTGGGCTGCCCTGCCGGCTGACCTCGGCCAGCCCGTGCACCGCCTTCATCTGGGACGCCGGCCAGTGGTCGGTCGCTGCCTGAGCGAGATCGACCTGGATCTGGGGTGCGTCGTCACGGGGCGTGGGTACCGAGAAGGGATCGTCGGCGACGGACCTGAGGACGTCTCGGCAGGTGACGGCCAGGTGCCACCAGTCGTCGATGACCGCATCGACCTCCGGCAGGCCGGTCGTGCCCGGGTGAGCCACGGCGTCGTCGTCGGCCCAGACGACGTCGTTGTCGAGAGAGGTGACCGCG
The DNA here is from genome assembly GCF_036421875.1 of Georgenia sunbinii. NCBI lineage: Bacteria > Bacillati > Actinomycetota > Actinomycetes > Allobogoriellales > Allobogoriellaceae > Georgenia > Georgenia sunbinii. Next base: position 11,398 of record NZ_JAZGOL010000011.1, on the reverse strand, counting down.
CGGGAGAGCTCAGTCTCTACCCGCTCCAGCCGGCGCAGCGGACTCTCGAAGGCGCGCGACCGCGGGAACACCAGCCACGGCAGCCGCCGAGCCGCCTCCTCGACGGTCTCGACCTGGGTACGGAACGCGGCCAGCGAGTCGTCGACGACGTTCCCGTCCTCGAACTCGTACTGGATACGAAGGTTGCCGCCGGTGGCCTGGGTGGCCCCGACACGGGCGTACAGGTCCAGCAGGTCCCGCATCATCCCGGCGAAAGAGCTGATGAGCGGCACGACCGCCCGGATGAGGTCACGCGCGCTCGCGGCCGACTCCTCGAGCGCGGCACCGACGTCGGGCACGGTCAGGCTGGTGCCCGGGGCGACGAGCGGATTGACGGCGTCGAGCAGGTCGGTGTCGTAGTCGCCGGGACGGATGACGCCCTCGTCGACCCAGCGGCGCCACAGCTCCGCGGCGCGCGATACATCTGCCATCGTCGTCCTCGGTCGGCGTTGCCGGTCGTTGTCAGTATGCCTGGGCGGATTCCTGCCGCGCCGAGCCGGAGCCCGAGGTCCGTCGACAGATGTCAGGCCGTCGGCTGAGTCCGTGCACTCGAAGTCTTGACGTGCAAGCGCTTGCATGTCAGTGTGCCGAGCACCCAACAAGGAGGTAGGGACAATGCGACGACTGAAGGTTCTGACGGTAGCGACCGCGGGCGCCCTCGCCCTGACCGGCTGTGGCTTCCTGACCGGTTCGGACGGCGGCGGGGGCGGCAGCTCTGACGCGGACGGAGCACAGTGCGAACCGCGATCGATCCGAGTCGCGATGATCCGTACCGCCAACGACCCGGGCACGATTGCGGCCCAGGAGCTGGCGGAGCGCGTCGCCGAACGTACCGATGGCGACCTGGATATCCAGATCTTCCCGGACAGTCAGCTCGGCGACATGAACGATGCTTACGCGGGGGTCGCGAGCGGGGAGATCGACGTCTACTACGAGACCATCTCCACGTACTCCGCGCTGGCCGGCGCCGAGGCGTTCACCGCCCTGACCGTGCCGTTCCTGTGGGACAGCTATGAGCAGTTCAAGGCGGTACTGGACACCGAGGAGTTCGCCGAGCTCTTCGACGAGGCCGCCGAGGCAACCGGTGTGCGGGTTGTCGAGGCGTCGGGGGACAACGAGCCCCGGGCCCTGACCGCGAGCCGCCCCGTGGAGACGCCGGCGGACATGGAGGGCCTGAAGATCAGGATCGCCGATGCTCCGATCCCGCAGGCATTTGCCGTCGCGCTCGGCGCTCAGCCTCAGGTCATCGCCCTGTCCGACCTCTACTTCTCGCTGCGCCAGGGAGTCGTGGACGCTCAGGAGACCGGCTCGATCGCCGTCGTCAACAACAGCATCTTCGAGGTCCAGGACTACTACATGCCCACGGACTACATCCGGGACGTGCGCGCGTGGTACTTCAACGACGACCTCTGGCAGGGCCTGTGCGACGACCACCGCACGATCCTCGAGGAGGAGATGGAGCAGGCCGGCGAGGACGTCACGGAGGCGACCCGAGCCGAGATCGACTCCGCGATGGAGGTCATCGAGGAGAACATGACCGTCGTCGACGTGGACATGGATGCCTTCCGTGAGGCCCTCGACGGCGAGTTCGACCAGTTCGACGGCGACATGTGGCCCGAGGGCACCCTCGAGATGGTGCAGGAGCTGGCTGGCCAGCACGCGGATGCCAGCTGACAAGCACCGCGCATGACGAGCGGGCCTCGATGCCGGGGGCCCGGGGCCCGCTCGCCGGCCGATAGTCCTGCCCATCGCAGCCTCGGGTCGAGGACCCGATAGCTGCTGCAAGCGCTTGCGCAAACGTCCGACCGTTAGGAGACGAAGTGGACTCCGAAGTGCCTGGCCCCACCGGCCCAGGGCGCACGAGGCGTGAAACCCTCGTCAGACGCATCTCGCACGGGCTTGCCGCCCTCGCCGGCGCCCTGCTGCTCGTGCTCTTCCTGGTGAACGTCCTTCAGATCGGCGCTCGGCCGCTCATGGGCGGATGGATCTGGGTCAATGACCTCAGCCGACTATTGATCACCTGGGTGATCATGCTCGGCGCCTCAGCGGCGGTCGGGCTGCGCGAACACCTCATCGTCGACTTCGTGGTGGAGCGCGCACCAGAGAAGTTTCGCGCCGTGTCCGCCTACCTCACACGCGCTGCCGAGATCGGGATCGGTTTCGTCCTCCTGGTCTCCGGCGTCGTCGTCGGGATGGAACGCATGAACATCCAGTACATCCAGCTCGGGATTCCCACCGGATATGCCTACCTGGCTGTCCCGGCCCTCGGATTCTTCATGGTGCTGTTCGGTCTGCTCATGAACATCCGTCCACCCGAGTCCGCACCGATCGTGGCTGCCGAAGGAGGTGACGCACGATGATGGAAATCGCTGTGCTCTTCGTCGTGATGTTCCTGCTGATGGCGCTGGGTTCGCCCATCTTCCTCGCGATGCTCATCGCGGTGCTCGTCACGCTGGTCCTCGGAGATTTCGGCTCGGCCACCGCACTGCCCACCCAGATGGCTGCCGGCGTCGACTCCTACGAGCTGCTCGCCATCCCGTTCTTCATCCTCATGGGCTCGCTCATGTCCAAGGCCGGCTTGACGGAGCGGATCGTGGCATTCCTCATGTACTTCATCGGGGGAATCAAGGGCGGCCTGGCGCACACGGTCATCGGGGCGAGCGCCTTTGCCTCCTCGGTCAGTGGTTCCGCACCGGCCGCCGCGTCGATGATCGGCTCGGCGATGCTGCCGATGATGCGGCGCTCGGGATATCGCCAGGAGTTCTCCGCGGCGGTGGTCGCGTCCTCGGCAGTACTCGGCCCCGTGATCCCGCCGAGCGTGCCGATGGTGTTCGTCGCCCTCGTCACCTCGTTGTCGGTCGGGCAGCTGTTCATCGCGGGCCTCGGGCCAGGCATCCTGCTCATCGTCGGCCTGATCGCCGTCGTGGTCCTCCGCAGCCGCGGGACCGAGCGGATCCCGGACACCGAGGCGGTCAACCCGTACCGGAAGGATGGCCTGCTCGCCGTCACCCTTCGGGCGCTGCCCGCGCTGCTCACCCCGTTGCTCATCCTCGTCGGCGTGATCGGCGGATTCGCGACCGTCACCGAGATCTCCATCCTCGCCTCGGCGTACGTGCTGCTGCTCGGCCTCATCTACCGGACGCTGAACCTACGGTCGACCTTCGACGTATTCACGCACACCGCGCTGTTCTCCGCGACCATCATGATGATCTTCGCTGCCGTCGGGGGGTTCACCTACATCGTGGCGCTGACCCGCCTCGGGACGCGCATCGACGCCTTCGTGAAGGACGCCGGCCTGGGAGTGTTCACGTTCCTGCTGCTCACCATGCTGTTCTTCCTGGTGCTCGGCATGATCATGGACGCCATCCCGGCGATCCTCATCTTCGTACCGGTGCTGCTACCCACCGCGATCGCGCTGGGGATCGACCCGATCCACTACTCGGCGATGATCGTCGTCAACCTCATGGTCGGGCTGATCACCCCTCCGGTGGGCGCCCTGCTCTTCGTCACGACGAAGCTCGCCAGGGTCTCCTTCGTGCCGCTGGTCAAGGAGGCGGCGCCCTTCATCACCGTCTACATGGTGGTGGTCATCCTCACGACCTTCATTCCGGCTCTCACCATCGGGCTACCGGGCCTGCTCTTCTGATCGCGACACCGCGACAACGAAAGGAACGACAATGCTCAACACGTACTACGACTACGTCACGTCCATGCTGGGACAGGTCATCGAGGTCAACAGCGAGGTATTGCCACGGGTCATCGACGAGACCGCACGGCGCGTCCAGGAAGACAAGCTCATCTACGTGTACGGCCCCGGTGGCCACGCCAACATCGCCAGCCAGGAGGCGTTCTTCCGGGCCGGCGGCTTGATGAACATCGCCGCCATCCTCGACGAGGGCACCATGCTCTCCAGCGGTGCGCTGCGATCGATGTCCATGGAGCGCACACCCGGCTACGGCCGGATCGTCATCGACAACTCCGGACTGGGCGAGGGAGACCTCATCCTCGTCGTCAACTCGTACGGGATGAACTCCGCGGTGATCGACTCGACGATGCGCGCCAGGGAGCTGGGGGCCACCGTCGTCGGCGTCAGCTCCCGTCAGCACGCCGAGACCATCGCAGCCGACCACCCCGCCCGTCACCCCTCCAAGCAGAACCTGCACGATCTGGCCGACCTGTTCCTCGACTCTCTCGTGCCGGTGGGCGATGCGGTCATCACCTTCGACGGCGACGTGCCGAACGCTGGGGCGGTGTCCACTTTCGCCAACGCCTTCCTCATGAACGCCATCCAGATGCTCACGATCGAGCGCGTCCTGGCCGAGGGCGGTCGCCCGGCCGTGTGGACCAGCGGGAACGCACCGGGCGGCGATGCGGCGAATGCCAAGCTCGTCGACCGGTTCAAGGGCCGTATCCGTTACCTCTGAGCACTAGGTGGACACCATGCTTGACCTCATTCGCAACCGCACTCATGCCGAGCTCGGCACGGCCGGAGCCAGGATCGCCGCAGAGGCGATCTCCCGGGCACACGAGCAGGGCCGCGAGGCCACGGTCCTTCTCGCGGCGGCCCCCAGCCAGCTGCCGGTGCTCCAGGCACTCACCGGCGCCGACATCCACGCCCGACCGGTGCGCTACTTCCACATGGACGAGTACGTGGGCCTGGAGCCCGGTGCGCCCCAAGCGTTCGGGAGGTGGCTCGAGGACAACTACTTCGCGCGCCTGCCCGAGGGGAACCGGGCGACCTTCGAGCGGATTCCCGCATCAGGGGCGCCGCAGGAGACCGCGTCGGCCTACGCGGCGGCGCTGCCGGCCGGCGACTTCGACCTCGTGCTGTGCGGCATCGGCATCAACGGCCACCTCGCGTTCAACGACCCGGGTGCGGACCTGGAGGACCCGGAGCCGGTGCGGTACATCGAGCTCGCCGAGGCGTCGCGAGCACAGCAGGTCGACGAGGGCCTGTTCCCGGCGCTGTCGGCTGTGCCCCGGTACGCCATCACCCTCACCGTCCCGCGGATCCTGGCCTCGCGTACTGTCGTGTGCTCGGTCCTCGGGGCCGCCAAGGCGGAGGCGATGAAGGCGATGTTGGAGAACGCAGTGACCGACCAGGTGCCGGCGACCGCGCTGAAGAACCACTCCGACGTCACCGTGGTGGCTGACCTGGAGGCGCTGAGCCGTGTCGAGTGACGTGTACGAGGGCCGTGACGTCCTCACCGGTCGGGGCGTGCGAGTCACCGTGCATTCCGGCGTCGTCGAGCAGCTCGAGCTGATCGCCACGGCCGCCGAGCTGCCGTGGCTCAGTCACGGCTTGGTGGACCTCCAGGTCAATGGGTTCGGCGGGATCGACGTCAACGCCGCCGACCTCACCGTCGACGACGTCTCCCGGATGACGAGGGCGCTGGCCGACCACGGCACCGGTACCTGGGTGCCCACGGTCATCACGCAGAGCCACGAGCACATCGCCGAGATCCTGCGGACGCTGGCTGCCGCGGTGGCGCAGGACCCCGCGGTGGCGGCGGCCGTCCGCTGCGCCCACATCGAGGGGCCGTTCATCTCCCCGCTCGACGGCCCGCGCGGTGCGCACGAGCGCGACCACGTCCGCGACATCTCCGTGGACGAGGTTCGGCGCTGGCAGGAGATCTTCCCGATCGGCTACCTCACCGTCTCACCGCACGGGGACGACGCCGCCGCGCAGATCTCAGCCCTGCGCCGCCTGGGGGTGCATGTCGCAGTCGGGCACACCCACGCCACCGCAGAGCAGGTCGCCGCGGCCTCCGTCGCGGGCGCCACCCTGTCCACCCACCTCGGCAACGGCGTGAAGTCTGAGATCCCGCGCCACCCGAACCTGCTGTGGGAACAGATCGCCGACCGCACCATGGACGCGGGACTCATCGCCGACGGCCACCACCTCCCGGCGGCCGTGCTGGAGAGCGTCGTGCGCGCCAAGGCCGTGGACCACTGCTTCCTCGTCTCTGACTCGGTCGCCCTCGCCGGGTCCCCAGCAGGTCGCTACACCACCGCGGTCGGGGGAGAGGTGGTCCTTTCGGCGGACAGGCGCCTCTCGCTCGCCGACGACGAGCGGCTGCTTGCCGGCTCCGCGGTGTCGCTCGCGGACTGCGTGCGTTTCGCTGCCTCGCGCACGCAGCTGGCGGTGCCCGACGTCTTCGCCATGGCCACGCGTGTGCCCGGGCGCCTCCTCGGAGAGCTCGCCGGCGCCGCTAGCGTAGGAACGATCACCCCCGGCGCACCTGCGAACCTCGTCCTGTGGGACTCGGAGCTTACGCCGATGGCGTCCGTCACCCCAGGTCGGAGCTGAGTCGGCAGATGAGCAGAGCTGGAGGCCCGCGCGCGCCGCGCCCAGCGCCGGTGACGATCGCCGACGTCGCCAAGGCCGCGGGGGTGTCCTCGTCGACGGCGTCGCGGGCGTTCAACCACCCGCACCTGTTGCGTGAGGACACCGTCGCTCGAGTGAAGGCGGCAGCCGACCGGCTCGGCTTCCGGCACAACCGGTTCGCCAAGGCACTGAGCACCGGCCGACCATCGGCATTGGGACTGATCGTCCCCGACCTCTCTAACCCCTTCTTCCCCCCACTCGTCCACGCTGCCCAGCTCACTGCCGAGGAGAAGGGGTACTCGCTCTACATCCTCAGCAGCGAGCACAGTGCCGCGCGTGAGCGACAGCTCGCGGCCGTGGTGAGCCGGGACGTCGCCGGACTCATCCTGGCGTCCCCGCGGATGTCGAAGGCACACGTGAACGACGTGGCGGAGCAGGTGCCCACGGTGTTGATCAATGCCCAGGTCGCCGGCTTGTCGACGGTGCTCGTCTCCGCAGCGCAGGCTATTGCCGACGCCGTTGCTGACGGCGTACGTCACGGGATCTCGGGAGTGGCGTACGTCGGCAGCGAGGAACGGTGGTGGCCCAACACCGAACGGGAGGCCAGCGTGCGGGCCGAGGCGGCCCGCCACTCGCTGAGCTACCGGCGCCTTCGCCTGGCTGAGCCCACCTACCAGGACGCTCGCAGCCTGGTGGGCGCGATGGACCACCAGCCCGGCGAACTCATCATCGCGTTCGACGACATCGTCGCCCACGCGGTTCTCGACGGGATGAGTGCGCGCGGCTACCACGCGCCGCAGGACTTTCGGGTGCTCGGGTGTGACGACGCCCTCCCGATCAGCACCCAGCCCGCACTCTCCACGGTCCATCTCGACACCCGCACCGCTGCCCGTACGGCTGTGGACCTGTTGCTGTCGGAGGACTCGACCGGTCGAGCCCAGCGCGTGGTCATCAGCGGGACGTACCTACCGGGCGAGACGACGTAGGAAACTGCCATCGTGAGCCGCTGCCGGTGCGGTGCCGTCTCCCTCGGCCTCCGCCGCCACCGCGACCCCGCCCGTCGCCGACAGCAGGATCGTCGACGCGCTAGGCGCACGCCGTCATCTGGGCCGGACTCGCGACGCGCGCGGCCCGGTCGAGCCGTGGCGGAGTGATCGTCCGACTGCCGGTGGAGGTGGACCGTTGGGAGCCGGACCGACCGCTACCCGGCGGCGATCGTCGTGATCGGGTAGTCGGCGAATCGTCGGTCGGCAGTGACGACCGCTAGGTCGTCCGTGGCGGCCTGGGCGATGATCAGCCGGTCGAACGGGTCGCGATGGTGGATCGGCAGCTGCCCGACGGCGAGACCGTGTGCCGGTGACAGTCCGAGGATCCGGACGCCCAGAGTGCGGACAGCCTTCTCGAGGTCGGGTGGCACGTCGAGCTTGCCGAGGGACATCTTGACGCCCATCTCCGCGAACGACACCGTGCTGACGAGCACGTCGTCTGCCGCAAGGATGGCTTCCCGCGTCGCCCGGGTTAGCGGACGTTCCTTCGACAGCTGCCACAGCAGAACGTGGGTGTCGATGAGGAGCCTCACGGGCTCAGCATCTCGTCGATCTCGGAGTCTGTGAGCTCGAAGTCCGCGCCGATCCGGACCTGACCAGCGAGAATCCCCTTGCCCGCGAGGAAGCGAGCCCCGGGTCGCTCCTGCCGCACGGGTACCAGGCGAACGATGGGAACTCCATCTCGGGCGACCACGACCTCCTCACCCGCCTCTGCCATCGCGAGCAGCTTGGACAGCTCATTCTTGGCTTGACCGACGTTCACCACTGGCATGGGTGAATTCTACTTGGCCAAGCTTGGCCATGGACGACCATGGCGTGTTGACGATCGCGCTGTCGGTGAGGGGGTGTTGGCGGTGCTCCGGGGTCTGGTTGGTGCAGCCTGCGCCTTCGTGCGCAGTGCGGGGCACCGGGCCTCTACCGCGCCGGGCGAATGCTCGGCCTGGACCCACGTGACAACGTGAGAGGCGGGCGTGCTCTACGACTCGAACGTGTGCGTCCAAAGTTCCGAGCCGTCGGCGTTGTAGTAGCTGTAGGTCGCCTTCTGGGACGGCGTGACGCCGGTGGCTGCCATGTCGGGGAAGAGCTTCGTGTCGCACAGCGTCTGCAGGGTCGGCAGCATGCTGTCGAGCTGGGCCGCCGCCTCCGCCGGGTCCACCTGCCGCGCGTAGACGTAGCTGAACTCGACGGTGTCCGGGTACGCCGCGGTGACCGTGACCTTGGAGTAGACGTCGGCCATCGTGTCGAATGTCGCCTCCACCTGAGCCTGCTCCAGCGCGACGTACCGGTCCAGCGCGTCGCGCTGCTCCGGAGCTGCCTCGGCGGTTGCGCTGCTCGTGTCGGTGGCCTCGGGTGTCGCTTCCTGGGTTGTCGGTTCGGCAGTCGTCGTCGGCTCCGACTCACTTGTTCCGCACCCGGTGAGGACGAGGGCGAGCAGGAGCGCGGTCAGGGACGAAGCCCCCGCGCGAACGGGCCTGGTGAACACTGGACACAGCCTTCCTGCTGCTCTGGTGGAACGGGAGCCGGGACGCGACCCTGGCTCGAGCAGCGTAACTTGCCCGCCGTGAGCGGGTGACACATGTCGACGTGCGTTGGGGTCTCGTGTGATCGTCCCGACCTGCGCCCGGTGAAGCGACGGCGCAGCTCGCGTCGCTGCGGCCGCCGTCGGGGACGCCGCCTCAGCCGCCTGCCCGGCTGATCGCGAAGGCGGTGACGAACCCGATCGCCGCGATGAGCCCGGTCAGCGCCCGGGTGCGCTCGAACGCCTCGGGGATCATCGTGTCGGCGAGCATGGTGAGGATGGCGCCGGCCGCCACCGCCGTGATGACGGCGACGACCTGCGGTGAGGCAGAGCCGAGGAAGAGGTAGCCCAGGGCGGCGGCGAGCGCACTGGCGAGGGCGATACCGATCCACACCCCGAACACGTATCGCGCACTGCGGCCCGCCTTCTTCATGCCGGCCGCGCTCGACAGGCCCTCGGGCAGGTTGGAGATGAAGACGGCGGCCACGACGGCGGTGCTCACGCCGCCGCCGCCGAGCAGGCTGGCGCCGAGGACGACGGACTCGGGCACGCCGTCGAGCAGTGCCCCCACGGCGATGGCCGCACCGCTGCCGTTGTTCTCCTCGGGGCCGGGCTGCTGCTCCTGGGACCGCTTGCGGTGCCGGGCGCCGTGGCGGGCCAGCAGCGTGTTGGCGAGCATGTAGACCACCGCACCGGCGAGGAAGCCGAGAATCGCCGGTCCGACGCCGCCGGTGTCGGCGGCCTCCTGGACGAGCTCGAAGGCGAGCGCGGAGATGAGCACGCCCGAGCCGAAGGCCATGACGCCAGCGATGATGTCTGCCGGGACGCGGACGAACCAGGCGATGGCGGCGCCGATGACGAGCGCGGCGCCGCCCAGCGCACCCCACAGGCCGGCCTCGAGGACTCCGGTCACGACTGTCACGGTCGTCTGGTCATGACAGGATCCCGTAGGACGCGGCGCCCGCCATGGCGGCGAGCACCACCGGGCTGGTGCCGGTGGCCTCGATGATGATGTCCGGCGCCAGCTGGGCCATGACGTCGTCGGCCGCCGTCGAGTGGTAGGAGGCGCCCAGCTCGGTGACCAGGCGGGACTTGGCGCCGTTCGTCACCCAGTCCAGGACATGCACGTCGAGGCCGCGGCAGGCAGAGCCAGTCGATGGACCCGTCGCGTCCCACCAGGGCCATCGTGTGCAGGTCCCCGATGACGCCGTAGTCCTCGATGCGCTGCCCCACGGGTCCTCCTGGCTGGTTCGAGCTCATGTCCGAGGCGCTTCGACCGTGCCCCGCGTGCTCGCACCCTCCTTGCCTACATGCTGCCGGGGCGGGCCGCGACCGCAGCGGACCGCCGGCGGGGCGCCCGCCGTGCGCGGCGCGGCGCACTGGTGTGCACTGTCGCCACGACCCGGGACCGGACGAGGGGAGCGGCGTGAGCCCGATGATGTGGATCGCGACCCTGCTCGGTGGCGTGCTCGTCCTGGTCGCGTGGCGCGACGTCTTCACCACGCTGTGGCACCCCAGCGGCCGGGGACCGGTCGGCACGGCGCTCATGCGAGTGGTGTGGCGGCTGTCCGGGCGCCTCGGTACCGGCGGTCGACGGCTCAGTGGCCCGGTCGCCATGGTGCTCGTCATCGTCACGTGGGCGGCGCTGCTCGTTGTCGGGTGCGCGCTGGTCTACTGGCCGCACCTGCCCGAGCGGTTCTCCTACGGCCCGGGACTGCTTCCGGGGGAACGCAACGGGTTCATCGACGCGCTCTACGTCTCGCTCGTCGCCCTGACGACCCTGGGCCTGGGCGACATCGTTCCGACCGGCGCATGGCTGCGCCTGCTCGTCCCGCTCGAGGCGCTGCTCGGCTTCGCGCTGCTGACGGCGGCGGTGTCATGGGTGCTCCAGGTCTACCCCGCACTGACCCGGCGGCGCGTGCTGTCGCTCCGGCTCGACGCCCTACGCCGCGCCCGGACGACGGACGCGCTGCCCGGCCTGCAGGCCTCCACCACGGTCGCACTCCTCGCGGGTGTGGCCGACGCCGTCGGGAAGGTCCACGTCGACCTGCTCCAGTACAGCGAGACCTACTACTTCCGCGACGCCGACGCGCGGACGACGCTCGCCGTGACGGTTCCCTACGCTGTCGAGCTCGCCCGTACGGCCCGAGCGAGCGAGAACGCGGACGTGCGGCACGCGGCGGCGGTGCTGTCGGAAGTGATCGACGACCTCGCCACCGTCCTTGGCGAGCAGTTCCTTCACGCCGACGCCGACACCGCAGGCATCCTCGCTGCCTACCGCCGCGACCAGAGCGTTCGCTCGCCGGAGTAGCTCCGGCCGACGGCGCACGCTGCGCTGGGGTCAGACGCCTCCCGCGGCGTCTCGGTGAGGTCTACCGTGTCGCACATGCGGGTGGGAGTACGGGAGCTTCGTAACGAGACGGCACGCGTGCTCGATGCCGTGCGCGCCGGGGAGCGAGTGACGCT
>NZ_JAZGOL010000010.1:0-46702 GCF_036421875.1 Georgenia sunbinii | reverse complement strand
CCCCCCCCCCCCCCCCCCCCCCCCCCCCACGCCGCATCCCGGGCACGCCGTTGTCGTTCCGCTGGCCTAGAGTCGCTGTCAGTCGGGCATGATCGAGTCAATCGTCGGTGTGCTTGTTGCCCATCCGCAGGAGGAACCCTTTACGATGACGACTGTGACCACCGTACTTCTCGTCGAGGACGACCCCGCCATCTCCGCGCCGCTCGCTCGCGCGCTGACCCGTGAGGGATATGACGTCCAGGCCCACGGCACCGGGCAGGGAGCCATCGACAGCTCCGGCGGTGCCGACCTCATCGTGCTCGACCTCGGGCTGCCGGACATGGACGGGCTCGACGTCGCCCGCTGGGTCCGTGCGCAAGGGATGACCACCCCCATCCTCGTGCTCACCGCGCGCGCCGACGAGGTCGACCTCGTCGTCGGGCTCGATGCCGGCGCCGACGACTACGTGACCAAGCCCTTCCGGCTGGCCGAGCTCCTCGCCCGGGTGCGGGCGCTGCTGCGCCGCGCCGGCGGCGACCTCACCGACGAGGACGAGCTCGCCGCGCAAGACGTGCGAGTCGACGTCGCGGCCCACCGGGCGTTCCAGGGCAGCCGCGAGCTGCAGCTCACCGCCAAGGAGTTCGAGCTGCTGCGCGTCCTCATCCGCGACGCCGGCGCCGTCGTCGGCCGGGAGAACCTCATGCGCGAGGTTTGGGGCTCCGACCCGTCCGGGTCGACCAAGACCCTGGACATGCACGTCTCGTGGCTTCGTCGCAAGCTCGGCGACGACGCCAACGACCCCCGCTACATCACCACTGTCCGAGGGATGGGCTTCCGCTTCGAGACGTCCGTCGAGGGGTAGGCCGCGGTGCGCCGTCGTGCGGTCACGATGACGGTCATCGCGGTCACGGTGGCGGTGATCCTTCTGGGTCTGCCGCTGGGGATCTTCGGTGGCCTGATGATCTGGGACGCCGAGCGCTCCACGCTGGACGTGCGGGCCTCGGCGCTGGCGCTGTCGGTCGAGCGCCGGATCGCCAACGGCGACGAGCTCGACGACGCCATGCTCACCCCCTGGGTCGGTGGTGAGACGAACCTGGCGGCTCGCATCCGGGTGCACGCGCCGGACGAGGCCGTCTACGGAGCAGGGCCCAGCTTCGACGGCGACGTCGTCCGGGCCGTGCAGATCACCCCGAGCGGTGCGACGGTCCGGCTCGAGGTGCCGGCAGCGGACGTGCAGTGGATGGTCGCCCGCGTCATCGGGCTGGTGGTCGCCGCCGCGATCGTCGCCTTCGGGGTCAGCATCCTCGTGGCGCGCCGGCAGGCGAGGAAGCTCGCCGCGCCGCTCATCTACCTGGCCGCCAGCGCGGAGCAGATCGGCTCCGGGCAGGTGCGCCCCCACCTGCGGCGCTCCGGGGTCGAGGAGATCGACCTCGTCGCCGCGGAGCTCAGCCGGACGGGGGAGCGGATGGCCCGGCGGCTCGCCGCCGAGCGACAGTTCGCCGCCGACGCCTCCCACCAGCTCCGGACGCCGCTGGCCGCGCTCTCGATGCGCCTGGAGGAGATTCAGCAGATCACCGACGACGAGGACGTCGCCGAGGAGGCGCGGATCAGCCTCGAGCAGCTCGAACGGCTCACCGGCGTCGTCGACGACCTGCTGCGGAACTCGCGGCAGGCTTCCGGCGGCACCACCGAGGCTCTCCCGCTGGCGGATCTCTTCGCCCAGCAGGCCGAGGAGTGGCTACCGACCTTCGCCGCCGCCGGCCGTCAGCTGGTGCTGCCGGACGACGTCGACATCACCGTCCTCGCGACGCCCGGAGCGCTCGCACAGGTGCTGTCCACCCTCGTGGAGAACTCGCTCAAGTACGGCGCGGGCACCACCGCGGTGCGGGCACGGTCGAGCGTGTCGGACAACAGTGTGGTCATCGAGGTGAGCGACGAAGGGCCCGGTGTCAGCGACGACCTCGCCCCGGAGATCTTCGAGAAGTACGTCACCTCCGGGAAGGGCACCGGCCGCGGTCTCTCGTTGGCGCGCGACCTCGTCGCCGCTGACGGCGGACGGCTCGAGCTGGCGCAGCGCAAGCCGCCGATCTTCGCGATCTTCCTGTCTGCGGTGCCGCGGTCGCTCGATCCCGACCTCGTGCTTCCGCAAGGCCCGCTCGTGTCGATGGGACGACGGCGACGACGCTGGTGACGCCGCAGTGGCTCAGTGGCTGCTTCCGGCGTCGCCGCGGCCGTTGAACACCAGGTACCGGTAGCAGAAGTACCGGAAGGCAGTGCCCAGGCCCAGGCCGACGACGTTGGCGGCGATGTTGTCGGCCAGCGCAGACTGAAAGCCGAGCACGTAGTGGGAGACCCCCAGCGCGCCGACGGCGATGAGCATCCCGCCGGCATTGACGAGCAGGAACCAGATCAGCTCACGGCTGCGGGAGTCACGCTTCTTCTCGGCGAACGTCCAGTGCCGGTTGCCGAGCCACGCGACCATGGTGGCCACCGCCACCGAGATGACCTTGGCCGTCAGCGCTTTGTCGCCGAGCACCTCACCCGGGCCGAAGCGCAGCAGGTTCATCAGGCCGACGTCGACGACGAACGCGATCGCGCCGACGGTGCCGAACTTCATCAGCTCCACCGCCTGCTGGCGCCACCGCAGCAGCCGACCGTCAGTCGCGGCCCGAGCGGTGACGGCCGCAGCGGCCTCGGCCTCGGGGCCCGTCACACCCTGGGACGACGTCACCCGGCCAGCGTACCCGCACTAGGCTGACGTCCCGTGGGAGCACATGTGGCAGTGGTCGGTGGCGGGCAGCTCGCCCGGATGATGCAGCAGGCCGCGATCGGCCTCGACGTACACCTGCGGGTGCTCGTCGAGGCGGCCGACGGGTCCGCAGCGCAGGTAGTGCCCGATGCCCCGGTGGGCGCCGCGAGCGACGAGAGCGCGGTGCGCGGGCTGCTGGCCGGCGTCGATGTCCTCACCTTCGAGCACGAGCACGTACCGGGCTCGCTGCTGACCGCGCTCGAGGCCGAGGGAGTGGCGGTGCGGCCCGGCTCGGGCGCGCTGCGCCACGCCCAGGACAAGATCGTCATGCGCGAGGCCCTCAGCACGCTCGAGGTGCCGTGCCCGCAGTGGGCAGCGGTGCGCGACACCGACGAGCTCACGACGTTCGGTGACCGGGCCGGCTGGCCCGTCGTCATCAAGACCGCCCGCGGCGGCTACGACGGCAAGGGGGTACGCGTCGTCCACGATGCGGTCGAGGCCAAGGACTGGCTCGACGCGCTCGACCCGGACGTCGCGCTGCTCGCCGAGGAGCACGTGCCCTTCACCCGGGAGCTGGCGGTGCTCGTCGCTCGCCGTCCCGGCGGTGAGGTCCGCGCCTGGCCGGTGACCCAGACCGTGCAGGAAGGTGGGGTGTGCGCCGAGGCGATCGCGCCGGCGCCGGGCCTCGACCCCGTGCTCGAGGAGCACGCGCTGGACATCGCCCGGCGGATCGCCGAGGGCCTCGACGTCACCGGCGTGCTCGCGGTCGAGATGTTCGAGCTGCCGCCGCCCACCGAGGGGGGCATGCCTCGGGTGGTGGTCAACGAGCTGGCGATGCGACCACACAACTCAGGCCACTGGACCATCGACGGTGCGGCCACCAGCCAGTTCGAGCAGCACCTGCGGGCGGTGCTCGACCTCCCGCTGGGACCGACGACGCCGCTGGCGCCGGTGAGCGTGATGGCCAACCTCCTTGGCAGCGCCCTGGCGGACCCGGCCTCGGTGCTGCCCGAGCTGCTCCAGCGATGCCCCAACGCCCGCGTCCACCTGTACGGCAAGGCGGTGCGCCCGGGACGCAAGCTCGGCCACGTGACCGTCGTCGGCGAGGAGCTCGCCGCGGCGCAGGCCGAGGCGGACCTGGCCGTCGCGCTGCTGCGCGGGGAGAAGCGCTAGCGGCAGGCGTGTCCTGCACGCCTGGTGTCCGCCGCGGGCGGACGCGGCCCGTCGGCGGGCGCGTCATGCGGCACAGTGAGTGGCAACCGTACGCGCGACGAGAGGAGATCGGGATGAACGTCGGAATCGTCATGGGGTCGGACTCGGACTGGCCGGTGATGAAGCAGGCCGCCGAGGTGCTCGAGGAGCTCGGTGTCACGTGCGAGGTCGACGTCGTCTCGGCGCACCGGATGCCGGAGGAGATGCTCGCCTACGGTCGGGAGGCGGCCGGTCGCGGGCTGCGGGTGATCATCGCCGGCGCCGGCGGTGCTGCGCACCTGCCCGGGATGCTTGCCTCGTTGACGCCGCTGCCGGTCGTTGGCGTACCGGTACCGCTGGCTCAGCTCGACGGCCTGGACTCGCTGCTGTCGATCGTGCAGATGCCTGCGGGCGTCCCGGTGGCGACGGTGTCGATCGGGGGTGCGCGCAACGCTGGCCTGCTCGCGGCGCGGATCCTCGCTGCCGGCACCAGCGAGGAGGACCTCGCCCTGCGTCGCCGGATGGTGGAGTTCCAGCAGAACCTGCGGGCCGGGGCCCAGGAGAAGGGCGCGCGGCTGCGGTCGTCCCGGGACCACCGGACCGGATTCTCCGTCTGACGGGCCGCTGGCGGGCACCTGCGCCGATGGTCGGTAGTGTTCGGTTGTGAGCGAACTGCGCGTGGTGCTGGGCTAGGCTGAGCGCATGAGCATCATGGTCACCGGCGGCGCCGGGTACATCGGGGCGCACGTCGTCCGCCTCCTCCTCGAGCGCGGCGAGGAAGTGATCGTCGTCGACGACCTCTCGACGGGGCGCAGCGACCGGGTAGGGGCCGCGGACCTCGTCGAGCTCGACGTCGCCGGGGCGGACGCGCAGGCCACGCTGGAGCTCGTCATGCGCGAGCGCGCGGTCACCGGCGTGGTCCACTTCGCGGCTCGCAAGCAGGTGGGGGAGTCCGTCGAGCGGCCGGCCTGGTACTTCCAGCAGAACATCACCGGCCTCGCCAACGTGGTCGCCGCGATGGAGGGCGCCGGCGTGCAGCGGCTGATCTTCTCCTCCTCCGCCGCGGTCTACGGCATGCCCGATGTTGACCTCGTCACCGAGGAGACGACCCCCGAGCCGATCAACCCCTACGGCCAGACCAAGCTCGTGGGTGAGTGGCTCATCGCCGACGCCGCCCGGGCCTGGGGGATGCGCACCGCTGCGCTGCGCTACTTCAACGTCGCCGGCGCCGGCTGGGACGACCTCGGGGACCCCGCGGTCCTCAATCTCGTCCCGATGGTGCTCGACCGGCTCGCGCGTGGTGAACGGCCGAAGATCTTCGGCACCGACTACCCGACGCCCGACGGCACCTGCATCCGCGACTACATCCACGTCCTGGACCTCGCGCACGCGCACCTGACCGCGCTCGACCACCTTGCCGCGGTCGACGGTGTCGACGGGGGCGACGGTCCCGACGATGCCGAGGGAACGTCGCAGGTCCTCAACGTGGGCACCGGCAGCGGGGCGTCCGTGCGGGAGGTCATCGACATGATCGGAACGGTCTCCGGGCTCGACGCCAGCTCGGACGTCGAGCCGCGCCGCCCGGGCGACCCACCGCAACTGATCGCCGCGGCCGACCGGATCGCCGACGTGCTCGGCTGGCGCGCCGAGCGCGGTCTCGAGGAGATCATCGCCAGCGCCTGGCAGGCCTGGCAGGCAGGACCGCGCCGTATCGGCTGAGGGCGCGGGCCGGTGGTGCCGGCTGGTGTGGCTCAGGCAGGAGCAGGCTCGCGTCGTGCTCGATGCGGCTGCCATGCGTCGGCCGTGCCGACGTCGGCGCTGCCTCACGCATGCCCCGGGACGTCGCCTTACCCGCCGGTGGCGGCCCCAGGTGGAGCCGCCACTGGCGATCAGGCGGCGCGGAGCAGTCGTGCCATGTGGCGCTCGAGCGGGCTTAGCGACTGGTCGGGTGGCCCCTCGAGGCCTGAGTCGGGTTCGCCTGGTGGCGCGTGGGCCCGCTGGATGCTGAGCATCGCGGCTGCGGCGGCTGCGGCGGCTGCGGCGGCTGCGGCGGCTGCGGCGGGGGTGGCTGCGCCTGCGGCTGGGGTGCCGGTGCCGGTGCTGGAGCCGGCCGTCGTGCCCGTGCTGGAGGTGGTCGCTGTGCCAGTGCTGCTGGCGCTGGCACCAACGGCAGCGCCAGCGCTGAGCGTCGCGCCAGGCTGGTGGCCCGGGAGGGCGGGTGCGGCCGCGGCGTAGCTGTGCCCTGTGGGGGTCGTGGTGACCACCTCGTGGGTGTCGCTGCCTGGCGGCCGGGCATGGGCCTGCCAGCCGGGAGCGGTCTTGGTGTAGTTGCACGCCTCGCAGAGGCCCTGGAGGTTGTCGGCCGAGGTGGGTCCGCCCTCGGCTGCGGCGCGGACGTGGTCCCGGTGGCGGATGGGGGCGTCGCACCACGGTGTGCGGCAGCTCTGGTCGCGGGTGTCGATGAACCGGCCCAGCCCTCGGGGAACGGTTCGTCGCCGGGAGGTCATCGCTACTAGCTGGCCGGTGCTCGGGTGGGTGAACAGCCGCCGCAGCCACAGCAATGTCGCGTGACCACCGTCGCTGACCCCGCGGCCGTCGCCGCCGCCATCGCCGCCACGACCGCCGTCGCCATCACCGTCACGACAGCCGTCGCGGTCGCCGAGGCCGTCGCCCGGCCGGGTGCGATCGGCGATCAGCTTGCGAGCCCAGCCGGCGGGCACCGTGCCGTAGCCGGGGATGGTGGCGGGCTCGTGATCGCCGGCGAGCAGGCTGCGGTCGGTCATCACCAGCCCGACCTCCACCGGCACGTCCTGCGCCTGGGCCAGTCCGGTGGTGCGTTCGACGAGGAGGTCGGCCATCAGCTGACCGCGGCTTCGTGGGTCGCCCTGAGCGCGAAGCGAGTCGGCGTCGCGGCGCAGCGTGCCCAGCACGCTCACGCCCTGGGCCACGGGCAGCAGACCGGTCAGGTAGCTCATGGTGTCGGGCGCCGGACGAAGCGTGACGCACCGCTGACGTTCGGCCTTGGCGGCGCGGGCGACTACCGAGGCGGCGTCGAGCCGGTAGGCCACCTTCTTCGCGTGGGCGACCAACTCGCGGTCGCCCCACTGTGCGAGCCGGGTGCGATCGGTGGCGATCTCGGCGTCGAAGGCGTCGCGGTCGGCCAGAGACAAACAGGCCGACTCTCGGACGAGCAGCGTGGCGCGCCACTCGCTGATCACCCCCTCGCGCAGCGCGGCGTAGGTGTGGGGCATCTCCCGCACCAGCGCGGTGGCCAGCCCCAACAGCCGCCCACCGCGAGCCGGGGACTCCCGGCGGGCCAGTGCGACCTGCGCGCCGATCCCTCGGCCCCGCTCGGCGACAGGGCACCCGGCCGCCGTCCGCTCGGCGCGCACCGAGGCCTCCAGGTCGACTGTGACCCGGGCCTGTACCGCGCACACGGCGGCCTTCAGCTCCTCCAACGACCGCAGCTGGTCGACCCGCTCGGCGTCGCTCACGTCCCGGTCCAACCGGGCCAGCAGCTGGCGCCACCGTTCTAGGTCCGCCGTCGACAGCGCGCCCAGCGCAGCCGACCCGGCTACCTGCCCGGGTCCCGCCATGCCGTCGTCCTCGACCATGATTCGACCGTATCGGCGGGGTGTGACATTGGCGGAAAACGGCGGGCTTCCACGGCTTCGTACCTCGGACTGCTCGCCGCGGCGCCTGTCGGACCGCAGCCCCGCCGGCCGGCAGCGGCGCCCGCGACGGCCTCACGCCCCTGCCGCCCAGGCCTCGTCCGGCAAGCCCATCGGCATCGCCGCCGGAATGCCTACCGGCGCCATGGCGTTGGGCCGGACATGACCCACCGCAACGATCCCGCCGTCGTCGAACGTCTGCTCACCACGTCTGGGCGGTGGGCCGTCGTCGGCCTGTCCGCGAACCCGGCACGTACGGCGTACGACATCGCCGCCTACATCCAGGAGCTCGGCATGGAGATCGTGCCGGTCCACCCGAAGGCGGACACCGTGCACGGCGCGCAGGGCTATCCCACGCTCGCCGACGTGCCGGGCGAGATCGACGTCGTCGACGTGTTCGTCAACTCCTCGCTCGCCGGCGCCGTGGTCGACGAGGCGATCGCCGTCGGGGCGAAGGCGGTCTGGCTGCAGCTCGGCGTCATCGACGAGGACGCGGCCGCCCGCGCGACGGCAGCCGGCCTCGAGGTCGTCATGGACACCTGCCCGGCGATCGAGGCGCCACAGCTCGGGCTGGGGTAGGTACGGAACCGCGCGGCGGTGGAATCGGCGTCGGTCAGCGCCGTGCTGCCGCTCGCAGGACGATCTTGCGGAGCTCGTCGAACCAGAGGACCGAGGAGGCCATGGCGACGGCGACCAGCCAGTGGGCGAGGTCGAGTGGCGCGGTGCCGAAGGCGACCTGAAGGAACGGCACCTCGACCACCGCGATCTGCAGCACGAACGCCGCCGCGAGCGCGGCCCACAGCCACGGGTTGACGAACAGGCGGTGGAAGGCGCTGGTCGTCTCCGACCGCGAGTTGAGCGCGTTGAACAGCTGTGCGATCACCAGCGTGGTGAAGCCGGCGGTGCGCGCCACCTCGAGGTTGTCGTTGCCCTCGATGAGCCCGCCGGGCAGGAAGATGTCGATCGTCAGCAGCGTCGCGGCGCCCATGACGAGTCCGATGAACAGGATCCCGGCCCACATCTGACCGTCGACGACCCGCTCGGTCAACGCGCGCGGCATGCGGGCCATGACATCGTCGATCTCCGGGTCCACGCCCATCGCCAGCGCCGGCAGCGAGTCGGTGACGAGGTTGATCCACAGGATCTGCACCGCCAGCAGCGGCACTACGATCTCGCCACTCTCGGCCGCTCCGGTCAGCCCGATGGCCCCGGCGAGCACGACGCCGAAGAACACGGTGAAGACCTCGCCCATGTTCGATGACAGCAGGTAGCGCATGAACTTCTTGATGTTGTCGAAGACGATCCGGCCGAGCCGCACGGCCACGACGATCGTGGCGAAGTTGTCGTCGCCCAGGATCATGTTCCCGGCCTGCTTGGTCACCTCTGTGCCGGTGATCCCCATGGCCACGCCGATGTCGGCGGACTTCAGGGCGGGCGCGTCGTTGACGCCGTCGCCGGTCATCGCCACGACGCTGCCGTCGGCTTGCAGTGCGTCGACGATACGGTTCTTGTGCTGCGGGGAGACCCGCGCGTAGACGCTGACCTTCTCGACGACGTCGGCGAGCGCGGCGTCGTCCAGCGTGTCGAGGTCGGCGCCGGTCAGTGCCTGGCCACCGGCCTCGATGATCCCCAGATCGGTGGCGATGCGTGCTGCGGTGCCCGGGTGGTCGCCGGTGATCATCACGGTGCGCACGCCGGCCCGGCGGGCGTCGGCGACGGCGACGGCCGCCTCCTCGCGCGGCGGATCGATGATCCCCACCACCCCGACGAGGATGAGGTCCTGCTCCAGCGCGGCGCCTTCAAGGTCCGGTCCCGGCGGCTCCTCGGCCCCGGCCGCCTCGTCCTGACCGAGCCGCTCGTCGTCGCGGAGCGGCCGGTAGGCGACCGCCAGCGTGCGCAGCGCACGCTCGGTCATGCCGGTCACGCCGTCGAGCACGGTCCGGCGGTCGGCGTCGGTGAGCTCGGCGACGTCCTCACCGCGGCGCTGGTGCGTGCATCGCCCGAGCAGGACGTCGGGCGCCCCCTTGGCGACGAGCAGCCGGCGGCCGTCGGTGTCGCGGACGAGCACCGACATCATCTTGCGCTCGGAGGAGAACGGGATCTCACCCTCGCGCCGGTATCGGCCGGTAAGCTCATCCGCGCCGGGCATCTTCCCCGCGGCGACGAGGAACGCCGCCTCGGTCGGGTCGCCCTCGATGGTCCAGGTGCCGTCGGTGTGCGCAAGCTGGGCGTTGTTCGCCAGCGAGCCACCGACGAGGGTGTGCAGCACCCCCTCCCGCGACGCGTCGCCGAGCGGGCCGCCGTCGCCGCCCCGGATCTCGCCCTCGGGCGCGTACCCGACCCCGGCGACCTCGGCCTCGCCCGTCGCGGTGCGCACCCGCTGGACGGTCATCTCGTTGCGGGTGAGCGTGCCGGTCTTGTCCGTGCAGATGACCGACGCGGAACCGAGCGTCTCCACCGACCCGAGCTGCTTGACCACCGCCTGGTGCTTGGCCATCCGCTGCACGCCGATCGCCAGCACCACCGACAGGATCGCGGGCAGCCCCTCCGGCACAGCGGCCACCGCGAGCGACACGCCGAGCAGCAGCACGGTGATCAGCTCGGAAGCCGTGGACACCTGGTTGACCAGCGCTGTGACGACCATGACGACGACCGCGATGATGATCACCGTGATGCCGAGGACCTTGGAGATCTGCGCGATCTCGCGGTCCAGCGGCGTGGGGTCCTCCTGGGTCTCCTCGAGCATCTCGGCGATGGCGCCCACCTCGGTGGCCATGCCGGTGGCGGTGACCACGCCGCGCCCGACGCCCTGCGGCACCGCGGTGCCCTTGTAGACCATGTTGCGGCGGTCGCCCAGCGGCACCGGGCTCTCCAGCGGCGCCGGGTTCTTGCCGACGGCCGAGCTCTCGCCGGTGAGGGAGGACTCCTGCACCCGCAGGCTGCTCGCCGTCAGCAGCCGCGCGTCGGCGCCGACGGCGTCACCCTCGCCGAGCACGAGCACGTCGCCACGGACCAGCTCCGCCGACGGCACGGTGAGCAGGCGGCCGTCGCGCAGCACGGTCGAGCTCGCCGCGGTCATCGTGCCCAGCGCCGCGACGGCATCCTCTGCCTTGGCCTCCTGGGTGAGCCCGATGACGGCGTTGAGGACGATGATGGCAAGGATGACGACGGCGTCGACCGGCACGCCAGCGGCCCCCTCGACCATCCACGCCCCCGCCGAGATGAGCACCGCGACCAGCAGCAGGTAGATGAGCGGGTCCTGGAACTGGGCCAGCACGCGGCGCCACAGCGGGACCGGTGGCGCGCTGAGCAGCTCGTTCGGGCCGTCCTCCACCAGCCGGCGTGCGGCCTCGGCGGTGGAGAGACCCCTCGTCGGGTCGGTGCCGAGCCGCCGAGCCACCTGCTCGGCGCTCTCGACGGTCGGGTCGGGGGACCACGACGGCGCCGGTCGCGCGCCGGGGCCGGGTTCGCCATCGATTGTGCTCACCGTGCCATCATGCGCCCCCGGTGCTCCGGCCGCGGTGGGTACGAGGTCCCCGACAATGGCGGTGCTGAGCCACATGGCACCGCTACACGATCGGGCCTGGTGACGTGAACCCCTACTGTTCGATGGTGGCCTTCACGTCGAGCGACCGCCGGTACGAGCCGTACGTCCGCCCGATCGATCCGGACGTCAGCCGCAGCGCTGAGGGCTGGCGATGGCGGTCCTGGGACCTGCACGTGGAGCACGTCGGTGATCCGCAGGCGCCCACGCGGTTCCTCCTCATCCACGGCGCGGGCGGCAACGCCGCGGCGATGTGGCCCTTCGCCGCCCACCTCGCGGGGTGCGGAGCGCTCGTCACCGTGGTGGACCTGCCCGGCTACGGCCGTACCAGGGCGCACCGCCGGACCACCGTGACCTACGACGACTGGCGGGCCGTCCTCATCCACGTCGCGGCCCGGATCGACGACGACCGCCCGCTGGTCCTCGTGGGTGCCTCGATGGGCGGCATGCTGGCGCTGGAGACGGCGGCCGTCTCCGGCCTGGGTGACCTGGTGATCGCCACCTGCCTCCTCGACGTCGCTGACCCCGGTGTCCGTGCCGCGAGCGTCCGAGCGCCGTGGATGGCGCGGGCCGGGGCGCGGCTGTCGAGGTTCATCGCCGGGCCGGTGCGACACGCGCACCTTCCCCTGCGGTGGGCGGCGCCGATGTCGACCATCTCCAACGATCCCGGTCTGTCAGCGGCAGTGCTTCGTGATCCACGTGGCGGTGGCGGGACGATGCCGCTCGCCTGGTTCCGGTCGTTCCTCGAGGCTGAGCCGGTGGTGTCGCCACCGGACTATGCCGGGCCGCCGGTCCTGCTGGTCCATCCCGGCGCCGACCGGTGGACGCCTACCAGGCTGAGCACCACCTACCTCAGCGCGCTGGCCGGCCGGACACGGGTGGTGGAGCTGCCCGGCTGCGGGCACTTCCCGGTCGAGGAACCTGGGTTCCAGCTGCTGCTCGACACCGTCGCGGCTGAGGTCGTGCGATTGACCAGCTGACCTGCTCGAGATCGGCGGCGAGAGCTCGCCGCTGCGCGTGGACAAGTCTGCTGTCGGCGACAAGTCGGCTGTCGCTGACAAGTCTGCTGTCGGCGAAGGGATGGTGGGGTTGCGCGGGCTACTCGAAGTCGGCGGCGGTGAGCTCGCCGTCGCGCAGCCGGACGAAGAAGTCCGGTGCCAGCTCCGGGTCGAGCAGCACGGTGGACCCCACGCCGCCGGGCCGGTGGTTGCGGTCGGCGATCGGTGGCGGGCCGACGAGGCCGTCGGACCCGGTCGCGCTGCGGAACGCCAGCCCCATCCGGCCCAGGTCGATGATCCCGGTGTCGTCGTCGACGACGATGGACGCGAGGCCGGAGCCGATGAGGTCGACGTGGCCGCGCGGGTCGAGCAGCGTGGCGGGGTCGGTGACCTCGGAGATGATGGCCGACACGATCTGCCGCTGGCGCTCGGTCCGGCCGATATCGCCGTCGGGGTCCGCGTACCGCATCCGGGCGAATGCCAGCGCGGTCTCGCCGTCGGCGGGATGGCAGCCGGCCTCCCAGACGAGCTTGCTGCGCCAGTCGTCGACGTCGTAGTCGAGGCACAGCTCGACGCCCCCGACCGCGTCGACGACGTCGCGGACGCCGGCCATCCCGATCTCGACGTAGTGGTCGACGGTCAGCCCGGTGAGCGACTCCACCGACGCCACGAGCAGCTCCGGCCCGCCGAGGGAGTAGGCGGCGTTGAGCTTGTTGAAGCCGTGGCCGGGGATGTCGGTGTAGGTGTCGCGCGGCAGCGAGACGAGTGCGGCAGGGCCCGAGCTGGGCTTGTGCAGCACCATGATGGTGTCGGAGCGTTGGCCCTCGGTGCTGTCCCCGGCGGCGCCGTCGGCGCGCGAGTCGGAGCCGGCGAGCAGGTAGGTCTGCCCCGGTGTGGCGGCCGCGTCCGAGAGTGCCGGGAGGTGGTTGATCTGGCCGTTGGCCCAGATGAGCAGCCCCACCGGCCAGGCGAGCACGAGCACGAGCAGCACGACCAGCACCGCGGCGAACCGGCGGCCTCGACGACGACGTCGCGGCGGCCGCGGGGGAGCGGCCGGCCGGCCGTCGTCGGGCTCGGGCTGCGGCGCGGGGCGAGGGGCGGGCCGGCCGGCGGGCGACGCGGTCGCACCAGGAGGGTAGGCCGGCGGTGGTGCCGCCGACCCGGCGCGCTGCTGCTCGGGGGCCGCGGGCCGCAGTGACTGACGTGCGGGCTGCGGCGCCGGCCGGGCGGCGGGCATCTGGCGGGTGGCATCGGGACGGCCGGCGCCGACGGGGCGGGCACCACGGGCGTCGGGGCGCGGGACATCGGCCTCGGGCGTAAAGCTCGGGGGCATGTCCTCGGGCGGCCGACGGCGAGCGTCACGCCCGCGCTCAGCTGGCCTCATCGGCAATACTCCACGTCTCGGGTCCGGTGCTCCGCAAGGGTAGTCCCGGCGGCCGCCATGGCGCGGGAGGCACTCACGGGCAGATCGGCGGCTCGGTCGCCTCCGCGGCCGGGTCGCCCGGCGCCGCGGGAGTGTCGTCCGCGTCGTCGTCGGGAACATCGTCGTCGGCGGGTGCGTCGTCGGTCGGGTCATCGCTGGGTGCCTCGCCGGTGGCGGTCAGCGTTGCCTCGATCGGCTGGTCGTTGTGCAGCGCCTGCCACAGCACCTCGGCGTCGGCCGACGGCCGCACCCGGTTGCCCGCCCAGTCGAACGGCATCGTGGTGAAAGTGATGTTCTCCGCCTCGATGCCACGGATGGAGTAGGCCAGCCCGGCGAGCGTCGGGATCGAGCCGAGCTGAGAACCGGTGGTCAGGGTGGACGTGGCGGCGTCGAGGAAGCGGTACAGCGCCGGCAGGTCGGTGAACAAGTTCTTGCCCAGCGCCTCACGCGCGATCGCGGCGACCAGCTCCTGCTGCCGGCCGATCCGGTCGATGTCGGACCCGTTGCTACCCGGCACCTCGTAGCGGGCCCGGGCGAAGCCGAGCGCGTCACGGCCGTCGAGCACCTGCTCGCCGGCCTCGAGCCGGAGCTTGGCGCGTCGGTCGTCGATCGCTTCTGGGATGCACATCGGCACCCCGCCGAGCGCGTCGACGACGTCGATGAAGCCGGCGAAGTCGACGACGACGAAGTCGTCCATGAACACGCCGGTGAGCTCCTCGATGGTCCGCATGGTGCACGCGGCGGCAGTGCCGAGGTCGCCACCCTGACCACCGGTGGTGAACGCACCGTTGAACATCGCGTCGGAGCGTGGCTCGGTCCACGAACCGTTGGCCAGCCGGCAGGACGGGACGGTCACGAGGGAGTCGCGCGGGATCGAGACGATCTCCACGCGCTCCCGGTCGGCGGAGAGGTGGGCGATCATCGTGGTGTCCGAGCGCATGTCGCCCTCGGGGGTGGTGCCGTACTCGTCGTTGACCTCGCCGTCGCGGGAGTCCGACCCGAGGATGACGACGTTGATCGCCTCGCCCGCGGCCGGGTCCAGCGGCGCCGGAGTCTCGCCGGAGGCCGTCGTCGGGCGCTCACCGAGGTACTCGTCGATGTCGTGCCGGTCGATGTTGCCCTGGATGTCGTTGTAGGCGATCGCGGCGCCGCTGCCGACGAACACGAACGCCCCGACGGTGGTCAGCGCGAGGGTGCGACGCAGGCGGGAGAAGCCGGCGCGGCCGCTGGAGTGGCGGGGCGGGTGGGCTCGGCGGGCAGACACAATCGACGATTCTAGATGGCCGGCACGCCGCACCGGCGGCAGCCCGGTGGTGCGCCGGTGGAGAGGTTGTGCAGATCAGCGGGCATGGCCACGCAGGTCCGGCCCGGTGGCGCCGTCGTCCCGGCCGGTCGCCGGCTCCTCGACGGCGTGCTCCACGGCCGCGGTGGTGTCGTCGAGGCGGGCGCGGGCGAGCGCCAGCTCCCGGGTGAGGAGGGTGATCTTGCGGTCGAGCGAGCTGAGCCGGCGATACGTGGTGGCCGCCGAGGAGAGGAACGCGATGACCAGCGCGTAGACGAGCAGGTCGGTGCCACGCCCGACGCCGACCAGTCCCGCCAGCCAGGTGAGCCAGTCGGGGAACAGCACCGACAGCGCGGCGACGGCGACGAACCCGACGAGCAGGATCCGCCGGATCGCCTGGTGCCGGGCATCGGCCGTGCTGCGGGTGAGCAGGGCCGCGACGCCCCCGATCCCCACGAGGAGCAGGATCTGGATGACGAGCTGTTCGGGCATGACGGTCCTTGCGGCTAGCGGAAGAGCAGGTCGACGAGGATGTTCACCGAGTTGAGCAGGGACTGGCCCTTGGCGCGCGAGTAGTCGGTGTACAGCACGTGCACGGGGTGCTCGCGCCACGGTAGCCCGGTGCGCCCCAGCTGGCTGACGATCTCGCTGGCGTGGGCCATCCGGTCCTGGTGCAGGTCGAGCGCGGTGGCCGCGTCGCGCCGGATGACTCGCAGCCCGTTGTGGGCGTCGGTCAGCCGCAGCCCGGTCGACCGGTTCGTCCCCCAGACCGCGAGCGTGAGCACCACCCGCTTGAGCAGGCCGGGACGGGTGCGGTCGTCGAGGAACCGGGAGCCGAAGACGACGGCGAGCCCCTCGTCGTGGGCCCGGCGGACCATCGCCGCCGCCTCGCTGGCCTGGTGCTGGCCGTCGGCGTCGAAGGTGACGAGGTACTCGGCGTCGGTCTCGGCCAGCACCCAGCTGATGCCGGTCTGCAGCGACGCCCCCTGCCCGAGGTTGATCGGGTGGTGCACGACGACGGCGCCGGCGTCGCGAGCGCGCTCGGCGGAGCGGTCGGTGGAGCCGTCGTCGATGCACACGACGTTCGGGAAGGTCTGCCGCGCAAGCGCGATGACGTCACCGATGACCTGCTCCTCCTGGAACAGCGGAACCACCAGCCAGGCGTCGTCGAGCCGGCCGTGCTCGGCCACGTCGTCAGGACCGGCCACGTCGTCCGCGCGGCGCGGCGGGAGCGACGGCGTGGACATGGCGCTCATTGTGCCTCCTTCGCCGAGATCGGGTATCTCGGCGGGGTGGGGTGCCCCGGAGCGGCGTGTCCTGCCGAGCTCGGGTATCTCGGCGGGAGGACGTGTGGTGGGCGGGGGCGTCGCGCGCTCGGATAGCCTGAGGCGGATCAGCCGTGGCAGCGACCGGAAGGACAGCATGGCCGCCAGAATCACCGAGACCGCCGACGTCTCACCCGACGCCGTCATCGGCGACGGTGCGTCGGTCTGGCACCTGGCCCAGGTCCGCGAGGGCGCCGTCGTCGGCGACGGCTGCGTCATCGGCCGCGGCGCGTACATCGGCAGCGGTGTGCGGCTGGGCCGCAACTGCAAGGTGCAGAACTACGCGCTGGTCTACGAGCCCGCCGAGCTGGCCGACGGCGTGTTCATCGGCCCCGCCGCGGTCCTCACCAACGACACCCATCCCCGTGCCATCAACCCCGACGGCACGGCGAAGTCCGCCGCCGACTGGGCGCCCGTCGGCGTGCGGATCGACGAGGGCGCCTCGATCGGCGCCCGCGCCGTCTGCGTCGCCCCGGTCCACGTCGGCGCCTGGGCAACGGTGGCCGCCGGCGCCGTCGTCACCCGCGACGTCCCGCCCTACGCGCTGGTCGCCGGCGTCCCCGCCCGGCAGATCGGCTGGGTCGGCCGCGCCGGCCACCGGCTCGTGCCCGCCGACGACGGCGGCCTGCGCTGCCCCGTCACCGACCAGCAGTACGCACTCCACGACGACGCACTCCACGAGGTGACCGCACCATGAGTCTTCCGATGATTCCCGCCGCGAAGCCGACCATCGGCGACGAGGAGCGGGCGGCGGTGGACGCCGTGCTGCGCAGCGGGATGGTGGCGCAGGGACCGCAGGTGGCAGCGTTCGAGGAGGAGTTCGGGGCGGCGCTGGTGCCGGGGCGCCGGTGCCAGGCGGTGAGCTCGGGGACGGCGGGGCTGCACGTCGGGCTGCTGGCGTGCGGGGTGGGCCCTGGTGACGAGGTGATCGTGCCGTCGTTCACCTTCGCGGCGACGGCCAACTCGGTGGCATTGACGGGCGCGACGCCGGTGTTCGTCGACATCGAGCCGAACTACTTCGGGCTGGACCCGGCGGCGGTGCGGGCGGCGGTGACCGACCGGACGGTCGGGATCATGCCGGTGCACCTGTACGGGCACCCGGCCGCGATGGCCGAGCTGTCGGCGATCGCGCAGGAGCTCGGGCTGGCGATCTTCGAGGACGCGGCCCAGGCGCACGGCGCGAGCCTGGACGGGCAGATGGTGGGCACGTGGGGGAAGTTCGCGATGTTCTCGCTCTACCCGACGAAGAACATGACCTCCGGTGAGGGGGGAATGGTGGCGTGCGAGTCCGACGAGGTGGCGCGGGCGGTGCGGCTGCTGCGCAACCAGGGCATGGAGCAGCAGTACGCCAACGAGGTGATCGGGCTGAACGTACGGATGACCGACATCCACGCCGCGATCGGCCGGGTGCAGCTGGGCAAGCTGCCCGGCTGGACGGCCGCCCGGCAGGCGAACGCGGCGTTCCTGGACGCGAACCTGCGCGGTGTGGTGACCCCGGCGGTGGCGCCCGGGGCGGTGCACGTCTACCACCAGTACACGATCCGGGTCGAGGCGACGGAGCGCGACCGGATCGTCACCGCGCTGCGTGAGGAGCACCAGGTGGGGTGCGGGGTGTACTACCCGATCCCCAACCATCGGCTGGCGTCGTTGGCGCGGTTCGCGCCGGGGCTGGAGCTCGCGCAGACCGAGAAGGCCGCCGCCGAGGTGATCTCGCTGCCGGTCCACCCCTCGCTGAGCCAGGGAGACCTGGAGCGCGTCGTGGCCGGGGTCAACGCCGCGGTCGGGGCGGGTGCGTGATGGCTGACCTGCGGGTGGGACTGATCGGGCTGGGGTCGATGGGCCGCCACCACGCCCGGGTGATCCGGCAGACGGCCGGCGTCGAGCTGGTCGCGGTCGCCGACCCGGCCGGGGACACCTTCGGGGTGGCCGGCGGGCTGCCGGTGCTGCCGGACGTCGAGGCACTCATCGCTGCCGGGATCGACGCCGCGATGGTCGCGGTGCCCACGATCTACCACGAGGAGGTCGGCCTGGCGCTGGCCGCCGCCGGCGTCCACACCATGATCGAGAAGCCGATCGCCCACACCGCCGGCGCCGGCCGGCGGGTCGCCGCGGCGTTCGAGACCGCCGGGCTGGTGGGCGCGGTCGGCTACGTCGAGCGGTGCAACCCCGCGATCCTGGAGCTGCGCCACCGGCTGGCCGCCGGTGAGCTCGGGCAGGTCTACCAGATCCAGACCCGCCGGCAGGGCCCGTTCCCGTCGCGGATCTCCGACGTCGGGGTGGTCAAGGACCTGGCGACCCACGACGTCGACCTCACTACCTACGTCGCCGGCAGCCGGTACGCCTCGGTCAGCGCGCAGGTCACCCACCGCTCGGGGCGCGAGCACGAGGACATGATGGTGGCCACCGGCCGGCTGGAGTCGGGGGTGATCGTGTCCCACGTGGTCAACTGGCTCTCACCGATCAAGGAACGCCTCACCGTGGTGACCGGCGAGCGCGGCGCGTTCGTCGCCGACACCATGGCCGGCGACCTCACCTTCTACGCCAACGGCACCGTGCCCACCGCCTGGGACCGGGTCGCCGCCTTCCGCGGCGTGACCGAGGGCGACGTCGTGCGTTACGCCATCGCCAAGCGCGAGCCGCTCGCCGTCGAGCAGGAACACTTCCGCGACGCCGTCCTGGGCAACGGCGGCGACATCGTCACCATGACCGAGGGCGTCCACACCCTCACCGTCGTCGAAGCCATCCTCACCGCCGCCCGTGAGGCCCGCACCGTCACCCTCTGACCGCCCTGCACCGACAGCAGTCTCCTCGCCGACAGCCGACTTGTCGCCGACAGCAGACTTGTCGTCGACAGCAGACTTGTCGCCGACAGCAGGTTTGTCGCCGACAGCCGGATTGTCGCCGACAGCGGGATTATCGACGCTGTCGCGGCGCTGGTCCGCCCAGGGCCACGCTCGCCACCGGGCCTGTCCAGGCTCGGTGGCCTCTGCCAGACTGCTCTGGTGCCCGAGCTTCCGGAGGTGCAAGCCCTGGTGCAGGTGCTCGCCGCCCGCACCACGGGCCGGCTGGTGCGCGCTGTGCACGTCACCTCCTTCCCGGCGCTGAAGACCTACGACCCGCCGCCGACGGCACTGGTTGGTGCCACGGTCAGCGGCGTGCACCGGCACGGCAAGTGGATCGCCGTCGCCACGCAGGCACCCGACGGCGACCTGCACCTCGTCCTCCACCTCGCGCGGGCCGGCTGGCTGCGGTGGCACGACACCGCCCCGGCCGGCGTTCCGCGAGCCGGGCGGTCGGGGCTGGCAGCCCGCGTGGTGCTCGACGACGGCGCCTTCGACCTCACCGAGGCCGGCACGAAGAAAAGCCTGGCGATCCACGTCGTCCGGCAGCCGGCCGACGTCGAGCGGATCGCCTCGCTCGGCGTGGATCCGCTCGCCGAGGCGTTCTCCCGGGAGCTCTTCGACGGCCTGCTCGACGCCAAGAACCAGCAGGTCAAAGGCCTCCTGCGAGACCAGGGTGTGATCGCCGGGATCGGCAACGCCTACTCCGACGAGATCCTCCACGCCGCCAGGCTCAGCCCGTTCGCCCTCACCCGGTCGCTGGACGACGACGCCCGCGACCGACTGTTCGACAGCATCGCCGCGGTGCTCGACGCCGCGATCCGTGCGGCGGCCGGCAAGGCGGCGGCGGAGCTCAAGGACGTCAAGCGCTCGGGCATGGCGGTGCACGGCCGCACCGGGCAGCCGTGCCCGGTCTGCGGTGACAGCGTCGCTGAGGTGTCCTTCGCCGACTCCTCGCTGCAGTACTGCCCCACCTGCCAGACCGGCGGGAAGCGGCTGGCCGACCGCCGGATGTCCAAGCTCCTGCGCTGACGCACCCTCGGCCGCCCGCACGGTCATCGCCCGCGCACCCGCTCGTGCTCGCCCGCGCTGGCCCCCATGGTGCCGAGAGCGGGATTGTCCGCGGATCTGGCCCGTGGACAATCCCGCTCTCGGNCCCCTCCCCCCCCCCCCCCCCCCCCCCCCCCCCCCCCCCGCGACAGGGGGCTCGCCCGTGGACAATCCTGCTCTCGGCGCGAAAGCGGGGGCGCGAGAAGGGCCGGCGCGAGAAGGGCCGGTGCGAGATGGGGCTGGCCCGTGGACAATCCCGCTCTCGGTGCGAAAGCGGGGGCGCGAGAAGGACTGGTGCGAGATGGGGCTGGCCCGTGGACAATCCCGCTCTCGGTGCGAAAGCGGGGGGCGCGGAGGGGTCCGGGCTACTGGTTGGTGGCGGCGTAGCCGGCTTCGACGGAGGCCTTGGCGGGGCGCCACCACGCCTCGTTGGCGCGGTACCACTCGATGGTGTTGCGCAGGCCGTCGCGGAAGTCCGCGAACTGCGGGCGCCAGCCGAGCTCCTCGCGCAGCGCGGTGTTGTCGATGGCGTAGCGCAGGTCGTGGCCAGGGCGGTCGGCGACGTGCTCGTAGTCGTCGGGCTCGCGGCCCATGAGCTCGAGGATGAGCTCGACGACCTGCTTGTTGTTCAGCTCGCCGTCGGCGCCGATGAGGTAGGTCCGGCCCATCTCGCCGCGGTCGATGATGTCCCACACCGCCCGGTTGTGGTCGACGACGTGGATCCAGTCGCGCACGTTCTGCCCGGCGCCGTACAGCTTGGGGCGGACGCCGTCGATGAGGTTGGTGATCTGCCGCGGGATGAACTTCTCGATGTGCTGGTACGGCCCGTAGTTGTTCGAGCAGTTCGACAGCGTCGCAGCGATCCCGAAGGAACGCACCCAGGCCCGCACGAGCAGGTCGGAGCCGGCCTTGGTCGCCGAGTACGGCGACGACGGGTTGTACGGCGTGGTCTCGGTGAACTTCGCCGGGTCGTCGAGCTCGAGGTCGCCGTACACCTCGTCGGTGGAGATGTGGTGGTAGCGCGTGCCGTGGCGCCGGACCGACTCGAGCAGGGTGAAGGTCCCGATGAGGTTGGTCCGGACGAACGGCGACGGGTCACGCAGCGAGTTGTCGTTGTGCGACTCCGCCGCGAAGTGCACGACGACGTCCGCCTCGGCCACCAGCGGGTCGACGACGTCGGCGTCGGCGACGTCACCGGTCACCAGCGTCACCCGCTCGACCCCGTCGATGGACGACGCGCTCCCGGCGTAGGTGAGCTTGTCGAGCACGGTCACCTTGGCGTCGGGGCGCTCGGCGACGGTCTGCCGCACGAAGTTCGCCCCGATGAAGCCAGCACCGCCGGTCACCAGAACATGCATGTCGTCACCCTCCGAAGATCGCGAGCACCCAGTATGCCCGCCACTACGGGCGTCCGATGGAGTGGAAGGTCCAGCCGGCGTCGCGCCACTGCTGGGGGTCGAGGACGTTGCGGCCGTCGATGATGGTGGCGTTCGCGGGCAGGGCGTGGGTGGTGGTGGGGTCGAGCTGGCGGAAGTCGGTCCACTCGGTGAGCAGGAGGGTGAGCTGGGCGCCGGTGATGGCCTCGGTGGCGGTCTGGGCGACGGTCATGTCGGGTCGGGTGCGGCGCAGGATGGGGCCGGCCTGGGGGTCGGTGATGACGACGTCGGCGCCGGCGCCGGTGAGGCAGGCGGCGATGTCCCGGGCGGGGGAGTCGCGCAGGTCGTCGGTGTCGGGCTTGAAGGTGGCTCCCAGGACGGCGACGCGCTTGCCGGCGACGTTGCCGCCCAGGGCGCGGGTGGCGAGGTTGAAGACGTGGTCGCGGCGACGGTCGTTGATGGAGTCGACCTCGCGCAGGAAGGTCAGTGCCTGGTCGACGCCGAGCTCGCCGGCGCGGGCCATGAAGGCGCGGATGTCCTTGGGCAGGCAGCCGCCGCCGAAGCCGATGCCGGCGCGCAGGAACTTGGCTCCGATGCGGTCGTCGTAACCGATGGCTTGGGCGAGCTGGGTGACGTCGGCGCCGGTGGCCTCGCACAGCTCGGCCATGGCGTTGATGAAGGAGATCTTGGTGGCCAGGAAGGAGTTGGCGGCGACCTTGACCAGCTCGGCGGTGGCGTAGTCGGTGACCATCCGGGGGATCTGCTGGACGGTGATGAGGTTGTCGTAGACCTGGTCCAGCACCTGCTGGCCGGCGGCGTGGGCGGCGGGCTCGGTGGGCAGGCCGTAGACCATGCGGTCGGGGGAGATGGTGTCCTGCACCGCGAAGCCCTCGCGCAGGAACTCGGGGTTCCACACCAGGACCGCGCCGGCGGCGTGGATGGGGTCGGCGAGCTCGGCAGCGGTGCCGACCGGGACGGTGGACTTGCCCACCACCAGGGTGGGGCTATCGGGGTGGGACTTCAGGTGGGGCAGGAGCGAGGTGAACGCGGCGTGGACGTAGGTGAGGTCCGCGGCGAAGGAGTCCTCCTTCTGCGGGGTGCCCACGCCCACGAAGTGGACCTGCGCGTGCGCGGCGTCGGCGTAGTCGGTGGAGAACCGCAGCCTGCCCGAGGCCACGTGGCGCCCCAGCAGCTCGTCGAAGCCCGGCTCGTGGAACGGGGCCCGGCCCTGGGACAGCAACGCGACCTTGGCCGCATCGACGTCGATCCCCACGACGTCGTGGCCCAGCTCCGCCATCGACGCCGCGTGCACCGCACCCAGGTACCCACAACCAATCACTGAGATCTGCATGGGAGCAACCGTAACGCGCATCTGTGAGGGCGAGATGAGACCACGCTTGGCCGGCCCTCTTCGCGGATGTGATGATCGAGGCATGGTTCGTCCCACGACCTCAGCCGTCCTCGGCGCCGTTTTGACCGGCGCCCTCGCTCTTACCTCGACAGCAGCGGTCGGTGACGACGGAGATACCGGTCCGGTGCCGGCCCCGGCCGGCACCGGGCTCCCGCCCGAGCGCCCGGTCACCACGCTCGAGCTGACCACTCCCGACGGCGAGCCGGTCGTCGTCGACGGCGAGGCGGTGGCCGCGCCTCGGTCGCGTGCCACCCCGTTCGCCGTCCCGGACGACGACGCCGCTGCGGTCGTACTGACCGAGCCACTGGTGACGGAGGAGTTCTACGTCGCCGCTCTCACCTGGGACAGCGGCCTCGCCGCCGACGTCGAGCTCCTCATCCGCACCCGCAACGGCGAGGAGTGGACCGACTGGTCCGCGCTCGAGGCCGATGACGAGCCACCGGCGGAGTCAGGTGAGACCACGCCCGGGAGCGAGCCGTACATCGCGGCCGGTGCCACCGGGGTCCAGGTACAGGTTCTTGGCGCGACGGCGCCAGCAGGGCTCGAGCTGCACCTCATCCCGGCCAACCCGGCCAACCCGGCCAACCCGGCCGACGAGGACGGGGCCGACGGCGCGGCGGCCGGCGTGAGCCCGGCAGCGGCGCGGGCGGCCCGGCCGAGCGCAGCCACGACGAGGACGGCTCGCCCGGCCGCGGCTCGCCCGGGCGTGGTCAGCCGGCCAGGCTGGGGCGCGAACGAGTCGCTCATGACGTGGGAGCCGGAGAACTACGCGCTGCGGGCGGCCGTGGTCCATCACACCGCCGGCACCAACAGCTACACCGCGGCGCAGTCGCCGGGCATCGTCCGGGGGATCTACCACTACCACGCGGTCAGCCGCGGCTGGGGCGACATCGGCTACAACTTCCTCGTTGACAAGTACGGCCAGGTCTTCGAGGGCCGCTCCGGATCGCTCGCGTCCCCACCGGGCCAGATGCCCGAGGGCGCCCACGCCAGGAGCTTCAACTACGGGACCCTCGGCATCTCCGTGCTGGGCGACTACTCGACGCTCCGCGCGCCGCAGCGGGTCCTCGACACCATGGCCGGCGTCATCGCCTGGCAGTTCGCCGACGCCGGTCTCGACGCCGCGGACACCAGCGGCTTCACCTCACCCGGCACCGCCGCGCGTCCCGCGGGTCAGGCGCTGCGGCGGATCTTCGCCCACCGCGACGTCGGTGCGACCACCTGCCCGGGCGACAACATCTACGCGCGGATACCGGCCCTCATCAGGGACGTCGACGAACGGACCGCGACCAGTCCCGACGACGTCGTCGAGTACCACCTGAAGAACTCGCTCGTCGGCGGACCCGCGGACCTGATGTTCCAGCTCGGGCTCCCGGGCGACGATGTCCTCGTCGGTGACTGGGACGGCGACGGCGTCGACACCCTCGCGTTGCGACGTGGCAACGAGTACCACGTCTACAACTCCTTCCGCGGCGGCCGCGCGGACACGGTGGTGCGGTACGGGCGCGCGGACGACGTCGTGCTCGTCGGTGACTGGAACGGCGACGGCACCGACACCTTCGCGGTGCGAAGGGGCCGGGAGTACCACGTGAAGAACTCGATCGCACCCGGCTCCGCCGATCGCCTCGTCGTCTACGGCAAGACCGACGACAAGGTGCTCGTCGGTGACTGGGACGGCGACGGCACCGACACCTTCGCGGTGCGGCGCGGCGCCGAGTACCACGTGCGCAACGCGATGGCCGGTGGCGACGCCGACATCGCGTTCCACTACGGCCGCAGCAGCGACGTCGTGCTCGTGGGTGACTGGGACGGCGACCGCGAGGACACGTTCACGGTCCGTCGGGGCAGCGCGTACCACGTGCGGAACGTGATGGCCGGTGGCGACGCGGACACCGTGTTCAGCTACGGCCGCAGGGACGACGTCGTGCTCGTGGGCGACTGGAACGGCGACCGCCGCGACACGCTCGGGGTGCGGCGGGACTGACGGTCGGCACGCTGTGAGCGATGTCATGCCTCAGCGCGCTGAGCAGCGCGGAAAAGCCGCTCGGCGGCTGTCGGAACTCCCTACGATTCGCTTGTCGCGCGGCTAATCCTGCCGCGGAGTGCAAGAGGAGTTCATGTGAAGATCCGTCGTTCACTGTCGTTCGCGGCGTTGGCCGCCCTTGTCGCCGGGCTCGTCGTCAGCCCGGTCGGTCCGGTGCAAGCCAAGGGAGGAGAGGTGGGCGGCAACGGCAACGAGTACTTCCTCACCAACAACTTCAGCAGCACCGCCCACCGCTTCACCTACGGCCGGGACGGTGACGAGCTGTTCGTCGGCGACTGGAACGGCGACGGCCGCGACTCGCTGGCGATCCGCCGAGGAAACACGTTCTACGTGTCGAACTCGCCGACCGGCGGCACCGCGGACAAGGTCTTCCGCTACGGGCGCGCCGGGGACGTCGTCCTCGTCGGGGACTGGAACGGCGACGGCGTCGACACCCTCGCAGTGCGGCGCGGCAAGACCTACCACGTAAAGAACTCCGTCCGCGGCGGCGATGCTGACCGCGTGATCTCCTACGGCAAGACCGATGACACGGTGCTGGTCGGGGACTGGAACGGCGACCGCCGCGACACCTTCGCGGTGCGGCGCGGCAAGACCTACCACGTGAAGAACTCGCTGCGTGGCGGCGCCGCCGATCAGGTCGTCAACTACGGCCGGGCGAACGACGAGATCCTCGTCGGGGACTGGAACGGCGACCGCCGCGACACCTTCGCGGTGCGGCGCGGCAAGCAGTACCACATCGCCAACGCCATCCGCGGTGGTAGCGCAGACCGGGTCGAGTCCTACGGGGGTTCGAGCGACACGGTGTTCGTCGGTGACTGGAACGGCGACCGCAAGGACACCATCGGCCTGCGCCGGGTCTGGACCCCGTCGCCGCAGCCGGCCCCGAAGCCGGCTCCGAAGCCGACGCCGTCACGGCCGTCCAACGTGCGGGCAGCGAGCCCGGACCTCGACTGCAAGGACTTCAGGACGCAGGCCCTGGCCCAGGCCACCTATGTCTACTGGAAGAAGCAGGGGCGTGGTGACGTGCACCGTCTCGACGGGGACAAGGACGGCACTGCCTGCGAGAGCTACTTCGGCTGAGCAGCCGTCCTCGCCACGCTGCGCCTAACCGCGCAGCGTGGCGAGGTGCGCGTTGACGGCCTCGATCGTGGGCAGTAGCCCGGCCGCCTGGGCGGTGGGGAGGTCGGGAGCGTCACGGTCCTTGTCGGACAGCAGGTGCTCGAGCGGGCGGCCGTGCCGGTCGGTCGTCGGCCAGTCGATACCGATCGTCGGGCACAGCGGGTCGATGCCGTGCTCACGGCCCGGAGCGTAGGTGGCCGAGCACAGGTAGATGACGGTGGAGTCGTCCTCGAGGGCAAGGAACGCGTGGCCCAGCCCCTCGGACACGTACATGGCACGGCGGTCGACGTCGTCGAGCAGCACGCTGTCCCACTGGCCGAACGTCGGGGAGCCGACGCGGATGTCGATGACGACGTCCAGCACCGCGCCCCTGGTGCACATGACGTACTTCGCCTGCGAGGGCGGGACCTCGGCGAAGTGGATGCCGCGCAGCACCCCGGCAGCGGAGACCGAGGTGTTGACCTGCCGCAGGTCCAGCGGGTGGCCCACCGCACGGGTGAAGGCCGGCTCGCTGAACGCCTCGAGGAAGATGCCCCGCGCGTCACCGATCTGGCGGGGGGTCATCTCCCAGGCGCCGGGCACACTCAGCTCGCGGAACTCCACGGGTCCTCCTCAGGTCAGACGGCAGTGGCTCCAGGTTACCGGCGGTGCGCATAGGCTCTGGTCGTGGACGTCGAGCAGACTCGCTGGCTGGTGGCCGGCGCCGGTGGCATGTTGGGGACCGACCTGGTCGAGGCGCTGCGCGCCCGCGGGGCTCCGGTGCTCGCGCTGGGGCGGGCCGACCTCGACGTGACCGATGCGCGTCAGGTGGCCGAGCGGGTGCGCGACGTCGACGTCGTCGTCAACTGCGCGGCCTGGACCGCGGTGGACGACGCCGAAACGGACGAGGCGAGCGCGTTCGCGCTCAACGCGGTCGGCCCGCAGCTGTTGGCGCGCGCCGCCCGGCGGGCCGGGGCGCGGATGGTGCAGGTCTCCACCGACTACGTCTTCGACGGCGCTGCCACCGAGCCGTACGCCGAGGACGCGCCGCTCGCCCCGCGCTCCGCGTACGGCCGGACCAAGGCCGCGGGGGAGTGGGCGGTGCGCGCCGAGTGCCCCGACCACCTCGTCGTCCGCACGGCGTGGCTCTACGGCGCGCACGGGCCGTGCTTCCCCAAGACGATGGCACGACTGGCCGCCGGCCGGGACGAGCTCTCGGTGGTCGCCGACCAGGTGGGCCAGCCCACGTGGACCACCGACCTCGCCGACCTCATCATCCGTCTTGTGGCGGCTGGCGCGCCGGCCGGTACCTACCACGGCACCTCGACCGGTGAGGTCTCCTGGCACGGGTTCACGCAGCAGATCGTGCAGACGCTCGGCAGGGAGCCGGGCATGGTGCTCCCGACGACCTCGGCGGACTTCCCGCGCCCGGCGCCCCGCCCGGCCTACTCGGTGCTCGGCCACGACGCGCTGCGGGCCGCCGGCGTCGAACCCATCGGTCCGTGGGCAGAGCGCTGGGCCGCCGCCGCACCCGCCGTCCTCGAAGGCAGCTGACCCGAGCAGCCCCGGACCGCTCAGCCCGCGCTCAGCTGGTCGCCTCGACGAAGTCGAGCTCCTGGAACTCCGCGACGTCGCGCTTCCAACGGCGCTCGACGAAGTCGACGTGCGTGGGGTGGGAGTCGTAGGCGTCATAGGTCGCCTGGTCGGCGAACCGCATCCGGAACTGCCACACGAGGGGGCTCTTCGGGCTCACCTGACGCATGATCGCGAACCCCTCGACGCCGGGGATGGAGGTCAGCGCGGTGCGTGCCTCGGCGAGGAAGTCGGTCTCCTCGGCCGATCCCGGTGCGAACGAGAGGCGGAAGGCGACGGTGTGCTCGATCGGCATAGCAGTAACTCCTGTGTTCTCTGCGGTGATGGTGTTGGTGGGTAAAGCGGTCAGCGGCGCTCGAGGAGGCTACGGAGGTAGTCCCCGTAGCCGGACTTGCTCAGCGCCTCGGCGCGGGCGGCGAGCTCGTCGTCGGAGAGGAACCCCTGGCGCCAGGCGACCTCCTCGGGGCAGCCCATCTTCAGGCCCTGGCGGGCCTCGACGGTGCGCACGAAGCTGGTCGCGTCGGCGAGCGAGTCGAAGGTGCCGGTGTCCAGCCACGCGGTGCCGCGCGGCAGCACCTCCACGTGGAGGTCGCCGCGCTCCAGGTAGGCCCGGTTGACGTCGGTGATCTCGTACTCGCCGCGCGGGGACGGCACCAGGTTCTTGGCGATCTCGACGACGTCGTTGTCGTAGAAGTACATCCCGGGCACGGCGTAGGAGCTCTTGGGCTCGGCCGGCTTCTCCTCGAGGGACACCGCCTTGAAGTCGGCGTCGAACTCGACCACGCCGTAGGAGGTGGGGTCGGCCACGTGGTACGCGAAGACCGCACCACCGCGAACGTCGCGGAACCTCGACAGGGTCTGGCCCAAGCCTGGGCCGTAGAAGATGTTGTCGCCCAGCACCAGTGCCGCGGAGTCGGCGCCGATGAACTCCTCGCCGAGCACGAACGCCTGCGCCAGCCCGTTGGGGACCTCCTGCACCCGGTAGGAGATCGAGATGCCGAACTGCGAGCCGTCACCCAGCAGCCGGACGAAGGCCTCCTGGTCGTGCGGCGTGGTGATGACCAGCACATCGCGGATCCCCGCGAGCATGAGCGTGGTCAGCGGGTAGTAGATCATCGGCTTGTCGTACACCGGTACCAGCTGCTTGCTCACGCCGATGGTGATCGGGTGGAGCCGTGTGCCGGACCCGCCGGCCAGAATGATCCCTCGCATCCCCCCAGTCTGTCTTATCGGGCGGCGTCAGGCGTCCGCCTCGCAGCCCCGGACGGCTCGCCGTAGGATGCGACCAGTCATGACAGGTCGCGTCCCGCGCGGCCGGCACCGGGGGGGAATCATGCGATCTCGACGTCTTGCTGCACTCACATCGGCATTGGCCGTCACCACGCTCGTCATCGTCGCCGCACCAGCGGCGGGCAAGGGCGGCGAGGTCGACGGCAGGGGCGACCAGTACCACCTCACCAACAACTGGGTCGCAAGCACCGATCTCGGCTTCGCCTACGGGCGGGACCGCGACGTCGTCTACGTCGGCGACTGGAACGGCGACCGGGTCGACACCCTCGCGGTACGTCGGGGCGCGACCTACCACCTGAGCAACCGGCTCACCGGCGGCGGCGCCGACAGGGTTCTCACCTACGGGCGCGCCAGCGACGTCGTCCTTATGGGCGACTGGGACGGCGACGGCATCGACACGCCGGCGGTCCGGCGCGGTGCCACCTACCACCTGACGAACTCGCTGCGCGGGGGCGAGGCCGACAGGGTCCTCACCTACGGCCGCAGTCGCGACGTCGTGCTCGTCGGGGACTGGAACGGCGACGGCCGCGACACCCTCGGGGTGCGGCGCGGCAGCACCTATCACCTGATGAACTCGCTGCGCGGCGGCGAGGCAGATGCGGTCGTCGAGTATGGCCGCGCCCGTGA
The DNA here is from genome assembly GCF_036421875.1 of Georgenia sunbinii. Lineage (NCBI taxonomy): Bacteria > Bacillati > Actinomycetota > Actinomycetes > Allobogoriellales > Allobogoriellaceae > Georgenia > Georgenia sunbinii. The sequence goes on along the minus strand of NZ_JAZGOL010000010.1, from coordinate 17,211 downwards.
CGAGGTCATCGTCGGCGACTGGGACGGCGACGGTCGCGACACCCTCGGGGTGCGCCGCGGCAGCGCCTTCCACATCAAGAACAGCGTCTCCGGCGGGTCCGCCGACCGGGTGATGAACTACGGCCGGGCGCAGGACGGCGTGCTCGTCGGGGACTGGGACGGCAACCGGACCGACACCATCGGGTTGCGCAACGACCGGCCCGCCCGGGCGGACGCACCGGCCGGTCTCGCCGCGTTCGACCAGCGGATGGTCGAGCTCATCAACGTCGAGCGCTCGCGGGCAGGGGTGCCCGCAGCCCGCGCCTGGGCGCCGCTGCGCGATGGTGCGCTGCGCCACTCGAGCTGGATGGCGCGCACCGGCAGCTTCGTGCACGCGGCGGATCCCATCATCGCGGCCGACGGCGTCGCCGCCGGGTGCGACGCGTCAGCGGAGAACATCTTCTGGGGGACCGGCAACTACGCCGACGACCCCGAGGCCGTCGTGGCGGCGTACATGAACTCTCCGGGCCACCGCGCCAGCATCCTCGCGCGCGAGAACCGGTTCGTCGCGACCGGCACCGTGGAGGCTGACAACGGCCGGATCTACAACACCCAGCGCTTCGCCCGCAGCTGCTCCTGACCGGCGCGGACCTCCCCGCCACGCGGCCGTCCGCCGGTTACGGTAGGTGGTCCGGCGGGCAGCAGCCCGCGTGGCGACGGGAGGGTCATGCGTCGGGTCGTAGGAGTGCCACGGGACTACGCGTGGGGATCGTCGTCGGCGATCCACCAGCTGATGGGGACCGAGCCGGACGGTGCACCGCTGGCAGAGCTGTGGTTCGGCGGCCACCCGGCCGGACCCGCGGCGGTCGACGGCGAGCAGGAGGACCTCGGGCAGCACATCGCCGCGGACCCCGCCGGCACCCTGGGCGATGACGTCTGGGCCCGGTTCGGCGCCCGGCTGCCCTACCTGCTCAAGCTCATCGCGCCGAGCCGGCCGCTGTCCCTGCAGGTCCACCCGAGCATCGAGCGGGCGCGGGAGCGGTTCGCCGCGGAGGACGCCGACGGCGTCCCGCGCGACGCCCCTCACCGCAACTACCGCGACCCGAACCACAAGCCGGAGCTGGTGTTCGCGCTGACCACCTTCGAGGCGGTCTGCGGCTTCCGGGCGCCGCGCCGGGCCGCCGAGCTGCTCGCCGACCTCGACGCCCCCCTCGCCCAGTCGCTGCACGCCACCCTGCTGGCCGACCCGACGGCCAGCGGGATGCGCTCGGCGTTCACCGCCCTGCTCGACGACGCGAGCCGGCCGGGCGCGCAGGAGGTCGCGCGGGTGGTCGCGGCGTGCGAGGCGCGGCTCGCGGCCGGCTCGCCGTCCCCCCGCGCCGACCGCACCGTCGGCCTCCTCGCCGAGGCCTACCCGGACGATCCCGGCGTCGTCGCCTCGCTGCTGCTCAACCCGGTGACCCTCCAGCCCGGGGAGTCGCTGTTCGTCCCCGCGGGCGGGGTCCACGCCTACCTGTCGGGGCTCGGCGTCGAGCTGATGGCGGCCTCGGACAACGTGCTCCGGGCGGGCCTGACCACCAAGCACATCGACGTCCCGGAGATGCTCGACTGCGTCGACTACGTCGCGGCCCCGCCGATGCGGGTCGCCCCCGAGGTGTTCCACGGCGCCACCCGGATGTTCTACGCCCCGGTGGACGACTTCGAGCTGTCGATCACCACGCTGCGCGACCACGACTGCCAGGACGGGCCCCGGCCGTTGCCCGGCCGGGGCCCGCGCGTTCTGCTCTGCCTCGACGGGCAGGTGGTGGTCGCCTCAACCACCGACTCGGTCGAGCTGAGCCGTGGCCAGGCGGCGTTCGTCCGGGCCGACGACGGCCCGCTGACCGTGCACGGCACCGGGACGGTCGTGCAGGCCGACGTCCCCTGACCCCAGCCGGCGTGGACAATCCTACTGTCGGTGACAAGTCGGCTGTGGGTGACAAGTCTGCTCTCGCGGACAAGTCGGCTGTGGGGGGCGAGTTTGCTGTCAGGGGTGGGGGACGGGGACGCCGGCGAGCTCGAGGAGGAGGTCGCGCACCTCGGTGGCGGCCACCCGGTCACGGGCGGTGGCCGGGTCGGAGCACAGCAGCACCGGGCCGTCGGCGGGGGTGTCGGGCAGCCGGCCGTGGCTGCCGCGCAGCGGTGACGGGTCCAGCGGGACGACGTCCATCATGTAGCGCATGCCGAGCTTCTTGCGCAGCAGCGCCTTGCCGGCACGGAGCTTGACCCACTTGTCCTCGGGGTCCATGAACAGCTCGACCGGGTCGTACCCCGGCTTCTTGTGGATCTCCACGAGCTTGGCGAAGTCGGGCGCGTTCTTGTCGTCGAGCCAGTAGTAGTAGGTGAACCACGAGTCCGGCTCGGCGACGAGCACGAGCTCCCCGGAGCGCGGGTGGTCCAGGCCGGCCTCCCGCTTGCCCTCGGCATCGAGCACCTGGGCCACCCCGGGCAGCGCGGCGAGCAGGTCGCGGACCTTGGGGATGTCCTCCTCCTCGCGCACGTAGACGTGGGCGACCTGGTGGTCGGCGACGGCGAAGGCCGGTGACGTCCAGGTGTCGAGCAGCTCGCCGGTCTCGTTGTGGTGCACGTGCAGCAGCCCCGCGCGGCGCAGCGCGCGGTTGACGTCGACCGCGCGCGAGACGTCGGTGATGCCGTACTCGCTGAGGACGACGACGGTCGCGCCGAGCGCCTCGGCGTCGTCGAGCAGCGGCGCGAGCGCGTCGTCGACCTCACGGGCCGCCCGGATCGCCTCCGGCCCGGAGGGCCCGAAGCGCTGGAGGTCGTAGTCGAGGTGCGGGACGTAGGAGAGCGTGAGGTCGTGCAGCGGCATCAGCCGCCGGGTGGCACCGATGATCCACTTCGAGCTGGCGATCGAGGCGTTCGGTCCCCAGAAGGTGAACAGCGGGAACGGTCCGAGCTCGGCGACCAGCTCGTCGCGCAGCGTGGGCGGCCAGGTCCAGCAGTCCGGCTCCTTGCGGCCGTCGGCGTAGTAGGCGGGGCGCGGGGTCACCGTGGTGTCGACCTTCGCCCCCATCGCGTACCACCAGCAGATGTTGGCGACCGTGTAGTCCGGCTTGCTGCGGCGGATGGTCTCCCAGATCTTCTCGCCCTCGACCAGCCCGTTGTTCTGACGCCAGAGCAGCACCTCCGCGGTGTCCCGGAACAGCCAGCCGTTGCCGACGATGCCGTGGTCGGTCGGGGTGAGCCCGGTGAGGAAGGTCGACTGGGCCGCGCAGGTCACCGCCGGCAGGACGGTCTCGAGCGTGGCCTCGTAGCCAGCGGTGGCGACGCGGCGCAGCCGCGGCATGTGCTCGAGGAGGCGGGGAGTGAGGCCGACGACGTCGAGGACCAACAACTTGCTCATGCATTCTCCAGTCCGAGGGTGTGCAGGTGATCGCGGGCGTGCGCGAGCTCAGCGGCCAGGCCGGCGACGAGGCCGGCGTCGTCCGACGGCCGCTGGTCGGCGGGCAGTACCGACCAGGTGTAGGTCTCCACCTCGAGGTGGTCGGTGAGGGCCCGCTCGCCGCCGAGGAGCGCCCGGGCAGCGGTGACGAGCTCGGCGTCGGTGCTGCCGAGCGGTCCCTGCGGGGCGGCGTGGAGCGGGAGGTGGAAGTGGATGCGCCACGGCTGCTCGCCGGGCAGCGGCGCGCTGTCCAGCGCCTCCGGGAGGTCGTCGCGGCTCAGCAGGCCGCCGTCGGGCGCGGGCTCGCGGACCTGGTGGAGGAACCGCTCCTCGACGAAGCCGTCGAGCAGCTCGCGGGCCGCCGGGTCGCTGGGGTCGGGCACGTGCAGCGCCGCCGACAGCTGGGTCTTGACCACCGGCAGCCCGGCGGCGGTGAGCCGGCCGATCGCGGCGTCGGCGTCCTCGAAGGCGGTGGCGAGGTGGCAGGTGTCGACGCAGACCCCGAGGTACTCGGTGTCGACACCGGCGAGCGCGTCGACCGCCTCGGCGGTGGTCTCGATGACGCAGCCGGGCTCCGGCTCGAAGCCGACCCGGATGTGACGGCCGGTCTCCTCCCGCAGCCGGGCGAGGCCCACCGCGAGCTCGTCGAGGTTGGCCCGGGCGGCGTGCCGGGCGTCGTCGGGCCACGGGGTGTGCCAGGCGAGCGGCAGCGTGCTGATGCTGCCGCGGGCGGCGTCGTCGGGCAGCAGCCGCGAGAGCACGGCGGCCGCGTCGAGGGTGTAGGTCAGCCGGTCCTGCTCGGTCCAGTCCGGGCGGTAGACGCGGTGCTTGACGACCGGGTCGTGGAAACCGCCGTACGGGAAGGCATTGAGGGTGACGACCTCCAGCCCCTGCTCGTCGAGCACCGTGCGCAGCTCGTCGAGCGCGCCGGCGTCGGCGGCGAGGTGCGCGGCGGTGGCGGCGGGCAGCCACAGGCCCAGGCCGAGCCGGTCGACGCCGAGCTCGGCGCGGACCGGTCCGGCGAAGCGGCGCAGCTGCTCGTGGATGCCGGCGGGGTCCTCCGCCGGGTGGACGTTGCTGCAGTAGGCGAGGTGGACGACCGTGCCGTCACGGTGACGCAGTCGCACGCCTCAGGACTCCTTGCGCTCGCCGCGCAGGATGGAGTTCCCCTCGAAGGTGGCGTCCGCGCCGGTGACCTCGTCGAGCATCAGCCGGCCGCTCTGGCCGAAGAACTCCACCGGGTTGCGCCACAGCACGCGGTCGACGTCGTCGTCGGAGAAGCCGGCGGCGAGCATCGCCTCGCCGGTCTTCAGCGTCTTCAGCGGGTCGCTGCGGCCCCAGTCGGCCGCCGAGTTCACCAGCACGCGGTCGAGCGACCCGCGCTGCTGCAGGATCGCGACCATCCGGTGCTCGTCCATCTTGGTGTCCGGGTAGACCGAGTAGCCCAGCCAGCAGCCGGCGTCGTCGACCATCTCGGTGGTGGTCTCGTTGAGGTGGTCGACGACGACCATCCCGGGCGCCATGCCCACTGCGGCGACGATGTCGAGGGTGCGCTGGGTGCCGACGGCCTTGTCTCGGTGCGGGGTGTGGACCATGGCCGGCAGGCCATGCTCCACCGCCATCTCCATCTGCCGGGTGAAGGCGTGCTCCTCGGCCTCGGTCATCGAGTCGAAGCCGACCTCACCGACGGCGACGACGCCGTCCTTGGCCAGCCAGCGCGGCAGCAGGTCGAGGATCCCGACGCACCGGGGGTCGTTGGCCTCCTTCGGGTTGAGCGCGATGGTGGTGTGGTGGGCGATGCCGAACTGCGAGGCGCGGAACCGCTCCCAGCCGACGAGGCTGTCGAAGTAGTCGATGAAGGACTCGACGCTGGTGCGTGGCTGGCCGAGCCAGAAGGCCGGCTCGACGAGGGCGCGGACCCCCGCCGCGTAGAGCGCCTCGTAGTCGTCGGTGGTACGAGACGTCATGTGGATGTGCGGGTCGAAGATGCGCATGGCTGGCTCCTGGAGGTGACGGATCAAGGCTCGGGGACGGTCCGCATGGCTGCGGCGACGTCGGGGAACTGCTCGAGCACGTGGGGGAAGAGGTCGAGGACCCGGTGGGCGTCCGGCGCGATGTCGCGTCCGGCGGCGAGGCGCTCGTGGCCGAACGCGGCGACCATCCGGGCCAGCTCCGCGTCCGCCCGCTCGGTCAGCCGGTGGACGGCCGACAGCGGGACACCGACGAACATGCACTTGAGCACGCCTTGCCGCCAGGTCGCGTCGTCGAGGTGCTCACCGGCCCAGGCGCCCATCGCGGCGCCGACGAGCCGGACGTCGTTGGTCCGCAGCGCGTCCTCGACGAGGTGCGCGGCGTCGGCGCCCAGGCCGAGGTCGGCCAGGGAGCGGAGGATCGCGCGCTTCTCGTCGCCGTCGCCGAAGCGGTAGAGGTCGTCGACCTCGCGGCGCAGCGCGGCGGCGTCCGGCTCGGCGGAGACGAGTGCGGCGAGGATGGCACCGCGGACGGCGTCGTCGAGCGTGGGCCCGCCGATGCCGCTGGGGTCGTTGTCGTCGAGCGGCCCTCGGGCCACCTCGCGGGCGGCAGCGGGGAACAGCCGCTGGACGGCCGCCGGGTCGGCGGTGACGGCGGCGATGATCTCCGCCAGCCGCTGCTGCGCCTCAGGAGAGAGCCGACCGGCAAGGACATCGGGCGAAGGACCGGTCACGGGAGCTCCTCGGGGGCGTGGTGGGTGTCGCGGGACGAAGCAGTGGCGATGGCGGCACGCAGGGCGTCGATCGACCGTGCGGCAACCGTTGGCACGGTGGCGCTGTGGCGACCGAGCTCGACGGAGACCAGGCCGGTGTACTCGATGTCGATGAGCGAGCGCATGACGGCGGGGAGGTCGATCTCGCCCTCGCCGAACTCCAGGTGCTCGTGGACACCGCGACGCATGTCCTCGATCTGGATGTGCACGACGTCCTCGGCGACCTCGCGGAGGATGTCCTGCGGGGGCGCGTCCTCGTTGCAGATGGCGTGGCCGACGTCGACCGTCATCCGCAGCGCCTCGGGCGAACCGAGCCGACGGCGCAGCTCCTGGACTTCGGCGAGCCGCTCGACGAGCATGCCCGGCTCCGGCTCGAAGGCCAGCCGGACGCCGGCCTCCTCCGCGTGCGGGAGGAGGTCAGCCATCCCGGTGAGCAGGCGGTCCCAGGCCACCTCGACGGAGGTGCCCTCGGGCACCCCGCCGGACCACATGTGCACGATGTCGGTGCCGAGGTCGCCGGCGATGTCGATGGCCCGGTGGAGCAGCTCGAGGCGACGCTCCTGCCCGTCGGTGGAGACGAGGGTCGGCTCGTGCTTGTGCCAGGGGTCGAGGAGGTACCGCGCGCCGGTCTCGATGGCCACGGCCAGGCCGTGCTTCGCGAGCAGCCCGGCGGTCGCGTCGACCCGCGCCGCGGCGTCCGGCGCGAACGGGTCGAGGTGGTGATGGTCGAGCGTCAGCGCGACGCCGTCGTAGCCGAGCTCGGCGATGACGGACAGCGCGTTGGGCAGCGAGTGGTCGGCAAAACCACTCGTGCCGTAGGAGAGGCGCAGGCTCATGTCGATGACACCTTTCTGGCGGCCGCGCGGAGGACGGGGGTGAGGGCGAGGAGCGCGGCCGCGGTGCCGACCGCTCCCCGGCGGGCGATGAGTGCCGCCTGGAGCGGCACCAGCCCGTGGATGCCGCCGCCGGTGGCCCGCCGGACGGTGCCGGCGTCCGGGCTGGCCACCGCGGCTGCCTGGGCGCGGCCCACCGCGACGGCGTAGCTGCCGGCGAACACCGCGGACGCGAGCCGGGCCAGCGGGCGCTGGCGGCGGTCGCGGGCCGCGTCGACCGCGACCGTGGTGGCGACGGCGCACGTGGTGGCAAGGGCCGCGCCGGCGGTCGACGGCGTCGAGCCGTGGACCTCGCCGCGGCTGAGCACCGTGACCAGCGCGGTATGGGTGCCGACCGCCAGCGCGGCCGGCAGGGCGCGCCGCGGGTCGGCGGAGCCGCCGAGGAGGACGTCGAGGACGCGGCTGGCGCCCATGACGACGGGGCCGGCGGCGGTCGGCTTGGCGACGAGGTCGTAGGTCCACACCGCACCGGCGAGCGGCACCGCGACGGCCAGCGCCCGCCGGCCGGTGGTGGCGGCGAGCGCCACGCTGGCGAGCGTGAGGCCGCCGGCGAGCCGCAGCGCGGTCGTGGCGCTCACCCGCCCCGACGGGATCGGCCGCTCGGGGCGCTCCTCGGCGTCGAGGTCGCGGTCGGCGTAGTCGTTGAGCGCCATCCCGGCCCAATACAGGCAGACGGAGGACGCGGCAAGCACGACGGGCCGCCACCCGCGCAGCGTCCCCGCGGCGGCCGCGCCCGCGAGCACGTCCCCGGGCACGGTCAGTGCGGCGGGGAGACGGACGAGCTCGATGAGGTCCTGGGTGGTGCTCATTGTGAGACGGCCAGCTTGCCGCACCACTCGGTGAGTGCGGTCCACTGCGCGGAGACGGCGTGCTCGTCGCCGCCCAGCGGCTCCTTGAAGAAGAAGGCCAGCGCGTTCTGCACCCCGACGTCACCGTTCTCGTGCGCCCGGGCGATGAGCCGCACGAGGTCGAGGACGAGCGGCGCCGCCAGTGCGGAGTCGCAGCCCTCCCAGGTGAACTGCAGGTTCATCCGGGTGCCGAGGAAGCCCTCGAAGGAGATGTTGTCCCAGGCGGTCTTCCAGTCGCCGTAGTCCTCGACGTAGTCGATGCGCAGCGGGCCGTCGACGTGGTGCCCGAGGATCGCGTCGACCCCGGCACCCTTCGTCGCGGTCTTGCTCTCCGCGGCCACCGGGTCTGCCAGCGTGCGGCCGTCACCGCCACCGAGGATGTTGTAGGACGCCCACGACCGGACCTTGAGGGCACGGGTGGCGAACATCGGGGCGAGCGTCGTCTTCACCAGCGTCTCGCCGGTCTTGCCGTCGCGGCCCGCCCACGGCACGCCCTGCTGCTGGGCGAGCTCGACGAGCGCACCCGGCGTCGCGCCGGGGCTCGGCGTGAAGGAGACGAGCGGGCTGCCGGCGCGGAACGCCCCGTAGGCGTAGAGCGAGCTCAGCGGCAGCGGTGACTGCCCGGCGTCGAGCGCCTGCTCGAGCGCCGCGAGGGTGTCCAGCTCGGGCCGCGGCTGCGCGGGCGCCTCGGTGTTGCTGACGTCGACGACGACGACGCGCGTGAGCCCGTGCTCCTCCTGGAACGCTCGGATGTCGGCCTCGATGGCGCTCGCGGTCTCGCGCTGGGTCGCCAGCTGCGGCGCCTGCCGGATCCGTGCGTCGGCGTCCGCCAGCTCCGTGCTGAGCGCGGCGACGAGGGCGACGGGGAAGACGCCGGACTCCGCGAGCAGCTGGGCACGCGCCGCGACCGGGGTGTCGATGACGTCGTGCCCGCCGGTGACGAGGGACTCGATGTCGATGAGGCCGGCGGCGGCGACCGGTGCCAGCTCGGAGACGAGCCCTGTCCGGTCGGAGAGGCCGGCGCTGACGGCGAGCGCGCCGATCGTGGCGGTCGTGGCGACGGAGCCACGCGCGCCGATGAACCAGATTCCTGTGCGACTGCGTGAGGACGTGCCGCTCTCGGACGGGCTCGGGGACATGCCTACCACCTCTGTGCGACCGCCGCTGCCCTGGCAGCGTCGATCGGCGTTGATCGGGAGCACCTGTGAGGACCCAAGTTCTACAGGCGGCTTCACATTAGTTGGACGACGATGAGCGAAAGCGAGGCTAGTTGCTTCACTTCCACAGATGAGATTATATGAAAGTCGTCACTAAGCAAACAACGTCCGGCGACGACGCGGGGCGTGCCGGGCGCGCCCTGCCGTGCCGCCGGAGAACGCCTGGGAGGAAGCCGAGATGAGTGAGCACGACGCCGTCCTCGAGGACGCGCCGACGCCGTCCGGTATGTCCCGGGCCGGACGCTCCACCGAGGTGTCCACGGTCCTTGACCGGCTGATGGTGCAGCTGCGGGCGCGCGCGGCCGCCCACGGGACGGCCTACGAGCTGCTGTGGCAGCAGCTCGAGCGCACGGTAGCCGGCGGCAAGCACTTCCGCGGCCGCCTCGTCGTCGAGGCCTACGCCCGGCTCGGTGGCGTCGACTCCCTTGCTGCGGCGCGACTTGGCGCGGCGTTCGAGCTCCTCCATGCCGGCTTCCTCATCCACGACGACCTCATCGACCACGACACGATCCGTCGTGGTTTGCCGAATCTTGCCGCCGGGATGCGGACCGCAGCCGCCGAGGTGGGCGCCGACGAGGGGGCTGCGCAGCATTTCGCCGACGCCTCGGCCGTGCTGGCCGGCGACCTCGCCGTCGCCCTCGCCCACCGGCTGTTCGCCGAGGTCGATGCGCCGGCCGCCACCCGCGCTGGGCTCAGTGACCTCCTCTGGGACACCGTGTTCGTCAGCGTGGCCGGCGAGCTCGACGACGTCGCTGCCGGGCACGGGCTGTGGGAGGTGTCGGCCGAGAAGGCGTTGTCGATCGCCGCCGAGAAGACCGCGTTCTACTCCTTCCAGGCTCCCCTGCGTGCTGCCGCCGTCCTCGCTCAGGCGCCGGCCGAGGTGTGCGAGCCGCTGGACGTCATCGGTCACTCCCTCGGCAAGGCCTTTCAGCTGGCCGACGACCTCCTCGGGATCTTCGCGCCCGAGTCGGTCACCGGCAAGAGTGCGGTGTCGGACCTGCGCGAGGGGAAGGCCACCACGCTCATCCTCCACGCCCGTAGCCTGCCGGTCTGGCCGCGGATCCGCGACGGTGTCGGTCGGGCTGACCTGGACGAGGCGGGTGCGGCCGTCCTGCGCCGCGAGCTGGCGCGCTCGGGTGCGCCCGAGAAGGTCGGCGACCAGGCGCGGGCCGAGCTCGCCACGGCGCGCCAGGTGCTGGAGTCGGCTGCGGCGCTGGCCCCGCTCGCCGAGGTCGTCATGTCCGTCTGGACGATGGTGGACCGCAGCCTCGATGACGCCGCCGCGTACGTGTCGGCCGTGTCGGGCGGTGGGGATGAAGGTGCGGAGGATTAGCACTGATCTTGACTTCGTTGTGAGAGGTGGCTGTTCAACTTCTGGGTTGACATTAGCCAAAGGTCTCCCTACGGTCTGAGCCGTGTGGCTCGGGACACCCCCGCCCTGAGCTCGCACGAGCCCTCATTGTCGAGGGCTCAGAACCCACAACGGAGCGGGTTGGTGCGCGGCAGATCGTGAGCCGCGCACCGGTCGCGGTCCCACAGGCGGGACCAGCTCCGGACATGTCAAGGAGGAATTGTGGTCAGACGTTCAGGGATCGGCCGTTGGTCGACCCGAGGTGCCGCGGCAGTGTTGTCCGCCGCGCTGGTATTACCACTGACGATGAGTGGGGCGCAGGCGCAACCCGGTCATGGCGAAGGTTCCGCCGATGCGGCGGTCCTGGCGGACGCTCCGGCTGCCGAGGCGGCAACCGACTGGAACAACTACGAGAAGTTGCTGCTCACCAAGGACACCGGTGAACCGATCGACCTCGCGGTGCTGCCCGACTCCCGGGTGCTGCACACGGCGCGTGATGGTGTCGTGCGCCTGACCGACCCGGCCACCGGGCGTACCGAGCAGGTCGCGCGGCTCGACGTCTACGCGAACTCCGAGGACGGCCTCCAGGGAGTCGCGCTCGACCCGGACTTCGAGGAGAACGGCTGGGTCTACATCTCTTACGCTCCCAGGGAGATGAGCGGCACCTCGCCCTCCGGCGTGGACTACCCGGCGACCACCCCCGGCGGCAGCGCCCCGGAGCGGCTGCCCGAGGGTGCGGACGCCGAGACCTACTGGGACCAGTGGCTGGGCTACAACCTGCTGTCCCGCTTCAGGTGGGACACGGAGACGAGCACGCTGGACCTGACCACCGAGCAGGAGATCATCAAGGTCGACGCCCAGCGCGGGCAGTGCTGCCACGTCGGCGCCGACATCGTCTTCGACGGCGACGGCAACCTCTACCTCTCCGCCGGTGACAACACGCCGGCGGGGACGCCGGGGGCCAACGGCTACGCCCCGAACAACAACGCTCCCGGGATGAACCCCGGTCTCGACGCGCGACGGGGCGCCGGCAACACCAACGACCTGCGCGGAGCAATCCTGCGCATCAACGTCCTCGACGACATCGCCCCCGGCGCCGAGACCGGCCCGGGCAGCACGTACACCATCCCCGCGGGCAACCTGTTCACGGGCGAGGAGTACGACGAGGTCCGCGACCAGGTCCGTGAAGAGCTCTACGTCATGGGCCTGCGCAACCCCTTCCGCATCGAGTTCGACGTCGAGTCCAACGCCCTGGTCTGGGGCGACTACGGCCCCGACGCCGGCGGAGCGAACGCCCAGCGCGGCCCCATGGGCTACGTCGAGTGGCAACTGACCACCGAGGCGATGAACGGCGGCTGGCCCTACTGCCACGGCCCCAACGACGGCGGCGCCTACAACGAGTGGGACTTCGCCACCGCCACCCCGGGTGACTTCTTCGACTGCGACGCCCCGGTGAACAACTCCACCTGGAACACCGGTCTGACGGCCCTGCCGCCGGTCACCGAGCCGCAGATCTGGTACGGCGACCGCGTCGGCGACCAGCCCTGGGACGAGATGATCCAGTTCAGCACGGCCGGTGGCCAGGCCCCGATGGCCGGGCCGATCTTCCGGCACGACCCGGAGAACACCTCCACCTCGCAGTTCCCCGAGTTCTGGGACGGCAAGGCCTTCTTCGCCGAGTTCTCGATGGACTACGCCGCGGTGTTCACCCTTGACGAGCTGACCTCCGACGGCGTCGTCACGGACATCACCAACTTCCTGCCCAACAGCCACCTCACCAGCGTCGTCCAGCCCATCTGGGACAACGTCATGGACATGGAGTTCGGCCCCGACGGCTCGCTCTACGTCCTGGAGTACGGTGACGGCTTCTTCCGCCAGAACCCCGACGCCGGGCTGTACCGCGTCGACTACGCCGAGGGCAACAAGACGCCCCAGGCCAACGTCGTCGCCTCCCCGAACTCGGGCACCGAGGCGCCGCTGACCGTCACGTTCGACGCCACCGGCTCGCGCGACCCCGAGGGCCAGGAGCTCACCTTCGCGTGGGACTTCGAGGGCACCGGCACCTTCGTCGAGGGCGAGGCCACGGCCTCCCACACCTACGACAAGCTCGGCCAGTACGACGTCGGCCTGCGGGTGACCGACGCGGGCGGCAAGTTCGCCCTCACGACCCTGCAGATCACGGTCGGCAACACGGCGCCCGAGGTCAGCCTCGACGTCGCGCACGGCGCGTTCTTCAGCTGGGGCGACGCCATCCCCGTCTCGGTCGACGTGACCGACGCCGAGGACGGCGACGAGCCGAACTGTGGCCGCGTCGCCTGGACCTTCGGTCTGGGCCACAACGAGCACGCTCACCCGGAGGTGTCCGGCACCGGCTGTGACTTCACCATCCAGACGAGCGTGAACGCCAAGGAGCACGGCGAGGGCGAGAAGATCTACGGCACCCTCGTCGTCACCTACACCGACCAGGCGCAGGGCGATGTCCCGGCTGCCCGCGGTGAGGTCGCGCTGATCATCAAGCCCGAGACCCAGCCCGGCCCGTGGTACGACGCCGCACAGGGTGTCGAGGTCGTCCAGGACGAGACCGCCGAGGCGAACGAGAAGGTCGTCTCCTTCGACGCGGGTGACTGGATCGCCTACGAGCCGGTGAGCTTCACGCACGCACCCACCGGTTCGGCCATCGACACGGTCACCGGTCGCGCCGCCGGCGAGGGCACGCTCTCGCTGCACTGGAACGACCACCGTGCCGAGCCCTTCGCCCAGCTGGCCTTCGCCGGCGGCGAAGGCTGGCAGGACGTCGAGGCCGCGGTCGACTCGGTCCCCGAGGGCACCGGCACGGTCTACGTGACCTCCACCGGCGGCCTCGAGCTCGACTCGCTCACCTTCGGCGCGTCGAGCATCGTCGTCCCCGAGACGCCCAAGTGCCTCACCGGGCGCTCGGACGACTTCACCGGTGACGCGCTCGACACCGATCGCTGGACCGTCATCCGTCAGGACGACAACCTGCGCATCGTCGACGGCCACCTGGTCATGCCGACGTCGAACACCGACATCAACGGCACGAGCAACTCCAACACGCCCAACCTGGTCCTCCAGGACCTGCCGGACGGGGAGTTCACGGCGACCACCAAGGTCACCATGGAGGGCACCGGCGCCTATCAGCAGGCCGGCCTGGTCATCTACGGCGACGACGACAACTACGCCAAGATGGTTCTCCAGGAGCGCACGGCCGACAGTGCCGAGCGCGTCTTCCAGTTCATCCGCGAGGAGAACGCGGTGCCCAACGAGGTCACCGCATCCAACACGGCGCCACTGGGAGCGAGCTACCCCGATACCGTTTGGGTGCGCTTCACCAGCGACGGGCAGAACCTCAAGGCGTCCTACAGCGCCAACGGCGTGGACTTCACCGAGATGCCCCAGACCAAGTCGTTGGCCGGCATCGCGAACCCGAAGATCGGGCTCTTCGCGGTCCAGGGCAGCGCCCGTCCGCAGGCTCCGGTCGACGCGTTCTTCGACTACTTCTCGTTCAGCCCGGACGACACCTCGGGTGTCACCGGACCGAACGACGAGTTCGACGGTGACGCACTGGACCCGTGCCTGTGGGACGTCGTGCGTCCCGCCGACGAGCACCTGCAGGTGACCGACGGTCAGCTGATCCTCAACGCCACCGCAGGCGACATCTTCGGAACCACCAACACCAACCCGAGCAACTTCGTGGTCCAGGACCTCGAGGGTGACTGGGTCGTGGAGACCGTGGTCGACGTCTCGGAGACGAGCCGCCGCTACGAGCAGGGTGGTCTCATCGCCTACATCGACGACGACAACTACGTGAAGTTCGACGTCCTCACGACGAACCAGGCCAACCAGGCCGTCGTTCGCAACCTCGAGATCCGCAGCGAGATCGGCGGTGTGGTCCAGCAGCCGCAGCCGAACTCGGCCAACGTCACCGCAACCGTGTGGCACCTGCGCCTCGAGAAGAGCGGGGACACCTTCACCGGCTCCTACTCGACCGACGGCGAGAGCTGGACGGCAATGCCCGCCGTCAGCAACCCGGGTGTCGCGGCCAACGGCAAGGTCGGGCTCTTCGCCCTGGCCGAGCAGTCGACCGACAACGCACCGATCGCCTTCGAGTACTTCCGCGTCCTCGAGGACGAGGAGCCCGAGGAGCCGGCCGAGCCCATCCTCATCCCGGCGGAGAAGGTCTCCATCGGCCTGTACTCGCTCATCCCGTGGGTGAACGCTGACGGCCTGCCGGCCGTCCTCGCTCGCCTCGCCGAGATCGGCTTCGAGAACATCGAGCCGTTCGGCAGCAACTTCAACGGCTACACCGCGCAGGAGTTCCGCGACATGGCCGACGAGCTCGGCCTGTCGGTGCTGTCCTCGCACTACAACGTGGGTGAGGCCAACTTCGACGACACGCTCGCGTTCGTCGACACGCTCGGCCAGGTGTACGTGGGTTCGGGCGGGTTCCCCAGCCCGGGCATCAACACCTACGAGAACACCCTGGCCACTGCTGAGACGATGGACCGTCTGGGTCAGCGTTCGGTCGAGGCCGGTGTGGGCAAGCTCTTCGGTCACAACCACGACCGGGAGTTCACCACCATCTACGAGCACGAGGGTGAGGAGCTCTCCGCGTGGGAGATCCTGGTCGAGGAGACCGACCCGGACTACGTGACGTTCCAGGTGGACGTGGCCTGGGCCGCGCACGCCGGGGTCGACGTGGCCGAGCTCCTCGAGGAGTACGGCGACCGGATCGAGCTCCTGCACATCAAGGACGCCACCGGCCTGGGCAGCAGCATCTCCTTCACCAAGCTCGGTGAGGGTGACGTCCCGCTGCAGGAGATCCTGGCAGCGGCGGAGGAGCACGCGAACATCGCGCTCTACGTCATGGAGTACGACCAGTCCCCGGTCGGCGAGGCATTCTCGGCCGAGGGCTTCGAGTACCTCACCGGCGTCCCCGCCGGCCAGCCGACCCCCGAGCCGGTCCTCGTGCCGGTCGAGAAGGTCTCGCTGGGTCTGTACTCGCTGATCCCGTGGGCCAATGCCGATGGTCTGCCGGCGGTGCTCAACCGTCTGGCCTCGATCGGGTTCGAGAACGTCGAGCCCTATGGCGGGAACTTCAACGGGTATGACGCGGCTTCCTTCCGGGCGCTGACGGACTCGCTGGGCCTGGCCGTCCCGTCCTCGCACTACAACGTGGGCGAGGCCGGCTTCGACGCGACGCTGGACTTCGTCCAGACGCTGGGTCAGGAGTTCGTGGGCTCGGGCGGGTTCCCCGCCCCGGGCATCAACACCTACGAGAACACCCTGGCCACTGCCGAGACGATGGACCGTCTGGGTCAGCGTTCGGTCGAGGCTGGTGT
This sequence comes from Georgenia sunbinii, assembly GCF_036421875.1. Classification (NCBI taxonomy): domain Bacteria; kingdom Bacillati; phylum Actinomycetota; class Actinomycetes; order Allobogoriellales; family Allobogoriellaceae; genus Georgenia; species Georgenia sunbinii. The sequence continues at coordinate 1,378 of NZ_JAZGOL010000010.1, read as the reverse complement.
GGGCAAGCTGTTTGGGCACAACCACGCCGGGGAGTTCACCACCACCTACACCCACGAGGGTGAGGTCCTGTCGGCCTGGGAGATCCTGGTCAAGGAGACCAACCCCGAGTTCGTCACCTTCCAGGTGGACGTCGCGTGGGCCGAGCACGGCGGGTTCGACGTGGCCGAGCTACTGGAGGAGTACGGCAGCCGGATCGAGCTGCTGCACATCAAGGACGCCACGGGTCTGGGTGGCAGCATCTCCTTCACCAAGCTCGGTGAGGGTGACGTCCCGCTGCAGGAGATCCTGGCTGCTGCGCAGGAGCACGCGGACATCAAGTACTACGTCATGGAGTACGACGTGTCGCCGGTTGGTGAGGCGTTCGCGGCCGAGGGCTTCGAGTACCTCACCGGCATTCCCGCTGGCGAGGCCACGGAGTTCACCCCCGTCTCGGCCACTCCGGCCGAGGTGACCTTCGATGACCAGGACGGGACCGCGGACGACACGTTCACGGTGCCGACCACGGTCGGTGTGCAGTACTACGTCGGTGACCAGGTCATCGGTGCTGGTACGCACGCTGGTGAGGGCACCGTCACGGTGACCGCGCAGCCGCGTAACGGCTTCGCGATCGCCGACGGCGCCACGGCCGAGTGGAGCCACGCGTTCTCCACCGAGGGTGGGGAGCCGGTGCTGGTGGAGGTCACGCCTGCTGAGGTGACGTTCGATGACCAGGACGGGACCGAGGACGACAGCTACACGATTCCTGAGGTTGAGGGCGTGGAGTACGTCGTTGACGGTGACGTGGTCGCTGCTGACACCTACCCGGGTGCTGGGACGGTGACTGTGACGGCGCGTGCGCTGGATGGTTTCGTGCTGGCCGAGGGTGCCACCGCTGAGTGGTCGCATGAGTTCTCTGCCGATGGTGGGGAGCCGGTGCTGGTGGAGGTCACGCCTACTGAGGTGACCTTCACCGATGAGGCGGGTACCGAGGACGACAGCTACACGATTCCTGAAGTTGAGGGCGTGGAGTACGTCGTTGACGGTGACGCGGTCGCTGCTGACACCTACCCGGGTACCGGGACGGTGACTGTCACGGCGCGTGCGCTGGATGGTTTCGTGCTGGCCGAGGGTGCCACCGCTGAGTGGTCGCACGAGTTCTCCACCGAGGGTGGTGGGGAGGTTCCCCAGCCGCCGTCGAGTGCGGCGGAGTTCCACCTGAGTGATAACTGGCGGGGTACGACGCATCACTTCTTCAAGTACGGGCGGATCGCCGATGAGGTGTTCGTCGGTGACTGGGACGGTGATGGGACCGACTCGATCGCGTTGCGTCGTGGGAACGTGTTCCACGTGTCCAACGCGCCTCGTGGTGGGGATGCTGACTGGACCTTCCGGTACGGC
>NZ_JAZGOL010000009.1:0-85370 GCF_036421875.1 Georgenia sunbinii | reverse complement strand
GGTTGGCGCCGGCCCGTGACACCGTGATGGCGGCGATCGTCGCGGCCCGGGCCAGTACCTCGCGGAGCTGGTCCGGGCTGACCCGCCGGAGCCGGTCGCGCTGAGCCGCGCCGACGAGCCCGGCGCGGGAGAGCCCGTCGATGATGCCGGCCATGAAGGAGTCGCCGGCGCCGACGGTGTCCGCGACGGTCACCCGGGGCGCCGCCACCGTGACCTCGTGGCCGGTCGCGGTCAGCGCCGTCGCGCCGTCGCCGCCACGCGTGACGACGACGACCGCGGGTCCGAGCGCGAGCCAGTCGCGCGCGACGTCGAGGACGCCGGTGTCAGGAGCGAGCCAGGCGATGTCCTCGTCGGAGACCTTGACGACGTCGGCCAGGGCGACGACGCCCTCGATGGTGCGGCGGGCCTCCGGCGCCGGGCCCATGATGGCGGGTCGGGCGTTGGGGTCGTAGCTGACTGTGGCGGTCGCGCGCAGCCGGCGGGCAAGGTCGGCGACCTTCGAGCCCCCTGGCTCGATCGTCGCGCTGATCGACCCGACGTGCACCAGCGCCGGTGCTCGCAGCGGGCTGGTAGCGGGCAGGTCGAAGTGCAGGTCGAAGGTGTAGCTCGCCGCCCCGGTGGCGTCCAGCCGGGCACGCGCGGTCGGCGTCCGCTCGGCCAGCTCGGAGCCGCTGGTGACGTCGACCGCGGCGGACACGAGGTGCTCGCGGATCCGGTGGCCGCGGGCGTCGCTGCCGAACCAGGTGGTCAGCTCCACCGGGTGGCCGAGCCGGGCAAGCCCGACCGCGACGTTCGCCGGGCTGCCGCCGACATGCTCGGCCGGCGGTGCATCCGCCCGCTCGACGATGTCGATGAGCGCCTCTCCGACGACGAGGACCGCTGACGTCGAGCCGGTGGACGACCCGGCGGTCATGCGTCGCCCTCGACCTCGGTACCGCGATCGGTGGCGGGGCCGGCGGTTGCCTCGTGGGCCTTCTCGAGGCGCTCGCGGGCGCCGTCGAGCCAGCTCTGGCAGCGGGCGGCGAGCGCCTCGCCGCGCTCCCACAGCGCCATCGACTCCTCGAGGGTGGCGCTGCCGGTCTCCAGGGTGCGGACGACCTCGACGAGCGCATCGCGGGCCTGCTCGTAGCTGAGCGTGTTGACGTCGGTGGTCATGGCGTCATTCTCGCAGAGCCGTCGCCGGCCGTGATCGCCAGCGTCCCCTCCGCCAACCGTGCCTCGAGGACGGCACCGACCTCGACCTCGCCGGGGGAGCGCACCACGTGCCCCGAGGGGGTGCGGACGACGGCGTAGCCGCGCTCCAGCGTGGCGAGCGGGGACAGCGCCCGCAGCTGGCCGCGCAGCGCCGTCAGTGATGCCTCGCCCCGGGCGAGGAGGCCACCGGCAGCCAGCCGGGCGGCACTGACCGCACGGGCGATCTCCTGCTCCCGGGTGGTGACGATGGTCATCGGGTCGGCGAGCACCGGGCGGGACCGGGTCGCGTCCAGCCCGGCCTGCTCGCTGCGCAGCCGGGCGGTCGTCGCGCTACGGATCCGCTGGCGTGCCGTGACGATGCCGCGGCGCTCCTCGGAGACGTCGGGGACGATCCGCTTAGCGGCGTCGGTAGGGGTGGAGGCCCGGTAGTCCGCGACGAGGTCGAGCAGCGGGGTGTCGGTCTCGTGGCCGATGGCCGAGACGATCGGCGTGCGCGAGGCCGCCACCGCGCGCACGAGGCGTTCGTTGGAGAACGGCAGCAGGTCCTCGACCGAGCCACCACCGCGGGCGACGACGATGACCTCGACGCGTGGGTCGGCGTCGAGCTCGGCGATCGCCTCGGTGACGGCGGCGACGGTGCCGACGCCCTGGACGGCGACCTCGCGGATCTCGAAGCGCACCCCGGGCCAGCGGGTCTGGGCATTGACGACGACGTCGTGCTCTGCCTTCGACGCGCGCCCGCAGACGAGGCCGACGACGCCGGGCAGGAACGGCAGCGGGATCTTGCGGTCGGCGGCGAACAGGCCCTCGGCGGCGAGGACGCCCTTGAGCTGCTCGATCCGGGCGAGCAGCTCGCCGATCCCGACGGCGCGGATCTCCCTGGCGTGCAGCGCGAGCGAGCCGTTCTTGGTCCAGAAGTCGGGCTTGGCGTGGACGACGGCGCGGGCGCCCTCGGTCACCTGCGTCTGCTCGAGGTCCCGGGCGAAGATCTTCACCGGCAGCGACATGTCGACGTCCGCGTCGCGCAGCGTGAGGAAGGCCATGCCGGCACCGGGGCGCCGGTTGAGCTGGACGATCTGGCCCTCGACCCACACCGGGGACATCTTGGCGATGTACTGGGCGATCTTCGTCGACAGCAGCCGCACCGGCCACGGGTGGTCGGGGCTGGTCTGCGCGGCCCGCTCAGGCAGCGAGTCGACCGGCCGAGCGGCGTCGTTCGGCTGCTCTCGTTCGGTGTTCGTCACCGCCACAGCCTCTCACCCGGGTGCGACGGGCAGTGCGGGGGGCCGCAGGCCCTCGCTCCAGGCTGTCAGGAGCTCGCTCCGGCGCCCGCGAGGCGGAGCAGCAGCTGCTCGCTCAGCTCGACGTCATGGGGCAAGCGGCTCAGCTCGGGGCCGCCGACGAGCACATCGCGCTGCCGGAGCGTGGCGGCGAGCACCGCCCAATGATCCGCCGCCATGTCCGCTCGGGTGTGGTCGTCGAACGGCTCGTCCGGCCCGACCACCACGCGAGCGGTTGTCGTGATCTCGTCGACGGACGTGTCGCGCCAGATGTCCGGCTGCCCGTGCATGCTCCAGCCGCGGTCGTCGAGGAGGAGCAGCCGGCGGCCGTCGTCGAGGACGGCCAGGTGCAACGCCGACACCGACATCACACGAGGGTTGCGAGCACCCGGAGCGGCTGCGCCGTCGAGATCAACCACGGTCACGAGCCTGGCCACAGCGGTCATAGCACCGCACGATGTCACAGGGCGACCGGGAAGTCGCGTCCCTCAGCAGGTGCCGCGCAGCAGCACCGCCAGGTAGGGGCCGGCGACGAGCAGCACGGTCCCGGCCACCGCGATCAGGTAGCTGCCGGCCACCGTCACGGCGACGACGTCGGTGGCCGCCGGCGGCGCCACGAGGCGCTGGACGCGTGAAGGCACCCGGTAGGCGCCCGCGTGGAGAGCGGTCGCCGGCGTCGCGCCGCCGGAGCCGCGCAGGGCGAGCAGCGCGCCGGCCAGGGCGCGGGTGCCGTGCGCCCGGTGAGCCGCGTCGTCGGCGGTCATCTCGGCGTAGCCGGCCACCGCACGGGGCGCGGCCGCGACCAGGGGCACCCAGGCCAGGACGCGGCTGGCGGCTCGCAGCAGGCCGAGCAGCAGGTGGTGGCGGCCGCGCAGGTGCGCCCGCTCGTGGGCGAGGACGGCGCCGAGCTGCGCCTCGTCCAACGCCCCCACCGCTCCCTGGGAGATGACGATCCCGGCCTCCCTGCCGGGCAGGCAGTAGGCGGTCGGCACCGGGGATGCCACCAGCCACACCGGGCTGCCGGCCACCAGCCGGATCTCCCCGGTCTCGTGAAGTGCGGCGACCTGCGCCGTCCTCTCCCGCTCGGCGCGGTGGAACGACAGCGCCACCGCCACGGCGACGGCGAGCAGGAGCAGCGCCGGCAGCGCCAGCAGCGCGAGCGGCGGCACCCCGGTCGGCACCGCGGCGATCCCGAACGGGTTGGCTGCTTCCAGGCAGCGCCGACAGATCGCCCCGACGTCGCCGGGCAGGCCCGGGCCGGTGACGACCCAGGCGAGCAGCGGCCCGAGCACCGAGAGCCCGAGCAGCCAGACGATCACGGCGCCGACCCAGGCGGAGATCCCGAGCCTGGGCCGCTGGGCCAGCCACGGTGCCAGCCGGTCCAGCATGCGCGGCCCGGCCAGCGCGCCGCCCAGGAGCAGCACGACCACCGCGCTCGCTGTCGTCATCGCGGCGGTCACGACGGCGGCTCGTCCTCGACCAGGCCGCGCAGCACCGCGACGTCGTCCTCGGAGATCGAGCCCACGAAGTGGAGCAGGGCGTCGCGGCGGTCACCCCCGGTGGCCAGCGCCTGGGACATGAGGGCGGCCGTGTACTCGCTGCGGCTCAGCAGCGGTCGGTAGCCCCACACGCGGCGGACCGAGACCTTGTCGACGAGGCCCTTGCGGACGAGGTTGGTCAGCACGGTCGCGATCGTCGTGTAGGCCAGCGTCTGGTCGGTGCGCTCGAGCACCTCGCGCGTGCACAGCTCGGCGGGACAGTCCCACAGGATGTCCATCACCCGGCGCTCGAGCGGCCCGAGGCTCGGCAGCTGCTCAGGCACGAGCAGCTCCGGCCGGCAGCGGGCAGGCCACCTCGCCGCGCAGCCGCACGACCAGTGCCCACGCGGTGAGCACGAGCGCGCCGACGGCGAGGAAGGGCTGCACGGGCGCGAACCAGGTCAGCGCCCCGGAGTAGCCGAGGGCCAGCAGGGCGAGCTTGTTGCATACCGGGCAGCCGACAGCGAACCAGGTGAGCACGCCGCCGGCCATGCCCATCCGGCTCGTCCGGCGCTCCGACGGGTCCAGCGGTGCGGTGTCCTCGCCGTGGCTGGCCGGGCCCTGCCGCACGTAGGTGGCCGCCAGCAGCCCGACGAGGACCGAGGTGAGGATCCAGACCGGGTAGTTCCACGCGACCACCGGGATGTCGCGGGCGAAGACCGGGTTGGGGATGAGCACGGTCGACAGCCCGATGACCAGTCCGAACCCCAGGGACACGCCTGCGGCGACGAGCCGGCGGCGCCGGCCCCAGGAGCGCAGTGCTGTCACCGGGCTGCGCGGGACGTCGAGGAGCGCAGGAGGTGGTCGGAACATGTGGTTACTATAGGTCATAGTAGACTTCTACGTCGCGTAGTAGCCGGCCTCGTCATCTGCTGGCCCCCAGGCGCGCGCCGCACCCGGCCAGCCACCCGCACCCACCGAACCTGAGGACTCATGACACAGCCCGCGAGCCGCGCCCGATCCCTCCTCGTGCCGGCGATCATCGTCGTCGTCGCGATCGCCCTCCTCGTTGTCTCGCTCGTGCTGTCGAACGACGACGACGGCGACATCGGCAGCGTCCCCGCCGATCAGGGCACGGTCGAGAGCGACGCGCCGGCGCGGGTCGTGACGCCGGAGGCGCAGCCCACGTTGGACCTGGCACGCCGCGACGCCGAGGACCCGCTCGCCGTCGGTCCGGCCGACGCGGAGGTGACGCTTATCGTCTACTCCGACTACCAGTGCCCCTTCTGCGCCAGCTGGGCCACCGACACCGGGCCGGTGATGGAGGAGTACGCCGCCGACGGCGAGCTGCGGATCGAGTTCCGCGACATCGCGATCTTCGGCAAGGAGTCCCGGGACGCGGCCCACGCGGCCTATGCCGCCGGCCTGCAGGGCCACTACCTCGACTACCAGCGGGCGCTGTTCCCGGGCGGCGACAAGCTCCCGCCGCGCGGACTTCGGGAGCCTGCGCTCATCGACATGGCCGAGCAGATCGGCCTGGACACCGAGCGCTTCGCCGCGGACCTCGCCTCTCCGGAGGTCGCGGCCGCCGTGCAGCGCAACGTCGACGAGGCTGCCGAGATCGGCGCCTTCTCGACCCCCGCCTTCCTGCTGGCGGGCCAGCCCATCCTCGGCGCCCAGCCGACCGACGTCTTCGTCCAGGCGCTCGACGCCGCGCTCGGGCAGGCAGCGGGCTGACGGTGGAGATCAGCCTCCTCGCGGCCTTCCTCGGCGGGGTCCTCGCCCTGCTCAGCCCCTGCGGTGCCCTGCTGCTGCCCGCCTTCTTCGCCGCCACCGCCGGCACTCGCGGCCGGCTCTTCGCGCACGGCGGGCTGTTCTTCCTCGGCCTGCTCGTCACGCTCGTGCCCCTCGGGCTCGGTGCCTCCTTCCTCGGCTCGCTGCTCACCACCCAGCGTGACCTCCTCATCACCGTCGCCGGGTGGCTGATCATCGGCTTCGGCGCGCTGCAGGTGGTCGGCCTGGGGTTCGACCTCTCCCGTGCGCTGCCCGGCGCGCGCAAGGTCCAGTCCTCCGCTCCGCGGCAGGGCGCGGTCGTGCGCTCGTTGCTGCTCGGCACCGTCTCCGGGGTGGCAGGCTTCTGCTCCGGGCCGATCCTCGGCGCCGTCCTGACGATGGCGGCCACCGAACCCTCTCCGGTCCTCGCCGGTGTCATGCTCGCCGTCTACGGTGCCGGGATGGTCGTCCCGCTCGTCCTGCTCGCCTCGGTCTGGACCACGCTCGGTCGCAGCGGCCGGTCCCGGCTCCGCGGCCGGGGCGTCACCCTCGGGCCGTTCCAGCTCCACACCACCTCGGTGATCACCGGCCTGCTGCTCATCGCCGTCGGCGTGCTCTTCCTGCTGACCAACGGGCTGGCCACGCTGCCCCAGCTCATCCCCGCCGGTGTTCTCACCGGCATGCAGTCGGCGCTGCTGACCGCCGGCGCGGCCGTCTCCGAACCGCTCCTCATCATCGGCCTCGCCCTCCTCGCGCTGGTGATCTGGTGGGTCTGGCAGCGACGGCGGGATGACGGGGCGCAGTCCCCGGCCACCGATGACGTCGCTGCCGTCATCGAGGACGCCGACCGGCCCGAGGCGCGGCGGTGAGGCCCCGCCTGGTCGCCGCTCTCGCGGTGCTCCTCGCGCTCGCCGCGTGCGGTACCGAGCCGGAGCCCGCCGTGCCGGTGGCGACCGAGCCGGTCCCGGTGGGGCAGATGGCGCCGGCCGCTGACGTCCCAGCTGCCGCCGTGCCGCTCGCCCTCTCCGACCTGCCGGTCCTCGACCCCGGGTGGGAGGAGGCGCCCCAGGAGCTCGACGGGCTCCTCCTCGCGATCGCCCACCCCGAGCAGTCCGGTGGCCCGATCCGGTTCATCGCCGCCCGCGAGGACGGCACCGTGCTGTGGCAGGCCGAGCGTCCGCCGTCGTGCACCGGGTTCACGCTCACCAGCGACGGAGAGCGGACCATCGCCGTCCTCACCGACGTGACCGCGGGGACCGAGACCCTCAGCGAGACCACCGCGAGCGGCTACGACCTCGCCACCGGCGAGCGGCTCTGGGGCCCGGAGCCCGTGCCCGGGCCGCACCAGGGCCCCGGCGCGGTGTTCGCGGCCCCGGCGCCCGGCGCGGCGATGGGCGAGACCGGCCCGCGCGTCGTCCTCGACCCGGCCACCGGGCAGGTGCTCGCCACCGAGGACGACGGCGTTGCTGTCGTCGGGGAGCTCGCCGGTGCGTTGCTGACCACGGCTGGCGGGGAGCTGACGGCGAGCGGGGTGCACGAGTGGTCCGTCGACCTTGCGTCGCTCGGCCTCGAGGACGAGCCTGTCGTGCTGCCAGGTGTCCTGCCCCCGGTCGGTACGGTGCTGCTGGCGGAGCGTGGCAGCAGCACGGGCGTCCTTGTCGACCTGCGGACCGGTGACCGCCTCGCCGCCGACGTCGCTGCCGCCGCCCGCGACCCGCTCTCCGGCACCCTGGTGACGGCTGCTGCGGGAACCGTTACCGGCCTCCCGGAGGGCGACGAGCCGTGGCAGCGTGAGGTGCCCGGCGCGCGCCTGCTCGCGGCCGCGAACGTCCTGGCCTACCTGCAGGTCGGCGACGGCGTGCAGGTGGTCAACGCGGTGACCGGTCAGGACGCCGTCGCCTACGACGACGACGTCGCGCAGCCGGCCGTGCCGCTGCTGGTCACCGCGGGCGGTGGCACCGTGCTCGACGCCGGTGGCCCGGTGCTGGTGCCCGCGCGGCCGTGAGTCGCGGGAGTCGCGCGTAGCGAACGCTCGGTCCGTGCCGGCCGTGCCGGCCGTGCCGGCCGTGCCGCTGCGCGGACGTCAGGCCGTCACGCGTTCAGCGGGCANGGTGCCCGCGCGGCCGTGAGTCGCGGGAGTCGCGCGTAGCGAACGCTCGGTCCGTGCCGGCCGTGCCGGCCGTGCCGGCCGTGCCGCTGCGCGGACGTCAGGCCGTCACGCGTTCAGCGGGCACGGTCCCCGCGCCGTGCACGGCGCGGACGCTCGCCTCGGGGGTGAGGTCCAGCCGGCGCAGCAGCTGGGCGTTCATCGCCACGACGACGGTCGACAGTGACATCAGCAGGGCGCCGACGGCCATCGGCATGACGAAGCCGACCGGTGCCAGCACCCCGGCTGCCAGTGGCACGGCGATGAGGTTGTAGCCGGCCGCCCACCACAGGTTCTGCTTCATCTTGCGGTAGGAGGCGCGCGAGAGCTGGATGACCGAGAGCACCGAACGCGGGTCGTCGGAGGCGAGGACGACGCCGGCGGAGGCGATCGCGACGTCGGTGCCGGCGCCGATGGCGATGCCGACATCGGCTTGGGCCAGCGCGGGGGCGTCGTTGACGCCGTCGCCGACCATGGCCACGACCCGCCCCTCGTCCTGGAGCTGCGCGACCTTCTCGCTCTTGTGCTCCGGACGGACCTGGGCGAAGACCTGGTCGATGCCCAGCTCCTCGGCCACCGCACGGGCCACCGGCTCGGCGTCTCCGGTGATCATGACGACGTGCATGCCTAGCTCGTGCAGGGCGTCGACGGCGTGGCGGGACTCCGGCCGGACCTCGTCGGCCAGGGCGAGCGCGCCGGCGATGTCGCCGTCGACGAGGACGTGCAGGGCCGTGGCACCGCGCGCGGACCACGCCTCGGTGGCCGGCAGCGGCTCCCGGCCGGACTCGGCGAGCAGGGCCGGCCCACCGACGGCCACGGTGCGACCGTCGACGGTCGCACGGACCCCGACCGCCGTAGCGGCCGAGAACTCGGTGGCCGGCGGGACATCGAGGTTCCGGTCAGCTGCGGCGTCGCGAACCGCACGCGCCAGCGGGTGCTCGCTGTCGGACTCGGCGGCGGCGGCCAGGGCGAGCAGTTCGTCCTCGCCCGTGGTCCCGGCGGTGGTGATGTCGGTGAGGGCGGGGCGGCCGGCGGTGAGGGTGCCGGTCTTGTCGAACAGGACGGCGTCGACGGTGCGCATCTGCTCCAGGGCCATGCGGTCCTTGACCAGCACCCCGCCCTTGGCGGCGCGCTCGGTGGCGATGGAGACCACCAGTGGGATCGCGAGGCCCAGGGCGTGGGGGCAGGCGATGACGAGCACGGTGATGACCCGGATCCAGGCCTGCTCGGGCGTGCCCACCACCAGCCAGGCGGCCAGCGTGACCGCGGCGGAGCCGAGCGCGAACCAGAACAGCCAGCCGGCCGCCTTGTCAGCCAGGCGCTGGGCGCGGGTGGCGGAGGACTGTGCCTGGGTGACCAGCCGCTGGATGCCCGCCAGGGCCGTGTCGTCCCCGACGGCGGAGATCCGCACCCGCAGCGCGTTGTCGGTGGCCACAGTGCCGGCGACGACGCGGTCGTCGAGCTCGCGGCGTACCGGCGCGGACTCACCGGTGATCATCGACTCGTCGACGTCGGCCGCCCCGTCGACAACCTCGCCGTCGGCCGGCACCCGGCCGCCGGGGCGCACGATGACGACGTCCCCCACCTGCAGGTCCGCGGGGGCCACCGTGGTGACCTGGTCGCCGTCGACCCGCTCGGCCTCGTCCGGCAGCAGCGCGGCCAGCGAGTCCAGCGCCGAGGACGTCTGGGCCAACGAGCGCATCTCGACCCAGTGCCCCAGCAGCATGATGACGACCAGCAGGGCCAGCTCCCACCAGAACTCCAGCTCGTGGGAGAGCAGCCCGAGCCGGGCGCCCCAGGAGGCGAGGAACGCCACCGTGATGGCCATGCCGATGAGCAGCATCATGCCCGGCTTGCGGGCCTGGAGCTCGCTGACGGCACCGGTGAGGAAGGGGCGCCCGCCCCAGACGTAGATGACCGTGCCGAGGACGGGGGAGACCCAGGTGAGCCAACCGGCGTCCGGCAGCTCGTAGCCCAGGATCCCTGCGAACATCGGGCTCGCCAGCACCGTCGGCACCGCGACGACGAGCATGATCCAGAAGAGGCGGCGGAACTGCCCGACGTGGTCCCCGTGGCCGTCATGTCCGCCGTGACCGCCGTGTCCGTCGTGTCCGTCGTGCTCGGCGTGCGCGTCATGGTCGTGCATGGCATCGGCGTCCGCCCCGCCGTGGCGATCGTGGGCGTCGGTCGGGTGGTCGGCGTGGCCGTCGTCCGGGATGCTCATGGAGCCGTGTCCTTCCGTGATGAGATACCCCCACCGGGTACCACGATGGAACGCTACCGCGGCTGGCGTTGTTCCGCACGTGCAGGCGTAGCGCACCTCGCGCCCTCCGCCCCGCCGCTTCGTTGACACTGGTACCCCCTATGGGTATACCGTGGGGGCAGGTGCCCGCCGTGGGTATCGTCGATCGGAAGGAACAGCCATGGAGCAGCGCGACTACCAGGTGACGGGCATGACCTGCGGGCACTGCGAGACGTCGGTGCGCGAAGAGGTCGGCGAGATTTCCGGCGTCGACACGATCGACGTCAGCTCGGCGACCGGCACGCTCGTGCTGACCGCGAACGCGTCGGTCGAGGACGTCGCCGTGCTGGCCGCCGTGCAGGAGGCCGGTTACCAGGCGGTGCGGGTCTGATGAAGGTTCCGGTTCGGCTCGGCCTGTACGGGGCCGGCCTGGTGCTGGTCTTCGGCGTATCGGCCGCCGTCGCCGGTGCCGTCGTCCCTGAGGAGACGGTGGAGTCCTGGACCCAGCAGGTCCAGGACATCGGCCAGGACGACACCGACCACTGATCGTCATCCGCACCTGACGCACGAGAAGGAAGTGCTGACCATGTCTGTATCCCCGGCCCGGCAGCCCGTGGCGACGCCCATCGAGCTCACGATCGGCGGGATGACCTGCGCCTCGTGCGCGATGCGCGTCGAGAAGAAGCTGAACAAGCTCGACGGCGTCACCGCCACGGTGAACTACGCGACCGAGAAGGCACAGGTCAGCGCCCCCGACGGGATCGATGTGGCAGCGCTGATCGCCGAGGTTGAGAAGACCGGGTACACCGCCGCCGTGCCCCGGACCGAGAAGGCCGCCACCGACGAGGACGACGCGGGCGAGAAGCCGGACGCCGAGCTGATCTCGCTGCGGCAGCGGCTGATCGGCTCGGTGGTGCTGTCGGTGCCGGTCATCGCGATGTCGATGATCCCGGCTCTGCAGTTCACCTACTGGCAGTGGGCCTCGCTGGCGCTGACCGCGCCGGTGATCGTGTGGGCCGCGTGGCCGTTCCACAAGGCGGCGTGGCTGAACCTGCGCCACGGTGCGGCCACGATGGACACCCTGATCTCGGTGGGTACCGGCGCAGCGTTCCTGTGGTCGCTGTACGCGTTGTTCTTCGGCACCGCCGGCGTGCCGGGGATGACCCACGCCTTCGAGCTGACCGTCGCCCCCAGCGACGGGGCCGCAAACATCTACCTCGAGGTCGCCGCCGGGGTGACGATGTTCATCCTGCTGGGCCGTTACTTCGAGAAGCGGTCCAAGCGGCAGGCCGGCGCAGCTCTTCGTGCCCTGCTGGAGATGGGTGCCAAGGACGTGGCCGTCATCCGCGATGGCGTCGAGACTCGCATCCCCACCGCCGAGCTCGCGGTGGGCGATGAGTTCGTCGTCCGCCCGGGGGAAAAGATCGCCACCGACGGTGTCATCGTGGCCGGCACCTCCGCGGTAGACGCCTCGATGCTCACCGGTGAGTCGGTGCCCGTCGAGGTCGCCGAGGGGGACCCGGTCACCGGCGCCACCGTCAACGCCGGCGGCCGTCTCGTGGTGCGAGCCACCCGGGTCGGCGAGGACACCCAGCTGGCACAGATGGCCACGATGGTCGAGGACGCCCAGTCCGGCAAGGCAGAGGTGCAGCGCCTCGCCGACAAGATCTCCGGCATCTTCGTGCCCGTCGCGATCGCCATCGCCGTCGCCGCCCTCGGGGCGTGGATCGGCGCCGGATTCCCCCTCGGCGCAGCCTTCACCGCCGCGGTGGCGGTGCTCATCATCGCCTGCCCGTGCGCGCTCGGGCTGGCGACGCCGACCGCGCTGCTCGTGGGCACCGGTCGCGGCGCCCAGCTGGGCATCCTCATCAAGGGGCCCGAGGTCCTGGAGTCCACCCGCAAGGTCGACACCGTGGTGCTGGACAAGACCGGCACCGTCACCACCGGCAAGATGACGCTCATCGACGTCATCACCGCCGACGGCGTCGACCGCGGCGAGCTGCTGCGGCTGGCCGGCGCGCTGGAGAACGCCTCCGAACACCCCATCGCCCAGGCCATCGCCAAGGGCGCCACGCAGGAGGTCGGCCCGCTGCCCGACCCTGCCGACTTCACCAACGTCGAGGGCAAGGGCGTCCACGGGGTCGTCGACGGCCACGCCGTCGTCGTGGGTCGCGACTCGTTGCTCGCCGACTGGTCCCAGGACCTCACCCCCGAGCTGGCCGCGGCCAAGGCCCGCGCCGAGGCGCAGGGCAAGACCGCCGTCGCGGTCGGCTGGGACGGCCAGGCCCGCGGCGTGCTCGTGGTGGCCGACACCGTCAAGCCCACCAGCGCCGAGGCGATCCGCCGGCTCAAGGCCCTGGGGCTCACCCCGGTGCTGCTCACCGGCGACAACCGCGCCGTGGCCGAGCAGATCGCCGCCGAGGTCGGTATCGACCAGGTCATCGCCGAGGTGCTGCCCAAGGAGAAGGTCGACGTCGTCGCCCGGCTGCAGGCAGAGGGCAAGGTCGTGGCGATGGTCGGCGACGGCGTCAACGACGCCCCGGCCCTCGCTCAGGCCGACCTCGGCCTGGCGATGGGTACCGGGACCGACGTCGCCATCGAGGCCGCCGACATCACGCTCGTGCGCGGCGACCTGCGCAGCGCCGCCGATGCCATCCGGCTCTCACGCCGGACCCTGGGCACCATCAAGACCAACCTGTTCTGGGCCTTCGCCTACAACACCGCCGCGATCCCGCTGGCCGCCTTCGGCCTGCTCAACCCGATGCTCGCCGGTGCGGCGATGGCCTTCTCCAGCGTCTTCGTCGTCGGCAACAGCCTGCGGCTGCGCTCCTTCAAGAGCCAGGCCGACCAGCCGGCACCCGCCACCACCCCTACCCCCACCCCGGCACTCTCGAGGAGCACGTCATGACCAGTACGACCGACGCCGCTGAGCACCACGTGCACGGCTACATCACCGACAAGGACCGCTACCTCGCCCGGCTCAAGCGGATCGAGGGCCAGGCCCGCGGTATCCACCGGATGGTCGACGAGGAGCAGTACTGCATCGACATCCTCACCCAGATCAGCGCGCTGACCAGCGCGCTGCAGAACGTGGGGCTCGGCCTGCTCGACGACCACCTCAAGCACTGCGTCGTCGACGCCGCCAGGGCCGGCGGCCAGGAGGCGGAGGACAAGATCAAGGAAGCCTCCGACGCCATCGCCCGGCTCGTCCGCTCCTGACTCGCGCCCGAGCCCGGGTCGTCAGCAGCACGTCCACCTCGATACCGCAGGAGCTGTCATGGGAAGCGGCCACAGCCACGCCCCGGCGGGGGCCGACCGAGGGCTGCGCAAGCGGCTGCTGATCGCCTTCGGCATCACGGCGGTCATCGTCGTCGCCCAGGCCGTCGGCAGCGTCATCACCGGCAGCCTGGCGTTGCTGACCGACACGGCGCACGCCCTGGCCGACGCCTCCGGCCTCCTCGTGGCAGTCATCGCCGCCACCATGATGCTGCGCCCGCCGAGCAGCGCACGGACGTGGGGGTTCGCCCGGATCGAGGTCGTCGCGGCCCTGGGGCAGGCCGTGCTGCTCCTCGTGGTGGGCACCTATGCCGCCGTCGAGGGGCTGCGCCGGCTCGTCGAGCCGACCGAGGTGCCCGCGACCGAGCTGCTGGTCTTCGGTGTCATCGGGCTGGTCGCCAACCTCGCGGCGCTCGCCCTCCTGTCCTCCAGCCGGACGGCGAACTTCAACATGCGCGCGGCATTCCTGGAGGTGCTCAACGACGCCTTGGGCTCCGTCGGGGTGATCGTCGCGGCCGTCGTCATCGCCACGACCGGCTTCCAGCGCGCCGACACCGTCGCAGGCCTGTTCATCGCGGCCCTCATCCTTCCCCGGGCCTTCCGGCTGCTGCGTGAGACGGTCCGGATCCTCATGGAGTTCACCCCCAAGGACGTCGACCTCGACCAGGTGCGCACGCACCTTCTCGAGCTGGACCACGTCCGCGAGGTCCACGACCTCCACGCCTCCATGATCGGCACCGGCCTGCCGGTGATCTCCGCGCACGTCGTCATCGACGACGAGTGCTTCGAGTCCGGCCACGCGCCGCAGATCCTCGAGCAGATCCGGTCCTGCGTGAAGGAGCACTTCCCGGTCTCCTTCGACCACGCCACCATCCAGCTGGAGACGGCCGCGCTGCGCGACCAGGCGTGCGCCGCCATGCAGCACGGCTAGCGTGGGCAGAGCGTGCGGTGCTGCCCACGCTCTGCCCTCCAGCTGTGGTGACCACCGTCATAGCCGTCCCGCGTCCGGCCACGTAGCCTGGAGCGATGACTGCCAGCACCGCTTCCGGAGCCGCTCGGGACACGACGCCCTCGTCGCTCGCCGGCGCCTCCGCGTTCCCTGACGCCGTCCCCGCGATGACGCCCGGGGCGGACGCCAAGCCGGGCCACAAGATCCTCCTCGCCGCTCCTCGGGGCTACTGCGCCGGAGTGGACCGCGCGGTCGACGCCGTCGAGAAGGCCATCGAGCACTACGGCACCCCGATCTACGTGCGCAAGGAGATCGTCCACAACAAGTTCGTCGTCGAGACCCTCACCAGGCGCGGCGCGATCTTCGTCGAGGAGACCGACGAGGTGCCCGAGGGGGCGCGTGTCGTCTTCTCCGCGCACGGCGTCTCCCCGGCGGTCCACGCGCAGGCCGCGGCCCGTAAACTCGACACCATCGACGCCACGTGCCCGCTGGTGACCAAGGTCCACAAGGAAGCCGTCCGGTTCGCCGACGAGGACCTCGACATCCTCCTCATCGGCCACACCGGCCACGAGGAGGTCGAGGGCACCCAGGGTGAGGCGCCCGACCACATCCAGGTGGTCAACTCGCCCGACGACGTCGACGACGTCGTCGTGCGCGACCCGTCGAAGGTGGTGTGGCTCTCGCAGACCACGCTGTCGGTCGACGAGGTGATGGAGACCGTGCGCCGGCTGCGCGAGCGGTTCCCGCTGCTGCAGGACCCGCCGAGCGACGACATCTGCTACGCCACGTCGAACCGGCAGGTGGCCGTGAAGGAGCTGGCGCCCCGCTCCGACGTCGTCATCGTCGTCGGCTCGCTCAACTCCTCGAACTCGGTGCGGCTCGCGGAGGTGGCGCTCGACGCCGGCGCCGGCGCGTCCTACCGGGTCGACACCGCCGACGAGCTCGACGAGGCCTGGTTCACCGGTGCCAGGACGATCGGCCTGACCTCGGGGGCCTCGGTGCCGGAGATCCTCGTGCGCGACGTCATCAGCTGGCTCGGCGAGCGTGGCTACGGAGAGGTGGAGGAGGTCCGGACCGCCACCGAGGACGTGCTGTTCTCGCTGCCGAAGAACCTGCGGGCCGACCTCAAGGCCGCCGGCACGCTGCCGGTCGCGCCGCGGCGGGGCCGGCGCACCGCGCTCCCGGTCGAGGCGCGCTGACCTCCTCGGCCGGTGCTGCGCGGCGGCGCCCGCCGTGCTGACCTGCGCGACCGAGAACTAGGGTTGGAGCGCCCTCTCGCTGCGGCCACGAAGGAGCTTCGATGCCCACGCCCGACGCCGCTCCGTTCGCGGTTCCCGACCTCACGGTGCCCGACCTCCTTGCCACCGCGGCCGCCCGGGTGGGCGACCACGCGGCCCTCGACTTCCTCGGCGCTACGACGACGTACCGCGAGCTGGCGGCGCAGGTGGACCGGGCTGCGGGGGCGCTCGCCGCCGCCGGTGTCCGCGCCGGGGACCGGGTCGCGCTGGTGCTGCCCAACTGCCCGCAGCACGTCGTCGCGTTCTACGCCGTACTGCGACTGGGCGCCGTCGTCGCCGAGCACAACCCGTTGGCCCCGGAGGTCGAGCTGCAGGCGCAGCTCGCCGCCCACGGCGCCACGGTCGTCGTGTGCTGGGAGAAGTCGCTGGCCGGGGTCTGCCCCGACGGCGACCTGCAGGGCCGCACCGTCATGGCGGTTGACCTCACTGCCGCGCTGCCGCTGCGCTCCCGGGTGCTGCTCCGGCTGCCGCTGCCCGCGGCCCGGGCGCAGCGCGAGGCGATGCGCGGGCCGGTGCCGGCGGGCGTGCTCAGCTGGGAGGCCGAGACCCGCCGTGCGGCACCGCTGCCACCGGGCCGTGCCGGGCCGCGGCCGGCGGACACCGCGGTGCTTCTGCACACCGGCGGCACCACCGGTACGCCGAAGGCGGTCGTGCTCACCCACCGGAACCTCGTCGCGAACGTCGCGCAGAGCGCCAGCTGGATCAGCGACCTGCGCTACGGAGAAGAGGTCTTCTCAGCGGTGCTGCCGTTCTTCCACGCCTTCGGCCTCACGCTCTCGCTGACCACCGCCGTCCACCTGGGCGCCACCCAGGTGGTGCTGCCGAAGTTCGACCCGGACATGGTGCTGGCCGCCACCCGCCGCCGCCCGATCACCTTCTTCGGCGGTGTCCCGCCGATGCTCGCGCGGATCGCCGAGGCGGCCGAGGAGAAGGGGGCCGACCTCGGCTCTGTCCGGTACGCGATCTCCGGCGCGATGTCGCTCGACGCGGACGTCGCCGCCCACTGGGAGCGGCTCACCGGTGGCCTGGTGATCGAGGGCTACGGGATGACCGAGACCTCACCGGTGGCGCTGGGCAACCCGCTCGGGCCAAGCCGCCGGCCCGGCGCGCTCGGGCTGCCGTTCCCGGGCACCGAGGTCCGGGTGGTGGACCCGGACTCGCCGTCGGCCGACGTCGCCGACGGGCAGGTGGGTGAGCTGCTCGTGCGCGGCCCGCAGGTGTTCGCCGGCTACTGGGCGAACCCGGCGGCGACCGCCGAGGTGATGCTCGACGGCGATTGGCTGCGCACCGGGGACCTCGTGCGTCGCGGCGACGACGGCTTCATCACGCTCGCCGACCGGCGCAAGGAGCTCATCGTCTTCAACGGGTTCAACGTCTACCCCTCCCAGGTGGAGGACGCGGTGCGGTCGATGCCGCAGGTCCGGGACGTCGCCGTCGTCGGGCTGCCCGACGGCGTGCGCGGCGAACGCGTCGTCGCGGCACTGGTGCTGGAGCCGGGCGCCGCGGTGGACCTGGCGGCGGTGCGGCAGTGGACCGCCCAGCACCTCTCGCAGTACGCCGTGCCGCGGGACATCGCGGTGCTCGACGAGCTGCCGCGCTCGCAGCTGGGCAAGGTGCTGCGGCGCGCGGTCCGGGAGCAGCTGCTCCCGAGGTCCGCCGCGGGCTGAGCCGGCTCAGCCCAGCGGGGGCGAGGTGGGCCGTGCGCGAGACGGGCCGCGCTGGTCGACGACGGCGACGACGAGCGTGACGAGCACCAGCACCGTTGTCAGGCCGAAGCCGACCGAGATCGCCGCCGTCCAGTCGTTACCGGCGAGCACCGAGAACGCCACCCCGGTGATGATCGCCAGTCCCATCGCGGTGCCGATCCGCTGACCGGTCTGCAGCACGCCGCCCGCGCTGCCGGAGTACTCCAGCGGCACGTCGGCGAGGGTGAGCGTCTGGTTCGGCGTGATGACCATGCCCTGGCCCACCCCGATGAACGCCAGCGTCAGAAGCAGCCACCACATGCTCGCCAGGTCGGCGGCCACGAGCTGGACGACGACGATGCTCAGCACCAGCCCGACGACGGCGC
This sequence comes from Georgenia sunbinii, assembly GCF_036421875.1. Taxonomy (NCBI): domain Bacteria; kingdom Bacillati; phylum Actinomycetota; class Actinomycetes; order Allobogoriellales; family Allobogoriellaceae; genus Georgenia; species Georgenia sunbinii. Next base: position 67,663 of record NZ_JAZGOL010000009.1, on the reverse strand, counting down.
TGCAGATCCCGGCGATGACGATCCGGCGGCCGAGCTGCGTCACCCGGCGTCCCGACCAGTGCGAGCTCACCGCGGAGATGGCCGCGGCGGGCAGCCCCACGAGGCCGGCCTGGAGGGCGCTGCCGCCCTGCCCGTTCTGCACGTACATGGCGATGAGCACCCAGACGCTGGTGACGCCCATGAAGTACAGCGCGGCGATGAGCGTGCCGATGGAGAAGCTGCGGGTGCGGAACAGTGCAAGGTCGACCATCGGGGCACGGCCCCGGCGACGGTAGCGGTGCTCCCACGACACCCACAGCGCCACCAGCCCGACGCCGAGGGGCACCAGCAACCAGCCGGCGGCACCCATGCTCCGCTCGACGAACGGCAGCAGGAGGGCGAGCACGGCCAACCCGAGCAGCACCGCGCCGACCGGGTCGAGGTCACGGGCGCCGGCCGCGGCGTTGCGCGGGTTGCGCAGCGGCCGTGGGAACCAGCGCAGCGCGAGGATGATCGCCACGACGCCGACGGGGACGTTGACGAGGAACGTCCAGCGCCAGCCCTGCGCCTCGCCGGCCAGCTCGATGATCAGTCCGCCGAGCAACGGCCCGATCGCCACCGAGACCCCGACGACGCTGCCCAGCGCCCCGTAGGCACGGCCGCGCTCCGGGCCCCGGAAGTACTGCTGGATCATGCCGACGGCCTGCGGGTTGAGCAGGCCCGAGCCCAGGCCCTGGACGAACCGGGCGATGTTGAGCGTCGTCGGGTCCGGGGCCAGCCCGGCCGCCACCGACGAGAGCGAGAAGAGCGCGATGCCGATGATGAACAGCGGCCCGCGGCCGAGGATGTCACCGGCGCGGCCGGCCGCCACGAGGACCACCCCGAAGGTGAGCGCATAGCCCGACAGCACCCACTGCAGGTCCGACTCGGTGGCGTCCAGGCCGAGCTGGATGGAGGGCAGCACCACGTTGATGATGCTCACGCCGACGAGTGACATGAAGATCGAGACGAGCAGCACGGCAAGGATCCGCCACCGGGCGGGATCCGCCACGTGGCCGTCAGGCGCGGTCGTCGTCACGGCTCATTCGTACGCTCATCGACCGCACCGGCCAAATCGGGCGCCCCGCCGCCCTCACGGGTGCGGGTGGCCCGGCGCTCCCACGAGCGAGGTGGCGGCCTCGTCCGGCGGATCGACGAGCTCGGCCGCGGTGAAGCGTCGCAGCTGGCCGCGCTCGCCGGGGATCTCCCGGACCGCCAGGCCGTCGCCGTCGAGTGCGTCGAAGCTGCGCGCGGTCACCAGGAGGCGTGACTCCACCGAGCCCACCACCTTGTTGTAGTGCTGCACCGCGCTCTCCAAGGTGCGGCCGAGCTGGCCCACGTGGCCGGCGACGGTGCCCAGCCGCTCGTACAGCGTCCGGCCGAGCTCGAGCAGCTCGCGGGCGTCCTCGGTGACCGAGGCCGAGGACCAGATGGTCGCGGTGGTCCGCAGCAGCGCGAGCAGCGAGGACGGCGCGGTGGGTGCCACCCCCTGCCGCAGCGCGTGCTCGAGCAGCGAGGGGTCGTTCTCCAGCGCGGCCGAGAGGAGCCCCTCGGAGGGGACGAACATGACGACGAGGTCAGGGCTGCCGACGATCTGCTCGCCGTACCGGCGGGCGGCCAGCGCGTCGACGTGCCCGCGCAGTGCCTTCGCGTGCGCGGCCAGCAGCCGCTCGCGGCGCTCAGCCGCCGCCGGATCACCGACCTCGGTGATCGCCGTCGCCTCGAGGTAGGAGTCGAACGGCACCTTGGCGTCGATGACGAGGAAGCGCTCGTGCGGCAGCCGGACGACGACGTCGGGCCGGCCCCGCGGGGCGTCGGCCGACGCCCCGGGCAGCGACCCGAGCGACGCCTGCTCGAGGAAGTCGACGTGGCGGAGCATGCCTGCGGCCTCGAGGATGCTTCGCAGCTGGACCTCGCCCCACTGGCCACGGGTGGCGCCGGAGCGCAGCGCACCGGCGAGCGTGGCGGTGGTGGACCGCAGCTCCGCGTCGGTGCGGGCGGCCGCGTGCAGCTGTTCGGTGAGCTGGGTGAACTGCTCGGTCCGCTCCCGCTCGAGCGCGGAGACGTGCTCGCCGACCTGGCTGAGCGTCGACTGCACCGGGGCCAGCGCGCGCAGGACGTCGTGGTCGCGGGAGGCCCGCTCGGTGAGGTCGTGGTTCTGCGCGGCCAGCTGCTCGGCGCGCGCGCCGGCGGCGGCCGCCCGCTCCCGGGCATCGGCCACCGCCTGCTGCCCGCGGGACCGGGCCACGGCGCCGCCGGCGAGGAGACCGAGCGCGAGCGCGAGGATCATGAGCAGGACTGCCACGACGATGTTCATGGCCACACTCTGGCACCGGGGTCCGACATCGCCGCCGGACGCCGTGCCCGTCACTCGGACTGCGGCGGCTCCCCGGGCAGCCCGGTGACGGTGGTGAGCAGGAATACCGAGTCCTCGAGTGCGGTAACGGCGTGGCGCTGGTGGGTGAGGGTGTGCAGCTCGCCGGCGTCGAGCACCGGCGCGTCGACACCGGTGACGCGCACCCGGCCGACGAGCACCTGCAGGCTCGCGGCGTGCGGGGAGTTGTGCTCGGCCAGCTCGGTGCCCGCGCGCAGCGCGAGGATCGACTGGCGCAGCACGCCGTCGTGCACGAGGAGCTCGGCGCTGCGGCCGTGGTCGGAGTCCCGGGCGGCCTGCAGGTGGGACGAGGTGAGCGCGGCGAGATCGGGCATGGGTCCTCCTGGTGTCGACACTGGCCCCTACTGTCCCGCACGACGCGTCCGATGGCACGGGATGGCAACCGCTGCCCGATCGGGCCTTGTCGTCGCGGCGCGTCGCTGCCATGATCCTCGGACTGTCATTCAGGACCGGTCTGTCGGGGCGGGGAGGCCACCGTGGAGATCATCGAGGACCAGCTGGCGACCGTGGACGAGGCGCGTGCCTACCAGGTCGACGACGTGCTCGTGCTGCAGGTGACCGGCAGCCGACCGAGCGCGTGCCACACCGTCACGCTGGAGCGCACGCTCACTGACGTCGAGCCGCCCGGCTTCGTCGCCCGGATGTCCATCGACCCGCGCATGAAGTGTGCGCCGATGGAGCAGGACTTCCACGTGACGCAGGCCTTCCGCATCGGGACGCACCGCGAGGAGGTGACCGTCCACGACGCCGGCGGCGAGCGCACCGTCGAGGTGCGGTTGCTCGACACCGCCGCCCGGGTCTCCGGCGCGGCCGACGGCGGGCCCCGCGCCCAGCTGCCCCAGCACGAGGTCCGGGAGGCGGTCGGCTACTCCCGGGACTGGAACCTGGAGGAGGCGATGCGCGACGCGATCGCGCAGCTGCCCGACCTGGGTATCCCCGACTGGCTCTACCACTACACGGTGGTGGAGGTCGGGGCGGAGGTTGGTGGCATCGCGGGCTTCAACCGGCTCCGGGTGACGGTTCGCGGCTAGCCGGCTCGGCGGTGGGTACCGCGATCGGTGCGCCGTGAGCCCGACGACGTAGACTCTCGCCACGTGGCCCTCACCATCGGAATCGCGGGACTGCCCAACGTTGGCAAGTCGACCCTCTTCAACGCCCTCACGCGCGCCTCGGTGCTCGCCGCGAACTACCCGTTCGCGACCATCGAGCCGAACATCGGCATCGTGCCGCTGCCCGACCCGCGGCTGAATGACCTCGCGGGAGTTTTTGGGTCGGCGAAGATCCTGCCGGCGACGGTGTCCTTCGTCGACATCGCGGGGATCGTCCGCGGCGCGTCCGAGGGGGAGGGGCTGGGCAACCAGTTCCTCGCCAACATCCGTGAGGCGGAGGCGATCTGCCTGGTGACGCGGGCGTTCAGCGATCCCGACGTGGTCCACGTCGACGGCAAGGTCTCGCCCGCCGACGACATCGAGACCATCACCACCGAGCTCATCCTCGCCGACCTGCAGACCCTGGAGAAGGCGCTGCCGCGGCTGGAGAAGGAGGTCCGGCTCAAGAGGAGTGACGGCGAGGTCCTCAAGACCGCGCAGGGCGCGCTCGCGCTGCTCGAGGCGGGCACCCTTGTCTCCTCGGGTGCGGTCGCCGCCGGCCTGGACCCGGAGCACCTGGACACCTTCCAGCTGATGACCGCCAAGCCGTTCATCTACGTCTTCAACACCGACGACGACGGACTCGCCGACGAGGCGATGCAGGCCGAGCTGCGCGAGCTCGTGGCGCCGGCCGAGGCGATCTTCCTCGACGCGAAGTTCGAGTCCGACCTTGTCGAGCTGGAGCCCGACGAGGCTGCCGAGATGCTCGCCGACAGCGGCCAGGACGAGGCCGGTCTCGACCAGCTGGCCCGGGTCGGCTTCGAGACCCTCGGCCTGCAGACCTACCTCACCGCCGGGCCCAAGGAGGCCCGCGCGTGGACCATCCACCAGGGCTGGACCGCGCCGCAGGCCGCAGGGGTCATCCACACCGACTTCCAGCGCGGCTTCATCAAGGCCGAGATCGTGTCCTTCGAGGACCTCATCGAGGCCGGCTCGATGGCCGAGGCCAAGGCCCGCGGCAAGGTCCGCATCGAGGGCAAGGAGTACGTCATGGTCGACGGCGACGTCGTGGACTTCCGGTTTAACGTCTAGCGTTATTGACGCTGGGCGTTATGCGCTGGTCGCGTGATCAGATCGTTCGGGAGCAAGGGCAGCACAGCATCCGCGTAAACGCGCAGTGGCGTATCTGCTTCGTCTGGAGGGATGGAGGTGCGGAAGATGTCGAACTCGTCGACTACCACTGAGACCGACCTGATCGAGCCGATCCATCCGGGAGAGATCCTGATGGAGGACTTCATCGAGGGCTTCGGGATCACGCAGAACAAGCTGGCCGTGTCGATCCGAGTGTCGCCGCGGCGGATCAACGAGATCGTCCACGGCAAGCGGGGCATCACGGCTGACACGGCGATCCGTCTGGCGCGGTACTTCGGAACCTCGGAGGAGTTCTGGATGAACCTGCAGTCCAACTACGAGCTGCGGCTCGAGCGCCGGGCTCTGCGGGACAAGGTCGCCTTGATCACGCCGTTGCAGGTCGCGTGAGTGCTCTCCGGCCTGCCCGGTGTCGGGAAGACCAGCACTGCGGCGTCGGTCGCTGGTCGCGTCGACGCCGTCCACCTGTCGATCCTCGGCTGCGGTCTGCCGGCGGGCTGGCAGGTCGGGGTCGCCGCCTACGAGGCGGCGCGGTGCCGCGAAGGCTGCGAAGGCTGACCTCCTGTTCGTGCATCTCGTCGTGTCGGATCCACCCGAGCCGGGAACGAGTTCACGGTGTTGCCGGCACCATCGACGCTGCGACGATGCCCGAGATCACTCCGGGCGCGGCCAGCTGCGTCGCACAGGTGCTACGCTCGGGAGGTGCGCATCACTGAACCTCAGGTCGAGAGCCTGTCGCAGCGCGAGTTGCGCAACGAGTCCGGCCGCGTGCTCCGCGCGGTGAGCGAGGGTCACTCCTTCGTCCTGACCAACAGCGGGGTGCCCGTGGGTCGGATCGTGCCGCTGGATGCGCCCGCCCCCGGGTTGACGATCGCTCGCCCGGTGCGGCGCGAGGGCGGCTGGGCGGCGCTGGCCATCGAGCGCAAGACCACGGCGCAGAGTCTCGCCGCGACCCTCGACGACCTGCGTGAGGACCGGCTGTGACCTCTCGTCCGGTCGTCTACGTTGACACCTCTGCTCTCGGCGCGCTGCTGATCGACCAGCCCGAAAGTACGGCTCTCGTGGAATGGCTCGACCACACCGCGGCCACGCTCGTCTCCAGCGATCTGCTCGAGACCGAGCTGCGCCGCGTCGCGGTCCGGGAGGGGCTCGATCAAGCCGACGTGACGAGCGTCCTCGACGGCGTCGCGCTCGCGGCCCTGGACCGGGCGGTCTACCGCAGCGCCGGGTTCCTGCCTATGCCGTACCTGCGCACGCTGGACGCGCTGCATCTGGAGGCGGCGATACGACTCGACGCCTCTGCCGTCCTCACCTACGATCGCAGGCTCGGCGAGGCCGCCCGGTCCGCGGGGCTCGACGTGATCGCGCCCCGGCGTGACCTCCCGAAGCCGGCCCGATGAGTACCCCCAGCGGCTCGCCACGCAGGCGAAGGGGCTGCCAGATGGTTCTATGTGTGGCGTCGTCGTGGACGTCCGCTTCAACGTCCTACGCTGTCGACTGATGACCGCAACCCTCGTGACCCAAGGCCTGGCTGGCGGGTACGGCCATCGCACCCTCTTCGACTCGCTCGACCTGACCGTCGCCCCTGGCGATGTCCTCGGGGTCGTCGGCGCCAACGGCGCCGGAAAGTCCACGCTGCTCAAGCTGCTCGCCGCCATCGACGAACCTCAGGCCGGCAGCATCACGCTGTCACCAGCGGACGCCTTCATCGGCTGGCTACCCCAAGAGCACGAACGCGTCGTCGGTGAGACCGTCGCCGAGCACATCGCCCGCCGCACGGGATGCTCCGAGGCGACCAGGCAGATGGATGCTGCGGCAGCCGCGCTCGGCGACCCCTCACTCGTCGAAGGCAGCGGGATCGACCCGGCTGACGCCTACTCCGCGGCGCTGGACCGCTGGTTGGCCAGCGGTGCCGCCGACCTCGATGAGCGTCTCCCGGTCGTGCTCGCCGAGCTGGGCCTCGAGCTCGGCGGCGCACGAGCCGAAGAGGCGCTGATGACATCGCTCTCCGGGGGACAGGCCGCACGTGTCGGGCTGGCTGCGCTGCTCCTCTCGCGGTTCGACATCGTGCTGCTCGACGAGCCGACCAACGACCTCGACCTTGACGGTCTTGAACGACTCGAGTCCATCGTTCAGGGACTGCGTGGCGGAGTGGTGCTCATCAGTCACGACCGCGAGTTTCTCGCCCGCTGCGTGACGAGAGTGCTGGAGCTCGATCTGGCTCAGGGCACCAACCAGGTGTTCGGCGGCGGCTACGACTCGTACCTCGACGAGCGCGCAACGGCCCGTCGCCACCAGCGCGAGAGGTACGACGAGTTCGCTGACAAGAAGGCCGACCTTGTCGCACGGGCCAGGACCCAGCGGGAATGGTCGAGCCAAGGCGTGCGCAACGCGATGAAGAAGGCGCCGGACAACGACAAGATCAGACGCAAGGCGTCGACCGAGTCCAGTGAGAAGCAGGCACAGAAGGTGCGCCAGATGGAGAGCCGGATCGCCCGGCTCGACGAGGTCGAGGAACCTCGCAAGGAATGGCAGCTGGAGCTCACCATCGGGTCCGCGCCGCGCTCCGGCTCAGTCGTCTCGACACTCAGCTCGGCGGTGTTCCGGCAGGGGACGTTCACTCTCGGCCCGGTGTCGTTGCAGGTGAACGCGGGGGAGCGGATCGGTATCACCGGACCGAACGGTGCCGGGAAGTCGACCCTGCTCCGGGCCTTGCTCGGTCAGCAGCTCCCGGACGAGGGCGCGGCGAGCCTCGGAGCGGGCGTGCGGATCGGTGAGATCGACCAGGCGCGCTCCGTGCTGGCCGGGTCCCACCTGCTCGCGGCAGCCGTCGAGGAGGTCGTCCCGGAGCTGGCGTTGGGGGAGGTGCGCACGCTGCTGGCAAAGTTCGGGCTCAAGGCCGATCACGTCAACCGCCCGGTCGACGAGCTCTCGCCGGGTGAGCGCACGCGTGCCGGCCTCGCGTTGCTGCAGGTGCGTGGCGTCAACCTGTTGGTGCTCGACGAGCCGACGAACCACCTCGATCTGCCGGCCATCGAGCAGCTCGAGCAGGCGCTGGAGTCCTACGACGGAACCCTGCTGCTGGTGACCCACGACCGGCGGATGCTCGACACGGTGCGGATCGACCGGCGGTGGCGGGTCGAGGCCGGCCAGGTGGCGGAGCTGTAGGTCTTCGGCGTGGGCGCCTGACGCCTGCGCTTCCCGCGAAGGCGTGACTGGCGGCACAATCGTCGGTGACGCGCCCTACTGCCGAAGGAAGCACATGCCTGTCGCACTGCATCATGCCATCAGCTACATCGAGCTCGGCGTCACGGATCTGGCCACCACCCGCGCCTTCTACGAATCGGCTTTCGGGTGGGAGTTCAACGACTACGGCCCGGCGTACAGCGGTATCAAGTCGCCCGAAGGTGAGGGGGAGCTCGGCGGGCTGAACCCTGGCGCCGCCCCGAGCGGCACCGGCCCGCTCGTGCTGATCTTCTCCGCCGACCTGGACGCGACGGTCACGGCGGTCGAGGACGCGGGCGGTGTCGTGGTGGAGCGGCCGTACGCGTTCCCGGGCGGACGACGGTTCGAGTTCGCCGATCCGAGCGGGAACCGGCTGGGCGTCTACGCCGAGTCCTGATCCGGCAAGGTTCCGGACGACCTCGCCGTGCCATGATCGGCGCGCTTGTCGAGGTGCAGCATCTCCGGGCGTCGTGCCCCGCCCAGCGGCGTACTCGGTTGTCGTGCTGCGGCTTGTGGACGAGTCGGATCCGTCCACAGCTCACATCGCTGGCCCGGCCGGCTCTCATCGCCGTAGCCTCGCCCGGTGCCCGACGCCGCCTTCGACGACCCGCGCCTTGCGGCGACCTACGACCAGTTCGAGGGGGACCGGGACGACCTCGACGCCTACATGGGAATCGTCGAGGAGCTCGGCGCCCGCAGCGTCCTCGACATCGGCTGCGGCACCGGGACATGGTTGTCGAAACAGTAAACCGTGTTGTCCAAAATGGCAATGGCTGAAGGTGAGCCGCGGGCGGGTTCCGCACCCGAGGCCGCCGCTGCACCCGGCTTCGAGCTCGCGCTGCTGCTCGTCGGCGGCTTCCGTTCGCTCGTCGACGAGCTGCATCGGAGGCTCGCGGCCGAGGAGCATCCGGACCTGCGCCCTGCCCACGGCTTCGCGATGCAGGCGGTCGGCGTTGCCGGCGCCACCGCGACGGAGGTCGGGGCGCGCCTGGGGGTGAGCAAGCAGGCGGCTGGCAAGACCATCGACGGCCTCGTGCGGATGGGATATGTCGAGCGACGCGGCGACCCGCACGACGGTCGGCGCAAGCTCGTGGTGCTCACTGAGCGCGGTGAGGACTGCTTGCGCCGATCTGCCCGGATCTTCGACGAGCTCCGTGACGAGTGGGCCGCAGTCCTCGGACGTTCGAGGCTCGAGGCGCTGCACCGTGACCTTCGCAAGATGGCGTCAACGACGTCCTCGATCGATGTCCCAGGCTGGTTGTCCGACTGACCGCCCTGCTCACCTCTGACTCCACGCTGCGGTTCCGCAGCTGTGACGAGGTGACGAAGCCGCTGCACGAGGCCGGCTTCCGGGGCGAGGACGTCCGTGGCGCGCCCGACTAAGGTTCGGTCATGCACAACGGCGGGCAGGGACGGCTCCAGGTGGTCTGCGGACCGATGTTCGCCGGCAAGTCCGAGGAGCTGCAGCGACGGGTGCGGCGGGCCCGGCTCGCCGGCCTCGCCGTCGAGGTCGTCAACCACGCGTGGGACGCGCGGCACGGCACCGGCGAGGTGTCCTCGCACTCCGGGCTGAGCATCCGGTCGCACTCGGTGGCTGACGTGCCCGGCCTGCTCGACGTCGTCGCCGGCCGCCGGCTGGACCTGCTGGCGATCGACGAGGCGCAGTTCTTCGGTGCCGACCTCACCGCCGTGGTCGGGGACCTCGTGCTCGCCGGCACCACCGTCGTCGTCGCCGGGCTCTGCGTGACCTTCGCCGGCCGCCCCTTCGAGCCGCTCCCGTCTCTCATGGCGCTCGCCGAGGACGTCACCAAGCTGACCGCGGTCTGCGCGGTCTGCGGCCGGGACGCCGTGTTCCACCAGCGCGTGCTGGCCGACGACGTCGGGGACGCCCAGGTCCCGACCACCGCGCACGTCGGCGGCGCCGAGTCCTACCAGGCCCGCTGCCGGCGCCACCTCGAGCTGGCGCGCTGACCGTCGGGCCCGCCGGCACGGGGAGCGCCGCGAGCGACCGGGCGTACGGGCTGCAGGGCGGGGTGGCTCAGGCGTTCGTGATCGCCACGACGTCGCTGATCGCGCCGCGGATGTCGTCGAGGTCGAGGACGTCCCAGAGGTGGTGCACGCCGGCGGGCAGGCCGGGAGCGAGCAAGGCGACGGCCACCGCCACTGCGGCCGTCGCCGGGTAGTCGCCGGCCGCGGTCGCCACGAGCTGGGAACCCGCGCGGGTGCCCTGCTCGCCGTCGGCGCGGACCACGAGCCGGATCGTCTCCGGGCGTGCCGGGTCATGGCGGGCGAGGCGGCGCAGCAGCGCGTCGGGCAGGGCCGCGACGATGCCGAGGACCTGCGCGCTCGCCAGGCCACGGACGACGTTCGTCCGGCCGGCGGTCTCCCACCGGGTGGCGTAGCAGGCATCGACCCCCGCGGTGGCGAGCGCCGCGCGCTCCGGGTGCGAGAGGCGCAGCAGCCCGCGTCCCGCGGGCGCACCCTCCTCGCGGTGGCCGGCTGCGATGTACCTGAACATCTCGCGCATCCCCGCGACACCCACCCGCGCGTTGTCGCTCTGGCCGAGCGTCACCTCGACCGTCGTGCCGGGGACGACCCGCCGGACCCCGTGCGCCAAGAGCCCGGAGAGCCCAGGGACCAGGCCGACCCCGACGACGTGGGCACTGCCCGACGGCGTGGCAGCGGTGTTCGCACCGGCCGCCGGAGCGCCGGCGGCCGGCGGCCCGGCATCGCCCATGACCGTGCCGAGGTCGACGGCGACGCTCGGGACACCGACGGCGGCGCACGCGTGCTGGACGACGCCGGTCGGTGCCGGGGCCGCGCACACGACGACGTCGTGCCCGGCCGCGTGGCGGGCGACCGCCCCGGCATCGGTGACGTCGACCTCCCGGCCGACCGGTGTCGCGGTGTGGCCGAGGTTCCGAAGGCGTTCGACGATCAGCGAACCGAGCACGCCGGTGCCGCCGAAGATCAACACGTCCACTCGGCGAGCGTAGTGCCGGCAGAACAATCTGCTGGGCAAGTCGATCCGGTCCCAGTAGCGTCGCCGACGTCATCGACACGTCGCGCGAACCGCCCGGGAGACACGATGAGTAACCCGAAAGACATGCTGCACGGCTACCTGCGCAGCTCGCGGGAGGCGCTGCTGTGGAAGCTCGACGGCCTTGGTGAGCGCGAGCTCCGCTGGCCGCACACCCGACCGGGACGAACCTGCTCGGCCTCGTCAAGCACGTCGCGTCGATCGAGCTCGGGTACTTCGGCGAGGTCTTCGACCGGCCGTCCCCGGTCGCGCTGCCCTGGATGGCAGAGGACACCGAGGACAACTCCGACATGTGGGCGACCGCCGACGAGTCGGTCGACTGGGTGGTGCAGCTCTACCACCGGGCCTGGGAGCACGCGGACGCCACCATCGCCGCGCTCGACCTCGAGTCGCCCGGCGAGGTGCCGTGGTGGCGACCGGGGGAGCAGGTGACCCTCCACCGGATCCTCGTCCACGTCATCGCCGAGACCGCCCGGCACGCCGGCCACGCCGACATCGTCCGCGAGCTCATCGATGGCGAGGCTGGCCTGCGCGACGGCATGACGAACATCCCCGCCCAGGACGCGCGGTGGTGGGCCGGCTACGTCGACCGGCTGCGGCAGGTGGCCGACGACGCCGGCTGAGCCCCGCCGGGACGCCCCTTCCCAGGCCGTGGCGGGGCGGTTCCCCGGTACGGTGAGCGGAGTTCCAGCGGAGCAACGGATCGGGGAGTATCAGTCATGGGCGAAGTCCGGGGCCGCGCCACAGAGCTCACCGACATCGACGAGGACGATCTCGAGGTCCGCGAGCCCACCGGAGCGGCCGGCGGCCTCAAGGCCGTCGGGGTCGCCTTCGAGCGCGGGCTGAAGCAGGGTGGCGTGAGCCGGACGCTGCGGTCGATGTACCGGGTCAACCAGCCCAACGGTGTGGACTGCCCGGGGTGCGCCTGGCCGGAGTCGATCACCGGCGACCGCAAGCGGATCGAGTTCTGCGAGAACGGTGCCAAGGCGCTGGCCGAGGAGAACACCACCCGCGTGGCCACGCCCGGGTGGTGGGCGAAGCACTCGATCTCGGAGCTCGCCGGCAAGAGCGAGTACTGGCTGGGCCAGTCCGGGCGCATCACCCACCCGATGATCATCCGCGAGGGAGACACCCACTACCGCCCCGTCGCCTGGGCGGAGGCGTTCGAGACCATCGCCGAGCACATCCGGGCCACCACGCCGGACCGGTGCACCTTCTACACCTCCGGCCGAACTCCCAACGAGACCGCGTTCATGTACCAGCTGTTCGCGCGCTGCCTCGGAACCAACAACCTGCCGGACTGCTCCAACATGTGCCACGAGTCCTCGGGCACCGCACTGAACCCCACGATCGGCATCGGCAAGGGCACGGTGTCCCTGGAGGACCTCGAGCACTCCGAGCTGGTCTTCGTGGTCGGGCAGAACCCGGGCACCAACCACCCCCGGATGCTCGCCTCGCTGGCCGAGTGCCGGAAGAACGGCGGCACGGTGGTGGCGGTGAACCCGCTGCCCGAGGCCGGGCTGCTCCGGTTCAAGGACCCGCAGACCCCTCGCGGACTGCTGGCCGACGGCGAGCCCATCAGTGACGAGTTCCTGCAGATCAAGGTCGGCGGCGACCAAGCCCTGTTCCAGGCACTGGGGCACCTGCTGCTGCAGCGGGAGGCCGAGGCACCCGGAGAGGTCATCGACCGGGACTTCATCGAGTCCGCCACCGACGGGTTCGCCGAGTACGCCGCCGCCCGCGCGCAGCTCGACTGGGCCGTGACCGAGACCGCCACCGGTCTGCAGCGCGCCGAGATCGAGCACATCGCCGACCTGCTGGCCGCCTCGAAAGCGACGATCTTCTGCTGGGCCCTGGGGATCACGCAGCAGCCGCACTCGGTGGACACCATCAAGGAGATCGTCAACCTGCTGCTGGTCCAGGGCAACTTCGGCAAGCCGGGGGCCGGGGCCTGCCCGGTGCGCGGCCACTCCAACGTCCAGGGTGACCGCACCTTCGGCATCTGGGAGAAGCCCACGGAGGACTTCCTCCAGCGCCTGGACGCCGAGTTCGAGATCACCTCACCCCGGGAGCACGGCTACGACTCGACCGAGACGATGATCGCCATGGCCCGGGGTGAGGTGGACGTCTTTGTCTCCCTCGGCGGCAACCTGGCGATGGCGAACTCGGACACCGCCCGCATGGAGGCAGGACTGCAGCGCACCGGGCTGACGGTGCACATCTCCACCAAGCCGAACCGTTCCCACGTGGTCCACGGCAAGACCTCCATCATCCTGCCCACGCTGGGTCGCACCGACCGGGACGACAAGCACCCGGGCGGGCCGCAGTTCCTGTCCGTGGAGAACTCGATGTCGGTGGTCAGCTCCACGCAGGGTCGCCTGGAGCCCGTCTCCGACCACCTGCTGGCCGAGCCGGTCGTCATCGCGCGGATCGCCGAGGCAGTCTTCGGTGCCGACCACCCGGTCGACTGGAAGGCGATGGCCGACGACTACGACGTCATCCGCGACCACGCCTCACGGGTCATCACCGGGACCGCGGACTACAACCGGCGGGTGCGGGACAAGTACGGCTTCGTGCTGCCAAACCCGCCGCGGGACCGGCGAGAGTTCGCCACAGACCAGGGCAAGGCACAGTTCACCGTCCGCGAGCTGGAGTACCTCACCCCACCGAAGGGCCATCTGGTCCTGCAGACCGTGCGCTCCCACGACCAGTACAACACCACCTTCTACGGGCTGGACGACCGGTACCGGGGCATCTCGGGCGGTCGCCGAGTCATCCTCATCCATCCCGGCGACCTCGCCGACGCCGGGTTCGTCGACCGCGAGCTGGTGGATGTGGTGTCCATGTTCCGCGGTGAGGAGCTGCGGGCCGACAGCTTCCGACTGGTGGCGTACCCGACCGCCCGGGGCTGCGCCGCGGCCTACTTCCCCGAAGCGAACGCGCTGGTGCACCGGAACCTCGTGGCGCGAGAGTCGAACACCCCGGGCTTCAAGGCGATCATGGTGCGCTTCGAGCGGCGGGTTGACGGACTGACGGACCTGGACGAGATGGCCTCGGCCATGGCGGGGCCGCCGGCCGGCGGCTGAGCCCGACGGCGCCGCTACGAGCGCCGCAGCACCGAGGCGAGGTGGTGCGCCATCGGTTCGCCCACCGCGGCCATCGCGAAGCCGGTAGTGAGCTCGTCCCCGGCGAGCGCGAGCCGGCGGACCGTCGCGTCCACCCGCTTTGCGGACCCGGAGTTCGCCACCCGGGAGCGGAGCTCGGCGACGAAGCCGTCCGCCGTCGTCGTCAGCGGCCCCTCGGCGAGCTCGGTCTGGCCGGTGGGCTGCGCCAGCACGAGCTCCATCGTGCCGTCGCCCGGGACACGGAGGTAGCCGGTCTCCACGTGCATCGGGCTGCCGGTGGGTGACCACGTCCGTTGCAGGTAGACGAGGAACGGCTTGCCGACGTCGGTGAACGTCAGCTCCTCGGTGTAGTCGAAGGGGGCGATCGTCGGGTACTCGCCGCGGCCGGCGCCTCGCCAGGTACCGACCAGGTCGGCGACGGGGCGGAGGTTCGGGTGCAGTGCCATGATCTGACGATAGGTCAGCGGCGCTCGTCCGTTCGGTACATGAGACGCTCGGCACGATGTCCACATCGTGAGATTTCACCGGAGTGCTGTCTCAACTCCATAACGATCAGGTTTCCGATCTGTTGCGGCCATCGCTATCCGCTCCCGGGCATGTGTAGGTTGTCCGCACCCGGCGTGCACCGCCGCACGCCGTCGGGTACCACCCGACGGTGTCGATCACGCGGCCCACGTCTCTCGCATCCAGGAGGAACATTGAAGATCAGGCGTACGGCACAGGCTGTCGCGGTCCTCGCGGCCGGATCGCTCGCCCTCGCGGCGTGCACCAGCCCCGCGGACGACGACAACGGCGACACCACCGGTGGTGACGACCAGACCGAGGACACCGGTGGCGGCGACACTCACGAGGGCACCGACAAGGCCGACCTCGGCGACGTGAGCACGGTCCAGGGGGACATCTTCTTCTCGACCGGGCAGGACGAGTTCACCGGCTACAACACGTTCACCTCGGGGACCTACTCGACGTACAACAACGTCATCTCCGACCGCTACCTCTCGAGCTTCTGGTACTTCGGCACGGACGGCACCATCTACCCGAACGAGGAGTTCGGCACCTACGAGGCCATCTCCGGCGTCGAGGACGACGGGCCGCTGGTCATCGAGTACACGATCGCCGACGACGCCGTGTGGTCAGACGGCACCCCGGTCACCAACCTCGACTACATGCTCGACTGGGTCTCGCAGAACCCGGAGGGCTGGCTGCCGCAGGGTGAGGACTCGCTGTTCGACCACGTCTCGCACTCCTTCGCCCAGTACGTGCCGGAGGGCCCGCAGGGCGAGCTCGGCGCCAAGACGTTCACGATCGAGTACGCCGAGAAGAACCCTGACTGGCCGATCATCGTCTCGTCGGCGTTCCCGGCGCACGTCGTGGCGGAGCAGATCGGGATGACGGCCGAGGAGTTCGGCCAGGCGATCCGCGACGAGGACGTCGAGGCGATGGAGCAGGCCGCCGAGTTCTGGAACACCGGCTGGCTCTCGAACCCGGGCGAGGTGCCGGACGAGTCACTCGCGCCGTCCAACGGCCCGTACCGCTTCATGGAGGGTGGCTGGACCGCTGGTCAGTCGATCACCCTCGAGGCCAATCCCAACTACTGGGGCACCCCGCCCGCCACCGAGAAGGTGACCTTCCGCTTCCTGGACGCCTCGACGCACACGCAGTCGCTGGAGAACGGTGACCTCAACGTCATCGAGCCGCAGGCGACCGTGGACACGGTGCCGGACCTCGAGGCACTCGGCGACGCCGTCGAGATCAAGACGGGCTCGGAGCTCACGTGGGAGCACGTGGACTTCAACTTCCTCGAGGGCAACGTCTTCGCCGACGACCAGGGCGGCCTGGCGCTGCGCGAGGCCTTCGCCTACTGCCTGCCCCGCGAGCAGATCGTGGAGAACCTCATCCGCCCGATCGACCCCGAGGCCGTCGTCATGAACGCCCGCGAGGTCTTCCCGTTCCAGGACAACTACGACGAGGTCGTGGACGCCGCTTACGACGGCCGCTTCGACGAGGTGGACCTCGACGAGGCCACCCGTCTGGTCGAGGAGTCCGGCATCACGACCCCGATCGATGTCCGCATCGGCTACTCGGCGCCCAACCCGCGCCGTACCGCGCAGGTCGAGATGATCAAGTCCAGCTGTGACCAGGCCGGCTTCAACGTCATCGACACCGGCACGGCGGACTTCTTCTCCAACGCCATCGTCGCCGGCGACTATGAGGTCGCACTGTTCGCCTGGGCCGGCTCCGGCCAGATCACCTCGGGCGAGAACATCTACGCCACCGACCGCCCGCAGAACTACGGCAAGTTCTCCAACGCCGACGTCGACGCGGCATGGAGCACGCTGGCCAGCTCGCTCGACCCCGAGGTGCAGGCCGAGCAGGTCAAGGTCATCGAGGGGCTGCTGTGGGACAACCTGTACGGCATCCCGATCTTCGCCCACCCGGGCGTCGTCGCCCACACCGCCGGGATGGAGAACGTCCGGCACACCGCGGCGCAGTCCGGCGTCAGCTGGAACGCCGAGCAGTGGCTGCTGCCGGAGTGATCCGACGCCAGCCCAGGTGATCGCCTCGCGGTCGCCACGTCCCCGTTGAGAGCCCGTGGGGCAGGAGCAGCAACCCCGCTCCTGCCCCACCGGCTTGCGTGTACGGTGCAGCGACGTGACACTGCCATGCGGCAAGCTAGCCCCATCCGCCGCTGGGTCGAGCGCACCAGAGTGTTCCCCTGAACCGACCCAGTTCTGAAGGGTAAGTACGTGACCAAGTTCATCCTGCGCAGGCTGGGGATCTCGTTCCTCGTCCTGCTCGGCGGTTCCCTGCTCATGTTCGTCCTGACCATCAACTCGGGCGACCCTCTGCAGGACTTGCGGGAGTCGAACGATCCCAACCGGGACAACCTCATCGCGCAGCGCACCGCCAACATGCAGCTCGACGCCCCGTGGTACGAGCGCTACCTCAGCTGGCTCACCGGGGTGGGCAAGTGCGTGGTCGGCGCCTGCGACCTCGGGGTCAACCGGGCCGGGATCCCGGTGGCCAGCCTGCTGGAGAACGCCGCCGGCGCCACGCTGCGCCTGGTCATCCTCGCCACGCTGCTCGCCATCGTCATCGGCGTCGGCGTCGGGATCCTCACCGCGATCCGTCAGTACTCCGGCTTCGACTACGTCGTCACGTTCCTCGCCTTCATGTTCTACTCGCTGCCGGTCTTCTGGGCAGCGGTGCTGCTCAAGGACTACGGCGCGATCCGCTTCAACGACTGGATCGCCGACCCGGCCATGTCAGTGGGCCAGATAGCCGTCATCGCGATCGTGCTCGCGCTCATCATCGCCGGGGCGCTGGGCGGCGACACCCGGCGACGGCTCATCACCGGCGGGGCGACCTTCGCCTTCGTCTTCGCCGCGATGTTCTACTTCGACGCGGTCAACTGGTACCGCCAGCCCTCCTTCGGCATCGCGATCGTCGCCATCGCCTCGATCGGTGCCGCGTTCCTCGTCGTCGCCCTCACTTCCGGCCTGGGTAACCGCAACGTGCTCTATGCGGCGCTGACCACGGTGGCCGCGGGCATCGTGTCCTACTTCGTGTTCTCCGCCCAGCTCGCCGAGCCCAGCTGGGGCGTGCTGTTCGCGCTCTTCGCAGTGGCGATCGTCGTCGCGGTCGTCAGCGGCGCGCTATGGGGCGGCTACTCCCGGAAGATGGCGATCTGGGTGTCGGTCGCCACCGCGACGCTCATGAGCATCATCATCGTCGCGGACAAGGCGCTGTCGAGCTGGGCGAGCTACCTGGCCGTGGTGCGCAACGGCCGTCCGGTCTCGACCATCGGCGCCGAGACACCGAACTTCGATGGCACCTTCTGGCAGGAGTTCCTCGACAAGGGCACCCAGCTCATCCTGCCGACGATCCTCCTCACCCTCATCTCGGTGGCGAGCTACAGCCGCTACACCCGGTCCTCGATGCTCGAGGTGCTCGAGCAGGACTATGTGCGCACGGCCCGGGCCAAGGGCCTCTCGGAGCGGGTGGTCATCACCAAGCACGCCTTCCGCAACGCGCTCATCCCGATCACCACGATCGTCGCCTTCGACTTCGCCGGCCTCATCGGCGGCGCCGTCCTCACCGAGACGGTCTTCGGCTGGAAAGGCATGGGGGAGCTGTTCCGTACCGGGCTCGTCGAGGTGGACCCGGCGCCCGTGATGGCGTTCTTCCTCGTCACCGGCACCGCCGCCGTCATCATGAACATGCTGGCGGACATCGCCTATGCCTTCCTCGACCCGCGGATCCGGCGGTGATCGCGATGAGAGTGCAGCGAACCACCCGCCACGCCCACACCGCCCGCGCCGGAGGCAGCCATGAGTGATCGCAAGAGGCCCGAGGACCCGAAGAGGCCCGAGGACATCGTCCCCATCCCGGCGGCCCAGGGGATGGACCCGGGCACGTTGCAGAACATCGACAAGCTGTCGATCGAGGAGGACCTCGACGGCAAGACCGACAAGTCCTACTCCCAGGGGCAGCTCGTCCTGCGGCGCTTCCTGCGCCACCGCGGCGCGATGGTGTCCCTCACCGTCCTCGCACTGATCACGGTGCTCGCCTACAGCTCGATCGGCTGGGGCCCGTTCCCCGGCTGGTGGAAGCACAGCTACACGCTGGCGGGCACCGTCATCGACGGCGGCCGTCCCACGCTGAGCATCTGGCCCGTCCAGATCGGTGAGCACCCCTTCGGGCAGGACAACGCGGGCAAGGACTTCTTCGCCCTCGTCATGCGCGGCACCCAGCGCTCGCTCATCATCGCCTTCGTCGTCGGGATCGTCTCCACGGTCCTGGGCACCGCCATCGGTGCTGCCGCCGGCTACTTCCGCGGCTGGGTCGAGGCCGTCCTCATGCGACTGACCGACCTGCTCATCGTCATCCCGCTGCTCGTCCTCGCCGCCGTCCTCGGCCAGATGAGCGGAACCATCTGGACGCTGGCACTCATGCTCGGCATCGTCACCTGGACCGGGCTCGCACGACTCGTCCGCGGCGAGGTCCTCTCGCTGCGCGAGCGAGAGTTCGTCGCCGCCGCCCGCGCGGTGGGCACCTCCCCGTGGCGGATCATCGTCAAGCACATCCTGCCCAACACGCTCGGCACGATCATCGTGTCCGCGACGCTGGCGATCGCCGCGGCGATCCTGCTGGAGACCTCGCTGTCCTTCCTCGGCTTCGGCGTCAAGCCGCCGGACACCTCGCTCGGCGTGCTCATCAGCACCTACCAGAGCTCGTTCAACTCCCGGCCGTGGCTGTTCTGGTGGCCCGGCCTGTTCATCCTCGGCATCGCGCTGTCCGTCAACTTCATCGGTGACGGGCTCCGTGACGCGTTCGACCCCCGGCAGAACAGGAACAAGGACTGATGGCCACCACCGCCGACCAGGCCCGCCCTGACGGGCCGGTCCTCTCCTTCACCGACCTCGACGTCCGCTTCAAGACCGAGTTCGGCTCGGTCCACGCCGTCAAGGGCATCTCGCTGGAGGTCAACCCCGGTGAGGTCGTCGCTCTCGTCGGTGAGTCCGGCTCGGGCAAGTCGGTCACCTCGATGACCGCGCTCGGGCTGCTGCCCAAGAACGCCCGCACCGGCGGGCAGGTGACCGTCGGCCCCAAGCAGGTGGACAAGCTCGACGAGCGCGGCTTGCGCCGGATGCGCGGCAACGACGTCGCTATGGTCTTCCAGGAGCCGATGACGGCGCTCAACCCGGTGCTGACCATCGGCACCCAACTCACCGAGGCCCTCGAGCTGCACGGCATCGCCTTCGGCAGTGCTGCCGACGAGCGCGCCATCGAGCTGCTGCGGATGGTCGGCATCCCCGAGCCGGAGCGCCGCCTCAAGCAGTACCCGCACGAGCTCTCCGGCGGGCAGCGCCAGCGCGTGGTCATCGCCATCGCGATCAGCTGCGACCCCACGGTGATCATCGCCGACGAGCCGACGACGGCGCTGGACGTCACCGTCCAGGCCGAGATCCTCGACCTGCTGCGGTCGTTGAAGGAGAAGCTCAACACCGGCATCCTGCTCATCACCCACAACATGGGCGTCGTCGCCGACATGGCCGACCGTGTCGCGGTGATGTTCAAGGGCGACCTCGTCGAGACCGGCACCGTCGACCAGGTGCTCAACCACCCCAAGCACGACTACACCAAGCGGCTGCTGGACGCCGTGCCGCACCTGGGCCGCGGTCGCTCCCAGTTCGGCTTCTCGGAGACCGGTCCGCCCGTGGCCGAGAACGAGACACCGGCGCTGGCGATGGAGAACCTCGTCATCGAGTACCAGCGGGCCGGCAAGCCGCCGTTCCGCGCGGTCGACGACGTCTCCTTCGACGTCCGCCAGGGCGAGATCGTCGGTCTCGTCGGCGAGTCCGGCTCGGGCAAGTCGACGATCGGCCGCTGCGCGCTCGGGCTCATCCCGGCGGTGGGTGGCACGGTCCGGATGTTCGGCGAGGACTTCGGTGCGCTGCGCCGCAAGGAGGCCAAGGCGCTGCGCAAGCGGATCGGGGTGATCTTCCAGGACCCGGCCGCCTCCCTCAACCCGCGGCTGCCCATCGGTGAGGTCATCTCCGAACCGATGGTCGTGCACAAGGTCGGCAGCAAGAAGTCGCGCCAGGAGAAGGTCTTCGAGCTGCTCGACGCCGTCCACCTACCGCGCAGCGTGTACAACCGCTACCCGCACGAGCTCTCCGGCGGCCAGCGCCAGCGGGTCTCGGTGGCCCGCGCGCTCACCCTCGAGCCCGAGCTGCTCGTCGCCGACGAGCCCACCTCCGCGCTCGACGTGTCGGTGCAGGCCAGCGTGCTGGCGATGTTCACCGAGCTGCAGCAGCGCTACCGCTTCGCCTGCCTGTTCGTCTCGCACGACCTCTCCGTCGTCGACCTCCTCGCCCACCGCGTCGTCGTGCTCCAGAACGGCAGGATCGTCGAGCAGGGCGCCCGGCTGGACGTGCTGCAGCACCCGCGCGAGGAGTACACCCAGCGGCTGCTGGCCGCCGCTCCGGTGCCCGAGCCGGGTGAGCAGCGCCGCCGCCGCGAGGAGCGCCACGCCCTCCTGCAGTCCTTCGGGGAGGAGATCACCGAGCTGCAGCTCGACCCGGACGCCACCACGGGAGCGACGGTGGACGAGGGGACGATCGGCGCCGGCCCGCTCGACGGGTCCACGCGCGAGTAGCTCTCCGATCGACGGGCGGGAAGGAGAACAGCCGCGATGAGGGTGCCTGGTCTCCTGCTGCGCCGAGCCCGCGCGCAGGCGGGGACGCTGCTGACGCTGCTCATCCTCGTCACCTGCGTCGCGGCGGTCCTCGCCGGCAGCATCGGCTACACCCGGGCCGCGAGCGTCGCGACGGTGCACGACACCCTCGAGGACGCCGCACCCACCGCCGCCGGGATCCAGGTGCAGACCCGGATCGCTGAGGACGCCCCGGCTCAGGACGCGGCCCTGCGCGCCGCCGTCGCCCGGCACCTCGGCGGGACCGAGCTCGACGTCGCTCGTGCCCTGCGTACCGAGCCGGCGTCGGCCACGGTCGCCGGCGCTGACGGCGGCGCCGGCGGCGAGGCCGAGCCGGTGCAGGTACGGGTGGTCCTCGGCGAGCTGCCCGCGGACCCGGCCGACATCACGGTCACCGGTGACCTGCCCGGCGCCGGCGAGGTGCTCGTGCCCGAGCAGAGCGCCGCAGACTCCGGCCTCGAGCCGGGGACCGTGCTCACCCTCCGGGACACCACCCTCACGGTCAGCGGCACGTGGCAGGCGCTGGACCCCGAGGCTCGTGCGTGGTTCGCCGACCCGATGGTCGCGGCCGGCGCCGACGGCACCACCTACGGCCCGCTCCTCACCGGGGCCGAGACGATCACCGACGTCGATCCCGCCCCCTTCGTCCGCTGGACGATCTACCCGCGCGCCGCCGACCTCAGCGTGGCCGACCTGCCCGGGCTGCAGGCCGGCATGGCCGAGCTCGACCACGCGCTCGACAACGCCGTCGCCGTGCGCGGCCTGACGATCGAGGGCACGCTCGCCCAGACGCTGGCCGAGCTCGAGCTGGCCACCAGCACCGCGGCGGCCGTCGGCCTCGTGCCGGTCGCGCTGCTCGCGATCATCTCCCTCGTCGCGCTCGTCCAGGTCGTGCGCCTGCTGGGGCTGGCACGTTCGCGGGAGGTGGAGATCCTCGTGGCGCGAGGCGCCCACCCGCGCCAGGTGACGCTGTGGTCGGGCGCCGAGATCGCCGTCGTCTCGGTGCTCGGGGCAGCCCTGGGGACCGCGGTGGCGCTCGTCGTCGTCGGCCGGCTCGACGGCGGGGCAGCGGAGCGCGGGCTCGTCCTCGCCGTCGGGGCCGTCGTCGCGGTCCTGGCGCTCGCCGGTGGCACGGTGGTCGCCGGGCTGCAGGCCCGGGCGGTCGCCCGCCGGCTGGTCGCCGACCGGTCCGGCCGGCTGCAGAGCGCCGCCGCCGTCGGGAGCGTCGCGCTGGCTGCGGCCGCCGCGGTGCTCTCGTCCTGGCAGCTGCTGCGGCACGGCAGCCCCCTCATCACGGCCGATGACGGCACCACCCAGGCCGACGTCCTCGCCGTCGTCTCCCTCGGTGCGGTGCTGGGCGCGCTCGCGATGCTCGCCCTCGTGCTGCTCGGGCCGCTCACGCAGGTGGTGGCCGCGACCCGGGCACGGTCCCGCGGGCTGGCCGGGGTGCTGGCGGCCCGGCAAGTCTCGCGGCGGGTGCGGGCCTACGCCGTCCCGCTCGTGCTCGTCGTGCTCGCGGCGGCGGCGACCACGGTCGCGTCGTCGTTCGCCGGTGCCACCGTCACCCAGCGCGAGCAGGTGTCGGCGCTCGCGGTCGGCACCGATGTCCGGGTGACGGTCCCCACCGGCGCGACCTCGCGTCTCGCCCAGCCGCAGTCCGTGTCCGCGCTGCCCTACGCCGGGCTGGCCGGCGTCGAGGGCGCGGGGGTGGTGCTGCGCGGCAGCGGGACCTTCGGCGAGCTGCCGGTGGCGGTGACCGCGCTGGACACCGCGCGGCTCACGGAGGTCATGCGGGTCCCGGAGCGGAGCGGGCTCGGCCCCGCTTCCGCCGGGCTCGCGCCAGAGGCTGGTGCCGGGATCGTCGTGCCCGCCGGCACCGAGACGCTCGAGCTCACGGTCCGGGCGCTGGTGGCGACCACTCCCGAGGCACTCGCCGCCGAGGAGGAGTCGCGCCAGTCGGAGCGTGAGTACCTCCTCAGCGAAGGATTGACCGAGGCGGAGGCCGAGGAGATCGTCGCGGCCGGCGCCGAGTCCGCCCGGCGGGGGACGACCGAGCTGCGTACGACGCTCTGGGTGCTCGACGGGGACGGCGCCCCGAGCATGCTCACCGCCGACCCGCTCACCGTCCAACCGGAAGGCACCGGCGGCCCCGACGTCGGCCCGGAGCCCGCCGAGCACACCCTGCGGGTCGCGCTGCCGGGACCCGACGAGTACCGAGTGGTCGCGCTCGACGTCGGCCTCCAGCGCTACCAGGTCGACACCGAGCTCTCCTACGAGGTGCGCTCGGTGACGGCCGACGGCGAGGACCTCGCGCTGGGCGACGCCGCCTGGGCGCGGGTTGCCGAGCCCGCGGTCACCGAGCTCGAGCCGGCAGGCAGCATCGGCATCACGGGCACCGTCCGCTACGACTGGCAGCTGCCGGACCCCGCACTCCTGCTGCGGCTGGTCCCCGAGCCGCCACCGGCGCAGGTCCCGGCGGTCCTCAGCGAGCACCTCGCGATAACTGCCGACCTCGGTGCCGGCGACCGCGCCACCGTGCACCTGCGCGGAGCGGGCATCGCCATCACGGTCAGCGACATCGTCCCCGCGGTCCCGGGCGGGCTCGAGGCGGACGCCGTGCTGCTCGACCTCGGCGCGCTCAGCAGGTACCTGCTCGGGGAGCAGGGCAGCGTGCTGCTGCCGGGCGACGTGTGGCTCGCCCTCGAGCCGGACCTCGTCGGCGACGTCGCCGCCGCACGTGAGGTCGCCGACGCCGCTCGGACGGTCGGCGGCCCGCAGGCCGTGACCGACGTCGCCGGGGACGACCTCACCGACTCCGCGGCCTCGGTGCGCGAGACCTTCTGGATCACCGCCGCCGGCGCGGTGCTGCTGGCGCTCACCGGCGTCGCGGCGGTCGCCCTCGCCCTCGCGCGGGAGCGTCGCAACGAGGTCATGGTGCTGCGTGCGCTCGGCCTGCCGCCCGGGCGCCAGGCACGGTCCCGCTCGGCCGAGCTGCTCGGCGTCGGCGCGCTCGGGGCCGTGCTCGGCGTGGCTGCGGGCTGGGCCGCCGCGGCGCTGCTCGTGCCGACCCTCGCGCGGGCCGCCGCCACCGAGTCCACCGCGCTCCCGCTGGGCCGCCACCTCGAGCTCGCGCCCGCACTCCTGCTGCTCGCCGTGCTCGCCGCCGGACTGGTCGTCGTCGCCGTCGTCGTCGCCGCCCGGGTGCGGGCGCAGGCGCTGGACGCCGAGTACCGGGAGGAGGTCCGATGAGGGGACTGCTCCGGCTCACCCGCCGGCAGGCCGCCGCGCACCGCTCGGTGCCGGTCGCGCTCGTGCTGCTCGTGCTGCTCGTCGCCGGCGTCGTCACCGCCTGGCCCCGGCTGCTCGCCGACGTCGACGACCGCCAGACCACCCACGAGATCGCCGGTGCCAGCGCCCTCGATCGCGACGTCGTCGGCGTTCTTCCCAGCATGTGGCCGTCGTTCGAGATCCCCGAGCCGGGCAGCACCCCGTTCGAGCCGGCGGTCGAGGAGAACGTCGGTGGCATCCACGTGGCGCTGGAGGAGCTGCGCGCCGAGCAGCCGCAGCCGCTGCGGAGCATGCTCGGCGACCCCCGGTTCTGGGTGATGACCTCGCGGCTACAGCTCGTCGTGCCCGAGGGTGCCGCGATCGGGAGGCAGGACGTCAGTCTCAAGGTCGAGCCGCAGCTCGAGGACGACGTCACACTCGTCGACGGCGAGTGGCCGGACGCCCCGGTGCTGCTCGACCCGTTCGCCGACCTGACCGACGCCGAACGTGGCGAGCTCATGGCCGACGACTACGCCGAGCTCGAAGCCGCGGCCGTGGCAGCGATGGGACCGTTCGAGGTCGCGCTCTCCGCGCCGGCGGCCGAGGCGCTCGAGTGGGAGGTCGGCACCGAGCGGCAGGCGGCCGGCCACCCGATGCCGCTGCTGCTCACCGGCACCTTCGAGGCGGACGACCTCGACTCCGGCTACTGGGTGCACAACCCGTTCTCGGCCGAGCCGTACATCATCGACGACCTCAACCTCGGTACCTCCGGGCACGCCGCGGCCTACATGAATCCGACGTGGAGCGGCTGGTTCCCTGCGGACTCCGTGCCGATGACCTTCTCCACGCAGGTGTGGTACCCGCTCGACGTCGAGGAGCTGTCCGCCGCGGACGTCACCAGCGCCGCGGCGCAGGTCGTCAACTTCACCGCGCCCCAGCCGCTGGGCAGCAGGGGTGCCGGCTCGCAGGACGGGGCGACCGACGGGCCGGCGCCGATGCCAGGGGGTGGCGGCGAGGTAGAGGTCCGGTTCGCCACCGGGCTGGGCGACGTCCTCGACCGCATCCAGCAGCAGCAGGCGGTGACCTCGACGGTGCTGGCGATCGTCGCCGCCGGGCCGCTCGGCGTCACGCTGGCGGTGTTCTTCCTCGGCGCTACCCTGCTCATCTCCCGGCGCCGCTCCGCGCTCGCGCTGCTGTCCGCCCGCGGTGGCTCCGGTGGGCAGCTGCGCAGCATGCTCGCCCTCGAGGGGCTCGCCATCGGGGTGCCGGCCGCTGCCCTCGGCGCCGCCGGCGCCATCGCGTTGCTGCCCGGCCGCACCTCGCCGTCGGACCTCGTCCTCACCGGTCTCGTCGCCGTGGCGCCGGCCGTCATGCTCGCTGCCGCCACCTCACCTCGCGGGCTGCGCGAGGGTCGCGCCGACCTCGGCACGCAGCGCAGCCGGTGGCGGTGGATCGTGGAGGTCGTCGTCCTCGGGGCCACCGCCGCGGCCCTGGTGCTGCTGCGCCAGCGCGGCGTCGAGCCGGGCGAGGGGCAGACCGACGTCCTTCTCACGGCGGCGCCGCTCCTGCTGGCGGTCTCGACCTGCGTGCTCGTGCTGCGGCTCTACCCGTTGCCGGTGCGGGCGCTCGCAGGTGTGCTCCACCGCCGCCGCGGCGTCACTGCCTTCCTCGGTTCTGCTCGAGCGGTCCGCGAGCCGGCCGGGGGGCTGGTGCCCGCGATCGCGCTCGTCATCGGGGTGTCGGTCGCGGTGTTCTCCGCCGTGCTCTCCTCGACCGTCAGCACGGGGGTGCAGACCACCGCCTGGCAGAGCGTGGGCGCCGACCTGCGGCTCACCGGACCGGTGTTCGACGCCGAGCAGGTCACCGCGGTCGAGGCCATCCCTGGTGTCGAGCACACCACCGCGGTGGCCGACGGCGGCACCGTCAGAGCTGCCGGCGAGCGCCTCGACCTCGTGCTCGTCGACCCGGACGCGCTGCGGGACGTCCAGCGCGAGGGGATCGGGATCGACCAGCTGCCCGATGAGCTGGTCGGAGCGGGTACTGATGGCGACGCGGCCGCGCCGGTCCCGGCGGTGCTCGCCACGGCCGCCGCGGACATGCTCGGCGCCGAGGTCGGCAGCGAGGTGTCGCTGACCGCCGGTGGCAGCGTGACGCTGCGTGTCGTCGCCACCGTGGACGCGCTGGCCGGCACCGGTACGGGCAGCGAGTTCGTCGCCGTCGACCGCGCCGCGTTCGCGGCCGCCGGTGGCCGCGACCCGCTCGCGCGGACGCTGCTCGTCGACGTCGCCGACGGCGAGGACCCGACCGCCGTGCTCGAGCAGATCCGGGACGTCGAGCCGGTCGCCAAGGCGCAGAACCCGGCCGGGGACGCGAGCAACTTCCTCGCCTCCCCGATGGCCGGCGGGATGAACGCCGCGATCACGGTCGCCGTCGTGCTCAGCGTGCTGCTCGTGCTCGTCGCGGTGGTCATGACCCAGCTGCTCGGTGCCCCGGTGCGTTCCCGGCTGCTGGCCGTGCTGCGCACCCTCGGGCTGGACCGACGCCAGGCCCGCGGGGTCGTCGCGTGGGAGCTGGGCCCGCTCGCCGTCGTCGCCGTCATCGCCGGTGGGGTGCTCGGCGTCGTCGTGCCGTGGGTGGTGCTCGGCGCGATGGACCTGCGTGCGCTCACCGGCGGCGAGGAGCAGCCGGCGCTCGTGCTCGACCCGCTGGTCATCGGCGGGGTGCTCGGTGGGGTAGCGGTGGCGACCGCGCTCGCGATCGCGGTGTCCACCATGATGAGCAGCCGGGCCGACACGGCCACCGAGCTGCGGATGGGTGAGGAGAGATGAGGCCGACATGACCACGACAGCACCGGCGGTGACCGGGGACGGGCCCGACATCGTCTGCCAGGACCTCGTGCGGATCTTCTCCACCGAGGGGGTGGAGGTACAGGCGCTGCAGGGACTCACGCTGCGGGTCGACCGCGGTGACGTCGTCGCGATCGTCGGCGCCTCCGGCTCGGGGAAGTCGACGCTGCTCTCGATCCTCTCCGGGCTGGACCGGCCGACCGGGGGCTCGGCGATCGTCGCCGGCACCGACCTCGGCACCATGAGCCGGGCGGCACGGGTGCGGTTCCAGCGCCACACCGTGGGCTTCGTGTGGCAGCAGACCTCACGGAACTTGCTGCCCTACCTCACCGCGGCGCAGAACATCGCGGTGCCGCTCGTCCTCGCCGGGGCCGCAGCGCGGGCCGCGCGGGTGGACGAGCTGCTCGAGGTCCTCGGGATCGAGCACTGCCGCGACCGCCGCCCGGAGCAGCTGAGCGGCGGCGAGCAGCAGCGGACCGCGATCGCGGTGGCGCTGGCGAACTCGCCGCGGGTGCTGCTCGCCGACGAGCCCACCGGCGAGCTCGACGACGCCACCAGTGCCGAGGTACTCGACGCCCTGCGCTCGGCGTCGGAGCGGCTCGGTGTCACCGTGCTCATCGTCACCCACGACCCGACCGTCTCCGAGCACGTGCGGCGCACGGTCCAGATCCGTGACGGCCGGACGTCGACCGAGGTGCTGCGCCGCACCGAGGTCGACCACACCGGGACGGAGGTGCACGTCGCCGAGGAGTTCGCGGTGATGGACCGTGCCGGACGGCTGCAGCTGCCCGAGGAGTTCGTCTCCGCGCTCGAGCTGCGCGACCGGGTACGCCTGGCGCTGGAGACTGACCACGTCGGCGTCTGGCCCGACGGGGCGCGGCGGGCTGGGGACGACGGGCCGGGACTGCCTGCTACGCCGTCGTCGGGCACGGGGCGACCGAGCCGACGAGCACTGCGTGACCGTTCGGAGGAGAACGATGGTTGAGCCACTGCTGAGCGCCGAGGGCGTGAGCCGGGTCTTCTCGACCGGCGCCGGGGACGTGCACGCGCTCACCGACGTGAGCATCGCGGCGCGGCCCGGCGAGCTGGTGGTCGTGCGCGGGCCGTCGGGCTCCGGGAAGACGACTCTGCTCAACCTGCTCGGCGGGCTCGACCGGCCCACGAGCGGCCGCGTGCTGCTCGGCGACGGGCGCGAGCTGTCCGCGCTGCCGGAGAAGGACGTGCTGGAGGTGCGCCGCACCCAGGTCAGCTACGTGTTCCAGTCCTTCGGGCTCATCCCCGTGCTGTCGGCCGCGGAGAACGTCGAGATCCCGTTACGGCTGCTCGAGGTCGCACCGGCCGAGCGGGACGAGCGGGTCGCGGCTGTGCTGGAGCTCGTGGGACTCTCCGGGCACGTGAAGCAGCGGCCCTACGAGCTGTCCGGGGGCCAGCAGCAGCGGGTCGGCATCGCGCGGGCGCTGGTCTCCGACCCGCAGGTCCTTCTCGCCGACGAGCCCACCGGCCAGCTCGACTCCGCGACCGCCGCCTCGATCATGGACCTGCTCCACGACCTCACCCGCAGCCGCGGCCTGGCAGCAGTGGTCTCCACGCACGACCCCGTCCTCATGGCCCGCGCCGACGCCGTCGTCGAGCTCCACGACGGCACCCTGGCACCCGCCTGATCCCGCCGCGCCTCCCGCGCGCCTCCCGCGCCGTCCGCCTCCCGCCGCCCGCCTCCCGCCGCCCGCCTCGTCCGCCTCCCGTCTTCCGCCTTCCTGGTGAACCGGGGGTTCCGATCATCGTCCGGGGGCTGGATCACGCGGATATGAGGGAAACCCCCGGTCAGCCGCGACGCTTGGGTAGCGGACCTAGTAGTGCGGGGACCGGTCGGAGCTGCGCAACCGTCCGCGCCGGCAGCGAGGCGCACAGCTTGCGGAAGAGGGCGTCGGCGTCG
Organism: Georgenia sunbinii; assembly: GCF_036421875.1. Taxonomy (NCBI): domain Bacteria; kingdom Bacillati; phylum Actinomycetota; class Actinomycetes; order Allobogoriellales; family Allobogoriellaceae; genus Georgenia; species Georgenia sunbinii. Next base: position 38,358 of record NZ_JAZGOL010000009.1, on the reverse strand, counting down.
CGGACGTCGTGGCGGTCGAGCCGGATGATAGTTGCGTGGCGGACTGTGCGGAGCAGGTCTTCGCGCCGCTTCTCGGCCATCACCGTGTCCACGGCGTGCTGTGCGTTAGCGAGTGGGTCGAGACCGTCGCCAGCGCGATACTTGATATCGCCGTCGTACTCGACGAGGAGGACGACCAGGCCGACGCACTGGCCGTCGCGGATGAGCTGCAGGTGCCAGCACAGGTCGACGAAGAAGACCTTACGGTCGATGTCGAACCGCTGCTGCAGCGTTGGGAGCGGGAGACCGTGAGAGATCGCAACCCAGCGGACGACGGACTCGTAAGGCGCTTCCGCCAGCGGGTGGGCACAGCGAATGATCTCGCGTGCCTGACGGCGACCGTGGTGCGGCCCCATCTCGACCAGCTCGAGAAGCCGGGTGCGAAGGTGCTGCATCGCCGCCAGGTCGACGGTGCGGTTGCGTGGGGATGGTGCGAGCAGCAGCCGCATACCGCTGTCGGCGATCGGCAGTGCCTCGCGCGGGTGCATCGACTTCGCACAGTCGACGATCGTCCGGGCAACGGTGGTGACTCGCCGCCCGTCGACCTCCGTGACGTCGTCGTCGGGGAGTGTCAGGCAGTGGCGGTGGAGCGCGTCGGGCGGGCGGTGGACCCTCGTGGGGTGAGTGACGTGCGTGCGCGTCTCGGGGTCGAGCACCCACAACCCGTGGAGAAGGGCGGCACTGGCGTGGCTGATCACTGCCTTGGGGGACAGCCGCAAGGTCGCAGCGGCGATCCCGGCCAGGGCGAGGTGCTCGGTCTGCTCCCAGGGCTTGGCAGCGGTGAGCGGCTCGACGAACGCGCCGCGGGCGACCGCGACATAGCCGAGCTTGCGTGCTTCGCGCGCGGCGTTGATCCCGAGCTCGCGGCTGAGGACGATCCGAGGAACGGGGCGTGGGGAGATGGTCAGTGCCATGCCCGAGCCTGGCGCGCGGCCGTGTCCGCAGGCGTCGGCTGGTGCGCCCGCGGTGGACGGCTGCACATCCGCCCCGCCCTGTGGAGCCACGAGCTGGATGGTGAGAATGCGCAGGTGGTGGGAGCGCCGTGCGCGGAGGCGGGTTGGCGCCGCCGGGTGCTTCGGGGGTTCGCCTCAATCTCCGATGTGCGGCACCCCGGATGATGATCGGAAACCCCGGTCCACCGGCCGCGGGGCGGGGGCCGCGAGCCGAGCGATGTGGGGCGGGCGCCGCGGGGCGGCGCCGGGGGAGTGGTGTGCGGCATAGGTGGGCGGCGTAGGCAAGGATCCGTGGGTGGCTGTAAGATTGACCGGCGGCACTCGGGCCTCGGGTGCCATCATGCTCGGCGCAACCGGTGTAACACCGCGTTCCGTACCGCAGTGCCGGCCCTCACAGGGGCGCTGCCGACGGCCGCAACATCTGCGCCAGCCGGGCACCCCTTCGCCGAGAAATCGAGTGCTGCGTATGCCTGTCCGCCATGATCTGCGAAATGTCGCCATCGTCGCCCACGTCGACCACGGGAAGACGACGATGGTCGACGCCATGCTGTGGCAGTCCGGCGCCTTCGGCGGACACCAGCACGTGGACGAGCGGGCGATGGACTCCGGTGACCTCGAGCGCGAGAAGGGCATCACCATTCTCGCGAAGAACACCACCGTCCACTACAAGGGCCCCGCGGCCGCAGCCGCCGGCGCCCCGGACGGCGTGACGATCAACGTCATCGACACCCCTGGTCACGCCGACTTCGGTGGCGAGGTGGAGCGCGGGCTGTCGATGGTCGACGGCGTCGTGCTGCTCGTCGACGCCAGCGAGGGTCCGCTGCCGCAGACCCGCTTCGTGCTGCGCAAGGCGCTGGCCGCCAAGCTGCCCGTGATCATCGTCGTCAACAAGGTGGACCGGCCCGACTCGCGGATCACCGAGGTCGTCGCCGAGGCCACCGACCTGCTCCTCGGGCTCGCCGGAGACCTGGCCGACGAGGTCCCCGACCTCGACCTCGACGCCATCCTCGAGGTCCCGGTCGTCTACGCCTCGGCCAAGGCCCGTCGCGCCTCGCTCGCGCAGCCCCTCGACGGCCAGCTGCCCGACAGCGAGGACCTCGAGGCGCTGTTCGCCACCATCCTCGACACCATCCCGGCGCCCACCTACGAGGAGGGCGCCCCGCTCCAGGCGCTCGTGACCAACCTCGATGCCTCCCCGTTCCTCGGCCGCCTCGCGCTGCTGCGGGTCTACAACGGCTCGCTCCACAAGGGCCAGACCGTCGGCTGGGCGCGGCGTGACGGCACCGTCAAGCCGGTCCGCATCTCCGAGCTGCTGCGCACCGAGGCGCTGGACCGCGTGCCCACCGACCGGGCCGACGCCGGCGAGATCGTCGCCGTCGCCGGGATCGAGGAGATCACCATCGGTGAGTCGCTCGTCGACCTCGACGACCCGAGGCCGCTGCCGCTCATCACCGTCGACGACCCGGCGATCTCGATGACCATCGGGATCAACACCTCGCCGCTGGCCGGCAAGGTCAAGGGCGCCAAGGTCACCGCCCGCCAGGTCAAGGACCGCCTCGACCGTGAGCTCATCGGCAACGTCTCGCTGAAGATCCTGCCCACCGAGCGCCCCGACGCCTGGGAGGTCCAGGGCCGTGGCGAGCTCGCGCTGGCGATCCTCGTCGAGCAGATGCGCCGTGAGGGCTTCGAGCTCACCGTCGGCAAGCCGCAGGTCGTCACCCGCGAGGTCGACGGCAAGGTCCACGAGCCGATGGAGCGGATGACCATCGACGTCCCCGAGGAGTTCCTCGGCACCGTCACCCAGCTGATGGCCTCCCGCAAGGGTCGCATGGAGACGATGGCCAACCACGGCACCGGCTGGGTGCGCATGGAGTTCGTCGTGCCCGCCCGCGGCCTCATCGGCTTCCGTACCCGGTTCCTCACCGAGACCCGCGGCACCGGCATCGCGGCGTCGATCGCGGAGGGCTACGAGCAGTGGCTCGGCCCGATCGAGCTGCGGACCTCCGGCTCGATGGTCGCCGACCGCGCCGGTGCGGTGACCCCGTTCGCGATGATCAACCTGCAGGAGCGCGGCTCGTTCTTCGTCGAGCCGACCTCCGCGGTGTACGAGGGCCAGGTCGTCGGTGAGAACTCCCGCGGTGACGACATGGACGTGAACATCACCAAGGAGAAGAAGCAGACGAACATGCGGGCCGCGGCGTCCGACACCTTCGAAAACCTCGTGCCGCCGCGCAAGCTCACGCTCGAGGAGTCGCTGGAGTTCGCCAACAACGACGAGTGCGTCGAGGTGACGCCGGAGTCGGTGCGGATCCGCAAGGTCATCCTCGACCGCGCCGACCGCTCCAAGTCCGTCGCTCGGGAGCGGCGCGCCAGCGTCTGACCTCGCGGGGCCGACGGCGCGCGTGACGTGCCGTCGGTCCGCGAGGCACCGACGGAAGGGACAATGAGGCGATGAGCACCGACCTTGCCGGCCGACACCGGCTGCTCGGGGTCTTCGCCCACCCCGACGACGAGACGATCGCCGCCGGCTCCACCCTCGCGGTCGCGGTCGCGGCCGGCGTCGACGTCTCGGTCGTCAGCTGCACCCGCGGCGAGCGTGGCGAGGTCATCCCGCCCGAGCTGGCCCACCTCGCGGGCGACGGCGGAGCGCTTGCCGCGCGCCGCGAGTCCGAGCTCGCGGCGGCGCTGACCGAGCTGGGCGTCGACCGGCACCTGTTCCTCGACCAGGTCCCCGGCCTGGAGGGCCATCGCCCGGCCAGGTTCGTCGACTCCGGCATGACGTGGGTCGCTCCCGGCATCGCCGGCCCGGTGCCGGACGCCGGCCCCGACGCGTTCAGCCGGGTCGACGTCGAGCTGGCCGCCCGGCTGCTCGCCGTCGTCATCCGCCACTTGCGGCCGACCGTGCTGCTCACCGAGGAGCCCACCGGCGGCTACGGCCATCCCGACCACGTCCACGCCCACCGGGTGGCGATGCGCGCCGTGGAGATCGCCGCCGCGCAGGAGCCCTGGTCCCCGCCGGCCGGCGACGCCGCGGACCCGCTCGACGGGCTGCCGTCCTGGCAGGTCTCCACCGTGCTGTGGGTCGCGCAGGCGGAGCCCGACCTCCGCGAGGCGGTCGATCGGCTCGGCCGTCACCTCGCGGCCCCGGGCCACGGCGACGACGACGGCGTCCCGGCGACGAGCCTGTTCGGCGCCGACGGCCGTCCGCTCGTGGTCACCCACCTGGGTGACGCCGAGCCGGCCGGCACCGAGCTGCCGGGTCTCATCGTGCCCACCGCCGAGATCACCGCGGTGGTCGACGCGACGGCGGTCGTCGACCGGGTGCTGGGCGCGCTGCGGGCACACCGCACCCAGGTCCAGGCGGTCGCCCCGATCGCCGGCCAACCGCTGCTGGCGGGGCGGTTCGCGCTGAGCAACAACGTCCTCATGCCGCTGCTCGACCGTGCCTACATCCGGGTGGCCCCCGGCTTCGACGGCGCCGCCGACCTCGTCGCGGTGCTCACCGCCGCGACCGTCCCGAGCCCGAGCCTCGGCTCCACGCCGGTCGACCCACGCCGGGCAGCCATCGGCACCGGCGCGGCCAGCGCCCGCATGGACCGCCTCATCACCGGTGGCGGGGCTGCGGCCATCGTCATGTGCGCCGTCGTCGGGGTCGTCATGGCGATGCTCGGCACCGCCGTCCACCGGTACGAGCTCGGCGGCTGGCCGGTGGGCATGGCGGTCGGGCTCGTCGGCGTCCTCGCCGGCGCGGTCACCGCGCGTGCGGTCGCCGCCGGCAGCGGGCTGCTGACCACCGTGCTTGCCGTCGTCATGACCACCCAGGCGATGGCGTTCATCCGGCCCGGCGCCGACGTCATCGTCACCGGCCAGCCGATCGGGTACGTGTGGCTGTTCGGCGCACCAGTGATGTGCTTCGTGGCCGCGTTCCTGCCGCGGCGCTGGTTCGCCGGCACCGGGGTGGGGCGATGACCGCGACCGAAGACTTCGTCGAGAGCTACCGCGCGGTGATGCAGCGGCTGGCGGCCGGCGTCACCGTCGTCTCGCTGCGCCAGGGGGCGCTGGACCTCGCGATGACCGCGAACTCCGTCCACTCGGTCTCGCTGCGCCCGCCGATGATCCTGTTCAGCGTCCACCGCGACGCCCGGTTCCGCGAGGCGCTCGACGACGTCGACACCTGGGCGGTGAGCCTCCTCGACGGCGAGGCGCGGGTGGCGGCCGACCGGCTCGCCAGCCCGGGCCGCCCGTCCGCCGGGCAGCTCACCGGGGTGGCGCACTCCCGGGGCGCGCACAGCGACGCCGCGCTGCTCGACGACGCCCAGGGCTGGCTCGAGTGCCGCACGGCGTGGGTGAAGACCGCAGGGGACCACGACGTCGTCGTCGGGGACGTCCTCGACGCACGGCTCGGGTCGACGGCGACCGGGGCACTGGTGCACCACCTCGGGCGGCTGCGGCCGCTCGGCGGATCATGACGGGTGAGCGCCGCCGCGGCGCACCCGAGGAGAGGCAAGGACGATGAGCCCGGACACCACGCGAACCGACGACTCGCCGCTCGCCGGCTTCGAGGCGGAGACCCGTCGGCGAGACCGCCGGAGCCACGGCCGGCGTCGTCGGCGCTGGATCGTCGCGCTCGTGGTCCTCGTCGTGCTCATCGGCGGGTACCTGGCCGCCGCGTGGTACTTCGGTGAGCGGGTGCCGCGAGGCACGACCGTCGCCGGGGTCGACATCGGTGGGCTGCCTGCCGCTGACGCCGTCAGCCGGCTGGAGACCGACCTGGCCGACGCCGTCACCGCGCCGGTGCCGGTGGTGATGGGCGACTCGCAGACGACGCTCGACCCGGTGGCCGCCGGGCTGGCGGTGGACGCCGCCGCGACCGTCGACCGGCTCAGCGGGCTGTCCTTCGACCCCCGCGTGCTGTTCGCCCACCTGTTCGGCGGCAGCGACGTCGACCCGGTCGTGACGGTCGACGAGGACGCATTGCAGGCCGAGCTGACGACCGTCGCGGAGGGGCTCGACGTCGCTCCGGTCGACGGCGCCATCGAGCTGCTCGACGGCGAGGCCCAGGTCACCGAGGCGGTCGACGGCCTGGCGGTGGACGTCGACGCCGCGGCCGACGAGGTGGTCGAGCAGTGGCTGCTCGGCCCGCACCCGGTCGAGCTCACCGGCACCGCGGTCGAGCCGCACGTCACCGCCGAGGCGACGAGCACTGCGCTGAACGAGATCGCCCGGCCGCTGACCCGGTCCTCGGTCAGTGTGAGCATCGATGACCGGCTCATCGAGCTGACCCCGCAGGACCTCACCGCGGTGGCGGCCATCAGCGCCGGCGACGACGGCGTGCTGCGGCTCGAGCTCGACGGCGAGACCCTCGTCGACCTCGTGCTCGACCGGGACCCCGAGGTCACCACCGCCGCCCGTGACGCGCGGATCGTTCTCGAGGACGGCAGCCCGACGGTCGTGCCCGGCGCCACCGGGATGGACATCGACACCGACGTCCTCGTCGAGGCGGTGGCCGCCGCCGCGGTCTCCGACACCGACCGGACCGCCGTCGCCACCCTCACCGAGGTCGAGCCGGAGCTCACCACCGCCGGCGCCGAGGCTCTGGGGGTCGTGGAGGTGATCTCGGAGTTCTCCACCCCGTTCCACAACGACCCGCAGCGCACCGAGAACCTGCGGGTCGGCGCGCAGAAGATCACCAACGTCCTGGTGCAGCCGGGCGAGAGCTTCAGCCTCATCGAGTCGCTCGGCCCGATCACCACCGAGCGCGGGTTCGTCTCCTCCGGCGTCGTCGTCGACGGCCTGGAGACCAGCGGGATGGGCGGCGGGCTGTCGCAGGTCTCCACGACGGTCTTCAACGCCGCCTTCTTCGCCGGGATGGAGTTCGAGCAGTTCCAGACCCACTCCCACCACTACCCCCGGTACCCCGAGGGCCGTGAGGCGACGATGTACACCCCGAGCATCGACCTGCGGTGGAAGAACACCACGCCCTACGGCGCGCTCGTGCAGGCGTGGGTGTCCGGCGGGGAGCTCCACGTCCGGCTGTGGGGGACCGAGCACTTCGACGTGTCGACCACGACCAGCGACCGGTACAACTTCACCCAGCCGACGACCGTCTACAGCTCCGCCGCCGGCTGCGTGCCGCACGGCTCGCCGGAGCGGGGCTTCACCGTCAACGTCAGCCGCACGGTGACCCTCGGCGACGAGGTCGTGGCGGAGAACTCCTGGACGACGAGGTACATCCCCTGGGACCGCGTCGTCTGCGGCTCGGCACCGTAGGTCAGCTCGGCGGCGGGCGGCGCCGGCGCGGCGGCGGGGGCGGCGGCACCTTCTTGCCGACGACGGCGTCGCTCGCCGACACCCGGACCGGGCCCCGGCGGGTGGCGACCAAGGCGCTGTCCTCGTCCGCCTCGAGCAGGTCCCCGAGCGCGTCGGAGTAGCCGCCCTCGGCGAGCCGGTAGCGGATGACGACCCGGGTACCGACCGGCCAGTCCGCCCACAACGCTGCCACGACGCCTCCTTCTCAACCGGCCGTACCGCTGGGTGGCCCTCGGGGCGGCGCGGCGTCGGCTATGAGGGATACTAGACGGGCACCGACAGGCACGGCCGGCCGGCCGTGCAGAGGGAGGGAACCGTGACCTACGTCATCGCGCAGCCGTGCGTCGACGTCAAGGACCGTTCGTGCGTCGACGAGTGTCCAGTCGATTGCATCTATGAGGGCAACCGGATGCTGTACATCCAGCCCGACGAATGCGTCGACTGCGGCGCCTGCGAACCGGTCTGCCCCGTCGAGGCGATCTACTACGAGGACGACACCCCCGAGCAGTGGGCCGACTACTACCGGGCGAACGTGGAGTTCTTCGACGTCATCGGCTCCCCCGGTGGAGCGGCGAAGATGGGCGTCATCGACAAGGACGACCCGATGGTCGCCGCGCTGCCGCCGCAGGCCTGAGCGCGGTGGGGCTGTTCGTCGACGCGCTGCCTCAGTTCCCGTGGGACAGCCTCGACGGCGCGCGGGCGCGCGCGGGGCAGCACCCCGGCGGGATCATCGACCTGTCGATCGGTACGCCGATCGACCCGACCCCGGCGGTGGTCCGGGAGGCGCTCGTCACCGCCGCGGACGCTCCGGGCTACCCCACGACCCATGGCACCGAGGAGCTGCGCCGCGCCGTCGTCGACTGGTTCGCACGACGGCGCGGGGTCACCGACCTCACGCCGGACGCCGTGCTGCCGACGATCGGCTCCAAGGAGCTGGTCGCCGCCCTGCCGGGGCTGCTCGGCCTCGGTGAGGGCGACGTCGTCGTCCATCCCCGGATCGCCTACCCGACCTACGACGTCGGCGCCCGGCTGGTCGGCGCGACCCCGTGGCCGGCGGACGCGACGACGGCGGTCGGCCCTGGGCGGGTGCGGCTGCTGTGGCTGAACTCGCCGTCCAACCCCACCGGGCAGGTCCTCGGGGTGGCGCACCTGGCCAAGGTGGTCGCGTGGGCGCGGCAGCGCGGCGTCGTGGTCGTCAGCGACGAGTGCTACGCCGAGCTCGCGTGGGGCGAGCCGTGGGCGAGCGACGGCGTCCCGAGCCTGCTCGACCCGCGGGTCACCGGCGGCAGCCACGAGGGCCTGCTGGTGCTGTACTCCGCCAGCAAGCAGTCCAACCTCGCCGGCTACCGCGCCGCCTTCGCCGCCGGCGACCCGGCGATCGTCGACCGGCTCCTAGCGACCCGCAAGCACACCGGGATGATGATGCCGACGCCGGTGCAGGCAGCGCTGGGCGCGGCGCTGCGCGACGACGCGCACGTCGCCGCGCAGCGCGAGACCTACCGGCGCCGCCGCGAGCTGCTGCTCGCCGGTGTTCGCGCCGCGGGCCTTGAGATCGGCGCCACGAACGAGGCGGGCCTCTACCTGTGGGCGTCGATGCCGGCAGGATCGACGCTCGACGGCCGCGGCATCGTCGCTGCGCTGGCCGAGCGCGGCATCCTCGTGGCCCCGGGCGAGTTCTACGGCGCCGCGGGCGCGCGCCACGTGCGGATCGCGCTCACCGCCACCGACGAGCAGGTCGCCGCGGCGGCGGAGCGGCTGGCGTCGGCACCGATCGACGGCTGAGCGGGCGGCCGGCGGTCAGCCCGGCAGCGTCGCGCCCAGCGGCCGGTCGGCGGTGAACCCGGGCAGCACGAGGAACGTGGCGCTGGCGGTCGGCGTCGCGAAAGACATGAGGTCGTCGGTCTCGTCGAGCCGGTGCTGGGTCTGCACGAAGGTGCGCAGCTCCCGCTGGAAGCAGATGAACATCAGCCCGGCGTCCGGGTCGCCGCCGACCGAGCCGCCGTTGTCGAAGGCGTACCCGCGGCGCAGCATGAGGTGGCTGTCGGTGAACGATGGGTGGGCCGCCCGGGCGTGCGACCGGGCCGGGGTGAGGAGCTCGCCGGTGGCCGACTTGGCCAGCACGTCCACCTCGTCGTCCGGCCCGCCGCCGGAGAGCGGGGCGCCGTCGGCGCGCCGGCGGCCGATGATCGCCTCCTGCCGGGCGAGCGGCTCGGCACGGAAGCGGGTGGTGGCCAGCCGCAGGCGCCGGACGACGCAGATCGTGCCGCCGGCCAGCGGGCCGTCGGTGAGCCAGACGTGCTCGTCGAGCTCGGCCTCGCCGCGGGGCACGATGACGCCGTCGTGGAAGCCCAGCGGGCTGCGGGTGACGGTGCCGGCCCCCGGCGCCCGGAAGCCTCGCTGGGACCACTGCGGCTGTGCGCCGGGCAGCTGGGCGGCCACCCACCGTGCCGCGAGCTCGGCGCCGTTGGGGTCGCTGCTGTAGGCCGCGACGAGGAGGTCGCCGCCGCGGTGCTTGCCGGCGATCCCGTCGTCACCGGCGAACGAGGGCAGGTCCTCGGCGCCGGGCAGCGACGCGTCGACGAGCTGGACCAGCCGGGGCCCCAGCCCGATGGTGACGCTCAGGTCGCCCGGCCCGTCGAGGAGCCCCGCCCGCGCGGCGCCGTCGGAGGTGACGGCGGTGACGGCCTCGCCGGCAGTGGCGCACAGGTCGCGTAGCGTCGTCGCGCCCCGGGGCGCCGTGCCGGTGAGGGCCGGCAGCGCGAGGACGAGCACGAAGCCGTGGGCCTGGGGCGTGCCCGGCCGGTCGACCCCCGCCTGGTGCCGCCCGTGGGGCGGCACGCCGGTCGGGCGGGCGGTCGCCGCGGCCTCCGGTGCATCCGGCGTGGCGCCGGCGCCGTCCGACGAGGTGAAGGCGCCCGCGCCGGCGAACCCGCCCGCGAGACCGATGCCGGTGCCGAGGCCGAGGGTCGCCATGGCGCGAAGGACGCCCCGCCGGCTGGGTGCCTCGGCCGCCGGCGCCGGCTGGGGCGCGGGCCCGCGGGGCGCGGCCGGCTCGTCCGGCGGTGTCACGGTGCCCCCGCGGGGGCCGCCTCGTCGGTGCCGGCCTCCTCAGTGCCGGCCTCGTCGGTGAACGCCGCCGCGAAGCTCACGCCGTCGGCGTCGGCGAGGTCCACGGTGGTCCACTCGCCGGCGCCGCCGAGGCGCACCTCCATCCGGTGCAGGGTGCCGCTCTCGTCGAGCCAGTAGCGCAGCGGGGAGTCGCTGCCGTCCCCGGCGGCCGTGGAGGTCTCCGGGACGTAGACGACGTCGGCCGTCGGGGCGCTCATCACGTCGAGGGTCAGCCCGTCGAGCGTGTCCGTGCGCAGCCACCGGGCGTCGGTCTGCTGCAGCAGGAGGGGGTTGTCGGGCCGCTCGCTGCCGGCGTGGAGCACGACGGCGAGGAGCGCGTGGAGCCGCGAGGCGTCCGGCTCGAGGGTCGAGCTGGTCCAGCCCTGCGCGCCATCGGCGGTGCCGGGCGGCGGCAGCGGCACCGAGCCGTCGGCAGGGACGCCGTCGTAGGTGCTGATCCCGGCGTGGGTCCACGCGAGGAGGCTGGCCCCGGACGCAGCGCCCTCGATCCGCCCGTACCCGAGCTCGGCGGTGAAGTCGACCCAGCCAGTGACGGTGTACCGGGTGCCGGAGTCGGTCACCTCGGTCTCGATCGCCCGTGCCCCGGCGTCGAAGTTCTGGAACCGCATGGCGGCGAGGCGCTGCGACTCGTCGGTGGTCAGCGGTCGGGCTCCGGCCGAGGTGGCGGGCGCCTCGGCCGTGGCGTCGGTGGCGGTGCAGCCGCCGGCGCCGACGGCCAGCGCGACGGTCAGCACCGCCGCCGGCACCATGCGCCGCAGCTGCCGGATCATGCCGTGCCCGCGCGGTCGGCGAGCAGGGACGGCTGCGGCAGGCCGAACTGGGAGGCGGCGGGCATGTCGACCGTCGCCGGCAGCGGCGGTTGGTCGGTCCCGGTGTCCGCCAGGGTCGGCTGCGCCGGCGGCACCGGCACCTGCAGGAAGCTCATCCCGGCGGGGACCTCGGGCTGCGGGACGCCGTCGCCGGCGCCGCCGCCCGTGGGGCACGCGGCCTCGAGCAGCAGGGCGGGGGACGCCGTCGTCGCGTCGTTGTCCTCGAAGCAGTTGTCCGCTGACGGCGCACGGGCGGCGGCGACGTCGGCCAGGTCCATGCCGTTGCCGGCGAGCACGTTGCCGGTGACGCGGTTGCCGGTGGCAGCGATGTCCTCCGCGTTGCCGAGCTGGATCCCGGTCACCGGGTTGTCCTCGATCCGGTTGTCCCGCACCTCGTTGCCCTGGCCGCCGGTGATGGCCAGCCCCACGCCGAACCCGCCGAGCGCGTGCGCGGGGGAGTCGGCGCTGGCGTTGGCCGACAGCAGGTTGCCGACCGCGACGTTGCCGCGCTGGGGGGTGAAGGCCTCCTGGTAATTGGAGATCAGCGTCATCCCGATCCGGTTCCCGGAGAACCGGTTGCCCGCGATGAGCAGCGGGCCCGAGGCGTTGGCGTTCTCGAAGCCGATGGCGTTGCGCTCTGCCACGTTGGCGGTGACGAGGATGTCGCACTCCTCGCACTGACCGACGTAGAAGCCCGAGTCGGCCGACCCGGACGCGTAGGAGTCGGTGATGACGCCGTGCCGGGCGTTGAAGGCATAGATCCCGTAGAGCCCGTTGTTGTAGGCGGTGACGTGGTCGATCCGGAACCGCTCCACCGGCGGGAACTCGGCCGGGTCGAGCTCGACGTAGCCGGGCCCGCCGTGCGCCAGCGGTCCGTTCTCGTCGTGCATCCCGGTGACGAGGACGCCGTAGAAGAGCGTGGAGTGCACCGTGAGGTTCTCGATCCGCACGCCGTCCGCGTGCGCGAACACGCCGAAGCTGCGCAGGCCCTCGCCGTCGATCACGGTGGCGTTGCGGTCGCTGCCGCGCAGCGTGACGTCCGCCTTGTCGATGGTCACCTCCTCCGGGTAGGTGCCGGCCTCGACCAGCACCGTGCCGCCAGGGCTCACCAGGTCGATGCCCGCGGAGATCGTCGGGGCGTCCTCGGGGACCCGGACGAGGGGCCGCTCGTCGTCGACCTCGGCGGCCGCGGGCTCGTCGGGTGCCGGACCGGTCGCCGCGCAGCCGACGAGGGCGAGGGCGAGCAGGGCAGCGCTCGCGGCGACGCGGCGGCCCTCCCGGAACCGCTGGAGAAGCATGGTGCGAGTCTATGGAGGCCGAGCGGGCCGCAGGCGGCGCGCCACGTGCGGATCCGTTGCGTCATACCATTCGTCACCCGGGTCTCACCCCGGTTTCACCCCGCCTTCACGCCCGGATTGTCTGGCTCCTCGGTTGCGGTAGCGCCGATGCTCGTGGGGGCTCCTTGTATCTGGCAGGGGACATCTGCGCGCTCACGCGTGCACCGAGGAAGGAACTTGACGTTGGGCGATGCACGGGTGGGCGAGAGAACAGCGGCGCCGGGTAGGCGATCACGCAGATCAACGGGGAAGGCGCGACGGGGCGCCGCCACGCTCGGGATTGCCGGGCTGGTGGGCTCGATGCTCACCGGGGCGGTGCTGCCGCTGACGGCGACCGCCGCGGTCGAGGACGAGATCACCGGCACGATCTGGCAGGACTACGACTCCAACGGCGTATTCGACTCCTTTGAGTCCGGGCTGGCCGGCATCGAGGTCATCGCCTACGACGGCGAGGGCAACGTGGCGGGCCCGGCGACCACGGGCGAGGACGGCAACTACGTGCTGCCGGTCACCAGCGACGCCGACCGGTGGCGAGTCGAGGCGAACCTGCCCGACACCCCGCAGTGGTCCCAGTGGCGCGACTCCGTCGTTGGCCGCGCAGGCGAGCCGTCCAACGGGACCACCGTGCAGTTCGCCGACGTCGCCGACGGCGTCGGCGCGTCCGGCGTGGACTTCTCCTTCCAGGTGCCCAGCGCCTACGTCGAGAACAACCCGAACGTCTTCGTCCCGGTCATGCACTACGGCCCCTCCGACGGTATGAACGCCACCGCGGCCGCCGGCACGACCATCCGCTACGACGCGGAGAGTCCGGCCGGGGGCGCCCTGGTGCCGCAGACGGCCCAGGTGCCCTTCTCCCAGGTCGGTGCCACGAACGGGTCCGCGGTGGCCCGGCCGACCGCCCCCGGCGAGCCGGCGACGGTCCTCACCGCCGCCTACATCCGCCGGCACGTCGGCGTCGGGCCCGAGGGTATCGGTGCGATCTACCGGGTGACGCCCGACGGCGACAGCTGGGAGGTGCCGACGGCGTCCGCGGACCTCTACGTCGATGTCACCGACTTCGGCATCGACCTCGGCGGCCCCGATCAGTCGGCGCCGGCCGGGGACCCGCACGGGCTTCGTCCGGACGTCACTGCTGACAACCCGCAGTACGACTGGATGCGCGACGCGCAGGCGTGGGGCCAGGTCGGCCGTTCCGGACTGGGAACCATCGCGCTGTCCGCCGACGAGCAGTACCTCTACGCCGTCAACCTGCACAACCGTTCACTGATCCAGGTCGAGACGGGTGGCTCCGTCGACCTCCTGCCGGCAAACGTCACGGAGATCGAGCTGGACGAGTACTTCCCGGACGACAGCGACCTGCGCCCGTACGGCGTCTCGGCGAACCCGCTGACGAACGAGATGTACCTGACCGTGACGGACACCGCAGAGACGACCCAGGACGTCGCGGACCTCCACGGTTACGTCTACAGCTTCGACCCGGCCAACCCGGGCGACCTGCGCGAGGTGCTGAGCTTCCCGCTCGACTTCACTCGCACCGGGTTCAACCCGACCTGGTTCCCGTGGGCGACGGACATCAGCGATATCCGCCTCCAGGGTGCCGTGATCCGCTCAGCGATGCCGGTGGTCGGCGACGCCAAGTACCTGCACGGCGACCTCGTCATCGGGGTGCGCGACCTTGCCGGTGACCTCTTCGGCGGGCAGGCGTACATCTCGGGAGACCCGGCGGACGGCAACGCGGTGAGCGCCCAGATCCGCTCGGAGGGTGACGTCTACATCGCAGCCCCGGCCGGCGACGGCAGCTTCGTGCTCGAGGACAACGGCGTGCACCGTGGCATCGACGGGGACGGGGCGGCCCAGGGCGACGGCGGGCCCGGTGGCCTGCGCTACTTCGACACCGGCTACACGCAGTTCAACCAGGACAACGAGGCGCTCGGCTCGATCGTCGTGGTGCCCAGCCGGGCCGACGGCGTGCTGACGACCGGCGTGCACGCCGCCAACGGTGCCGGCCAGTCCGGTGTCCGGCGACTGTTCCAGGAGGGGGGACAGGCGCACGACCCTCGGGGCGCAGTGATCATCCACGGGTTCCAGCAGCAGCCGGACGTGACGTCCAAGGGCAACGGGCTCGGCTCCGCCGCCGCCCTCGCCTCAGCTGCCCCGATCGAGATCGGGAACTACGTCTGGTACGACGTCGACAACGACGGCGTGCAGGACCCGGACGAGGCCCCGGTCGAGGGCGCCACCGTCAACCTCTACGAGGTCGCCGAGGACGGCACCCGCACACTGGTGTCGACGACCACGACCAGCGCGCTGGGCGAGTACTACTTCTCCTCCAACGACGAGGCGTACGCCCTGGCGACGAACACGGACTACGTCGTCGGGATCGACGCTGCGGCGGACTACGCCGAGGGCGGGCCACTGTTCGGGTGGTACCCGACCGTCGAGAACACCGGTGACGAGGGTTCGCTCGACGCGGACCGCAACGACTCCGACGGCATCGTCGAGGAGACCGCGGACGGGTCCTTCCCGTACGCGGCCATCACGACCGGCGGGCCCGGCGAGAACGACCACACGATCGACTTCGGGTACTCCCAGGTCGACTACGAGTTCGACAAGAGCACCGTGTCCGGCCCCGTCGAGAACGGTGACGGCACGTGGACGGTGACCTACGACCTCGTCGTGGGCAACCCCTCGGACGTCGGCGGCTCCTACGAGCTGAGCGACGACCTCACCGGCTACGGCGCGGGCATCGAGGTGGTGGCCACCGAGGTGCTCGACGGCCCCACCGGCGCAGCCCTCAACGAGGACTGGGACGGGACCGAGGACCAGGCGGTCATCACCGAGTCCTTCCCGATCGCCGCGGGCTCCACCGAGGAAGCCGGCACCGCGCACGCCTACACCCTTGAGGTGACGGTGGCGCTGTCGGTCGACGAGGTCACCGGTGAGGTGCTGGCCGGCACCGAGGCGCTGACCTGCACGCCCGACCAGGTCCCCGGCGCGGGGACGACCGGCCTGTTCAACGCCGCGACGCTCGTCCCGGCCGGCCATGAGAACATCACCGACACCGAGTGCGGTGACCTGCCGCGCGTCGAGCTGGACAAGACGGTGGCCTCCGAGCCGACCGTCGTCGACCGCGACGAGCTGCCCGGGGTCTGGGAGGTCGTCTACGGCCTCACCGTGACCAACGAGACCGCCGTCGACACGACGTACGACCTCGTCGACAGCCTGCGCTTCGGCACCGGCGTCGACATCGTCTCTGTCGAGGCCGCGTCGGTCGATCCGGCCGGCGTGACGCTCAACGCCGACTTCGACGGCGTCAGCGACACCCTCGTGGTGGCGGACCAGCCGATCGACGGCGACGCCGTGCACACCTACGAGGTCACGGTCCGCTACACGCTCGACCTGCCCAACCCGCCCGCGCAGCCGGACCCGTCCGACTGCTCGCTCGTCGAGGGCTCCACGGAGAGCACCGGCCTGCTCAACGGCGCCACGGTGACCTACAACGGCTACCCGAGCACCGACAGCGACTGCCGTGAGGTCGGTCAACCGACCCACGACAAGGAGCTCGTCTCGGCCGTACCGGTCGGCGACGGCCAGTGGGCGGTCGTCTACGACATCACGGTGGCCAACCTCGGCGCCGGGGCGACCCTGTACGACCTCGACGACACGCTGCGCTACGCCGAGGGCATCACGGTCGTCTCGACCGACGTCGTCGACCTCCCGCCTGGCGTCACGCCGGCGGAGCCGGCGTGGGACGGTGCGGAGGCCACGCGGATCGCGACGAGCGTCCCGCTGGCGGGCACGGGCGACGGGGACTACGCGCCGCACGTGTACCGGCTCGAGGTACTGGCGGACGTGCCGCTGCAGCTCCCCGGTGCCGGCTCGGGCGACGACACCGACCCGACGGTCTGCGCCGACCTGGGTGGCGACCCCACCCTGGCGCGGGCGCTGACCAACACCTCGACGCTGACCGACGAGTCCGGCCTCACCGAGGACGACTTCGCCTGCGCGGAGCCGCCGTCGATCAGCATCGACAAGGGCATCTCCGAGGGGCCGGTCGCAGGCGGCGACGGCACCTGGACGGTGACCTACGACATCGTCGCGACCAACAACGGTGGCGGCGAGGGCGTCTACGACGTCTCCGACGCCATGGACCCCTCTGGCGACCTCGTGGTGGAGGACACCGCGGTGGTCACCACGCCGGACGGCGTCAGCGCGCTGGAGGCCTGGACCGGTCTGGGCGAGGACGGCGCGGTGGAGAACCTCATCGCGGCCGACGTCCCGCTCGCGGGCGGCGAGGTGCACACCTACCAGGTGGAGGTCGTCCTGTCGGTCGACGCCACCGACGGTGTCGTGCCCGTCGTCACCCAGTGCTCGGCACTGGGCGAGGGCGAGACCGGCGGGCTGTCCAACTCGGCGGGCCTCGAGCACAACGACCTGACCGACGAGGCCACGGCCTGCGTGACGGTGGGCTACGTCCAGCTGGGCAAGACCATCAGCGAGGGCCCCACGGCCAACGGTGACGGCACCTTCACGGTGCTCTACGACGTCGTCGCCGAGAACGTCGGCGGCGCGGCCGCGGACTACGAGATCACCGACCGCCTCATGTTCGGCGGCGACGTGCAGCTCGAGTCGGCCGCCGTGGTCACCGCGCCCGAGGGCGTGGAGACGAACGCGGACTGGACTGGACTCGGGGACGCCGGCGCGGACGAGAACGTCATCGCCCAGGGCGTCACGCTCGAGGCGGAGGGCACGCACACCTACCAGGTGCAGGCCGTCGTCTCGCTCGACGAGGCCGAGCTGGACCTGTCCACGCTGCAGTGCCCGCCGCCCGGCTCGGCCGGCACGGGTGGCCTCGCGAACTCCGCGGGCCTCACCCACAACGGGATCGTCGCCGTCGGCGAGGCCTGCGCCTCCCTGCCGGTCATCGAGCTCGACAAGACCGTGAGCGAGGGCCCGGTCGCCAACGGCGACTTCACCTGGACGATCACCTACGACGTCGTCGTGGAGAACGTCGGTGAGGCCACCGGCACGTACGACGTGGCCGACGAGCTGCGCTACGGCCCCGGTGCGGTCATCGAGTCCGCAGCCGTCGTCACGACGCCGACGGACGTCGCCATCCCGGCCGACTGGACCGGGCAGGGCGAGACGGGCTCGGAGGGGAACGTCATCGCTGAGGGCGTCACGCTCGAGGCCGGCGGGCTGCACACCTACCAGGTGGAGGTCGTCGTCTCGCTCGACATGGACGTGGCCGTTCCCGGGGGCCTGCAGTGCCCCGAGCCCGGCTCCGGCGAGGCCGGCGGGCTGACCAACACCGCCGGCGTGGTCCACAACGGCGAGTCCGCGGACGCCGTTGCCTGTGCGGCGCTCGAGGTGCCCGCGTTGGAGCTGACCAAGAGCTCGGACCCGGCGTCCGGCGAGACGGTCCTGCCCGGCGAGGTCATCACCTACACGGTGACCGGGACGAACACCGGTGAGACGGTGCTCGACCCGGCCGTCCTCACCGACGACCTGTCCGGTGTGCTCGCCCACGCGGGCTACAACGACGACGTCACCGCGACCATCGGTGGGGTCGCGACCGGCGAGGTCGCCCTCGAGGGCACCACGCTGACCTGGACCGGTGTCCTGGCCGCCGGCCAGGAGGTCGAGCTCACCTACTCGGTGACCGTGGACGAGGATGCCGCCGGTGCGGTCGTCGACAACATCGTCACCGGCTCGGCGACGCCGCCCAACGGCCCGCCGATCGTGCCGCCGCCGGGTCAGACGGAGCACCCGGTCCCCGGCTTCGACCTGGACAAGGTCTCCGACCCGTCGTCGGGTTCCACGGTGCTGCCCGGCGAGGACATCACCTACACGGTGACCGGCACGAACACCGGCGCCACTGTCCTCGACCCGGTCGTCATCACCGACGACCTGTCCGAGGTCCTCGCCCACGCCGAGTACAACGGTGACGCCGTCGCCGTCGTCGACGGCGAGGAGGCCGGCGAGCTGGCCGTGGTCGGCACCACGCTCACCTGGACCGGCGAGCTGGCCGTGGGCCAGAGCGTGACGATCACCTACTCGGTGGCCGTGGACGAGGACGCCGCCGGCGCGGTGGTCGCCAACACCGTCACCGGTGAGGCGACCCCGCCCGGGCTCCCGCCGCTCGTCCCGCCGCCGGTCGGCACCGAGCACCCGGTTCCCGGGTTCGAGATCACCAAGATCTCCGACCCGGCCTCGGGCACGGTGGTCGACGCCAGTGAGGTCATCACCTACACGGTGACCGGCACGAACACCGGTGCCACGGTGCTGGACCCGGTCGTGCTGACCGACGACATGTCCGAGGTCCTGGCGCACGCCGAGTACAACGTGGACGCGGTCGCCGTGGTCGGCGACGCCGAGTCCGGCGAGCTCGTGCTCGAGGGCACGACGCTCACCTGGACCGGTGTGCTGGCCGTCGGCGAGCAGGTCACGGTGAGTTACTCGGTCACGGTGAACGAGGACGCCGCCGGCGCCCTGGTCACCAACACGGTGACCGGTGAGGGCACCCCGCCGGGGCGCCCGCCGCTGGACCCGCCGCCGGTGACCACCGAGCACCCCGTCCCGGTCCCCGGCTTCGACCTGCGCAAGGCATCGGACCCGGTCTCGGGCACCGAGGTCCACCCCGGTGAGGTCGTCACCTACACGGTGACGGGCACGAACACCGGCGAGACCGCACTGGACCCGGTCGTCATCACCGACGACCTGTCCGAGGTGCTCGCGCACGCCGAGTCCAACGGTGACGCCGTCGCCGTCGTGGGAGAGGAGGAGGCCGGCGAGCTGGTGCTCGAGGGCACCACGCTCACCTGGACCGGTGCGCTGGCCGTCGGCGAGCAGGTGAAGATCACCTACTCGGTGACCGTCAGCCCGGAGGCCTCCGGGCAGCTGCTCACCAACACGGTGACCGGCCAGGCGACCCCGCCCGGGGCGCCGCCGATCGTGCCGCCGCCCACGAGCACCGAGCACCCGGTGCCGGTGCCCGGCTTCGAGCTGGACAAGACCTCCGATCCGATCTCGGGCTCCACGGTCATGCCCGGCGAGACCATCACCTACACGGTGACGGGGACGAACACCGGTGGCACGGTCCTCGACCCGGTCGTCATCACCGACGACCTGTCCGAGGTGCTGAACCACGCCGACTACAACGGTGACGCCGTCGCCGTCGTCGGGCAGGACCTCGCCGGCGAGCTCGTCGTCGAGGGCACCGCGCTCGCCTGGGCCGGTCAGCTGGCCGTGGGCGAACAGGTGACCATCACCTACTCCGTGACGGTCCACGAGGACGCCGCCGGCGCCGTCGTGACCAACACCGTCGCAGGCGCGGCGACCCCGCCGGGGCTCCCGCCGATCGTGCCGCCCGAGGTGAGCACCGAGCACCCCGTGCCCGGGTTCGAGCTCGACAAGGTCTCCGACCCGGAGTCCGGCACAGAGGTTCGCCCCGGTGAGCGCATCACCTACACGGTGACCGGCACGAACACCGGTGCCACCGTCCTCGACCCGGTCGTCATCACCGACGACCTGTCCGAGGTCCTCGCGCACGCCGAGTACAACGGTGACGCCGTCGCCGTCATCGGCGAGGACGAGGCCGGCGAGCTGGCCGTGGTCGGCTCCACGCTGACCTGGGACGGCGAGCTCGCCGTCGGCGAGGAGGTGACGATCACCTACTCGGTGACCGTGGACGAGGACGCCGCCGGCGTCACCGTGCGCAACGTCGTCAGCGGTGAGGCAACCCCGCCCGGGGGGACCACCCTGGTCCCGCCGCCGGTGGGCACCGAGCACCCGGTTCCCGAGCTGGGCGCCGGTGGCACCACGCCGCGGCCGGGTCTGCCGACCACCGGTACCCACGCCCTGGCCGCCGGGCTGAGCGCGCTGCTGCTCCTCGGAGCGGGCGCCACCCTGGTCGGCCGCCGTCGGCAGTGGCAGCGGTAGCCGCGGGCTGACGCCCACATCGTGAGGGCCGGGACACACCGTCCCGGCCCTCACGTCTGCCCAGACCTGCCGTCCACGTTCCCCGCGGACACCGCGGTAGTCCAGAGGACGGCCCGGCGTCCACGTTCCACCGGCCACGGTCGGTGGTGGCGCACTGCCCGTAGGCTGTGCCCTGCCGTACGAACATTTCCCATCATGGGGTGAGATTGGAGTGTCAATGGCGCGAGTTGCCGCTGCCTTCCGCCAGGACGACAGCAGCGACGCCGGAGCTCCGTACGGTGCCGGTCGACTGATGCTCAACGCGCGCCTCATCGACCGGATGGCTGCTCCCGGCCCGAACGCCACGATCACCTTCAGCGGATCCGGCTCGACCGCTGCAGCCTTCGTGCGGGAGTGGGCGCGGCACGTCGGGACGGATGCCGTCTGGCTGGACGCGGCCGCCGTCGAGCTTGCCGAGTCGGTGGCGTGGGACCGGTTGCTCGCCACCGTGGCCGAGGGCGGGCCGGGCACGACGGTGGTGCTGAGACTGCCCGAGCCGGCCGAGCTGCCCGTCGACCTCGCGGTGCTGGACCGGCTCCGGGAGCGCGCCGAGCAGCTGCGCGTCGTCGTCATCGAGCCGGGCCGGGCGCACGGCGGCGTCCTCGAGAGCATGGGGCTGCGACCCGACGCCGTCATCACCGCACGGGAGCTGTGCCTCACACAGCACGAGCTCACCGAGATCACCGGTGCCGCCGGCATGTCGTTGGACGAATCGGACGTCGCGACGCTGCACCGCTGGACCGGCGGCCTGCCCATCGCGGTCGAGAGCCTCCTCCAGACCATCGGTGACCACGGGCCGACGCCGACCTCCTTCGACCGGGCCGCGGAGGTGATCGCCGACCGGATCTCGCGCGGGACCACCGGCGGGGACCTCGCGCTGGCGGAGCGGCAGGCGCTGCTGCTGACCGGTGTCCCTGAGTACTTCACCGCCGGGCTGCTCGAGGACCTGCTGCCCGACTGGCACGAGATGCCACTGGTGCGGCTGCTCGACGGCGCGGGGCTGCTCCGCGTCGTCGACGGCGCTCGCACCGAGACCACGTACGAGCTGCCCTCGCTCGTCCGGGCTGCGCTGGCCCGGCGCCTCCCGCTCGAGGTGGACGAGGCCGAGCGGCAGCGGGCCACCGACATCACCGCCCGGTGGCTGATCGCCAACGGCGACCTCGCCGGTGCGGTGCGGACGGTGACCACTCACGGCACCGAGCAGGCGCTGGTCGACCTGCTCGCCACCCACTGGGCGCGGCTCGCCACGCTGCCGGCCGGCCGGGTCCGGTTCCTCCTCACCCGCCTCGGTGGCGCCGGCCGGCGGGACGCGCGGATCCTCGTCGCCCACGTGCGGGCGATCGTTGACATCACGCACACCGGCCATCCCGGGATCGTCACGGAATCCGAGCGGCTGCAGGCCGCGCTGCTGCTCGACCACGCGGTCACCCTCGGTCACGGCGAGCACGGCGCGGGCCTGGCGACCGCCGTCGGCGTGCTGAGGGCGGTGCTCGCCCGGATCGCCGGACGCCACGAGGAGGCGTTGGACCACCACCGCCAGGCGACGGTCGCCCCCGGTGGCGGAGTCCCGGGCGACGTCGTCGTCGCCGGGCTGGTCCAGCACAGCCTCACCTTGCTCCGCAGCGGCAGCTTTACGGCGGCGGCCACCGAGCTCGACCGGGCGGAGGGGGTCCGGGCGGCCCACCCCGCCGGGGGCGACCCAGGCTTCGCCCGGGCGCTCAGTCTCCTCGTGGCCCAGCTCGGTGCCGGCCAGGTGGGCCACCTGCCGGACCCAGGTACCGGGCGCGACGCGCCGGCCGCCGCGCCGCGTCGGCTGGCGGAGGCGATCGCCGGCCTCTACCGGCTCGATCTCGCGGCCATCCGCACCCTGCTCCGTCACCGCGCGGAGCCGTTCGCCGACCCGCTGCTCGGTGTCCTCGCCGTCCAGCTGGAGTCTGTCGCGCACATTCTCTCCGGCACACCCGAGGTCGGGCTGGAGACGCTCGGGATGGCTGAGCACGGCATCGAACGCAGCCGGCTCACGCACTACGAGCGTCAGCTGCTGAGGCTCGTGCGCGCCGAGCTCGTGCTCGCCGACGGTGACGCCGACCTCGCGCTGGCGCTCGTCGACGAGCTCACGCCTGCCCCGCACCCGCAGCTGCCGATCCCGCTGGTCCGAGCGCAGGCACTGCTCGCGCTCGGTCACCCGGGTGACGCCGTCGGCCTCCTCCACGCCCACTCGGCCGGGGCCGACGGGAGCCGGTACCGGGTCTGGGCCCTGGTGCTCACGGCTGCCGCGCTGCGTGCCACCGGCGACCGTGCGGGGTCCGACCGTGCGCTGCAGCGGAGCCTCGCGCTCGCCGTCCGCACCGACGTCCTGCTGCCGTTCGCGCGCCAGGGGACGGCCTCCTTCGAGGCCCTCCTCAGCCAGGCGGGCCAGCTCGACCTCGAGCAGCGCTCGGCCGACCTGGTCGGCCGGCTGGCGAAGGTGCGCGACTCGTTGCGGCTGCTCGCCCGGCCGGTGCGCCTCACCGACCGGGAACGCACCCTCCTGCGCCAGCTGGCTCACGTCGCCTCGATCCGCCGGCTGGCTGGCCTGCTCTTCGTCTCACCGAACACGGTGAAGTCCCAGCTGCGCAGCATCTACCGCAAGCTCGGCGTCTCCAGCAGGGGAGACGCGCTCGCGATGAGCCGTGCGCTGGGCCTCCTCCCGGCCGAGACGTTGGCGTCCCGGGCAGCAGGTCCGCCGTCTTGGCGATCGCCGGACATGGCTTAGTCTTTGAAGGATTCACGACAACTTCAGGCCGGTCAGGCCCGCTGGGAGACACCCGGCTGGGGCCGCCGGTGACCGGGGACCTCCCCGGCCCACGTATCCCGAGGAGGGGAACCCATGTCCGATGCCACTCTCAGCCCGGCGACGTTCGCGGTCGATGGCAAGCAGCTCGAGTTCGCGAGGGTGCCGGCGCGTGAGGGCAACGACGGGGTGGCGATCTCGTCCCTCCTCAAGGAGACCGGGCTGGTCACGCTCGACGCCGGCTTCATGAACACCGCCTCGACGACGTCGGCGATCACCTACATCGACGGCGACCAGGGCATCCTGCGCTACCGCGGCTACCCGATCGACCAGCTCGCCAAGAGCTCGTCCTTCATCGAGACCGCCTACCTGCTCATCTACGGCGAGCTGCCCGACGCCGAGACGCTGGACGCCGTCACCCGCCGCGTCAAGCGCCACACCATCCTCCATGAGGACTTCAAGGCGTTCTTCACCGCCTTCCCGCGCAACGGGCACCCGATGGCGGTGCTGCAGGCCGGGATCGCGGCGCTGGCGACGTACTACCAGCACACCCTGGACCCCAAGGACCCCTACCAGCGCGAGCTGTCCACGGTCCTGCTGATGGCCAAGGTGCCGACGATGATCGCCTACATCGCCAAGCGCGCGAACGGCCTGCCGCTGCTCTACCCGGACGCCTCGAAGGGCTACGTCGAGGACTTCCTGCGGATGACCTTCGCGCTGCCCTACCAGCACGACGACATGGACCCGGCGATGGTGCGGGCGATGGAGATGCTGCTCATCCTCCACGCCGACCACGAGCAGAACTGCTCGACCTCGACGGTGCGGATGGTCGGCTCCTCGAACGCCAACATCTACGCCTCGATCGCCGCCGGCGTCGGCGCGCTCTCCGGCCCGCTGCACGGCGGCGCCAACGAGGCCGTGCTCACCATGCTCGACGACATCAAGGCCCAGGGCGGCGGCGTCAAGGACTTCATGACGAAGGTGAAGAACAAGGAGGACGGCGTCCGCCTCATGGGCTTCGGGCACCGGGTCTACAAGAACTACGACCCCCGCGCCGCGATCGTCAAGGACGCCGCCCACGAGGTGCTCGGCAACCTCGGCAAGTCCGACGAGCTGCTCGAGATCGCCATGGGCCTGGAGGAGATCGCGCTCAACGACGAGTACTTCATCGAGCGCAAGCTCTACCCGAACGTCGACTTCTACACCGGCCTCATCTACAAGGCGATGGGCTTCCCCACGCAGATGTTCACCCCGCTGTTCGCGATGGGCCGGCTGCCCGGCTGGATCGCGCAGTACCGCGAGATGATCGCCGACCCGACGACGAAGATCGGTCGCCCGCGCCAGGTGTACGTCGGCGAGACCGAGCGCGACTACGTCGACATCTCCGGGCGCTGACCGGCCCTCAGGAGATCTGCACGACGCCGGTCGGCGGGGCGCCTGCCCCGTCGACCGGCGCCCAGCGCGCGTCGTTGCCGTCGGCGCGCTGCCACACCTGACCGTCGACCGCCACCCGCTCCGCGCCGGTGACGCCGGCGGTGGCGACCGCCCAGTGCGCGACCGCCCAACCGAGCCGCTCGCCGTCGCCGTCGAGCTCGGTGGTGTCCACGACGACGACGCCGTCGGCCGCGGCCGTGGTCAGCCCCCAGTCCTGGGCGAGCCGCTCGGGGACCGCGGTCGCCGGGTCCGGTGCGTCGTCGTCGGGCCGTAGCCGGCAGGTGAGGGTGGCGGGGGAGTGGCCGGTGAGCGCGGACGCGAAGGCGCGGCCCTCCGGCTCGTGGTCGGCGTAGGCCAGCGGGAAGCCGGACCGTTGCACCCGCTGCGCGGCGTCGGTCACCGGGATCTGCCGGTAGTCCTCGACGGTGACGAGCACGTCGAGGAACGCGTTGGTCGCGAAGACCGGGTCCATCACCTCGGCTTCGCTGCCCCACCCTTGCGAGGGGCGCTGCTGGAACAGGCCGAGGGAGTCACGGTCGCCGTAGTCGATGTTGCGGAGCTTGGACTCCTGGACGGCGGTTGCCAGCGCGATGGTCGCGGCGCGGGCCGGCAGCTCCCGGCGGACGGTGAGCGCGGTGATGAGAGCCGCGTTGTCGGCCTGGTCGGCGTCGAGCGTGGCACCCTCGCCACCCGGGAGGGTGACGGTGCAGGTGTCGGAGATCCGTGCCGGCACCGCGACGTGGAGCACCGCGGCGACCCCGGCGCCGGCCACCGCCAGCCCCGCGACGGTCAGCAGCGTGCCGCGCAGCAGCCCGCTACGCATGCGGGAGGTGGACGGGGACAGGGCGGGTGCTCACCAGCTGAGTTTACGAGGCTGCGACGCCCCTGGGCGACGACGCTCGGCGAGCTGTGCCACGCTGGAGCCGTGACCACCGAGCCGGCGCCGCCCGACCCACGGCCGGTGCAGCGTCCCGGTGACGGCTGGGTCGAGTGCCGGTGCGGCGCGCGCCACTGGGGCCGCTACGGCGCCGCCGGGCTGCTGCTGTCGACCGGACCGCAGCCCTCGCGCCCGACCCGGGTCGTGCTGCAGCACCGCGCCCGCTGGAGCCACTTCGGCGGGACTTGGGGGCTGCCGGGCGGCGCCGTCGACCCCGGCGAGACCGCGGTCGCCGGCGCGCTGCGGGAGGCGGCGGAGGAGGCCGGTATCCCCGCGACGGCGGTCACTGTCCGGGCCACCTACGTGCTCGACCACGGCGACTGGGCGTACACCACCGTGCTCGCTTCCGCGGCGGAGCCGGTCGAGCCGGTGGTCAGCGACCCGGAGAGCCTCGAGGTGGCGTGGGTCGAGCTCGACGAGGTCCGCCACCGGCCGCTGCTGCCGGCCTTCGAGGACGCACTGCCCACGCTGCGGGAGATGGTCGGGCGCCGGCTGGTGCTCGTCGTCGATGCCGCGAACACCGTCGGTTCCCGGCCGGACGGCTGGTGGCGCGACCGTGCCGGCGCCACCGCGCGGCTGCGCGACGAGCTGGCGGAGCTCGCCGTCGCCGGGCTGCCGGCGGCCGACGTCGGGCTGCCGGGCGGTACGTGGTTCCCCGAGATCGTGCTCGTCACCGAGGGGCAGGCCCGCGACGTCGCGCCGGTGCCCGGCGTGCAGGTGGTGCCGGCGCCCGGCCCGGGTGACGACGAGGTCCTCGCCCAGGCGTGGCGTGCCACCGGTGGCGGGAGCGACGACGTCGTCGTCATCACCGCCGACCGGGAGCTGCGCCGCCGGGTCGAGGCCGTCGGTGCCCAGACCGCCGGTCCGCGCCTGGTCCTCTACCCCATAGGTCGCTCATCCGGGGCATAGATCGACCACTGGGCGGTGTCATAACCACCCAGAAGAGCGACTCAACCCTCGGGCTGCTCGTCGATGGTGCAGAGCACGGTGCCGGAGGTGACGTTCTGGCCGACGTCGGCCTTGAGGCTGCTGATCCGGCCGCTGCGGTGCGCGACGAGCGGCTGCTCCATCTTCATCGCCTCGAGGACGACGACGAGGTCACCGGCCGCCACCATCGCGCCGTCGGCCACCGCCAC
Source organism: Georgenia sunbinii (assembly GCF_036421875.1). NCBI lineage: Bacteria > Bacillati > Actinomycetota > Actinomycetes > Allobogoriellales > Allobogoriellaceae > Georgenia > Georgenia sunbinii. Next base: position 11,522 of record NZ_JAZGOL010000009.1, on the reverse strand, counting down.
CTTGACGATCGTCCCCTGCATCGGGGAGGTGAGCGCACCGTTGCCGGTCGTGGCGCCGCGCGCGTTGGAACGCCGGATCGGACGGCGGACCGCGCCCCGTCCGCCCCGGCCGGCGCCGATCCCGAGCCCGGCGGGCAGCACGACCTCCAGCCGCTTGCCACCGACCTCGACGACGACGCGCTCGATGGACTCTTCCGGCTCCGCCCCGGCGGGCGCCGCAGCGCCGTCGGGCGTCGCGGCCGTCGGCAGCCCACGCAGCTGGTCGGCGAAGTCGTTCTCGATCCAGGTGGTGTGCACCCGGAAGTCGGAGGCCGTCTCGGCGACGAAGTCCGGTGACTCGAGCACCGCCCGGTCGAACGGGAGCACGGTGGCCATCCCGGTGATCTCGATCTCGCGCAGCGCCCGGCGTGCCCGGGCGATGGTCTGGCGCCGGTCGGCACCGGTGACGATGAGCTTGGCGAGCATCGAGTCGAACGCACCGGAGATGGTGTCGCCGGCGACGACGCCGGTGTCGACGCGGATGCCCGGCCCCGTCGGCCAGCTGAGCGTGGCGATGGTGCCCGGGGCGGGCAGGAAGCCGGCGGCCGGGTTCTCGCCGTTGATGCGGAACTCGAGGCTGTGCCCGCGGGTGGTGACCTCGGAGTAGCCCAGCGGCTCACCAGCGGCGATCCGCAGCTGCTCGACGACGAGGTCGATGCCGCTGATCTCCTCGGTCACCGGGTGCTCCACCTGCAGCCGGGTGTTGACCTCGAGGAACGAGATGGTGCCGTCGAGGCCGATGAGGAACTCCACCGTCCCGGCACCGACGTAGCCGGCCTCGCGCATGACGGCGATCGACGCGCGCCGCAGCTCGGCGTCCTGCTCCGGGCTGAGGAACGGCGCAGGGGCTTCCTCGATGAGCTTCTGGTGGCGGCGCTGCAGCGAGCAGTCGCGGGTGGAGACGACGACGACGGTGCCGTGCTCGTCCGCCAGGCACTGGGTCTCCACGTGACGGGGCCGGTCGAGGAACTTCTCCACGAAGCACTCGCCGCGGCCGAAAGCTGCCTTGGCCTCACGCACCGCGGAGTCGAACAGCTCGGGGATCTCCTCGCGGGTGCGGACGACCTTGAGTCCGCGCCCGCCGCCGCCGTGGGCGGCCTTGATGGCCACCGGGAGGCCGTGGGTGTCGACGAAGGCGAGGATCTCCTCCGCGCTCGTCACCGGGTCGGGGGTGCCGGCCACCAGCGGCGCGCCGGCGGCGCCGGCGATGTGGCGGGCGCTGACCTTGTCGCCGAGCGCGCGGATGGCCTCCGGTGACGGGCCGATCCACACCAGTCCGGCGTCGATCACGCGCTGGGCGAAGTCGGCGTTCTCCGAGAGGAAGCCGTAGCCGGGGTGGATGGCGTCGGCGCCGGACCGGCGAGCGACGTCGAGGATCTTGCCCTCGTCGAGGTAGGTCTCGGCGGCGCGGGCACCGCTGAGGCCGAACGCCTCGTCGCACATCCGCACGTGGAGCGCGTCACGGTCGGGGTCAGCGTAGACCCCCACGGTGGCGATACCGGTGTCGATGCAGGCGCGTGCCACGCGCACCGCGATCTCGCCACGGTTGGCGATGAGCACCTTCGTCAGGGGGCGTCGGGAGGCCGACGCTCCAGAGGTGCTCGTCATGGATGCTCCGTTCGGGTCGGACATGGGTGCTGCGGGCACGCACGAGCGTGCCCGTGACCCGGGACCGATCCACGGTAGCCGTCGCGGCGCCCTGCACCTACTAGCCGGTGCTCGCGTCGGCGAAGTCTGTCCGTCGACCGCAACTTGCGACCGCTCCGGTTGTGACGTTGCTACAACGACCTCCGGCATAACTCCGGATTGCTCCGCGCTCGATTGTCGGATTGGCCACATCTGCGTCCGGCGGGAGGATGATGGCAGGACCGGACGAGGGGGAGGGCGATGAGCGACCTGCAGTGCGCCGCGACCGTCGTCGTGCTCGGCCCGACGACGGCGTCGCCCGCGCTGCTCGCCCAGCTGCACGAGCGCCGGGTCGCGCTCGTCTACGCCGGGGGCGGCCCGGGCACGACGGTGGGGGCCACGCGCCTGGCACGCGACCTCAGGGTGGCAGTACGCCGGGTGACCGCGAGCGCTCCCGGGCCCGATGACGGGGCCGGGGCTGCCGACGTCCCGGAGCGAGACGCGATGCCCGAGGCAGTATCCGTGTTCCGAACCGCGCTCGCGTCGGTCCCGGCGACTGGCGCGGCGTCCGTACCCGCGTTCGACGCCGTGCTCGACGATCTCGCCGACGAGCACCGTGGGGAGTGCGTCGTGCTCGTCATCGACGACGGCGCGTTGGCCGCGCTGGCACGACGCAGTGGCCGAGACGGCGCCACGGGCATGATCATCGACCTCGACGACGACGGTCGCCAGGTGGGCGAGCTGCCCGCGTGCTGAGCGCTCCGGCCCTGTCCCGTCATGTCCTGGCCGATGTCAGTGTGCCGCCGTACGCTTGAGGCATGGCACCGGACATCGCTGAGGTCGAGCGGGCCCTGCTCGCGCTAGCTCCAGAGGAGCGCGCAGCGGTCATTCGCGCTGGGCTATTGAGCCTCGACGGCAGTACTGCCGAGGGGTCGCAGGACGACGTCGACGCCGCGTGGCGCGATGAGATCGGCAGTCGGCTCGATGACGTTCTGCAGGGCAGGGTCCAACTGGGGTCGTTCGAGGCAACGCGCGCCAGCTTCGCCGCCAGGTACCCGGCGCCCATTCAGTGACGCACACGCATCCCGAGCATCCCGATGCGAGTGCCGAACTGTTCGCTGCGGCCGAGCGATACGAGCAGACCGAGCTGAGGCTCGGCCATGCGTTCTTCGAGCGCGTGGCCGAGGCGATCGAGGCGATCGAGCTGTATCCGGAGGGCTGGCCGCCGTTCCATGCGCGACAACTGACGCACCCAAACCGGCCGGATCACCACACCGAATCCGGCCCTTTTCGCCGGGGCGACGACCCGCTGAGGGAGGAGTGGTCTCAGCGCGGTGCCCACAGGTCGGTGATCGAGACCCCGACATCACTGAGCAGGGCGCGCAGCAGCGGCAGACTGAGGCCGACCACGCCGTGGTGGTCGCCCTCGATCCGTTCGACGAACGGCCCGCCGAGACCGTCGATGGTGAAGGCGCCGGCGACCACGAGTGGTTCACCGGTGGCGACGTAGGCGTCGATCTCGGCGTCGGACACGTCGGCGAAGTGAACGATGGTCTCGGAGCTCGCCCCCGCCTCCCGGGCGGTCGCGTCGTCGTTCGTGCGGGTGAGCGTGCTCACGCGGGGTGCCCGCAGGTCGACGAGCCAGTGGCCGGTGTGCAGCACCCCGCTGCGGGTGCGCATCGTGCGCCACCGAGCCGTCGCCTCGGCGGCGTCCGCCGGCTTGCCGTGGATCTCGCCGTCGAGCTCGAGCATGGAGTCGCAGCCGAGCACGAGGTCGGCGTCCGGTGCCAGCCGAGCGGCGACGTCGCGGGCCTTCGCCCGGGCGAGCAGCAGCACCTGCTCGGCCGCAGGCGGCGCGCCGTCGGTGGCGGCCCGTTCCAGCAGGGCCGGTTCGTCCACCTGGGAGACGGAGACGATCGGAGCGATCCCGGCGGAGCGCAGCGTGGCGAGTCGGGCGGGGGAGGCTGAGGCGAGGACGAGGCGGATGCTCACGTCAGGACGATACGGGCAGGGGCAACGTCCCGCTTAACTGCGGACCTCGTCCGGGAGGCCGTGGGCGAGTAGTCCCGTAGGGGATCGTGCTGTCGCGGACAATCCAGCTGTCGCGGACAATCCAGCTGTCGGCGGGGTGGGGGTGGGGGTGGGGCAGCGGGTCAGCGCTCCGCGTGCACGAGGGCGGAACGGAGCACCCCGAGCCCGACCGAGCCGACGTCGAGCGCGCGCCGGTGGAAGGCCCGCAGGTCGAACTCGTCGCCGCGGGACGTCGCCTGGGTGCGGGCCTCGTCGCGGATCTCCTCCCACAGCCGCTGGCCGACCTTGTACGACGGCGCCTGGCCGGGCCAGCCGAGGTAGCGGTCGAGCTCGAAGGCAAGGAAGCCCTCGGCCATGTTCGCGTTGGCCTTGAGGAAGTCCCAGGCGTTGGCAGCGTCCCAGGTCCGACCGCCCCACTGCCTTGGGGCGACCTTGCCGAGGTGGACGCCGATGTCGAGGACCACCCGGGCCGCCCGCAGCCGCTGGCCGTCGAGCATGCCGAGGTAGTCACCCGGGTCGTCGAGGAAGCCGAGGTCGGCCATCAGCCGCTCGGCGTACAGCGCCCAGCCCTCGCCGTGCCCGCTGACCCAGCAGGCCAGCCGGCGCCAGGTGTTGAGGGTCTGCGACCGGTAGGCGGTCTGGCCGATCTGCAGGTGGTGCCCGGGAACGCCCTCGTGGTAGACGGTGGTGAGCTCGCGCCAGGTGCTGAACTCGGTGACGCCCTCGGGCACCGACCACCACATGCGTCCGGGCCGGGAGAAGTCGGCGCTGGGGCCGGTGTAGTAGATGCCGCCGGTGCTGGTCGGCGCGATGCGGCAGTCGAGCCGGCGGACCGGCTCGGGGATGTCGAACTCGGTGCCGGCGAGCGCGACGACCGCGGCGTCCGAGACGGACTGCATCCACTCCTGGAGCGCGCCGGTGCCGTGGATGCGGCGCGCGGGGTCGGCGTCGAGCCGCGCCATCGCCTCGGTGGGTGTGGTGCCCGGCCCGTAGAGGTGAGCGGCGACGGCGTCCTGCTCGGCGGTGATCCGGGCGAGCTCGGCCAGGCCCCACTCATAGGTCTCGTCGAGGTCGACCGCCGCGCCGAGGAAGTGCCTCGACCACAGCTCGTAGCGATCGCGGCCGACCGCATCCACCGTGCCGGCCCGAGGTGCGAGCTCGGTGCGGAGCATCGTTGCGAGCTCGCCGTACGCCCGACGTGCCGCGGCGGCGCCGTCCGCCAGCCGCTCCCTCACGGCGGCGTCGAGCGTGCCGCTGGTGGGCTGCGCGCCCGCGACGAGCTCGTCGAAGAACGACGTGCCGGCCGCCGCGAGCCCGTCCGCCTGGTCGATGCACGCCTCGACCTGACGGATGGCGGCCACGTGGCCCTCCGCGGCGGCGTGGCGCAGGGACTCCTGGTAGCCGGTGAGCGCGGCGGGGACCGCTGCCAGCCGAGCGGCGATCGTCTGCCAGTCCGCCACGGAGGCCGTGGCCATGTGGTCGAAGACCTCCCGCACCCGCTGGACGGGCGAGCTGATCGCGGCACGGGTGACGCCGTCGAAATCGTCGACGGCGTCGGCCGCCGCGATCTCCGCGATGGTGGCCGTCGCGGCCTCGACGCGTGCCAGCGCGCCGGCGGGGGAGAGGTCCGGCAGCTCGTGGTCGTGCCCCGGGACGCCGAGCAGGGTGGCCTCGATCGGGTCGAGCGCGACGAGTCGCTGCACGTACCTCTCGGCGATGGCATCAACGGGCGTGGCAGCGCGTTCAGGGATCGGCACGACGGCAGCCTAAACCGTGACGCCTGGGGGCCGTGCCGCCACGTCGGGCAGCCGTGAAGTCCGTCACAACTGACGCTCTGCGGGGTGAAGCCGAGGGTGAAAGACCGCTAGAAGTACTTTCGGAGGAGGAGGCCCGATGAAAGTAGGAGCCGGGTGACGTGATCGCGTCACCCGCCGATTTCTGCCTCCTGGGAGTTTCTTCAGTGTCACAACCTACTGTTGCCCGGCGGTCGCGCACCCGCGCCCGACGAGCCGTACCGCGCCGCATCATGGCGCTCCTCACCGCTGCCCTCGTGCTGCTCAGCGGCAGCATCGGGATGCTACCGGCGCAGGCCGACCCCACGGCCGCGCTCACGCTCGCCAAGTCGATCGACAAGGATGTCCTCGCCCCCGGCGAGACCGCGGTCTACGAGCTCGTCCCCGGCTGTGACAGCCCGACGACGCTGTGCGAGGGGGCCGTCCTCACCGACACTATCCCCGAGCCGCTCGTCATCGAGGACATCAACGTCGTCGGCGGCGGGTACGAGGTGCAGCAGGACGGCAACACCGTCACGGTCCGCTTCAGCGACGTCCACGAGAACGGCTCGGTCGGCCTCGAGGACGGCAGCACGGCGCAGGTCTACATCACGGTGCGACTCCCGCAGAGCACGCCGCCGGAGCTTAACGGCGCCGTCCTGACGAACACCGCCGAGGTCACGGCTGACAACGCCGCACCGAAGCAGGCCGACGTCGACGTCACCCTCGACGTACCGGTGACCATCGCGGCCGCGATGCAGAAGGCGTGGGGCACCGACTCCGTCCCCACCGGGTCTACCCAGGACATCGCGCTCAACCTGACCGGGATCGCCAACGCCTCGAACATCGGCGCGAGCTCGCTCACGCTCGTCGAGCCGAGCAGCGACCCCAACCCGTTCGAGATCGTCGAGGTCACCGGCCTGCAGGGCATCACCCTGCCGCAGGGCGCCGACCAGGGACAGGTCATCGTCATCACCGCCGACGGCGAGCTGGCGGGTGAGGTGTCGGCGACCCCGACGCTGCCCGCCGGGATCGTCCCTGCCGACATCACCGGCCTGCGGGTCGTCTTCTCCGACTCCACCGACAGCGGCGCCATCGTCGCCGGCGGCACCGGAGGCTCGGTCGTGCTGCAGACGCAGCTGCGCAACGGCGCCGACGCGGAGCTCGTCGACAACGAGGTCTCCGTCGTCGCCGCCACGCCGCAGGGCACGTCGGAGCCGGCCACTGCCGAGGACTCCTTCGCCATCGCCCCGGCGGACTACGCCGTCCAGGCGGCCAAGCACATCAACCCGAGCACCATCGTCGAGGGCGCCGACGCGGCCGTGACGATCGGCGCCACCAACGCCTCCAACCAGCCGCTCGACACCATGAGCCTGACGGAGCCCGCCGGTGACTCGGCGTTCTTCGAGCAGGGCGTCGACCTCGGCGCGTTCACCACGACCCCGTGGCCCACCGGAGCGACCGGCGGCACGCTCGTCGTCGACGGCACCAGCTACGACCTCACGGACGACGGCGGGAACGTTGCCTGGCCGGCCGACCTCCCGACGAGCATCGACGGCTTCGTCGTCGCGTTCACCGGCAGCTTCGCCCCGGGCGCGACCATCAGCGCGAGCTTCGACGTCACCGGCACCACGGCCGGCACCTACACCAACACCGTCGCGGCCAACGGATCGAGCGGTGACGACGACGCCGAGGAGGCACAGGCGCGCGCCGACCTCACCGTCGAGGCGCCGAACGTGGAGTTCGGCGCCCGCAAGTACTTCGTCGAGAGCGGCCAGCACGGCACCGTCGTCGAAGGCGTCCCGGGCGAGACCATCACCGCGGTCCTCCAGGGCTGGGTCAGCGCGCGCAACGTGCCGGTCTACCAGATCGTCCAGGAGGACGTCTTCAGTGACGAGCTCATCGGGGCCCTGTCTGCGACCGCGCTGCGGATCGAGAACGACCAGGGCGCCCAGACGGTGCTCGTCGAGCGACTCGTCGCCGGTGCCTGGGAGACCGTCGTCGCGGACGACGACGGCACCTACCTGCTCGGTGCCGGCACCGAGGGCGCGCGCGTGACGTACACCGCCGACCCCGAGGGCCACGGCTTCGCCACCGGCCAGCGGGTGCAGGCGGGGATCGACTTCGTCGTCGCCCAGCAGCTCGAGGACGGCGCGGAGATCGAGAACGTCGTCGTCGTCGGCCCGGGGGAGGGCCAGATCGGCGAGGGCACGCCCGGCGGCGGTGAGTTCACGGTGGACAAGGAGCTGAAGCTCGGCGTCGCCAAGTCCTGGGCTCCGGTGAAGGTCGTCATCACGCCGGACGACCTGAACCCGGCGAGCTCGATCAAGCTCAATGCCCAGAACCCGTCGGCCTACGCCGTGGACCACCTCGGCATCAGCGAGCCCGGTGAGGGCAGCGACGCGTTCGAGTACGTCGACATCACCGGTCTGTCGGTGACGCTGCACGGCAACGCGTCCGGCGCCACCCCGCGTCCCGAGGACGCCGTCCTCACGCTCCTCCTCGCCGACGGCTCGACCGCCGAAATCCTCGGCGCCGACGCGCTCAACCCGTCCTACGACAGCTGGGCCGACGTCGTCGGCTTCGACTTCGCGCTCGTCAGCCCCGACGCGGACGGCGACACCATCCCGCGCGGCGCGAGCTTCGAGGTCATGGTCGCCACTGAGCTGCGCAGCGAGACCCGCACGGCCGGCACTCCGACCGAGGCCGCGCTCGCCGCGCTCGAACCCGCCTACGTCATCCCCAACACCGTCGACGCCGAGGTCCGCCGCGGCGACGACGTCCGGACGGGGTCGGCCGAGGCGCCGCTCGAGGTCGAGACGGTCGAGTCGGTGGACATCACCGCCGACGTGACCAAGACCTTCACGCCGTCCTCCGGCAGCCTCCTCAAGCCGGGCGGCGCGCCGAACGATGTGGCAGTCCAGTTCGCGCTCGCCACCGGTGAGGACAAGGCGGACCGGATCACGTTCGAGGACGTCGACCCGACGTTCTGGAACGCCTTCGACTTCCAGTCCTGGTCGAGCATCGACGTGACGCACTGGGCCGCCGAGGGCCAGGTCGAGCTCGAGCTCGCCTACCTCGTCGGTGCCGAGCTCACCTCCGGCGACGACGGGGTGAACGTCTCCGGCGGCACATGGGTCGAGGACGGCCCGTACTCGGTCACCGGCACCGGTCTTCCCAGCGGCCTCGGCCTGCCCGAGGAGGTCGCCTCCGGCGACGTCCAGGGCGTGCGCATGACGATCGCGACGACCGACCACTCGGTCCTGCCGGGGATATGGAACGCCACGACCTCGCGCGACGACTACTCCGTCGGCCTTGTCGTCCGCCCCCGCGCGGAGCTGCGGACCGGCGAGCCGAACGCTGCCGGCGACGTCCCCAACCCGGGTGAGGACGCTGCGGCGACCGTCGTCAACGACCTCACCGGCACCGCCAGCCGCCTCGGTGGCCCCGCGGTGCTCGACGAGGACGACGCGACCTTCACCTTCGTGCCCGGAGTGACGAGCGCGGACGTCTCCAAGACCGACAACGGTGGACAGAACACGTCGACCACCGCAGGCGGCACGATCAACTACACGCTGCAGGTCACCAACACCGGTGCCGAGCCGATCGTCGACCCGGTCATCACCGACCTCCTGCCCGCCGACGAGAACGGCCCCCAGCTGCTCTTCTCGGCGGACGGCACCGTCGGGTACGCGGTCTCCCCCGAGAGCGGGTCGATCACGGTCGACCCCACGGAGATCACGCTGGCCGTCGACCACGAGTCGACCGACCCGTCGATCGCGGTCACCTTCCCCGAGGGCTCGGCGCTCCTGCCGGGCGAGACCTACACGGTCACGCTGCCCGTCGTCGTGCGTCCCGGCCATGAGCCGGAGACGGGGATCGTCAACACCCTCGTGGTGACCTCCGGGAACCCCGAGTTCCGGGAGACCGACACGGCGGTGGTCAACGTGCTCACCGGCCAGGCGTACCAGAGCCGCAAGCTCGTCCGCGAGGTCGTGCCCGAGGGCGCCGAGCCCACCGGGAACGTCCTCGCGCAGGGCGCACCTGACAGCGCGGTGTGCACCGACTTCGGCGACGGCTTCTACCGTTATCCCTGCGTGGTCCAGACCGCGCCGGGCGGCAGCGCCGAGTGGCAGATCACGGTGACCAACACCGGAAACGTCGTCACGCAGCAGCTCGAGATCCTCGACATCCTGCCCTGGGTGGGCGACAAGCACGTCGTGCCCAGCCTCAGCGCCTTCCCCCGTGGCACGGAGTGGGCACCGACCCTCGAGAGCATCGCCGCGCCGGTCGCGCCCGAGGGCACCACGGTGACCGCCCAGTACCTCGTGGGCAACCCGGCCGACTGTGTTCCCAGCGGGCCGAACAGCAACCCGTGGCAGGGCTGTGACGCCGAGGGCCTGTGGTCCGACGAGCTGCCGGTCGACATCGCCGACATCGGCGCGATCAAGTGGCTGTTCGAGTTCGAGAACGGCCTCCGGCCGACGGAGGGCGTGTCCATCTCCTTCGTCACCACGTCCGGCTACGAGTGGCCGGAGGGTGTCGAGCGCGGACCTGAGGCGTGGAACTCCTTCGCCTACCAGGCGACCGCTCAGCTCAACAACCGCACGGACTACCGCGTGCAGGAGCCCAACAAGACCGGCATCACCTTCGCGAACGTCCAGAAGGTCTCCGTCGGTGACTACGTGTGGGTCGACACCGACCGTGACGGGATCCAGGACGAGGGTGAGCCGGGCATCCCTGGCGTCACCCTGGTGCTGACTGGTCCTGACGGTGAGCCGGTGACCGACGTGTTCGGCGATGTCGTGGCCCCGACCGTGACCGACGAGGACGGGCTCTACACCTTCGAGGACCTGCCGGTTCTCGAGGACGGCGAGTCCTACACGGTCGCTATCGATCGCGAGGCCTCGGCTGAGCCGCTGGCGCCGTACATCCCGACGCTCGAGGGCGAAGGCGACGACGAGTCGCTCGATTCCTCGACGTGGGTGGCCGAGTCGGTCTTGCCCCTGGGCGCCGACGGTGACCGCGACCCGACGCTGGACTTCGGGTTCGTGCTGCCCAAGGTCTCGGTGGGTGACTACGTGTGGGTCGACTCCGACCGTGACGGGATTCAGGACGAGGGCGAGCCCGGTATCCCCGGTGTGACCTTGGTGCTGACCGGTCCGGACGGTGAGCCGGTGACGGATGTGTTCGGCAACCTCGTCGAGGCGACCGTGACCGACGAGGACGGGCTCTACACCTTCGAGAACCTCCCGGTCCTCGAGGACGGCGAGTCCTACACGGTCTCGATTGACCGTGAGCTGTCGGCTGAGCCGCTGGCGCCCTACATCCCGACGCTCGAGGGCGAGGGCGACGACGAGTCGCTGGACTCTTCGACGTGGGTGGCCGAGTCGGTTCTGCCGCTGGGCGCCGACGGTGACCGCGACCCGACGCTGGACTTCGGGTTCGTGCTGCCGAAGGTCTCCGTTGGTGACTATGTCTGGGTCGACACTGACCGTGACGGGATTCAGGACGAGGGCGAGCCGGGTATCCCGGCCGTGACCCTGGTGCTGACTGGTCCGGACGGCGAGCCGGTGATTGACGTGTTCGGCGATGTCGTGGCCCCGGTCGTGACCGACGAGAACGGCGAGTACACCTTCGAGAACCTTCCGGTCCTCGAGGACGGCGAGTCCTACACGGTCTCGATCGACCGTGAGCTGTCGGCTGAGCCGCTGGCCCCGTACATCCCGANTCGTGACCGACGAGAACGGCGAGTACACCTTCGAGAACCTTCCGGTCCTCGAGGACGGCGAGTCCTACACGGTCTCGATCGACCGTGAGCTGTCGGCTGAGCCGCTGGCCCCGTACATCCCGACGCTCGATGGCGAAGGCGACGACGAGTCGCTCGACTCTTCGACGTGGTCGGCTGAGTCGGTCTTGCCGCTGGGCACCGACGGTGACCGTGACCCGACGTTGGACTTCGGGTTCGTGCTGCCGAAGGTCTCGGTTGGTGACTACGTGTGGGTCGACTCCGACCGTGACGGGATCCAGGACGAGGGCGAGCCGGGCATCCCG
>NZ_JAZGOL010000008.1:0-91623 GCF_036421875.1 Georgenia sunbinii | reverse complement strand
GTCCTCGTCGACGACGTCCTCACCACGGGCGCGACCCTCGCCTCGTGCGCCCGCAGTCTGGTGACCAGCGGGGCGCGGGTCGCCGGCGCCCTCGTCGTCGCGGCGACGCCACCCCCGGGCCGAAGGTCCTGATCCGGCGGCAGGGCGGGCCTCTGCGGCCCCCGGGGGAGGCGGTATGCCCGGATCGTGGCTCGCTGGACGTCCGTCAGGGGTGTGACCGGCGCGATACTCGACTAACGTTCCGGTATGGAGCCCCTCTCGCCCCGGCCACCGAGTCCTGGTGGCAGCGAGCCCGGCATGAAGGAGGTGGCAGCCGTCGATCTCTCCCACCGCTGAGCGGTGGGCCTTCCCTGTGAACCGTTGAGGTTCGGCCAACCCTGTACGGAGGTCAGCATGGACATCGCTGTCGTCGCCCGCAACACCGAGGTGCCGGAACGATTTCGTCAGCACTTGGAGGAAAAGCTCGCCAAGGTCGAGCTGCTCGCCCCACGTGCCCGCCGCATCGACGTGGAGATCACCCGTGAGTCGAACCCTCGGCTCGCGGACCGGGCTGAGCGCGTGGAGTTGACCGTCCTGGACCGCGGCCCCACGGTCCGCGCCGAGGCCGCCGCCGGAGACCGCTACGCCGCCCTCGATCTCGCGACCGCCAAGCTCATGGAGCGGTTGCGCCGGGCGCGTGACCGACGCAAGGACCACCGTCGCGGCGGCAAGGCCCCGGTGGAGATGCCGGAGGTGCCGGCCGTCGTCGAGGCGGAAGAACCTGCCAGTGCGCCCACCCCGCCCACCGAACCGGGCGAGGTCGTCGAGGCGCAGCTCGGGGACTCGCCGGTCATCGTGCGGCAGAAGCTCCACGACACCGAGCCGATGACGGTGGACCAGGCGATGTACGAGATGGAGCTCGTCGGCCACCCGTTCTTCCTGTTCGTCGACGCCGACACCGGCCAGCCCTGTGCGGTCTACCACCGGCACGGCTGGACCTACGGCATCATCCGGCTCAACCACCACGTGGTGCCGGGCGCCGCTGGACCGGTCGAGGTCGGCTGACCTCCCGGAGCTCGCCGACGGCGGGTCGCAGCCCGGTGCTGCGGCCCGCCGTCGCGCGCACGCTGACGCCGGGCCAGGCGCGGCGCGTCGCGATCGCGGCGCAGGGGCTCGACCGCGCCCGGCCGGCCCCCTGGCGTGCCGATCTCGGGCACGTCACCCGCGCCGTCGAGCGCATCGGTCTGCTGCAGATCGACTCGGTCAACGTCCTCGCCCGCGCCCACCTGCTGCCGCTGTACTCCCGGCTCGGGTCCTACGACACCGACCTGCTGCGCCGTGCGACGAGCGCTGCCCCGCGCCGCCTGGTGGAGACGTGGGGCCACGAGGCCTGCCTGGTGCCGGTGAGGACCTACCCGTTGCTGCACGGACGCCGGCGGAACTTCGGCCCGGAGTTCCTCCCTGGCGCGCAGCTGGCCGGCACGCTCGACGCGGTCCGCCACGTCGTCGTCGAGCACGGTCCGGTCACCGCCCGGGAGGTCGAGCGGGTCCTCGCGCACCACCCGCCGGACCGCCTGGACGGCTGGGGCTGGCGGTGGACCGCCGTCAAGCGCACCCTCGAGCTCCTGCTCGACGACGGCGAGCTCGCCGTCGCCCACCGGACGCGGCAGTTCGAGCGTGCTTACGACGTCGCCGAGCGGGTGCTGCCGCCGGGAGTGCCGCGGCGCCACGAGGGGGACGACGCCGTGCTCGAGCTCGTGCGCATCGCTGCCCGGGCGCACGGGGTGGCCACGTTGCGCGGCCTCGCGGACTACTTCCGGCTCGGCCAGGCGGTGACCGGTACCGCCGTCGAGCAGCTGGTCGCGGCCGGGGAGCTGGTGCCGGTGCGGGTGGCCGGCTGGCCGCGTCCGGCGTGGCTGCACGCCGGGGCACGCCTGCCGCGGCGCACCAGCGCCCGGGCGCTGCTCGTCCCCTTCGACCCGCTCGTCTTCGAGCGCCGACGGCTGGCCGAGCTGTTCGGCATGGAGTACCGGATCGGCATCTACACGCCGGCCGCCCAGCGCGTGCACGGCTACTACGTGCTGCCGTTCCTGCTCGGTGAGCACCTCGTCGCCCGGGTCGACCTCAAGCACGACCGTGACGCCGGCACGCTGCGGGTGCGCACCGCCTTCGCCGAGCCGGCCCACGACGACGACGACCGGTGGCCCGCGCGCTCCGCCGTCGTCGCCGAGCTCGTGGCCGAGCTGGTGACGATGGCGCACTGGCTGGGCGCCGACGCCGTCGTCGTCGATCCGGACGCACCGGGCGAGCTGGCGAATCCGCTCCGAGCGCAACTGGGTTCGGCCTGACCGGTTAGGCGTTTACCATGGGAGATGGTGTGCCGTAAGACACCCGGCGTCGAGCGACGGCGCCGCCTGCCGACCCGGGAGTAGTTCGCGTGGCTTCGATCCTCAGCAAGATCCTTCGGATGGGCGAGGGCCGGGTTCTCAAGCAGCTCACCGCCATCGCCGAGCAGGTCAACGCGCTCGAGGACACCGTCAGCGGGCTGTCCGACGACGAGCTGCGCGCCGAGACCGACCGGCTCAAGGAGCAGGTCGCCGACGGCGTCAGCCTGGACGACCTGCTGCCCGAGGCGTTCGCGGTGGTCCGCGAGGCAGCTCAGCGCACCCTGGGCCAGCGTCACTTCGACGTCCAGCTCATGGGTGGGGCGGCGCTCCACCAGGGCAACATCGCCGAGATGAAGACCGGTGAGGGCAAGACCCTCGTCGCCACGCTGCCGGCGTACCTCAACGCGCTGACCGGCAAGGGCGTCCACGTCGTCACCGTCAACGACTACCTCGCGCGCTACCAGAGCGAGCTCATGGGCCGGGTGTTCCGGTTCCTCGGCCTGACCACCGGCGTCGTGCTCGCCGGCCAGCGCCCGGACGAGCGGCGCGAGCAGTACGCCGCCGACATCACCTACGGCACCAACAACGAGTTCGGCTTCGACTACCTGCGCGACAACATGGCATGGTCGACCGCCGAGCTGGTCCAGCGCGGCCACGGCTTCGCCATCGTCGACGAGGTCGACTCGATCCTCATCGACGAGGCACGGACGCCGCTCATCATCTCCGGCCCCGCCTCCGGTGACGCCAACCAGTGGTACACCGAGTTCGCCCGGCTGGCGCTGCGGCTCAAGCTCGACGTCGACTACGAGGTCGACGAGAAGAAGCGCACCGTCGGTGTCCTCGAGCCCGGGATCGAGAAGGTCGAGGACCATCTCGGCATCGACAACCTCTACGAGGCGGCCAACACCCCTCTCATCGGCTTCCTCAACAACTCGTTGAAGGTCAAGGAGCTGTTCAAGCGGGACAAGGACTACATCGTCACCGACGGTGAGGTCCTCATCGTGGACGAGCACACCGGCCGGGTGCTCGCCGGGCGTCGCTACTCCGAGGGCATGCACCAGGCGATCGAGGCCAAGGAGGGCGTCTCGATCAAGGCCGAGAACCAGACCCTGGCGACCATCACGCTGCAGAACTACTTCCGGCTCTACGACAAGCTCGGCGGCATGACCGGCACCGCCGACACCGAGGCCGCGGAGTTCCAGAGCACGTACAAGATCGGCGTCGTGCCCATCCCCACCAACCGGTCGATGCAGCGCATCGACCAGGCCGACCTCATCTTCAAGAACGTCAAGGTCAAGTACGCCGCGATCGCCGACGAGATCGTCGAGCGGCACGCCGCCGGCCAGCCGGTCCTCGTCGGGACGACGAGCGTGGAGAAGTCCGAGGTGGTCTCGGCGCTGCTGAAGAAGCGCGGCGTGCCGCACGAGGTCCTCAACGCCAAGCAGCACGCGCGGGAGGCCTCCGTCGTCGCGATGGCCGGCCGCAAGGGTGCCGTGACGGTGGCGACGAACATGGCCGGTCGAGGCACCGACATCATGCTCGGTGGCAACGCCGAGCACCTCGCCATCGACGTGCTGCGCGCCCGTGACCTCAGCCCCGAGGAGACCCCGGAGGAGTACGAGGCGGCCTGGCCCGAGGCGGTCGCCGCGGCCCGGGACTCGGTGGCCGCAGAGCACGAGGAGGTCGTCGAGCTCGGCGGCCTGTACGTGCTCGGCACCGAGCGCCACGAGTCACGGCGGATCGACAACCAGCTGCGGGGCCGCTCCGGCCGGCAGGGCGACCCGGGGGAGTCCCGGTTCTACCTGTCGATGGAGGACGACCTCATGCGGATGTTCAACTCCGGGCTCGCGATGCGGGTGATGGACGGCGCCGCCTACCCCGACGACATGCCGCTCGAGCACAAGATGGTCTCCCGTGGCATCGCCAGCGCGCAGGCGCAGGTCGAGGGCCGTAACTTTGAGATCCGCAAGAACGTCCTCAAGTACGACGACGTCCTCTCCCGCCAGCGCACCACCGTCTACGAGGAGCGCCGCACGGTGCTCGAGGGCGAGGACCAGCAGGACCGGATCGTCAGCTTCGTCGACGACGTCCTGAAGAACCTCGTGAGCGAGTTCACGGTCGCGCCGCAGCCGGAGAATTGGGACCTCGAGGGGCTGTGGCGAGAGCTGCGGCTCGTCTACCCGGTGTCGATCACGCCGGAGGACATCGTCGAGGAGGCCGGCAACGCCGCCCGGGTGACCTCCGCGATGCTGCTCGACGAGCTCGGGTCGGACATCCACCTCGCCTACGAGCGCCGCGAGGCGGAGCTCGGCGGGGACGTCATGCGCCAGCTCGAGCGGCGGGTGCTGCTCTCGGTGCTCGACCGCAAGTGGCGCGAGCACCTCTACGAGATGGACTACCTCAAGGAGGGCATCGGGCTGCGCGCCATGGGGCAGCGCGATCCGCTCGTGGAGTACCAGCGCGAGGGGTACCAGCTCTTCCAGGCGATGAACGACGCCATCAAGGAAGAGACCGTCCGTCACCTGTTCACCCTCGAGGTCAAGACCCCGGATGAGCAGGCCGCCGCGACCGGGCAGCAGCCGACGCTCACCGTCGACGCCGCCGCGAAGGCCGCCGCCGCAGCGCCCTTCGGCGCCGGTGCTGCTGCGACTGGTGCTGGTGCTGGTGCTGTGGCGGCGACGCCGTCGGCCGGCAGCAACGGCACCCCGCCGGCCGCCGCTGGTGGCAAGCGGGTGGGGGCCAAGTCGGTCACCGCGAACCGGCTGCCGCAGGTCGTCGGGCTCGAGNGCGCCGGTGCTGCTGCGACTGGTGCTGGTGCTGGTGCTGTGGCGGCGACGCCGTCGGCCGGCAGCAACGGCACCCCGCCGGCCGCCGCTGGTGGCAAGCGGGTGGGGGCCAAGTCGGTCACCGCGAACCGGCTGCCGCAGGTCGTCGGGCTCGAGGAGCCGCAGCGACCGGCAGCGCTGACCTACTCGGCGCCGTCGGCCGACGGCGACGCCGCCCCGCAGGTACGCACCGAGGGCGCCAAGGGCAAGGCCGCCGGCAGCGGCCAGGCCGCTGCGCAGGGGGCGTCGTCCGCCGGTGGCAACCGCGAGGCGCGCCGGCGCGCGGCCAAGTCCGCCAAGAAGCGCGGCTGATCGAGGACCGGGTGGGCGGACAGGCCCGCCCGGTCGCAGCTGCTACCGGACCGGTGCCGGTGCCGGCGTCGCCGGCGTCCGCTGCGTGACCGTGGCGGTCGCCTGCCGTAAGGGCAGCGCGGCGGCGAACGAGGCGGCGGTGACCGCGACCACGACGGCCGCGGTGGCGACATAGGCCCGGACGTCCGGGTCGCTCGCGGTGGCGGTGCCCACGACCGGCAGGTCGGCCCCGGACAGGACGGCGTACCCGCTGACCGCTGCCAGCACCGCGGCCACCGCGAGGGTGAGGCTCGCGACCGCCGTCGGCGTCGCCGTCGAGCCGCCGGCGTCGAGCTCGGAGCGCGGTGTCAGCGCGCAGACCAGGCCGGTCCAGGCGAGCACGACGAGGATCGCGGCCATGACGTCGCTGGGACGGTGCCACTGACCGACCATCGTGGCGACACCGGTAGCGGCGGTGTAGCCGGCCCCGAGGATGGCGACAAAAGGCCGGCTGCGACGCGGCACCACGAGCAGGATCGCCATCGACACCGATGCGGCCACCGTCGTGTGCCCGGACGGCAGCGTGTTGGTCCCCGGGTAGGGCCCCAGCTCGGGGCGCTCGAGGACGAGGTGCTTGAGGAGCTGGGTGGTGATGTTGGCGCCGACGACGAGGACGGCGACCTGCAGCGCCAACCCCCAGCGGCTGCGCAGCACCGCCAGCAGCATCGTGGCGCCGAGCGCGACCACGACGAAACCGAGGGACACGACGTCGAGCACCGGCTCCGCCAGCCGCCACAGGGTGCCTTGCCCGTAGGCGGCACCGGTGAACGCGGCGGCGTCCAGCCGCTGGCCGTCAGGTGACAGCACGAACGCGTGCCAGGTGACGACGAGCCCGCCGACGCCGAGGAGCGCGACGATCAGCGCGATCAGCCGGGGCGGTGGCACTGGTCTGCGGTCGGTCACGGGTCAACGGTAGACGAGGGATGTGACGGGCTGGAAAGGGTTGTGTGCGGTGGATCGGGCGAGTGGCGCGACGCGCCATGAGGTAGCACACACCGCCGGCGGAATATGACGGTGCCTAGCCCTGTTACACCCGGCGTACATGCAAACGCATCGAAACATCGGGAGTGGCCCTCATGCAGTTCGGAATCTTCACGGTCAGTGATGTGACGACCGACCCCACGACCGGGCAGACCCCGGACGACACCGAGCGGGTCCGCGCCATCCTCACCATCGCCCAGCACGCCGACGAGGCGGGCCTCGACGTCTTCGCCACCGGCGAGCACCACAACCCGCCTTTCGTCGCGTCGTCGCCGACGACGATGCTGGGCTACCTCGCCGGCACGACGAAGAACATCACGCTCTCCACCGCGACCACCCTCATCACGACCAACGACCCGGTGAAGATCGCCGAGGACTACGCGATGCTCCAGGTCATCAGCAACGGCCGGATGGACCTGACCATGGGCCGGGGCAACACCGGGCCGGTCTACCCGTGGTTCGGCAAGGACATCCGCCAGGGCGTCAACCTCGCCATCGAGAACTACGCGCTGCTGCGCCGGCTGTGGGAGGAAGAGGTGGTGGACTGGCAGGGCAAGTTCCGCACGCCGCTGCAGGGGTTCACCGCCACCCCGCGCCCGCTCGACGGCGTGGCGCCGTTCGTCTGGCACGGCTCCATCCGCACCCCCGAGATCGCCGAGCAGGCCGCCTACTACGGTGACGGCTTCCTCCACAACAACATCTTCTGGCCGATCGAGCACACCAAGCGGATGGTGCAGTACTACCGCCAGCGCTACGAGCACTACGGCCACGGCCAGGCGTCGCAGGCGATCGTCGGCCTCGGCGGACAGTTCTTCGCCCGGAAGAACTCGCAGGACGCCCAGCGGGAGTTCCGGCCCTACTTCGACAACGCTCCGGTCTACGGCCACGGCCCGTCGATGGAGGACTTCACCCAGCAGACGCCGCTGACTGTGGGCTCGCCGCAGCAGATCATCGACCGGTACGCCACGATGCGCGAGCACGTCGGGGACTACCAGCGCCAGCTGTTCCTCATCGACCACGCCGGCCTGCCGCTGAAGACCGTCCTCGAGCAGATCGACATCCTCGCCGAGGACATCGTCCCGGCGCTGCGCGAGATCAACGAGGCCAAGCGCCCGTCCCACGTCCCCTCCAACCCGCCCAGCCACGCCTCCCGCGTCGCGGCAGCCCGCGCCGCCGGCACGCTCGCCGACCAGCAGGCACCCGCCGCCGAGGACAAGTGGACCGGCAAGACCGCCGAGGACGACGCCGCCGGCGCCGCCAGGGCCGGCGCCGCCTTCGGCCTCTGAGCCACCGCCACCTGCCACTTTCACCAGCCACCAAGGAGCACCACGATGACCACTCGCACCATCGCCCTCGTCTCAGCCGGGCTCGGTCAGCCCTCCTCGACCCGGCTGCTCGCCGACCGGCTCGCCGAGGCGACCGTCGCCGACCTCGCCGACCGGGGGATCCGGGCCGAGGTCGTGCCGTTCGAGCTGCGGGACGTCGCCCACGACATCACCAACGCGATGCTCACCGGCTTCCCCACCGGTGACCTTCGCGGCATGCTCGAGACGGTGACCGGCGCCGACGGCGTCATCGCCGTCACCCCGATCTTCACCACGAGCTACTCCGGGCTCTTCAAGTCCTTCGTGGACATCATCGACAAGGACGCGCTCACCGACGTCC
The DNA here is from genome assembly GCF_036421875.1 of Georgenia sunbinii. Lineage (NCBI taxonomy): Bacteria > Bacillati > Actinomycetota > Actinomycetes > Allobogoriellales > Allobogoriellaceae > Georgenia > Georgenia sunbinii. The sequence goes on along the minus strand of NZ_JAZGOL010000008.1, from coordinate 83,435 downwards.
CGGTCCTCGTCGGCGCGACCGGCGGCACCCCGCGGCACTCGCTGGCGACCGAGCACTCGATCCGCCCGGTCTTCACCTACCTGCGCGCCGACGTCGTCACCACCGCGGTGTTCGCCGCGACCGAGGACTGGGCCGGGCAGGACGACGTCAACCCGCTGCCCAGCCGTATCCGCCGCGCAGGGGCCGAGCTCGCGGCGAAGATCGCCTCCCGGGAGCCGCGCGGCGGGGCACGCGATGAGTTCGCCGCGGTGCCTTCCTTCGCGCAGATGCTCGGCGGCTGAGCGACCACGCGTCGTAGCGGCTGGCGTACGGTGCCGGGCTGACGGTGCCGTGGTCCACGGTGCCTGGCCCACGCTGGCTGGCTGACGGCGCCTGGCCCACGGTGGCTGGTTCACGGTGGCGCTCGATCACCCGATCTCCAGGGCGGTCGCGCGCCACCGGCCGCGCCACGCCTCGATGCGCACCGCGGCGGCGCGTACCCGCACGCCGTCGTGCACGACGACGGCAACCTCGTGGACCCCGGGACGCACGGTGTGGCAGTGCACCCGTCGCAGCTGGGCGACCCGCGCCGGCTGCGGCCGGCCGAGGATGCGCACCGCCAGCCCGGCACGTCGCACGATCGACTCGTAGAGGTCGAGGCTGAGCCAGCGCGCCAGCTGGGCCGGTGGCCGGCTGCCGGTGAGCACCTCCACCGCCGCCCGCACGAGCGCGCCGGCCCACGGGCCGGGCGCGGGCAGTGCCGCGAGCATGTCGGGCGGTGCGGGATCGATGTCCTCGACATCGGTGACGGCCGCCCGAAAGCTCAGCGGGTCCCACGTGGTGCTCGGTGGTGCCGGTGCCAGGGTGGTCATGGACGTGCCTCCTTCGACGGGGCCAGGAGAACCTGGCCGGGATGGATGAGGTGAGGGTCGGGGCCGATCGTCGCGGCGTTGGCCGCGTACCAGCGGGGCCACTCCCGCGCGATCGCGTCGTCGTCGGTGCCGGGGCCGAGGTGGGCGGCGGCGATCTGCCACAGGCTGTCGCCGGCGACCACGGTGCGCGTCGCACGGTCAGGCTCGGCCGCCGGCCCCGCTGCCGGGGGTGCCGGGGTGCCGCCGACAGCGGCCGGTGGCTCGTCGCCCACCGCGGCGATCGCCGGCGTCGCCACCACCGCCGGCTCGGTGACCGAGGCGCCCGGGCGGAGGTCGGCGGGGATGTCCTCGACGGTGGTGCCGGTCGATGCCAGGGCCGGCGGTGCCGCGACGGCCAGGCCGACCCCGACGCCGAGCGTCAGCCCGCGTCGTAGCACCGGGGCGCCGAACCTGCGTACCGCTACGTCCAGCGCCACCGCCGCCCGGTGTGCCGCGCCACCGCGGCCGACGTGGCTGCCAGCGAGGCCGCGGAGCAGCGCCGCGGTCAGCGCCACCAGCGCGGTCATCAGGTACCAGCCGGCGAGCAGCGCCGCGACGACCGAGGCGGCCGCGCTGACCGCGTCCTCCACCCGGGGCGGCGCCGGGGCCTGCAACGCCGCGACCGCCTGCGGGACGAGCAGCAGGACCGCCGCGGCGCTCAGCGCCAGCGCCAGGAGGGAGCGGGACATCCTCATAGCGACTCCTTCATCGCGTTAGATGCGGTTTGATGACGTTAGATGACTCTTGATGCTCTTGTCTACGGCAGCTGCGACGCTGTGTCGAGCGGTGGTGTGAGGACTGTGGACGAACCGCCGCGCTGCGGAGCGAGGGAGCAGTACCGTGGCGGGGTGCGGTGGGAGGCGCTCTTCTCAGACCTGGCGGGCCAGTTCGACGCGGCCGCCCGCGCCGGCCTCGAGGATGAGCTGATCGACCTCACGGAGGCCGAGATGGCGACCTCCGGCATCGCCGACCGGCTGCGCGCGCGGCTGGGCCGGGCGCTGTCGGTGCGGCTCGTCGGCGGCTCGTTGGTCCAGGGCGAGGTCCTCGACGCAGCCCCGCAGTGGCTGCTCCTGGCTGACGGCGGGCGGCGGGCCCTCGTCCCGCTCCACTCGGTGGTGGCCGCGTGGCCGCTGGGCGAGGTGGCGCCGGCAGCATCGGTCGCGGAGCGTCGGTTGCGCCTGACCCACGTGCTGCGGGCGGTCGCGCGCGAGGGGACGGCGGTGCTCGTGCGGACCGAGCACGGCGACTACCGGGGCTGGCTCGTGCGGGTCGCCGCTGACCACATCGACCTGCGGGTGGACGACGCCGGCGGCGTGCTGCCGGTCAGGGGTGACGCGGTGCGGTCACCGGGGCGGGACGCGGCCGTGCTCTCCGTGGTGCTGGGCCACGTGGTCGCCGTCCAGACCCTGTGAGCCGAAACCACGCCCCCCAGCCGACCGCGCCCCGCCCACCAGACCGCGCCCCGCCGCGCCAGTCCGCGAGAGCGGGATTGTCAACGGCCGCGGCTGCTGACAACCCTGCTGTCGCTGACAATCCTGCTGTCGCTGACAAGTCTGCTGTCGGTGACAAGTCTGCTGTCGGTGACAAGTCTGCTGTCGGTGACAACCCGGCTGTGGGTGACAAGTGTGCTGTGGGTGACAAGTCTGCTGTGGGTGACGAGGCTGGTGGGGGTGACGGGGCTGGTGGGGGTGGGTCAGGGGGAGTCGCGGGAGATTCCGGCGCGGGTGCGCTCGTACTGCCGCTGGATGTACTCCTCCAGCACCGCCGTCTCGACACGCCACACGCCTCGGCCACCGACCTGGATGGCGGGCAGCTCGCCGGAGCGCACCAGCGACCGCGCCTGGGTGACCGACACGGCCAGCTCCTCGGCGACATCGGCGAGGGTGAGGAAGCGCGACATGTCCACAGTCTCTCACCCGACCTCGGGTCCGCACAGGGACACCGCCGCCCTGTGGATGACGCCGGTTGGGGAAAACCTACCCGCGCGCGGCTCGGACACGGCACCATGGGCGCAGGTGAGGACGGGGGAGGCCGATGGCCGACGACGAGGTCCCGCGGATCGGGCGCCCGAGCTGGCGCGACCCGCGACTGGGAGTAGGTGTGCTGCTGGTCGCCGCCGCCGTCGTGCTCGGCAGCTGGACGGTGTCCCGCGCCGCGCAGACGGTGGACGTCTACATCACCGACACCGCGCTGACCCCGGGCGACGTCGTGTCGGCCGCCGACCTGCGGGCGGCCGCGGTCCGTCCCGACGGGCTCGAGAGCTACCTGCCGGTCGAGGCGGGGCTGCCCGACGGCGCCGTCGTCACCCGGGTCGTCGGCCCCGGTGAGCTCCTCCCGGCGGCCGCGCTCGGCCGGCCCCAGGACGTCGACGTGCGCCCGGTCGTCGTCGAGCTGGGACGGGCCACCGGTGGCGTCGTCAAGGGCGCGGTCGTCGACCTGTGGCTGACCCCGCCGCCGCCCTCCGCGGTCAGCGGGGAGGTCGCCGCACCGACCGAGCCGCACCTGCTCGCCGGCGGTCTCGTCGTCGCTGGCCTCGCCGAGGCCGACTCGATCTTCGCCGGCTCCGGCGGCTCGGCCGCGCAGGTGCTCGTGCCGCAGGAAGACCTGCCCGCAGTGCTGGCCGCCGTCAGCGGGACCGGCACGATCGTCGTCGTGCCGGTCCCGGGCGGCGGGCCGTGACCACCGGGGTGCTCGTCGCCGTCCGCGGCGCCGCGGAGGCAGAGCTCGTCGGGCACCTCGACGCCGCGGGGACCGGGACACGGGTCGTGAGGCGGTGCGCGGACGTCGCCGAGGTGCTCGCCGCCGGGCTCGCGGGGCTCGGCGGCGTTGCGGTGGTCTCGGCGGACCATGCGGGCCTCGACCGCACGGTGGTTACCCGGCTCGCCGGCGCCGGCGTCCGGACCGTGCTCGTCGCGGCGGCCGAGGACGAGCCCAGGTGCCTGGGGCTGGGGGCAGCGGCGGTGCTCGACGCCGCCGGCGACCCGGCGCAGTGGGCTGCCGCAGTCCGGGACGTCGCCGCGACGGTCGAGCACGCCGACGGCGCGCCGATCGTACCGTCGCCCGGTGCGCGCCCGGCGCCCGAGGTGACGGCGGCGGGTGAACCGGACGCCGGCGCCGCGCCAGCAGTCTCCGCCGCCGCGTCACCAGGCCGGTTGGTCGTGGTGTGGGGGCCGCGCGGGTCCCCGGGGCGCACCTCCGTCGCGGTGGACCTGGTGCACGAGCTCGCGACGACCGGCCCGGCGCTGCTCATCGACGCCGACACTGAGGCACCGAGCGTGGCCCAGGTGCTCGGGCTGCTCGACGAGACCGCCGGGATCGCCGCGGCGGCGCGGCTGGCCGGCAGCGGACGGCTGGACGCCACCGCGTTCGCGGGGCTGTGCGTGACGGTGGCCGACGGCGTCCGGCTGCTCACCGGCCTCACCCGCGCTGACCGCTGGCGCGAGCTGCCCACCGCCGCGCTCGACGTGGTGTGGGAACGGGCCCGGGAGGCGGCGGCATGGACGGTGGTCGACGTCGCGGCGGGGATCGAGGACGCCCCGGGCGGCTTCGAGTCCGCGTTCGCGCCGCGGCGCCACCAGGCGACGTTGGCCGCGCTCGCGGCGGCCGACGTCGTGCTCGTCGTCGGCGCGGGGGAGCCGGTGGGGATGCACCGGCTGGTGCTGGCGCTGCAGGAGCTCGCGGATGCCGGCGTCACCGGCGCCACCGCGCGCCGGCTGGTGGTCGTCAACCGGGTGCGCAGCTCAGCGGCCGGCGCCGGCGCGGAGCAGGCGGTGGTCGAGTCCCTCGCCCGGTTCGCCGGGGTGACCGACGCCGTCCTCGTCCCCGACGACCGTCCCGCCTTCGACCGCGCGGTGCTTCGTGGGGTCACCCTGGCGGTCGCCGCGCCGGCGTCACCGGCCCGCGACGCCGTGCGTGAGCTCGCCGCCCGGGTGGCCGACCGGCCGGTGGCGCGCCGCACCCGACGGCTCGCCCGGCTCGGCCGCGCCGGCCGGGCCTGAGCAAAGGCGTGACCGGCGGGTGATGGTGGGCGACACTGGGCACATGCGGATCTACCTGCCGGCCACCAGCGAGGACCTGCGCCACCCCGAGGGGCTCGCGCCACGTGCCGGGCACACCGTCACGCCGGCGCTGCGCCGGGCGCTGCCCGAGGAGGACGACGACGGCCTGGCCGACTCAGCCCTGCTCGCCGCGGCCGACGAGAGCGTCGTGCTGCTGCGGTCGGCACCCGGCGCGGCGGCCCGCCGGGTGGTCGTCGCCGTCGACGTCGCCGAGGAGGACGTCGACGTCCCACGGTTGCGGCGCCCGTGGCAGCCCGGTGACGACCGGCTGCCCAGCGCGGTCGACGTCCGTGCCACCGTGCCGTGGCGCGACGTCGCCAGCATCCACGTCGACGAGGACGACGCCGCCGCCGACGTTGCCGCCGCGATCGCCTCCGACCACGCTCTCGACCGTGCCGCCGAACGCGACCTGCTGTGGCACGACGTCACCGAGCGTGAGTCACTCGTCACCGACCTCGCGGCAGCCGCCGCGGCGTCACCCACCGGGTCGTAGCCACGACAGAGCTGAGGACCGTCATGAGCCACCAAGGCACGGTTGTCGTCGGCGCGGGGCTGGCCGGCGCGAAGGTCGTCGAGCAGCTGCGGGCGGGGGGTTACGACGCGCCCGTCACTCTCGTCGGTGACGAGGGCATCGCCCCCTACGAGCGCCCGCAGTTGTCGAAGGACTACCTCCAGGGCAACGCCCCGTTCGCCGTCGTCCACCCGGTCGCCTGGTACGACGAGCACGACATCACCACGCACCTCGACGACGCCGCCCGGGTGATCGACCGCGAGGCCCACGAGGTGGTGCTCACCAGCGGCGCGCGGCTCGGCTACACCCACCTCGTGCTCGCCACCGGCTCCGAGCCGCGGGCGCTGCCGGTCCCCGGCGCCGACCTCGACGGCGTGCTCACGCTGCGGCGGCTGCCCGACAGCGACGCGATCAGGACGGCGATCGCCGCCGGAGGCCGGATGGTGCTCGTCGGTGGCGGCTGGATCGGGCTCGAGGTGGCGGCGGCGGCGCGGCTCGCGGGCCTGGACGTCACGGTGCTCGAGACGGACGAGCTGCCGCTGCAGCGGATCCTCGGCCCGGTCGTCGCCGGCCACTTCGCGCAGCTGCACCGCGACCACGGGGTCGACCTGCGGACCTCGACCACGGTGACCGCGCTCGAGGGCGCCGGCGGCCGGGTGACCGGCGTCGTCGCCGCTGGCGGCACGATCCCGGCCGACGTCGTCGTCGTGGGGATCGGCGCGGCGCCGAACGTCGCGCTGGCGCGGGACGCCGGGCTGGCGGTGGGTACCGGCGTGCTCGTCGACGAGCACCTGCGCAGCAGCGACCCGGCGGTGCTCGCCGTCGGCGACATCGCCGAGGCCCACAACCTCGCGCTCGGTCGCCGGTTGCGGGTGGAGCACTGGGACAACGCGATCCGCCAGGGTGCCCTCGCCGCGCGGGTCATCCTCGGCGAGGACGCCGGCTACGACTGGCAGCCGTACTTCTTCACCGACCAGTACGAGCTCGGCATGGAGTACGTCGGCCACGGCGGCGGGCAGGACGACGTCACGCTGCGCGGCTCGCTCAGCAGCGGGGAGTTCCTCGCGTTCTGGCACCGGGAGGGGACGTTGACCGCCGCGATGAATGTCAACATTTGGGACGTCAACGACGACCTGCGGACGCTCCTCGGGCGCCGGATCCCGCCGACCAGGCTGGCCGACGAGGACATCGCGCTCACCGGCCTGTAGCGCGCGACGTCATCGGGACGCGCCAGACGTAGACATAGCGGCAGCGCTGCGCAATGATCATTCGCTATGGGGGCGGTCGAGTGGTTTTCGCGGTGGTGGCGCACCCTCGTCCTCGCTGGCGCAGCAGCTGCCGTGGTGGGGTGGTTGGCGCCGGACGGCTACGCGTTCGCCGGTGTCCTCGCCGGCGCCGGCCTTCTCGGAGCGGGGGTGTTCCTGGCCCCGCTGAGGGCGCCGCGGAGCATCAGCCACGCCGATGCGCAGCAGCGGGCCCGCGCGGAAGGCCTGCTCGTCGCCTACTGGCGGCCCGGCTGCGAGAGCTGTGAACGGCTGCGGTCGGGGCTGCGGGGGGAGTCCGGGGTGCTGTGGGTCGACATCTGGCAGGACCCGGCAGCGGCGACGTTCGTCCGTGAGATGAACGACGGGTACGAGGTCGTGCCCACCGTCATCGCGGGCGCCGCGGTGTGGCCGGCGCCCGGCACCGAGAAGGTGCGCGCCGCGTTGCGCACGGCTCCCACCCGCTAGCCGCACCGGCGCTCTAGGGGGCCGTACGTTCGGTCCGGCACGGTCAGGCCCGCACGGTGAGGGTCGAGGCGCCCGACGGCAGCCGGGAGACCTCGATCCGTTCGGCGATGCGGTCCTTGAGCTCGCTCACGTGGCTGACGATGCCCACCGACCTGCCGCCGGCCTGCAGCCGGCTCAGCTCGCCGAGCACCCCGTCGAGGGTGTGCGGGTCGAGCGAGCCGAAGCCCTCGTCGATGAACAGCGTGTCGAGCGTGATGCCGCCGGCCTCGCTGGTGACGACGTCGGCGAGGCCGAGCGCCAGGCACAGCGAGACGTAGAAGGTCTCGCCGCCGGAGAGCGTGTGGGGGTCACGGTTGGTCTCGGTGCGGTGGTCGCGGACCTCGAGCCCGAGGCCGGTGCGCCGGGCCCGCCCCTCGCGGCTGTCCTTGCGCAGCAGCGCGAAGCGCCCGCCGGAGATCACCGCGAGCCGGTCGTTGGCGGCAGCGACGACGTCCTCGAACCGGCGCAGCAGCACGAAGGTGGCCAGCGTGGTCGCCCGGGTGTTGCCCTCGCCGCCGGTGGCGAGCTCGGCCATCCGTAGCACCGGGGCGGCGGCGGCGGCCGCCTGACGGTGCTGGGTGAGGACCGCGAGCAGCGCCTGCCGGGCACGCTCGCACCGGTCGAGGCTGGTCGCCGCGGTGGCGGCCGTCCGGTTGGCGGCGGCGAGCGCACTGCGGTGCTCGGCGTGGCGCTGCTGGGCCGCCGCGACGTCAGCGACCTCGTCGCCGGTGAGCGCGGCCAGCGCGGCATCGGCGAGGCCGCTGCGCACGCCGGCGACCTCGGCGTCGTACGCCTCGAGCTCGCTCTCCAGCGCAGCGAGCTCGGACGCGGCAAGCTGCGCCGCACGGGCGCTCGCCGCGTCCGCGAAGCCGGCCTCCGCCAGTGCCTCGTCGAGCGCCGCGGTGGCCTCGGTGAGCCGCCGGACGGCGTCGTCGTGGTGGCGACGGGCACCGGCGAGCGCGTCGACGACGGCGACCCGTGCCTCGAGCCGCGTGACGCGGGCCGCCACCGACTCCGCCCCGCCGGCGGCCTCGCGGCACCGCCCACGGTCGGCGTCCAGCTGCTCGGTCGCGCCGCGGAGCCGTTCGGCCGCGGTGGCGACCGCCTGCTCGGCCAGCGCCCGCTGCTCCTTCAGCGCCGCGGTCTCGGCGTCGAAGGCGGTCAGCGCGGCCTCGTCGCGGGTGAGGCGGGTGGCGGTTTCTCGGGCAGCCGTGACGTCTGCGTCGGCCGCCGCGACCGTGGCCTCGGCGTCGGGCAGCGTGACGTGGCCGGCGGCCTGCCGCTGGGCGGTGAGCCGCTCGGCGGCCCGGATCCGTGCGCCGTCGGCCTCGACGAGCCGGGTGTCGGCCCGCTGCCGGGCGCCGGTGGCGGCCTCGACGTCCTCGATCGCGGCGTGGTCGGGTGACTCGGTGGTCGGGTCGGGGTGCTCGGTGCTGCCGCACACCGGGCACGGCTCGTCGGCGGTGAGCTCGGCCGCGAGGTTGCCGGCCATGCCGTTGATCCACCGCCGCCGGACCGCCTGCTCGTGCGCCCACGCGCCGGTCACGGCGAGCTGGGCCTGGGCGACATCGTGCTCGGCCGTCGCCAGCTCGGCCGCGTGGGCCTCGGCGCGCCGGGCGGCCTCGAGCACCTTGCGGCGCTCGGCGGCCAGCAGCTCCGCGGCCGCGACCGGCGTCGAGGTGCGCCGCAGCTCGGCGAGCGCGGCCTCGAGGACCTCGCGCTGCGCCGGCCGGGCGGCGATGGCCTCGTCCTGGCCGGTGAGCGCGACGCGGTCCGCCGCCACGGCGGCCTCGTCCGCAGCGAGCGCCGCCGCCCGCGCGGCGAGGCCCGCCTCCAGCCGTAGCGGGTCGCTCAGTGCGCCCTTCTCGCCGGTGAGCTCGGTGGCGAGAGTGGTGAGGGCGCCGAGGTCGGTGCCGGCGAGGTCGGCGTCGGGGCCGTCCTCGATCTCGGCGCAGAGCCGGGCGAGGGTCTCCTCGGTGCTCGTCGCGGTGCCCGTGGTCGCGACGTGGCTGCGCAGCGACCCCGCGGCACCTGCTGCTCGCCGGCCGGCGGCCAGCCGGGCCCGTTGCGCGCTCACCGCCGGTTCCCGCTCGGCGAGCTCTGCCTGCCGGACGAGGAGCGCGCGCCGGCGCACGAGCAGCTGGTCGAGCTCGCGCTGGGCGTCCCAGGCGTGCTGGGCGTCGCGCTCGGCGGTTGCTGCGCGCAGCTGCGCCGCTTCCGCCGCGGTGCTGGCGGTGCCCAGTCCGGTGACGATGTTCGCGGTGACCTGCTCCAGGGTCTCGTGGTCGAGGGCCTGCGCCGCCTCGGTCAGCCCCGCGACGGCGTCGTCGTCCTCGGCGAGCAGCCCCCGGAAGGTGGCGACCGCCGAGGTGATGTCCTGCCGCGCCGACTCCAGCGTGCCCTTGGCCGCGCGCGCCATCTCCGCCAGCTGGGCCTGCAGCCGCTGGTAGACGGCGGTGCCGAAGACGTCCTGCAGCACCTGGGCGCGCTCCTCGGGCTTGGCCCGCAAGAAGGTGGCGAACCGGCCCTGCGGCAGCACGACGGTCTGGCTGAACTGCACCCGGTCGATCCCGAGGATCTGCCGGACCTCGGTGCCGACCTCCTGGGCGCCGCCGGACAGTGGCTCGCCCGCGGCGTCGTCGAGGTCGGCGAGCCGCCACAGCCGGGCGGTGGCGTTCTGCCTGGTGGTGCCCTCGCCGCGGCGTTTGGGCCGGTCGTACGGCGGGGTGCGGCGCACCCGGAAGATGCCGGCGCCGGTGGAGAACACCACCTCGATGACCGGCTCGCGGTCCGGCGCGTGCGCCGAGGGCAGCCGCTCGTCGACCTGCGGGCTGCCCAGGGTCCCGTAGAGGCCATAGGTGATGGCGTCGATGAGGGTGGACTTGCCGGCGCCGGTGGGTCCCTCGAGGAGGAACAGCCCGCCCGCGGAGAGCTCGTCGAGGTCGACGTCGTGGCGGTCGGGGAAGGGGCCGATGGCCTCGATGCCCAGTCGGTGGATCCGCATCAGGCGCTCCGCTCCGTGGCCAGCGCGGCCTCGTAGGCACGGCGCAGCGCCACCGACTCCGCCTCGGTCGGGGCGCCCCCGGTTACCGCGGTGACGAACTCCGCGGCTACCTCGAGCGGGTCGTGCGCGGTGGTGACGGTTCGCGCGGCGGACCGGCCCGGGGCCGCGGCCGGCTGGTGCTGGACGATGAGGGCGTGCGGGAACCGCTCCCGGACCCGGGCGTAGAGCTCGGGCGGGCGGACGGTGTCGGTGACCGACACCCGCAGCCAGTGGTCGGCCTGCGGGTCGAACGCCCCCGAGAGCAGCTCGGTGAGCGTGCCGCTGGCCTCGGAGAGCGGGCGCGGGCGCGGCGCTTCGACGAGCTCGACCCGCCGGACCCCGCCGGCGTCGAGGTCGACGATCGCGCTGGACTTGCGGTGATGCATCTCCGAGAACGAGTACGCCAACGGCGACCCGGCATACCGCGCCACCGGCGCGCGGCTGCCCTCGGGAGCGGCCGGTCCCACGCGCTGCGGGCCGTGGAGGTGGCCGAGCGCGACGTAGTCCGGAGCCGGCCCGGCGGCGTGGTTGCCGGTGAGTACCCCGAGCGGCACGGAGTCCACCCCGCCGACCCGGATGTCGCGCTCGGACTCCGAGGGCTCGCCGCCGACGACGAACGCGTGCGCCATCAGCACTGCGGGCGCCCGGGAACCCGCGGCCCGCCGGGCGGCGAGGTCGGCGCGCACCCGGCGCATCGCGGCCGACATCACCGCCTCGTGGGACCGGGCGGGCGCCACCGGGGCGCCGTCGTCGTCGAGGTCGGGGCCGGTGAGGCGGTGACGGCTGAGGTCCGGGTCGAGGTACGGAACGGCGTAGACGAGGGCCGAGCCCTCGCCGTCGGCGGCCGGCAGCTCGACCGGCACGGCGAGGTCCTCGACGCGGGCCCGGATGACCAGGCCGTCACGGAACAGCGGTGCCGCGAATCCGAGCCGGATCGCGGAGTCGTGGTTGCCGGGGGTGAGCACCACCCGGGTGTGCTCGCCCAGCCGCAGCAGCGTCTGGGTGAGCAGGTCGACGACGACCACCGGCGGGATCGCGCGGTCGTACACGTCCCCGGCGACGACGACGGCGTCCACCCGCTCGCTGCGCACGACCTCGACGAGGTGGTCGAGGTAGGCGGCCTGGTGCTCGACCATGTCCACCCCGTGCAAGGTGCGCCCGAGGTGCCAGTCGGAGGTGTGCAGGATCCGCATACCCCGACGGTAGCCGGGCCCACCGACATCCCCGCAGAACCTCGGCCGTGACGGTGGACATCGCCGCCGGGGGCAGTGTCGGTGCCCCATCGGGCACCGACGGCCGATCCGGGCACCGCCGGCGGTAGCATCGGGGTGTTCCCGCCGAGGATTGCTGGTGGTGCGCGATGGCCCAGCACGTGTGCGAGCAGTGCGGCGCCCCGAACACGCCCGCGGCCCAGTTCTGCCAGGCCTGCGATGCCTACCTCGGCTGGGACAAGGGCGCGACGACGATCGGCGGGCTGCCGTTCACCGGCACCGTGCCCCGCATGGTCGAGGCGGTCACCACCGAGGTGTCGCTGCCGCCGCTGCGCGCGGCCGGAGGTCCGGCCGGGGCCACCGGTCCGGCAGTGGCCACCGTGGCCGGGTCCACCGGTCCGGCCGGGGCCGGCGAGGCGCCCGTGACGGCCGGGCCCGGGGTCGTCGAGGCGCCCCGCGCCCGGCTCACCACCACCGAGGTCACGCTCGACGGCGCCGCGCCGGTGACGGCGGCGATCGAGCTGTTCAACGCGTCGTCGGTGGTCGACGGGTTCGTCGTCGAGCCGACCGAGGCACCGGGCTGGCTCGTCGTCGGCCACGAGCCGGTCCGGCTGATGCCCGGCCAGGAGGGCACGCTCGAGCTCACCCTGCAGATGCGCGGCGACGTCCTCGTGTTCGCCCAGCGGTTCCCGCTGCGCCTCGTCGTCTCTTCCGAGGCCGACCCGGCGCAGCGGACGCAGGTGCGGCTGGCGGTCACCGTGCCCGCCGTCGGCCCGCCCGCGACCCTCGACGTCGAGCCCCGCCTGCTGCGGCTGACCGACTCCTCCCGGGCGAAGTTCTCGGTGCTCGTCGACAATCGGGCGGCAAACTTCCCGCAGACCTTCCACCTCGCCGGCAGCGACCCCGAGGGGGTGGTGCAGTTCGGCTTCCTACCGTCGGTGGTGCAGGCGCCGGCCGGCCAGGTGGTCGAGGTCCGCGGTCACTTCGTGGCCCCGCCGCCGCCGGCCGGCCGCGAGGCCACCCGTCAGCTGAGCATCACCGGCAGCAACGACGAGGGACAGGTCTCGACCGTCCTCACCGTCGTCCAGCTCACCTCCCCGGAGCCGGAGGATGCGCCGGTCGCGGTGCGGCTCTCACCCGGCCAGCTACGGGTGACGAACACCGACACCGCCGACTTCGAGGTCCACGTCGACAACCGGGCCGGCCACCGCGACGCCACGCTCAGCCTCGACGGCCGCGACCCCGCCCGGCTGATGACCTTCTCCCTGGTGCCGCAGCGGGTGCTCGCGCCGGCCGGCCAGGTGACCGTCGTCCGCGGCCGGTTGCGCACTGCGCCGGTGCCGCGCGGCCAGACGGTGACACGGACGTTCACCGTCGTCGCCACTGACGGCGTCACCGACGTCGAGGCGCCGGGCGTGCTCGAGGTGACGACCACGCCGGCGCCGCTGACCACCGCCGAGCTGGCGGTCACGCCCCGCAGCCTCACCCGGGCCGACGACCGTCGCGGCACCTTCGCCGTCGCCGTCGCCAACCGCCGCGGCCGCGAGCCGCTGCCGGTGTGGCTGTCCGGGGCGGACGAGCACGGGATGGCCCGGTTCACCTTCGAGCCCGCCTCGTTCACGGTGCCGGCGGGCGGCGTCACGCGCTCGCGGATGACCGTCGACTGCCCCCGGCCGCCGAGCGGCGAGACGGTGGCCCGCGAGCTGGAGGTGGTCGCGAGCGACGGCGAGGGCCGGCTGGCTGCGGCGGCCACCTTCACCCAGGTCTCCTCCGACCGCCGTCCGCTGCTGCGGACGCTGCTCGTGCTGTGCGGGGCGCTGCTCGTCGTGCTCGGCGCGATGCTGCCGTGGTTCCTGCCGTTCGACGAGGACGGGCTCACGCTGGTGCGCGCCGCCACCCAGATCACCGACATCACCACCGGTGAGATGCTCGCTGCTGCCGCGGGGGTCCGGGTGCTGCTGGGCCTCGCGGCGCTGCTCATGGTGTTCGGGCTCACCGGGCAGGCCGGCAGCCTCACCCGCAAGTCCGCGATCCTGGCCGTGCTGCTCTCGGTGGGCTACGTCGTCGCCGCGGTGTCCCTCGGCCAGGAGTTCCGGCTCAGCGCGGGGCTCGCGGCGGTCTGGCTCGGCGCCGTGCTGGCCTATGTCGGCGGGGTGCTCGCCCGGCAGCGGTGAGCGTGGGCGGTCAGCCGGTGGTCGGCGGGTGCGCCGCTGCGACCTCGGCGATGATCGTGGCCAGCTCGGCCGGCCGGGACCACATCGGCCAGTGGCTGGTCGGCAGGTCGAGCCAGGTGATGTCGCGCAGCTCGCGGATGCCGGCGAGCCACGGCTCGTCGGACGCCGCGGCGTAGGACTGGTACTGCGCCGAGCTGAACCCGGTGCAGATGATCGTCGTCGGCAGGTCCCGGCGGGCGTCGCCGGACAGCGTGACGCCTTGCCGCAGGACGCCGCCCGGCTCCGGCACGGCCCGGCGCCGGAAGGTCGCGAGCTGCTCCTCGGTGAGCCCGTCGAGGTTCTCCTCGGCGCTCACCGCCGCCCAGTCCAGCGGCAGCTCGACGCCGTCGAATCCCGGGTCGAGGGCGCCGACGCCGGGTGCGGTATCGACGTACACCATCGCCGCGATCCGGCCGGCGAGCCGGTCGCTGGCCGCGTAGCCGGAGAAGCCGGCCGCGCTGTGGACGACGAGCACCGGGGGCGCCGCGGCGGCCTCGACGGCGGCGCAGATGGCCGCGACGTGGTCGGCCGTCGTGACGCCCGAGCGGTCGGCGTCGACCGACTCCAGCCCCGGCAGGGTGAGGGCCGTCGCGGGGACATCGGCGTCGCCCAGCTGCGCGAGCACCTCGTCCCAGGCCCATGCCCCCAGCCAGAACCCGGGCACGAGGATCACCGGTGCAGATGTCATGGCGTCGAACCTAGCGGTGCCGGGCCGGGCGGGTCTACCGTGCGGTGATGGACATGCCGGTATGGGAACCGCCGCTGGCGGGGTCGGAGGTCGAGCACCTCGTCGGGTCGCTCGAGCGGCTGCGCGCGACCTTCCGCTGGAAGGCCGACGGGCTCGACATCGACCAGCTCCGGGCGCGGGCGGTCCCGACGTCGGAGCTCACCGTCGGCGGGCTGCTCAAGCACCTGGCGGTGGACGAGGACGACGTCTTCGCCTGCCGGCTCGCCGGCCGCCCGCCGGAGACCTGGTTGCTCGCGCCCGACGGCGAGGACCCGAGCCGCTGGCAGCTCACCGTCGGTCCCCAGGAGACCGCGACCGACCTCTATGCGTTGTGGGACGACGCCGTTCGCCGGTCCCGGCAGCGGCTGCGGGTGGCGGTCGCCGACGGTGGCCTCGACCAGAGCGCGCACCTCGAGCTCGACGGGCAGCACGTCTCGCTGCGCCGGTTGCTGCTCGACCTCATCGAGGAGTACGGCCGTCACACCGGGCACCTCGACCTCCTCCGGGAGGCGATCGACGGCCGGGTGGGGGAGGACCCGCCGGGCGACTGGCCAGTGCCGGCCGCCGACGGGCGGTAGCCCTCAGCCCTGCTTCACTCAGTCCTGCTGCGAGGTCAGCTGCTCGAGGACGGCGTCGTGCAGGGCGCCGTTGGTGGCCACCGCGTTGCCGCCGAACGGGCCGGGTGCACCGAAGAGGCTGGTGAACGTTCCCCCGGCCTCGGTGATGATGGGCACGAGGGCGGCCATGTCGTAGACCTCCAGCTCGGGCTCGCAGGCGATGTCGACCGCGCCCTCCGCGACGAGCATGTAGGACCAGAAGTCGCCGTAGGCCCGGGTGCGCCACACCGACTGCGCCATACCCATGAATGCCCGCAGCCGGCCCATCTCGGCCCAGCCGTCCAGCGAGGAGTAGCTGAGCGAGGCGTCGGCGAGCTCGCTGACCCCCGAGACGTGGATCCGGCGGGCTGCTGACAGCGACCGGCCGGTCCACGCGCCGGACCCGAGAGTGGCCCACCAGCGCCGTCCCAGCGCCGGTGCGGAGACGACGCCGAGCACGACCTCGTCGTTCTCCACCAGCCCGATGAGGGTGGCCCACACCGGCACGCCCCGGATGAAGTTCTTGGTGCCGTCGATCGGGTCGATGATCCACTGCCGCGCGGAGCGCCCGGTGGTGCCGAACTCCTCGCCGAGGATCGAGTCGCGCGGCCGCGTGCGGCCGAGCTGGGCGCGCACGATCTCCTCGGCGCTGCGGTCGGCGTCGCTCACCGGGCTGAGGTCGGGCTTGGTCTCCACGACGAGGTCGAGGGCCTGGAACCGGGCCATCGTCTGGGCGTCGACCTGGTCGGCGATGACGTGGGCAAGACGCAGGTCGTCGTCGTAGCGCGGCCGCTGGGTAGGCATCTCGCCACGCTATCGGTCACGACCCGTACGGCGGCGAGGCCGCGCCGTGGCGGGCATGGTCGGCGCCGCCCCCACCTCTAGCTTAGGTCGACCATCTGGACGCGAGATCGACCATGCTGACGCCCCCAGCGACCGGAAGAGCGACCTAAGCTGCCGCGGGGCGCGGGAGCCGGGAGCCGGGAGCCCGCGCGCTGGGAGCCGCGCGCCAGGTCAGCTGTGGTCGGCGGCGCTGGCGATGCGGGAGGCGAGCAGGCGACGGAAAGAGTCGAGGCGGTCCTGGCGTGCTTCCGCGTCGGTGCCGGCGGCGGCCCACGCGTCGAGCGCGCAGTCCGGGGCGTCGGCGCTGTGGCTGCAGTCGCGGGGGCAGTCCTCGGCGGCGGCGGACAGGTCGCCGAAGGCCGGCAGCAGGTCGTCCGGCTCCACGTGCGACAGCCCGAAGGACCGCACCCCGGGGGTGTCGATCACCCAGCCGCCCTCGGGCAGCTCGAGCGCCACCGCCGAGCTCGACGTGTGCCGGCCCCGGCCGGTGACGACGTTGACCACGCCGATCGCGCGCCGCGCGCCGGGCACGAGAGCGTTGATGAGCGTGGACTTCCCGACACCGGAGTGGCCCACCATCACCGAGTCGTGCCCGGTGACGAGCTCGCGCAGCTCCGTCAGCCCGTGCACGCCGTCGTCGTCGACCGCGGTGATGATCGCCGGGACGTTGAGCGCCGCGTACTGGGCGAGGAACGGGCCCGGGTCGGCGAGGTCGGCCTTGGTGAGCACGAGGACCGGCTGCATACCGGCGTCGTAGGCCGCGACGAGGCAGCGGTCGACCATCGCCGGCCGCGGCGGCGGGTCGGCCAGCGCGGTGACGATGAGCAGCTGGTCGGCGTTGGCGACAATGACCCGCTCGACGCCGAGGCTCTCACCGTCCTCCCCGGAGCGGCGCAGCGCGGTGGTCCGCTCCCGCACCCGCACGATCCGGGCGAGGGAGTCAGGCTGCCCGCTGACGTCCCCGACGACGTCGACGACGTCCCCGACGACGACGGCGTTCTTCGCGCCGCGGCCCAGCTCGCGGGCCTTCATCGCTACGACACGGGTGTCGTCCTCGGTGACCAGCGTGTAGCGCCCCCGGTCGACGACCAGCACCCGGGCCGGGACCGCGTCCTTGTGCCGCGGGCGCACCTTGGTGCGCGGGCGGGTCCCCCTTTTGGGGGGACGGACCCGGACGCGGTCGTCGTCCGTGCCGATGTCGCGCCTACTCACCGCGAGCCCGTCCGCTCACAGGCGGGCCTGGCTGCGGCCGGCGGTGGCCACCATCTGCGACCACATGCCGGTGAAGTCGGGCATCGTCTTGGCGGTGGTGCCGACGTCGACGATCTCCACGCCCGGCAGGCGGAGCCCGATGATGGCGGCGAAGGTCGCCATCCGGTGGTCGTGGTAGCTCTCCAGCCGCGCCGGACGCAGCGGCCCGGGCGTGATGATCAGGCCGTCGGCGGTCTCCTCGGCGTGGACGCCGATCCGGCCGAGCTCGGTGGCCAGCGCCGCCAGCCGGTCGGTCTCGTGGCCGCGCAGGTGCCCGACGCCGCGCAGCCGGCTGGGGCCGTCGGCGAACGCGCACAGCGCCGCGATCGTGGGGGTGAGCTCGCCGACGTCGTGGAGGTCGGCATCGATCGCGGTGATGGTGCCGGAGCCCGTGACGGTGAGCCCGCCGGGGCCGAGCTCGACGGTGGCGCCGAGCCGGACGAGGAGCTTGCGCAGCCCGTCACCGGCCTGCGAGGTGCTCGCCGGCCAGTCCGGGACGCTCACGCGGCCACCGGAGACGAGGGCGGCGGCGAGGAACGGGCCGGCGTTGGACAGGTCCGGCTCGATGGTCACCATCCCGCCGGCGACCGGGCCGGGGTGCACCCGCCAGCGTGCCGGGGCGCCGTCCTCGCCGTTCTCGACGTCGACGCGCACCCCCCGCTCCCGCAGCGCGTCGATGGTCATCGTCACGTGCGGCTGGCTGGGCATCGGACCGCGGCGCACCAGGGTGATGCCGTTGGCCAGCGCCGGTGCGACGAGCAGCGGCGCGGAGGCGAACTGGCTCGAGGCACTGGCGTCGACCTCGACCTCGCCGCCGGGCAGCGAGCCGGTGCCGTGGACGGTGAACGGCAGCGTGCCGCGGCCGTCGTCGTCGACCTGCGCGCCGAGGTCGCGCAGCACGTCGATGAGCGCGCCCATGGGACGTTCCCGGGCGCGCTCGTCGCCGTCGAAGGTGATCTCGCCGTCGGCGATGCTCGCCAGTGCCGGGACGAAACGCATCACGGTGCCGGCGAGCCCGCAGTCGACGGTGGCGGGACCGACGAGCGGGGCGGGGTCGATGAGCAGATCGGTGCCGGCCGGGTCGGGCCGGCCCTCGGCGTCGACGTTCTCGATGCGGGTGCCGAGCGCGCGCAGCGCCTCGATCATGAGCACGGAGTCGCGCGAGTGCAGCGGACGGTGGAGCTGGGTGGGTTCGGCGGCGAGCGCCGCGAGCAGCAGGTAGCGGTTGGTCAGTGACTTGGAGCCAGGAACCGGCACGACGGCGTCGAGCGGGCCCTCGGCCACGGGCGCGGGCCAGGCAAGTTCGGCGGATGTGATCTCAGGTGCCATGGGTACGAGAGTAGCCAAGCCTGCCGCCGACAGGTCATTCTGCCCACCGATCGGCCCCGACCGGGCCCGGCCGGCGCCGATGAGCCGCGGCCCCGGTCAGCCCTTGAGCGACGACTTGAGGTCGGCCTTCGTCTCCTTGGCGGCGGCCTTGATCTCGCGGATGAGCGCCTTGTGCTCGCGGGTGTTGGCGGCGCGCCAGACCAGCGAGGGCTTCCCGTCGCGGTCGAGCCCGGCGAGCGCGAGCCCGCCGACGAGGCTGGCGCCCTGGAGCAGGCCGTCACGCATCCGCTTGCGCTCGGACTTGTCCCGGGTGCTCCACACCGGGTTGTTGGCGATGGTGATCGGGACGGTCAGCGCCGCCAGCGCGAGCGCGGCGGACCGCGGGTTGCGGTTGGTCGCGAGCATGCCTGCGGCGACGAGCGTGACCGCGCCGCTGACGCGCACGAGGAGCTTGGTGTCGCCGGTGACGGCGGGCGGTACCCCGGCCTTCTCGAGCAGGGACTCGACCTCGCGGAACTTCACGACGTGCGCGTCGGGCCGAAGGAGCGCGTCCAGGCCGCTCGCGAGGAACGACGAGGCCAGCAGGGGGCGGGCAAGGCGGCGGGAGAGGCTCATACACCATTGCTACCTCATGAGAGCCGACGTGGCGAGTGGTGGCCCGTGAGTGCGGTCGGGAATGTCGGGGCGCCCGCGGGGGTTAGACCGATCATGACCTGTACGACGACCGCGCCCGTCGCGGACCTCACCGCCGGCGACGGCGCAGCCCGGCCCGGCGGCTGGCCGTCGGCCGACGCGTGGCCGGCCGAGGTGCAGCCAGCCGAGGAGCGGCCGGTCGGCGCGCGCTCCCGGGTGGGCGGGCTAGGCTCGGGAGTGATGACCGAGACCATTGGTGAGGACCAGGATCGCGCACCCGTCGAGGAGAGTGACGCGCAGCGCGCGCTGCGCTTCGAGGCCGATGCGCTGCCCTTCCTCGACCAGCTCTACGGCGCCGCGATGCGGATGACGCGCAACCCGGCCGACGCCGAGGACCTCGTCCAGGAGACCTTCACCAAGGCCTACGCCGCCTTCCACCAGTACAAGCCCGGGACCAACCTCAAGGCCTGGCTGTACCGGATCCTCACCAACACCTTCATCAACACCTACCGCAAGAAGCAGCGCGAACCGCTGCAGTCCGACGCCGACAACGTCGAGGACTGGCAGATCCACCGGGCCGCCTCGCACACCTCCAGGGGACTGCGCTCGGCGGAGATGGACGCGATGGACAAGCTGCCCGACTCGGAGATCAAGGACGCGCTGAACGCGCTGCCGGAGGACTTCCGGATCGCGGTGTACCTGGCCGACGTCGAGGGCTTCGCGTACAAGGAGATCGCCGAGATCATGGAGACGCCGATCGGCACCGTGATGTCGCGGCTGCACCGAGGACGGCGCCAGCTGCGCGAACGGCTCGCCGACCACGCCCGCGAGCTCGGCATGACCACTGAGGCCCGCTCATGACCTATGACACCGCCCCCGAGCCGGGCACCGTCCCGCCCGGTCCGTGCAACTGCGAGGAGCTGCTCGAGCAGCTCTACGAGTTCGTCGACTCCGAGATCAGCGAGGCGCAGTGCGCCCGGCTGCGTGAGCACGTGCGGCTGTGCCCGACGTGCCGCGAGGCGACCGACGCCGAGACGCACCTGCGGCTGCTGCTGCGGCGCTCCTGCGCCGAGACGGCGCCGACCGGGCTGCGGCTGCGCGTCGTCGCGCAGATCAGCATGCTGCGGGCGCGGGACTGACCAGCACCGCCGTCAGCGGCTGACCAGCACCACCGCCAGGGTCGCTGGGGAGAACGGCAAGAGGCCGACCCGTGGCGGGTCGGCCTCTCGCGGTGTCGGCTGGTGTCAGCTGTTGGGGCGCTTGCCGCTGTTCGCCTTGGTGTTGCGACGCGCCTTGCGCTTCCGTCCACGCTTGCTCATGGCATCCTCCTGAGTCTCCGGCCCGCCCCGCGGGCGGTTTCCGCCGTCCATCGTCCCACACCGACGGCACTGCGCGCTGCACGAGACCGGTCGCCCGGCCGCCACGGCGGCGCCGGGCGTGGCACGCTGGGGTGATGCGCGCCGTCTACGTCGACAGCCAGGACGCCGAGAACCCGCTGCGGGGCTTGGTCGTCGGGGAGCTCGAGGACCCGGGGCCACCGCGGCCGGGCTGGGTGCCGGTGACGGTGCGCGCGGCCGCGCTCAACCATCACGACCTCTGGTCGCTGCGGGGCGTCGGGCTGCCCGCCGATCGGCTGCCGATGGTGCTCGGCTGCGACGCCGCCGGCACCGACGAGGACGGCAACGAGGTGATCGTCCACGCGGTGGTCGCAGGCGCGCACTGGCGCGGCGACGAGACCCTCGACCCGCGGCGCAGCCTGCTGTCCGAGGTCTACCCCGGCACGCTGGCCGAACGGGTCTGGGTGCCGGCCGGCAACGTCGTCGCCAAGCCGGCCGAGCTCAGCTGGGCCGAGGCGGCCTGCCTGCCGACCGCCTACCTCACCGCCTACCGGCTGCTGTTCCATGCCGCCGCGCTGCGGCCGGGGCAGCGGGTGCTGGTGCAGGGCGCCGGGGGCGGGGTGGCGACGGCGTCGATCCTGCTCGCGCGGGCCGCCGGCCTGGAGGTGTGGGTGTGCGGCCGGGACCCGGAGCGCAACGATCGCGCCCGTGCGCTGGGCGCCCACGAGGTGTTCGAGTCCGGCGCCCGGCTGCCGGACCAGGTCGACGCGGTCGTGGAGACGGTGGGCGAGGCCACCTGGGCGCACTCGCTGCGGGTGGTGCGACCCGGCGGGACCATCGCGGTGGCCGGCGCGACCTCGGGCGCGATGCCGCCGGCGGAGCTGTCCCGGGTGTTCTTCCGCAGCGTGAGCGTCGTCGGCTCGACGATGGGCACGCTCGAGGAGCTGCGGCTGCTCACCGCGTTCCTCGTCGCCACCGGCGCCCGGCCGCACATCGACGACGTGCTGCCGCTGAGCGAGGCGGCCGCCGCTCTCGCCCGGCTCGAGCACGGCGAGGTCTACGGCAAGCTCGTGCTCGAGCCCTGACCGGCGGCGCGCGGCGGGGCGGTGCTCGACCGCGGCACCAGTGAGACCGGCAGCCGCAGGTGGGTCTGCGCCACCGGGCGGTCGGCCATCAGCTCGAGGAGCATCCGGATGCCGGCCGAGCCCATCGCTTGGATCGGCTGGCGCACCGTGGTCAGCGGCGGCACCGCGGACGCCGCGTCGGGGATGTCGTCGAAGCCGACGACGGACAGGTCGCCCGGCACGTCCAGCCCGCGCTCGTGGGCGAGCGCGATCACCCCGAGGGCGGAGAGGTCGTTGGCGGCGAAGATCGCCGTCGGTGGCTGGGGGAGGGAGAGCAGCTCGGCACTGAGGTCGTGCGCGGAGTCGCGCCGGTAGTCACCCACCCGCACGAGGTCCGCGTCGACCGGCAGCCCGGCCTCGGTGAGCGCCTGGCGGTAACCTGCCTCGCGCAGCGCCGAGGACTGCAGGTCGGGCCGTCCGGCGATGAAGCCGATCCGGGTGTGCCCCAGGGCGACGAGGTGACGGACCGCGAGCACCGACCCGGTGAGGCTGTCGGCCTCGACGGTGGGCAGCCCGGCCGGCCCGGCGTGCGGGTCGATGGAGACCACCGGTACGCCAGGGTCGGCGTCGACCACGGTGGGAGTGACCATGAGCGCGCCGTCGATGAGGGTGCCGCTCAGCTGGGAGAGGTAACGGCGCTCCCAGCCGGCGCCCCGGCTCTGGCGGGCGCCGGTGTAGGCGAGCAAGGCGTAGTCGGTGTCCTCCAGCGCGATCGCCGCCCCCTTGAGGATCTCGGCGCTGAACGGCTCGAACTCGGCGACGACGACGCCAATGACGTTCGTCCGGCGCGACCGCATGCCCCGCGCGACGAGGCTCGACTCGTAGCCGAGGTCGTCGATGACCGCCTGCACCCGCGAGGAGGTCGACGTCGCGACGCCGTAACGCGCGTTGATCACCTTCGACACGGTCGCCACCGACACGCCTGCCGCCACGGCGACATCCCTGATGGTGACCCGCTGCCTCATGAGCCGAGAGCCTACGTTAGTAAAACGTTATCGATAACGATTGACACCATCGTGTCGGCGCTGCCATAGTCCTGTCACATCCACCGCTGACGACGACGGGGAAGTGCTTCGATGGCGAGCCGCACACCAGGCGTGACACCTACCGCCGCGACGTCAGTGACGACGACCTCTCCACCCGCTCGCCCCGACCAGAGGACGGATTCTCATGATGGCTAGGAAGACTCTCGCGATCGCCGCTGCGGCGGTGATCGGTGCCCTCGGGCTCACCGCCTGCGGCGGCAGTGACGGTGATGACACAGGCTCGGGCGACGGCGACGTCGCGATGACCTTCTGGCACAACTCCACCACCGGAGAGGGCAAGGCCTACTGGGAAGACACGGTCGCTGCCTTCGAGGACGCCAACCCGGGCGTCACCATCGACATCCAGTCCATCCAGAACGAGGACATGGACGGCAAGCTGCAGACCGCCCTCAACTCCGGCGACGCGCCGGACATCTTCATGGCTCGCGGCGGTGGCAAGCTCGCCGACGTCGTCAACGCCGGCCAGGTGATGGACATCAGCGACCACATCGACGACGCGACGAGGACGGCCGTCGGTGAGGGCGCATTCAGTGCGTTCACGGTGAACGGCGACGTCTACGGCATGCCGACCGCGGTCCTGCCCGGTGGCATCTTCTACAGCCAGGACCTCTTCGCCGAGGCCGGCATCGACAGCCCCCCGACGACGATGGCGGAGCTGGACGACGCCGTCACCGCCCTCAAGGACGCCGGTATCGCACCGATCGCCCTCGGCGCGAAGGATGCCTGGCCCGCCGCGCACTGGTACTACTTCTTCGCGCTGCGTGCCTGCTCCCAGGACACGATGGAGGCCGCCGCAGAGTCCGGCACCTTCGAGGACCAGTGCTGGCTGCAGGCCGGCGAGGAGCTGCAGGCGCTGGCCGACACCGAGCCCTTCAACAACGGCTTCCTCACCACGGCTGCTCAGCAGGGCGCCGGTTCCTCGGCGGGGCTGCTGGCCAACCACGAGGCAGCCATGGAGCTCATGGGGGCCTGGAACCCCGGCGTCATCGCCTCGCTGACCCCCGACGAGCAGCCGCTGGCAGACCTCGGCTGGTTCCCGTTCCCGGCCGTCGAGGGCGGCGCGGGTGACCCGGCCGCGATGATGGGTGGCGTCGATGGGTACTCGTGCTCCGTGGACGCCCCGCAGGAGGAGTGCACCGCGTTCCTCAACTTCTTCATGCAGCAGGAGTACCAGGAGGGCTACGCCCAGGCGTTCCACACGGTGCCCGCCAGCCAGGAGGCTCAGGGAGTTGTCGAGGAGGGTGCCCTGCAGGACATCCTCGAGTACTACAACAACGCCCCGTACGTCATGGTCTGGCTCGACACCCTGTTCGGTCAGAACGTCGGTAACGCACTCAACGCCGGTGTCGTCGAGCTGCTCGCGGGCCAGGGTGACCCGGCCGGCATCGTCGCCGCAGTCAACGACTCCGCCGCTCGGGGCTAGCAGGCACCATGAGTGACTCCTCGGGCGAGAACGCGCTGGCCCTGAAGTCGTCCTCGCCCGGGGGCTCCTCGACCGGGGCGGGGGGCGGCGCCGTCACGGCGTCGTCCTCCGCCCGCCGGTCGCCGCGACGGGGCCGGGCCGACTGGCGCAAGCGCGCGGAGATCGCGCTGCTGTCCGGGCCGGCCATCATCGTCTTCCTCGGGTTCGTCATCTTCCCGGTGCTGATGGCGGCCTACTACGGCTTCTTCCGGTGGAACGGCTACGGGCCGGCGACGGACTTCGTCGGCCTCGACAACTACCGCATCATCCTGCAGGACCCGGTCTTCCACGACGCGCTGCAGCACAACGGGTTCATCGTGGTCATGTCTCTCATCATCCAGGGGCCGGCGGCGGTGGCCATCGCCCTGCTGCTCAACCAGCGGATCCGCGGACGGTCGATCGTCCGGGTCCTCATCTTCATGCCCTACGTCATCTCCGAGGTCATCGTCGGGGTCGGCTGGAGCCTCATGCTCCAGACCACCGGGGCGGTCAACGACTTCCTCACCAAGATGGGGCTGCCGGACTGGACGGTGGACTGGCTGTCGGACCCGGACGTCGCGATCTGGTCGCTGATGATGATCATCTCGTGGAAGTACATCGGCTTCGCAGTCATCCTCTTCCTCGCCGGGTTGCAGAGCATCCCCGAGGAACTGTTCGAGGCCGCGGCCATCGACGGCGCGTCCTACTGGCAGACCCAGCGGCGCATCACGCTGCCGCTGCTCGGCCCCACCATCCGGATCTGGGCGTTCTTGTCGATCATCGGCTCGTTGCAGCTCTTCGACCTCGTCTACATCATCTGGGGCCAGTACGTCTCGGCCACCGCGGGCACCTCGACGATGGCCATCTACATGGTCATGTACGGGCGCAATGCCGCGAGCTACGGCTTCGGCAACGCCGCCGCCGTGGTGCTGTTCCTCATCTCGCTGACCATCGCCCTGATCTACCAGCGCTACGTGCTTCGGCGGGACACCGCCGGCGCCCTCACCGAAAGGAAGAAGTGATGGCGGCCATCACCGCGCCACGGCAGACGACCGCGGCGCGAGGCAAGGGCACCCGACTGGGCCGCGGCGGCCCGCTCACCTACCTGGTCGCGTTCTTCTTCGTCGGTATCTGCGTCGCGCCCGTCCTGTTCATCGTGCTGGGCGGCTTCCGGACGAACTCCCAGATCACCACCGACCCTTCCGGGCTGCCGGGCCCCTGGGTGGTCGGCAACTACGTCGACGTCCTGGTGAGCTCGGTGTTCTGGCGGCAGATCGGCAACTCCACGATCGCGGCCGTGGGGACCACCACCGGCGTCGTGGTGCTGGGCGTGATGGCCAGCTACGTCATCGCCCGCTACGAGTTCCGCGGCCGCGGGGCGATGTACTCGCTGTTCGCCGCGGGCCTGATGTTCCCCATCACGGTGGCGATCACCCCGCTGTACATCCTCATCCGGGACCTGGGGATGATGAACAGCCTCACCGGCATCATCGTCCCGCAGATCGCCTTCGCGCTGCCGGTGACGATCATCATCCTCGTTCCGTTCCTGCGGGCGATCCCCAAGGAGCTGGAGGAGGCGGCGGCGATCGACGGCGCGAGCCGGCTCAGCTTCTTCTTCCGGATGGTGGTGCCGCTGTCGGTCCCGGGTGTGGTGACCGTGGGGATCCTGGCGTTCATCGCGAGCTGGAACAGCTACCTGCTGCCGTTGTTCATCCTGGGCAACGAGGCGTCCTACACCCTGCCGCTGGGGGTGCAGGCCTTTGCCTCGCAGTACTCGGTCGACACCGCCCGCGTCCTGGCGTTCACCTCGCTGTCGATGATCCCGGCGCTCATCTTCTTCTCGTTCTTCCAGAAACGCATCGTGGGCGGACTCACCGGCGCCGTCAAGGGCTGAAGCCGCCTGCACCACCCCGCCGTCCGGCCCGCACCTCGCACCACCACTGGCACAACCGAAAGAGAGCGTCACGTGTCCGACCTCGTCCCCGCCATGCCGGCGGTCTCGCAGCGTGTCCGCCGGATCCATGCCCGGATGAGCCTGGCGGAGAAGCTTGCCCAGCTCGTCGGCTACTGGCTCGACCAGAGCGGTTCGGTGGCCCCGCTGCAGTCCGAGATGACCGCCGGGCAGGCGCCCACCACCCGCCTCGCGGAGATCACCCGGGACGGCATCGGGCACTACACCCGGGTCTACGGCACCCGGCCGGTGGACCCGGTGGAGCGCGCCGGCTGGCTGTGGGCCGAGCAGCGCCGGCTCAAGCGGGAGACTCGGCTGGGGATCCCGGCGCTGGTCCACGAGGAGTGCCTCACCGGGCTGGCCGCCTGGCGGGCGGCGAGCTACCCGACGCCGCTGGCGTGGGGGGCCACCTTCAACCCAGCGCTCATCGAGGAGGCTGCCCGGGCGATCGGCGACTCGATGCGTGAGCTGGGTGTCCATCAGGGGCTGGCGCCGGTGCTCGACGTCGTCCGCGACCCGCGCTGGGGCCGGGTGGAGGAAGCCATCGGGGAGGACCCGTACCTCGTCGCCACCGTCGGCACTGCCTATGTCCGCGGGTTGCAGGCGGCCGGGGTGCACGCCACCCTCAAGCACCTCGTCGGCTACTCCGGCTCGGCGGCGGGGCGCAACCACGGCCCGGTGAGCGCCGGCCCGCGGGAGATCGCCGACGTCTACCTGCCGCCGTTCGAGATGGCGGTGCTCGACGGCGGCGCCCGGTCGGTGATGAACGCCTACAACGACGTCGACGGCGTGCCGGCCGGCGCTAGCCCCGAGCTGCTCACCACCTTGCTGCGCGAGACCTGGGGCTTCGATGGCACCGTCGTCGCCGACTACTTCTCGGTGGGCTTCCTCGAGGTGATGCACCGGGTCGCCGCCGACCGCGGTGAGGCGGCGGCGCTCGCGGTGGAGGCGGGCATCGACGTCGAGCTGCCTTCGGGGGACGCCTACCTGGAGCCGCTCGCCGAGCGCATCCGCGACGGTCGGTTCGACGAGCGCTACGTCGACCGGGCGGTGCTGCGGGTGCTCGGGCAGAAGGAGGAGCTCGGGCTGCTCGATCCGGGGGCCTTCGAGGATGAGCCGCCGACGACGGTCGATCTCGACTCACCGCGACACCGCGCGCTGGCCCGCCGGATCGCCGAGGAGTCGGTGGTGCTGCTGACCAACGACGGCGTGCTGCCGCTTGTCGGCCGGTCCGCGGCGCCGGCCCGGGTCGCGGTCATCGGCCCCAATGCCGACCGCGGCGAGGCCCTGCTGGGCTGCTACTCCTTCGTCAACCACGTGCTGCCGCACCACCCGCAGAGCGTGACCGGGATCGAGCTGCCCACGGTGGCACAGGCGCTGCGCACCGCGTTCGGTGAGGCCGGCGGGACGCCACCGGAGCTGCTGCTCGCCGAGGGCTGCACCGTCGAGGGCACCGACACCGCCGGGTTCGCCGACGCCGTCACGGCTGCCGAGGCAGCGGACGTCGCGGTGGTGGTGGTCGGGGACCAGGCCGGCCTGTTCGGCCGGGGCACCGTGGGGGAGGGCAACGACGTCGAGTCGCTCGAGCTGCCCGGGGTGCAGCGCGAGCTCGTCGAGGCGGTGGTGGCCGCCGGGACGCCGGTGGTCATGGTGCTCGTTACCGGCCGGCCGTACGTCGTCGGCTGGGCGCTGGACGGCCCCGGCCCCCGGCCGGCCGCGGTGCTGCAGGCGTTCTTCCCCGGCGAGGAGGGCGCCACCGCCATTGCCGGCGTGCTCACCGGGGCGGTCAACCCTTCCGGCCGGCTGCCGGTGTCGCTGCCCCGGTCGGCCGGGGCGCAGCCCTACACCTACCTCCACCCGGCGCTCGGTGGCCCGTCGGACGTCACGACCGCCGACTCCACCCCGACCCGGCCGTTCGGCTTCGGGCTGTCCTACACCGGCTTCGGCTACGACGACCTCGTCACCGACGCCGAGGTGACGGCCGGTGGAAGCTTCACCGTCGCGGTCACGGTGACCAACACCGGGGACGTCGCAGGCACCGAGACGGTGCAGCTCTATGGGCACGACGTGCGGGCTTCGGTGGCCCGACCGGTCGCGCAGCTGCTCGGCTACGGCCGGGTGACCCTGCAGCCGGGCGAGGCCCTCCGGTTGACGTTGACCGTCCCGACGAGCCGGTTCGCGTTCGCCGACCGGCGCCTGGTGCGAGTGGTGGAGCCGGGCGACGTTGAGGTGTGGGTCGCCTCGCACGCGGCGGCGTCGGCGCGCGGAGCCGACGTGGGCCACGAGACCGGCGGCGTCATCACCAACGACCGCCAGGCCGCCCGGCGGACCATCCCCGGTACGGCCACCCCCCGCGCAACGCTCGCAATCACCGGCGACGTGCACGAGGTAACGACGGCCGACCCCCGGCAGGTGACCGTGGCGGTCGCGCCGGCGGCAGTGGCGGTCCGATGACCACCGCGCCCAACCCGGTGCTGCCCGGCTGCTACCCGGACCCGTCGGTGTGCCGGGTGGGCGAGGACTACTACCTGGTGACCTCGACCTTCGAGTACTTCCCGGGCCTGCCGGTGTTCCACAGCCGCGACCTGGTCAGCTGGGAGCAGCTCGGCCACGTCGTCGACCGGGCGGACCAGCTCGACCTCGACGGCATCGCCTCCTCCGGCGGGCTGTACGCCCCGACCATCCGCCACGACGACGGCGTGTTCTGGCTGGTCTGCACGCTGGTGGACCAACGTGACGCGGCGCGCGGCGGGAACTTCCTCATGACCGCGACCGACCCGGCTGGCCCGTGGTCGGCGCCGGTGTGGCTGGACGCCGACGGCATCGACCCGTCGATCTTCTTCGACGACGACGGCCGGGTGTGGCTGCACGGCACCCGCCCGGCCCGCGCCCCGCAGTGGCACGACCAGACCGAGATCTGGCTCCGCGAGCTCGACCGGCAGCGGCTCGAGCTGATCGGCCCGGAGCACGTGCTGTGGACCGGCGCACTGCGCGACGTCGTGTGGTCCGAGGCGCCGCACCTGTACAAGGTCGAGGGCACGTACTACCTGCTCACCGCGGAGGGCGGCACCGAGTTCCACCACGCGGTGTCCGTCGCGCGGGCCGAGTCGGTCACCGGGCCGTACACCGGCAACCGGGGCAACCCGGTGCTCACCCACCGGCACCTCGGGCGCGACGTCGACGTCGTCGGCGTCGGTCATGCGGACCTCGTGGCCGACGGCGACGGCGGTTGGTGGGCGCTGCTGCTCGGTATGCGGCCCTACGGCGGCTACCACTACCCGCTCGGCCGCGAGACGTTCCTCGTCCCGGTGGAGTGGCAGGGCGGGTGGCCGGTCTTCGCGCCGGGCGAGGGGCGGCTGCCGGCGACGGTCGAGGTGCCGGGCGGGCAGCCGTGGCAGCCCGGCGCCGCCCAGGGCGAGGCGGCCGGCGTGGTGCTCCCCGACGACCTCCGGTGGACGGCGCTGCGCCGGCCGGTCGTCGAGGTCGCCACGCCGGCCGGCGAGGGATGGTCGCTGCGGGTGCGCACGACGACGCTCGCCGAGGCCGGCACCCCGGCGTTCCTCGGTGTCCGCCAGCAGCACCGCGACGTCGACGTGCGTGCAGTGATCCGAGCGGATCTCGGCCCGGGGGAGGAGGCGGGCCTGGTGGTGCGGCAGTCCGAGCAGGACCACGTCCGGCTGTTCGTCACCGGCGTCATCACCGGACCCGGGCCGGACGTGGGCGGGCCGGTGCGACGCGCCGTCGTCGTCCACCGTCGCGACGGCACCGAGGTGACGCTCGGTGAGGTGGTGCTGCCGGCGGGCGAGGTGACGCTGACCGTCAGCGCCCGCGGGCAGGACTACGCCTTGCTGGCGGGGGTGGCTGGGCTGGCGGGGGCGGCGGGGAGTGCGCCGGTGACGGTCGCGGTGGCCGACGGGCGGACCCTCGACAGCGTCGCCACCGGCGGCTTCCTCGGGCTGTGGATCGGGGTCTACGCGTCGAGCAACGGCCAGCCGACCGACACCACCGTGGAGGTGCGCCGCTTCGAGTACCTGCCGGCCGGCTGACGCGTGATCTCCGGGACGTGCGAGGGGGGGGCGGCGTGAGCAGAACGAAGCGACCGGGGCTGGCGCGAGTCGTCGTGGGGTGCCCCTCATGGCGGCGACCATCGCCCTCGTCGTGATCGAGCCGGAGTCACGGCTGGTCGCGACGGTCGTGACGGTGCTGGACCCGACGGCGCTGCCGGAGTCGGCGGTCCCTCGTGTGACACCGGCGGTTAAGGTCGTTCTCGGCGTGCTCGGCGCCGTGGTCTTCGGCGGGATCGGGTTGGTCGCGCTCATCCGGGCCGGCAAGCCGCCACGGTGACCTCGGCGCCGCGCCCGCCTCACCCATCGACCGCCGCACCGGGCGCGACCGGCCGGACCGACCTACGCTCGGTAGATGGAGCAACCGGACCGCCCGCTCGACGTCGTCGTGCACGGCGCCACCGGCTTCGTCGGCCGGCTGGTGGCCGAGCACCTCGCCCACCACGCCTCGCAGCTGCGGATCGGGCTGTCCGGCCGGTCGCTGCAGCGCCTCGAGGCGGTGCGGGACGGGCTGGGCCCGGCGGCCGCCGGATGGGAGCTGCACGTGGTCGACGCTGCCGACGACGTCGGGCTGGCAGCGCTCGCGGACCGCGCCCGGGTGGTGGTGAGCACCGTCGGCCCGTACGCACGGCACGGGCTGCCCCTCGTCCGCGCCTGCGCGGAGCACGGCACGCACTATGCCGATCTCTCCGGTGAGGTGCTGTTCATCCGGGAGAGCAGCCTGCGGTACCACGAGGTCGCCCGCCGGACCGGGGCGCGGATCGTCCACGCCGCCGGCTTCGACTCCGTCCCGTCGGACCTCGGCGTGCTGCTCACCGCGGAGCGTGCCCGCGCCGACGGCGCGGGGCAGCTGCGGGAGACGACGCTGACCGTGCGGGACCTCGCCGGTGGGCTGAGCGGCGGGACGGTGGACTCGATGCGGCTGCAGCTGATGGCGGCACGCGACCCGGGCGCCCGTCGCGTCCTCGCCGACCCGTACGCCCTCAGCCCCGACCGTGATGCCGAGCCGGACCTCGACCAGCAGGCTCCCTCCCGAGCGTTCCAGGACGCCGCGACCGGCACCTGGGTGGCGCCGTTCCCGATGGCCGGCATCAACACGCGGGTCGTGCACCGCAGCAACGCGCTGCTCGGCTGGCGCTACGGCCGGTCCTTCCGCTACCGCGAGGTCGTCGCGCTCGGGCGGGGGAGCCGGGCCCGTCGTCGGGCACAAGCCCTGGCGCTGGGCCTGGACGCCGCCGTCGTGGCGCTCGCGCTGCCCGGCGCACGCCAGCTCGCCGACCGGCTGCTGCCGTCCCCGGGCGAGGGGCCGGACGAGGAGACCCGCCGCACCGGGCACTTCCGGATGGAGGTGCTCGCCCGTACCGCCAGCGGGCAGCAGTACGGCACCACCGTCGAGGCCGACGGCGACCCGGGCTACGCGGCTACCGCCGTCATGCTCGGGCAGACCGCGGTGGCCCTCGCCGCCGGCACCGGGCTGCCCGGCGGGGGCGGCGTCCTCACACCGGCGACCGCGCTCGGCGCGGTGCTGGCGGACCGGCTGGTCGCCGCCGGCTTCCGGATCGCGACCGAGCGGGTCAGCGCTCCTCGGTAGCCGGCGCCGCCGGACGCCGGACGAGGAACGAGATCGCCACGGCCGCCAGCGCGACCCCGGCACCCCAGAGGAACGCGTCGTGGATCCCGGCCGCCTGCGCCGCGACGGGGTCGAGGCCGTCGTCCAGGCCCGCGGCGGTGCGCGTGCTCATGATGGTGATGAACAGCGCGGTGCCGGCGGCGCCGGCGAGCTGCTGCAGGGTGTTCATGATGGCGCTGCCGTGGGAGTAGAGCGCCGGCTCGACCGAGCCGAGCGCCGACGTCATCAGCGGCGTCATGAGGAAGCCGAGCCCGATGCTCAGCGTGACGTGGATGGCCACCGCGTGCCACGTCGGGCTGTCGGCGGTCAGCAGGGTCATCAGGCCGAGGGCGGTGGCGAGCACGATGGAGCCGGGGATGACCAGCGGCCGCGGCCCGACCTTGTCGAACAGCCGGCCGACGAACGGGGCGATGAGCCCCATGGTCAGGCCGCCGGGGAAGAGCACGAGGCCGGTCTCCAGCGTGGTGAGGCCCATGATGTTCTGCAGGTACATCGGCAGCAGGATGAGGGTGCCGAACATCGCGCCCATCGAGATGAGCATCATCGTGATGCCGACCGTGAAGGTCCGTGACCGGAACGGGCGCAGGTCGAGCAGCGCGGCGTCGTCACGCTGCAGCCGCAGCTGGCGCCACACGAAGAGCACGAGCGTCACGGTGCCGATCCCGAGCGGGATGGCCGGCGAGACGAGCGCGTTGCCCTGGGTCGCCTCGCCGATGCTGCTGAGCCCGTAGATGAGGCCGCCGAAGGTCACCGCGGACAGCACGATGGAGACGACGTCGACCGGCACCGCCCGCGGGGTGGTGATGTTCTTGACGAGTGCGGCACCGACGGCCAGCGCCACCAGCGCGATCGGCAGCACGGCGAGGAACATCCAGCGCCAGCTGAGGTTGGCGAGGATGAACCCGGAGAAGGTCGGGCCCACCGCCGGGGCAACGGCGATGACGATCGAGATCAGCCCCATGGTGCGGCCGCGGCGGGACACCGGCACGAAGGTCAGCACCGTGGTGATGAGCAGCGGCAGCATGATCGCGGTGCCGCTCGCCTGGATCACCCGGGCCGCGACGAGCACCGGGAAGACCGGCGCCACCGCCGCCAGCAGGGTGCCGGCGCTGAACAGCGACATCGCGCCGATGAACACCGAGCGGGTCGAGTACCGGGTGAGGATCAGCCCGGTGGTCGGGATGACCACGGCCATCGTGAGCATGAACGCGGTCGTCAGCCACTGGGCGGTCGCGGCGGTCACCGAGAACTCCGTCATCAGCCGCGGGATCGCCACGCTCATGACGGTCTCGTTGAGGATCATCACGAACGAGGCGACGAGGAGCACGCCGATGACCAGCTTCACCTGCGGTGAGAGCGAGGCGTCGGCGGTGGTGGGTGTGGTCGGGCTGGGCGCGACGGTGTCAGCGCGCTGGTCGACGCTCATGGGGCTCCTCGGGTGGTGGTATCGAGTGCCGGGTCGTGCCGCGGCTACTGGTCGTACCCGTGACGGGCGACCTCGCACACCGCATCGGAGTGTATGCGGCCGGTACGGGGGTCGTGCACCTGAATTAGCGTCGGGTGACGAACGCCGCTATGACGCGTCCCTCGTCCTCTGCGACGGTGCAACTGAGGGTGGTGGCGGCGTATTCCGGTCGGCCGTCACTGCCGCCGCACCAGCGCCCGGAGCGTCACCGCGATCCCGACGACCGTCCAGGCGACCAGCACGGCGAGGTCGCGGCCGTCGGCGGTGAAGGTGTCCGAGGCGAGGCCGGCGCGCAGCAGGTCGGCGCCGGGGCGGACCGGCAGCACGTCGTGGACGGTCTGGAACCACTGCGGCAGCTGGGTCGCCGGGAAGGTGATCGGCGAGAACAGCAGCACGAAGAACACCAGCACCTGGCTGACGAGCTGGGCGAGCATCGGCTGCAGGGTGACCGCGATCGCGTAGCCGACGGCGGTGGCCATCACCGTGACGAGCAGCGCGGCGGCGATGAGCACCGGCCAGTCGAAGCTGAAGGTGAGGTCGTAGCGCAGCCAGGCGACCAGCACGCCAACGGCGACGCTCGGCAGCGCGATGAACAGCCACACGGTCATGTCGGCCGCCAGCAGCAGCGGCCGGGCCAGCGGCAGCGAGCGCATGTAGTTGAAGGTGCCGTCGGTGCGGGCCCGGGCCACGCCCTGCGGCACGATCACCAGCCCGATGGTCAGCAGCAGCACGGTCGGCGCGCCGGTGGACAGGAACAGCGCGGTGGCGTGGTCGATGTCGGGGATGAGGAAGCCGAAGCCAATGATGATGCCGGCGGCCAGCAGCGCCTGGATGACGACGACGAGCGGCAGCAGCGGGCCGATCTGGGCGACCTGCCAGCGCAGCAGGGTGCGGTAGCCGGTCCACAGGCCGGCGTCGACCGGGCGGGGGAGCGCGGGTGCGGTGAGTGTTTCAGGCATGGCTGGGCTCCGTGGTGGCGAGTGCGGCGTCGGGGGCGGCGGAGGTGAGGCCGAGGTAGGCGTCCTCGAGGGTGGCGGGGGCGAGGACGTAGCCGTCGATGAGGTCCTTGCCGCGCAGCGCGGTGGCCCAGGTGACGGCGGCGGCGGCCTCGTCGGCGGGCACGGTGAGCAGCACCCGCCGGCCGGCGCGGACGTGGCGCAGCGCGGTGACCGGCAGCTGGTGCGGCTGGTCGGTGGGGTCGGCTGGGTCGGCGCCGTCGGGTGGTAGCTGCAGCTCGAGCCGCAGGTCGCTGTCCTGGGTGCCGCGCAGCCGCGCCGGGGAGCCGCTGGCGACCACCTTGCCGTGGTCGAGGACGACGAGCTCGTCGACGATCCGCTCGGCCTCGGTGACGTTGTGGGTGACGAGCAGGACGCCGGCGCCGTCGTCGCCGCGGCGGCGTACCGCGGTCCAGAGCAGCCGGCGGCGGGAGGCGTCGATGTCGTTGGTCGGCTCGTCGAGGACGAGCAGCGGGGTGGGGGCGGCGACGGTCATCGCGAACGCGACGAGGCGCCGGATGCCGCCGGACAGGCCGCGGCCCTCGGGCAGTGCGCGCTGATCGAGCCAGGCGGTGATGTCCAGCTCCTCGGCGAGCTCTTGGGCGACGGCGCGGGAGCGTCGCGTCGAGAGTCCGCGGATCCGGCCGGCGATCTCGATCGCGATGCGTGGGGTGAGCCCGTCGATCGGTGCCTGCGCCTGGGCCTGCAGCGAGACGTGGCGGCGGGCGGCGGCGGGGTCGGCGACGGCATCGACCTCACCGACGCGGATGCTCCCCGAGTCGGGGCGCAGCAGGCCGACGACCTGGGAGACCAGCGTGGTCTTGCCGGCGCCGTTGTGGCCGAGCAGCCCGACCACTTCGCCAGGCCGGACACGCAGCGAGATGTCGTCGTTGGCCACCGTGTCGCCAAAGCGGCGGGTGAGGCCAGCGACGTGCAGAACGTCATCGGTCATGAGGACTCCTCAGATACTCGCGGTATGTAGATACTGAGAGTATTTGGATACCTTCGGTACGTCAATACAGTTTTCGGAGTCCTAGGATGGGGCGATGACCCGGCTCCCCGACCCCATCTCGCGCCGGGACCGGCAGCGGCAGACCCGTGAGGCGCTGGTGTTCGCGGCGCGGGCGGTGTTCGCCCGGGACGGCTACAGCGGCGCGAACCTCGAGCTCATCGCGCGCGAGGCCGGCTTCTCCAAGGGGGCCGTCTACTCGAACTTCGACGGCAAGGCCGGGTTGTTCCTCGCCGTGATGGATCTCAACATCGAGACCGCGCTCGCCGAGGGTGGCTGGGACGTCTTCGAGCGGACCGCGCAGGACGCGATGCCGGAGGGGCAGGACCCGGCGCTGGCAGCGGCGATGACGGGCGTCGCGCTGGCCACCCTGGAGTTTGTCGCCACCGCTGCCCGCGACGAGCAGCTCGCCGGCGAGCTTGCCAAGCGGATGGAGAAGCTGACCGACGTCTACACGAGCATCGCCGCGGAGTCACGGGTGGGGGGTGACCCGCTGTCCGACGCCGACCTCGGCGCGCTGCTGACGGCGCTGGACCAGGGCTCAGCGCTGCTCATGCTCGCCGGCAGCGTCGCGATCGACCAGCGGGTGCTGCGGGCCGGCATGCAGCGGCTGCTGGACCCTGCGGGGACGCGAAGTCCTGCTGGTGCCGAGGGGGACGACGACGGCGCCGGCCCGCCGGCGCTGCACGACGAGGTGGTGCGGCGGCGGATCGCGGCGGCGCTGGGCGAGGGGCGCGAGGCGTAGCCCGCCCGCCCCTCGCCCTCCGCCCCGCCGGCTTTGGTCGATCTTTTGGGTCGAAACACCGGGTTCAAATGATCGACCCATGGCCCAGTTGGTCGACGGAGCT
This sequence comes from Georgenia sunbinii, assembly GCF_036421875.1. Taxonomy (NCBI): domain Bacteria; kingdom Bacillati; phylum Actinomycetota; class Actinomycetes; order Allobogoriellales; family Allobogoriellaceae; genus Georgenia; species Georgenia sunbinii. The sequence continues at coordinate 47,451 of NZ_JAZGOL010000008.1, read as the reverse complement.
TCGGGAGAGGGCGGCGACGACGACCCGCAGCGCCTTGTCGGTTGTCCACAGATCTCTCCTGCACTACTGACACGGCCCCGGATTCCCGCTAGTTTGACCAGTCACGGAGCACGGGGGTGACCACCGGCGTGAACCAGGCAACGGCGCTTCTCGAGGACGAGGTGCGCGAGCTCATCCGACGTCGCGGGCTCGATCCTGCCCGCGATGTCGACGGCATCCGCGCGCTGGTCGCCGACGCGATCGCGGACTACGACGGTCGCTCGGTCGCCGGGCTGGTGCCGCCGGTGGCGGATGCGGCGCAGACGACCAAGGACATCGTCGACGCCGTCGCCGGTCTCGGCCCGTTGCAGCGGTATCTCGATGACCCGACGGTCGAGGAGATCTGGATCAACGAACCGGGCAAGGTGTTCATCGCCCGCGCCGGCCGGTCGGAGCTGACGACGACGATCCTCACCGAGACCCAGGTGCACGACCTCGTCGAGCGGATGCTGCGGATCTCCGGGCGGCGGCTCGACCTGTCCTCACCGTTCGTCGACGCGTCGCTCGCTACGGGGGAGCGGGTGCACGTCGTCATCCCGGACATCACCCGGTCGGCGTGGGCGGTGAACATCCGCAAGTACATCGCGAGGGCCACCAGGCTGAGCGACCTTGTCGCCCTCGGCTCGATGACCCCGCAGGCGGCCGCGTTCCTCGACGCCGCGGTGCTGGTCGGGCTGAACGTGCTGGTCTCGGGAGCCACCCAGGCGGGCAAGACCACGATGGTCAACGCCTTGGCAGGTGCCATTCCCTCGGGTGAGCGGGTGATCACCTGCGAGGAGGTCTTCGAGCTACGGCCGGCGAACCGGGACGTCGTCGCCATGCAGTGCCGCCAGCCGAACCTCGAGGGGCACGGCGAGGTCCAGCTCCGGCGCCTGGTGAAGGAGGCGCTGCGGATGCGGCCGGACCGGATCATCATCGGCGAGGTCCGCGAGGCCGAGAGCTTCGACATGCTCATCGCGCTGAACTCGGGGATCCCCGGGATGTGCACCATCCATGCGAACTCCGCCCGGGAGGCGGTCACCAAGATCTGCACGCTGCCGCTGCTCGCCGGTGAGAACGTGTCGAGCTCGTTCGTGGTGCCGACGGTCGCCGCGGCCATCGATCTCGTCGTCCACGTCGAGCTCGATCGTGACGGTCGGCGGTTCGTCCGCGAGATCGTCGCGGTCACCGGGCGCGCGGAGGAGGGCGTGGTCGAGACCGCTGAGCTCTTCCTGCGCCGTGAGGGCCGGCTGGTGCGAGGTGCCGGCTTCCCGGGCTCCGCGGAACGGTTCGACCAGGCGGGGGTCGACCTCGCGCGGCTGCTCGCCGGCGAGCCGGGTGAGTGACCGTGGGAGCGGTGGCCGGACTCGTCCTCGGCGTCGGGCTGCTCCTCGTCTGGTTCTCGATGTGGCCTGCCCCGCCTCGGCCGGCCCGGACATCACCCGGGTGGCGTGAGCGGACCCAGGACCTGCTGATCCGGGCTGGGGCACCCTCGGTGACTCCCGCTGCGCTCGCCTTCACCTCCAGCGTGCTCGCACTGCTGGTGTTCCTCGCGACGCTGGGAAGCTCCGGCTCCCCGCCGATCGCGGTGTGCTTCGCGATCATGGGCGGCATCGTGCCGACGACGCTCGCGCGGGCACGGGCGCGCCGGCGGCAGGGCGAGCTGCGGGCGGTGTGGCCGGAGGTCGTCGACGACCTCGTTTCCGCGATCCGCGCCGGGATGTCACTGCCCGAGGCAGTCATCAGCCTCAGCGAGCGCGGGCCGGCCGAGGTCCGGGCCGACTTCCAGCGCTTCGCCGACGACTACCGGGTCACCGGCCGGTTCGCGGAGGCGCTCGACCGGCTCAAGGCACGGTTGGCGGACCCGGTGGCCGACCGGATTATCGAGGCGCTGCGGATCACCCGTGAGGTCGGTGGCTCTGATCTCGTCCGGCTGCTGCGGACCCTCGCCCAGCTGCTGCGTGAGGACCTCCGCACCCGCGGCGAGCTCGAGGCGCGGCAGAGCTGGACGGTCAACGGGGCGCGCCTCGCGACGGCGGCCCCCTGGGTGGTGCTCATCCTCCTCAGCGGGCGGGCGGAGACGGCGGCCGCGTTCAACTCCGCGCTCGGCGTCCTCGTGCTCGCCACGGGCGCCGTCGTCTCGGGTGTCGCGTACGGGTTGATGGTGCGCCTAAGTCGGCTGCCGGAAGAGACACGGGTGCTCCGGTGAACGTCACGGTGGTCGGCGGGCTCGCAGGGCTGCTCGGCGGCCTGGGCCTGTGGCTCGTCATCTGGCGGCTGCGTGCCGCTCGGATCAGGCTGCCGGATCGCATCGCGCCCTACCTGCGGGAGCGCCCGACGACGTCGGGCCTGCTGGTCGAGCCTCGGCACCACACGCCGTTCCCGACGCTCGAGAGCCTCCTCGCGCCGGTGATGGCCGATGCCGGCCGGATGCTTGAGCGCCTTGGCAGCACCTCGCAGAGCGTGCGACGTCGCACCGAGCTCGCCGGGCGGCCGCAGTCCGTCGAGCAGTTCCGCCTCGAGCAGGTCATGTGGGCCGCGCTGGCGCTCGCCGTCACGCTGGTCGTCCTCCTCCTCGCGGGGATCACCCGAGGTCTCAGCGTGCCCGCGGGGCTGCTGGCGCTCGTCGTCGCCGGGCTCGGCGCCGCGATCGCCCGCGACCGGTGGCTGACCCGTGCCGCAGAACGGCACCAGCACGAGATGCTGGCGGAGCTGCCGGCGGTGGCCGAGCTGCTGGCGCTCGCGGTCAGTGCCGGCGAGGGACCGATGGCAGCGCTGGAGCGGGTGGCGCGCACGACCCATGGTGCGCTGACCCGTCAGATCCGGATCGCGCTCGGTGAGATCAGGTCCGGCACGCCGATGGTGGTCGCGCTGGAGCGGCTCAGTGCCCGGAGCTCACAGTCGGCGGTGAGCCGATTTGCCGAGGGGATCGCCGTCGCCATCGACCGGGGCACCCCGCTCGCCGAGGTCCTTCGTGCCCAGGCGGTGGACGCCCGGGAGGTGGCGCGCCGCGAGCTGATGGAGCTCGGTGGAAAAAAGGAAATCGCGATGATGGTGCCGGTCGTCTTCCTCGTGCTGCCAGTGACCGTGATGTTCGCACTCTTCCCCGGGCTCGTCCTGCTGCAGGTGGGCCTGTGAACACACCCCGAAACGACCAAGGAGACAACTATGCGGACGCACCTCGCCATCTACTGGGCGGCGCTAAGCCGTCGCTACCGGGAGCTCGAGCCCGAGCGGGGCGACGTGCCCGGGTGGGTCCTGGTGACCTTGATGACGGCAGGACTCGTCGTCGCCATCTGGCTCATCGCCGGACCGGCGCTCGTCAACGTGTTCGAGACGGCCATGCAGCGGGTGCTCGACGTCTGAGGAATCGCCTGGCCGGCGACGAGGACGGCTCGGCGATCGTGGAGTTCGTGCTCGTCTCGATCCTCGTCGTCGTCCTGCTCCTCGGTGTGCTCCAGCTGACCCTCGCCCTGCACGTGCGGAACACGCTCATCGACTCTGCCGGCGAGGGCGCGCGCGTGGCTGCGCTCGCGGGCAGCTCGGCGACGGCGGGAGTCGAGCGGACGAGAGAGTTGATCACGACGGCGGTGCATGCTCGCTTCGGTAGCGACGTCTCGGCGCGGCGGACGTCCGCGGGCGGACTCGATCTCGTCGAGGTGACCGTGCGCGCGCCGATACCGGTGCTCGGGCTGCTCGGGCCGAGCGGCAGCATGACCGTCGTCGGACGGGCGGTCGTCGAATGAGGTGGGGGAGCGCGGTCCGGCGGCTGGCAGCTCGGCTGCGGGAGGACGAGGGCAGCGCCGTCGTCGAGTTCATCGGCGTGACCGTCGTGCTGCTCATCCCGCTCGTCTACCTCGTCCTCACGCTCGGCAGGGTGCAGGCGGCGATGTTCGCCGCCGAGGCGGCCGCCCGCGAGAGTGGACGGATCATCAGCCAGGCGGAGGACCCGGAAGCCGCAGCCGGACGAGCCCGCAGCGCGGTCGAGCTGGCGTTCGCGGACCAGGGGATCGTCGTGGACGCCGACGACGTCCTGCGGCTCACCTGTGACGAAGACCCCTGCCTGTCTCGAGGTGCGCGCATCCACGTGCAGGTCGACGCTGCGGTCCGGCTGCCGCTCGTCCCGGACTTCCTCGCCGGCACGATGCCGATGGAGGTCCCGGTGCGGGCGGAGCACCTGGCCGTGGTGCCGGAGTTCGGAGTGGCGCCATGAGGGGCATCGGTGGACGGCTGCGGCCGGCGGGAGCTGATGCCGAGGACGGCCAGATCACGTTGTTGTCATTGGGATTCGCGGTGGTGGCACTCGCGCTCATCCTCGTCGTGGCGAGCGCGACGGCGATTCATCTCGAGCGCAAGCAGCTGCTCGCGCTGGCGGACGGGGCTGCTGCGGACGCGGCAGACGCCATCGACCTCGAACGGTACTACCAGGGCGACCTGGCGAGCGCGGGCGTGCCACTGTCCGACGAGTCGGTGAGGGACGCGGTCGCGGCCCACCTCGATGCGGCCTTGGCGACCTCGCGGTTCGAGGGGCTGAGGATCGGTGGGTCGACAGGTACGTCTGACGGGCGTACCGCGCGCGTGACGCTGACTGCCGTCGCACGGCCGCCGCTGGTGCCGTGGGTGCTGGCCCCGTGGTCGGACGGCTTCCGGATCCAAGTGACGTCGTCGGCCGAGGCGGAGGGATGAGCGGGATGGTGAGCAGGAGTAGAGGTCGTGGACGACGGCGTTGGTTGGTCGCGTTTGCAGTGATGGTCGGGCTCGCCGTGGGTGGCTCCGGCTGCGCGACGGACGAGGGCGACGATCCTGCTCCGACGAGTGCGCCCAGTCCCACGACCGACGCACCCACCGAGCCGGCGACTGACGAGCCGACGACGGTTCCGACGCCCTGGCCGGAGCCGAGCCCACCACCGGAGATGGAGCGTGATGACATCGAAGGGGCCAAGGCGGCGGCGGTCTTCTTCATCGAGTTGCATCAGTATGTGTACGCAACTGGCGACATCGAAAAGTGGCTGGAGATGTCGCACCCAGAGTGTCAGTTCTGTAGCGGTGCGACAACCCATCTAACGGAACTCTATGGTAACGGTGGACGCGCCGAGGGTGGCAAGTTCACGGTGGAAAGCGTCACCGCTCTTCCCCCAGATTCAGACTATGCCCACTATCGCGTTGGTGTCTCAGGTTCAGAGGCGGCGTCGGTCGAGTATTCGGCAGGCGGCCAGATTGGCCGACAGATGAATGGTGGAGAGGTCGACTATGTCGTAGCTGTTCTTCCGTCGGCGGAACTTGGTTGGATTATTAGAGGTGTGGCGGTTGAGAACGATGTGGCCTAGCGGGCAATGGATCGTCTTATTCGTAATTAGCAGTTTTGCTCTTTCGTCCGGCGGGCCTGATTACCGGGCTGGCGCGGAAGGTGCTGATGAGGTCAATGTTGTGGGTAGTCTTACGCAAGATACTGCTAATCCGATCTCGACTGATAGCCCGCCTTCTGGCAGTGGTGCAGTCCAGGCTGAGCCCTACTGCAAACCGATCCCGTATACCTTCGGCAAGTATACTGTGATGGCGAAGAATTGTAACGGGGAACTTGGCGGCACCGAGCTCACCCCTTGGTTCGAGATGGAGGAAGAGGAGGACGCCGACACTCCCGCCGCTGACCAGCCCACCCCAATCGTCGTCACCCGCGAAGAGGTCCAGTCCCTCCTCGTCGACGCCGGCGGCCTGGACGTCCAGCCCGACCGGTCATGGGTTCTCGTGCACACGGAGACCATCGCCTTCACCGGCGCCGAGCAGCAGGTGCTCACCACGACCGTCCTCGACGCACCGATCGAAGTCATGGTGACCCCTGAGCAGTTCACCTGGGACTTCGGCGACGGCAGCGCCCCGCTGGTCACCACCGACCCGGGCGCGGCATGGCCCGACCACACCGTCGCCCACGCCTACGGATCAGCACAGCCAGCCGCGGCGATCTCCGTCCAGACAGAGTGGGACGCGGTGTTCCGCATCCAGGGAATGACCACCTGGCTGCCGGTGACGGGGACGGTCGTCACGACCGAGACTAGCGAGCCGTTCGACGTCGTCACCGCGACGCCCAGGCTCGTCGCCGGAAGCTAGGCCTCACAGCAGCCTGATCGGAGACCGGCGTTACCCACACGGCTCCGCAACGTGTCGCCCACACGGCCTACCCTGGCAGGGTGGTTGATACGTGGACCGGGCCGGAGCCCGACTGGGACGAGCCGCCTCCCGAGGGGCTGAGCGAGTGGGACTTCCACGACGCCGAGATGGCCGCCGCCTTCGCCGGTGACCCCGGCGCCGCGGCACCGATCGCCGCGGCGGTGCAGGCCGCCCGGGCATCGTCGTCGTCCCCGCTCGAGGCACTCACCAGCATCTGGGGCTACGACGCGTTCCGCGGCGAGCAGGCCGAGATCATCGAGACCGTCACCAGCGGCAAGGACGCCCTCGTCCTCATGCCCACCGGCGGCGGCAAGAGCCTGTGCTACCAGATCCCGTCGCTCGTCCGCGAGGGCACCGGCGTCGTCATCAGCCCCCTCATCGCGCTCATGCACGATCAGGTCGACGCCCTCGAGCAGCTCGGCGTCCGCGCCGCGTTCCTCAACTCGACCCAGCAGATCGACGAGCGTCGCGACGTCGAGCGTCGGCTGCTCGCCGGCGAGCTCGACCTGCTCTACCTCGCCCCCGAGCGGCTGTCGGTGGCCGCGGACCTCTTCGACCGCGCGCACATCGCGCTGTTCGCCATCGACGAGGCGCACTGCGTGGCGCAGTGGGGTCACGACTTCCGGCCCGACTATCTCAATCTGACGATCCTCCACGAGCGCTGGCCCGAGGTCCCGCGGGTCGCCCTCACCGCGACCGCCACGGCGGAGACCCGCGAGGAGATCGTCCGTAACCTCCAGCTCGACGACGCCCGGGTCTTCGTCTCCAGCTTCGACCGGCCCAACATCCAGTACCGGATCGCCCCTAAGCAGGACGCCAAGGGCCAGCTGCTGCAGATCATCGAGAACGAGCACCCCGGCGAGGCCGGCATCGTCTACTGCCTCAGCCGCGCGTCAGTGGAGAAGACCGCCGAGTGGCTCGCCGGCAAGGGCGTCACCGCGCTGCCGTACCACGCGGGCCTGCCGGCCCAGACGCGGTCGCGCAACCAGGCCCGGTTCCTGCGCGAGGACGGCGTGGTCATGGTCGCCACCATCGCGTTCGGGATGGGCATCGACAAGCCCGACGTCCGGTTCGTCGCCCACCTCGACCTGCCCAAGAGCGTCGAGGGCTACTACCAGGAGACCGGCCGCGCCGGCCGTGACGGGCTGCCCTCGACGGCGTGGCTCGCCTACGGGCTGCAGGACGTCGTCCAGCAGCGGCGGATGATCGCCGGCGGCGACGGCGACGGGCAGCGCAAGCGCGCCCAGTCCCTCCACCTCGAGGCGATGCTCGCGCTGTGCGAGACGGTGCAGTGCCGGCGGCAGCAGCTGCTGCGCTACTTCGGCGAGGGCAGCGAGCCTTGCGGCAACTGCGACACCTGCCTCAACCCGCCCGAGGGCTTCGACGGCACCGTCCCGGCGCAGAAGCTGATGTCGACGATCCTGCGGCTCAAGCGCGAGCGCAACCAGCAGTTCGGCGCCGGCCACCTCGTCGACATCCTCCTCGGCCGGGAGACCGAGCGGACGCTGCGGTCCCAGCACACCGAGCTCAGCACCTTCGGCATCGGCACCGAGCTGGGGGACCAGGAGTGGCGCGGCGTCGTGCGCCAGCTGCTGGCCCAGGGGCTGCTCGAGGTGCAGGGGGAGTACGGCGTGCTCGCGCTCACCGACGCCGCCGGCGCCGTGCTCCGCGGCGAGCAGGAGGTGCGGCTGCGCCGCGAGCCGGAGCGCGTGCGCGCCGCCCGCAAGCCGCGCAGCAGCAAGGCCGCGCCGGTCGACCTCGACGCGCCGCAGCAGGACCTCTTCCAGCAGCTGCGCACCTGGCGGGCCGGCGTCGCCAAGGAGCAGGGCGTGCCCGCCTACGTCGTCTTCAACGACGCCACCCTCGCCGGCATCGCGCAGGCCCGGCCCGGTTCCACGACCGAGCTGCGCGCGATCTCCGGCGTCGGCGACGCGAAGCTCGAGCGGTACGGCGCCGCGGTGCTCGAGGTGGTCGGCGCCACCGGCTGAGCAGGCACGTTTCATGGCGGTAACAATGGGTTGCCATACTTTTTCCATGACACCGAGCGCAGGCACCCCCGACCGCGACCGGCTCGCCTCCGTGGCGACCGCTGCCGTCATGGCCTCGCTCGACCCGCTCGGGAAGGGAGCACGGCGGCCCGGTCCCGCCGTCGTCGTCCTCGCCTCGTGACCCCGCAGGAGGCGGCCCGGTTCCTCGACCGGCTCGAGTCCGGCGAGCTGCGGGCGGCCCGGCGCGCCGACGACGGCAGCTGGCAGGTCGACACCTCGGTCAAGCAGGGCATCCTCGCGCTGCTCGCCGCCAGCGACGCCGTCGAGCTGCCCGGCTGGCCCGGCGGCGCGGTCGACAAGGTCCCTGCCCGGCAGATCGGTCCGGCGGACCGGGTCCGGTTGGTGCCCGGCGGCAGCTCTGTCCGGCGCGGCGCCGCACTGCGCCCCGGGGTCGTCGTCATGCCGCCGAGCTACGTCAACATCGGTGCCTACGTCGGTGAGGGCACGATGGTGGACAGCCACGTGCTCGTCGGGTCGTGCGCGCAGGTCGGTGCCCGCGTGCACCTGTCCGCCGCGGTGCAGCTCGGCGGGGTGCTCGAGCCGGTCGGCGCGCGGCCGGTCGTCGTCGAGGACGACGCGTTCATCGGCGCGCAGTGCGGCCTGTACGAGGGCGTCATCGTCCGCGCCGGCGCGGTGCTCGCCCCGGGCACCATCCTCACCTCGCGCACCGTCGTCTACGACCTGGTCCACGAGCATGAGGTGCGCGGCGAGGTGCCCGAGGGCGCCGTCGTCGTCCCCGGTTCGCGGCCGGCCCGCGGCGACTATGCCCAGCGACTGGGCCTGTCACTGTACGCGCCGGTCATCGTCAAGTACCGCGACGACTCGACCGACGCCGCCACCGTGCTCGAGGGAGCGTTGCGATGACCGACCTGTACGCGCTCACCGACGCCCAGGCGCGCGAGCTCGCCGGGCACGGCACGCCGTGCTTCGGTTACTCCCTCGACGTCGCCCGCGAGCGGTTCACCGCCCTGCGCGCGGCGCTGCCCGAGCGGGTGCTGCTCGCCTACGCGGTCAAGGCGAATCCTGGCGCGCCGCTACTACGCGCGTTTGCCGGCCTCGGGGCCTGGTTCGACTGCGCCTCGGCCGGGGAGGTCGAGGCCGTCGCGGCGGCCCGCCGAGCCGCCGCCGCTGCCTCGACTGGTGCCGGGACTGGTGGCACCGTGCTCGCCGGGCCCGCCAAGAGCGAGGCTGACCTGCGTGCCGGGCTCGCCGTCGGTGCCCGGGTCCAGGTCGACGGCATCGAGGACGTCGCGCGGATCGCCGCACTGCTCGACGCTGACCACAACAGCAACAACAACAACGACGACAACGACGACGGCGGCGCGCCGCTGGCGGTCAACGTCCGGGTCCACCCGGCGACTGGGGTCAGCGAGACGGCGTCGATCATCGGCGGAGCCGGGCCGTCGGCGTTCGGGGTGGACGAGGAGGACCTGCCCGACTTCCTCGCCGCCGTCGCGCGCTACCCGCAGGTCCGGCTCGCCGGTCTGCAGGTGTTCTCCGCCAGCAACGAACTCGACGCCGCCGCACTGCTGGCCAACCACCGCACCGCGCTGGAGATCGGTGAACGGCTGCACCGCGAGCACGGGGTCGAGCTGGAGCTCATCGACCTCGGCGGCGGGCTCGGCATCCCGTACGTCGCAGGCGCCGGCGAGCTCGACATCGCCGCGCTCGGCGCTGGCCTCAGCGAGCTGCTGGCCGAGCACCCGTGGTGCACCGGCCGGCTGCTGCTGGAGCCGGGCCGCTGGCTGGCCGGGCCGACCGGGGTGTACCTCAGCCGGGTGGTGCGGGTGAAGGAGAGCCGTGGCGCGACCTTCGCGGTGCTCGAGGGCGGCATCAACCACCTGCTGCGGCCGCTGCTCACCGGGCAGTCGTTCCCGGTGCGCGTCGTGGCCAGCGACGATGACGCCGCCGCTGACACCGGTGACGACGGCGGGGTCGTCGCCGCCACCGGTGACGACCCCGCCACCTCCCAGCCGGCCGGCGCAGGCGCCGCCGACGCTGACACCGGCCCCGACACTGCCGCCACCCAGCCGCCCAGGCTGCTCACCGCGTACACCCTGGCCGGCCCGCTGTGTACCTCCCTCGACCGGATCGGCACCGCTGAGCTGGGGCCGCTGCGGCCGGGGGACCTGCTGATGTTCGGCCAGGCCGGCGCCTACGGCTTCACCCAGGCGATGACCAGCTTCCTGTCCCACCCGGTGCCGGCCCAGCACTGGCTGGGGGAATGAGCGGGAACCATCTGACCGGCTACCGGCCGATCGGGGGTGGCGGCCGGCTGGTGTAGCTATGACCGGTGGGCGTCGTGGTCGTCACCGACGGCCACGGGTCGGCGCGGTGGTGCGACGGCGGGTCGGTCCCGGGGCGACGGCCGAGCACCGCCTCGAGCCTGACCTGCCACTCGGGCAGTGACTTGGCGTAGTTGCAGGCCTCGCACAGGTCTTGCAGGTTCGGCGCTGAGGTGGGGCCGCCCTCGGCGTGCGGCCGGACGTGGTCGGTGTGGCGCACCGGCGCGTCGCACCACGGGGTCCGGCACCGGGCGCCGTCGCGGAGCGCGATGAAGGCCCGCAGCCCGGCGGGCGCGGTGCGGGCGCGCGAGTCCATCGCCACCAGCTGTCCGGTGGTCGGGTGGGTGAAGACCCGTCGTAGGAAGACCCCCACCGCGGCGTGCTCGGGAGTGTCCAGCGCCCGGGCGACGAGGTCGCGCGCCCACTGGGCGGGCATCGTGCCGTAGCCGGGCACCACGGCGGCGTCGTCGCTGTCGCCGAACAGGGTGTGCTCGCTCATCACAAGCTGCACCTCGACGGGCACGGCGTCCGAGACCTCGTTGCCGGTGACCCGCCCGACGAGCGTGTCGGCCATCAGCTGCCCCCGGCCGCGCGGATCGCCGGCAGACCGGCCCTGGTCGGCGGCCTTGCGCAGCGACGCGTAGCAGGCCATCGCCTGGGCGGCCGGCAGCAGGGCACTGAGGTAGGCCATGCCGTCCGGCGCCGGCCGCAGCGTCACCCGACGGTCGGTCTCGGCCTGACGCACCCGCTGGGCCATCGCGTCGGGCGCGAGGGCGTAGGCCGTCCGCCGGGCCTCGGCCACCAACCGGGTGTCGCCCCAGGAGCCGAAGGTCTCCGGGTCGGCGCAGAGGTCCTCGTCCAGCGCGGCGCGGTCGGTGGGCGTCATCTCCCGGGTCTCGCCCGCCACCAGACCGGCCCGCCGCTCGTTGAGGTCGCCATCGCGCAGGGCAGTCAGCGTGTGCGGCATGTCCGCCACGAGCGAGCGCGCCAGGCCCAGCTGCCGCCGGCCCTGGTACGGCGAGAGCCGCCGCGCCAGCCCTACCTCGATGCCTACACCCCGGCCACGCCGCGCCGCCGGAACGCCGTCGCGCTCCTCGCGCTCGCGGCGGGACCGGTCGAAGCTCGCCGTCAGCACCGTCTGGGTCGCCGCGGTCGTCGCCTTGAGGTCTTCCAGCGCCCGGATGACGTCGACGTGCTCGGCCTCCGCCACGCCCACGACGACGCCGTCCCGGTCGACCGTCACGTGCCTCAGCACCTCGCGAAGCTCGGCGATCACCGCGGCCAGCCGCCCGGCACGCCCCGGCGCCGACCGAGCGGCGGCCTCCTCCATCTCCCTGACCTCGGCGGCCTCCGCCGGCGTGGGGGAGGGGGCGCCGAGCATCTCGGCCCAGAACAGCTCCTCGTCGGCGTCGTCCATCGAGGCGAACATCGCGTCGAGCCCCATCAGCGGAGCCTCGTAGGACGGCAGGTGGTCCTCGACGACGGTCACCGCGACCACCTCCTCGCTCCGCTACGACCCTCTTCGGTCTGCTTCACACGCTAAACCTGGCCACTGACATCCGGCCGGGACACTGCCTCCGGCGCCCCAGCCGTAGACTTGGCGCCGTGCCTGAAACTCCTGCCTCCGTCACTCTGCCGGTCCGTCCCGGTCTCGAGGGGCTGACCCCCTACGGGGCGCCGCAGCTCGACCTGCCGGTGCTGCTCAACGTCAACGAGAACCCGTACCCGCCGTCGGACGCGGTCGTCGCCGACCTCGCCGCCGCGGTCGCCGCCGTCGGCCCCGGCCTCAACCGCTACCCGGACCGCGAATTCCTCGACCTGCGCGCCGAGCTCGCCGACTACCTGCGCGTCGAGTCCGGCACCCGCCACCTCACCGCCCAGCACATGTGGGCCGCCAACGGCTCCAACGAGGTCATGCTCCACCTGCTCCAGGCGTTCGGCGGGCCCGGCCGCACCGTGCTCTCCTTCGCCCCGACCTACTCGATGTACCCCGAGTACGCCCGCGACACCCTCACCGACTGGCACGCCGGCAACCGCGAGGGCGACTTCACCATCGACGTCGACCGCGCGCTCGCGCTGCTCGCGCAGGTCCGCCCCGCCGTCGTCCTCCTCGCCAGCCCGAACAACCCCACCGGCACCGCGCTGCCGCTCGCGACCATCGAGGCCATCGCGCAGGCCGCCGCGACCACCGGACCCACCGGGACCGACGGCGCGACCACCGCGAGCGTCGTCGTCGTCGACGAGGCCTACGCCGAGTTCCGTCGCGAGGGCACCCCCAGCGCGCTCAGCGTGCTCGAGCGCTACCCCCACCTGGCGGTCAGCCGCACCATGTCCAAGGCCTTCGGGCTCGCCGGCGCTCGCCTGGGCTACCTCGCCGCGGCGCCCGAGCTCGTCGACCAGCTGCGGATCGTCCGGCTTCCCTACCACCTGTCGGCGGTCACCCAGGCGGTGGCCCGCGCCGCGCTGAGCCACCGCGAGGAGCTCATGGGGCAGATCGCCGAGCTGCGCGCCGAGCGCGACCGGTGCGTCCAGTGGCTGCGCGGGCAGGGCTTCACCGTCGCGGACACCGACGCCAACTTCGCCCTTTTCGGCCCGTTCGAGGACCGTGAGAAGGTATGGCAGGGGCTGGTCGACCGCGGAGTTCTCATCCGCGTCGTCGGACCGCCAGGATGGTTGCGGGTATCGATCGGTACCGCTGCAGAGATGGCCGCCTTCCGGGCGGCACTGACGGAGGTGGTCGGGCTGTGACGGCACAGGACAAGCAGACGAACGTGGGTCGCGCGCGAACGGCACGCAAGGAACGGGTGACCTCGGAGTCGAGCGTCGTCGTCGAGATCGACCTCGACGGCACCGGCGCAACGAACATCTCCACCACGGTGCCGTTCTACGACCACATGCTCACCGCACTCGGCAAGCACTCGCTCATCGACCTCACCGTCGAGGCCACCGGTGACACCCACATCGACGCCCACCACACCGTCGAGGACGTCGCCATCACCCTCGGCGAGGCGCTGCGCGAGGCACTGGGCGACAAGAGCGGCATCGCCCGGTTCGGCGACGCCCTCGTGCCGCTGGACGAGGCGCTGGCGCAGGCCGTCGTCGACGTCTCCGGGCGCCCCTACCTCGTGCACAGCGGCGAGCCCGCGGGCCAGGAGTACCACCTCATCGGCGGGCACTTCACCGGCTCGCTCACCCGCCACGTCTTCGAGTCGATCGCGCACCACGCCGCCATCGCGCTGCACGTGCGGGTGCTCGGCGGGCGCGACCCGCACCACATCGTCGAGGCCCAGTTCAAGGCCTTCGCCCGGGCGCTGCGCGCCGCCATCGAGCCCGACGCCCGCGTGCGCGGCATCCCGTCGACCAAGGGCGCATTGTGACGTCCGACCCGGTCGGCAGTACGCCCCCGGCGGTGGCCATGGTCCTCACGCCGGTGGCCTCCGCGCAGGCACTGGCGGGGCTGTGCTCGATGACCGGGATCGACTGCCACGTCGTCCCGTCGAGCTCCGGCGCCGTCGCGGTGATCGAGCTCGACGACAAGGGCCGCGCCGTCGACGACCCGACCGCCGCGAAGGCGCAGACCGGTGACGCAGCGGCCCTGGCCGCCGCGGACGTCCCAGCAGCGGACGACGACGACGCACCAGCCAGGGCCGACGACGCACCTGCCGCGGCCGACGGCGACGCCGACGACGATCTCCACGTGCGCGACTGGGACATCAGCGAGCTGCTCGGCGGCTCGCCGGAGGACATCCCGCCGCAGGCCGACGAGCTCGCCAAGAACCTGTCGCGGCTATCGAAGACCGGCGTCGTGCTCATCACCGCCGCGCTTACCGAGGGCGGCGGCTTCGAGCGGGGCCTGTCGGGCCAGCTGACCGGGCGGCACTACTCCGGTGGCGAGGCGGGGGAGAAGGTCGCCGTCGGCCTCATCCTCGCCGGCGCGGACGACATGGTCGAGGACCTCATCCTGCGCCGGGTGCGCGTGGCTGAAGTCTCGGGCCACCAGCGCTCGGGCAGCATCCCGCGGTGGAAGGCAGCCCGGATGTTCGGCAAGGGCCTGCGCCGCCGCAAGCCGTAGTGGCTGCTGCAAGCCGCCGCCGCAGCGGTGCGGGGCGCGGACGGTGAAACGGGGGTTCGCCTCAGTCGCGGCTCTGGGAAGGCCCGGGCGATGATCTGAAGCCCCGGTCAGCCGGGCCCGGGCCAGCCGGGCGCACGCAGCCGGACCCGCGCCAGCCAGGCCTGCGCGGGTGACCTAGAATCGTCCGGTGACCAGCCAACCCTCCGTCGTCGTGCTCGACTACGGCTCGGGCAACGTCCGCTCCGCGGTGCGTGCCCTCGAGCGAGCCGGAGCTGACGTCACCCTCACCGCCGACCGGGACGCGGTTGCCGCGGCGGACGGTCTCGTCGTCCCCGGCGTCGGCGCGTTCGCCGCCGTCATGCGCCAGCTGGTCGCCGTCGGTGCCCCCCGGATGATCGAGCGACGGCTGGCCGGCGGCCGCCCGGTGCTCGGCATCTGCGTCGGCATGCAGGTGATGTTCGCCGGCGGGGACGAGCACGGCACCCGCACTGACGGGCTCGACCAGTGGTCCGGTGAGATCACCCGGCTGCCGGCACCGATCGTGCCGCACATGGGCTGGGCCACCGTCGACGCCCCCGCGGGCAGCCGGCTGTTCGCCGACATCGCGGCCGAGCGCTTCTACTTCGTCCACTCCTACGCCGCCCAGCAGGACCCGGCCGCCGACGTGATGCCGAGCTCACCGCTGGCCCCGCCGCTGGTCACCTGGGCCGAGCACGGCGGGCGGTTCGTCGCCGCGGTCGAGAACGGCGCGCTGTCCGCTACCCAGTTCCACCCCGAGAAGTCCGGCGACGCCGGCGCGCAGCTGCTGCGCAACTGGATCAGCGCCCTCCGCTGATCTCACCCCGGCGCCGTCGCGCCCACCACCAAGGAGAGAACATGACCCGCCTCGAGCTGCTGCCCGCCGTCGACGTCGTCGATGGGCAGGCCGTCCGTCTGGTCCAGGGGGAGGCCGGGTCCGAGACCTCTTACGGCGACCCCGTCGAGGCCGCCCGCACCTGGGCCGAGCAGGGCGCCGAGTGGATCCACCTCGTCGACCTCGACGCCGCCTTCGGCCGCGGCTCCAACGCCGAGCTGCTCGCCGGGCTGGTCGCCGGCCTCGACGTCGCCGTCGAGCTGTCCGGCGGCATCCGCGACGACGAGAGCCTGGCCCGCGCGCTCGACACCGGCGCCAAGCGCATCAACCTCGGCACCGCCGCGCTGGAGGACCCGGAGTGGACCGCCAAGGTCATCGCCAAGCACGGCGACCGCATCGCCGTCGGCCTCGACGTCCGCGGCACCACGCTGGCCGCCCGCGGCTGGACCCGTGAGGGCGGGGACCTGTGGGAAGTCCTCACCCGGCTCGACGGCGACGGCTGCGCCCGCTACGTCGTCACCGACGTCGACAAGGACGGCACGCTGCGCGGCCCGAACGTCGACCTGCTCCGCGAGGTCTGCGAGCGGACGACGGCGCCGGTCGTCGCCTCCGGCGGGGTCTCCTCGCTCGACGACATCGCCGTGCTGCGCACCCTCGTGGACGTCGGCGTCGAGGGCGCGATCGTCGGCAAGGCGCTGTACGCCGAGGCCTTCACGCTGCCCGAGGCGCTGGACGTGGCAGGCCGTCCGTGACACCGCTGCCACCGGAGATGATGCCCGGCGCGCAGGGCGGCCCCGCCGTCGACCCCTCGCTCGCCGCCAAGCTCGGCGGCCGGCAGCCCGGTGGCGCCGCGGACTCGGCCGGCCAGCCCTGGTCGGGCCGTACCCTCAAGCCCAACCCGTTCTCCGGTGACGACGGCTCGGCGCCCGCGGCGATCGTCGCGGCGCTGGCGCTCGACGACGAGACCGAGCGTCTCGTCGCCCTCGCCGACGCGCTGCGCGACGCCCGGGTGATCGTGCCGGTCGTCGCCCACGAGCACCCCGGGCGCGGCGAGGACGGCGAGGTCGTCAGCCACACCAAGCACGGCTCCGGCGACCCGCAGGCCGACGCCTGCGCCTCGGCCGCGATGGTCTCGGTGCGCACCCCCGACGGCCGCGCCGCGCTGCCGGTGTTCAGCTCGGTCGAGGCGATGCAGGCGTGGGACGCCACCGCCCGGCCGGTCCCCGTCGAGGGCGTGCGGGCCGCGCTGGCCGCGGTCGCCGACGCCGACTCGATGCTCGTGCTCGACGCCGCCGGTCCGGTGACCGCGCTGCTCGGCCGGCCCGCGGTGTGGTCGATCGTCCACAACGAGCCGTGGGTGCCCTCGTGGCAGGACCCCGAGCTGCCGGCCGTGGCGGCCAACGCGCTGCGCGGCATCACCGAGCTCACCGCGGTGCGCCTCGAGCGCGGCAGCAGCAGCGAGCTGCGCGCCGTGCTCGCCGTCGCCCACGACCTCACCCGCGACCAGGTGATGGACGTCATCACCCGGGCGCAGCAGGCGCTCAGCTCCGACCCCACCCTCACCGACCGGGTCGACTCCCTCGAGCTGTACCCGATGGCGGTCCAGTAGGGCGCGGTCCAGCAGCGCGAGGTCAGTCCGAGCTGTCGGTGCTCTCGCTGTCCCGGCAGGACCCCAGCGGCTCGAAGGCATCCTCGGTGAGGAGGTCGTGCAGGGTGCTCACCGGCACCACGTAGCTGTTGTTCCACACGTCCATCGCGTAGACCACCCCGACCACCTGCCCGTCGACGCCGAGCACCGCGCTGCCCGAGGACCCGTGGTCGACCTGCGCGTTGGTCCGCCCGACCACGCCGAGGTCCGAGCCGATCGGGTCCTGCTCGTAACCGAGCACGGTGCCGGTCGTCGTCGTCAGCTGGCCGCCCTGCGGATAACCGACCACGGTGATCTCGTCGCCCACCGCCGCGTCCACCTCGGCCAGCCCCGGCACGGTGGTCACCGGCTCGGAGGTCCGCAGCAGCGCGAGGTCCGCGACGTCGGTGACACCGACCGACACGGCGTCGATCTCCAGGCCGTCGTAGGTGGTGACCTGGATCCGGTCGGTGTCGGCGACGACGTGCCGGTTGGTGACGATGGTGCGCTCGTCCAGCGCGAAGCCGGAGCCGGTCGACAGCTTCCCGCAGCCGACGTTGCGGATCCGCACCGCCATCCGCTCGGCCGCGTCGACGCCGTCGGGCGAGAGCGCTCCCGGGTCGCCGACGTGGGGCGCCTCGACGTCGGGGACATGGTCGGCAGGCATCGGCCCGGGCATCGGCGGCACGACGCCACAGCCGGCGAGCATCGTCGCGCCCAGCGCGGCCGCAGCGAGGCCGGGGACCAGCAGGCGGCGCCGGGTCATGAGTCCTCCAGCCGGCTCTGCAGGTTGTCGTTGGCGTCCGTGGCGGCCTGGCAGAACTCGGTCACCTCGCCGCGGTACTCGTCGAGCATCTCCTGGTTGAGCGTCATCCGCGGTGGGGGGGACTCGTCGCTCGAGGGCGTCTCGGTAGGCTCCGGCTCCGGCGCCGCCGCCTGCTCCGACAGCGTGGTCGCAGCCTCCTCGAGGACGCCGATGAGCTCCTCCTGGGCGGCGATGCACTGGTCCATCGCGTCGGCGACGGCGGTCGCGGCCGCCGACACCTCTTCCTGGTAATTGGCGACCTGCCGCTGCACCTCGCGGTCGTCGCCGGTCTGCGCGACGGCGTCGGCGAGCTCGTGGATCTGGTCCTGCGCGCCGTCGAGCTGGCTCTCGACCAGCGCGAGGGTGCTGGCGGACTCCTCCAGCTCCGCCCGCGTCTGCGCCAGCTCGGCGCCGAGGTCGCGAGCGGTGCCGTCGAGCGCGTCGGCCCGGTCCTCCCACCGTTGGGACAGCACCAGCAGGTACGCCCCGCCGCCGAGCGCGAGCAGCAGGAGGACGGTGAGGACGACGGCGACCCACCGGCGTCGACGGGGACGGCTGTGAGGTTGCTCATCACCTGCCGGAGGGTGCCCGGGAGCGGGGTCGGCCGCGGCGCGCACGGCCGCGCGGGTCCGCGGCGGAGTGTGCTCGGGTGGCAGTATGTCGGCAGGGGACGGTGAGGAGGGGTGCGCGCCTGCGCCCTGCCATTCGTCCGTCATGCGTGGTAGTCTCTCAGACTGACCCGCCGGATTGTTACTCCGGCGTGCAAGCGGAGTTCCTCCCACCTTGTCTCGACGGCCCTCACGGGTGACAGAGGCTGGGTTCACGGTCACCGAGGGGCGACCCTCTGGCACGAAGTTGGTGCCGCGACCTTGAGGCCTCCGTGCGCAACTGCGAACGGAGGCCTTCTTCGTTAGCAGTTATCGACAAGGAAGAGGAGCAGCACATCAGCGAGCCCCGTATCAACGATCGCATCCGCGTTCCCGAGGTCCGGCTCGTCGGACCCGCCGGTGAGCAGGTGGGTGTCGTTCGGGTTGAGGACGCACTACGACTGGCCCAGGAGGCCGACCTCGACCTCGTCGAGGTCGCACCCGACGCGCGGCCGCCCGTGTGCAAGCTCATGGACTACGGCAAGTTCAAGTACGAAGCAGCCGTCAAGGCGCGCGACGCCCGTCGTAACCAGGTCAACACCATCCTCAAGGAGATCCGGTTCCGCCTGAAGATCGACCCGCACGACTACGCCACCAAGAAGGGGCACGTCGAGCGGTTCCTCAAGGGCGGCGACAAGGTCAAGGTCATGATCATGTTCCGCGGCCGTGAGCAGTCCCGCCCGGAGATGGGCATGCGGTTGCTGCAGAAGCTGGCGGAAGAGGTCTCCGAGCTCGGTTTCATCGAGAGCACCCCGCGGCTTGACGGACGCAACATGACGATGGTCATCGGTCCGCACAAGAAGAAGACCGAAGCCCGGAGCGAGCAGCGCCGGGCCCGCGAGCAGAAGGCGGCCGACACCGCAGCGGCCGAGACCGCAGCGGCGGCCGAGACTGCAGCAGCGGCCGAGACCGCAGCGGCGACTGAGCCCGCAGCAGCGACTGAGTCCGCAGCGGCGGTCCAGACCCCAGTGGAGGAGTAGCCCCAGGGCTGCGCCTGATGTCCGACGCCGGCGAGAGCCGGCACCCTACCCGTGCCCCCGGGCACGGTTCGACAGAGGAAGACGATGCCGAAGAACAAGACGCACTCCGGTGCAAAGAAGCGTTTCAAGGTCACCGGTAGCGGGAAGCTCATGCGCGAGCAGGCCAACCGCCGGCACCTCCTCGAGAGCAAGCCGTCCACGCGTACGCGCCGGCTCGCCCAGGACAAGGCGGTCTCCCCGGCCGACACCCCCGCAATCAAGAAGATGCTCGGCCTCTAAGCCGCCCGACTAAAGGAGAACGACGTGGCACGCGTCAAGCGGGCGGTCAACGCCCACAAGAAGCGCCGGACGACACTCGAGCGCGCCAGCGGTTACCGCGGGCAGCGTTCGCGGCTGTACCGCAAGGCCAAGGAGCAGGTCACGCACTCGATGACCTACAACTACCGTGACCGGAAGGCCCGCAAGGGTGACTTCCGCCGGTTGTGGATCCAGCGCATCAACGCCGCGGTGCGCGCCGAGGGCATGACGTACAACCGCTTCATCCAGGGCCTCAAGGCCGCCGAGGTCGAGGTCGACCGCCGCATGCTCGCCGAGCTGGCGGTCAGCGACCCGGCTGCGTTCGCCAAGCTCGTCGAGGTGGCCAAGGCCAACCTCCCCGAGGACGTCAACGCACCAGCGGCCTGATCGCCGGCTCGACGATCACGCCGTGACCGAACGCCCGGACGACCTGCTGACCAACCCCCGATCTGATCGGGTGCGGATGGTCAAGCGGTTGTCCGGGCGTTCGGCGCGTGAACGCCACGGCCAGTTCCTCGTCGAGGGCCCGCAGGGCGTCCGAGAGGCCGTCGCCCACGCCCCTGGACTGGTCCGGGACCTCTACCTGACGCCCGACGCCGTCGAGCGCTACCCCGAGATCGCCACCGCCGCGCGGGGCTCGGTCTCCCACATCCACCTCACCGCCCCCGACGTGGTCGCCGCGATGAGCGGGGACGCGCAGGGGCTGCTCGCCGTCGTCCGCGCCGAGCCGCACCCGCTCGACGCGCTCGACGGCGCGGCCCTGGTCGCGGTGCTCGCCCGCGGCACCGACCCGGGCAACGTCGGCACCATCATCCGGGCCGCGGACGCTGCCGGCGCCGGCGGGGTGCTGCTCGGCCCCGGCTCCGTCGAGCTGCACAACCCCAAGGTGGTGCGCGCTACCGCAGGCTCGCTGTTCCACCTGCCCGTCGTCGAGACCGATGATCTCGCCGGCTCGCTCGAGCGGCTGCGCGCCGGCGGGCTCCAGCTGCTCGCCGCGGACGCCGGCGCCGAGTGGGACCTCGACGACCTCGCCGACCACGCCGCCCGGGGCACCGCCGCCGGTGGCGGGCCGGACCTGCGCCGGCCGGCGGCCTGGATCTTCGGGCACGAGGCCCACGGCCTGAGCGAGGCCGAGGTGGCACTGGCGGACGCCGTCGTCGGGGTCCCGATCCACGGCCTGGCCGAGTCACTCAACGTCGCCACCGCCGCGACGCTGTGTCTCTACGCCTCCGCCCGCGCCCAGCGCCACCCCTGACCCACACCCCACCCACGCACACATCCACACATGCGCCGACAGCACACTTGTCCGCGACAGCGGGATTGTCCGCGACAGCGGGATTGTCCGCGACAGCGGGATTGTCCGCGACAGCAGACTTGTCCGCGAGAGCGGGATTGTCCGCGACAGCAGACTTGTCTGCGAGAGCGGGATTGTCCGCGAGAGCGGGATTGTCCGCGACAGCAGACTTGTCTGCGAGAGCGGGATTGTCTGCGAGAGCGGGATTGTCTGCGAGAGCGGGATTGTCTGCGAGAGCGGGATTGTCTGCGAGAGCAGACTTGTCCACGCCGTTGACAATCCCGCTGTCAGCGACGAGGGGTGGTGGGGCGGGGCGGGTCAGCCGCCCTGCTGGACGTAGCTGACGAGCTCGTCCCGCTCGTGCTGCAGGTGGTCGAGCCGCTGCTTGACCACGTCGCCGATGCTCACGATCCCCGCCAGCCTCCCGTCGACGACGACCGGCAGGTGCCGGATCCGGCGGTCGGTCATCGTGCGTGCGAGGTTCTCGACATCGTCCTCCGGCGCGCAGGTGACGACGTCGGACGACATGAGGTCGCGGACGAGGACGGTGCGCTGCTCCGGGGCGCGATGGAGGTGCACGACGACGTCGCGCTCGCTGACGATCCCGAGCACCGTCCGATCGGCGTCGCTGACGACGCAGGCACCGATGCGGTGCTCGTCGAGCAGGTCGAGGAGGTCAGCGAGCGTCGCATCACTTCGGATCGTGACGACGGCATCGCCCTTGCGCCGGAGAATCTCTGAGATACGCATCCGCCAACCATACCCGGGTGTGACCTGCACCACATGGGCAGCCGGTGGTGGCACGATGGCTCGATGCGACTCTTTGCCGCGCTCCGGCCCCCGTCAGAGGCGTTGGACCACCTGCAGGTGGCCGTCGACGCCGTCGTGCCCCCGTGGCGCGGCGGCGGACCGTCACCGCTGCGGTGGACCGACCCCGAGCAGCGGCACGTGACGCTGGCGTTCTTCGGCGAGGTGCCAGGTGGTGCCGCCGACGAGCTCACTGCCGAGCTCGCCGCCGTCGCCGCCCGGTGGGACCCGTTCGAGGCCGAGCTCGCCGGCGCCGGGGTGTTCTCCGGATCGGCGCTGTGGGTGGGGTTGCAGACCGACGTCGACATCGTGCCGTTCATGGCCGAGTGCGAGGCGGCCGGCGAGGGCATCTCGCGGCTCGACGCCCGTGACCGCCGCCGCGCTCACCTGACCGTCGCCCGGCTCGGCCGGCGCGGGAGGCAGGGGCGTGGTGGCCGGCGCGGCGAGCGTGATCGCGGCAGACCCGAGTGGGCGGGCGGGCCCCCTCGCAGCTCCCGCGGGGGTGAGTGGTCCGGGCGGCGCGGCGGCTGGGCGGACGACGGGGCAGCGGCGCGGGGCAGCGACTGGCACCGCGGCAGCACGGGGCGGCAGGCCGGTCCCGCGCGCACCGGCCGGTCGCGCGAACCCGGCGGCCCGGCGCGCCCGGGCGAGGTCGACCTCGACGCCGTCGTCCATGCCCTCTCCGTCTACCGCGGCCCGGTGTGGCAGGCGACGCAGCTAGACCTGGTCTCGTCCGTCCTGGGGGAGGGGCGCGGCGGCGGGGCGCGGCACGAGGTGCTGGCGACGCTCCCGCTGGGAGCGGGGCGAGCTGGGTGACCGCGCCGGGCTCGCTGCCGGTCAGGCGGGTGCGGCCCGCTTGCCCAGGGTGCGGATCGCGAACCCGAGGGCGATGAACAGCACGCCGGCCACGATCGCGTAGATGCCGAGGACGATCCCCAGCACGGTGGCGGTGAGGTCCGGAACGGCGACGAGCACGACGCCGAACGCTACGGTCGCCAGCCCGAGGAACACTCCCCAGCCCCAGCCGGCGCCGACGGCCTTGCGGGCCGCCACCGCGGTGATCGCCAGCACGACGCCGCCGGCGATCGCCCAGACCCCGGCGAGCATGATGAGCAGCGCCGCCGACATGCCCGGCCGGATGATGAGCACGAGGCCGGCGACGGCGCCGACGACGCCGAAGAGGATCTCCCAGCCCGCGCCGGGCGTCCCGCGCCGCCGGATGCCGTCGACGACCGAGAGCACGCCGTCGATCAGCCAGTAGACGCCGAGGAGCGTGACGATCGTCAGGACGGCGATCGACGGCCAGACGAGGACGACGATCCCGAGCACGACGCCGAGGACCCCACGGATGACCGGGAGGTACCACAGCTGCCTCGCCAGGGCGGAGAACGTCGGGAGCGGTGAACGGGCATCGCTGGTGCTGGTCATGGGACGTTCCTAGCGCCGGGCGGCGCCGGTGGCAACCACCTCGGTCGCGGAGCGCCCGATCGGGCAAGGGTGTCGCCCCGCCCTGACGCGGTGCGCGGTCCCCGGCGGCCCACCCGGACGCTCTCGACGCAGCTGCGCGCAGCCGCCGAGCGCCTCGTGTGGCACCATGATCCCCATGCGCAGCCGTCGATTTAGCGGGCCCGTTCGGGCCTCGCGCTGACGCGCCCCGGCGGTGCCGCCCCACGTGAGGTGGCCCGGGACGAGCACGGCAGCTGACGTACGCGGCGGACACCGCCGCTCCCGAGCGGGCATGACGACTACAGTCCCTTGCTGGATGCCGACAGGCACGACGACGCTCGGAAGGTACGCATGACCACCCCCGCCCACCCCCCGCTGTCCCCGCTCGACGCCGCGGGCCTGGCCACCGCCGTCGAGCAGGCGCTCGCCGCGTTCGAGACGGCCGGCACGCTCGAGGAGCTGAAGTCGGCGCGCCTGGCCCACACCGGTGACCGCAGCCCGCTCACTCTCGCCAACCGCGAGATCGGCCGGCTCGAGGCCAAGGACAAGGCCGCTGCCGGCAAGAACCTCGGCCAGGCCCGCGGGCGCATCCAGCAGGCCATCGCCGCGCGCCAGCAGCAGCTCGAGGCCGAGGAGGAGGTGCGCCGGCTGCGAGAAGAGACCGTCGACGTCACGCTGCCCACCGACCGCCGGCCACGCGGCGCCCGCCACCCGCTGGAGACGCTCCAGGAGGAGGTCGGCGACTTCTTCGTCGCGATGGGCTGGGAGATCGCCGAGGGCCCCGAGGTCGAGCACGAGTGGCTGAACTTCGACGCCCTCAACCACGGCCCCGACCACCCGGCCCGGCAGATGGCCGACACCTTCTACGTCGCCGGCACCGCCGAGCAGCCCACCGAGGGCCTCGTGCTGCGCACCCACACCTCCCCGGTGCAGGCGCGCACCATGCTCAGCAGGGACGTGCCGATCTACATCGCCTGCCCCGGCAAGGTGTTCCGCAACGACGCGCTCGACGCCACCCACACCCCGGTGTTCCACCAGGTCGAGGGGCTGGCGGTGGACAAGGGCCTGACGATGGCGCACCTCAAGGGCACCCTCGACCACTTCGCCCGCGCGATGTTCGGCCCGGAGTCCCGCACGCGCCTGCGCCCGGCGTTCTTCCCGTTCACCGAGCCCAGCGCCGAGATGGACGTCTGGTTCCCGCAGAAGAAGGGCGGCCCCGGCTGGGTCGAGTGGGGCGGCTGCGGGATGGTCAACCCCCAGGTGCTCATCGCCGCCGGGATCGACCCGGAGGAGTACACCGGCTTCGCCTTCGGCATGGGCATCGAGCGCACCCTGATGTTCCGCCACGGCATCGCTGACATGCACGACATCGTCGAGGGCGACATGCGCTTCTCCGCCCAGTTCGGCACCACCGGAAAGGGGAACTGACATGCCTTACGTCCCGCTGAGCTGGCTCGCCGAGCACGCCGCCGTCCCCGCCGGCACCACCGCCGCCGACCTCGCCGCCGACCTCGTCCGGGTCGGCCTCGAGGAGGAGGAGATCGTGCCCGCCGCGGTCACCGGACCGCTCGTCGTCGGCCGGGTGCTGTCGATCGAGACCGAGGAGCACAAGAACGGCAAGGCGATCAACTACTGCCGCGTCGACGTCGGGCCGGAGCACAACGACGCCCCCGGCACCGGCAAGGAGCCCGCTGACGTCCCGTCACGCGGGATCGTCTGCGGCGCGCACAACTTCGCCGTCGGAGACGACGTCGTCGTCGCGCTGCCCGGCACCACCCTTCCCGGCGACTTCCACATCGCCGCCCGCAAGACCTACGGCCACACCTCCGACGGCATGATCTGCTCGGTGAGCGAGCTCGGCCTGGGCGACGACCACGACGGCATCATCGTGCTCGGCGACTACCTCGACGAGCCGGTCCCGGCGCCTGGCGCCGACGCGGTCGCGCTGCTCGGCCTCGGCACCGAGGTGCTCGAGATCAACGTGACGCCCGACCGCGGCTACTGCTTCTCGATGCGCGGCGTCGCCCGCGAGTACTCCCACGCCACCGGCGCGGCCTTCACCGACCCGGCGCTGCCCGCGAACCTGCCGGCCGGCCCGCCGCCCGCCGCCACCGCCGACGGGTTCGGCGTCGAGGTCGACGACGCCGCCCCGATCAACGGCAACGTCGGCTGCGACCGCTTCGTCACCCGCGTCGTGCGCGGCATCGACCCGGCCGCGCCCTCGCCGTCGTGGCTCACCGAGCGGCTCCGCCAGGCCGGCATGCGGCCGATCTCGCTCGCCGTCGACGTGACGAACTACGTCATGCTCGACCTCGGCCAGCCGCTGCACGCCTACGACCTCGCCCTCGTCGCCGCGCCGATCGTCGTGCGCCGCGCGCGGACAGGGGAGCGGCTCACCACCCTTGACGACGCCGATCGCGCCCTCGACCCCGAGGACCTCCTCATCACCGATTCGCCCGACGGCGACCGCGGCGCCCGCGTCCTCGGCCTCGCCGGCGTCATGGGCGGGGCCGCGACCGAGGTGAGTCCGGGCACCACCGACGTGCTCATCGAGGCGGCGCACTTCGACCCGGTCTCCGTGGCCCGCACCGCCCGCCGGCACAAGCTGCCCAGCGAGGCGGCCAAGCGCTTCGAGCGCGGCGTCGACACCCGCATCCAGGACGTCGCCGCCCAGCGCGTCGTCGACCTGCTCGTCGAGCACGGCGGCGGCACCGCGGACCCGGCGGTGAGCGACCTCGACGAGACGACGGCGCCCGCCCCGCTGCGCTTCCCGCTCGGCGAGGTCGCGCGCCTCACCGGCGTCGAGCACCCGCGGGAGCGGATCGTCGGCCTGCTCGAGCAGCTCGGTGCCACCGTCGCCGACGTGCCCGGCGACGGCGTCGTCTCGGTGACGCCGCCGACCTGGCGGCCGGACCTCGTCGGCTCCGCGCACCTGGTCGAGGAGGTCGCCCGGCTCGCCGGCTACGACGAGATCCCCTCGGTGCTGCCGACCGCCCCCGCCGGCCGGGGGCTCACCCGGGGCCAGCAGCAGCGCCGCGACGTCGCCCGCGCGCTGGCCGACCACGGCCTGATCGAAGTGCTGTCGTACCCGTTCATCGGGGACATCCACGACCGCCTCGAGATCCCGGGCGACGACGCGCGCCGCCACACGCTGCGCCTCGCCAACCCGATGGCCGACGACGCCCCGGCGCTGCGCACCTCGATCCTCGACTCGCTGCTCGACGTCGCCCGGCGCAACGTCAGCCGTGGGCTGAGCGACACCCACGTCTACGAGCTCGGCCTCGTCACCCACCCGGCCGGCATCGTCACCGCGGCCGCGCCGGGGATCGACGGCCGCCCCTCCGACGACGAGATCGCCGCGCTGCGCGCTGCGGTGCCGGCCCAGCCGCGCCACGTCGCCGGCGTGCTCACGGGCCAGCTGGTGCCCGACGGCGTGTGGGGCCCCGGCCGGCCGGTCGACTGGGCCGACGCCGTCGAGGCGGTCCGGGTCGTCGCCGGCGCCGTGGGGGCGACGGTCGAGGTGCGCGCGGCCGAGCAGGCGCCGTGGCACCCCGGACGCTGCGCCGCGGTGCTCGCCGGTGGCGAGGTCATCGGCCACGCCGGCCAGCTGCACCCGCGGGTGGCGCAGACGCTGGGCCTGCCGGCCGGGGCGTCCGCCTTCGAGATCGACCTCGACGCGCTGCTCGCGGTTGCCCCGGTCGAGCCGGTGCAGCCCGAGCCGGTGTCCACCTACCCGCCGGGCAAGGAGGACATCGCGCTCGTCGTCGACGCCGCGGTGCCCTCGGCCGACGTTCTCGCACTGGTCCGTGAGGGGGCGGGGGAGCTCGGCGAGGAGGTGCGGCTGTTCGACGTCTACACCGGTGAGCAGCTGGGCGAGGGCAAGAAGTCGCTCGCCTTCGGGCTGCGGCTGCGCGCCGCCGACCGCACGCTGACCGCCGAGGAGACCGCCGCCGTCCGCGAGCGGATCGTCGCCCTCACCGGCGAGCGTTTCGGAGCCGTGCTGCGTGCCTGACCCCGAGGTCCCGCCCGCCGAGAGCCGACTTGTCGCCGACAGCGGGATTGTCACCGACAGCCGACTTGTCACCGACAGCCGACTTGTCGCCGACAGCCGACTTGTCGCCGAGAGCGGGATTGTCGACGGGGTGCCGCCCGCTCGCACCGCGCTGGTCACCGGCGCCTCCCGGGGCATCGGACGGGCCATCGCGGTCGGGCTGGCCGAGGCTGGCCTGGACGTCGCGCTGCTGGCACGGGACGAGGCCCGCCTCGCCGAGGGGGCCGCCGCGGTCCGCGCCGCCGGCCGCCGAGCGGTGGTGGTGGCCGCCGACGTCACCGACGCCGCCGCCGTGCGCGGCGCGGTGGCCCGGGCGGAGGACGAGCTCGGCTCGATCGACCTGCTCGTCAACAACGCCGGTCTGCTCGACGCCGAGGTTCCGCTGTGGGAGGCCGACCCCGAGCAGTGGTGGCGGGTCGTGGAGACCAACGTGCGAGGTCCGTTCCTCGTGAGCCACGCCGTCGTGCCGGGCATGCTCGCGCGCGGCGGCGGGCGCATCGTCGACCTGAACTCCGGCGCCGGTACCCGCGACAACGCGGTCGCCACCGCCTACAACGTCTCCAAGACGGCGCTGCTGCGGATCGGCGGCGCGCTGCACGAGGCGGGCTTCGACCGCGGGCTGCGCGCCTTCGAGCTCGCGCCCGGCGTGGTCCGCACCGACATGAGCACCTCGATGCGCCTCCACGAGGGCCGCACCGAGTGGACCGACCCGGCGGACGTCGTCGACCTGCTCCTCGCGCTCGCGGGCGGCGAGCTCGACGCACTCTCCGGCTGCTACGTGCGGGCCGGCGCGGACACCCCGGCGTCGCTGCGCGAGGAGATCGTCGGTGGCGGCCCCGGCGGGGCGCGCCGGTTGCGGGTCACCTGACCGGCCCGCAACGCACACCTCCGCTCGGGTCACCACCCAGGTGCTGAGTCACCCCCTGGCCCATGAGGTCAGTACCCGGCTGGGGTGGCCTGAGCGGGAGCGCGGCTACCGGCT
This sequence comes from Georgenia sunbinii, assembly GCF_036421875.1. Lineage (NCBI taxonomy): Bacteria > Bacillati > Actinomycetota > Actinomycetes > Allobogoriellales > Allobogoriellaceae > Georgenia > Georgenia sunbinii. The sequence goes on along the minus strand of NZ_JAZGOL010000008.1, from coordinate 19,074 downwards.
CACGCTGCGCAGCGGGGTGGCCAGCAGCGCCCACCCGGCGATCACGACGAGGCCGACGGCGCAGCCGAGCAGCGCGGCAGCGGCGCCGACGGCGTCCGCGGCCGCGCCCAGCGCGCCGTTGGCGATGACGAGCGGCAGGCTCTGCGCCAGCGTCACCACCGACTGCAGCCGGGCCAGGTAGGCCGGCGGCGTCGAGCCCAGCACGAGCGGCCCGAGGTTAGTGCTGAACAGCCCGGTCCCGGCGCCGACGAGCACCGCCGCGAGGACGGCCACCGGCCCGCCGGCGGCGCCAACGGCTAGCAGCGCGGTGCCGGCCGCGCTGACCATCAGCCCCGCGCAGGCCGCCACGCCTGGCAGCCGGAACCCGCCGCGGACCATGACGAGCACCGCGACGGCCGCGACCGTGCCGCCGGCGGTGCCCGCCACGACGCCGGTCCCGGTGGCGTCCCACCCGTGCTGGCGCGCCAGCACGGGCAGCAGCAGCGGCACGACGGGCAGCAGCAGCGCGGCCGTGCCGGCGAGCAGCACGAGGGCCGCCCGCAGCAGGCGGTCGCCCACCGCGAGCCGCAGCCCGTCGACGGCGGCGGCCACCACGCCGCTGCCGGCCGTCGCTCGCCCGTCGGCCGGCACGCAGCCTGCGGCCGGCGCTCGACCCGCGGCGGGGACTGGCCCGTCGGCCGGCACGCGGCCCGCCGGCGAGGGCCGCTCGACGTCGTCGCCGGTGCGGGGACGGATGACCAGCAGCAGCACGAGCATCACGGCGAAGGTGGCGGAGTTGAGCGCGGCGGCCGTCGCCAGGCCGAGGGCGGTGACCACCACCCCGCCGAGCGGCGCGCCGAGCACCCCGCCGAGCTGCGCGGTCACCTGGCGGGCCGACATGTCGCGGGTGAGCTGCTCGGGCGCCAGCAGCTGGCGCGGCATCGACCCGGCGGCCGGCAGGTAGAAGGCGTCGACGGTGCCGATGAGGAGCGCGGCGCCGACCAGCAGCGCCGGCCGCGGGCCCCAGGCCCAGGTCGCCAGTGCGAAGCCGCCGGTGACGAGCACCATCGCGCCGTCGCCGTAGATCATCACCCGCCACGCGCCGCGCCGGTCGGCGACCGCGCCGCCGACGAGCAGCAGCAGGGTCCGCGGCAGGTTGACCGACACCAGGACGAGCCCGGCCAGCGTCGCGCTCTGCCCGGCGGCGACCCACGCCATCGCGAAGCCGAGCAGCTGGACGCCGAACATCGACAGCCCGGCGCCGGTGAGCCACCACCAGAACCGCGCCGGGATGCCGGCCGTCGTCGGCCGGGCGGTTGCTGAGGCGGCGCCGGGCGCGCTCACCGGGCGTCGGGACGGATCGGCATGATGACCGAGAACGGCTCGCCGGCGTCGGCCCGGCTGATGGCCAGCGGGGCAATCGGGCCGTCGGCCGAGAGACGCAGCTGGCCGGGGCCGGTCGCGCCGAGCGCCTGCTGGAGGAACTCCGCGCTCAGCAGCAGCGTGGTGTCGTCGTCCTCGCCCGCCGCAGCGACCAGCGGGTCGGTGGCCGCGAGGAGCTCGACGGCGCCGTCGTCGGCGATGGTCAGCAACCAGTGCTCGACGGCGGGCGCGTCCTGCAGCCGACCCGCGAGGGCGACGTGGTCGACGACGGCGCCCCGGCCGCCCGGCTGCCGGATCACGTGGGTGACGTCGGGGAAGTCCCGGCCGACCGTCGTCGTGCCCAGGCGCCGGCCGTCGAGGTCGACCACGACCTCGTCGCCGGTCCGGTGGAGCGTCAAGGTCCCGGCGGTCAGCCGTGGCCGCAGGTCGTCGAGGACGTCGGTGCTCAGCGACAGCCGCACCGGGGACGACGGCGAGCCCAACGTCAGCGTCTCGGTCGCCAGCCGGTAGCGGTCGGTCGCCCACAGCCGCAGCCGCTCACCGTCGGACTCGAGGAGGACCGCCCGCAGCTCGGGCAGCGAGTGCTCGTCGCCGGCGGCGTAGCGCACCCGGTCGAGCGCGGCGGCGAGGTCGGTGGCCGGCACCGCCAGCGTGCTGCTCGCCTGCCAGCGGTGCTGCACGGCGGCGATCGCGCCGCGCGCCGCGGCCAGCCCGTCCTCGAGGCGCCGGACATGGGCGTCAAGCACAGAGCTCGCCGTCGCGGCGTCGTCGTGCGCGAGGATCGTGCTGATCTCCGCCACTGGCAGCCCGACCCGCCGCAGGCTGGCGACCAGCCGGGCGGCATCGAGCTGGCCGGGGGAGTACCAGCGGTAGCCGGTGGTGGCATCGACGTGCGACGGCGGCAGCAGGCCGGCGCGGTCGTAGAAGCGCAGCGCGCTCAGTGACAGCCCGCTGCCGCGCGCCACCTCGCCGATGCTCAGCAGGTTGTCCATGGCCACAGCCTGGTCCCTCAACCAGGTCGAGGGTCAAGGCGGTGGCCGGGGTCAAGGCGGCGGCCGACCGGCCCGCAGCGACGACGGGTCGCTGCGGGCCGGCTCAGCGCACCGCCGGGCTCAGCCTCCCGCGAGGCTCACCGCACCGGCGGGGCGGGCGGCGGGGCGTCGGGGCCGGAGGCGGCGTGCCGGCCGGGGGTCACGTCGTCGTCCGGCCGGTCCACGACGGGCTGCTCCTCGTCCGCCGGCCGCGGCTCGGCAGCCTGCTGCCGCTCGGGGTCGAGGTCGGGGTCGATGGCGTCGGCGTCGGCGCGCTCACGCTCCACCTGGCCGCGCGCGTCGTCGGCCGCCGAGGTGCGCTGCCGGGCCTCCTGCTCCAGCCGCGCCGCGTCCACCTTGGCCCGCTCGGCCTCGGCCTGCGCCTGCATGGCGGCCGCTTCACGCTCACGGGCGGCCAGGTCTTGGTCCTCGGCGTGGGTGCGGAGGTCGGCAGCGTGGGCGCGGTCCTTCTCCTGACGCTCGCGCTCGCGCCGCCGCTGGGCTTCCTCCTCTTCGGCGCGCTTGCGCTGACCACTCCTCATGGCTGCGACGACGACGGCGATGACGATCGCCAGTACGACGACGCCGATGACGATCCAGATCCAGGTGTCCATCGGTCTACTCCTGTTCGTCGGGGGGACCCCCACTCAACTGGAGGCGGCGGGTCGCCGCGACCTGAGCGGCGCGCACCCAGGGGCCCGGGGAGCCGGACGCCCACCCTCGGGGCGAGGTAGGGCACGCCCCACCATGAGGACACCGGGAGCCACCACTGACCCGGCGCGGCTGGCCCAGGAGGCTGGTGACATGACCATTCCAGCCGTGACATCCCGCCCTGCGCCGAGCGCGCCGGCGGCCACCGGAGCGGCAGCAGCCGGCCGCGACCGCTTCATCGACGTCCTGCGGCTGGCCGCGATGGCGCTGGTGATCCTCCAGCACTGGTTGATGCCGGTGCTCAGCCTCGACGACGGCGTGCTGCGGACCGGCAACGCGTTCGCCACCGACTGGGTGTGGCCGGTGACGTGGCTCAGCCAGGTGATGCCGCTGGTGTTCTTCGCCGGCGGGGCAGCCGCCGGGATCAGCCGGGCACGACGACGCACTGGCGCGGTCGTCTGGGCGGGGCGCCGGCTGTACCGGCTCGCCGTGCCGGTCCTCGTGCTCGCTGCCGTCTGGCTGCCGCTCGTGCCGCTGCTCACCGCCGCCGGGCTGCCGGCGCAGCCGGTGCACACCGCCGCGCGGTTCGTCGGGGCGCTGCTGTGGTTCCTCGCCCTCTACAGCCTCATCACGGTGCTGGCGCCGCTGCTCGTGCGGCTGGCGGCCCGGGCACGGGGAGGAGAGGTCGTGGCGATGGTGCTGGCCGCCGTCGTCGTCGATCTTGCTCGCTTCGAGCTCGGGATGCCGGTCGCACTCGCCTACGTCAACGTCCTGCTCGTGTGGGGCGCCGTCCACCAGGTCGGCGTCCACTACGCCGCCGGCCGGCTGTGGTGGCTGCGCGGCACCTGGGCACTGGCGGTGACGGCGGGCGGGTTCGCCGTCGTCGCCGGCGCGGTGGTGCTCGGCCCGTACCCGCCGAGCATGATCGGGATGCCGGGCGACGCGATCTCCAACATGGGTCCGCCCACGGCGGTGCTGCTCGCGCTCGCGGCCGGCCAGCTCGGGGTGGCGTTCGCGCTGCGTCCCGCCGTGCTCCGGTGGGTCGCGGACGTCCGGGTCGCGCGGGTCGTCGACCGGCTGTCCGGGCTCGTCATGACCGCCTACGTCTGGCACACCCCGGCGCTCGTGCTCGTCGGTGGTGCCGCGCTGCTCGGCCTCGGCCAGGCCACGCCCGAGCCGTTCTCCGCGGCGTGGTATCTCGGTCTGCCGCTGTGGCTCGGCGTGCTCGGCGTCGTCCTCGTCGCCGCGGTGCGGCTGTTCGGCCCGGCCGAGCGGTGGCCGGCGCCGGCCAGCACCGCGGGCCCTGGGCGGCTGGCCCTGGCGACGGTCCTCGTCGGCGGCGGGATGCTCGGGCTGACGCTCGGCGGATTCGCGCCGACGGCGGTGCTCGGCACGCTCGGACCGCTCGGCCCGGTCGCGGCGAGCCTCGCCGTCGCCGGTGGGCTCGTCGTGCTGGCACCGCGGCGCCCTACCATCGACCGATGGCTTCCCCGCCGGTCGACCACCGCCCCCACGACCACCCCGCTGGGGCCCCTCACTGCACGGACCGGAGCCTGACATGACCACCACAGCCAACACCCGCTCCCGCCACCCGGCCAGCCCGACCGGCCGCTACCGCCGCGCGGCCCAGGACAGCGGCTACCTCCTGCTGAGCCTGCCGCTGGCGATCGTCGGCTTCGTGCTCATGATCACGACGATCTCGACGTCGGCGCCCCTGCTCGTCATCCTGCTCATCGGCTTCGCCGTGCTCGCGGTGGGCCTCGCGGCCGCCAACGCCCTGGGGAACCTCGAGCGGCGGCGGCTGGCGGCGGTCGGGCACCCGATGACCGACGTGCCACGCTTCCGCAGCCCCGGCGGCCGGGTGCCGTGGGTGGTGGCGCGGCTCAGGCACGGCCAGGGCTGGCTCGACCTGCTCCACCAGCTGCTCAACTTCCCGATCTCGCTGGTCACCTTCGTCCTCACCGTCACCTGGTGGTCGGTCGGCGTCGCCGCCGCGCTCTACCCGCTCTTCGAGTGGGCGCTGCCGGCAGGTAACCAGGGCCTGGCCTACCTCCTGTCGATCGACCCGTGGCTGGAGACCGTCGGCTACATGATCGTCGGCATCCTCATGCTGCTCGCGCTGCCGTGGGTGATGCGCGGCCTCGTACTGCTCCACGCGGGCTGGGCCCGGATCACACTCGGCGCCCGAAGCGACGCACACCTGCGGGAACGGGTCGACGCGCTGACGCAGAGCCGGGCCGCCGTCGTCGGAGCCGAGGCCGAGACGCTGCGCCGGATCGAGCGCGACCTGCACGACGGCCCGCAGCAGCGGCTGGTCCGCATCTCGATGGACCTGCAGACCGCCCAGCGCCGCCTGGCCGCCGGCGACCAGAAGGCCGCCGAGCAGCTGGTGACCGCCAGCATCGGCCACGTCCAGGGCAGCCTGGCCGAGCTGCGCACCCTCTCCCGCGGCATCGCCCCGCCGATCCTCGTCGACCGAGGGCTGCGCGCCGCGGTGGTCTCGGCCGCCGGGCAGTGCCCGATCCCGGTCGAGGTGGTCGGCGACCTCGAACCAGACCAGCGCCTCGCACCAGCCCGGGAGACGGCCGCCTACTTCGTCGTCACCGAGGCACTGGCGAACGCGGCCAAGCACTCCGGCGCCGGCCGGGTGACAGTCCGGATCGACCTCGACGACGGCGTGCTGCAGGTGGTCGTGCACGACGACGGCGTCGGTGGCGCCCACGTCGGCAAGGGCCACGGGCTCGCCGGACTCGCTGACCGGCTCGCCGGCGTCGACGGCCGGCTGGAGGTCACCAGCCCCGACGGCGGGGGCACCCTGGTGCGGGCGCTGATCCCGTAGGGTCACGGCGTGCGCGTCGTGCTGGCCGAGGACTCGGTGCTCCTGCGAGAAGGACTCGTGCTGCTGCTCGGCGAGGCCGGCTGCGAGGTGGTCGACGCCGTCGGGGACGGGGACGCGCTGCTCGCGTCGGTCCGTGAGCACCGGCCCGACGTCGCCGTCGTCGACGTCCGGATGCCGCCGTCGTTCACCGACGAGGGGCTGCGCGCGGCGCTCGCGGTCCGCGCCGAGCTGCCCGGGACGGCGGTGCTGGTGCTGTCCCAGTACGTCGAGGAGTCCTACGCCGGGGACCTGCTCGCCACCGGCGGGGGCGTCGGCTACCTGCTCAAGGACCGGGTCTCGGCGCTCGACGAGCTGTCCGAGGCGCTCGAGCGGGTCGTCGCCGGCGGCACCGTGCTCGACCCGACCGTCGTCTCCCAGCTGTTCGCCGCCCGGCGCGCGACACCGCTCCAGCGACTCACGCCGCGGGAGCGCGAGGTCCTCGGCCTGATGGCGGAGGGACTGACGAACGGTGCCGTCGCCAGGGCGCTCGTCGTCAGCCTCAAGGCGGTGGAGAAGCACGTCTCGGCGATCTTCGACAAGCTCGACCTCCCGCCGTCGCAGGACGACCACCGTCGCGTCCTCGCGGTGCTGGAGTGGCTGCAGCGCGGTAGGTGAGCCGGGCGAGCGGCGCAGAGGTAGGGCCGGACGAAGGTCCCTCGTGCAGCGCCGCCCGGCCCAGGACAGTAGAGGCATGCGCATCCTCGTCGTAGCAGCCACGAAGCATGAGTCCACCGGTGAGATCGCCGACGCCATCGCCGTCGAGCTCGGCTCGCGCGGCCACGACGTCCGGCGCGAACCGATCACCGAGGCGACCATCGGGGACGCGCAGGCCGTCGTGCTCGGCTCCGCCGTCTACATGAGCCGGTGGATGGCCGACGCCCGGGTGTTCGCCTCGCAGCACGCCGAGCAGCTGGCGCAGCTGCCGGTGTGGATGTTCTCCGTCGGGCTCGCCGGCATCGAGGCCGACGACCCGGCCACCGTCGAGTCGAGCCTCGTCGCCGACATCGCGCCGGTCGGTGCCGCCGCGTTCGCCGGACGGCTCGACGAGGCCGTGCTCGGGCTGCGGGAGCGGTCGGTCGTCCGCCTCACCCGCGCTCCGAAGGGCGACCTGCGCGACTGGGACGCCGTGCGCTCGTGGGCCGGCGGGATCGACGCGGCGCTGCGGGCGGACGTCACCGAGTAGCCGGGTGGACGTCACTGAGCGGCCGAGCGGAGCGACGCACCACTTGGCAACCATCCACCGGTGTGTATAGTTATACGGGTGACTGTATCTGTGGCTGTTGCCGGAGCGAGTGGGTATGCGGGTGGCGAGGTCCTGCGCCTGCTCCTCAACCATCCCGACGTCGAGATCGGCGCGCTGACCGCGCACTCCAGCGCCGGTGACCTCCTCGGACGGCACCAGCCGCACCTCGTGCCGCTCGCCGGCCGGGTGCTCGAGCCCACCGACGCGGCGCGGCTCGCCGAGCACGACGTCGTCGTCCTCGGCCTGCCCCACGGCGCCTCGGGCGAGGTGACCGCCGCCATCGAGGCGCTGCCCGGGCCCACCCCGCTGCTCCTCGACCTCGGCGCCGACCACCGGCTCACCGACGCCGCCGCCTGGGACGCGTTCTACGGCGGGCAGTTCGCCGGCGCCTGGCCCTACGGCATGCCCGAGCTGCGCCACGCCGGGGAGACCACCGGCCCCGCCGCGGCCCAGCGCGCGCTGCTGCGCGACGCCCGCGCCATCGCCGTCCCCGGCTGCAACGTCACCGCCGTCACGCTCGCCATGCAGCCCGGCGTCAGCGCCGGCGTCGTCGACTCCGGCGACATCGTCGCGGTGCTGGCCAACGGATACTCCGGCGCCGGGAAGTCCCTCAAGCCCCACCTGCTCGCCAGCGAGGGCCTGGGCACCGCGGTGCCTTACGCCGTCGGCGGCAGCCACCGGCACGTCCCGGAGATCGAGCAGAACCTGCAGCGCGCTGGGGCCGGCTCGGTGCGGATCTCGTTCACGCCCACCCTCGTCCCGATGGCCCGCGGCATCCTCGCCACCGTCACCGCGCCGCTCGCCCCCGGGGCGACGGCGGACCAGGTGCGTGCCGCCTGGCAGCAGGCCTGCGCCGACGAGCCCTTCCTCCACCTGCTTCCCGAGGGGCAGTGGCCCACCACCGCCGCCACGCTCGGCTCCAACAGCGCGCACGTCCAGGTGACCGTCGACGAGCGCGCCGGCCGCGTCGTGGCGATCTGCGCGATCGACAACCTCGTCAAGGGCACCGCCGGCGCCGCCGTCCAGTCGATGAACCTCGCGCTCGGACTGCCCGAGCAGCGCGGCCTGAGCACCGTGGGAGTCGCACCGTGACCGAGAGCAGCGTCTCCGAGACCATCACCTCCGCCGGCGTCACCGCGCCGGGCGGGTTCCGGGCCTCGGGCATCACCGCGGGCCTCAAGGCCTCCGGCAAGCCGGACCTGGCCATCGTCGTCAACGACGGGCCGCTGCAGGCCGGCGCCGCCGTCTTCACCGCCAACCGGGTGGTCGGCGCACCGGTGATCTGGTCGCGCCAGGTCGTCGCCGACGGCGTCATCAGCGCCATCGTGCTCAACTCCGGCGGCGCGAACGTCTTCACCGGTCCCGAGGGCTTCGCCGACTCCCACCACACCGCCGAGATGGTCGCCGCCGGGCTGGGCATCTCCGCCGGTGACGTCGTCGTCTGCTCCACCGGCCTCATCGGCGTCCGGCTCGCGCACGAGACGCTCTTCGCCGGGATCGCCCCCGCGATCGATGCGCTCTCCACCGACGGCGGCCCCGACGCCGCGACCGCGATCATGACGACGGACACCGTCCCCAAGACGGCGCACGTCACGGTGCACGACGAGTCCGGCAGCTGGACGGTCGGTGGGATGGCCAAGGGTGCCGGGATGCTCGCCCCCGCACTGGCGACCATGCTCGCCGTGGTCACCACCGACGCCGTCGTCGACGCCGCGCAGGCCGACGCCGCGCTCCGGGCCGCGACCCGCACCACCTTCGACCGGATCGACTCCGACGGCGCGATGTCCACCTCGGACACCGTCACCCTCCTCGCCTCCGGGGCCAGCGGCGTCACCCCCGACCCCGCCGCCTTCGCCGCCGCCGTCACCGAGGTGTGCGCCCGGCTCGCCCGCGCGCTCATCGCCGACGCCGAGGGCGCCAGCCACGACGTCGCGGTGCGCGTGCTCGGTGCCAGCAGCGAGGACGCCGCGGTCGCCGTGGCCCGGGCCGTCACCCGGTCCAACCTCGTCAAGGCAGCGCTCTTCGGCAACGACCCGAACTGGGGCCGGATCATCGCCCAGGTGGGCACCGTTCCCGAGGACGTCGCCCCCTTCGACCCGACCCTGCTCGACGTGACGATCAACGGCGTCCAGGTGTGCCGGGCGAGCGCGGCCGCCGAGGACCCCGCCGGCGTCGACCTCGCCGCCCACCGCGAGGTCCACATCGACATCGACCTCCACGCGGGCGACGCCGAGGCAACGGTGTGGACCAACGACCTCACCCACGACTACGTCCACGAGAACAGCGCCTACTCGACATGACCGACATCCACTCCCCGTCGTCGCCGCCCCTCGACCTCGAGCTGGCCGACGAGCTGCGCCCCGACCAGAAAGCCGAGGTGCTCATCGCCGCGCTGCCGTGGCTCGAGCGCTTCGCCGGCACCCGCGTGGTCATCAAGTACGGCGGCAACGCGATGGTCGACGACCGCCTCAAGCGGGCGTTCGCCGCCGACGTGCAGTTCCTCCACCAGGTCGGCATGCAGCCGATCGTCGTCCACGGCGGCGGCCCGCAGATCTCCGCGATGCTCGAGCGCCTCGCGATCGAGTCCGAGTTCCGCGGCGGGCTGCGGGTGACCACCCCCGAGACGATGGACGTCGTGCGGATGGTGCTCACCGGCCAGGTGCAGCGCGACCTCGTCTCCCAGCTCAACGTGCGCACGTCCAACGCCGTCGGCCTGTCCGGCGAGGACGGCGGCCTGTTCCGGGCCGAGCGCCGCGTCGCGATGGTCGACGGCGAGGCGGTGGACGTCGGGCTCGTGGGCGACGTCGTCGAGGTCAACCCCGGCGCCGTCGAGGACCTGCTCGCCGCCGGGCGGATCCCGGTGGTCTCCACCATCGCGCCGGACATCGCCGACCCGACCCAGGTGCTCAACGTCAACGCCGACACCGCTGCGTCGGCGCTCGCGGTGGCGCTCGGCGCGCGCAAGCTCGTCGTGCTCACCGACGTCGAGGGCCTCTACGCCGCCTGGCCGGACCGCTCCTCGATCATCCGGGAGATCGCCGCCGCGGACCTCAGCCGCATGCTGCCCGACCTCGAGTCCGGCATGGTGCCCAAGATGGAGGCCTGCCTGCGGGCGGTACGCGGCGGCGTGCCGCAGGCGCACATCATCGACGGCCGCCAGCCGCACTCGATGCTGCTGGAGATCTTCACCGACCGGGGCGTGGGCACCCTCGTGCTGCCCGACTGGGCCCGCCGCAGCACCGACACCCCGACCCCCGTGGAGGAACCGTGACCGACATCGCCCCCGAGGCAACCGGCCTCATCGCCGGTGACGGCAGCGCCGCGGCGTGGGCCGAGCGCTACGGCCATGCCCTGATGAACACCTTCGGCCCGCCGCAGCGCGTGCTCGTGCGCGGCGAGGGCGCCTGGGTGTGGGACGCCGACGGCAAGCGCTACCTCGACCTGCTCGCCGGGATCGCGGTCAACTCCCTCGGCCACGCCCACCCGACGCTGGTCTCCGCGGTCTCCGCGCAGCTCGGCACGCTCGGCCACGTCTCGAACTTCTTCGCCACCCCGACCCAGATCCACCTCGCCGAGCGGCTGCTGGAGATCACTGTCGTCGGCGGGGCGCCGGAGGGCTCGCGGGTGTTCTTCGCGAACTCCGGCACCGAGGGCATGGAGGCCGCCTTCAAGCTGGCCCGCCGCCACGGCGGCACCGGCCGGCCGCGGATCCTCGCCCTCGAGGGCGCGTTCCACGGCCGCACCATGGGCGCGCTGGCGCTCACCCACAAGCACGCCTACCGCGAGCCGTTCGAGCCGCTGCCCGGCGGGGTCGAGCACCTGCCGTTCGGTGACCTCGCCGCGCTGGAGGCCGCGATGGGCGACGACGTCGCCGCGCTCGTCCTCGAGCCGATCCAGGGGGAGGTCGGGGTCCGGCCGCTGCCGCCCGGCTACCTCGCCGCCGCCCGCGAGCTGACGACGAGGCACGGCGCGCTGCTCATCCTCGACGAGGTGCAGACCGGCATGGGCCGCACCGGGCGCTGGATGGCCCACCACCACGACCACATTGGCGGCGGCGTGGTACCCGACGTCGTCGTGCTCGCCAAGGGTCTTGCCGGCGGGATGCCGATCGGCGCCGTCGTCGCCGTCGGCGAGGGCCCGGCGACCCTGCTCGGCCCCGGCCAGCACGGCACCACCTTCGGTGGCAACCCGGTGGCCTCGGCCGCCGCGCTGGCGACCATCCACGTCATCGAGCGCGACGGGCTGCTCGACGCCGTCACCGCCCGCGGCGCCCAGCTGCGCGACGGCGCGCTCGCGCTGGGCCACCCGCTCATCGCCGCCGCCCGCGGCGAGGGCCTGCTCGACGCCGTCGAGCTCACCCGGCCGGTGGCCAAGGACGTCCTCGCCGCGGCGCTCGACGCCGGCTACATCATCAACGCGGTAGCCGAGTCGACCATCCGGCTCGCGCCGCCCTACGTCCTCAGCCAGGAGCAGGCGGACCAGTTCCTCGCCGACCTGCCCGGCATTCTCGACTCGGTGGAGACCGCATGACCCTCGCCCACTTCCTCACCGACGACGACCTCGACCCGCAGGCCCAGCGCGACGTCCTCGACCTCGCGATGCGCCTCAAGGCCGGCACCGCTGCGCCGCGGCCGCTGGACGGCAAGTCCGTCGCGGTCATCTTCGACAAGGCGTCGACCCGCACCCGGGTGTCGTTCTCGGTCGGCATCCACGAGCTCGGCGGCTTCCCGCTCGTGCTGGACTCCGCAGCGACCCACGCCGGGCGCGGCGAGCCGATCGCCGACACCGTGCGGGTGCTCGACCGGCAGGTCGCGGCCATCGTGTGGCGGACCTTCGCCCAGGAGAACCTGGAGATCGCCGCCGCCGTGTCGCGGGTGCCGGTCGTCAACGCGCTGACCGACCTGCTCCACCCCTGCCAGATCCTCGCCGACCTGCAGACCATCGCCGAGCACCGCGGCGGGCTGGCCCCGCAGGGCCCGGCGCTCGCCGGCCGCTCGCTGGCCTACCTCGGCGACGGCGCGAACAACATGGCCCACTCCTACCTGCTCGGCGGCGCGACCGCCGGCATGGACGTCCGCATCGCCGGGCCGGAGGGCTACCTGCCCGACCCGCAGATCGTCGAGTGGGCCGGCCGGATCGCCGCCGAGACCGGCGCGCGGATCACCGTGACGAGCGACCCCGCCGAGGCGGTCGACGGCGTCACCGCGGTGGCCACCGACACGTGGATCTCCATGGGCCAGGAGGGCGAGGCGGCCGACCGCGAGGCACCGTTCGTGCCCTACCGGGTCACCGAGGAGCTCATGGCCCGCGGCGACGACGCGATCTTCCTCCACTGCCTGCCCGCCTACCGCGGCACCGAGGTGACCGGTGAGGTCATCGACGGCCCCCGCTCGGTGGTGTGGGACGAGGCGGAGAACCGGCGCCACGTGCAGAAGGCCGTCCTCGTCCACCTCCTCGGGCAGCAGCCGTGACGCCCGGCATCCCGGTGACCAAGGCGGCCCGCCACGCCCTCGTGGCGCGGCTGCTGACCCAGCGCCGCATCGCCTCGCAGTCCGAGCTCAGCGCCCAGCTCGCCGAGCAGGGCGTCCAGGTCACCCAGGCGACCCTCTCGCGCGACCTCGTCGAGCTGCGGGCCAGCAAGATCACGCTGCCCGACGGGGACCAGGTCTACGCGATCCCCGGCGCGGGCGCGGCCGCCGCGATGGGCCCGCCCGTCCCGCCGGACGACGGCCAGGTCGCCCGGCTGGCGCGCTGGTGCAGCGAGCTGCTCGTCTCCACCGAGTCCTCCGGCCAGCTCGTCGTGCTCCGTACCCCGGCCGGCGCCGCGCAGCTGCTGGCCTCCGCGGTCGACGCCGCCGTGCTGCCCGGAGTCATGGGTACGCTCGCCGGGGACGACACGGTGCTCGTCGTCGCCCGCGACGAGAGCTCCGCGACGGCCACCGCGACCCTCCTGCTCGACCTCGCCGCGCCACGATCACGGCCCGCCGCACCCGGCGAGGACGGGCTCACCACCATTCCGATCACCGCACCAGCCAAGGAAAGAGACTCCGCATGACCGACCAGACCACGCCCGCCACCACCGCCGTACCCGTGTCCGAGGGGTCCGCGCCCGCCAAGGAGCGCGTCGTCCTCGCCTACTCCGGCGGGCTCGACACCTCGGTGGCGATCGGCTGGATCGCGGAGCAGACCGGCATGGAGGTCATCGCCGTCGCCGTCGACGTCGGCCAGGGCGGGGAGGACCTCGAGGTCATCCGCCAGCGCGCGCTCGACTGCGGCGCGGTTGCCGCCTACGTCGCCGACGCCCGCGACGAGTTCGCCACCGAGTACTGCATGGCCGCGCTCAAGGCCAACGCGCTCTACCAGGACCGCTACCCGGTGGTCTCGGCGATCTCCCGCCCGGTGATCGTCAAGCACCTCGTGCGCGCCGCCCGCCAGTTCGGCGCCACCACGGTCGCCCACGGCTGCACCGGCAAGGGCAACGACCAGGTCCGCTTCGAGGTCGGCATCACGTCCCTGGCGCCGGACCTCAAGTGCCTCGCGCCGGTCCGCGACCTCGCGCTCACCCGCGACGTCGCCATCGAGTACGCCGAGAAGCACAACCTGCCGATCGAGACCACCAAGAACAACCCGTTCTCCGTCGACCAGAACGTCTGGGGCCGCGCCGTCGAGACCGGCTTCCTCGAGGACATCTGGAACGCGCCGACGAAGGACGTCTACAGCTACACCGACGACCCGGCCTTCCCGCCGGTGCCGGACGAGGTCGTCATCACCTTCGAGCAGGGCATCCCGGTGGCGCTCGACGGCGTCGCCGTCACCCCGCTGCAGGCGATCCAGGAGCTCAACCGCCGCGCCGGCGCGCAGGGCGTGGGCCGCATCGACATCGTCGAGGACCGCCTCGTGGGCATCAAGTCCCGCGAGGTGTACGAGGCGCCGGGCGCGATCGCGCTCATCACCGCCCACCAGGAGCTGGAGAACGTCACCATCGAGCGCGAGCAGGCGCGGTTCAAGAAGACCGTCGAGCAGCGCTGGGGCGAGCTGGTCTACGACGGCCAGTGGTTCTCCCCGCTGAAGAACTCGCTCGACGTGTTCATCAACGACACCCAGCGCTACGTGTCCGGCGACATCCGGCTGCACATGCACGGCGGGCGCGCCGTCGTCACCGGCCGCCGCAGCGACACCAGCCTGTACGACTTCAACCTCGCCACCTACGACGCGGGCGACACCTTCGACCAGTCCAACGCCAAGGGCTTCATCGAGATCTTCGGGATGACCGCCAAGCTGTCGGCAGCCCGCGACGTCGCCTTCGGCAACGGCGAGGACCTCGGCGCCGGGGAGCTCGAGGGCGCCGGGAATGAGTGAGCACGACGGCGGGCGGGCCGATGGGGCCGCCGGCGGCGGATCGCGGCTGAGCCTGTGGGGCGGCCGGTTCGCCGGCGGCCCCGCCGACGCGCTCGCCGAGCTGTCCCGCTCGACCCACTTCGACTGGCGGCTGGCCCGCCACGACATCGCCGGCTCCCGGGCGCACGCCCGGGCGTTGGCGGCGGCGGGGCTGCTCGACGACGCCGAGCTCAGCGGCATGATCGACGCCCTCGACCGGCTCGAGGCCGACGTCGTCTCCGGCGCGTTCGCCCCGCAGCCCGATGACGAGGACGTCCACACCGCGCTGGAGCGCGGCCTCATCGAGCGTGCCGGGGCTTCCTTGGGAGGGAAGCTGCGCGCCGGGCGTTCCCGCAACGACCAGATCGCCACGCTGGTGCGCGCCTACCTGCGCGAGCAGGCGCGCGAGCTTGCCGGCGGGGTCCTCGACGTCGTCGACTCGCTCGTCGGCCAGGCCCGCGAGCACGGCGACGCCGTGATGCCGGGCCGCACCCACCTGCAGCACGCGCAGCCGGTGCTGCTCGCCCACCACCTGCTCGCCCACGCGTGGCCGCTGCTGCGCGACGTCGAGCGGTGGCGCGACTGGGACCGGCGGGCCGGAGTTTCGCCCTACGGTTCCGGCGCGCTGGCCGGGTCCTCGCTCGGCCTCGACCCGCGTGCCGTCGCGGCGGACCTCGGGTTCACCGACTCGGTGGAGAACTCCATCGACGGCACCGCCGCGCGCGACGTCGTCGCCGAGTTCGCGTTCGTCGTCGCCATGGTGGGGGTGGACCTGTCGCGGCTGAGCGAGGAGGTCATCATCTGGGCGACGAAGGAGTTCGGCTTCGTCCGGCTCCATGACTCGTTCTCCACCGGGTCGTCGATCATGCCGCAGAAGAAGAACCCCGACGTCGCCGAGCTGGCGCGCGGCAAGTCCGGCCGGCTCATCGGCAACCTCACCGGGCTGCTCGCCACCCTCAAGGGCCTGCCGCTGGCGTACAACCGCGACCTGCAGGAGGACAAGGAGCCGGTGTTCGACGGCGTCGACACCCTCGCGGTGCTGCTGCCGGCGGTGTCCGGGATGGTCGCCACGCTCGGCTTCGACACCGAGCGGATGGCCGAGCTGGCGCCGCAGGGCTTCTCGCTGGCGACCGACATCGCTGAGTGGCTGGTGCGTGAAGGCGTGGCGTTCCGCGATGCCCACGAGATCGCCGGCTCCTGCGTGCAGGTCTGCGAGGCCGCCGGCAAGGAGCTGTGGGACCTCACCGACGACGAGCTCGCCGGCATCTCGCCGCACCTGACACCCGCGGTGCGCACCGTGCTGACCGTCGAGGGCTCGATCGCTTCCCGCGACGGCCGCGGCGGCACCGCACCGGTCCGGGTCGCCGAGCAGCTCGAGGCCGCCGCGTCGGCTGCCGCCGGCCTGCGCGCCTGGACTGCCGGGGCCAGCGCCTGACATGCCCTCCCACGCCACCCCGCCCCCGCAAACCTCGCCACTCCTCCGCGAGAGCAGGATCCTCCCCGAGAGCAGGATTGTCCGCGAGAGCAGGATTGTCGCCGAGAGCAGGATTGTCCGCGGTCGCGGGATAGTGCGTGAGAGCGGGATTGTCTGCGAGAGCAGGGTTGTCGCCGAGAGCAGGGTTGTCGCCGAGAGCGGGATTGTCCGCGGGAGCGCGATCGTTCGCGCGGACGGTGCGGCCGCGAGATGAGCGTCGACTACTCCCGCGATGCCCTCGAGGTCGCCCCGTTGCTGCTCGGCGGCCGGCTGACGGTCCGCGGCCCCGAAGGGGCGGTGAGCGTGCGACTCACCGAGGTCGAGGCCTACGAGGGCGGCCGTGACCCCGGCTCCCACGCTTTCCGCGGCCGTACCCCGCGGACCGAGGCGATGTTCCACGCCGCGGGACGGTTGTACGTCTACTTCACCTACGGCATGCACTGGTGCTGCAACGTCGTGTGCGGCCCCGAGGGCCGGGCGAGCGCGGTGCTGCTGCGCGGCGGCGAGGTCATCGAGGGGATCGAGCTGGCGCGGTCGCGCCGCGTGGCCGCCAAGCGCGACGTCGACCTCGCCCGCGGTCCGGCGCGGATGGCCCAGGCGCTCGGCCTCGACGGTAAAGACAACGACCTCGTCCTCGCCCCCGACGGGCGGGTGTCGCTGACCCCGCCGCCGGTGGCGGCAACGCAGGTCCGAACCGGTCCCCGGGTGGGCGTCGCCGGCGCCGGTGGTGACGGCCAGGTGTTCCCGTGGCGCTTCTGGCTGCCCGACGAGCCCACCGTCTCCCAGTTCCGCCCCGCCCAGCGTCGCAAGCGCTAAGTCGTGGTCGGCGCCGCCGCCGCTGCGTGCGGCCAGCCAATCGCCGTCGGGCGGGACTGGCACGGACGGATATGCCGCCGGGCGGTCGATCAGGGCAGACTGACCCCGCTGCACTGCAGCACCGATCACGGACGAGCGAGGGAAGGCAACTGACGTGAACGACATCCTGGACGAGCTGGAGTGGCGAGGGCTCATCGCCCAGTCCACCGACCGCGACGCGATCCGCGACGCACTCGCCGCCGGGCCGGTCACGTACTACTGCGGCTTCGACCCGACGGCGCCGAGCCTGCACCACGGCCACCTCGTCCAGCTGGTGCTGCTGCGTCATCTGCAGCTCGCCGGCCACCGAGCGATCGCACTCGTCGGCGGTGCGACCGGGCTTATCGGTGATCCCCGGATGTCCGGGGAGCGGACCCTCAACGACCGCGAGGTCGTCGTCGGCTGGACCGACCGGTTGCACGACCAGATCTCGCGCTTCCTCGACTTCGAGGGCGAGAACCCGGCTCGGATGGTGAACAACCTCGAGTGGACGGCGGAGCTGTCGACGCTCGACTTCCTGCGTGAGGTCGGCAAGCACTACCGGCTCGGCACCATGCTCGCCAAGGACACCGTGGCTCGCCGGCTGAACAGCGACGAGGGCATCTCGTTCACCGAGTTCAGCTACCAGATCCTCCAGGGCATGGACTTCCTCGAGCTCGCCCGCCGCTACGACTGCTCGCTGCAGACCGGCGGCAACGACCAGTGGGGCAACCTGCTCTCCGGCGTCGAGCTCGTGCGCAAGTCCGAGGGGCGCACGGTGCACGCGCTCACCACGCCGCTCATCACCAAGGCCGACGGCACCAAGTTCGGCAAGACCGAGGGCGGCGCGGTCTGGCTGGCGCCGGACATGATGAGCCCGTACGCGTTCTACCAGTTCTGGCTCAACACCGACGACGCCGATGCGGTGCGGTACCTCAAGGTGTTCACCTTCCGTACCCGCGAGGAGATCGCCGAGCTCGAGCAGGCTGTCGCCGAGCGGCCGTTCGCACGGGAGGCGCAGCGCACCCTCGCCCAGGACGTCACCACCCTGGTGCACGGCGCCGAAGCGACCGACCGTGTCGAGCGGGCCTCTCGCGCACTCTTCGGGCGCGGCGAGCTGGGTGACCTCGACGCCGACACCCTGCGCCACGCCGTCGCCGAGCTGCCGCGGGCACCGCTGCAGGTGGGGACGACGACCATCGTTGACCTGCTGGTCGACAGCGGGCTGTCAGCCGGCAGGGGCGCGGCCCGGCGGACGATCGGCGAGGGCGGGGCGTACCTCAACAACATCAAGGTCACCGACGAGGAATACGTCGTCGCCGCCGACGACGTGCTCGCCGGGCAGTGGGTGCTCCTGCGGCGCGGCAAGCGGGTGCTCGCCGTCGCCGAGGTCGACCCCTCCTGAACCGACCCGCCGCCGCGGACTGACGCCGGCTGTGCTCCACGTGCCCCTCCCGGGCCGGGGCACAGCCGGCGTTCTCGCTCCTCATACGCGCGTAACCCAGCACGGGCAGCCGGCCGCGCGCCGCGCCGTGTGAACGACGTCTCAAGGCCCGAATCGTGCCGCAGACCGCGCCTCGTGCCGGTCAGAGCCTCTAAAGCTGCAGGTCAGAAGGTCAATCTAGGCAGTTGAGGGGAGGGCCCGGGGCGGTTTGACGAAGCCGCCGGACCCCCGTAATGTTTCACCTCGTTGCCCAGGAGGACGCGGACAACGTGGCTAGGACAGCACGAAGGCCGGCACCAGGAGCGACACCCCAAAGCAGAGAGCATGACAGCGTCATGCGCTCGTGGCGGGGGCCTGAGCAGCCAGCCAGGTGCAGCTCCCCGGAGTTGCACAAGGCGGATCGCTCAGGTAAGGTTAAGAGGTTGCCCCGGTCCGGATCTGGTCTTGATAGGTCGGTTCGGACGGTGTGTGTCTGTTTCTTGAGAACTCAACAGTGTGCCAAGTTTTTTGATGCCATATGATTCTGGGTGTCATTGAGCTTCCTGCCAGTCTTGGTGGGTGGTTTGGTGGTGTTTAGGATCTATTGTTTTGTTTTGGTTATCATCTGCCTGTTATGGGTGGGTGTTGCCTGGATTGGCTCATGGCTCTTCGGGGTTGTGGGTTGTCTTCGTATGGTTGTTACCTGTGCCTTTCGGGGTGTGGGTGGCTAAGTTTTTCTACGGAGAGTTTGATCCTGGCTCAGGACGAACGCTGGCGGCGTGCTTAACACATGCAAGTCGA
>NZ_JAZGOL010000007.1:0-97933 GCF_036421875.1 Georgenia sunbinii | reverse complement strand
GCCAACCGGCTGCGGGCCCCACGCCGCACCACGGGACGCCGCGTCCTGCGACGATCGAACCGGAACGACAACGGGTCCGCAGCCACTGGCTGCGGACCCGTTGTGTGTCGTTCTCAGTGCGTGGTGAGCAGCTCGTCGATCGCGACGGCCGAGAGGACCTGCTGGGAGACCATCTGCGAGGCGCCGAGGATGCCGGCACGCCCGGCGGTCTGTGAGGCCACGATCCGCAGGTGCTGCGTGGCCAGCGGCAGCGAACGGCTGTAGACCACCTCTCGGATACCGGCGAGCAGGTGCTCACCGACCTCCGAGACGATGCCGCCGATGACGATCACCGACGGGTTGAGCAGGTTCACGCAGCCGGCGACGACGTCGCCGATGTCCCGGCCGGACTGCCGGACGGTCTGCATCGCGGTGGTGTCACCGGCCCGCACGAAGTCGACGATCTGCGCGGTCCGCTCGATGTCGTAACCCTGGTTGCGGAGCGTCTCGACGACGGCGTGCCCGCTCGCCAAGGCCTCCAGGCAGCCGAGGTTGCCGCAGCGGCACGGCGTCTGACGGCCACGGGGCACCGCGATGTGCCCGAGGTCGCCGGCCGCGCCCTGGGCGCCGCGCCGCAGCTTGCCGTCGGAGATGATCCCCGCGCCGATCCCGGTGGCGACCTTGACGAAGATGAGGTTCGCGACGTCCGGCCAGCGGGCCCCGTGCTCGCCCAGCGCCATGATGTTGACGTCGTTGTCGACGAGGATCGGTGCCGGAATGGTGCGCTGGAGGTGCCGGGGGACGTCGAAGCCGTCCCACCCCGGCATGATCGGCGGGCTGATCGGCCGACCGAGGTCGTGCTCGACCGGGCCCGGGAGGCCGACCCCGACGCCGAGGACGTCGCTCAGTGGACGGCCGACGTCCTCGAGCATCGACATCAGGGCCGCGGCCACCGAGTCCAGGACCAGCTCGGGGCCGTCGCCGATGGCGATCTCCAACGATCGCTCGCTCACCACCGTCGAGGCGAGATCGGTNGTCCTCGAGCATCGACATCAGGGCCGCGGCCACCGAGTCCAGGACCAGCTCGGGGCCGTCGCCGATGGCGATCTCCAACGATCGCTCGCTCACCACCGTCGAGGCGAGATCGGTGATCGCCAACCGGCAGTGGCTCACCCCGAGGTCGGCGACGAGGATCACGCGCGCACCCGGGTTGAAGGCGAAGGTCGCCGGTGGCCGGCCACCGGTGGACGATGCCTCGCCGGCCGGCACGATGAGGCCTGCGGTGAGCAGCTCATCGACGCGGGCAGCGACCGTGGGGCGGGCGAAGCCGGTGGCGTTGGCGATATCGGCGCGGGTGCGTGGCCGGCCGTCACGGACGAGCTGGAAGAGCGTTCCCGCCGAGCGCGGGTCCGTCTCGCGCCGCCGCTGCACGCCGTCGTGGGGGGCAAGCTCGGGTAGGACTCTAGACATAGACGAAGTAAACCACCCCTCCTTCGATAGGTCACGTTCACGTAACCATCCATGTCTGGAGCAACTTTTGGTTGACGCATGCCATAACTGCTGCCTAGCATGACCGGCACAGCCACGACGGCCCGCGGCGCTCCCATCAAGCGCCCGGCGGTCTGGGTTGGTGTCCGCCCAAAGCACGGTAGAGTCGGACTGCAATTAGAGTTGACATACAACAAAACCGGAACGTAGGTTGTGGTTATGGTCAGAGAAGACCCCTCGGCGCCTCTGCTGCGCGTCGTGGACATCGTCAAGCATTTCCCGGGCGCCAAGGCCCTTGACGGCGTGGACTTCGACGTCCGCGCCGGCGAGGTGCACTGCCTCCTCGGGCAGAACGGCGCGGGCAAGTCCACGCTCATCAAGGTCCTCGCCGGAGCCCACCAGCCCAACAGCGGTGAGATCCAGTGGGAGGGCAATGTGGTGACGATCGACTCGCCCACCGCCGCCCTCGAGCTGGGCATCGCCACGATGTACCAGGAGCTCGACGTCGTCGATGGACTGACCGTTGCGGAGAACATCTACCTCGGGCACGAGCTGTCGCGCGGTGGCGTGCTGCGGTACGGCGAGGTCATGTCCCGTACCCGCGACATCCTCCGCCGGCTCGGACACCCGGAGATCCACCCTGGACGTGAGGTCGGCCGGCTCTCGGCCGCGGGCAAGCAGGTGGTCTCGATGGCCAGGGCGCTGTCCCACGACGCCAAGGTGATCGTGATGGACGAGCCGTCCGCGGTCCTCGACCCCGAGGAGGTCGACAACCTCTTCCGCGTGGTGGAGTCGCTCACCGCCGAGGGCGTCTCCATCATCTACATCTCCCACCGTCTGGAGGAGATCCGTCGCATCGGCGACCGGATCACCGTCCTCAAGGACGGCCGTACCGTCTCCTCGGGCCTGAGCGTGGCGGACACCTCCACGGCCGATCTCATCGAGCTGATGACCGGGCGGCGGATCGAGAGCGACTTCGGTGGCGCCGGCGTCGAGGAGTTCGGTGACGTGCTGCTCGAGGTGAAGGACCTCGCCCTCGAGGGCGTCTTCACCGGCGTCAACTTCGACGTCCACGCCGGGGAGGTCGTCGGCCTCGCCGGGCTCGTCGGCGCCGGGCGCTCCGAGATCGTCGAGACGGTTTACGGCGCACGACGCTCGTCGGCGGGCACCGTCAAGGTCAAGGGGAAGCGGCTGCGGCCCGGATCTGTCGTCAGTGCCGTCTCCCACGGCATCGGGCTGGCGCCCGAGGAGCGCAAGAGCCAAGGGCTGCTGCTCGACGAACCGATCTACCGCAACATCACGCTCTCCACCTTCGCCCGCTTCGCGCGCGGCGGCTTCCTTGACGAGCGCGCCGAGCGCAAGGTCGCCCGTGAGCAGATCGCCGCGCTCCACCTCGCGCCGGCTGATCCCAACCGCAACATCCGTACCCTCTCGGGCGGTAACCAGCAGAAGGCGATGCTCGCCCGCTGGCTGGTCCACGGCTGCGACATCCTCCTCCTCGACGAGCCCACCCGGGGCGTCGACGTCGGAGCCCGCGCCGAAATCTATGGCCTCATCCGCGAACTCGCCCGCCAGGGCGCCGCCGTCGTCGTCGTCTCCAGCGAGATCGAGGAGGTGCTCGGTCTCGCGGACCGTGTCCTCGTCATCGCCGACGGCGCCGTGGTCCACCAGGGACCTGCGGACCAGATAGACGAGCACGGCGTGCTCGACCTCGTCATGGAAGGAACTCACGCATGAGTGAGAAGAAGGCGTCCGGTACCTCCGCCGGCGCAGCCAGCTCCCCGGCGCTGCCGGCGAACGGCACCGAACTCGGGTCCGGGGGAGGCTCGACGTCGGGCGCCCCCGGCCTGCAGGGGCTGCGGGGCACGGGCCTGGCCCGGAACCTGGGTCTCATCATCGCGCTCGTCGTCCTGTGCGTCGCAGGCGTGGTCACAGCGGGCGGGAGCTTCCTGAGCTCGGCGAACATCATGGTCATCCTCAGCCAGGCGGCCACGGTCGGCATCATGGCCATCGGGATGACCTTCATCATCACCGCCGGCGGGATCGACCTGTCCGTCGGATCGGTCCTGGGCCTGGCCACCGTCTGGGCAACCACGCTCGCCACCCAGAACCTGGCCGAGGACACCCACTGGCTCCTGATCGCGGTCACCGCGGTGGTCGTCGGCGCGGCTGCCGGTCTGCTCAACGGCATCATCATCGCCTACGGCCGGGTGGTCTCCTTCATCGCCACCCTCGCCATGCTCGTCGGTGCTCGCGGCCTGGCGGAGATCATCTCCGATCGGCAGACGCAGCTTCTCGACTCCCAGTCCTTCCTCAGCGCCTTGCGCGGCGACATCCTCGGTGTGCCGGTGATCGTGTGGATGTTCGTCGTCGTGGCCGTGCTCGGCTGGATCCTGTTCAACCGCACCACCTTCGGTCGCCGCACCATCGCCGTCGGCGGTAACCCCGAGGCCGCCCGGCTGGCCGGCATCAAGGTGCAGCGCCACATGATGTACGTCTTCACGCTGGGAGGCACGGCGGTCGGTATCGCGGCCATCACGATGCTGGCTCGCACCCGGTCCGGGTCCTCCACCAACGGCATGCTCTACGAGCTGGACGTCATCGCGGCGGTCGTCGTCGGTGGCACGCTGCTCATCGGCGGTCGCGGGACGATCGTGGGCACCGTGCTGGGTGTGCTCATCTTCTCCACGCTCACCAACCTGTTCATCCAGAACAACCTCTCCACCTCGGCGCAGTCGCTGGCCAAGGGCGCGATCATCGTGATCGCCGTCCTCCTCCAGCAGCGCTTCGCCAGCCGTGGCTCAAGCTAGCCACGCTGCCCGGCGCTCCGGCGCCCTCATCTTTCCCCTCCCGGCGACTCGTCGCCTCCTCAGATCCGATTTACCCCTCACCCAAGGAGACACCCCCCATGTCCGCATCAACGAAGCTGCGCCGCCGCGTCACCGCGTCCGTCGCCGTCTTTGCCTCCGCAGCACTGCTCGCTGCCTGCACCTCCAACACCGAGGAGCCGGACGACAGCGACAACGGCAACGGCAACGGCAACGGTGAGGCCACCGAGCCCGCGGCCGGCGGCAATGACGAGGTCGGCGAGACCGTCACCATCGGCCTCTCCGCACCCGCACCCGACCACGGCTGGCTCGGCGCGATGAGCCGGCAGGCCCAGGACACCGCCGCCGAGTACGACGACATCGACCTGCAGGTCGCGGAGGGCACGAACGACGTCGGCCTGCAGATCACCCAGATGCAGACCTTCATCAACGACGGCGTGGACGCCATCGTCATCGTGCCCTCGGACGGGGCCGCGCTGACCGGTGCCGCGCTCGAGGCGATGGAGGCCGGCATCCCGGTCATCAACGTCGACCGCGAGTTCTCCGACCCGAACGCCGCCCGTGTCACCGTCCTCGGTGACAACTACGGCATGGGGATCAGTGCCGGCGAGTACATCTGCGAGCGTCTGGGCGACAACCCCGACGCCGTCATCGCCGAGATCGCCGGCATCGACAGCCTGCCCCTCACCCAGGACCGCAGCCAGGGCTTCGCTGACGGGCTCGCCGAGTGCGGCCTCGAGGTCTCCAACCGCGTTGCTGCTGACTTCACCGTCCAGGGCGGCGAGTCCACCACCTCGAACCTGCTGCAGGCCGCGCCGCAGATCGACGCCATCTGGAACCACGACGACGACCAGGGCATCGGCGTCCTCTCCGCCATCGAGGCCGCCGGCCGCGACGAGTTCTTCCTCGTCGGTGGCGCCGGCTCGCTCAACATGATGGAGCTCATCCAGGCCGAGGACTCGGTCGTCGAGGCCACCGTCGTCTACCCGTCCACCCAGGCCGCTGACGGCGTGCTCCTCGCCCGTCTCCTCGCGCAGGGCAAGGGCATGTCCGACCTCGTCGAGAACGAGGTCCCGCGCCTCGTCCAGCTCTACGCGCCCGTCGTGACCGCGGAGAACGTCGACCAGTACATCGACTCGGCCTTCGAGTCCTGAGCCACGAGCGGTGCCCCCCCCCCCCCCCCCCCCCCCCCCGCGCCGGTTTCAGCCGGCCACATCCTGTAAGGAGCAGTACAGATGAGTGAGGACGGACGGCGACTCGGTGTTGCCCTGATCGGTTACGCCTTCATGGGGCGTGCCCACTCCCAAGCCTGGCGGGTAGCCCCGCGATTCTTCGACCTCCCGCTCGACCCGCACATGGCGGTGCTCGTGGGCCGGAACGAGGAGAATGCGACCGCCGCGGCCCGCCAGCTCGGCTGGGACTCGGTGGAGACCGACTGGCGCCGGGCGATCGAGCGCGACGACGTCGACGTCGTCGACATCTGCACCCCCGGTGACACCCACGCCGAGATCGCCGAGGCCGCGCTGCGTGCCGGTAAGCACGTGCTGGTCGAGAAGCCGATGGCCAACACGGTCGCCGAGGCCGAGACCATGGCGAGGGTTGCCGCGCAGGCACGGGCGCAGGGCGTGAGGTCGATGGTCGGCTTCACCTACCGCCGGGTGCCGGCCATCAAGCTCGCCCGCGACCTCGTCGCGGAGGGGCGCATCGGTGAGGTCCGCCAGGTGCGCGCGCAGTACCTGCAGGACTGGCTCGCCGACGAGAACGCGCCGCTGTCGTGGCGCCTCGACAAGGAGCGTGCCGGTTCCGGCGCGCTCGGCGACATTGGTGCCCACATCGTCGACCTCACCCAGTTCATCACCGGGCAGCGGTTCGCCGGCGTGTCCGGCATGCTCGAAACCTTTGTCCGGGAGCGGCCCGTCGCGGAGAGCTTCAGCGGGCTGCGCGGCACCGGCGGCACCGAGCGAGGCCCGGTGACCGTGGACGACACCGCGCTGTTCACCGCCCGGCTCGCCAGCGGCGCCCCCGCCATCCTCGAAGCCACCCGGGTCGCCTGGGGGCGCAAGAACGCGCTGCGGATCGAGATCAGTGGCTCCACCGGTTCGATCGCCTTCGACTTCGAGGACATGAACGTCCTGGAGCTCTACGACGCCGCCGACGAGGGCCGCACCGCCGGCTTCCGCCGGATCATCGTGACCGAGCCCGACCACCCCTACCTCGAGGCCTGGTGGCCCCCCGGTCACGGGCTGGGCTACGAGCACGGCTTCGTCCACCAGGTTGTCGACCTGGTCGGCGCGATCGCCAGGTCCGAGGACCCGACACCGTCCTTCGAGGACGGTCTGCACGTCCAGCACGTGCTGGACGCCGTCGAGAAGTCCCACGAGGCCGACGGCACCTTCACCACGGTGCCGACGGCGGCGACGGACGACCGGGCGGCGCAGAGCAACTAGGTAGCCCCGGGGCCGCCTGGCCCCTTGATGAGAGGAAGCAGCTGGACATGGCACGACCGATCACGCTCTTCACCGGCCAGTGGGCCGACCTGCCCTTCGAGGAGGTGGCCCGGCTCGCTGGCGAGTGGGGCTACGACGGCCTCGAGATCGCCTCCTGGGGCGACCACCTCGATCCGTGGCGTGCCGCGGAGGACGACGCCTACGTCAAGAACCGCCTCGACATCCTCGAGAAGAATGGGTTGAAGGTCTACGCGATCTCCAACCACCTCAAGGGCCAGGCGGTCTGCGACGACCCGATCGACCAGCGGCACCGCGACATCCTGCCGGACCGGATCTGGGGCGACGGCGACGCGGAGGGCGTGCGCCAGCGCGCCGCCGAGGAGCTGAAGATGACCGCCCGCGCGGCGGCCCGTCTCGGCGTCAAGACCGTCACCGGCTTCACCGGCAGCGCGATCTGGAAGTACGTGGCGATGTTCCCGCCGGTCTCCGAGGAGCTCATCGAGGCGGGCTACCGGGACTTCGCGGACCGCTGGAACCCGATCCTCGACGTGTTCGACGAGGAGGGTGTGCGGTTCGCCCTCGAGCCCCACCCCTCGGAGATCGCGTACGACTACTGGACCACGCAGCGCACGCTGGAGGCGATCGGTCACCGCGACGCGTTCGGTCTCAACTGGGACCCGTCGCACTTCACCTGGCAGGACCTCGACCCGGTCGGCTTCCTGTGGGACTTCCGCGACAAGATCTTCCACGTCCACTGCAAGGACTCCAAGCGGCGCCTGGTCAACGGCCGTAACGGCCGGCTCGGCTCGCACCTGCCGTGGGCAGACCCGCGCCGCGGCTGGGACTTCATCTCCACCGGTCACGGCGACGTGCCGTGGGAGGACGCCATCCGGATGCTCAACCACATCGGCTATGAGGGTCCGCTCTCGGTCGAGTGGGAGGACGCCGGGATGGACCGCCTCGTCGGCGCCCCGGAGGCGCTGGAGTTCGTCAAGAAGCTCTCCTTCAAGCCGTCCGACGCCGCCTTCGACGCCGCCTTCTCCACCCGCTGACCCCCCACCCCCGTCGCTGACAGCAGACTTGTCCGCGAGAGCAGACTTGTCCACGGTGGGTTAGCACACCGAGACGCATCTCTCCGCCAACCAGGGCGGAGAGGTGCGTCTCGTTCTGTTGCCAGGCCGTGACCGTTCCGTAACATCTGACGTGGGTGCCGCGGACGGGCCGCGGCGGAAACGGGGGACTCATGGCGAAGCGTCACCAAGCTGTACTGGCGACCGGGATCACACTGGCACTGCTGACGGCGGCGGCGCCGGCGTCAGCCAAGGGCGGTGAGGTCGAGGGGCCGGGGCAGCAGTACCACCTGACCAACGGGTGGACCGGGGTGACGCACCAGTCCGTCAGCTACGGGCGCGACGACGACCGCGTGTACGTCGGCGACTGGAACGGCAGCGGCGCCGACACCCTCGCGGTGCGCCGTGGGGCGACCTACCACGTGAAGAACGACCTCTCCGGCGGTGGCGCTGACCAGGTCATCACGTACGGCCGGGACGGCGACACGGTGCTCATGGGCGACTGGGACGGCGACGGCGTCGACACCCCGGCGGTCCGCCGCGGCGACAGCTACCACCTGAAGAACAGCCTCTCGGGCGGCCCGGCCGACGCCGTCATCACCTACGGCCGTGCGGACGACGTCGTCATCGTCGGCGACTGGGACGGCGACGGTGTCGACACCCTCGGGGTCCGGCGCGGCAGCGTGTACCACCTGAAGAACGTCATCGCCGGTGGCGACGCCGACGCCGTCGTCGACTACGGCCGCGCCGACGACGTCGTGCTCGTCGGTGACTGGGACGGCCGCCGCGGTGACACGCTGGGTGTCCGTCGAGGGGACACCTTCCTCGTGAAGAACACCATCGCCGGCGGCGACGCCGACACCGTGATGCGCTACGGCCGGGCGGCGGACGCGGCGCTCGTCGGTGACTGGGACGGCAACGGCACCGACACCATCGGCGTGCGCAGCACCGACAGGAGGCCCACCGAGGCACCGGTGAGCGGGATGGCCGAGTACGACGCCCGGATGGTCGAGCTCATCAACGCCGAGCGCGCGGCCGTCGGCGTCGCGCCGGTGCGGCACTGGCCGGCGCTGCGGGACGGCGCGCTGCGCCACTCGACGTGGATGGCGCAGCGGCAGGTCATCCAGCACGCAGACAGGGACACCATCCACGCCGACGTCCGGGCGGCGGGCTGCAACCCCGGCGGCGAGCACATCGTGCGCACCTTCCAGCGCGGCACCACCCCTGACCCGCGGGTGGCCATGGACTGGTACATGAACTCTGCCGTCCACCGCGCCGGCATCCTCAACCCGAGCAACACCCACGTGTCTGTCGGGACCGTCGAGGCCGGCGACATGATCTACAACACCCAGCGCTTCGCCCGCGCCTGCTCCTAGCCCACCCCACCGCCGACAGCAGACTTGTCGCCGAGAGCTGAGTTGTCCACCGCACCGATACGCTGACTCCGTCAGGTCATCGGGCGGGAGGCGGGTGTGGGGTTGCACGTCGTCGTCGTCACGCGCATCTTCGCCCCCGAGCCCGCCGCCGCCTCGCTGCGGCTCGCCTCGCTCGTCGAGACCCTCGCCGAACGGGGGCACCGGGTGACGGTACTGACGACGACGGCGCCGGAGCAGGACCGCTACCGGCCGCCCACCGGCGTCCGGGTCAAGCGTTGGCCGGTGCTGCGCGACGCCGACGGCTACGTCCGGGGCTACGTCCAGTACCTCAGCTTCGACCTCCCGCTGGCGCTGCGGCTGCTCCTCACCCGCCGTCCCGACGTCGTCGTCGTCGAGCCGCCGCCGACGACCGGCGTCGTCGCCGCCGTCTGGAGCCGGCTGCGCCGTGTCCCGATGGTCTACTACGCCGCTGACATCTGGTCCGACGCCGTGCGCACCGCCGGGATGCCAGGGATCGTCGAGCGCGTGCTGCGGGTGGTCGAGCGGCGGGTGCTGCGGTCGGGTGACGCCGTCCTCGCGACGTCGGCCGGCGTGGCCCGGCGGCTCACCGACCTGGGCGTCGGCGCCCGGGCGAGCGTCGTCGGCAACGGGATCGACGTCACGACCTTCAGCCCGACCGGGGTAGCGGAGCCCGCAGAACCGCCCTACCTCGTCTACACCGGGACGGCCTCGGAGGTGCACGGCGCCGACGTCTTCACGCGTGCGATGCCACAGGTCATCG
This sequence comes from Georgenia sunbinii, assembly GCF_036421875.1. Classification (NCBI taxonomy): domain Bacteria; kingdom Bacillati; phylum Actinomycetota; class Actinomycetes; order Allobogoriellales; family Allobogoriellaceae; genus Georgenia; species Georgenia sunbinii. Next base: position 87,964 of record NZ_JAZGOL010000007.1, on the reverse strand, counting down.
AGCAACGGCCCGATGCGCGCCTGGTGTTCATCGGGCAGGGCAGCGACATCCCCAGGATGCGCGACGAGACGGGCGACTTCCCGCTGGGTGCGGTGACGTTCCTGCCGCGCGTGCCGCCCGAGCAGGTCGCCCGATGGCTGCGTGGCGCGCGCGCGTCGCTGGCCTCGGTGCTGCCGGGCCCCTACGCCTTCGCGTTCCCCTCGAAGGTGTACGCCGCGGCGGCGTGCGGAACTCCGGTGATCTTCGCGGGGGTCGGCCCGGCCCGAGAGCTGGTGGCCGACGGCGAGCTCGGCTGGGTGGTCGACCACGATGTCGACGCCGTTGCCCGCGCCATGCTCGCAGCGCTCGACGACGCCGACGGCGCGAGCAAGGGTGAGTCGAAGGAGCGTCACCGCCGTGCCCGGTGGGCCGCCGAGCACGTCTCAGCGAGGCAGGTCGCCGAGCGCGCGGTTGCCGCGATCGAGGCAGTGGCCCGGTGAGCGTCGCAGCAGGCCCGCTCGCCGGCCGCCGGGTCGCGATGCTCGTGTACAACGACGCGCACGCCGACGCGCGGGTGCTCAAGACCGCCCACTCGCTGCGCGAAGCAGGTGCCGAGGTGCGGATCCTCGCCGTCGCGCGTCTGCAGCAGGGCTCCCCCCCGACCACCGTGCTCCTGCCGAACGGCGTGAAGCTCGTACGCCTGCGCGAGCCCGCGTTCATCACCTACGTCCCTCGCCTGAAGCAAGCTGTGCAGCGCGCACGAGCCCGGCTGTCAGCGCAACGGCGTCAACCCCCCGCGGTCGCCCGCTCCGTTCCCGCCGTGCCCTCAGTTGCGAGCCGCTCGCCTCGGCCCGCGGTGCGAGGCGCCGTTGTCGCCAAGTTCCTCGACGGCGTGGACCGCGTCGCCCGCACCGCGATCCTCGTCCACTACTTGGCGTTGGCGGCGCGCGACGGACGCCGGTGGCTGCCCGACGTCGTCCACGCCAATGACGGCAACACACTCTTTCCCGGCTGGCTCATCGCCCGCCGCACCGGTGCGCGGCTCATCTACGACTCCCACGAGCTGTGGCGCCACCGCAACGTGACCAACCGTCCGGTGGGCAAGCATGTCGAGGCGCTCATCGAACGGTGGGCCATCCGTCGCGCCGATGGCGTCATCACGGTCTCGCCGTCGATCGCAGGCTGGCTGCAGCGCACCTACCGCCTCCGTGAGAGCCCGACCCTCGTCCGCAACATCCCGACCGCCGGCGAGCCCGTGGGGCCGCAGGACGGCCGGCTACGTCGGCTCGCCGGGCTCTCCTCGGAGGACCAGGTCATCGCCTACGGCGGGCGCATCACCTCAAGCCGCGGGCTCGAGGAAACCATCGCGGCACTGCGCCTGCTGCCCGAGCACGTGCACCTCGTCGTCCTCGGCTACGGCACCCCCGCCTACCTCGCGGTGCTGCGGGGGCTGGTCGACGGCGCCGGAGTCAGCGGCCGCGTCCACTTCGTCGGGAGGGTCGCGCCGCACGAGGTCGCCGGTGCGCTCGCCGATGCCGATCTGTCCGTCGTGTTCGTCCGACCCACCTACCTGTCCTACGAGTACTCGCTGCCGAACAAGCTCTTCGAGGCGATCCACGCCGGTATCCCCGTGGCCGCGGCCGACCTGCCCGACACGCGCGAGATCGTCGAGCGGTACGGAGTGGGCGAGATCTTCGGGCTCGTCCGCCCCGACGACGACGGTGAGGTGCCAGCCTCCGCCACCGAGGTCGAGGCCGCGGACATGGCGCGGACGATCACCGAGCTCTTGCACGACCCTGAGCCCTACCGGCAGGCGGCGCGCTCCGCTGCGACCGCGCTCACCTGGCAGCGTGAGGAGCAGGCGCTCCTCGGCCTCTACCATCGTGTGCTGGTGCAGCCGCGAGAGTCGTGATGCTCGTGCCGTCCACCTCAGCGGATGGTCAGCTGTCGAGGAGCGCCTCGACGGCATCCACCCACGGCTCGGAGAGCCGACCGGCGTCGAGCTCCTCAGCGGCTCGATGAGCCGCTGACTTGTAGGCGTCCACTGCGCCTGGCGTGAGCGCGCCCAACGTAGCGGCGACATCCTCGACGCCGAACCCGTCGGCGATGGCACCGAGGCCGTGGGCTCGCACCAGCCGGGCCATCTCCGGGGACGGCCCGATGACGAGGGCGAGCCGGGCCTGCACGTACTCGAAGACCTTGTTGGGAAGCGCCCAGTGGTTGTTGAAGCTCACCGGCGGCAGGACATGGATGCCCACGTCGTAGGTGTTCATCATGGGGACGAGCTCGGTGAAGCCGACCGGCTCTCGCACCCTGATGCCCGTCACAGCCTCGTCGCCCGCGCGCTCGGCGAGCTCGCGGATGTACCGCTCGTCACCAGCAACGAGATAGAGGTCGAGCTCGAAGCGACCGGGTGTGCGGGCGTTGACCTGCGCCACGGCGTCGATCATCACCTCGATCCGGCGGCCACGGCCGGCCGCGCCGGTGTGGACCAACCGGATCGGCGTCGCGGTCGGCGTCGTCTCGAGGTCGTCGCGGTACCGGGTGGCGTTGGGCACGACGTCCGCGTCGACGCCGAACTTCTTCTTGTACTCCTCGGCAATACCGTGCGCGACCGTGGTGACCGAGGCGGCCCGCGTGACGTACTTGCGAACGGCCCACCGCATGAGGGGGGCGATGGTGGCCTTCCACACGACGCCGTCTCCCTGCTGCGGGGAGTACTCATGAAGATCGGCATGGACTCCAGCGCGCGGCGCGAGCTCGACGGCCGCCGGCACGGCGAGGACATCGTTGGCGATGACAAGGTCGACAGGAGGGCGGCGTCTCACCTCGCGCAGGACCAACGCGATGCGTTCCGACCCGAAGTAGAGCCGGTGGTGACGCCGGGCAGCCAGGAGAGCGCCCAGCGCCACGGTGCTCCTGCGCCAGCGCGCCAGCCGTGCCGGCACCTCGATGTGGTCCGCCACACCAGCGGGTGCCGGTCCGAAGCCGCACGTGATGACCTCGTACCGCTCGGCGAAGATCTCCACCTGCCTCAGTACGCGCGGGTCTCTCCTCAGTTCCGAGAACGAGAGGATCAGCAGCCGGTGCCTGGTCATGTCATCATCCGTCCAGTGAGTGGTGGTCGATGCGGCGCGACGCACGCGGGGTCATTCGTGCGGACAATCACGAGCTCGTGGTCCCGCTTCGGTCCAGGGCCGAGATGGCGTCGAGCCACGGGGCCGAGAGCACCTCGGCCGAGAGAATTTCGGCAGCGGCATGGGACGCCGCCTTGTACGCCTCGACGTCGGCGGGAGCGAGGGCGTCGAGCACTCGGACGAGACCCGCCGCCTCGAACCCGTCGGTCACGACGCCGACGCCGTGCTCGCGGACGAGGGACGCCATGGCGGGAGACGGGCTCACGACGAGGGCGAGCCTGGCTTGGACGAACTCGAAGACCTTGTTCGGCAAGGCATGCTTGAGATTGATGGTGGTCGGGGGGCAGATGAACAGACCGACGTCGTAACGGTGCATCGTCGGCACGAGCTCGGTGAAGCTGACCGGCTCGCGCACCGCGACACCCGTCACTGCCGTGTCCCCCGCGCGCTCGGCGAGCTCGCGGATGTACCGGTCATCACCGGGGACGAGGTAGAGGTCGAGCTCGAAGCGACCGGGCGTGCGGGCGTTGACCCGGGCCACGGCGTCGATCATCACCTCGAGCCGCCGCACCCGGCCCGCGGCACCGGCATGGATGACCCTGATCGGTTCCGACGTCGGACGCGGCTCGAGGTCGTCGCGATATCGGGTGGCGTTCGGCACGACGTCCGCATCGACCCCGAACTGCTTGCGGTACTCCTCGGCGATCCCGGGACTCACCGTGGTGATCGACGCCACGCGAGAAAGCGACGTCCGGCACGCCCACTGCATGAACGGCTTCACACGTCGTACCCAGGTACCTGTCACTTCTTGACCCGGGGCGAACTCGTGCAGGTCGGCGTGGACACCACGCCGGGCGTGAAGCGCGAGAGCGAGAGGGACCGCCAGGACGTCATTGGCCAGGATGATGTCCACTCCTCCCCGCCGGGCTATCTCGCTCCGGACGAACCGAGTCCTCGCTGCGCCGAAGTACAGCCGGTGGTGCAGGCGCGCCTCGAGCATGAGAGCCACCGGCTTGAAGCTCGGACGCCAGCTCCGCAGCTCGTCAGGAACCTGGATGTGGTCGGCGACGCCAGCTGGTGAAGGGCCGAACCCACAGGTGATGACGTCGTAGTCGTCACGAAAGAGGCGGATCTGGCGCAGGACACGCGGGTCTCGCTCAACCACCGAGAACGAGAGCACGAGGAGGATGGTGCGCGCCACGCTCGTCCCTTCCACGTGCTGCTGAGACCCGGGGGTCCGGGTCGACGCACCATCCTATGAGCGCCGTCGCTCCGATACGGCATTCCCCGTGGTTGCTGGTTCGGTGTGGCACGGCTGAGCCGAGTCCGCAGCCCACATCAGTAGGGTGACCATGTGAAGGTCCTCAGCGTCGTCGGAGCGCGTCCCCAGTTCGTCAAGCTCTCACCCGTGGCCCGCGAGCTCGAGGCCGCCGGTGAAGAGCACGTGATCGTCCACACCGGACAGCACTACGACGCAGACCTGTCTGACGTCTTCTTCACCGACCTCGGCATCCGGCGACCTGACGTCAACCTCCGTGTCGGGTCCGGCTCCCACGCGGAGCAAACGGGTGCGATGCTCCCCGGGCTGGAGCGCGCCATGCTCGAGCACCGCCCCGACTGGGTCCTCGTCTACGGTGACACGAACTCGACCTTGGCCGCCGTCCTCGCGGCGGTGAAGATCCACCAGCCGGTGGCTCACCTCGAGGCGGGCCTGCGCTCGTTCAACCGGCGCATGCCCGAGGAGCACAACCGGGTCATGACCGACCACGCGGCCGACCTGCTGCTCGCCCCGACAGCCGTGGCTGTCGGGCACCTGCAGACTGAAGGACTGGGCGCGAGGACCATCCTGGTCGGCGATGTCATGACGGATGTCCTCTACCGCGTCCGGGACGCACTCGGTGCGGAGGACCAGGTGCCGTTGCCCGGTTCGGTCAGTGACGGCGACTACCTCGTCGCGACGATCCATCGAGCCGAGAACACTGACCACACCGACCGCCTCGCGACCATCATCGGTGCCCTCGCGGCGCAGTCTCGGCCGGTCCTCCTCCTCGCTCACCCCAGGTTGCGGGACCGAGCCGCCGCCGCCGGCATCGCCCTCGAGGCGGGGGCGATCACGGTTCTGCCGCCGCAGTCATACCCGCGACTGGTCGACCTCGTCGCTCGCTCGGCCGGCGTTGTCACGGATTCCGGCGGCCTGCAGAAGGAGGCATTCCTGCTCCGAGTCCCGTGCACGACCCTGCGTCACGAGACCGAATGGGTCGAGACGGTCGAGCTCGGCTGGAACGTGCTCGACGGCGAGCTCACCGACGTTGCCGCACACGCGTTTCGTCCCGCGCCGCCCGCGACCGACGCCGCGCCCTACGGCCATGGTGATGCGGCTGCCCGTGTCGTCCAGGCACTGGCCGACGCACCGCGGGTGCCGTAGCTCGGCTCCCGCCGTCCGCGCTACCGCAGACGCGAGCTTGACGCGCTATCCGGAGTCCTACGCCGATGTCGCCAGCCTCCAGCCGGGATTTATCAGCGTGAATCGCACTGTGAGCCCTGTCACACTGGCCGAGGCCGCAGGAGCTGTGGCTGATTCCAAGTGATAGGGGGGGATGCGGGTATGTCACCGACAATCCGCAACCATGCACGAACACGGGTGAGCCTGGCCGCGATCGCGGCCGTCGGGATGGCGACGGTCGCACTCGTCCCAGCCTCCGCCCAGGCACTGGAACCGCCGGGCCCGTCCGACGTCGAGACGGTAGAGATCCCCGACCGGCTCAATGTCTCGGAGGACCCCGAGCTCACCGTGAGAGCCACCGTCATCACCACGGGTGACGCCGTGGTGGAGAGAGTCGAGCTCGCCTCCGACCCTGCGGGCGACGACGACGGTAGCGTCTCCGTCGGCCCGGTGGAGATGGAGCCGGTGGAGGGGCCGGGCATCCCAGAGAACACCTACGAGGGCACGCTCGACTACTCCGAGCTGGAGGACCTGGGCCTCTGGGACGTCCATCTGCTGCTGCACCACGCAGGGGAGGACGAGCCCCAGATCCACCTGCTGGGCACCGTCGAGCTCTACCGGGAGAACGGTCGCACCGGCCAGTTCCACCTGAGCAACTCCTGGCGGGGGACCACTGACCTGGTCCTCGCCTACGGGAAGTTCGCTGACGAGGTGTTCATCGGTGACTGGGACGGCGACGGCCACGACACGATCGCCGTGCGCAAGGGCAACCAGTTCCACGTGTCCAACTCCTTCCGCGGTGGTGAGGCCGACTACGTGCTGACCTACGGCCGCCCGGGGGACGATATCCTCGTGGGTGACTGGGACGGCGACGGGCGGGACACCTTCACGGTGCGCCGCGGAGCCGAGTACCACGTGAAGAACCAGCTGATTCCCGGCTGGGCCGACGTCGTCTTCACCTACGGCCGTGCCGATGACGAGGTCCTCGTCGGTGACTGGAACGGTGACGCGAGCGACACCTTCACGGTGCGCCGGGGTGCGACCTTCCACGTGAACAACTCGCTGAGTGGTGGTGACGCGGACCTGGCCTTCGCCTACGGCCGCGAGGGGGACGTCACCCTGGCCGGCGACTGGAACGGTGATGGCGAGGACACCTTCACCATCCAGCGGGGCCGGACGTACTACGTGAACAACACTCTGCGTGGTGGGGACCCTGACGCCGTGCTGACCTTCGGCCACGAGGGAGACGAGGTCTACGTCGGTGACTGGGACGGCGACGGGATCGACACCCTCGGTGTCCGCCGGCCTCTCTGAGTCAGCGGACGTCGACCGGTAACGGTTGTGTGGGGCTCGTGCCAGCAGGCACGGGCCCCACGCCTCCGACAGGTCCTCCGACATTTACGGTCACACGCTGCCGGTGGACGGCGGCACCGTGCTCGGCGGACACACGACGAACATGGAGGGTCTCGAGTAGGGCACCGCTCACAGCCCGCACCGTATAGTCGCCAGCGTGAGGAACGTACTGAGCATCGTTCGCCCGCTGCTCAAGGTGCTCCCTGACGGCAGCCGGCGCTTCCTGCTCGTCTACGGGATCCTCACCGCGGCACTCGCGCTGCTCGACCTCGTCGCGCTGGGCCTCATCGCCACCCTGCTGCAGTCCGTGCTCAGCGACAGCACGGTGTCGCTACCACTCATCGGGGACCTCACCACCACGGGTGGGCAGGTCACCGCCCTGGTGACCGCATGCGTCCTCATCATCCTCAAGGGCGTGTTCGCCGTCGTCCTCCTGCGGATCGCGACCCGCCGATTCGCCCGCCACGAGGTGGCGATCGGGGACCGTCTCCTCGCGGCCTACCTGGCGTCCTCGTGGTCCGACCGGCTGTCGAAGAACACCTCCGAGCTCACCCGGATGGTCGACGTCGGTGTCGGCGTCACGGTGGCCGGGGTGCTCATCCCGACGATGACGCTCTTCGGCGAGGCCGGCACCCTGGTGGCGATCGTCGTCGCGCTGTTCGTGTTCGACCCGCTCATCGCGGCGGTGACCATCGTCTACCTCGCGCTCGTGGCACTGCTGCTCGCCGGGGTGATCTCACCGCGCGCGGTGGCCAGCGGCCGGGAGAACCGGAACTGGTCCCAGCGCACCGTGCGGGTCCTCTCCGAGGCGCTCGGCGCGCTCAAGGAGGTGACGCTCGCCGGCCGCACCGGGGACGTCCAGGACCGGGTCCACGTCACCCGTGGCCACTCGTCCCGGGCACGGGCTGAGGCGAACTTCCTCGGCCAGGTGCCGCGCTACGTGCTGGAGACGGCGCTCATCATCGGCTTCGCGCTCATCGCGGGGGTCGGATACCTCACCGGCGGGGCCGCGGGGGCCATCGCCGCCGTCGGAATGTTCGGCGTCGCCGGCTTCCGGCTCGTCCCCTCGCTCACCCGGATGCAAACCGTCCAGTCCACGGTGAACTCCAACGCCGCCTACACCCGGCAGGTGATCTCCGACATCAACGGCTCGGAGGCGGTGCTCGCCAAGCAGGCGGCCGAGCGGCCCCAGCACGAGCTCACCGCCGAGCACCCGGACATCGAGCTGCACGACGTCACCTTCGCCTACCCGGGTGCCGAGACCCCGGCGCTGGACCGGGTCAGCCTGCGGATCCCGGCCGGCGCGCACGTGGCCTTCGTCGGTGCCTCCGGGGCGGGCAAGTCCACCATGGTGGACATCCTTTTGGGCCTGCTCGAGCCGACGTCGGGCCACCTCGAGGTCGACGGCGAGCGGCTCGAGCTGGTGCTCGCGTCCTGGCGGCGGCGGATCGGCTACGTGCCGCAGGACGTCTCGCTGTTCGACGCCACCGTCGCGGAGAACGTCGCCCTCACCTGGGAGCGGCAGAAGGCCGACGACGCACGGGTGCGGCTGGCGCTCGAGCGCGCCCAGCTGCTCGAGACCATCGAGGCCCGCGAGGGCGGCATCGATGCCCGGATCGGGGAGCGCGGCGTGGCGCTGTCCGGCGGCCAGCGCCAGCGGCTGGGTATCGCCCGCGGCCTGTACAACGACCCGCGCGTGCTCGTCATGGACGAGGCCACCAGCGCGCTGGACACCACCACCGAGGCGGCGGTCACCCGTGCGATCCACGCGCTCCACGGGGACGTCACCGTCATCACAGTGGCGCACCGGCTGGCGACGATCCGCGAGTCCGACATCGTGTTCTTCCTGCGTGACGGCCGACTGGTGGCCCAGGGCAGCTTCGACGAGGTCGTCGCCCAGGTGCCGGACTTCGCCGAGCAGGCGGCGCTCGCGGGGCTCGGGCGCCGGTAGCCGCGGGGCGTGCAGTTGCCGCGGCACTGCGCTCGTGCCAGGGTCCAAGCAGACCATTCGCAGCATCCCTGCTCGTGAGTGGCCAGGTCTACGCAAAGGAGCGTCATGACACAAGACAGTCAATCCGGAATGAACCGTGCCGGTGGTGCGCGGACGGACTCGAACGTCCTCTCGATCGTCTCGTTCGTCCTATCGGCGATCTCGCTGTTCTTGTTCCCGATCTTCTTCGGGATCGCGGCGGTCATCGCAGCGGCGATCGGTCTTGCTCGCAAGGAGCGGCTCGCGAAGATCGCACTCATCATCGCGATTGTCGCGACGATCATCGGCATCGTCCTCGGGATGCTCGTGTTCAACGCGACGACGTAGCGGCGTCACCAGAAGTTCCGAGCTCGCGCGCGCCGGCGTCGTCGGTCAGCTCGTCGAGGGAGCCGGCGGGTCAGGGCAGCATCCTGTCGAGGATCCCGTCGGCCACGGCGGCCTCGGCCTCGAAGCTCAACGCGCGGCTGGCGACGTCGGAGTGCTCCTTGAACCGCGCCATGTCCGCGCGGGACAGTGACCGCAGCGACGCCGCGCAGGACTCGACGGAGAAGTCCGCGGCGACGACGCCGAGGTCGTGCTCACGCACCACCCGCTCCATCTCCATCGTCGGCCCGACGGCGACGGCGAGGCGAGCCTGGACGAAGTCGAACAGCTTGTTCGGCAGCGTCAGCCGGGCGTTGGTGTTGAACGGCGGGATCCAGAACACGCCGACGTCGTACGCGTTGAGGGTCGCCGGCAGCTCGTCGGGCGCGACCGGGTCGTGGAAGGTGATGCCCGGGTGGCCCTGCGCCCGGTCCTGCAGCGCGCGCAGGTACCGGCCGCCGTCGCCGGCCGGCATGAGGTAGAGGTCGAGGGAGTAGCCGTCGCCGAGCGCGAGGACGACGTCGATCATCGCCCCGAGGTTGCGGCCCGGGACGGCGCCGCCGGAGTGCACGAGGCGGATCGTCGCGCCGTCGACGGCGGTGGGGGAGAGGTCGGCCCACGGGGCGGCGTTGCGCATCACCGCGGGCAGCACGCCGTACCGCTCGGCGTAGAGCTCGGCGATGGAGCCGGCGACGGTGGTCGTCGCGGCGCTGCGAGGCAGGTAGGTGCGGCACAGGTGGTCCATCAGCGGGGCGACGAGCAGCCGCCAGGAGAGGACGTGGGTGCGTTCCTCGGGCGCCCACTCGTGCAGGTCCGCCCACACCGGCGCGCCGCCCGCGAGCTGGTGGGCCACCGGCAGCGCCCGCGCGTCGTTGCCGACGACGGCGTCCCAGGAGCGACCCGCGGCCAGCCGCAGGGCGTGCCGGCTCGCCGGTGCGGCAAGCTCGGCGGCCCGCCAGCGACGGGCGGCGAGCAGCGCGACACCGCGGGCCGTCTGCGGCAAGGACGACGCGCCGTCGGGCAGCTGAAGGTGCTCGTCGGCGCCGGCGGGACGCGGGCCGTAACCGATCGTCGTCACGTGGGCACGGCGCGCGACCACGGACAGCTGCCGCAGGACACGGGCGTCGGAGTGGATCGGCGAGAAGGAGACCACGAGGACGCGGGGGCGGGCAGGCACGTGGCGATGCTAGCGGGCGCTCACCGACCGCCCGATGTCAGCGGCTCGTGGTGCGATGTCGGCATGGCGACGAACCCGCTGGTGGACGATACGGAACAGCACCTGCGCCAGCTCGCGGCCGGGCTCACCGAGCCCTACCCGGCCGAGTGCCTGCTCTGCTACGTCTACCGGATGCTGGAGTACGGCTGCACCGGCCCCCGCTGGATCCGTCATTACCGGGACCTGCGTGCACCGCGAGCCACGGCGCTGGAGCGACGGCTCGGCCAGGCCGGCGGGTACTGCGACTGCGAGGTCTTCCTCAACGCCTTCGAGCCCGCGCCGGAGCACTGGATCCCGGAGAAGGAGCATGAGGAGGAGGACGGGACGATCTACGTAGAGGACGCGACGTACCCCGACCCGATGCCACCGTGCCGCGGGGTCCGGCTCGGCTCGACGCGGGGGTGCGAGCTGTGGGTGCGGCAGTGGCGACGGCGCTGGTAGATGGGCGGGCGCGGTGCGCGATCAGGCAGCGTCCGGGTGCGACTCGGGCACGCCCGCACGACCCGGGCGCTGCCCTCGCCGCGCCGCCAGGCAGCGGCGCGTGCCACAGACTGGAACCTGCTGTGGATCACGCTGGGACGCGGGGATCGTCATGGAGCTCAAGCATCTCGAGGAACGTCAACGTGCACACCCGGCCACGCCGGCGGGCACGAAGCAGCTGCCGACGGCGTCCACCGGCGCCGCCCACCTGCTGGCTCTGCAGCGGTCGGCCGGCAACCGTGCGGTGGCAGGCATGCTCGGCTCCGGCGGCGGCGAGGGCTGGGTCGCCGTGCCCGGCCTGGGGTCTTCTGTCCAGCACCGTGAGAGCACGCTCTCCTCGCGGCAGCCAGCCCTGGCGCAGCCGGCGGCCGCCGCCTCGGCGGTGAGCAACGGTCGTGGCCTCGCGGCTGACGAGGGCGTGGCCGTCAATGACCGGCCGGTGGCCGGCCTCCTGGGGGCCGCGATCGGTGGTGGGGTCGGTGCGGTGGCCGGCGGGTTGCTCGGCGGACCGCTGGGCGCGCTCGCCGGAGGCCTCGCCGGGGCTGCGGTCGGCGGCGGGATCGGCGCGCTGCTCGGCGGCGGTGACGGCGCGGCGGCACCGACCGCCCCGGTCCCGATCGCGGTGCGGAACGGGCCCGGCCACCGCCCGATCAACACCGCGACGGCCGCCGGCATGTCGATCGACATCACGCTGACATCCTCGTCCGGTGTCGATGCGGACATGGCCACGGTGCAGGACAGCGAGCAGGTGAGCCCGTCGCTCAACCACACCGGCTCCTACCTGGGCGAGGTCCCGGGGCCCGGGAACACCAGCGGGTACATGCCCGGGCACCCGATCCCGCCGGACCGGCACTCGTCGGGGAAGGCGCAGATCGTCAACCTCGCGGACAACCACGGCGGGAACGGTACCCAGGACTTCGAGCAGCTCGATAGCTTCACGGCGCCCGCGGCCGGGATCACCACGCCGCAAGCGGTCCCTGCCTCCGGCTACCTCATCCGCCGGTTCATCACGGTCAACGGCACCGAGATCAAGTTCCGGGTCGAGAAGAGCCCGAGGGCGGTGACGGTCGGCGGGTTCACCACCACCGCTGGGCCGTCGGCGCTCCAGTCCGACGAGGTGACGGTGCGACCATGAGCCCAGGCGCGACGTTCCGACAGCGGGGGTAGGCATGGATCACACCGACATGAGCGGGCAGGGCGACAACCTCGTCGTCCGCGACGGCGACACCCTCGTCCCCGCACCGGCCGCGGACCAACGGGTGCTCGAGTCGTACGGTCCCTCGGCCGATCGAGGCCCGGTGATCGACGGGTACCGGCTGACGCTCCTCACCCGGAGCACCAGCTACGGCGTCGGGGAACCGGTGCGGATCATCCACGTCTGCGAGTCCGTCAGTGCCGACGCCCCGCTCTACGTCATGGGCCCCAAGGCGGTCACCGGCGAGCACGTCGACGACGAGCTCGTCACGGAGCCCGCCGACGACGTCGACCCGCTCGCCCCTGCGGACTACGACGGCCGTGCGGTGCCCGGACCGGGGGTCGACGCGAACTACGAGATCACCCAGTACACCTTCGACGAGGCGGGACAGCACAGCGTGCAGTGGCGGCCGGGCGGGCACCGGTCGAACACGCTGCAGATCACGGTGTCCTGACCGGAGCCGGCAGCGCGCTATGGCCCCGAGGTGAGCTCGCCCACCAGCGGTACGAGCGCGTCGGCCAGCATCGGGGTGAGGGTCCGCACGTAGGTGTCGGTCAGGTGCGTGCCCTGGCGGTAGAGCAGGACGTCCCCGATGACGGGGACGCACTGGTCAGCGGGGCAGAGCCAGTCGGTGAGGTCGACGACATGCGCCGTCGACACGCGTTCCGCGGCGGCCCGCTGGGTGGGTGCCGCGCTGTCGGCGATCCCTTCGTCGCGGTCGAAGGTGCACCGCTCCAGCTCGCCCGGGTTGTCCGCCACGCACTCGTACACGTGAATGGGCGGCGACGGGTTGTCGAGGACCGCGACGACCGGGATCCCGAGTGCCGCCAGCTGCTCCCAGACGTCGACCAGACCGTCCTCCATCGCCTGCGCGGACCGCTCCGCGGGGTCCGCCGGGCTCACCGGTGCGACGCCGTGCCGCTGCGAGGTGACGACGACGTCGGGCCCGAGCTCGGTGATCGCGTCGAGAACGGTGCCGTTCCACTCGGTGCAGCTGTCGTTGACCACGCCGCGCGCCACCTGCGGGGCCGAGCTCAGCGCGCAGGCCGACTTGAGGTAGTACACGAGGTGCCAGTCGTTCTCGACGGCGATGGCGTCGAGCGCCGACTGCCACTGGAAGATCTTGGAGTCACCGACGACAGCGATGACGGTGCCACCGTCGAGGTTGCCGTACTCGCACGTCGTCAGCCCGGCCTCGAGCACGTCGAGCGTGCACTCGTCGGCGTAGCCGACGGGGACGTCCTCCGGAGCGTCGACCGCCGCCGGAGTGATCGCCGTGACATCAGCGAGGGAGGCGACCGAGCCGGGCCCGGTCGAGCGATCGGCGCCGACCTCGTCGAGCGCGGCGGCCCCGGCGGTCGGGCCGGCGCCGGTGCCGGCGGGGGGCGCGCCCGGCACGGCGAGCACGAGCGCGAGACCGGCGAGGACACCGATGAGGGAGAAGTTCGCCCCCATCGACAGGGCCAGGGAGTTGGAGCGCGCGACCGTGCCGGAGAACCTGATGGGGTTCTCGATGAAACGGAGACTGAGGTAGGACGGCACGAACGCGATCGCGACGACGAGCAGCCCCCGTTTCGCGCCGAGGTCGCCCCACATCGCGGTGGCGGCGGTGAGCAGGGGCCAGTGCCAGAGGTACAGCGAGTAGGAGAGCCCGCCCAGCCAGACGGCCGGACGCCACGACAGCAGCCGCGCCGGCCCGCCCCCCGGGACGAAGCCGGCGACGATCACGGCGGCGGTGCCCAGCGTCGGCAGCAGGGCCGCATACCCCGGCCAGGTGGTCTCCGCGGTGATGACGAAGCCGCTGGCGACGATCGCTGCGAGCCCCAGCCAGCCCACCGTCGACGCGACCAGTGGTGGCAGTCGGTGCCACTGGGTGGCGCCGATCGCCACCAGGGCGCCGATCCCGAGCTCCCAGAGCCGGGTGGTGGTGACGAAGAACGCCTGGTCAGGGCTGCTCGACGAGAGGTGGATCGACCAGAGGAGCGAGGGGACGATCACGAGGAGGATCGCCAGCGTCATCATCGGACGGAGGGTGGCCCGGGCGCGGCGCCGGACGAGCCAGGCGACCGCCACGAGCAGCAGCGGCCAGACGATGTAGAACTGCTCCTCGACCGCCAGCGACCAGAAGTGCTGGACCGGTGACGCCGCGACGTCCTCGGCCAGGTAGTCCACGGCCCGTCCCGCGAACACCCAGTTGACGACGTAGACCGACGCCCCGACGATGTCCCAGCCGAACGTCCGCCAGTCGACAGCGGACGAGGACCACCACGTGAGGGCTGCCGTGGCGATGAGCACCATGCCCGTCGCCGGGAGCAGCCGCTTGGCGCGGCGGGCGTAGAACCGCGGCAGTGAGATCCGGCCCTGCTTCTCCAGCTCGCGGATCAGCAGGCCGGTGATGAGGAAGCCCGAGATGACGAAGAAGACGTCGACGCCGACGAAGCCGCCGGGGAGGAACCTCACGCCGGCGTGGTAGATCAGCACGAGCCCGATGGCGATGGCGCGCAGCCCCTCGATGTCGGGACGGAACGCCGAGGTGCCGCTGGGCGGTCGTGAGCCGGCGCGCATCGTTCGGGTGTCGGTGCTCGTCACTCGTGGCTCTTTCTCGAAGGGCGGCAGGAGGCATCGTGCGAACAACCGTGACGGTGCCGAGAAGAGCGTCGTCGGGCCGCCGACGCGCCGAGGAAGCGTAGCCCCGCTCCTCCCCGGCGCTCAAGCCGTGGGCGCACCGGGACGCCCGGCTGGCGGCTCGCGGCTCCTCGAGCACCGACCTGCTCGTCCCACGGATATCGTGGCAGCAGCCACCCGGTCACCGGGCCGTCGCGTCGAGGAGCACCATGCGTATTGCTGTTGTGGGATTGGGCAAGATCGGGCTGCCGTTGGCGGTGGCGTTCGCCGATGCCGGTCACGAGGTGATCGGCATCGATGTGCAGCAGCGGGTGGTGGACCTGGTCAACGAGGCGGTCGAGCCATTCCCCGGTGAGGCGCAGCTGCAGGAGAAGCTCTCGGCGCTGGTGCCGGCGGGGCGCCTGAGAGCGACCACGGACTACGGCGAGGGGGTACCGGGAGCCGACGCGGTGGTCATCGTGGTGCCGCTGTTCGTCGACGACGCGACGTGGGAGCCGGACTTCGGGTGGATGGACGCGGCGACACGGTCGCTGGCCGAGCACCTGACGCCGGGCACCCTGGTGTCGTACGAGACGACGCTGCCGGTGGGGACCACGCGGGGGCGGTGGAAGCCGTTGATCGAGGAGCTGTCCGGGCTGCGCGAGGGGGAGGACTTCCACCTGATGTTCTCCCCGGAGCGGGTGCTGACCGGACGGGTGTTCGCCGACCTGCGCAAGTACCCCAAGCTCGTCGGTGGGCTCACCGATGCCGGTGCGGTGCGGGGTCGGGAGTTCTACGAGGCGGTGCTGTCCTTCGACGAGCGCCCGGACCTGGCCCGGCCCAACGGGGTGTGGGACATGGGCAGCGCCGAGGCCGCGGAGATGGCCAAGCTCGCGGAGACCACCTACCGGGACGTGAACATCGGGCTGGCCAACCAGTTCGCGATGTTCGCCGACACCGCCGGCATCGACGTGTACGCCGTCATCGAGGCGTGCAACTCCCAGCCGTACTCCCACATCCACCGGCCGGGGATCGCGGTGGGTGGGCACTGCATCCCGGTGTACCCGCGGCTGTACCTGTCGACCGATCCGGACGCCTCGATCGTGCGCACCGCGCGGCAGCACAACGCCGCGATGCCCGACTACGCGGTCCGCCGCGCCGCCGAGCTGCTCGGTGACCTCACCGGGCTGCGCGCGGTGGTGCTGGGGGCGTCCTACCGGGGCCGGGTGAAGGAGACCGCGTTCTCCGGGGTGTTCGCCACCGTTGCCGCGCTGCGCGAGCGCGGCGCCGAGGTGCTGGTCCACGACCCGATGTACGACGACGACGAGCTCACCGGGCTCGGCTGGGTGCCCTACCACTTGGGTGACCCGGCGGACCTGGCGATCGTGCAGGCCGATCACGACGAGTACCGCACCCTGGGCCCGGGCGACCTCCCCGGGGTCCGGCTGCTCGTCGACGGCCGCGACGTCACCGAGCCGGCCGACTGGTCCGGCACCCCCCGCATCACCATCGGCGGCGGTCACTGACGTGAGGCGCACGAGGCAGGCGGCGCTCGCGCGCGCCCGCTGCACAGCTTGGCGTGGGCACAAGTCTGCTGTCGCGGACAACCCCGCTGTCGGCGACAAGTCTGCTGTCGGGGACAACCCCGCTGTCGGCGACAAGTCTGCTGTCGGGGACAACCCCGCTGTCGGCGACAAGTCTGCTGTCGGGGACAACCCCGCTGTCGCGGACAACCCCGCTGTCGGCGATAAGTCTGCTGTCGGGGACAAGTCTGCTGTCGGGGACAAGTCTGCTGTCGCGGGGATGACGGGGGTGGGCGGGTGAGCTGGTGGTCGTTGCTGCCGGCGACCGCGGCGCTCCTCGTGCTCGCCGTCGCGCCGGGCGCGGTGGCGCTGCGGCTGCTGGGCGTCCGGGGGCTCGTCGCGCTCGGCGCCGGCGCCCCGGTGACCCTCGGTGTGGTCGGCGCGGCATCGGTGCTGCTCGCCCGGCTCGGTGTCGAGTGGCGGCTGCCGGCGGTGCTTGCGGTGCTGCTCGCCGTCGTGGTCGTCGCCGGGCTGCTCGGCCGGCTCGTCGGGCATCCTGACGAGCCCCGCGGCCTCGACGGCCGGCGGGTCGGCGCCGTCGTCCTCGCGCTCGTCGCGGGCTTCGTGCTGCTCACCCTCCCGCTGCTCACCGTGCTGCCGAGCCCGGACGCCCCGCTGCAGCAGTGGGACGCGGTGTTCCACCTCAACGCCGTGGTGTCGATCCGGGAGACCGGGATCGCGACCCCGCTCGGCGGGCTCTCCCCGCTCTATGGCGGCGGCACGCTGGCCCCCTATTACCCGACCGGGTGGCACGCACTGCTGGCGATCGTCCCCGCCGCGGCGAGCGTGCCCGCGGTGACCAACGTCGGTATCGCGGTGCTCGGCGCCGGCGTCTGGCTGCTCGGGCTCGTCGGCCTCACCCGCGAGGTCACCGGGCCGCGCCCGCTGCCCCTCGTGCTCGTCCCGCTGCTGGCCGCGACCTTCGTCGGTTACCCCACGGTCCAGCTCACGGTGCTCGCCCAGCTGCCCAACGGGCTGTCCACCGCGCTGCTGCCCGGCACGCTGGCGCTCATGCTCCGGGCGGTGCGGGCGTGGACCGCAGGTGCCGGCGCCCGCGCCGCCGTCGTCACGCTCGCCGCCGGCGCCGCGACCGTCGGCGTGGTCAGCGGTCACGCCAGCGGGCTGTTCTCACTGGCCCTGCTCGCCGGGCCGATCATCGTCGCCGCCGTCGTCACCGGTGCCCGGCAGTGGTGGCGCGCGGGCCGGCACGTCCTTGCCGCAGGCACGGTGGCGGCGCTCGCGGCCGCGGTGGTGGCGGCGCCCGTCGTCGCGGCGAACGTCGACGCGTTCGCGGCCGTGGTCGGCTTCGAGCGGGCCAGCGGCCACAGCCACCTCCGCGCGCTCCGCGAGGTGGTGCTCGACCAGACCCTGGCCGGCGCGTACCCGGGCGACGGCTGGCAGCACGCCGCCATCACCCTGGCCACGCTCGCCGGGATCGTCGTCGTGCTCCGGCGCCGCCGCGACCGGTGGCTGGTGGCGGGGTTCGTGCTCGCCGTCGGGCTCGCGGTGCTGGCGGCCGGCCCCGAGGGGCACCCGCTGCGGTGGCTGGCGGGCTTCTGGTACACCCAGGCCGGCCGGATCGCGCCGGTCGCCGCGGTGCCGGCGATCCTGCTCGCCGCCATCGCGCTCACCGCCCTCGTCGACCGCGCGCGGTCTGCCGTCCGGCACCCAACGACGGCGACGCGCGCCGCCACCGCCGCGGTCGCCGTCGTCGTCCTCGCGGTCGTCGCGACGGCGGTGGTCCGGCTGCCGCTGCAGCAGCGGGTCGTCGCCAGCGCGTTCGTCCCCGGAGAGCTGGCGTTCGGCACGATGGCCACCGCCGAGGAGCTCGAGCTCATGCACCGGCTGGGCGAGGACCTGCCGGCGGACGCCGTCGTTGTCGGGGACCCGTTCAACGGCTCGGCGCTGCTGCCGGCGGTGGCTGGCGTCGACGTCGTCTTCCCGCAGCTCGGGCCCAGCGGCATGTCCGACGCGCAGCTGGTGCTGCAGGCGGGTCTGTCCCGGGTCCACGAGGACCCAGCGGTGTGCGCGGCGCTCACCGAGCTCGACGTCACCCACCTCTACCAGGACACCGCCGGCGAGCACGACGGGGCCAAGACCGACGAGCGGACCGCGGCGATGCGTGACGTCGACGTGAGCACCGGTTTCACGCTCGTCGACTCCGCCGGGACGGCCGCGGTGTACCGGATCGACGCCTGCGGTGGCTGAGCCGACACCAGGGGGCCGCGTGGCAGGATGTCACTCACCATGACCACGATGAGCCGCGATGTCGACGTCCTGCTGATCTCGGACCTGCGGTTCCCCGGCGGCACGTCGCACAGCATCGCCACCGAGATCGAGGCGCAGCACGCGGCGGGCTACACCACCGGGCTCGTCCACCTCAACGGCCCGCTCGTGCGCAAGGTCCGCGCGGTGAACCCGGCGATCGCGCGGCTCGTGCGCAGCGGCGCGGCGCGGCTGCTCGTCGGCCCGCGGCCGGTGACCGCCAAGCTCGTCGTCTTTCGCCACCCCGGCGTGCTGCAGGCGGCGGCCGCCCAGCTGCCGCCCATCACCGCCGAGCACGTCGTCGTCCTCGCGAACTCCGGGCCGCGCGACCACCGCGGCGAGCTCGTCTACGACATCGCCGAGGCCGACCGGGCTGCCCGCGAGCGGCTGGGCGTAGCTCCGGTGTGGGCGCCGATCGGACCGCTCGTCCGCGACGAGATCGCCGCCTCGGTGCCCGCCGGCCGGCTCGCGCCGGAGGACTGGGTCAACATCATCGACGTCGACGCGTGGCACGCCGAGCGCGACAGCCGGCGCTCCGACCGGCCCGTCGTCGGGCGCCACAGCCGCCCCTCGGCGCAGAAGTGGCCGGCCGACGCCGAGACCCTCCGCGCTGTCTACCCGGTGGACGGCTCGTGGCAGGTCCGGGTGCTCGGCGGCGCCGACCCGGTCGAACGCGTCCTCGGCAAGATCCCCACGTCGTGGCAGGTGCTGGCCTTCGGGGCGATGAGCCCGCAGGAGTTCCTCGCCGGCCTCGACTTCTTCGCCTACTACCACGACCCCCGCTGGTTGGAGGCCTTCGGCCGGACCATCCTCGAGGCGATCGCCAGCGGACTTCCCGCGATCCTGCCGCCGCACTTCCGGCCCCTCTTCGGTGACGCGGCGGTCTACGCCGAGCCGAACGAGGTCCGCGGCGTCGTCGAGGGCCTGTACGCGGACCGCGACCGGTACGAGGAGCAGGCTCGCCGGGCGACCGCGGTGGCACGGGAGCGGTTCAGCTTCCAGACCCACGTGCGTCGCGTCGCCGCCCTCATCGGGGAGCCGGAGACGACGCCGGCGGAGACCGCGCAGCCGCGCCGTCAGGGGGTGGCGCTGGTGCCCGCGCTCCGCGACCGGCCCACCGTGCTGCTGATGTCGAGCAACGGCGCCGGCATGGGGCACCTGACCCGGCTGCTGTCCTACGCCGGGCGGCTCGGCGAGGACGCCCACGCGCACGTGCTCTCCATGTCGCAGGCCGCGCCGGTCGCCGGGCGGCTCGGCTACCCGTACGAGTACCTGCCCTCGGCCAAGGCGCTCGACATGCCGCCGGGGCGGTGGCAGCCGATGTTCGTCGACCGGGCGGCGGAGACCGTCGACCGGGTCGGCGCCGACGTCGTCGTGTTCGACGGCACCTGGCCCTACAACGGCATCGAGGAGATCCGCGCACGGCGGCCCCAGACGCGCTGGGTCTGGTCCCGGCGGGGCATGTGGCGGGCGGGGATGAACACCGAGCAGCTCGCCAAGGCGGCGTGGTTCGACGACGTCATCGAGCCCGGCGACCTTGCCGCGGCGTACGACGCCGGGGCCACCGTCGGCACCCCGGCGCACCGGGTCGGGCCGGTGACGCTGGTCGACCCCGCCGACCTCGCCGACCGGCAGGAGGCGCGCGAGGCCCTCGGCCTGCCGCTCGACGGCCCGCTCGCCCTCGTCTCGCTGGGCGCCGGGAACATCAACGACACCTCCGGCGACCTCGGTGCGGCGGCCGCCGCGCTGGAGCGGCTCGGGGTCGGGGTCTGCGTGACGGTCCCCGGGATCGCCGCCGACGCCGGGCACGGCGGGGCCGGCGTCCACCTGGTGCGCGACTACCCGCTGTCGCGCCGCTACCGGGCCTTCGACGTCGTCATCAGCGCGTCGGGCTACAACTCGTTCCACGAGCTGCTGCGCCTGGGGGTGCCCTCACTCTTCGTGCCCAACACCGCGACCAAGCTCGACGACCAGGAGGGGCGCGCGCGGTTCGCGGTGGACCAGGGGTGGGCGCACCAGCTCCCGGCGCTCACCGTCGAGACCGCCTCCCCGCTGCTCGAGGACCTGCTCACCCGCGGCACGAGCATGGTGGCCGGTGCGCAGGCGGCGGACCCGGGCAACGGCGCCACCGAGGCGGCCGGCATCCTCGTGCGGCTCGCGAACGGAGAACGGCCATGAGCAGGACCACCGACCTCATCAGCGCGCTCAACCGGCGTGCCCGGCGGCTGCCCGTGGGGCAGAAGAGCGCCGGCCGGCTGGCCGTGCGGCTGCGGTCGAGCAGGACGGCGCGCACGGTCGTCTCGCGGATGTTCGACTTCGACGACGCCGGCCTCGGTGGGACGTCCTTCCTCGCCGCCGGCAACGTCATCGGCGGGCTCGGCCTGGACAACCTGCCGGTCGTGCTGGTGAGCCTGGTCGGTGCCGCCCCGCGCGACGTGCCCGCACTGCTGGAGAGAGTCGCGCAGGAACAGGTCCTCACCGGCGGCTTTCGGCCGGTCATCGTCCTCGACTCCGACCACTTCGCCGAGGTACGGCAGTACGGGTACCCCGTCGACTTCGTCGTGCCGCAGAGTGCCTGGACGGACACCACCACGGCGTGGCCGGCGTACTTCCGTGACCGGTTGCGCAGCATGCGGCGGGGATACAGCGCGGTCGGGCTGGTCGACCTGCGGGAGACGGACGGGCTGGGCCTGGACATCCTCGCCAGCATGGACAGGGGCGCGTGACCGCGGGCCACGCCCGCCGGTGCTGTGGGACGATCCGGGAAGGGCTGCGGCCCGCCCCCGAGCGCCGCAGTGGAGAGGACACATGAGGCTGGACCTACGACGCGCCCTCGGCGCGGCCGCGATCGTGACGTTCGCCGTCGCTTGCGGCGTGCTCGCCGCGCTGGGCCACACGCCGGTCGCGATCGCGCTGGTCGCGGCGGCCGCCGCCCTCGCCGCGGTGATGTCCTTCGGCAGCCGCCGCCGGGACCTCAGGGCGGCGCGTGACCTCACCGACCTCCGCAAGTCCGCCCGCCGGCTGCAGCGCGACCTGCGCGAGGTGCGCGAGGTCCGCGAGCTGGCCGTCCGGCTGGGCAAGGAGGCGGCCGCACGCGACCGGCAGGCCCAGGAGGCTGCCGCCGCGCGCGAGCAACGGCTGCTGGAGAAGGTGGTGGCAGCGGAACGGCGGCTCGTCGCCGGCTTCGAGGCGGAGCGGCTGCGCGCGGCGCAACGGCACCGCGAGGAGATGGTGGCGTTGTCCGACGGTGGCCCTACGCCGGGGCCGTGACCCCCGGCGCCAGCAGGTCGTCGACGCCCAGCAGGGAGTCCACCAGGGACGCGTACGTCCGCGGCCCGAACCGTTCGTCGACGTACGCGACCGCTGCCGCCGACTGCGCCCGGTAGGCGGCCGGGTCGGCGTACAGCTCGCGGACGGTGGCCAACGCCTCGGTCTCGGCGGCGTAGACGGCGCCCGGTCCGAAGGTCGCCTCGAGATGAGGTGGCAGGACGGCGACACAGCCGGCGGCGAGCGCCTCGAGGGCGGCGCGGCCGAAGGCGTCGTAGGCGTCGGCGTGCTGGTAGTACACGAAGAAGTCGATCGCGTTGAGGAAGGTGTGGACCGGCATGTAGTCGCGCGGCAGCACCATCCAGTCGGGCGGTATCCGCTGATCGAGGAGCTTGCCGAGCGTCCGTTCGCCGCCCATGACGCGGACGTCCGCGCTGCCGTCGGTGGGGTAGACCGACCGGAGGGTCTCGGCGTCGCCGGGCCACTTCATCGGGTCGTCGCGGGAGTGGCGACCGATGACGGGACGGTCGGCCCGGTAGGACTTCCGCTCGGTCCACCACTCGGCGACATCGATGATGCCGGGCATGTCGAAGGAGGCCAGCTCGGCGCCCGGCACCAGAGGCTCCAGCGCGCCACGGACGGTGGGGCCCTGGGGGACCCACAGTGCCGCCTGGCCGAACAGTGCCTTGACATTGGCGCGGCAGTCGTCGACGTTGTACCGGATGTCGGAGCCGTCCCGCTCCGCCGGTGCCTGGTTCGCCAGCACGATCAGGCGGTGGACGTCGAGCCGGACCTCGATTCTTGGCAGGAACTGTAGGACCGGGGGGTAGCGGACGACGAGGAGCCGCACCGTGACGTCGTCGTCGAGGAACACCTCCCCGACTGCTCCGCTGTTGAGCAGGTCCTGTACCGGGGCGCAGTGGCGACCGGCGCCCAGCGAGATGAACCGGGTAGCAGCGAGCTGCATCACCCCGACCCGTTTGCCGGCCGCCAGCAGCGCCTTGATCTCCTCGATCATCGACTTCTGCGGTCCGCCGTACCGGCGCCACTCCGAGGCGAACACGACGTCGTAGACGACGTTCGCGGGCGGGTGGGGCTCGAACCGGCGGGGCAGGGCGAAGGGGCGCGGGTGCTGGGGCAGCCGGCCGCTGGTGGCCATGTCCGCGGTCTCCTGCCAGTGCCGGTACGCGCTGACGTAGGACCGCCGGGACTCGTGCCGCCACTTCGCCCGGAAGTCGGTACGCGACAGCGAGGACGGCACGACCCGGACGATGGCGAGCGGCTCGGCGACCTCGTGGGTCGGGGTGGTGGCGAGGCTGATCCGCTCCATGAACTCGGAGTCGGCGGCCTTGCGCGACCTGTCGTAGCCGCCGACGACGTCGAGCGCGGACCGGCGATACATCAGTGACGAGACGTTGAGCCGGGACGGAGCCTGACCGACCCGGAAGTTCACCAGCTCCTCGGAGACCGTCAGCGCCCTGCTCGCCGTGCTGGTGAGCCGGTCGTCGGCGAGCAGCGGCGCTGCCTGGCGCTCGAGACGGCGGGGGTGGGACCAGTCGTCGGAGTCCTGTCCGGTGATGAGTTGGCCACGTGACTGCGCCAGCCCGACGTTACGGGCGGCGTAGGTGCCCTCGTTGGTCGGCTGCCTGATCAGCCGGAGCCGCTCGCCACCGAGCTCCACCGCCCGCTGCAGGACAGGGGTGTACTCCGCCGGTGAGCCGTCGTCGACGAGGACGATCTCGAGGTTGGTCCAGGACTGGCCGAGGATCGAGCCGATGGAGTGGAGCAACGCGTGGTCGGGGCGGTAGCTCGTCATGACCACGGAGATCAGTGGCCCTGACGCCGTGGTGCTGGTCGCCTCGGCACGCAGGGCGTCGTAGGGGGTGGCCGTCGGCTCCGCGGAGAGCGAAGGCGCCTCGAGCCCGTGCTGACGGAACCGCTCCTGGAACAGCTCGAGCCACTCGTCGGCATGGTCGCCCGAGCCCGTGGCGAACGGGTTGAGGGTGTCCATCCAGAGGTAGTCGTGCTCGAGCCCTCGGACGTCGGCGAAGGCGTCCAGTGCTTCCCGCGCACGGTCGGTCAGGCCCTGCGCGAGCAGCAGCTCGACGTAGGTCTTGCGGTGCTCGAGCCGCTGCGCACCGGCGGGCAGGTCCGCCAGGCACCGGTCGTAGACCGCGACTGCCTCAGCGGTGTCGTCAGGCTCGACGCCCTGCAGCCCGACGACGTACGCCAGGTTGGCGCACCACACCGGGTGCAGGTCCAGGTCCCTCGAGGTCGCCACCACCTGGCGCAGCTGGTTCCAGGTGAGCTCGTTGCCGGTGGCGTTGTAGCTGAGGATGTCGCGCATCTGCACCGACCGCTGCCGGATCGCGGTCATGGCGGTGGCCCGCGGTCCGCGGGCGCGTGCGATGGCGGCGTAGTCGGTCAGCAGGTGGTGCCGCTGGGACTCGCGGAGTGGCTGTCGTGGCGTGCTCACCGGCGGTACGGCTCCTTGGTCAGCGGCCCGGACTGGTGACCATTGTGCCAGGGGATGCGTGCCCCGGGGCGGCGTCCGGCGAGCCGCCCTCGCCCAGGACGTCCGCGAGCACCGGCTCGAGCCGCGGCGCGAGGGTTCGGGAGTAGGTGGCGGTCAGGTGGTGGCCGTCGCTGTAGGTGAGCACGCCGCCGATGACCGGCACGCACGTGTCGCCCGGGCACACGAAGTCGGTGAGGTCGACGAGCACGGCCCCCGGTGCCTGCTCCGCGGCGAGCTCGAGGAGACCGGCGCCTGAGCGGGCCATCGCCTCGTCGCGTGGTGCGGTGCAGGCGGTGAGGTCCGGCTCGTGCTGGGCGACGCAGTCGGGCACGTCGAAGCCCATCCACGGGGTGTCGGTGAGCGCGACGACCTCGATCCCTGCCTCCTCCAACCGGGTCCAGTTCGCCGCCATCGCGGCGGACACCAGGGGCGCGGACTCGGCGGCACCGAGCGGTGCGTCGTCGGCCACTGCCCGGTAGCTGCCGCTCGAGCCGACGACGGCGACGTCCACACCGCCCGCGAGGAGCGTCTCGGTGACGCCCTCCTGCCACTGCTCGCAGCTGGTGTAGGGGCCGTCGGTGGCCGGCAGCCACACGGTGGTGTCGCCGTATAAGCAGCTCGACTTGGTGTAGGTCTCGAGGCGCCAGCCGTTGTCCTCGGCCAGCACCCGCAGCGCCGGCTGCCAGTGCGCACCGTGCGAGTCGCCGATGAGAGCGACCGTGGTGTCACTCGTCGGGTCACCGTAGGTGCACGAGACCACGTCGGGGCTCGACTGGTCCTGATGGCAGCCGTCCGCGTAGACGTCGGCGTTGTCGTCGCCGACGTCGAGCAGCGACGGCACCGTGCTCGAGATGTCGTCGACGGCGGGGGTGCTCGTCGGGTCCTCGCCGAGGGTCTGAGCGCCGGCCGCTGCGTCGGCGGCCGGCGCCACGGCCGTCGACTCCCGGTCGAGGGCCCACAGCACCGCACCGGCGCTGACCAGCCCCAGCCCGACGCAGGTGAGGGCCAGCACGAGGGCGCGCCGCGGCTGGCCGAGGTACTGGGAGCGGTGCAGCGGCCGCTCGACGAACCGGTAGGTGAGCCAGGCGGGCACCGCGGACGCTGCCACCACGAGGAGCCCGATGGGCAGCAGCAGGGTGCCGTCGACCCGGCCCCACACCGCGGTGGCGACGACGAGCAACGGCCAGTGCCACAGGTACAACGAGTAGGACAGCTCGCCGATGCCCTGCATCGACGTCGTGCGCAGCCAAGGGTTCTCCGAGTCGCCGCGACCGAGCCCCGAGAACAGCACGGCGGCGGTCCCGAGCGTCGGGAGCAGCGCCGCGGTGCCCGGGAACGTCGTAGCCGCGTCGAAGGTGAGACCCGCGTAGCCGATGGCGAGCAGCCCGGCCCAGCCCGCGAGCTGCCTCACCTGGCGCGGGGCGCGGGCGAGGCGGCCGGCGTGGAGCGCGAGGAGGGCACCGATCCCCATCTCCCACGCGCGCGTCGTCGTCTGGAAATAGGCGGCGCCGGGGTTGACCCCCGAGTAGTAGGCCGACCAGAGCAGCGACGGGACGACGATGACCAGCAGCAGTGCCGTGAGCCGGCTGGTCGAGGTCCGGTGACGGGTGCCCCACAGCATCGCGACGATGAGCAGCGGCCACAGGACGTAGAACTGCTCCTCGATCGCCAGCGACCAGAAGTGCTGCAGCGGGCTGGCTGCGGAGCCGGCGGCCAGGTAGTCGACGGAGCGGTCCGCCAGGTGCCAGTTCATCAGGTAGACGGCGCTGGCAGCGATGTCGCCGGCGATCTCCGCCCACCGGGTCACCGGCAGCACGAGCACCGTGAGCGCCGCGGTGGCCAGGAAGACCACCGCGGTCGCCGGCAGCAGCCGCTTGGCGCGGCGGGCGTAGAACCGGGCGAGCCGCAGCCGTCCGGTGGTCGTCACCTCTCGCACGATCAGCCCGGTGATGAGGAAGCCGGAGATGACGAAGAAGACGTCCACGCCGACGAAGCCGCCGGCGAGCTGTGGCACGCCCGCGTGGTAGGCGAGCACGAGGAGCACTGCGACCGCCCGCAGGCCCTGGATGTCCCCGCGGCGATGCTTGGTGGCGGCCGGGTGGCCGGTGGGGGCGACCCGCGCTGGTGTCGGGGGTGCGGTCACCGGCGGACGTCCCAGCCGGGGCGCGCGGGGGCGCGGGTCGTGGGTGGGGTGACTGCCGTGAGCCCGCGGTCGTGCGTGCCGTGCAGCACCTCGAACGGCCGACCGTTGGTGAGGTCGACCTGCAGCCGGGCCTCGGCGTCGTCGTACATCTCGCCGAGCCGCCGGTCCCAGTCACGGGTGAAGGTGTGGGAGTCGCCCGGGAGCGGGGTGAGCTCACCGAGGACGACACCGTCGTCGCCGGCGGCGTAGAGGTCCACGCGGACGACCGGCACCGGCAGCGCCAGCGACAGCGCGGCAGCGGTGTCGAGCATGAGCGCGAGCTGCGCGGGGACCGGCACCGTCTCGTCGGACGTCCGCCCGCGCAGCACCTCCTGGAGGTCCTCACCGGTGGGCGCGAGGATCCGCAGCTGCCCGAGGGCGGTGTCGCCGTGCACCGGCATCCGGCGGATCAGCACGAAGGCGATCCGGCCGTAGAAGGCGTAGATCTTGACGTCGTCGGGCAGCGTGATGTCCGACCCCGGCAGCAGCGTCTCCGCGAAGTACGGCGGGCGGGCGCCCTGGGCGTCGGCGTAGTGGGCGACGATCTCCTCGGCGGTGTACGAGCGGCTGCCGTCGACCAGCCGGAACCCGCCGGCGTGACGCTCGAGCGGCAGCACGCCGCGGCTGGTGGACCCGCTGTTGCTCTTGAGCACGAACTCGTCGGGCAAGGTGTCCCACGCGACGTCGCCGATGTCCGACCACACGCCGAGCACCTGCGGCGTGGCGACCCCGTGGCCGCGGGCGACCTCGTAGTTGTGAAGCTTGAGAAACAGGTGACGGCGGGCATGAACCTGCGCGTCGTCGAGCTCGTTGACGGCGCGCTGGACCCGCTGCTGCTCCTTCACCCGAGCGTGCCACGACGCCACCGCGGGCTGGTAGCGGGGCGGGGTCGCGGCGGCCCGGGCGGCCGCCGCCCGCAGGTCGTCGATACGACGCTGCTGGCCGGTCACCGTGGTCTGGAGCTCGGTCTCAGTGGTGCGGAGCTCGGCGACGGTGGCCCGGAGGTCGGCCACGGTGGTGCGGAGCTCGGCGATCCGTGCCTCACGCCAGGCGATCGGCCGCCACCGCCGGAGCATGTCACGCAGCATTCGTTCCCATACCTCCTCGCGGCTGTCACCGGTCGCTTCGCCGAACCATCCTCGCACCGCAGCCTGACGAGGGCGCGGCGCCACCGTCCGACCCTGCACGGTACGCCGTGCGCCCGGGGTCAGCCGACGCGGAAGAGGGTGGCGTCGCGGCTCAGCTGCCGTACCAGCTCGAGACCGGCGTGCTCGGACCACCGCCGGACGGCCTCCTGCTCGTCCGCGCGGTGGGCGTCGTCGACGACCACGAGCGCGCCCGGGCGGAGCTGCTGACGGAGCAGCGGCACCGCCGGGAACCGAGCCATCGGGCCGGTGCCCTTCGGGGGGCCGTCGACGAGGAGCAGGTCGATGACACCGAGGTCGCTGACCTGTGCGCGGTCGTACCAGCGGTACGTCTCGCCGTCGATCTCGACGGCCGACAACGGGGCGTGGCGGACGTCGGCGATGCCCTGCAGGCCGTGCCTGGTGAGGAGATCCTCGGTCCGTCGGGCGAACGCGGCCTTGTGCTCCAGGGCGACGACGCGGGCTCCACCGATCTCCCGGGCGGCGTAGCCCAACCACAGGGTGGAGCTGCCGCTGCCGCACTCGACGATGGTCGCCGGCCGCTCCTGGGTCACGACGTCCCAGAGGCCCAGCAAGGTGCTCGCGCTCAGCGCCCACCCACCGGAGCCGGGGAGCGGGGGAGCGTCGGGCACCTTGGGGAGCAGCTGGAGGAGCGCCTGGATCTCGTTGACCGGCTCGTGGTCCAGCCGGGCGAGGTGCCGGGTCGTCTCACTGTGGCGCTCCGTGGCGACGGCCGTCTCGGCGTGCGCGACGTCGCGCAGCCGACGTCGCGCAGCTCCGCGAGGCCGGCCACGGTCTCCGTCGAGCGTGCCCGCAGCTCGCCCAGGTCCTCGGCGATGGCGGCGCCGATCGCGGCGACGTCGTCCTCGAGCCGCCGTTGCGTTCGGGCGGCCACCTGCTGACGGTGGCGGATGTCGAGCAGCAGGATGCCGACCCCGCCCAGCAGGACCGCCAGGACCGCCAGGCTCCAGCCGGGCTCCCCGAGCAGCGCGCTGAGCACCGCCACGACGACGAGCACGGCCACGACCACGGCGGTGCCGCGGTGTCGCGGGGTGAGAAAGGACATGATCCGGTTCCCGTCCGGCGGCGAGGGGCCGCGCATCGCGATGCTAACCGACCGCGGTTCACCGCAGGTGCCACTCTGCTGTGTAATCTAGGGCGGTTGTCGAAAAGGGGGTCACCTTGTCGAAGAAGGTTGCTGTCGCGGGACTCGGTGTCCTGCTGCTCGTCGTCGCAGCGGCGGTTGCGTATCAGCTCGACGCCGAGGTGGTCACGGTCGCGCTGCTCGGCATCGTCGCCGGGGCTGCGGCGCTCGCGGCGATGAACACCAATCAGCAGATGCGCCGGCTGCGGCGGCAGATCAGCCGCTGGCAGAAGGCGTCGGAGCAGCGCCTGGTGGTGATCGAGGACGAGATGCTGCGGCGCGGGGCTCACGTCGAGGCCGCTACCCGCGACGACGTCCTCGGTACCGTCAAGCTCATGCAGGAGCAGTACGTCGGACGGCTCGACCGCGCTCAGGGCGATCTC
Source organism: Georgenia sunbinii (assembly GCF_036421875.1). Classification (NCBI taxonomy): domain Bacteria; kingdom Bacillati; phylum Actinomycetota; class Actinomycetes; order Allobogoriellales; family Allobogoriellaceae; genus Georgenia; species Georgenia sunbinii. Next base: position 58,720 of record NZ_JAZGOL010000007.1, on the reverse strand, counting down.
GAGCAGGCGGTCGCTGCGCTGCGGGTCGCGACCTCCGCCCGCCCGGAGTGAGCCGTTGAGCACGGTGCCCGACATCATCGGCGCGTACACGACGGACGCCGCCCGGCACCGCCGCGGGTTCTCCCGCGCGCTGGTCCGCACCAAGTCCCGCAGCGGGCGCGACGTGCTCGCCGCGCTGGTCACCGACCGGCGCGCCACCGCCGACGAGCTGGCAGCGGCCGGCCGTGGCTACCGCGAGGGCAGCGCGCCGGACCTCCCGCTGGACCCGCGCGGCGTGCTGGAGTTCGCGCGGGTGCTCGCCGTCCAGACCGAGGACCCGGACGACCGATCGGCCGCGCTCGGGCTCATGCAGTGGGTCCTCGACCGGCACGGTCACGACCAGCTGGGCGAGCGCGATGCCACGCTGCTGCTCCAGATGGCGGTCAAGGCCCGCGACTACTCGCTGGCCGACACCGTGCTCGGGACGCTGCCGGTCGCGGCGGGCGCCGCCGGCCTTGCCGCAGCGGACCTCGCCAACCCGTGGATCCGGCCCGGGGCCGACGAGGCCCGGTGGCTCGACCGGCTCAACGCCGGTCTCTACGGCCCGGACGTCGTCCAGGCGGGCCTCCTGCCGACCGGCGACACCCCCTTCGACCGGCTGACCACGACGAGCGACCAGCGCATCTCGCACGAGCAGAAGATCACCGTCGTCATCAGCTGCTACAACCCCGACCGGCACCTCCTCACCGCGGTGCGCTCGGTGCTCGAGCAGACCTGGCAGAACATCGAGCTGTTCGTCGTCGACGACGCGTCGCCGTCCCCGCTGCCGGGGATCCTCGAGGAGGTCGAGCGGCTCGACCCCCGCATCCGGGTGATCCGCAAGGCCGTCAACGGCGGCACCTACCGGGCACGCAACACTGCCCTGCGCTGGTCGACGGGTGACTTCTTCACCTGCCTCGACTCCGACGACTGGGCCCACCCGCAGCGGCTCGAGTTGGGCGTCCGTCCCATGCTCGAGGACGAGTCGCTGGTCGCCACGCGCAGCCTGGGTGTGCGGGCCACCGAGCTGATGGAGCTGGGCCGGGTCGGCTACGGCGGCCGCTTCAAGGCGGCATCCTCACTCATGGTGCGCACCTTCCCGGTGGTCAGCCGGGTCGGGTTCTTCGACCCCGTGCGCAAGGCCGCCGACAACGAGTACGCGCTGCGCGTCGAGGCGGCCTTCGACGGCCGGGTGGTCGACGTGCCGAGGCACGCGCTGACGGTGCTCCTCGCCGACGCCGCCTCGCTGTCGGCCTCCGACTACTCCTCGGGCTGGCGCCACCCGGCCCGGGCGGAGTACCTCGAGTCGTACTCCACCTGGCACAAGCGGGTGCAGTGGCGCCAGGCGGCGATGTTCCTGCCCCCGCACGGCCCCCGGGCCTTCCCCGCCCCTCGCCGGTGGGAGCGCCACCCGGTCGACGGCGAGCCCGGCGCCGCCCTCGACGTCGTCGTGGTCGCGGACTGGCGCGAGGACCGCCTGCGCACCGAGACGCTGGAGCAGCTGGGCGAGCTCGTCGCGGACGGCCGCCGGGTGGGCATCGTCCACCTCGAGTCGCTCGTCGACGCACGAGCGACGGAACGGCCGATCGCCCCGCCGGTCCGCGAGCTGATCCGCCGCGGTGAGGTCGAGCGGGTCTACCTCGACGACGCCCGCGAGAGCGCGCTCACCGTCGTCGCCGACCCGCGCGTGATGCAGTTCCCGCCGCTCGTCGCCCCCCAGCTCGTCAGTGCCCGGGTGGACGTCATCGCCGACCCCGACGCGGAGGGCTCGCAGTACGCCCGCGCCGACGTGACGCACCAGGTGCGCGAGCTCCTCGGTACCGATCCGCAGTGGCGCGACGGCACGTGGCCGGCAGCACCGACCGCGCCCGAGCGGTCGCCCGACGTGGCGCACGGCACCGGGACCCTGCGGGTCGTGGCGCTCGACCAGCCCACCGCCACCGGCGACGTCGTCGTCGAGAGCTGGCTGCTCCGGGAGCCCGCCGACGGCGAGCGGGGCGCGCGCCTCAGCGTGGTGCTGCGCTCAGGCGCCGGTACCGGCACTGGCACCGGCCGGGCGGAGCTCCGGGAGCTGAGCGACGCATGGGCGGCTGGCGGCGAGCCCTGGGAGGTCCGCGCGGCCGACTGGCTGGACCGGTCGCCCGATGTCTGGGCGGTGGCCGCCTCGACCGTCACCCGTGGCCGGCTCGTGGTGGCCGGGGGCGTGGATGCGGTCCTCGAGGAGGACGGCAGCATCCGGCTCACCGGGGGCGGCGACGCCACCCCCGAGCTGCTCCGGTGGCACGGGACCGAGCTCGTGCGCGGGCCGGTGCCCGCGCGGTAGCGCCCGCGCAGCGGCTGCGTGCCGCGCGGGGCGGCCCGCTCCTCAGCGACCGACCGCGCGACGCAGCCGGCGCTTGACCCGCCCGAGGAACCGCCGCACCCGACGGCTCGCCGGCACGGGCTTCGGTGTCGCGCGGGGCGGCGTGGCCGACGGCGTCGGACGCTCGCCGGCGGCGAGCATGCCCTGCGCCGTCACGTAGTACATGGCCGGCCGGATCCCGAGCTGCTCGGGGGTGACCTCCGCCGGACCGGCGACCGCGTCAGGCTCGGCCGAGTGCGCGCGGCGGAGGACCGACCGCGTGGTCTCGACCGTGACGGCCTGCCCCGGGGCGAGCTCCGCGCGGACCCCGCCGCCCTCGCGCAGCAGGTCCAGCGCCCGGCCGACGCTCGCCCGGTCGAGCAGCACGCCCGCCGTGACGTGGGCGGTGACGGGCGAGGGGTAGCCGGAGACCGGAGCCTGGTCGACGACGCTGACGCGGGCGTCGGCCGCGACGTAGTCCCGCAGCCACTGCGGCAGGCCGTCGCCGCCGGGCACCGTCACCGTGAGGTCGGTGTGCTCGGAGCCGAGGACGCTGTCGAGCGTGATGAGCACGTCCTCCGGCGTCGCCCCGGCCGTGCCGAGGACGACGTGCACGCCGGGCACCGTCCACTGCCGACCGGAGTTCTGCGGCCGGAAGAGCGGGATGGGCAGCAGGTTGGCCGCCAGCCCGGTGCGCTCGCGCTTGATCTCGTCGCCGCGGGTGGTGAAGTTCCGGGCTCCCTGGTGATAGGCGTTCGTCTCCCAGTCCGGGATGATGAGCCCGCCCGACGTGAAGGCGCGGTAGCCGAACTCGGTGTCAACGATGCCGCGCAGGCCGAGGGACGCGAATCCCCCCGCGCGCTGGTAGAGCTCACGGCTCACGGACACGTCGGCGCCGACGACGGCGACGAAGGCGTCCTCGACGTCGCGCGTCAGCCGGCTGCGCTCCTTGACGAAAGCCTCCTGCCAGCTGTGCCGCTTGCTGTCGCGGCCGTCGAGCAGCGCGGGCAGCGAGTCCTCGGCCACCGCCCGGGCCACGTCGTCGGACGTGATGCCGTCGAAGTCGACGAACCGCTTGCGGCCGAGGACGACGGCGTGCGGTGTCAGGTGGTGCCACCGGGCGTGCGACTCCAGGTGCGTGGCGCTGACCACCATGTCGGCGTCGAGGAACAGGACGATGTCGGCCTCGGTGCTCCGGGCGCCACGGTCCCGGGCGCGGCCGGAGCCGTGCTGCTGCGCCTCGTCGACGCGCAGCACCCGGGTGCCCGCCGGGGCGGTGGCCGGCACGGTGAGTGGCGGGGAGGAGGCGTCGTCGACGACGAGGACCTCGGTCAGCCCGGCGGGGTAGCTCTGCCGGCTCAGCGCCGCCAGCGTCCGGTCGAGGTCGCCCTGGCAGTCCCGGGCCGGGATGACGACGCACAGCCGCAGCGTCGGCTCCCACTCCCCGAGAGCGGGGACCGGGAGGTCACGCCACTGCTGGCCTGTGACGGTGTGCTGCTTCATACGACCTGCTCCTTGCGCAGCTCGGCGACCCGCGCGGAGATTTGCCGGGCGCGGGCGTCGAAGGTGTGTTCACGACGGACGAGCTCACCGAGCTCCCGGCGGGCCTGCTGCCGCTCGGGGCTGTCGGCGAGCACGTCGCGGACGAGGGCCGGCAGCTCGGCCGGGTCCTCGTAGGTGGGAACCGCGTCGCCGAAGACGGCCGCGATCTCGGGCAGGTGGTCGCTGACCATGCGGGCCTCGCAGGCCGCGAGGTCGAACAACCGGTTGGACAGCAGGCCGTCGCGCCGCATGTCCTCCCAGTGGTCGTTGAGGACGACGCCGGCCGCGCGGTACACGCCCGGCAGCTCGTCGTTCGGCACGTTCTCGCCCTGCCACGCGCCGGCCGGCAGCAGCCCCTGCCAGCGGTAGCCGTAGACCGCCGGGACGATCCCGCCGTCGAGAGCGGCCGCGACGGCGGGCCGGGGCCCGCGCGCGTTCGCCACCGCGAGCACCTCGTGCACCCGCTCGGGGTCCGGGGGACCGGGCATGAACCGCCGGTGGTCGGTGCACTGCAGCAGCGGCAGCGCCGGGCGCGGCAGCCGCCGGCTCACCCGTTCGCACCACCGCGGCGAGGCGCCGAAGACGGCGTCGTACTCGAGCAGCTCGGAGGTGGTGACCTCGTCCGGGTGGCTGATCACCCACATGAGGTTCACGTGCGCCGGGTTCACCCGGTAGGGGCCACGGCCGCGCAGCACGAGCGCGACGTCGTCGAGGTGGGCGGTGGGGCGGTACCAGGCGTCGCGGCAGTCGATGGTGACCTCGTGGCCGAGCCGCTCGAGCGAGTCGCGCAGGGCGACGGCGAAGTGCCAGTCGCCCCACCGGGCGCGCCTGGGTACGTCCGGGGCGCCGATCTTGATCGCCCACCGCAGCGGCCGGTCGGCACGGGCGTGGGCGAGCAGCGCGCGGAGCCGCTCGTCGCCGTCGCGGGAGAAACCGGCGACGTCGTACCCGGCGAGGTCGACGGCCGGCGCGGTGTCCCACCGCTGGGCCAGGCGGTGCTCGTTGTCGGCGGTGGAGACCCACCGTGAGGCGCGGGTGCGCGGCAGCTCGTCGGCGGTCAGCGCGACGACGCTCTGCCCGACGAGCCCGCTCGGCCGACCGGTCTGCTGGGACAGCCGTACCGCGAGGTCGGGGCCGACGTGGTCCTGGACGAACAGCGGGTCGAACCCCTCAACGGCGAGGAAGTCGGTGGCCCGGACGGCCACCGCCAGCGGGGTGACGCCGGGAACCGCCCGGGTCTGCCGCAGCTCCGGGGCGTCACCGGCGAGGCCGGCGAGCATCGGGACCGCGCCACCCTCGCGGGTGCGGAGCGCCCCGGCGGACCACACCGTGCCCGGCCGGTCGAGCACGAGCGGCTGCACCGCGCTGAACTCGGTGAGCGCACCGGGGAGGGCCGCGTCCCACGCCGGCTCCGGCCACAGCGCCTCGGGCAGGAACACCAGCACCGCCCCGTCGGTGGCGCAGGCACCCACGTTGCGCGCGACCTCCATCGGCAGCTCCTGGCTCAGCCGGGTGACGCGGACGCGGGAGTCGGTCCAGAAGGTCAGCTGCAACCGGGTGGCGTCGGCCGGCTCGAGCCTGCTGTCGACGACGACGACCTGGACGTCCCCCTCGGCGGCGCGCAGCAGCCGACGGACCGTGGTCACGATGGTCTTGAGGTCCTCGTTGGCGACGACGACCGCCGAGGTGAGCCCCGGGTCGCGCTCGGTGGCGCGGGCGGCGTCCCAGTCGACAAGGCTGCGCTGCCGGATGAGGTAGCGGTAGCTGGCGAGCTCGTCGGTGGTGATGCGGTCGGTGCCGGTCTCCCACAGGTCGTAGCGGGTCGCGATGAACGGCGCGAAGGCGAAGTCGGCGATGCCGGCGAGCCGGATGAGGTAGTCCCAGTCGACGTTCCGGCGCAGCGACTCGTCGAAACCGCCGGCCTCCGTCAGCAGGGAGCGCTCGTGGAGGATGACGATGCAGTCGATGTAGTTGCGCTCGAGCAGCGCCTCGCGGGAGTAGGGCATGCCGCGGAACCGGCGCCGGTTCTTGCCGCCCTGCTCCTCCAGCGCCGACATCGCGTAGGCGATCCGGTGGTCGCCGCTGCGCACGAAGCGCACCATGACCTCGAGGAAGTCCGGCTCCCACGTGTTGTCGGAGTCGAGGAAAGCCACATAGTCGCCGGTCGCCGCTGCCAGGCCGGTGTTGCGGGCCGCCGCGACCCCACGGTTGGTCTCATGGCTCACCAGGCGCACCCGCGGGTCGCGCAGGTAGGGGGCCAGCACCTCGGCCGTCCCGTCGGAGCTGCCGTCGTCGACGATGACGAGCTCCCACCGCTCGTAGGTCTGGTCGAGCACCGACTGCACCGAGACCGGCAGGACGCCGGCGCGGTCCTTGGTCGGCAGGATCACGCTGACGAGCGGCTGGTCGGTGGTGCTCAGTGGCGCCAGCGATGCCTTGAAGGAGCGTTCCGCCTCGTCGTCGAAGCGCCCGCTCTCCCGGGTGAGGTGCTCGTACCCCCGAGTTTCGAGCAGGCTGCGGGCGGTCGCCCGCGCCGCCTCGAGGAAGACGGACGGCGAGGTGAGGTCGGGCAGGTCGGGCACGGCCGACGGCGGCGCCTCGTGACCCGCGAGGAAGTGCCCGAGCGGCCCGCCGGGATGACGCAGGCTCTCCCGGTGCGCCTTGGCGTAGTGGTCCGCCCGGAAGCCCGGGTGCGGGGAGACCCGGTTCGCGGCCCCCGCGCGCAGGTAGTGGACCAGCGCCGGGCCCTGGAGGACGTCGGGGGTCTGCGGCTGCTCGACGTACCACTCGGCGTCGAAGCCCGGGTGGGGGGACCGTGACTGGCGGTAGCCGTCGGTGAGGTAGTCGACCAGCGGGTCCGCTGCGGCGGGCACCTGCTCGCGGTACCACGCGTCGTCGAACAGCCCGCTGGCGCGCACCAGCTCGGCCTGCGCGGCAGCGGTGCCGTAATCGACGTCGTCCGGGGTCGGGTTGCCCACCTTCGGTGCCTGCCCGCCGAGCCGGGACACCTCCCGCTCCAGCGTGCGTGCCTGCTGCTTGAGCTTCTTGAGCTGGGCGTCGCGCCGGGCGATGGGTGGTATCCGGCGAACCAGACTCTTGAGCCGCACGTGGGGACCTCCGGGAGTGACGAACGACGGGCGTGACGCTGCGGACGACTGTACCGGGCACGTCCGTCACCGCCCTCGGCCGGACGCCGTGCGCCGGCACGCCGCCGGCCGCACGCGCCACGGGTGTGACGATCTCCACTTCACGGAGCAGGCGGGCGGGCCGTGGCCCGTGGGACCTTGGTGTCAACTGTGGTTCGGGGCTGCTCCGGTAGCATTCATGGCGGCTCAGCCTGCGGCATCAGGGCACGATCGGTGTGGCGACGGGGGCTACATTGATCCGATCCGTACACGCGGAGAATCGTAAGGAGCAGTACATGACCGTTGACCTCGCTGTCATCGGGCTCGGCTACGTCGGGCTCCCTCTGGTGCAGGAGGCGATCCACGCAGGCCTGCGGGTCGTCGGGTACGACGTCAACCACGGTGTGGTCGACGGCCTCAACCAGGGGACGTCCCACGTCGACGACCTCAAGGACTCCGACGTCGCCGAGCTGGTCGCCGCGGGATTCCGCGCCTCGACCGACCGCACGGTGCTCCAGGACGCGGCCACCATCGTCATCTGCGTGCCGACGCCGCTCTCCGACGACGGCGGCCCCGACCTCGGCGCTGTGAAGTCCGCGGTGGCCGACGTCGCCAGCCAGCTGCGCGCCGGCACGCTCGTCGTGCTGGAGTCCACCACCTACCCGGGCACCACCGACGAGATCGTGCGCCCCGCCCTCGAGGCCGGCGGCCTGGTCGCCGGTGAGGACTTCCACCTGGCGTTCTCCCCGGAGCGGATCGACCCGGGCAACGAGAAGTTCGGTGCGAAGAACACCCCGAAGGTCGTCGGCGGTCACACCCCGGCCTGCGCCGAGAAGGCTGCGGCCTTCTACGAGCAGTTCATCGACACCGTCGTGCGCACCAAGGGCACCCGCGAGGCCGAGATGGCCAAGCTGCTGGAGAACACCTACCGCCACATCAACATCGCGCTGGTCAACGAGATGGCCCGGTTCTGCCACGAGCTGGACATCGACCTGTGGGACGTCATCAACGCCGCGGCCTCCAAGCCGTTCGGCTTCCAGGCGTTCTACCCCGGCCCCGGCGTCGGTGGGCACTGCATCCCGATCGACCCGAACTACCTGTCCTACAACGTGCGCTCGAAGCTCGGGTACCCGTTCCGGTTCGTCGAGCTCGCGCAGGAGATCAACGCGACGATGCCGACCTACGTCGCGCAGCGGGTCCAGGACATCCTCAACGAGGACGGCAAGTCGCTGCAGGGCGCCAACGTCCTCCTCCTCGGCGTCACCTACAAGCCGAACATCGCCGACCAGCGCGAGTCGCCGGCCGTCCCGGTCGCCGGCCGGCTGATCGACAAGGGCGCCACGGTGGCCTTCCACGACCCGCACGTGGCGATCTGGAAGCACCACGGCACCGAGCAGCAGCGTGTGGCCGACCTCGACGCGGCGATCGCCGAGGCCGACGTCGTCATGCTGCTCCAGCAGCACCGTGAGTACGACGTCGACGACCTGGCCGGCAAGTCCACGCGGTTCTTCGACACCCGTGGTGCGGCGGCCGACGGACCTACGGTGCAGCATCTGTGACCAGCCCGGCAGCTGAGGGACGGGCGTCGCTGAGCTCGGCCGAGGCGGCGGCGCTCGCCGCCCGCCACGGCCTGGAGCGCAGCGGCGTCCGTCCCCGGCTGGGGCAGTACCTCAAGGAGACCTGGCGCAAGCGCAGCTTCATGTGGACGCTGTCCTCCGCGCAGTCCTACGCGCGCAACCAGGACAACTACCTCGGGCAGCTGTGGGCGGTCCTCAACCCGCTCCTGCTGGCCGGTGCCTACTACGCGATCTTCGGGCTGCTGCTGAACACCCGGGACGGCACCGTGAACTACGTCGGCTTCCTCGTCATCGGGCTGCTGCTGTTCATCTACAGCGCCTCGACGATGACGTCGTCGGCGAAGGCGGTCTCCGGCAACCTCAACCTCGTCCGGTCGTTGCGGTTCCCGCGCTGCGTGCTGCCGCTGTCGGTGGCGCTCACCGAGTTCATCGCGGTGCTGCCAACCCTTGCCGTCATCCTCGTGCTCGTCATCGCCACCGGCGAGGCGATCACGGTGTCCTGGTTGCTGTTCCCGGTGGCCATCGGGCTCACGCTGCTCATCAATGCAGGCCTCGCGCTCATCGTCGCCCGCGTGGTCCACAGCTCGCGCGACCTGCGCAACCTCGTGCCGCTCGCGGTGCGGCTGCTGCGCTACATCTCCGGGGTGTTCTTCAGCATCGAGGCCTACGCCGGGCAGGGAGTGCTCGGCATCGTCATGCAGTACCAGCCCTTCGCGCTGGTGCTCGACATCGCCCGCCAGACCCTGCTCGGTGAGTTCGAGCTCAACCTCACCAGCTGGCTGGTGGCGGCCGGGTGGGCGATCGTTCTCCCCGTCGTCGGGATGATCTTCTTCTGGCGGGCAGAGGCAACCTATGGCCGTAACTGACCACAGCGGGGCGACCGGGGCGCCGCCCTCGCTGATCGCCTCCCACGTCGACGTCACCTACCGGGTGTTCGGTGCCAAGAAGGTCGGCACCGTCACCGGCGCGCCCGGCGGCACCCGGGTCGGGGGCCTGTTCCGCAGCCGGGCGGCGTCCAGCTCGGTCGCCGCAGTACGCGAGGTCGAGGCCGTCAAGGACGTCTCCTTCGTGGCGCACCACGGCGAGTCGATCGGCATCATCGGCCGTAACGGCTCGGGCAAGAGCACGCTGCTGCGCGCGCTGGCCGGGCTCATCCCCCCCTCGGCCGGTGAGATCTACACCGCCGGCACCCCCGCCCTGCTGGGCGTCAACGCGGTACTCATGAGCGGGCTCAGCGGCGAGCGCAACATCATGATCGGCGGGCAGGCGATGGGCCTGAGCGCGCGTGAGGTCCGCGAGAAGATGCCGGACATCGTCGAGTTCTCCGGTGTCGGGGAGTTCATCGACCTGCCGATGAAGGCGTACTCGTCGGGGATGGCCGCCCGGCTCCGGTTCGCCATCTCCACTGCCACGGTGCCCGACATCCTCATGATCGACGAGGCGCTGGCGACCGGGGACCAGGACTTCCAGAACCGGAGCCGCCAGCGGGTCACCGAGATCCGGGAGGCCGCCGGCACCGTCTTCCTGGTGAGCCACAGCGACGCCACCATCCGCGCCATGTGCGACCGTGCGCTCTGGCTCGAGCGCGGCGAGCTCGTGATGGACGGCCCGGCGGGCGAGGTGACCGAGGCCTACCAGCGCACGCACAAGAAGGCCGCGGCGAAGAAGCCGGTGGCCAAGAAGCCGGTGGCGAAGAAGCCGCCAGCGAAGAAGCCGGTGGACAATCCTGCTGTCGGCGACAAGTCGGCTGTCGAGGACAATCCTGCTGTCGGCGACAAATCGGCTGTCGGCGACAAGTCGGCTGTGGGGGACAAGTCTGCTGTCGCGGACAAGTCGGCTGTCGGCGAGGAGACTGCGGGGGAGACTGACCGGACATGACGTCGCCCGGTCCGCAGCGCAGCATCCTCGTCGTCACGGTGGTCCACCACCCGCAGGACGCCCGGATCCGGCACCGCGAGATCGACGCCCTGCTGCGGGCGGGCTGGCGTGTCACGTACGCCGCGCCGTTCAGTGGTCACGGGCTGGCCGTGCCCGAGCCGGAAGGCGGGCTCCGCTGCGTGGACCTGCCGCGCTCGGCGGGCCGCCGGCGGCTGCGGGCGCTGGGCCACGCCCGCCGCACGATCCGCGAGCTCGGGCCCCGGAACGACGTCGTCCTCATCCACGACCCCGAGCTGCTGCTGGCCACTGGCCGGCAGCGCAACGTGGTGTGGGACGTGCACGAGGACACCGCCGCCGCCGTCGGGGCAAAGGAGTGGCTGCCGCGCGCCGTGCAGCGGGCGGCTGCCGCGGTCCTCCGGTCGGTCGAGCGGTGGGCGGAGCGACGAATGCCCCTGCTCCTCGCGGAGTACGCCTACCAGGAGCGGTTCCGCCGCCGACACCCGGTGGTGCCCAACGTCGTGTCCGTCCCGCGGGCAATGCCGCCCCCGGGCGCCGACCGGGTCGTCTACCTCGGCAGCATCACCCTCGAGCGCGGCGCTGAGGACGTCGTCGCGCTGGCCCGCACCCTCACCGACCGGACGGCAGGCGAGCTGCAGACCCACGTCATCGGCCCGGCCCACGGCGCCGCCGAGGCGCTCATCGCCGCGGCTCATGACGAGGGGGTCCTGCAGTGGCACGGTTTCGTGCCCAACGAGGAGGCGCTCACCATGCTCGACGGCGCGCTCGCCGGCCTCTCGCTGCTGCGTGACGTCCCCAACTACCGCCACAGCATGCCGACGAAGGTCCTGGAGTACATGGCTCACGGCGTACCGGTCGTCACCACTCCGCTGCCGGTGGCGAGGGACGTCGTCGAGCGCTCGGGGTGCGGCGTCCTCGTGCCGTTCGCCGACCCGGACGCCGCCGCCGCGGCGGTGCTCGCACTGCGGGCGGATCCGTCGCGGGCGGCCCGCCTGGGACGGGCCGGCCACGCGGCCGTCCTGCGTGACTACGACTGGTCCTCGGCCGGCGAGCAGTTCGTCGCCACGATGGCGACGCTCGCCGATCCGGCCCGTCGGGCAGGCGGCGCCACCGCGGTCAGATGAGGTATTTCAGGCCCGACCGCACCGCGTAGTTGCCGAACGCGAAGATCGCGCGCGGTAGCGGCAGCGCCTCGACATGGCGGTAGATCTGCCAGTTGTACGTCGCGGCCACGAGCTTGTTCGACGACAGTGACCCGCGACGGCCGGCCCGGTACAGCGCCAGTGGGTCGGCGAGCCCGAGCGCGACATGCCCCTCGCGCAGGATCGACAGCTTGAGCGCGTAGTCCTGCCGGCGCTCGAGCGGCGGCAGGAAGCGACGGCCGAGCTGCTCGGCATCGTAGACGAAGGTGAGGAAGCCGATGTAGTCCTGGCGGAGCATGTGGTGGTACTCCAGCCGCAGCGGCGCTCGGACCACCCGGGTGGACGGGGTGAAGTCGACCGCCTCGACCGCGGAGTCGGCGTCGACCTTGTAGTACGCGCTGTAGGTCAGTGGGGTCGCGGTCCGCGCCATCAGCTCGAGCTGACGTTCCAGCTTCGCCGGCAGCCACAGGTCGTCGCTGTCGAGGAACGCGTGATATCGACCGCGTGCCGCGGCGATCGCAATGTTGCGGGCGCCGGCGGCTCCTCGCGGCCCGCTGTTGACGAGCAGCCGGATCCGGGGGTCGGCGGCCGCCATCGGTGCGACGACCGCGGCGGAGGCGTCCGTCGAGGAGTCGTCGACGACGAGCAGCTCCCACGAGCTGAACGTCTGGGCCTGCACCGAGCGGATGGACGCCGCAACGAAGGCTGCCGAGTTGTGCATCGGCATGATCACCGACACCGCGGGCACGCCGCTGCCCGGCGTCGTGCTCATCGGGGGCCTCACGAGCCGCTCAGCACCGAACCGTGGCGCGCTCGGCCGCCGCAATCTCGTCGAAGCGGGCGCGCGGCACCTCGTCGCCGAGCAGCACCAGCGAGCCGCCGGTGCGCCAGGCCGCGATGCCGTGCGCGATCATCTCGGTGAGGCTGCGCGGGCTGCACAGCACCCGGGCGCCCGGCTCGTCACGGTGGGAGGCCGGCGTCTGGCGCACCGCCCAGCCGGCGAGCTCGCCGTAGGTGACGGCGCCACCCGGGCCGGAGCCATCGACGTCGGGGCCGGTGAGCGCGAGGTCGGCGTCGTCGGGCTCCTCGACGTAGCCGACGTGGTCCCCGTAGCTCATCAGCGCTGCCGCCGCGTCCATCGCGCCGGCCGGGATCGGCTGGGTCACGCGCATCGCCAGCGCGGGCAGCGCGATGACGAGCTGCAGGCCGGCGGCCGGGACAGCGGTCGTCCGGGACGTGACGACGACATCGGGCTCGTCCTCGCCGGCGTCGGCGACGAACTCCGAGTCGTCATCGTCCTCGGTGGTCTCGGGTGCGTCGTCGTCCTCGTCGTCGGGCTCGTACGCCTCGTCGTCGGTCTCGTCATCGGCCTCGCCGGGGAGCACGAGGTGTCCGCCTGCCGCCCACGTCGCCAGTGCCCACACCAGGCCGCGCCAGTGGACCGGGACGTCGAGGAGCACCCGGGTGCCGGGCTCGACCTCTCCCTCCTCGACGAGGAGGTTGGTCGCCTTGGTCACCCAGTTGGCCAGGACCCGGCCGGACAGCTCCACGCGCTCGTCGTCGGCGCCGTACCAGGTGAGGCGGGGCTGGGCGGGGTCCTGGCCGAGGAGCAGCTCCAGCACCCGGGTCGCGATGCTCATACCAGGAGCCTAGCCGCCCAGCCCCGATGTCCCTCGTGCGCCGATCGCAGGCAGGCGTAGATCGCGTCACCGTCGCCATGCCGCCCCTACCAGGACGGTCCGCCTTCCGCAGGTGTTGCGGTTGTGACTCAGGTCACTACAGTTCGGTGTTATGGGGGAATCCGGGGGGATTCCGGTCGTCGGGCGAGCCGTTGGGTCCGTCGGCCGAAGATGTCGGTCGGTGCTACGGGGCGACCGGCGCCGCCGAGCGTCTCGATGCGGGTACAACCGCTCAGGCTGCCGTCCGGCGGGCCTTCCCTTGGCCCCACGGTGTCTAGCGCCCGGGCCTCGGGTGCCGTTGCGCGATCGAAGGGAGCTGGCCATACCTGTCGGATCAATGGGCGCGGCGAGACCGCGCCCACCTTCGTGAGACTTGGAGAGCCAAGCATGAGACATCGAAGCAGAACGCACCGGGCGGCGGTGGGTGCCGTCGGCGCCGCCGTCGTCATGGGCCTCGCCGGGCCGCCCGTCGCGGCCCAGGACCATCCCTGGATGGACACCAGCCTCCCCGCCGAGGAGCGGGCCGAGCTGTTGATCGACGCCATGACGCTGGACCAGAAGATCCAGCAGATCTCCAACGAGCCGGTCTACAACGAGGACCTCGACGTGGACGGCAACCCCGATACCGATAGCCGCACCCGGTGGGACTGCGATCTCACCCAGGTCGGGCGTCACATCGAGGGGATTCCGGAGCTGGCCATCCCCGACTTCCGGCAGGCCAACGGCGGCACCGGTATCCGCGGCGGCGACTGCCTCCCGGAGCCGATCGCGACCGCGCTCCCGGCCCAGGTCGCCTCGGCTGCCACGTTCAACTCGGACCTCGCCTACCGGTGGGGTGAGGTGCTCGACGTCGAGCTCCGGGCGTGGGCCCACCACGCCCTGTGGGGTCCGGGGATGAACCTCATCCGCACCCCGTACGGCGGTCGCAACAGCGAGTACTTCAGCGAGGACCCCTATCTGACCGGCGTGATGTCCTCCGAGATCATCAGCGGGGTCCAGGCCCGCGGCGTGAGCCACGTGACGGCCAAGCACTTCGCGGCCAACGAGTCGGAGTACCAGTTCGAGCGCTGGACCGCGGCCAACATGGTCCCGTCCCGCGCGATGCACGAGCTCTACCTGCTGCCGTTCGAGATGGCGGTCAAGGACGCGGACGTCGCCTCGGTGATGTGCGCCTACCCGCACGTGAACCACAGCTACACCTGCGACAGCTCGCCGCTGCTGCAGGACACCCTGCGTGAGCGCTGGGGCTTCGACGGATACGTGTACTCCGATCGGCGTGCCCAGCAGAGCACGGTGCCCTCGATCCTCGCCGGTGTGAGCGTCGAGCTCGATGAGGAGCCGGAGTGGTACACCCCGGAGCTGGTGATGGCCGCCATCGCGCGTGGTCAGATCACCGAGGCGCACATCGACGACCTGCTGCGCCCGCGCTATATCAAGATGTTCGAGTACGGCGACTTCGACGACCCGCACACCGAGTTCCTCTGGGACGAGCTCGACCCGCTGATCGAGCCCGGTGGCGCCCACGCCGACTTCGCCAAGGAGGCGGCCGCGGAGAGCCTCGTGCTGCTCCGTAACGACAACGACCTGCTGCCCCTCGACGCTGCGGAGCTGGACTCCATCGCGCTGATCGGGGCCGACTGGTTCGCCGGGGAGGCGACCTTGCCGCCGCGCAGCGGGAACCGGGCAGCGAATATCTCGGTCATCGAGCCGTACCAGATCACGCCCCAGGAGGGCCTGGAGGACGTCCTCACGAGCCTGGACTCCGACGCGACGGTCACCTACAACGACGGCGACTCCACCGCAGAGGCAGTGGCGATCGCCGAGGACTCGGACATCACGATCCTCATGGTCGGCGACGTGGCCCGGGAGACCTGGGACAAGAACAGCAACTGGCGCGAGGAGAACCCCGGTGGCGGCGCCAGCGGGGCGGGCAACGAGATCCCCGACCTCGACCTGCCGTCGGTCAACGGCACCAACCAGCAGCTGTTGATCCCGCGGGTCCTGGACGCCAACCCCAACACCATCGTCGTCATGAAGACCCAGGGCCAGGTGAACCTGCCACGGGTGGACGACATGCACACCATGGTGCAGGCCTGGTACCCGGGACAGGAGGACGGCGCCGTCGTCGCCGAGGCGCTGTTCGGCGTCACCAACTTCTCCGGGAAGCTGCCGCTGACCATCGGGACCACGGACCGGGAGGCGGCCTTTGCCACCGAGCAGCAGTACCCGGGGCAGCTCGAGGACACCGGGGTCCCCGGTGGTATCGGTCGCGACCCGCTGTGCAACGACACGGACGAGGCCCCGCCTTGCGAAGACTCGGGGCCGGCGCCGCAGCGGGTGGTGCGCTACCTGGAGGACCTCGAGATGGGCTACCGCTGGTACGAGGCCAACGATGTCGAGCCGACCTTCGCCTTCGGGCACGGTCTGTCCTACACCACCTTCGGGTACTCAGACCTCACGGCCTCGGCCGTGGCGGGGGAGGGTGGCGAGCCCGCCATCCAGGTCGACTTCACCGTCACCAACACCGGTGACGTCGCAGGTGCGGAGGTCGCGCAGGTGTACCTGACGCTGCCGGACGAGGCGGGTGAGCCGTCCAAGCGGCTCGTCGCCTTTGACAAGCCGTACCTGGAGCCGGGGGAGTCGGCGCAGGTGTCGGCAACCCTGACCGAGGGGTCCGCCAGCCACCCGCTCGAGTACTTCGCGCCGGACAACGAGGACGACCTCGCGCAGTGGGCCGAGGGTGACTGGGTGACTCCGCCTGGAACGTTCACGGTGCACGTCGGTGGGTCCTCGGCGGACACGCCGCTGGAAGCGGACCTCACCCTCGAGGTCGAGGAGCCGGAGCCGCCGTACCTGCGGTACGGGTTCTTCCTGGCCAATGGTTGGCAGGGTGGGAATGCGGATTATGCGTTCAAGTACGGGCGTTGGTCCGATGAGGTGTTGATCGGTGATTGGGACCAGGACGGTGCTGACTCGATCACGGTGCGTCGGGAGAACAGGTTCCATGTGAACAATGCGCCCAGGGGCGGTCCGGCTGATTCGGTGTTCACTTATGGCCGGCCCGGTGATGTGGTGCTGGTGGGTGACTGGGACGGTGACGGGGTGGATACGTTGGCGGTGCGTCGCGGGAACGAGTATCACGTGAAGAACTCGTTGCGTGGCGGGGATGCTGATGTGGTGGTCCGTTATGGCCGTGCCGATGATGCGGTGATGGTCGGTGACTGGGACGGGAACGGGACCGATACGTTCGCGGTGCGTCGTGGGGCGGTCTATCACGTGAAGAACCGGATTGCCGGTGGTGATGCTGATCGGGTGTTCGCCTACGGTCGGGAGGCTGACATCACGTTGGCTGGTGACTGGGACGGTGATGGGCGCGACACGTTCGCGGTGCGTCGTGGTTCGGTGTATCACGTGAAGAACTCGCTGGCCGGTGGGCCGGCGGAGTTCGAGGTGAACTACGGGCGGGCTGACGACGAGGTCTACGTCGGTGACTGGAACGGCGACGGGCGCGACACCCTGGGGGTGCGGCGCGCACCGACCGCTGACTAGCAGCTGCTGACCCGAGGGGCCGGGACGGTGCCAGCCAGGCACCGACCCGGCCCCTCGCTGCGCCGTCGTTGACACTCTCGACCGGCCGTCGGTAGCATGGTGGCGTAATAAGTCGTTACGTGAAACATAATGAAGTGTCTCGCGTCTCGGCTCCTCCGAATCCACGGAAAGGCCTGCAATGAAGCAGCAAGTCGCACGAACAGGGGCCGCGGTCCTCGCCGCCGGCGTCACCCTGGGGCTGGGGCTCGTCACCGCACCGTCGGCAGTCGCCGACGAGGTGGACGAGACCGATGACTACCAGGTGCTGGTGGTCGGCAAGACCCTCGGCTTCCGCCACTCGCACATCCCGACGACGACCAACGCGGTGATCGACCTGGGAGAGGAGCACGGCTTCGACGTCGACGTCTGGGACCCCGCCCAGCCGGACCTCACCCTCGGGTCGACGCCCTTCACCTCGGCCGACGACCTGTCCAAGTACGCCACGATCCTCTTCGTGTCCCCGGTCGACGGCACCAACAACATGGACCCCGCCCGCCCGCGGCTGCTCGACGACGCCGAGCTGGGCGCCTTCCAGGGCTACATCCACGACGGCGGTGGCTACGTCGGCATCCATGCCGCGACCGACACCATGCACACCGTGCCCTGGTACAGCGAGCTCACCGGCGGCGGCGCGCGGTTCCGCAACCACCCCCAGCAGCAGCAGGCGACGATGCACGTCGAGAACCCTGCCCACCCGTCGACCGCCATGCTCCCCCTGGAATGGCCCCGGTTCGACGAGTGGTACAACTACACGACCAACCCCCGTGAGGACGTCCACGTCCTCATGACCCTGGACGAGTCGACCTACAACCCGGGCGGCGGCGCGATGGGTGAGGACCACCCGCTGGCCTGGTGCCACAACTTCGAGGGCGGGCGCTCCTGGTACAGCGGCGCCGGCCACACCGACGAGTCCTGGGCCGACCCGCTCTACCTCGGTCACGTGCTCGCCGGTATCGAGTGGACCGCCGGTCTCGTCTCCGGCGGCGGGGACTGCGTGACCTTCCCCGAGGTCGAGGGGATCCTCGCGGATGCCACGACCGGCGACCCGGACGGCAAGGCGGCGGTGTCCGCGCTGCTCGCAGCGGCGAAGGCCGCCGCTGACGCGGGCAACCACGACGGTGCGGTGGCCTCGCTGCTGCAGGCCGCGAACCGGGCCGCTGACCTCGGCATCGCCGGTCTCGACGGCAAGATCGCCGACCTCCTCGTGTGGCAGCGCGCCCTCTCCGAGGACGGCGGCCCCACCGACGCCGACGGCATCCCGGTCGACGTCTCGATCGTGGAGAAGCCCGGCGCGCTCACCCTCACGGTCGAGGAGTACGGGTCCGGCGTCGAGCTGGCGGCCGACGGCGAGCGCCCCGACCGCTGGCGCTACACCGGCGAGCTGCCGACGGTCACCGTCGCCGACTCGCGCAACGCCGAGCAGGCGGCGGGTGGCGGTTGGGCGGCCTCCGGGCAGTCCTCGGCGTTCACCTCCGCGGCAGGCGACATCACGGCCGACCACCTCGGCTGGGTGCCGCGTGTCCTCACTCCGCGCGACGGCGTCGCGGCTGGTCCCGCGCCGTTGACCGCGCTGGACGGCGGCCCGGGCCTCTCGGCACCGGCCCAGCTCGCGGCGGCCACGGCGGAGGGCCGGCGCGGTATTGCCGAGCTCGACGCCCGGCTCGTCCTCGACGCTCCGATCGGGACCGCTGAGGGGGACTACTCTGCACGTGTGACAGTCTCACTGTTCCCGGTGGACTGACCGAGTCAAGGTGGGTGGGGNGGCGCGCCGGCCCCACCCACCTGTGCCACCACCGCCCATGACGTCGATCGTTGCGTGAGGATCACCGTGCTCCGTCTCCTGAGGTCGTTGGCCGCCGCCGCGCTGGTGCTCAGCGCGTCGACCATCCCGGCGTCGTCGGCGCTGGCAGCGACATCCTCGGACGATGCCGATCCCGGCGCGGGCACGGGCACCACCTGGGCGGTGGAGCCCTCGGACGCGGACGGGCCCGACGGCCGGGTGTCGCTCCGGCACGACGTCGAGAGCGGCGCAGCCGTCAGCGACTTCGTCGTCGTCACGAACTTCGGTGAGCGTCCCGCGACCTTCGCGGTCTACGCCAGCGACGGTGTGGTCAACGCCGACGGCAACTTCGACCTCCTCCCCGCGGACACCGAACCGGTGGACGGCGGGGCATGGGTGGAGATCGGGGACGTCGACGGTGCGACGCCGCGCGACGGCGGCGGCATCGTGCTCGAGGCGCCGGCGTCCTCCAGCACGGTCATCCCCGTCGAGATCACCGTCCCGGCGAACGCGACACCCGGCGACCACCCCGCGGGGGTCGTCGCGGAGCTGGTGCAGGGCGACGACACCTCGGTGCAGATGAGCTCGCGGGTGGGCGTCCGGCTGCACCTGCGGGTTCCGGGGGAGATCGTGGCCCAGGTGCAGCCCCAGGACATCACCGCGACGTACTCACCGTCATGGAACCCGTTCGCGCCAGGCACCGTCACCCTCGAGTACTCGCTCAACAACGTCGGCAACATCCGGGTCGGCGCGGACGTCGACGCCTCCGTCGCGGGCCCGTTCGGCATCGGCGGCGGTGAGACGTCGTCCGAGCACCGGGAGATCCTGCCCGGCCAGTCCACTGCCGACGCCGGGCAGTTCGAGGCGTGGCCGCTGTTCCTCGGGCGCGGGGACGTGACCGCCGTGCCGATGGGCGTCGGCGAGGACCAGGTCCCCGACGAGCTCATGGCGAGCTCCGCGGCGTTCACTGTGTGGATGGTGCCGTGGTCGCAGCTCATCCTGCTGGCACTGCTGGTCGCCGCGCCGCTGCTGATCGTCAAGGCGCGCAAGCGGTCGGCCGCCAAGGTCCAGGCGCGGATCGACGCCGCCGTCGCGGCGGCCGCCGCCCCGTCGGCCGCCGACACGGACGCGCCGGCCGAGCCCGCAGCGGACGTGGCCGACCCGCGGTAGCCGCGGGCCTCACCGCACCGGTCGCGCGGCGCATACCCGCAGGCCCACCGGTTCTCACGCCTCGTGGTGCTCCGGCGCGCCGTCGGCGTGTCGCACCCCGATACCACCTTCCGCTTGACTCCTGCGGATGACACGCGTGTAATTCAGGGGGAGAAGGTGGCGACGACGATGGGAACAACTGTGTGGAACATACTTGGTGATGGTCCGCTGAGCACCGGAGTCACGGCAGACACGGGGCAGCAGGGGCTCTACGTCCTGGACGAGTTCGCTGACGAAGGCGTCCTTAGCTGGCAGGACCGGGCGCTGTGCGCCCAGACCGACCCGGAGGCGTTCTTCCCGGAGAAGGGCGGCTCCACCCGAGAGGCGAAGCGGGTGTGCACCTCGTGCGAGGTCCGCTCGGAGTGCCTGGAGTACGCGCTGGCCAACGACGAGCGCTTCGGGATCTGGGGCGGCCTGTCGGAGCGCGAGCGCCGCAAGCTCAAGCGACGAGTGGTCTGACGTCAATGACTGATGGCGGACGCTGACCGGAGGCTCGGCGACGCCGCGACGCTCGCCGTCGTGGTGACCCCTGGCGTCTCCGCGTACCTCTACCGCACCCTGCGCGGCGTCGCCGAGCAGGACATCCCCGCTGGCACCGTCCTCGTCGTCGACACCAGTGCGCCGGACCGTGAGGTCGGCACCGGGGTCCCGATCGCCGACGTCGTCGACGCCGTCGGGCTCGATGACGTCAGCCGCACCCGGATCGTCCGGGTCCCGGCTGCCAGGACGTTCGGCGCGGCGGTCCGCGCCGCGCTGCGGGAGCACGGCGAGCACGAGCTGCGCGAGGCCCGCCACCGCGACCCGGAAGCACCCGAACCCTCGGTCCCGCCGTGGCTCTGGCTGTTGCACGATGACTCCGCGCCGGAGCCGGCAACTCTCGGTGAGCTCGTGCGCACCATCGAGAGCGGACCGTCGATCGCCGTCGCCGGTGCCAAGCAGCGGGACTGGGAGCGGCCCGACCTCCTCCTCGAGGCCGGGCTGCGCGCCACCGTCTCCGGCCGCCGGGTGCCGGACATCGAGAGCGGCGAGATCGACCAGGGCCAGCACGACTCTCGCGAGGACGTGCTGGCGGTCGGCACCGCCGGGGCCCTCGTCCGGCGAGAGGTGTGGGACGAGCTCGGCGGTCCCGACCCGGCGCTCGGCCCGTTCAGCGACGGTCTCGAGCTCTCGCTGCGGGTCTGGCGCGCCGGCCACCGGGTGGTGCTCGTGCCCGGCGCCGTCGTCCACCACGCCCGCGCGTCCTTCCACGGGCTGCGAGACCTCTCCACCCGGCGTGCCGAGCCGGCCACCGTGCCCGACCCCCGCCGCTCCTTCGTCGCGCGACGTCGCGCCCAGCTGTTCATCTGGCTGCTGTCGGTGCGTGCCCCGTGGCTGCCGCTCGTGGTGGTCGCCATCCTCGTGCTGGCGCCGCTGCGTGCGCTGTGGCGGCTGGCCACCAAGGAGCTCGGTCTCGTCGGCGCGGAGATGCGTGCTGCCGCCGAGGTCCTCGCCCGGCCGGCGTCGATCCTGCGAGCCCGCCGTCGGCACCGACGGACCGCCCGGGTCCCCAGCCGCTACCTCCGGCCGCTGCGGGCGAGCGGGGCTGATGTTGCCCGCGCCAAGCGCGACGAACGACGCTCGCTCGCTGCGGCGCGCTCACGGCGCAGGGCCCCCAGCGAGCTGGAGATCGCCGAGCACGCGGCGCTGGCCCGCCGTCGGCGCACCGCGTTCTGGATCCTCACCGTGGCGCTCAGCGGCATCGGGCTGGCCGCCCTCGGGCCGTGGCTGACCGGCGGCCCGCTCGTGGGTGGTGCCCTCGCCGCCGTGGAGTCCACCGCCGGTGAGCTGTGGGGTGCGGCCACCTCCGCGTGGGTCGCTGCTGGGCTCGGCCACGCCGGCCCGGGCGACCCGTTCCTCGCCGTGCTCGCGATCGCCGCGCTGCCGCTGGCACCGTTCGGGGGCGACGCGAGTCTGCTGACCACTGCGGTACTCGTCCTCGCGGTGCCGCTCGCTGGCATCGGGGCGTGGTTCGCGGCCGGGGCGGCCACCCGGTCGGTGCTGCTGCGTGCCTGGGCAGCGGCTGTCTGGGCGGTGGCGCCCGCGTTGCTGCTGGCTACCGGCCAGGGGCGCCTCGGCGCCGTCGTCGCCCACCTGCTGCTGCCGTGGGTCGCGATGGGGATCGCCCGGGCGGTCGGCGTGGAGCGGCGCGACGTCGTGCTGTCGGGGATGGTCGGGGCGAAGCGGGTCGGCCGGCCGGCCGACCCGGCGGGCCGTCCGGCTCCCGACGACGCGGGCATCGCCGACGACGTGGGCACCGCGGTCGTCGGCGATGGCGCAGACACGGCGGCACCGGACTCAGGCGCCCTGGCGGCCGACGCTGACGGCACGAGTGTCGTGGACACCTCTGCTGTCGGCGCGGAATCGGGCGCGGCCGCCGTGGACAATCCCGCTGCCGACGCGGGGGCGGGCGCGGGGGCAGGCGCGGGGGAGGGCGCGGCCGCCGTGGACAATCCCGCTGTCGGCGCGGGGGCGGGCGCGGGGGCGGGCGCGGGGGAGGGCGCGGCCGCCGTGGACAATCCCGCTGTCGGCGTGGAGTCGGGCGCGGGGGTCGTGGACAACTCTGCTCTCGGCACGAAATCGGCCGCGGGGGCGGTGGACAATCCTGCTGTCGGCGCCGGGGTGGACGGCGCGGGGGTGGACGCCGCGGGGGTGGACGGCGCGGGGGTGGGGGATCCGCGGGGGGGCCGGGCCGCCGGGTCTATCGCTGCGGCGGCGGGCGCCGGGCTGGCGCTGGCGGCCGTCACCGCCGGCGCGCCGGTGCTGCTGCCGGCCGGCTTGCTCACGCTGGTGCTGCTCGCCGTCGTCGTACCGCGTCGCCGCCGGCTGCTCGCGCTCGTCGGGCTGCCGTCGCTCCTCGTCTTCGGTCCGTTGCTCATGGCGGCCCGCGCCGACGTCGCCGACGGGTCCTGGCGGGTGCTGCTCGCCGGTCCCGGTGCTGCCTTCGAGGTCTCGCCCGGCGCGGCGTGGCTCGCCGGCCTCGGCTGGCCGCAGGACCCGCCGGATGTCGCGCTCCCAGGCCTCGCGGCCTCGCCCTGGCCGCTGGTGGCCGCCGTCGCCGGCGGTGGCGCGCTCCTCCTCGTGGCCGTGCTCGCCCTGCTGCGCGGCACCGGCCGGGCCCGCGCGGTCCGGGCCGGCTGGATCGCCGCGGTGATCGGGCTCGGCGCCGCCGTCGTGGCCAGCCGCACCCCGGTCGCCGCCGGCGCCGACCTCGAGGGCCAGTGGCAGCTCGTCCACGGCTGGTCCGGTGCCGGTCTCTCGCTGGCCACCCTCGGGCTGCTCGTCGCGGCCGTCAGCGCTGCTGACGGGATGACCTCCTCGCTGGCCGTCCGCGCATTCGGCTGGCGCCAGGTCGCTGCCGTGCTCGTCGTGGCCACCATGGTCCTCGGGCCGCTGGCCACCACGACCGCCTGGCTGGCGACGGTGCTGAGCCAGCGCGGCTCGGTCACCGAGCTCGACGCGGTCCGCGGCCGCGAGGTACCGCCGGTACCCGCGCTGGCGATCGACCTGCAGCACGGGCCGGAACGGTCCCGGGTGCTGGCGCTGGACGCCCAGGAGGACGGCCTGCGAGCCGAGATCTGGCGCCGCGCCGGCCACCAGCTCATCGAGACGTCCAGCCTGGTGGCGGCCCGCGCGGTCACCGGCGTCGGCACCGGCGCGCAGCCGTCCCCCGCGGACCCGGCCAGCGAGGAGCTGACGGTGCTGGTCGCCCAGCTCGCCGCCGGCACCACCGGGGCCGCCGGCAGTGAGCTCGGCCGGCTCGCGGTCGGCGTCGTGGTCGTGCCACCCGCGGCCACCGGCACCGACCCGGTCGCCCGCCAGTCGCTGATCTCCCGGCTCGACTCCACCGCCGGCCTCGAGCGGGTGACCGAGAACGAGTCCGGGGTGATCTGGCGCGTCTCGCAGTCCACCACCGCCACCGCCGCGGCGGCCTCGGTGGCTCGCGCCCAGCTGGTCGCCGCGGACGGCACCGTGCTCGACGCCGTCCCCGCCGGCGACGTCGACGTCCGTGCCACCGTCCCCGGCGGTGACGAGGGACGCACCGTCGTCCTCGCCGAGCGCGCCGACAGCGGCTGGCAGGCCACGTACAACGGCCGATCGCTGCGCGCGACGAGCGACGGCTGGCGCCAGGCGTTCGAGCTGCCCGCCCACACCGGGGAGCTGGTCATCGAGTACGAGCCCGGGTGGCAGCTGCCGTGGCGGGTCGCGCAGGGCGTGGGCCTGGGGCTCGTGCTCCTGCTCGCCATCCCGGTGCGCCGCCGTCGAGAGGTGGTCCAGCCATGACCGACAACCCCACGACGCGCCGGCGGCGGCTGCTGCGCACCACCGTCACCGCCGCCAGCGGCGCCGTGCTGCTCGCGGCCGCCGGGGGCGTCCTCGTCGCCGGCGGCGAGCTGCCGACCGACGCCACCCCGGTGGCCGCGACGACCGTCGACGTGCCGGCGACCACCAGCGTGCAGGTCTGCGCCGGCCCACCACGGCTCGCCACCGCAGCCGCCGGCGAGGACCTCGCCTACGACGAGTTCGACCCCGAGGGGTCGGGCACCACCACGCTGCTCGGTGCGCTGAGCCTCGCCGTCGCCGACAGCTCACCCGGCGCAACGCAGCTCGCCGACCTCGCGGGCACCACGCCGGTGGACCTCCCGTTCGAGGGCGAGGCGCGGGTGGCGACGGTCGAGAGCGCCGGCGAGGCGATGGTGCTGCGCGCCGAGCCGATGGGCGACCGCAGCGCACTGGCCACCGGCACCAGCCTGGCAACGACTGCCGCCGGTGACCTGCGCGGGCTGACGGCGACCGCCTGCCAGCCGCCGGCCGCCGGTGCCTGGCTCGTAGGCGGCAGCACCGAGCCGGGCAGCAGCGCCCAGCTCGTGCTCAGCAACCCCGGTGACACCCCGGCCACCGTGACGATGACTGGCTGGGGCAGCACCGGGCCGCTCGACATGTCGGCGGCGGGCAGCGTGCTCGTGCCGCCGAACGGGCAGCAGGTCGTACTCCTCGAGGCGGTCGTCGCCGGCGAGGAGCGGCTGGCCCTCCAGCTCGATGTCACCGGCGGTGAGGTGGCCGCCACCCTGCAGGACAGCCGGCTGCGCGGCCTGGTACCGGCCGGCACCGACCTCGTCTACCCCGGGCCGCCCCCGACCGACGAGCTCGTGATCCCCGGGATCGTGCTGGGCGAGACCGCCGCCGACGACGCCGACCCGTCGGTGCTGCGGATCGTCAACCCCGGGGAGGAGGAGGTGGGCGCGAGCGTCGAGCTGCTCGGCGCCGACGGCGTCACGCCGGTCCCGGGCGCCGAGGACCTCGTGCTCGATCCTGGCGTCGTCATCGACGTCTCCCTCGCGGGCCTGCCCGCCGGGGCCTGGTCGGCGCGGGTGACGGCGGACGCCCCCGTCGCGGCGGCCGCCATGCTCACGAGCACCGGTGAGCCGACCGAGGCCGATCCCGACACCCCGCCGGTCGACCGCGCCTGGGTACCGGCCACCGCCGCCCTGGAGACCGGCCTCGTCGCCCTGCCGGGCCTCGCCGACGACCTCGCGACGGCGCGCCTGGTGATGGCCAACCCGGCCGACGAGCCGGTGAGCGCGACGGTGACACCGGTGCTCGGCGACGGCACCACCGGTGAGCCCACCCGGCTCGACGTGCCCGCCGGCGGCAGCGCTGACACCGACCTCACGACTCTCGCCGCCGAGCCGGTGGCCGCCGTCCAGGTGCAGACCGACGACGCCGCGACGCTGCACGCCGCCGTCCACCTCACCGCCGCGGCACCGGACGGCGCCCTGCTCGCGGTGGTGCCGGTACCGCAGGACACCCAGTCCGCCCGGTCGGTGGCCATCGCTCCGACGCCCCGGACGCTCGGCTGACGATCCAGAGCAGCGACCGCCCGGACGCGTTCTCGCTACAGGTCCTCGGGATCCTTGCCGAGCAGGTGTGCCACCTGCTCCACGAGCACGAGGTGCACGAGCTCGGCGACGTCCGCCGAGGACTCGCAGCGCGACTGGATGGGGCGCCGGTACAGGACGACGCGGTCGCTCAGCCCGGCGGCGGGGTCGGCCGGGAAGTAGCGGCCCAGCGCCACCGAGTCGCGCTCCCAGGGGCTCGGGTCGGACGGCGGGACCTCCTCGACCCCGAACTCGACCGCGGACAGCTCGCGCGACCAGCCCTTTTCCAGCTGCTCGACGGCGGCCAGCAGCGCGTCGTCGAACTCGTCGCTGCGGGTGCGCCACCCGGGAAGCGTCGGCGGGATGAGCGGGCCGCGCAGGCCGCGGCCTCGCCGGTCGCGGCGGCGGGCCCGGCGCCGGGGCGGGATGGCCGGCAGGAGGTGCTCGCTCACCCCGTCAGCGTAGCCCGACCGCGGCCCCGGACGGCGTGGCCGGGCGCCGTCGGAGCGCCGAAGGTTGTACGGTCGACCCCGTGAGAAGCTCCCGGCACTGCACGCGTGCCACGTGCGGTCAGCCCGCCGTGGCGACGTTGACGTACGTCTACGCCGACTCGACGGCCGTCCTGGGGCCGCTCTCCAGCCAGGCGGAGCCGCACTCCTACGACCTCTGCGAGCCGCACGCCGGCCGGCTCACCGCACCGCGTGGCTGGGAGGTGGTCCGGCTCGCGTCCGAGTTCGTCCCCGCCCCGCCGAGCGAGGACGACATCGCGGCGCTCGCCGACGCCGTCCGGGAGGCGTCGCACGCCCGGCCCGGCCCGGCGCTGCCGGCCGCCCGTCCCGGCTCGGCGATGCCCGCTCCGGTGACCCACCGGCTCCCCGAGCCGGAGATCGGCCGCCGGGGCCACCTGCGCGTCCTACGCGGCGACGCCGACTGACAGCGGCCCTGCCGACCGGTCCCGCACGCCCGCCCCACGCACGTGCCCGGCCCGCGGGTCGTTAGGCTGGGGCCGGCCGGCGCACCGGGCGACGGCGGAGCGGAGTGACATGAGCGACGACCACCAGGCAACGACCAGCGGCGTCGAGCCGTGGGTCCGGCAGGTGCTGCGCTGCCCCGTGACCGGCGCCGAGCTGGTCGACGGCACCGCGCCCGACGGCAGCCCGGAGCTCGTCTCGACCGCAGCGACCAACCGCCTCGCGTACCCGGTGCGCGACGGGATCCCGATCCTGCTCGCCGACGAGGCGCGCGCGCTCTAGCCGGGCGACGCGCCGCCCGGTCACCGAGCAAGCGCACCGGCGCCTCGCTACGCTTCGACCCGAGCCGGCGTGCGCCGGTCGGACGAGAGGCGGGACCGGGGATGGCGACAGAGGGCAGCACGAAGGCGGTCGTCACTGCGCTGGCGGCGAACCTGGGGATCGCGGTCACCAAGTTCACCGCCTGGCTGCTCACCGGGTCGAGCTCGATGCTCGCCGAGGGCGTGCACTCGGTCGCGGACTCCAGCAATCAGGCGCTGCTGCTCCTCGGCGGCAGGCGCGCCCGGCGGGTGGCGAACACCACCCACCAGTTCGGCTACGGCCGCGCCAGGTACCTGTACGCCTTCATCGTCTCCATCGTGCTGTTCAGCCTGGGCGGGCTGTTCGCGCTCTACGAGGGCTACCACAAGTGGTCCCACCCGGAACCGATCACCGCCTGGCAGTGGGTGCCACCCACCGTGCTCGCGCTGGCGATGGTCATGGAGGCCTACGCGCTGCACACCGCTGTCAAGGAGGCCAACGCGGTCCGTGGCAAGCAGCCGTGGCTGCAGTACGTCCGCAAGACTCGGTCGCCGGAGCTGCCGGTGATCCTGCTGGAGGACACCGGCGCGCTGCTCGGGCTGGTCTTCGCGATGGCCGGCGTCAGCCTGACCCTGGTCACTGGGGACGGCCGGTGGGACGCCGCGGGCACTGCCGCGATCGGCGTGCTGCTCGTCGTCATCGCGATCTTCCTCGCCATCGAGATGGGATCGATGCTGCTGGGGGAGGGGGCGCTGCCCGAGCAGCACGGCGCGATCGAGCAGGCGCTCCTCGGCGACGGCGTCGAGTCGGTCATCCACCTGCGCACGCTACACCTCGGGCCTGACGAGATCCTGGTGGCCGCCAAGATCGAGGTCACCCGGACCGACACCGCCGAGGAGGTCGCCACCGCCATCGACGACGCCGAGCAGCGGGTCCGCGATGCTGTGACACTGCGTACCCAGATCTACCTCGAGCCCGATCTCCGGCGGTCCGCCGGCCCCGGGGCGGGCCGCGCGGTGGGCGGTGAGTAGGAGCGCGGCGCGGCGGCGGCGGCTGGCCGGGCTCGCAGCCGGCGTGCTGCTGGCGGCCTCGTCGGCTGCCGTCGGGGCTGGTGAGGGTGCGCCGAGCCTGCGCAGCGAGCTCTACCCGGTGGACTGGCAGCCGGCGACGCCCGACGGCGAGGGCCGGTTCCTCCACGACTTCTCCTACGCCGGGTACCGGTACGGCAGCGACCCGCCTCGCACGGTGGACGGGCCCGTCGTCGACGTCACCCGGCCGCCGTACGAGGCCGACCCGACCGGCGGCGACGACGCGACCGCCGCGATCCAGGCCGCCATCGACGACGTCGGGGCCGACGGTGGCGGTACCGTCCACCTGCCGGCGGGGACCTACCGGGTCGAGCCGCCGGACGACTCCCGCGCCGTGCTGCACATCCTCGCCGACGACGTCCTGCTCCGCGGCGACGGGGCCGGGCGCACCCGCGTCTACAACGCCACCGCCGAGGACATGCGGCAGACCGCCGTCGTGCTCATCGGGCCGGACCGGTCCGACTGGCACAGCTGGCACGACGTCGAGGACGGCAGTGACGTCGTCGTCCCGCTCACCGAGGACGTCACCGGGCCCGCACGCACCCTCCACGTCGAGGACGTGAGCCCGTTCGGTGCCGGCGACTGGGTGGTGCTCAAGGCCGACACCACCGAGGAGTGGCTCGCCGCGCACCCGGTCGCCAAGGATCAGCGGTGGCAGCCGGAGACCCTCGACGCGCTCGTCTACCACCGGCGGATCACCGCGGTCGATGCGGCCGCCGGCACCGTGACGATCGACATCCCCACCCGGTACCCGATCCTCGTGCGCGACGGGGCGCGGCTGCATCCCGCCCCCGACCCGGTCACCGGCAGCGGGGTGGCGGACCTGACGATCGGCATGCGGCAGAGCGACCTGCCGCGCAGCGACGACGACGAGGACGACCACGACCGCGACGGCACCCAGGGGCACCAGGCCCACCAGGCCTCGGCGATCGCGTTCAACGACGCGGTCGACGGCTGGGTCAGCGGCGTCAGCTCCTTCCGCCCGGCGGCCAACGACGACGACGTCCACCTGCTGTCCGTCGGCGTCTACGTGCGGTACGCGCGCAACATCACCATCGCCGGCACCGACCTGCGCCACCCGCAGTACCGCGGCGCCGGCGGCAACGGCTACCTCTACCACCTCATGGGCAGCGACACGCTCGTGCGCGACGCACGCGCCGAGGGTGGGCGGCACAACTACCTCGTGCAGGCGGTCCAGGCGACCGGCAACGTCCTCCTCGACAGTCTCGCCGTCGACGGCGAGCGGGCCACCGAGCTGCACCGCCACCTGAGCGCGGCGAACTTGTTCGACAACGTGCGGGTCGACGGCGACACCCTCGAGATGAGGTACCGGACCGCGAGCACCCACGCTCACAGCGCAACCGAGAGCGTGATGTGGAACGTCTCGGGCGAGAACTGCACCCGCGACCGGCTCGCGATCAGCCAGCAGCTCGGCTGGGGGTACGTCGTCGGCACCACCGGCCGCGGGGACTGCGCGGTGGTGGAGAACCCTGGTGGCGACGGCACCGAGCCACGTGACTGGCTCGAGCACATCGGCGACGGCGAGCGGCTCGAGCCACGCTCGCTCTACCTCGATCAGCTCGACCGCCGAACGGCCCGCGGTGAGGTGCCGTTCGGACCGGTGACCGAGGTGCCGAGCGAGGTGCCGACCACAGCCACCACTGCCGCCCCTGGTCCGCTGCTTGAGGGTGGGGACGCCTGGGCGCCCACCCTCGTCGCTGCCGGGGTGCTGCTGCTGGGCGCGGCCGGCGCGGGCGCGGTGGCGCTGGTCCGCCGACGCCGGCAGTAGCCGCGGCCGGTGCGCGC
Source organism: Georgenia sunbinii (assembly GCF_036421875.1). NCBI lineage: Bacteria > Bacillati > Actinomycetota > Actinomycetes > Allobogoriellales > Allobogoriellaceae > Georgenia > Georgenia sunbinii. The sequence goes on along the minus strand of NZ_JAZGOL010000007.1, from coordinate 28,743 downwards.
GGTGCGCGCGGTGCCGCAGGGGACGGCAAACGGCCCCGCCTCCCTCTCGGGTGACGGGGCCGTCGGAGCCGTCGGTGTGGCCTCAGGCCGCTCCGACGTGGTGGGTCACTCGCCGATGATGCCGGCGACGAAGTCCGGGTTGGCCTCGAGCCACTGGTCAACCGCGGCGTCATTGTCCTCGCCAGCGAGCTCGTTGAACATGATGTTCTCGAGCTCGTGCAGCTGGTCCTCGGTCATCTCGAAGTTGCCGATCCACTCGGCGACCTCCGGGTACTCCTCGGAGAAGCCGGCGTGGCCGTAGGCGAAGATGTCGTCCGGCTCACCGAGCGCACCCTCCGGGTCCTCGAGGTCACGGATGGGGAACTCGTCGTAGGCCCAGTGCGGCTTCCACAGGGTGACGACGACGTTCTCCCCGGCGTCGATCGCCGCGCCGAGCTCGGCGAGCATCGCGGGGGTCGAGGAGATGATGTAGTCCATCCCCTCGAGGCCGTAGGTCGGGATGACCTCTTCGTTGGTGATCTTCGTCAGGCCGGCACCGGCGTCGATCCCGACGAGCCGGTTGCCGAACTCGTCCGCGTGGTCCGCGAGCTCCGCGAGGGAGGTGATGGGGGCGTCCTCGTTGACCGCGATGGTCAGCGGTGCCTCGGGCAGCCACATGCCGAGCTCCTCGAGGTCCTCGCTGTACTCGTCGAGGTAGTGGCCGTGGGTCAGCGGCAGCCAGGTGTCGAAGTTGACGTCGTAGTCGCCCTGGGCCATGCCCGTGAAGATGACGCCCGCGTCGGCGGTCTGCATCTCGACCTCGTAGCCCTGCTCCTCGAGGATGTGCTTCCACAGGTGGGAGGCGGCGATGCCCTCCTCCCAGCCACCGTGGACGCCGATGGTGATGGGCTCGGACGAGGCCGTGGCCTCGTCGTCGCCACCGTCGCCGGGCTCGGTGGTGTCGGAGCCGCAAGCGGCGAGGGTGAGTGCGACCGCGGTGGTGGCTGCAAGTGTAGTGACGTGACGTCGCGTGATCTTCATCTGTTCTCTTCCTGTTCGGTGTGTTGAGCTTTCGGGGACGAGTGATTCAGTCGTCGGAGGCGCGGATCTTCAGTGCGCGCGCGACCGGGGCGCGGTCGCCGAGTGCCGCGGTGACGCGGTCGAGGTAGATCGCCAGGATGACGACGGCGAGGCCGGCCTCGACGCCCAGCCCGACCTGCAGCCCGGTGAGGGCTGCCACGATGTCCTGCCCGAGGCCGGGGGCGCCGACCATGGCCGCGATGACGACCATCGACAGCGACAGCATGATGACCTGGTTGATGCCGGCCATGATCGTCGGCAGCGCGAGCGGCAGCTGGATCTGGCGCAGGATGCGCCTGGGGGTCGCGCCGAAGGCGTGCCCAGCCTCGACGACCTCCCGGTCGACCTGCCGGATGCCCAGCTCGGTGAACCGCACCCCGGGCGCCATGGCGAAGACGATGGAGGCGATGATGCCGGGAACCACGCCGGTGCGGAACAGCACGATGGCCGGGATGAGGTAGACGAACGCGGGCATCGTCTGCATGAAGTCGAGCACCGGCCGGACGATGGTCGAGACGGTGGCGTTCCGGGCCGTCCAGATCCCGAGCGGGACCGCGAGGAGGACCGCGAACATCGAGGCGACGAGCACGAGCGCCAGGGTCTGCAGCGCGTTGTCCCACTGATTGAGGGCGAGGATGAAGGTGAACCCCAGCAGGGTGCCGACGCCCAGCCGCCAGCCCTTGGCGAGGAAGCCCACGAGGGCGAGGACGACGACGACGAAGAAGAAGTTGGGCTCGGGCAGCAACAGCTGGGTCAGCAGCCAGTAGGCGACCAGGGCGACGAGCGCGCCGAGGCCCCACTTCCAGTCGCGCAGCACGTAGGCGGCGGACGCGACGATGACGGTCAGCAGGATGCCTACCCACCACACGTCCGGCGAGGTGACGAGCGTCTCCACGAAGTCGTACAGCCAGTCGAGGATGGTGCGGATGGCGCTGAAGACCGCAGCGAACGTGGCGGTGAGCCAGTCGATGCCGCTCTTGGCCCAGTCGCCGAGGGGGATGCGGAAGTCGGTCATGACTGACTCCCTTCATTCGTGGTGGCGCCATTGACGGCGGCTGCCAGGACAGTGCCGTTGCCGTTGCCGTTCTCGTCGCCGTTGGGTCGGGCCATCGCCTGGAGGATCCGGACGCGCGGCACGACGCCGACGAGGCGGCCGCCGTCGTCGGTCACGGCGAGCGGGAGGTGCGCCTCGGCGGCCGAGGCGAACAGGTCGGCGAGCGGGGTCTCGGGCCGCACGGCTGAGGTGTCCGGCTTGACCACGCTGCGCAGGTCGTTCGCGCCCTTGCGCTGCGCCGCGAGGAGGTCGTCGTCGTAGACCGTGCCCTGGAGCACCCGCTGCCGGTCGACGACGTAGGCGGCGGAGCCCTGGGTCTTCTCGATCTCGAGCAGCGCCACGCCGGGGCCGCCGCCGATCTGGACGACCGACTGCGGGCGGCGCATGAGGGCACCGGCGGTGATGATGCGGGAACGGTCGACGTCGGCGATGAACTTCGCGACGTACTCGTCGGCCGGGTCGGAGAGGATCTTCTCGGCGGTGTCGATCTGGACGATCTGCCCGTCGCGCATGACGGCGATGCGGTCGCCGAGGAACATCGCCTCGTTGAGGTCGTGGGTGATGAACACGATCGTCTTGCCGAGCGTGGCCTGCAGCTCGACGAGCTGCTCCTGCATGTCACGACGGATGAGGGGGTCGAGCGCCGAGAACGCCTCGTCCATGAGCAGGATGTCGGTGTCGGCGGCCAGCGCACGGGCCAGGCCCACCCGCTGGCGCATGCCGCCCGACAGCTGCGCGGGCAGGGAGTCTTCCCAGCCGGCCAGACCGGTCAGTGCGACGGTCTGCGCGGCCCGCTCACGGCGCTCTGCGAGGCCCATGCCGTTGATCTCCAACGGGTAGGCGACGTTGTCGAGGACGGTGCGGTGCGGCAGCAGTGCGAAGTGCTGGAAGACCATGGAGATCTTTTCGCGGCGGATCTTGCGGAGCTCGGCGGGGGAGACGTCGGTGACGTTGTCCTCCCCGATGAGCACCCTGCCGGCGGTGGGGGTCAGCAGCCCGTTGAGCATGCGGATGAGGGTCGACTTGCCGGAGCCGGACAGGCCCATGACGACGAAGGTCTCGCCCTTCTTCACCTCGAAGGAGGCGTCGATGACGGCGGCCGTCCCCATGGACTTGACGGAGTCCCGGCTGGCGCCGGCCTGGAGCCTGCGGACAGCGTCCTGGGACCGCCGACCGAAGACCTTGTAGACGTTCTCAGCGCGTAGGGCGCTCACGATCACCTCGCGGGATTGGCCCGGCATACTGCCGGGATGGCTCACGGCACCCCAAGAAATGGGCAGCGTAAACGCAGCGATTGTTCGGGCGACTAGCCACCATGCCACCTCAGGGGCTGTCCGGCTAGTGACAGATGTGAGGAATGGCCCCGTTCGCACCCGAGAAACCGCCGCAGAAACTTGCGTTGACCTGCGGCTTTACCTGATTATGAATCGTTACGGAGATGTTATGGGGGTAAGGAGCCTCACTGCCGCGCGCGGGTCAAAGCACCGACATCGATTAGCCGTGGTCGCGAGCCTGCCCGCCGCCCTGCGACGGTCGGCGCCGCAGGACGACGACCGCACCGGCCGCCGCCACGAGGACGACGGCGGCCCCCGCGAGGAGCCAGCCGGCTGCCGCGTCGTCCGCGGCGCTGCCGTCGTCGGGGGCCGGGGTGGCGCTCGTGCTCGGGCCGAAGTCGTGCGACCACTCGACGGTCGCGCCGGCGGCGAGGTGGAAGCCGTCGTCAGCCTCGGCGGTGACGGCCACCGCACCGGTCGCCGGGTGGGTGCCGGGCTCGACGGGGCTGCCGTCGAGCAGGTAACTGACGCCGTCGACGGCCGGCACCGTGAGGGTGTCGGCACCGGCGCCCGGCTCGTCGGTGAACTCCACCGCCGCCGGCGTGACCTCGGTGGTGGTGCGCAGCCCGAAGCCCGCCTCGGCCAGCGTGCTGCCGTCCGGGCCCGGGACGCTCACCGGCAGCTGCCCGGTCGGGGCGACGGCGCCGCCGAGGACCGCGGCAATGCCCTCGAAGTTGACGCTCGCCGAGCCGTAGGAAGCGACGACCGCTGCGGCGTCGTCGTCGGTCGCGGCGAGGTCGTAGGGCGTGCCGGCGAGGACGACGACGACCGGCGTCGGCCCGGCGGCGACCTCCGCGACGAGCTGCTGCTGGGCGGTGGTGCCGCGAGCGTCGTCGACGACGACCACGACGGCGTCCGTCTCACCCGCGGCGGCGGCGACGGCGGACCGGTAGCCGGCGGTGGGGGAGTCGCCGCTCTCCAGCCGCTCCTCGACGGTGAAGCCCTGCTCCCGCAGCAGCGGGGTGAGCCGCTCGGGCCAGGCGGAGCCGGCCCCGGCGACGAGCAGCGACGTCCCGGCCGGGTCGAGCGGCACGATGCCGCCCTCGTTGCGCAGCAGGGTGGTGGCGCGCTCGGCGATGGTGGTCGCCGTCGCACGGTGCTCGTCGCTGCCGACGACGTCCAGCGGCGGCCGCTCCGGCGCGCCCGCCCCCGGCTGCCAGATGCCGCGCTCCACCTTCCACTCGAGGATCCGCGTGACGGACTCCTCGAGGCGCTCGCGGGTGAGGTCGCCGGCGTCGAGCGCGGCGTGGATGCCGGCGAACGCCGCGTCGAGGTCCGGGGGCTCGAGGAGGATGTCCGAGCCGGCCTGCACCGCGAGGGCCGCGATATCGGCGTCGTCGAGCGGGTTGCCCGGCAGCTGCTTGAGCGCGTCCATGTCGAGCGCGTCGGTGGTGACCAGGCCGTCGTAGCCGAGCTCGCCCCGCAGCAGGTCGGTGAGTACCGCCGGTGACAGCGTGCCGGGCAGCTCCGGGTCGATGGACTCCACGACGATGTGCGCCGACATGATGATGTCGACCCCGGCGTCGACCGCGGCCCGGAACGGCTCGAGGTGCCGCTCGAGAGACTCCGGGTCCCCGGCGATCACCGGCAGGCCGGTGTGGGAGTCGACGTCGGTGTCGCCGTGGCCGGGGAAGTGCTTGGCGGCGGCCGCCACGTGCTGGGACTGCAGCCCCTCGATCTGGGCGGCGCTCAGCTGCCCGACCAGTGCGGCGTCCTCGCCCATCGACCGCAGCCCGATGACCGGGTTCGCCGGGTTGGTGTTGAGGTCCACCACCGGGGCGAAGTCGACGTTGATCCCCATCGCCGCGAGCTCGCTGCCGAGGACGTCGCCCTGTGCGCGGGCGAGGCCGGTGTCCGCGGTGGCGCCCAGCGCCATGCCACCGGGCAGCGCCGTCGCCGGCGGCCCGATCCGGCTGACCGTGCCGCCCTCCTGGTCCACCGTCACCGCGAGCGGGATGCCGGTGCCGGTGGACTGGGCGGCCTGCTGCAGACCTGCCGAGAGCTCGGCCACCTGCGCGGGATCCTCGGTGTTGCCGGCCCACGCGAAGTAGAGGACACCGCCGAGGTGGTACGTCTCGACGACCTCGGCCGGGGTGCCGACGCCGTAGCGCGACCGGTTCTCCCCGGAGTCCTCGTCGGCGGTGGCGCCGTGGACGTGGGTCCAGGTCATCTGCCCGATGAGCTCGTCGACGCTCATGCCGTCGACGATGCTCGTGATCTCGTCAGCTGCGGTGGCCGGCGTCCCGACCGCGGCTGCGGTGAGAAGGGCCGTGACGGCAGACGTGGTCGCCGCCGCCCGGAGCGCCCGCCGCGGCGCACGGCTGGGGCGGGGCCTCGAGGTGGGTCGCATGCGGTACCTCTCCCGGTGGGTGTCGGCGCAGGACGCGGTCACGGTACGCCACCTTGCGACTGCCAAGGTGGCGCTCAGCGGTCGCCTAGGCTCCGGCGTCGTGCGTGCCCGCCTCGCCGGCCAGGCCCGGCAGCATCTGCTCCGGAAGCGCCTCGACCGCGATGACGACCATGTCATCGACCTTCCAGTCCAGCTCGATCGCACCCTCACGCGCCAGGCGCAGGTCCTCCAGGGTGGGGGTGTAGCCGGCGACCGGCACGACGAAGGACTCGACGTGGAACACGTGGCCCTGGTCGCGAACCCTGGAGCGCGCCTCGGCTGCCCACGGCAGACCAGCGAGGTGCTCGTCGATCTGCTGGACGAGCGGATGAGGATCCTGGCCGTCGTAGGTCTCGGCGCGGGCGTCCATCAGAGCGCCCACCGCGACCCGCAGGTTGCGGACGCCGTCGTGGAGGATGCTGCCCGAGATGAACAGCGCGGCCGCGGCGTCCGCCCACCACAGGCCGAGCCCGATGCCGAGGATGCCGAGGATGCCGCCGACGGCGGTCATCCAGTCGGCCCTGTTCATGTCGGCGTCCGCGTACAGCACCCGGTCGTGCAGTGACTCGGCCAGCGGCATCTTCGCGCGCCCCAGCAGCACCGGTGGCACCGCGGTGTAGGCCAGCGCGGCGATCATCAGCCAGCCGGACCAGATCGGTTGGTCGCCGAGCTCCATCAGGCCGACCGGCGGGTGCTCGGCCTTGATGAGGCCTGACCCGGAGTCCCACACCATGAACGCGCCCATGGCGAGCAGGGCGGTCGCCGCGACGAGGTGCCCGACGCCGACCGCCCGGTGGTAGCCGTAGGGGTGCTCCGGGGTGGGCCGACGCTTGGTCCGGTGGACGGCCACGAGGAAGGCGATGGGCGGGATGAAGGAGAGCATGTCCTCCATCCAGGCGGCCTTCATCGCCTGCGAGCTGCCCATGGTGAGGTAGACGGCGGTGACGGCAGTGACGAGGAACGCGATGGTCAGCCACGCCAGCCGGACCGCGCGGCGCAGCTGCTTCTCCTGCTCCGCCGGCAGCTCGGTGTGACCGAAGCGCGCGGTCATGTCGGCAGGTCCTGGTCCAGCAGGAAGCGCTCGAGCGTGACGAGGAACGCGTTCTCGCCGATGGGCGCCGCCATCACATGGAGCGCTTCCTCGCCGCGGGAGTCGACGGTGACGGTGTAGCGGTAGGTCAGCGCGACCGTGTCGGCCCAGGGGGACTGCGCCGTGAGGCCGCCGATGAGCAGGTCGAGCTCGTCGTGCTCGAGGCGGCCGACGAGGTCCTCCTCGCCGCCGGGGACCCAGACGATCTCGGCGTCGATCGAGCGGGCGAAGTCCTCGACCAGCGCGACCTCGGAGCCAGCCGGCTCGCCCTCGAGGCCCGTGGGCAGGTCGGTCCACGGCGGGTTCGGTGAGACCCCGACCCGCAGCGTGCCGCCGCGGACCCGGTCCAGGGTGCCGTCCGGGTCGGTCGGGATCGTCACCGAGCAGGCGGTCACCCCGAGGAGGAGTGCCGCCACCGCACCGAGAAGCTTCGTCACAGCGCAAGTCAAGCCGCACAACGACGGCGCCGCACGTCGTGCGCGTAAAATCACATCACCTCGCGTCTCACCTGGGACGAAAGGGTGGTAAGCGGCGCCGCGTGAATAGTACGGTTGGGACCGTGGATAACAGGTTGGGTCCCCTCCCCGCTCGAGGTCTCGCACGCGAAGAGCTGTCCCCCGCGCGGCGGGCCGTGCTCGACACCCTCATCGAGCTCGGTGGCCGTCGCACCGTCGTCGAGCTCGCCGCACAGCTCGGCCAGCACCCCAACACGGTGCGCGAGCACCTGGAGTCGCTTGTCGCCACCGAGCTGGTCGCGCGGACGCTGCGCCACTCCGCCGGCCGGGGGCGGCCCGCGGCGCTCTACCGCGCCACTCTTGCGGCGACCCCGGCGGGCCCCGAGTACGCCGTGCTGGCGGAGGCGCTCGTCGGCTACCTGGCGCGCACGGTGCCGGCGGCGGTGCTCGAGGAGCACGCGCTCGCGGCCGGCCGCGACTGGGGCCGCGCGATGCGCGAACGCCACCTCGTCGACGGGCCGCCGCTGCGGCGCGCCCCCGACGCCGGTGACGAGGCTTCGACCGGCACGTCGGCCACGGCCGGCGCGGCGGACTGGGTGGACTCCGTCGAACGCCTCGGTCAGATGTTCGAGCGCGCCGGCTTCGGCCCCGAGACCGTCACCGACCCCGACGGCGCGCGTACCCAGCGGCTGCGTCGCTGCCCGGTGCTGGCGCTGGCCAAGGACTATCCCGAGCTGGTGTGCACCGGCCACCTCGGCATGGCCCAGGAGGTCCTCGGCCACGAGGGCATCGACCCGGCACGCGTCAGCCTCGAGGCCTTCGCCGAGCCGGGCGCCTGCCTGCTGCGCGTCGCGCCGCCCGCCGACCAGCGCAGCACCGATGGCTGACACCCGGCACTCCTCCCGAGGACCGCTCACCCGCACCGCGTTCCGCGTCCCGTTCCTGATCCCCGGCGGGCTGGCGCTCCTCGCCGGCCTGGATGCCGCGCTCGCACTGCTCGGCCTGCCGCACGTGCTCGTCGGTGCCCGGCTCGCCGACGTCCACGGCCCCCTCATGGTGCTCGGCTTCGTCGGCACCGTCATCAGCCTTGAACGGTCGGTGGCGCTCGGCCGCGCCTGGGGCTACCTCGCGCCGGCGCTCAACGGGCTGGGTGCGCTCGCCGTCGTCTCGGTGCTGCCGTTCGAGGTGGGCGCCGGCCTGCTGGTCGCTGCGCAGCTCTTCGCGCTGCTGGTCTACCGCTCGCTGTACGCGCGACAGCCGATGGCGGCCGTCGCGGTCCAGATCCTCGGCTCGCTGATGGCGCTGGGCGCCGCGGTGCTCTGGCTCGCCGGTGTGCCGGTGCCCGGCCTGCTGCCGTGGCTGGTCGGCTACCTCGTGCTGACGATCTTCGGCGAGCGCCTCGAGCTGGCACGGATCGAGTCGCTGTCCCCGCGGGACGCCGCCGTCGCCCAGCTGGTGGCAGCGGCCTTCGTGGTCGCGGCGATGACCGCGCTGCTGGCGCCGGAGGCCGGCTTCGTGCTGCTCGGCCTGGCGCTGCTGGCCGCCGCCGGCTGGCTGGTGGCCAAGGACGTCGCCCGGCGCACCATCCACGCCACGGGCCTGCCGCGGTACATCGCGGGCTGCCTGCTGGCGAGCTACGGGTGGCTCGCCGTCGCCGGGGCGATCTGGCTGCTCGGTGGGCAGGTCGACGGCCGCGGCTACGACGCCGCCACCCACGCCGTCTTCCTCGGCTTCGTCATCTCGATGATCATGGCGCACGCCCCGGTGATCATGCCCGCGGTGCTGCGCCGCCCGTTGCCGTACCACTCGGTGCTCATCGTCCCGGCGGTGCTGCTGCAGGCCACGCTGCTGCTACGGCTCGCCGTGGGCGATGCCCGCGACCTCGGCTGGGCGGTCCAGGCCGGTGGGGTCGGCAACATCGTCGCGGTGCTGCTGTTCGTCGTCCTCGCCGGCTGGTCCGTCCTGCGCCCGCAGCGCCCCGGCCGCACCCAGCCGCGACCGGTGCAGCCGGCCAATCAGCCCACCCCGGCCACCCAGCCCGCCCCAGCCGCCATCACGACCAGCCAGGGAGCGTCATGAGCGCGTCCGACCGTCCCGCCCGGCGCAGCCCGGGACCCGGGCGCGGCAGCCGCCCGCCGATGGCCCGCCGGCCGTGGCACGTGCGGGTCAACGCGCTCGTCGTCGGGTGGTTCGTCGCGGCCTTCGTCGTCGCCGTCGCGCACCGGTGGATCCCGGAGTCCGGCTACCTCCTCGTGCACTTCATGCTGCTCGGCGCGGTGAGCACCGCCATCCTCATCTGGTCCGGCCACTTCAGCGACACCCTGCTGGGCCGCCCGGCACCGGGCGGGCAGGGGCTGATGTTCGTCCGGCTGGGCCTGCACACCGTCTCGACGATCCTGGTGATCGTCGGCGTCGCCACCGGGCGGTGGCCGCTGGTCGTCGTCGGCGGCGCCGGGGTGACCGTCGTCGCGATCACCCACGTCGTCGTCATCCTGCTCCAGCGCCGCGGCGCCCTCATGGCGCGCTTCGGCGGCCTCGCACTGTTCTACGTCAGCGCCGGGGTGTGCCTCGTCGTCGGCGTCGCGATGGGGGTGCTGCTCGCCCGCACGACGCCGTCGGCGCTCGTCGAGGGACGTCTCTACACCGCCCACACGACGACGATGCTGCTCGGCTGGGTCGGCCTCACCGTGCTCGGCACGCTCGTCGTGCTGTGGCCCACGATGCTGCGCACCAAGATGGCCGAGGGCGCGCCGCTGGCCGCCCACCGTGCGATGTACGTGCTGCTCGGCGGGCTGGTCGTCATCTGGCTGGCCGCCGCGATCGACGTGCCGGTGCTCGTCACGGTGGCCGCCGCGGTATACCTCGCCGGCGTCGCCCTGGTCGTCCGCCCGATGGTGCAGGTCGCGCGGAAGAAGCGGCCGCAGGGCTACGCCACCTACAGCGCGATGGCCGCGGTGACCTGGCTGGTGATCTGCGTCGTCGTCCTCGGCGTGCTCGGTGTCACGTCGGGGGACTGGGCGGTGCTGCGCGAGAACCTCGGCGTGCTCGCCACCCCCTACGCCGCCGGGTTCGCCGGCCAGATCCTCCTCGGTGCGCTCAGCTACCTCGCGCCGGTCATGCTCGGCGGCGGGCCGCGGGTGGTGCGGCGGGTGGACCACGAGATGAACCGCGCCGCTGGCGCGCGCATCGTCATCGTCAACCTCAGCCTGGCGATCTTCCTGCTGCCGGTCCCCAGCCTGGTGAAGGTCACCACGTCGCTGCTCGGGCTGGCCGGGCTGTCGGCGTTCCTCGTGCTGCTCGCGCGGGCGCTGCTCGTGCGCCGCCGGGCGGACCGGGAGACGTCCGGCTCGGTCATTGCCGCATCGATCGCCACCGGGCCGCCACCGGTGCCCCGCCGGCTCGGTGCGCTCTACGGCGTGGGCGCGGTGGCGCTCGCCGTCGTGCTCGGCGTCGCGGGGGACCCGGCCTCGGCCGGGCTCACCGGGTCGTCCGCCGCCGGGGACGTCACCGCCACCGGCAGCACGACGACGGTGCGGGTCGAGGCCGTCGAGATGCGCTTCGTCCCCGGCGTCATCGAGGTCCCGGTCGGGGACCGGCTGGTGATCGAGCTGGTCAACACCGACTCCGACGTCCACGACCTTGTCATGGAGACCGGCGCGAGCTCCGGCCGGCTGTCCTCCGGGGACGCCACGGAGATCGACCTCGGCATCGTCGGGCGTGACCTCGACGGCTGGTGCTCGGTGGCCGGCCACCGGCAGATGGGGATGACCCTCGAGGTGGTCGCCGTCGGCGTGGGCGTTGCTGTCGGGGACGACGGCGAGGGTGGGGCCGGTGCTGACGGCGCGGGCGGGTCTGACGGCGCAGGCGGGGCCGGCGGCGCGAACGGGGCCGGCGGCGACGACGTGGCCGAGGGGCCCTCCGCCCGCGAGGACCTCGACCTCATGGCGGCGCCCGGCGACGACTTCACCGCCCACCCGGCCGAGCTCCCGCCCGCGCCGGCGGGCGACCTGCACGAGGTGACCTTCACGGTGGGCGAGCTGACCGGGGAGGTGGCTCCCGGCGTCGTCCAGGAGCGGTGGACCTTCAACGGCACCGCGCCGGGGCCGACCCTGCGCGGCAAGGTCGGCGACGTCTTCGAGATCACCCTCGTCAACGACGGCACGATCGGCCACTCGATCGACTTCCACGCCGGGGCGCTGGCGCCGGACGAGCCGATGCGCACGATCGCGCCGGGGGAGTCGCTCCTCTACCGGTTCACGGCCGAGCGTTCCGGGATCTGGATGTACCACTGCTCGACGATGCCGATGTCCATGCACATCGCCCAGGGCATGTTCGGCGCCGTCATCATCGACCCGCCGGAGCTCGAGCCGGTGGACCGTGAGTACGTGCTCGTGCAGTCCGAGATGTACCTCGGGCCGCAGGGCGGGACCGCGGACGCCGCCGCCATCGCCGCCGAGGCGCCCGACCTCGTGGTGTTCAACGGCTACCCCAACCAGTACGACCACGAGCCGCTCGTGGCCGACGTCGGCGAGCGGGTGCGGGTGTGGGTGCTGGCGGCCGGGCCCTCACGCGGCTCGGCGTTCCACGTGGTCGGCGGCCAGTTCGACACCGTCTACAACGAGGGCGCCTACCGACTGGGCGGGCCGGAGGAGATCGGCGGGCCGACGGGCGGCGGCCAGGTGCTGCCGCTCGTCGCCGCGCAGGGCGGGTTCGTCGAGCTCGAGTTCCCCGAGGCCGGCAGCTACCCGTTCGTCTCTCACGCGATGGTCGACGCCGAGCGCGGCGCGCACGGGGTGTTCCGGGTCGGCGGGTGACCGGTCACCACGCCGGCACGACCGTGATCTCCTCCTCCTGCAGGGTGCGGGTGAAGACCGGGTCGCGCAGCAGCCGCAGCTCCCACACCCGCTTGCGGCCCTCGGTGGGCGGCATGGCCTGGGCGGCCGACGGCGGCGAGGGGTGGACCATGAGCTCGGAGGTGCCCGGCGGCAGCCGGCGCAGCTGCCACAGCACCTCGGCGCGCAGCTGGGCGTAGCGGGCGATGAACCGGCCCGGCAGCCAGGCGCTCACCAGCGACTGCGGCAGCCGCACCCCGAGCCGGTCGGCCTGCGGCACCGCGAGGTCGTGGGCACGGCGCAGGCCCGGCACCCCGACCGCGAGGAGCCGGCCCAGCCGTCGGGGGAGACGGAAAGCGAGCTGGTGCTCCGCGCAGAAGTCCACCGCGACGTCCGCCAGCGACCGCCCGTGCATGCCGTAAAGGGTGCCCGAGTGGGAGTCGAGTACCCTCGGCGGCATCCCGGCGGCGCGCATCCAGGCCAGCTGCGCGTGCAGCTCTCGCTGGACGTCGGGCACCGTCGCGGACCGTTCGGCGGTCCGGGCATCGACCGGCAGGTGACCCGTCCCGTCGACAAGGCTGGGTACGTCCTCGGCAAGCGGCCGCCACGGCGCGTGCCCGCGACCGCTGGAGATGGTGAAGTGCAGGTGGGGCGGCTGCAGCCCGGCGGCGGTGATCCGACGGACGGCGTCGTCAGCGGCGGCGGCGACCGGGATCAGCGTGGTGGCCGACAGCCGACCCTCGCGCAGCAGCGCGACGATCGTGGCGTTGGTGCGAGGATCGATGCCGAGGTCGTCCGCGGTGATGACGAGCGTGCGCCCCATCCCCACCCCCTGAGACCGTCGGTCGTCCCAGCGTAGGCTCGTCGCTCGCCGGCGGCTCGCGGACGCCGGTCAGCCGCGCATCGCCAGCAGCTCGCGCAGCGCAAGGGCGCGCTTGCGGGTCTGCCGCTCGAGCGGTCCGAGCCGGCCGGCCTGCCGCGCCCTCACCAGCCGGGCCTCGAGCCGCGAGAGCACGACGGCGTGCGCGAGGGCGAGCTGCTCGACGAGCGTGTAGTGGCCGCGGTCGTGGCCGACGGTCTGCTCGAGCGCGCCGTCGAGGGCGTCGGTGGCGGGCCCGGCCGGACCGGCGTTGATGTGCATCTTGGCCAGGTCGAAGGCGATCGGCTGCTCGCCGGCGTACTCCCAGTCGATGAGGACGATCCTGTCGTCGTCGAGGAACACGTTGGAGGAGACGAGGTCCCCGTGCGTGAAGCTCACCTCGAGCCGGGCGTCGCGGGCGATGAGCCGCTCCACCTCGGCGCCGAGCGCCGGGCTGAGGTGACCGCCGGCGACCACCGCCCGCCAGCGCTCGGCGAACCGCGGGTGCGCGACCGCGCCGAGCGGCCGAGCCGTGATGCCGACCGCACGCTGGACGGCGCCGAGCTCGCGCGCCACCCCGGTCATCGCGACGGCGACCTCGGCGGGGTCCTGCGGCATCCGGCCGGTGACGGTCTCCTCGGTCAGGTAGGCGGTGCGGCCCCGCAGCACCGTGCCGTGGTCGACCATCCGCGGCATGAGGTCGGGGCGGTGGGCGGCGACCACCTGAGCGGCGGTGACGCTGCGCGCCACCCCGTGCCGGACCGCGGCATCACGCGAAGCGGCCTGGACCCGGACGCTGATACCTGCCGCGCCGTAGAAGGCGCGCATCCGCACCTGCCGGCCGCGATCGAACTTGCCGAGCTGGACGAGGTCGGCGCTCACCGGGGCGCGCAGCGGGCGGCGGGTTGGTGAGCCGCTCGGCGCCAGCGACGGCGGCAGGGCCTCCGCGCCCGGGAGGAGGTAGGCGTCGGGGCCGGCGGTGACGACCTGCCGCCAGCGGGCCGCCGTCGTCAGCGCGGTGCTACGCCGTTCGACGAGCGCGAGGGTCGCCAACGCCTGGGCCCACCGCCGTCCTGGTCGTTCATACATGCTGTCGTTCTTCTCCTGCCGTCGGGGCCACGTTACGTGGCGGCGATGAGGCAGGGATGAGAATCGCCCCTCCCCATCCCTCCCCTCCCCATCACCGACAGCCGACTTGTCCGCGAGAGCCGACTTGTCACCGACAGCCGACTTGTCCGCGAGAGCTGACTTGTTGCCGACAGCTGACTTGTCCGCGAGAGCTGACTTGTTGCCGAGAGCTGACTTGTCCACGAGCAGTTTCGCCGTGGACAACTCTGCTGTCGCGGCTAAGCCTGCTGTCGGCGACAAGCCTGCTGGCGCGGGTGAGGGCCGCGACGTCAGCCGGGGATGTGGTGGGGCAGGCGGCGGATCTCGGCGGCGGCGGCCGCGGCGGCGTCGCGGGCGCGGACCCCCACCTCGTACTCCCGGTCGCGGCGCGCAACGAGCACCGCGGCGAGGAACCGCTCGGGGTGGGTGCCCCAGGGGGCCGGTGGCGCGACGAGCGGCTCGACCATCGCCGCGAGCTGCTGCCCGAGCGCCGCCCGCGGCCCGGGCGCGAGGTCACCGGTGCGGTCGAGGAACCGGCGGGCCGCCAGCGCGACGCCGTCGGGCATGGCACGGATGTCCGCGCTGTGCGCCCACGCGGCCAGCTCGGGCGGCATGAGCAACGGCGGCGGGCTGCGCTCGGCGCCCCGGACGCGGGCGGCGTAGGTGCCGGCGAGCAGGTCGCCCAGGCGCTTGCCGCGCGGGTTGAGCACCGCGGTGATGACGGCGACCGAGCCGAGGGTCAGCCAGAGCTCGCCCAGCCCGGTCAGTGCGCGGATGAAGGCGTGGCGCAGCCGGATCGGGCCGCCGTCGTCGCGCACGATCCGGATGCCGGTGGCCAGCTTGCCGAGCGAGCGACCACGCGTGAGGGTCTCGACGACCGTCGGCGCGATGACCATGACGGCGGCCAGCGTGATGATGTAGGCGGTCATGAACCGAGCGTCGTTGACGTAGTCGAGCGTGCTGAGCACCCCGACCGCGATCGCGCCGATGACGGCGACGTAGCAGATCGCGTCGAGCAGCGACCCGACGAGGCGCAGCATGAACGACGCCGGCCGGACCTCCAGCGCGACCGCCTCACCGGTGATGATGAGGTCCTCGGGCAGCCGGGCCACGCGCAGCAGCCGGGCGGTGGTCCCCGCCCCGTGATCGACCATGTGTGGCAGGGTACCCGGGTGGACGTCGATGCCTTCGCCGCGGTGCACCGCCCCGAGTGGGACCGGCTGCGTGAGCTGACCGCCCGGCCACGTCTCAGCGGGCCCGAGGCCGACGAGCTCGTCACGCTCTACCAGACGGCGGCCGGCCACCTGTCGTCGGTACGGACGAGCGCGCCGGACCCGGTCCTCGTCTCCGAGCTGTCGACCCTCCTGGCGACCGCCCGCGGCCGGATCGCCGGCGCGCACGAGGCGCGGCTGTCCGACGTCTCCCGGTTCTTCCTCGTCTCGCTGCCGGCTGCCTTCTACCGGGTGCGGTGGTGGACGCTGGCTGTCGGCGCCGTCTTCGTGCTGCTCGGCGCGGTCAGCGCGTGGTGGGTGGTGACCAACCCGGCCGCGATGGCCCAGCTCGGCAGCCCTACCGAGCTGGAGGAGTACGCCGAGAACGCCTTCGCGGCCTACTACTCGGACTCCCCCGCCGGGGACTTCGCCGGTCAGGTCTGGACGAACAATGCGTGGATCGCCGCGCAGTGCATCGCGCTAGGTATCACCGGGCTCTTCCCGGCGTACGTCATCGTGCAGAACGCCGTCGGGGTCGGGACATCGGCCGGGATCATGGCCGACCACGACCTCCTCCACGTGTTCTTCGGCCTCATCCTGCCCCACGGCCTCATGGAGCTGACCGCGATCTTCATCGCCGCGGGCGCCGGGCTCAAACTGTTCTGGGCATGGGTGGCGCCCGGGCCACGGACCCGCAGCCGCGCGCTCGCGCAGGAGGGCCGGTCGTTGTTCACGGTGGCGATCGGGCTGGTGATCGTGCTTGCGGTCTCCGGCGTCGTCGAGGGCTTCGTGACGCCGTCGTCGCTGCCCGGCTGGCTGAAGATCACCATCGGCGCCGTGGTGCTGGCGGCCTACTGGGTCTACACGATCGTGCTCGGCCGCCGGGCGGTCGCGGCGGGGGAGACCGGCGACCTCGAGGCGGACCTCGCCGGCCACACCCTCGCGCAGGCCGGCTGACCCGCCCGACCGGTCGGCTAATATCTCCGAAGATATCAGCTATACGCTTATGCCCCCGAGAGGTTCGGTGTTCGCCGACTGTGGACGTCATTAGCCGGCACCTAATACTTCGTCGAGTATTAGTGCTAGGCTAATCTCATGCGAGCGGTGGCAATCATTGTCGACATCGTGAAGTCGCGCGATCTGGCCGACCGGAAACGTGCTCAGCAGGAGATCCTGCGAGTCTTCGACCGGGTGGCTGGGTTGTTCGTACAGTCACTGTGGCCCACCGTTGGTGACGAGTTCCAGGCCGTCTCTACAGACATCAGCAGTGCGGTGCGGGCAGTTGCGATCGCCAGGCTGCTACTTCCCCCGGGTATGGACTGCCGATTCGGCATCGGCGAGGGGGACGTCGAGCAGGTGGGAGAGGGGGCGACCAGATCGATCCAGGACGGCAGCGCCTGGTGGGCGGCGCGGGAAGCGATCAACGAGGCACAGCGGCGCGAGAACCGGACGAACCCCTACCTGCGCACGTGGTTCGTCTCGGACCAGCCGTCGGGTGGTCCTGCCGCCGTGGTCAACGCCTACCTCTTGTTATGTGACCACGCGATCAGTGCCATGCGACCGCGCGAGCGACGGCTCACTGCTGGCGTGCTCCAGGGGCGCTCGCAATCCGAGGTGGCTGAGCAGGAGGGCATCACACAGTCGGCGGTCTCGCAGAATCTGCAGCGGTCGGGTGGAGGGGCGCTCCTCGCGGCTCATCAGGTGCTGGAAGACGTGATGCCGTGATCGTCGCCTCGGTCCTCCTGCTGCTCATCGGACTGACCGATGTCGCACGTGGCGCCCGATCCCGGCGTGCGGCGATCACCTGGACTGTCACTGCCTGGGTGGTGGTCGCGGTCGTCGCTGTGGCGGGGCTGGGGGTGTGGTGGCTGGCCATGGCCGGTTGTGTGGCGCTCACCTGCGGCTGGATGCTCAGCCTGCCCATCGCCGATGAACAACGACCCCGACAGGTCTGGCCGGTGGCACTCCTTCTGCTCGTTGTCGGCACGCTTACGGCATTCGGTCCCGCCGTCACTGGGACGACGGGCTTTGTCGTGGACGCCTACTCCCGGATCTCGCTCGGTGCGATGGCCGAGGTGTCGCTCGCGACGGCAGTCGGCGCAGTCGCCGTCGCCACATTCCTGATGGCCAGCGGCAACCTTGTGGCGCGGGCGACGCTCGGCCGTGCCCACCTGGAGGACGCGCACACCGTGAACTACGCCGTCGGGCAGCGACGACGATTCGTAGGCCTGCTGGAGAGGTCCTTCGGACGAGCCGTTGGAACGCCAGCCGGCGCTGGGACGACAGCCGTCCCTTCGGGCGAGAGTGGCCATGCGCTCCGGGGCGGGCGGTGGATCGGGCCGCTGGAACGGCTGCTCATCGTGGTCCTGGCCACCGGCGGTGCCGACGGCATCATCGCCGCCCTGCTCGCCGCCAAGGGAATCGTGCGCTTCCCGGAGATCTCGGCGGACCGAGAGTCCGGCTCGAAGGCGGAAGAGTTCCTCGTGGGAAGCCTCACGAGCTGGGGCATGGCCGCCGCCAGCGTCGTGTACCTCAAGGTCCTGCACGCGAGTTAGGCAGCGTTGTCGCTGCCGACCTGGCTGAAGATCACCATCGGTCCCTCGCGCAGGCCGGCTGACCCGCCCGGCCGGTCAGCTCAGTGAGCGCCGCCGCCGAGGTTGAGCACGACGACGCCGGCGACGATGAGCCCGATCCCCAGCACCTTCGTCACGGTGATCGGCTCACCGAGGAACATCGCGCCGATCCCGACGATCGTCGCCGTGCCGAGCCCCGACCACATCGCGTAGGCCACGCTCACCGGGATCGACCGCACCGCCTGGGCGAGGAGCACGAAGGACGCGGCGTAGGCCGCCAGGCAGGCCACGGTGTGCCACAGCCGGGTGAAGCCCTCGGTGCTCTTGAGCATGCTGGTGCCCAGCACCTCGAACCCGATGGCGCCGAGCAGGATGAGGTAGGGCATTCAGAGCCTTCCGGCGGACTTGAGGGCGAGGTAGACGTCGGCCAGCGCCGGCGGCAGGTCCTCGGGCGCTCCCTCGACGACCTCTACGCCCTGGCGGCGCAGCCGGCCGGCGACCGCCAGCCGCTCGAGGGCGCCGCGCTCGGCCGCCGCGGCGTCGAAGATACTCTCCGCCGAGCGGCGGTCGGTGCGGATCTCCTCGGCCTGCGGGTCGCTCGCCGAGGCGAGCACGACCTGGTGGTCGCGGGTGAGCGCACCGACCACCGGCAGCAGCCCGGAGGTCACCGTGGACGGGTCGAGCGCGGAGAGCAGGACGACGAGCGAGCGCTGCGACAGCGAGTCGCGCACCGCCTGCGTCACCTGCGTCCAGCTCATCGCCACGAGCGACGCCTCGACCTGGCTCAGGCCCTCCGCCAGCGCCGACATCAGGCGCGGTCCCTGCACGCCGGCCACCCGGGCCCGGACCACCGAGTCGACGGCGACGACGCTCACCCGGTCCCCGGCCCGTGAAGCGAGCGCAGCGAGCAGCAGCGCGGCCTCGATCTGCGCCTCCAGCCGGGGCTCCTCGCCCAGCCGGGCGGCAGCCAGCCGCGAGGAGTCGATGACGATGAGCACCCGGCGGTCGCGCTCCGGGCGCCAGGTGCGCACGACGACGTCACCGCGGCGGGCGGTGGCGCGCCAGTCGATGGCCCGGACGTCGTCGCCGATGACGTACTCACGCAGCGAGTCGAACTCGGTCCCCTCGCCGCGGGTCTGCACCGCGGCGCGCCCGTCCATCTCCCGCAGCCGGGCGAGCCGGGACGGCAGGTGGCGCCGGGAGGTGAAGGCAGGCAGCACGCGCAGCCGGGCGGGGGCCTGGACCGAGCGTTGCCGGGCGGCGAGCCCAAGCGGACCGGTCGAGCGGAGCGTCACGAGGTCGGCGTGCCGGTCGCCGCGGCGGTGGGGGCGCAGAGTGGTCCGGGCGCGCCGTGCCTGCCCGCCGGGGACGGTCATCCGGTGCCGGTTCTTGCCCGTACCGGCCGACGGCGGCCACGCGTCCCGCACGAGGAGGCGGGCGGTGCGCCCGCCCTCGTTGGTGACCGTCACGGTGGCGAGCACCGGCTCGCCCAGCCGGGTTGAGTGGGGGACCTGCCGCACCGGCGTCAGCTGCGTGGGCGACGCGGCGAGCGCGAGGTCGACGGCGCAGCCGAGGAGGAGCAGCAGCGCCCACGCCACGACCGTCGAGAGCCGCGGCACGAGGAGCACCGGCAGCAGCCCGACGGCGGCCACGAGCACCGCTCGGCTGGTCAGTGCCACGTGGTCCTCCCGGGGCGGTCGGCGGTTGGTAATCCTGCTGTCGGTGACAATCCCGCTGTCGGTGACAATCCTGCTGTGGGTGACAATCCTGCTGTCGGCGGCAAGTCTGCTGTGGGTGAGAATCCCGCTGTCGGTGGCAAGTCTGCTGTGGGTGACAATCCTGCTGTCGGTGGCAAGTCTGCTGTGGGTGACAATCCCGCTGTCGGTGGCAAGGGGGGAGGGTCAGCGGGGGACGGGAACGGTGCGCAGCACGCCGTCGAGCACGGTCTCGGCGGTGACGCCCTCGAGCTCGGCCTCCGCCCGCAGCTGCACGCGGTGGCGCAGCGTGGCGTGGGCGAGGGACTTGACGTCGTCGGGCGTGACGTAGTCCCGGCCGGTGAGCCAGGCCCAGGCGCGCGACGTCGCCAGCAGCGCGGTCGCGCCCCGGGGCGAGACGCCGAGGGACAGCGACGGCGAGGTCCGGGTGGCCCGGCAGATGTCAACGATGTAGCCCAGCACCTCGGGCGACACCTGCACCTGGGCGACCTCGCGACGGGCGGCGGCAAGGTCCGCCGGCCCGGCGACGGCGCGCACGCCGGCCTTGCCGAGGTCGCGGGGGTCGAAATCGTGGGCGTGGCGGTAGACCACCTGGATCTCGTCGGCACGCTCCGGCAGCGGCATGAGCAGCTTGAGCAGGAACCGGTCGAGCTGGGCCTCCGGCAGCGGGTAGGTGCCCTCGTACTCCACCGGGTTCTGGGTGGCGATGACCATGAACGGGTCGGGCAGCGGCCGCGGCTCGCCGTCGACGGTCACCTGGCGCTCCTCCATCGCCTCGAGCAGCGAGGCCTGCGTCTTGGGCGGCGTGCGGTTGATCTCGTCGGCGAGCATGAGGTTGGTGAACACCGGGCCCTCGCGGAAGGAGAACTCCGCGCTGCGGGCGTCGTAGACCAGCGAGCCGGTGACATCACCGGGCATGAGGTCGGGGGTGAACTGGACCCGCTTGGTGCCCATGTCGAGGCTGGCGGCCAGCGTGCGCACGAGGAGCGTCTTGGCCACCCCGGGCACCCCCTCGAGCAGGACGTGGCCGCGGCACAGCAGCGCGATGACGAGCCCGGTGACGGCGGCCTCCTGCCCGACGACCGACTTCGCGATCTCCGCGCGCAGCGCGGTGAGGCGGCCGCGAGGGGTGGCCGCCGCTGCCGGCGCCGGCGCGGCGGGCGCGCTCGGCGCGGGAGTCGCGCTCGGCGCTGCCGGTGGCGCGCTCGGCGGGGCGGCGGGGGCGCCGGGCGCGGGGACGTCGGTACGGGGCGGCCAGGACTGGGGCTCGCTCGCGGGGGGAGTGGTCACGTTCGGTGGACCTCGCTTTCCAGGATGTCGAGCTCGCGGGTGAGGGTGATGAGCTGGTCGTCGGTGGTCGGTGGTGGCCCGTAGAGGAGCCGGCCGACGAGGACCTCGTCACGCCCGGTGGCGGCAGCCACCGCGGTGACGAGGGTGCCTGGCGGGGCGGCGTGCGGCAGCCCGAGCGCCCGGCCGGTGCGGGCGGCGAAGCCGGCGCGCAGCCCGGCCGCGGCATGGACGTGCGCGCGGCCGCGACGGTAGAGCCGGCCGCGGCCCAGCGTGGTCTCCGCGGAGCGGACGACGACCGGCATCGCCTCGGTGACCACTGGTCCCAGCCGGCGCGCCGCCCACAGCAGACCGACGGCGGCGAGCACCACCAGCTGCCAGCCGATCACGGTGGCCTCGGGCGGCAGCAGCTGCCCGGTGGCGCCGTCGCCACCAGCCTCGCCGCCGCCGTCGCCGTCGCTGAAGGTGTCGTCGATGCTTGGCAGGTACCAGACGAGCTCCTCGTGGCGACCGAGCACCCGCAGCACCAGAGCGGCGTTGCCGGCCTCGGCGAGGTTGTCGTTGCTCAGCAGGCCGCCGTCGGCGAGCACCGAGACCTGCCGGTCGTCGGCTCGCCAGGTGGCGAACGCGCCGGTGCCGTCGCCGGTGGGGAAGCACAGCTCGACGTCGCCGCCCAGCACCTGTACGCCACCGGTGCTGCGGGAGATCTCGCCGGCGGCGGTCGCGTCGGTGTCGTTGCACTGCGCGGTGACCGGCGTGGGGCTGCCGACGGAGGACGGTTCGACGTCGCTGGTCAGCGGCTCGAGGTCGGGGCGGAACATCACCTGCGTGAGGACGAGGTCGGCGCCGGTGTCGCGCACCGCCGCGAGCTGGGCGTCGTCGAGCCGGCGGCCGTCGGTGACGAGGAGCGTGGTGCCCGGGCCGGCGAGGGCGACGGCGTCGGCGGTGGTGTGCGCGGTGCGGACGCTGACCCCTTCGCGCTCGAGGATCGTTGCGGCGGCCTGGGCGCCACCGGGCTGCGGGTTGTCCGGCGCGAGCGGGATCGAGGACGTCGAGCTGCGTGCCAGC
This sequence comes from Georgenia sunbinii, assembly GCF_036421875.1. Taxonomy (NCBI): domain Bacteria; kingdom Bacillati; phylum Actinomycetota; class Actinomycetes; order Allobogoriellales; family Allobogoriellaceae; genus Georgenia; species Georgenia sunbinii. The sequence goes on along the minus strand of NZ_JAZGOL010000007.1, from coordinate 6,710 downwards.
ACGACGGCGACGACGGCGAGCACCAGCACGAGGGCGACCACCACCGGGAAGACCCGCCGGCGGCGACGGCGGGGCGGCGGCTGCTCGGCGCCGTCGGGCGCGTCGGCCGCCGGTGCGACGACGTCGGGCGGCGGAGCGCCGACGGGTGCGGTGGGCGCGGTCACGACAGCGCCGCCCAGGAGCCGGCGGCCGCGACCGCCCGTTCCGGCCGGGCCCGGGCGACGGCGCCGGCGACGTCGCGCAGCCGGGCGTCCTGCTCGGCCCGGGCACGGACCGAGCCGTAGCAGACGTCGTCGAACAGCCGCCCGGCCCAGAGGAGGTCGGGGCCGCAGCCCGGGAGCCGCCCCGCGGCGGCGGTGCTGGCCTCGTGGGCGGTCAGCCCGGGGCGGTCGTCGAGCACGGCGCGCTCGTCCAGGGACCGGACGACCGCCCGGAAGCGCATGAGCACCGCACGGTCCCAGTCACCGCGCCGGGCGGCGTCGTCGGCCTGCCGGGTGAGGTCGTCGCTGGTGGCGTCGACGTCGTCGAACACCGCGTGGGAGGCCCGCTCGGCGGCGACCGCCCGCCGCCGGCGGACCGGGCCTGCGAGGTACAGCGCGAGGCACAGCAGCGCGGCCACCGCGATGACGACGATGATCGGCACCAGGTTGGGCGGCGCGGCGGCCTCGAAGCTCAGCAGGCGCTCGATCTGGCGGACGAACCAGTTCCACGCGCGCTCGAGCAGGCCCGGCTCGGTGCTGTAGACGTCCCGGGCCAGCTCGTCGGCGGCCCACCGACGGGCCTCCTCGGAGTCGGGCGTCACGGGGACGCCGTGGGCGAGGATCACGTGCGCGCTCACGACCCCTGTGCGGCCCGCGCCAGCTCGACGTCCAGGCCCTCGGTGCGCATCCGGACGTCGACGTAGAGCAGCGCCAGCACCGCGGCCAGCACCGGGATGGCCAGCGCCGAGCCGGCCAGCTGGCCGAGCGCGCTGAGCACCACCGACAGCGTGAGGCTCTCCATCGCGACGAACGTGCCGATCATGCTGAACGGCACCGACAGCACCGCGGAGAGCACGCTGACGATGATGCCGGTGAGCAGCATGATGCCGAACAGCCGCCAGAAGTGGCCCTTGGTCAGCCGCCAGGAGCGGCCGATGGCGGCGAAGATGCCGGTGCCCTCGAGCATGATGATGCAGGTGGCGAGCATGACGCGCACCGTGATGAAGGCGAACACCGCGAAGGCTGCGAGCAGCGCGAGCGGGACGAGGACGAGGAGGATGATCGCCCCGTCGTCAAGCAGCTGGATCGTGCCGCCGACGAGGACCGCGACGGCCACGATGATCAGCACGAACGCGACCAGCGCGGCGAGCCACAGCACCACCGCGAGGCCGAGGAGCCGCCAGAGGCGTCCCTTGGCGCGCTGCCACACCTCGCGGATCGTGATGGTCCGGCCGATGACCGACTCGCTCACCGAGACGATCGCCAGCCCTTCGAGGACGAGGGTCGCCAGCCCGCTGCCGACGCTGGTGAGGAGGATGCCGAGGAACGGCGCCACGGTCTGACCGACGCTGACGTCGAGGCTGCCGCTGCTGAGCGCCTGGTCCAGCTCGGTGAAGAACAGCGCGGTGAAGACCGCCTGGAGCAGCGCTGCGATGCCGATCACCAGGGCGGCGAGGCCGAACATCACCTTCGGGTTGGTGCGGATGGCACGGAACGCGCCGTCGTAGATCTCGCCGAGCGTCAGCGGCCGCAACGGGATGATGCCGGGCTGGAACGCGGTCGGCACCGGGACGAAGCCGGCGCCGTAGTAACCGCCGTCGGCGGGGGTGCCGTACTGGCCGTACTGGTTCTGGGGCTGCGGGCCGCCCGGCGGTGGCGGCTGGGTGCCGTACTGGCCGTACTGGCTCGGTCCGCCGTACTGGCCGTACTGACCGGGTGCGTCGGGCGGCGGCACCGAGCCGGGCGGCGGCACCGGCCCGGGCGGCACGTCGCCGCGGCCGTGCCTGGGGTCCTCGGGACCCGACTGCTCGCTCATGCCACTCCTGCCGCCGCTCGTTACAGCCGTCATCGTGCCATGCCCGCCGCGCCGGGGACGGCTGGCGGCGCGACATGGCGCCGGGTTCGGCGGTTCTGGACGAGGAAAGTGCGACCATGGGGCCATGAATGCTCGGATCCTCGTGGTCGACGACGATATTGCGCTCGCCGAGATGATCGGCATCGTGCTCGAGGGGGAGGGCTACGAGACCGTCATGTGTCCCGACGGCGCCCAGGCGTTGGGCCGGTTCCGTGACTCCCAGCCGGACCTGGTGCTCCTCGACCTCATGCTGCCCGGGCTCGACGGCATCGAGGTGTGCCGCCTCATCCGTGCGGAGTCCGACGTCCCCATCATCATGCTGACCGCGAAGTCCGACACCGTCGACGTCGTCATCGGGCTCGAGGCCGGCGCCGACGACTACGTCCCCAAGCCGTTCAAGCCCAAGGAGCTCGTCGCCCGGGTGCGGACCCGGCTGCGGCGCACCACCGGCCCGGAGACCGAGCGGCTGGCCATCGGGGACCTACTCATCGACGTCGCCGGTCACCAGGTGACCCGCGGCGAGGAGACCATTGCGCTCACCCCGCTGGAGTTCGACCTGCTCCTCGCGCTCGCCCGCAAGCCCTGGCAGGTGTTCAGCCGCGAGGTGCTGCTCGAGCAGGTGTGGGGCTACCGCCACTCGGCCGACACCAGGCTCGTCAACGTCCACGTGCAGCGGCTGCGCGCCAAGATCGAGAAGGACCCGGAGAACCCGGAGGTCGTCGTGACCGTTCGCGGCGTCGGATACCGGGCGGGTACCACGCAGCGGTGAGCACCGCCGGCAGGGGCACGCCTCGCGAGGGTCCGGCGGACCGGACCTTCGTGAGGATGTCGCGACTCGTGCTCGCCTGGCGCTCCTCGCTGCGGCTGCGGGTGGCGCTGACCACGGTGATCGTCGGGGTCGCGGCCGTCGGCATCCTCGCCGTCGTGCTCACCTCGACCATCCGCGACGGCCTGTTCGAGTCCCGCCGCGACGAGATCCTCGCGGACGCCGCGGCGCGGGTGCAGTCCGCCCAGCAGCGCTTCGACGGAGCCACCGCCAACACCGGCCAGCAGGTGCAGGCGCTGGCCGAGGACCTCGTGCGGAGCACGACCAACACCGGCGGCAGCGGGGTGGTCGGCACCATGCTGCTGCGCTCGCCGGACGAGAGCTCGCAGGTGATCATCAACGACACCGTCATCCCCGAGCGGCTCTTCAACGACGACGTCGTCAGCCCGGAGCTGCGTGCGACGGTGGCCGACGGCGGCCAGTACTGGCAGTCGATCTCGCTGCCGGTCTCGATGGGGGCGGCACCGGGCATCATCGTGGGAGCCGAGGTGACGCTGCCGGTCGTCGGCAGCCACGAGCTCTACACCGTCTACACCCTCGGCCCCGAGGAGAGCACCCTCGTGCTCGTGCTGCGGGTGCTCGGGGCGGGCGGCGTCGTGCTGCTGCTGCTGCTCGGCGTGATGACCTGGGTGATGACCAAGCGGGTGCTCGGCCCGGTGCGCGAGGCGGCGCGGATCGCCGAGCGGCTAGCCGACGGGCTGCTCGACGAGCGGCTGCGGGTGCGCGGCAACGACGAGCTGGCCACCCTCGCCCGGTCGTTCAACGAGATGGCGGAGAGCCTGCAGGACCAGATCGAGCGGATGGCCGAGCTGTCGCGGCTGCAGCAGCGGTTCGTCTCCGACGTCTCCCACGAGCTGCGCACCCCGCTGACGACGATCCGGATGGCCAGCGAGGTGCTGCACGCCAACCGCGAGGAGTTCGAGCCCGCGATGGCGCGGTCCGCCGAGCTGCTCCACACCCAGCTCGACCGCTTCGAGTCGATGCTCGCCGACCTTCTGGAGATCAGCCGGTTCGACGCCGGTGCGGCACTGCTCGACGTCGAGGAGCGCGACGTGCACGACGTCGTGCTTCACACCGTCGAGGTGGCCGAGCCGCTCGCCGAGCGCGCCGGGTCGCGGATCGTCGTCGAGGGGCCGGGCCGTCCATGCCCGGCCGACATCGACCCTCGGCGGGTGGAACGGATCGTGCGCAACCTGCTCGTCAACGCCATCGAGCACGGCGACGGCGGGCCGATCGACATCGCCGTGGGCGTCAACGACACCGCGGTCGCGATCAGGGTCCGCGACCACGGCGTGGGCATGACCCCGCAGGACGCCAGCCGGGTCTTCGACCGCTTCTGGCGGGCCGACCCGGCACGGGCCCGCACCACCGGCGGCACCGGCCTGGGGCTGGCGATCTCGCTGGAGGACGCGCGTCTCCACGGTGGGACGCTCGAGGCGTGGGGCCGGCCGGGCGAGGGGGCCGCGTTCCGGCTCATGCTGCCGCGCCGGGCCGGCGTCGTCATCGCCGAGCCACCGCTCGAGCTGTGGCCCGCGCCGCTGCGTGGCGACGAGGCGCTGACCGACGCGAGCAGCGGACCCACCGCCATGCCCGCCTTCGACGACCTGGGGGACCGATGAGCCGCCGCCCCGTCCGCCGCCGCCCCGTCCGCCGCCGGGCGCTCGCGGTGCTGGCCGCCGTCGGCCTCGCGCTCGCGGGCTGCGCGGCCATGCCGGACTCCGGGCCGGTGACCGCCGCGAACATCGTCCCGCCCGACGACGTCCGGGTGACCTTGATCGCCGACGGCCCGAGCCGCGACGCCACCGCGAACCAGATCGTCCAGGGCTTCCTGCGGGCGGTGGCCGCCGGTGGCGGGGACGATTTCGCGGTGGCGCGGGAGTACCTCGCGGGACCGGTCGCCCAGACCTGGAACCCTCGGGCCCAGGTCCGCATCTACTCGGCCCGTGACGAACCGATCTACTCCGAGACCCCCGAGGGTGCGGTGCGGGTGGCGGTGCCGGCGTCCGCCAGCCTCGATGCGGAGGGCCGCTACACCGAGGCCGCGGCGGACTCGGTCATGCAGCTGGACTTCTCGCTGGCCCGCGGGCTCGACGGCCAGTGGCGGATCGTCGCGCTGGACGACGGCATCCTCCTGGCCCCGGTGGCCTTCGACGCCCAGTACTCCGACCAGCAGCTGTACTTCCTCACCGCCGACCGCGAGATGCTCGTGCCCGAGACCCGGTGGTTCCCCGACCGCAGCGCCGCCACCCAGATCGTGCGGCAGCTGCTCGAGGGGCCCTCCCCGTGGCTCGCCGGTGGCGTGACCACGGCGGCCCCCACCGGTACCCAGCTCGTCGGGGACTCCGTGCTGCTCGCCGACGGCGTGGCCACCGTGGAGCTCAGCCCCGAGGTGCTGAGCATGGACCCGGCGACGCGGACGCTGTTCCGCGCCCAGCTGGAGGAGTCGCTGCGGACGCTGCGGATGGCGCACACCGTGCGGATCACCGTCGGCGGCAACCCGCTGCCGCAGGACGAGGACGTCCCCGGCCCGCTGCGGCCGCTCTACGTCACCGGCAACCCGGTGGTGGTCGCCGACGACGAGCTGCTGCGCTTCAACGGCACCGAGCTGCTGCCGCTGCCCGACGGCGTCGCGCTCGAGGGCTTCGACCCCCGCTCGCCCGCGCTGCCCTACGACGAGACCCCGGGGTCGATCGTGCTGCTCGACGGCACCGACCGCCTCATCACCCGGCCGACCACGCAGCAGGAGGCCGTTCTGCTCGACACCGGCACCGACCTCGTCGCGCCGTCCATCGACCGGCTCGGGTGGGTGTGGACCACCCCGCGGCGCAGCGACGGCACGGTGCGGGCGCTGCAGCCGAACGGCACCGCCGTCGACGTCACCGCCAGCTGGCTCACCGACGCCTCGGTGCTCTCGATGCGCATCTCTCGTGACGGCGCGCGCGCCGTCGTCGTCTCCGAGACCGACGGCGTCTCCCGCGCGGACGTCACGGCCGTCGTCCGCGACGCCGGCGGGGCGCCGGTGGCACTCGGGGAGCCGGTGGGCGTCGGCGACATGCTCCTCAGCGCCTCGGTGGTGACCTGGGTCGACGAGACGACCGTCGCGATCCTCGGCACCAGCGGCACCGACCCCGTGCCGTCGGTGCACCTGGTGACCATCGGCGGGCCGAGCACCGACCTGCCGGCGGTCGAGGGTGCGCAGACCATCACCGCGGCCACCGGTGACCGTAGCCTGGTGCTGGGCACCGAGGACGGCCAGCTCTTCGCCCGCAACGGCCTGGGCTGGACGCCGACGCTCGTCGGCGCCCGCGACCCGGCCTTCCCCGGCTGAGCCGGTCGGACCCGGCACGGCCGCAGCCGGCCGGGCCGCACCACAGCACCACGCGACGCCGGTGGCGTCCCCAGCGTCCGCCGCGGGGCCGGTGGCGCCGCACCTCGAGCGTCAGGCTGCTGGGATGAGGACCCTGCTGCGGGAGGTGGGCCGCGACGGCGCCGACCTGCTGCTGCCGGTCGAGTGCGCCGGCTGCGGCGCCTGGGACGTCGCGGTCTGCGCGCGGTGCCGCGAGCTCATCTCGGCCACACCGGTGCGCTGCGACGCCGATGCCCCGCTGCTCACGGTGCCGGGGGACGCCGGGCCGCTGCTGGCGGCCTGGTCGCTCGCCGATTACGCCGGCCCGGTGCGCGGCATCGTGCTCGCCTGGAAGCGCACCGGTCGGCCAGCGGTCGCCCGGGCAGTGCTCGACCGCGCCCGGCTGGCGGCTGCGCGGTGGGCCGAGGACCCCGGGCTCCTCCTCGACGGCGACGGCGCGGTGCTCGTCGTGCCGGCGCCGTC
>NZ_JAZGOL010000006.1:0-198484 GCF_036421875.1 Georgenia sunbinii | reverse complement strand
AAGAACACTGGGTTGATAGGCCGGATGTGGAAGCGGGGTTAACCCGTGGAGCTGACCGGTACTAATTGGCCGATAACTTCACCACAACTAAAAGACTCAGTTATGAGCGCGTCCACTGTATGGTTCTGAAGGAACCCCCGCACCACCCCAGAATTGTTGGGGGAGGTGGGCCGGAGGGATATCTTCATAGAGTTACGGCGGTCATAGCGAAGGGGAAACGCCCGGTCCCATTCCGAACCCGGAAGCTAAGCCCTTCAGCGCCGATGGTACTGCGTGGGAGACTGCGTGGGAGAGTAGGACACCGCCGAACACCCTTTCGGGTATGAGCCACAGCCTTTTGGTTGTGGCTCATACCTGTATCTGGGGCCGGTGACGTCAACGGCCGGGGTCGACCCGCGGGGCCTCCGGCACGCTGCCGGTGGTCTTGCCGCTCGGTCGCGCGGCCCACACCGGTCCGGATGAGACCTAGACTCAGCAGTCATGAGCACCGAAGTCGAAGGCACAGACATCAAGCCTCGCAGCCGGCAGGTCACCGACGGCATCGAGGCGACAGCGTCGCGCGGCATGCTGCGCGCGGTAGGCATGGGCGACGAGGACTTCGCCAAGCCGCAGATCGGGATCGCCAGCTCCTGGAACGAGATCACGCCCTGCAACCTGTCGCTGGACCGCCTGGCGCAGGGCGCCAAGGAGGGTGTCCACGCCGGTGGCGGGTACCCGCTGCAGTTCGGCACCATCTCGGTCTCGGACGGCATCTCGATGGGCCATGTGGGTATGCATTACTCACTCGTCTCCCGTGACGTCATCGCCGACTCCGTCGAGATCGTCATGCAGGCCGAGCGGCTCGACGGCACCGTGCTGCTCGCGGGCTGCGACAAGTCGCTGCCGGGAATGCTGATGGCGGCCGCCCGGCTCGACCTCGCCGCCGTCTTCCTCTATGCGGGTTCGATCATGCCCGGCCGCGTGGAGCTGACCGACGGCACCGAGAAGGACGTCACCCTCATCGACGCTTTCGAGGCTGTCGGCGCCTGCCAGCGCGGGCTGATGAGCGAGGAGGACCTCGACCGCATCGAGCGGGCGATCTGTCCCGGCGAGGGTGCCTGCGGCGGCATGTACACCGCCAACACCATGGCGTCGGTCGCCGAGGCGATGGGGATGTCACTGCCCGGCTCCGCAGCTCCGCCGTCGGCCGACCGCCGCCGCGACAACTTCGCCCGCCGCAGCGGCCAGGCCGTCGTCGAGATGCTCCGGATGGGCATCACCGCCCGCGACATCATCACCAAGAAGTCGCTGGAGAACGCGATCGCCGTCGTCATGGCGTTCGGCGGCTCGACGAACGCGGTGCTTCACATCCTGGCCATCGCCCACGAGGCCGAGGTCGACCTCACCCTCGAGGACTTCAGCCGGATCGCCGACCGCGTGCCCCACCTCGGGGACCTTAAGCCGTTCGGCGAGTACGTCATGTACGACGTCGATCGCAAGGGCGGGGTGCCGGTCGTCATGAAGGCGCTGCTGGACGCCGGGATGCTGCACGGCGACTGCCTCACCGTCACCGGCAAGACCGTCGCGGAGAACCTCGCGGACATCAACCCGCCCGATCCGGACGGCAAGGTGCTGCGCCACCTCGACAACCCGATCCACGCCACCGGGGGCGTCACCATCCTGGGTGGCTCGCTCGCCCCCGAGGGGGCCGTGGTCAAGTCCGCCGGCTTCGACTCCGACGTCTTCGAGGGCACCGCACGCGTCTTCACGCGGGAACGCGCGGCGCTGGACGCCCTGGCGGACGGCACCATCACCGACGGCGACGTCGTCGTCATCCGCTACGAGGGCCCCAAGGGCGGCCCTGGCATGCGCGAGATGCTCGCCATCACCGGCGCGATCAAGGGCGCCGGTCTGGGCAAGGACGTCCTGCTCCTCACCGACGGCCGGTTCTCCGGCGGCACCACCGGCCTGTGCGTCGGTCACGTGGCGCCCGAAGCCGTCGACGGCGGGCCGATCGCCTTTGTCCAGGACGGCGACCGCATCCGGCTCGACGTCGCGAGCAAGACTCTCGACCTGCTGGTCGACGATGCCGAGCTCGTCCGCCGGCGTGCCGTGTGGCAGCCGCTACCGCCGCAGTTCACCACCGGGGTGCTCGGCAAGTACGTCAAGCTGGTCAAGTCCGCCTCACGCGGCGCGATCCTCGAGTAGCCGACCTCGTTCGTCGTCGCCCGGGTGGGTTGTCGGACGCCGGACGTCCGACACCCCACCGGCGGTCTTCTCGGTGCGGCCCAGCAGGCAGATCTGCCGAGCAGGCAGATCAGCCGAGCGAGCTGACGGTGTCGAGGAGCTCGGTGAGGTCGTCGACGACGGCGGGGTCGCCGTTGTCGATCCGGGCGCGAATCGCCTCGAGCTGCTCCCGGTAGGCGGCCTCGGCCGCGGACCCGTGATGTGACTCGAGTGCAGCCTCGACCCGTTCGGCGAGCCGCACGGCCTCTGCTGCGTCCGCAGCGGAGAGTGGTGTCGCGTCGGTGTGCGTTACGGTTCCGGACGGTGGGGGAAGACGGGTGGCGATCGTCCACTCGCCCATGTCTGAGAGGTCGTAGTCGTGGTCGAGCGCCCGACGCCCACGCGAGGACTCCAGCGCCGCCCGGACATCGGCGTACGGGCCTCCGGAGGTGAGCGGATCCATCTCGATCGTGATCGAGCGGGCGTCGTAATCGAGGGACAGGCGCACCGAGAGGATCTCCGCGGCACCGTGCGAGCCCACGGCCTCGACCCGGTAGGTGATGTGCCCGAGGTAGTCGCCGTACTGCTCGTGGTAGCCGATCCGCGTGGTCAGCAGGAGGTCTGGGGCATCGGTCAGCTGCGAGCGGACGTCGCTCCAGAACTCCCGCAACGCGGACTCGATCCCCAAGTTCTGCACCCGCTGGTTGAACTCCTTCGGTGCCCGTGCCAGACCATACGGTGCATCAAAGCTCACGCCCGGGCCGCTCGCGTGCGCGATCTCGGAGACGAAGTCTCCCGGGCCGTCGGCGCTGCTGCCCCGCGCCCGGTGCCCTTCGGCCATGTGCTCCTCGAATCGCCTGGTGGAGCCCATCTCCTGGCGCCCCGCCGCCCCCAGTGACTCACCCAGGGTGCCCTGCACGACGATCTCGTCGGTGACCGGGTCACGCCACACCCGGCCACGGTCGAACTCGAACACGGTTCCGGGAGGCACCCGGCGCGCGAAGGCCGTCCGGAAGCGGTCGAGGGTGATCCGCTCGACCGTGAAGCCCTCCGGGTAGGTCGTGCCGTGAGCGGCCTGGAACATGCTGCGCAAGCGCCGGCCCAGCTCGCGCAGCTGGTTGTGTGCGGTCGCGGCGTCGGTCGCATTCCCCGCGGTCTCCAGGCGGGCGGCGATGGATTCGAGGTTGGCGAGCCGAGCGGCACCGTCGGGCGTGCTCGGATCCAGCAGTTCGGTGTACCGAGCCCGCATGGCCGTCACTGCAGCCTCGGGTAGGGCGGCCCCGGCCCCCGGTGGGGGCGTCGAGGACGGTGGTGCGCCCGGAGCGTGGGCCGGCGGTGCGGGCCCGGCCGGCGCTGCTGGCAGATCTGGGCCCGTCTCCGGGCGGCCACCGATGTCGATCTGGGTGGGCATGTCGGAGATGTCGATCTCCTGGGTGGGCTCGTCGTCGCCGATCGTGCCTGGCTCCTCGCGCTGTCGCCCCGCGAAGCCGTCGGGCACCGGTCCCATCTCGCCGCCGAACCGGTCGCGGTACCAGTCGTGGTAGGTCTCGATGGTGTCGAACCGGTGGACCTCGCGTCCGCCGTCGGACGTCGGGAACTCGATGGAGTACGGCTCGGGGTGCCCGGGGTCGTAGCCGTAACGGCTGACGTCCGGCCCGGTCGCCGTCGTCACGTGGATCTCCTGCACCACCGGCTGCCCGCTGGCGACGGCCTGGTAGCTGGCCCAGGCAAAATCGCCCGTAGCGCCCGAGGGCACGAAGTTGTGCTCCGGGGTTGTGCCGGAGGCATCGACCGGGTGGCTGTGGACCACGAGGTCCCAGCGTCCAGTCCCCAGGTGGTCGGGCGGGATGAGTCCTTCCCAGACACCGTGGCCCGGGCGGATGTCCACCGAGCCTGGGCTTCCCTGAACCACGATGTGCTCGCCCGTCTCGGAGTTGCGCAGCAGCGCCGCCTCGATCTCCGGCTGGGACCGGACGAACCCCTCGAAGAACTCCCGCGAGGCCGTCGGGTCGAGCGCCGCCTCGGCGGGGAGCATGCCGGCGAAGCGGTCCTCGAGGAGGAACCGGTTGCGTGGGTCGTCGAGGTCGATCACGCCGTCGTCCCCGACGTGCGGCCGGTGCCGGTCCACGCCGTCGACCTCCTCGATGAGGTGCGCGTTGGCGGGGTCGTCGAGGTCGATGACCTCACCGTCGTCCCCGGTCCGTGGCTGCCGGCCGGGGCCGCCGGCCGGCGCGGCGTCGGGCACTGGGCCGGCCGGCGCGGCGTGCGTCGGTGCTCCGGCTGGCACCTCTCCGGCGGCGGCACGGGCAGCGGCGGTCGCGGGGTCTGCCGCAGGCGGGACGTCGAGCTCCGGCGCAGCACCCGCTGCCGGGGCGGGGCCGCCGGCCGGGCCGGCCACCGGGGCAGGTGACACGTCGGGACCGCCCGCGGCCGGTGCGGCACCGCCGGCGCCATGGGCGCGAGGCCGGGGCGTGGTGACCATGCCGTACCCACCGCCGGCGGTCTCGATTCCCGCGGAGAGCGCCGCGCCCGTTGCCAGCGCCATCCCGCCGGTGGCCATCAGCGTGCCGAACGGGTCCGCCGACGCCCAGATCGCGTCGTCGAGGCCTGCCTCGAGCAGCGCGCTGGGCACCCCCTCGAGCCCGTCGCCCAGCGCCCCGACGACGAGCTGCAGCATGCCCGAGCTCCTCGCGAGCGGAGCGAGGTACCTGGCCCCGAGTCCCGCCGTCGCCGTGTCCATGACGCCGACGGCGGCATCGACGCCGGCCTCCTCCCAGGAGTACGCCAGCCCTCGCAGCTGGGCGTTCATCGACATCCCGACGGCGGCGCTCGCCGCCGCCCCGTACATGGCGGCGATGACGGGGCCGGCGGTGCCGAGCGTCGCGGCGGTGACGGCGATGCCGGCGATCACCACGCCGACCTGGACGGCGATGTCGGCGTACGCGTCGATCTGCTGCCGCAGCTGCTCCTGGGTCTCCACCGCACCGGCGAAGTTCATGTCCATCCGGTGCTCGGCGGCGATGACCGCCGGGTCGTCCGGGTTGCCGCCAGCCTCCGCGAGCGCAGCATCCAGCGCCCGCGCGGCGGCCATCGCCTCCTCCATCTGGGCGACCGTGTTCATCGGGTCCGCGCCCGAGCCGAGGAGGAAGGACCCGATCCCGCCGGTCTCCTCGAACTCCTTGCGGCGCCGCAGGTAGGTCTCCATCGAGGCGAGGAGCGCGGCCCGCTTGGCCGGGTCGGTCTCCGCGCGGAGCTGGGCGGCGAAGGTGGACGGGTCGCCCATCTCGAGCATGAGCTCGGTGTCGAGGTCCTCCCGCCCGGAGAGGTCACCGAGGATGTCGTCGTCGAAGCTGCGCCCCGGGAACCGGGTCTCGTACGCGTCGCGGATCTCCTGGATCTGCTCCGGCGTCTTGCCGCGCAGGGTCTGCTTGATGCGGTCCTCGTCGGTGCCCTCGCCCATGACGGCGTAGTAGATCTCTTCCTCCGGCGGCAGCGATCCACCGCCCGCCATGAGCGCGAGGATCTCGTCCTCGCTGTATCCCTGGGTGCGCATCCGGACCATGTACTCGAAGGCGTAGTCCCCGCCGACCCCCGCGAGCTCGCCGTAGGCCGAGCGGAGGTCGGCCATGTTCTGCTGCGCCCGGCGGGCGACCTCCGCCTCGAGGCCTGCCTTGTCCTCCTCCCACTGCGCCAGTCGCTCCTGGAACTCCTCGCGGCCGATGTCGCCGGAGCGCAGCAGCTCCTCCGCCCGTGCGCGCTGGGCGCCGAGGTCGAGCCCGGCCTCCAGCTGCGCGCGCCGGTGCTGGTTGCGTACGACGTCCTCGATGCGGTCGTCGCTGGAGTACAGCGCGGCTTCGTCCTCGACCTTGGCCCGTGCCGCGTCGATCTGCGACAGGTCCCCGCCGGTGAGCGCGGTGGCGAGGTCATGCTCGCCGCCGCTGAGGTCGTCGGCGAGGTCGGCGGCCAGCGCACCCTCGGTGGTGCCGTCGTACGCTGCGCGGACCGCCTCGTTGCGGCGCCGGATCTCCGCGTTCATCTCAGTGGTGGAGAGCCCGCGCCGCTGGGCGTCGGCCTCGACCTCCCGGCGGATGGTGTCGTAGACCTGCTGGATCTTCTCCTCGTCGGTCCCCGGCCCGGACATCGCGGCACGCAGGTCTGCGGCGTCGGCCGCGGCAGTGTCGCCGACCGCCAGCGCCCGGGCGTTGTCGAGCTCCTCGTCGGACAGGTCGCCCTCGAGCGCGGTGTCGAGCTCGACGCCGTGCCGCTCGCGGTAGAGCGCCTTGATCTCCTCGAGCTCGGCCGGCGTCCGGCCCCGCAACGCGTTGCGGATGGCGCCCTCGTCGGTGCCCGCGCCCTCCATCGCGTCGAAGATCGTCGCCACCGCGACCTCCGCGGTACCGCCCGCCATGAGCGCCTCGGCCCGCTCCAGCTCGGACCGGCCGACGTCGCCCGCGACGTCCTCGGACATGGCCACGCCGTAGTTGGCGACGTAGCACTTCTCGACGGCGGCCCGCTCGATCGGCCCGCGAGCCGTGCCGAGCGCCGCGAACAGCTTGTCCTCGGAGGTCCCGGGGCCGGAGATCGAGCCGCGCACCTGGGCCGCGATGGCGTCGGGCTGGAACCCCGGGTGCGTCGCCCGCGCCAGGATGCCGAGCTGCTCCCAGTCCCAGTCGCGCAGCACCTCCTCGCGCAGTGACTCGGTGAGCTCGCCGCGGCGGCGCTGGGTGATGCGCAGCATGGTCGACTCCGCGACGAAGCCGATGCTGTCGACCCCGTCGCCCCGCAGGTAGCGCAGCGCCAGGCCCTGCTGCTCCTCGTCCAGCGTGGCCATCGCCGCGGTGAGCTCCTCCTGGCTGCGACCGACCTGCGCCTCGCGCAGCGCGGTGAGCGCGGTGAGGTCCGCGGCCATCGCGTCGCGGTTGTCGGCGGCGCGCTGGCGCTCCCACTGGGCGCTGCTCGCCGTGGCCTGGCTGCCCCAGTCGCGGATGGAGTCGATGAGCCGCTCCCACCACGACCGCTCGCGGCCCTGCTGGTGGGCGGCCCAGTCGCGCACCCGGTTGCGGGAGCCGGCGAGCCGGGCGTTGAGCGTGGTGACGAGGTCGCGGTGCTCGGCCGTGGCGGCCCGGGTGAAGCGGCCGACCTCGACGTCGACCCTCTCCTGCTCGCCGACCGCCCAGTTGCGCGTCTCGAGGGACGCGGTGGCGCCGGTCTCCGGGTCGCCGGTGTGGTGACGGCGGATGGCGGCCGTCTGCCGGTCTGCCAGCGACTGGATCTGGCTGTGCTGCCCGCGTGCCGCGTCGTCGAGCTCGGCGGTGCGCCCATCCAGGGACGAGCGGTAGGCGGCCATGACCTCGGCGCCGGCGGTCTCGAGGTTGCCGAGCAGCTCGTCGCGCTTCGCCTCGATCGTGGCGGTGTCGGCCGGCCCTGCCACCGCCGCCTCGGTGGCGGCGACCTCGCGGTCGACGGCCTGCTTGGCACCGCTGATCCGGCTGGCCGCGGCCGTGCCCTGGACCGTGCGGGCGGCCGCGCCGTCGTCGGCCGCACGGGTGAGCGCGTCGGTGTTGGCCACGGCTTGTTCCTCGACGACGGCGCGCTGCTCGGCGACTTTGGCGGTCAGCTCCTCACCGGCGACCCCGGCCGCGCTCGCAATCTGGGTCAGCTCCTCGCGCAGCTCCTGCTCCACCTCGGTGGCCTTCTGCGCGGCCAGCTCCTGCAGCGGTGCGGACCTGCCCTGGTCGATGGGCCGGGCGGCGGCGGTCGCCAGCCGGCGTCCCCGGCCGGGGATGGAGGCGATCGCCCGGGCGACGGCGTCACCGAGCACGTCGGCCTGCGCGGCCGGCGGCGGTTCGAGCGAGGCCGCACCGCTGTCGGTGACGGTCGGCGGCGGCGCGGCCGGGCCGGGCCCCGCCTGCTCCTCGATCGCCGAGATCCGTTGCTGGAGTGCCTCGACCGCAGCGGTGAGCTCGGCGCGCTCGACCTGGCTGAGCTGCGGGTCGAGGAGGCGGGCCTCGGCGTCGGCGAGCGCCCCGCTGAGGTTGCGCGGCACGTAGTCGCCGGGGTCGAGCCAGTCGTAGCTGGGCGGACTGTCGATCGGGGAGAACGTCGCGGGGGAGAGACGTCGACCGGCCAGCTCCTGGACGTCCGCGATCGCCTGCTCGGCCTCGCTCGTGTCGAGCGCGTCCGCCTTCTCCGCGGTCTCGGGCGCCGGTGGCTGGGTGCCTCTCACCTCTGCCGCGTAGTCCGGCTCGGTCGCCTGCCGCCCGGAGACCACGCCGGTGGCAGCGGTCTCGACCGCCGCGGCCGCGCCCGCGCCTTCGGCGAGGTCCGGTGCGGTGACGCCGGCACCTGCTCCTTGGCGGGCGGCGTCCCACCGCTCGAGCGCAGCGTCGTCCAGGGGCGGTGCGGCTGGACCGCGGGCGCCCGGACCGCCGCTGGGACCGCCGGCGGTGCTCGGTCGTGCGGCGCGACCTCTACCGGGACCTGCGGCGGGACCGCCACCGGCACTCGCAGCGCCGGCCCTTGCGCCGCTCGGCCGGCCGCCGGGTGGCGGGGGACCGGGGGCGGCCCCCGGGGTAGGCCGCGCACGCCCGTCCGCCGCGGCGGGGGCTGCTGGTGCCGCGGCCTCGCTCGGTGGTGCCGCCGCCGGCTCACTCGGCGACGGCGGACCAGCGGGCGCCCGGCCCGGTGGTGCTGGTGCCGACGACGGCGGCAGACCAGCGGGTGCCGGGCCTGGTGGTGCTGGTGCCGACGACGGCGGCAGGCCAGCGGGTGCCGGGCCTGGTGGTGCTGGTGCCGACGACGGCGGCAGGCCAGCGGGTGCCGGGCCCGCAGCGGCCGGTCCGGCGGCCGCGGCGGGCGCGGTTCCGCTCGCTGGCGGTCCGGCAGCGAGGTTGGTCGGCGACGGTCCGGCAGGAAGGGCGGTCGGCGCCGTGGCGGAGAGGTCGGGAGTGCCCGGCGCCGTCGCGAGCCCGGGGGGCGGCGCGGGCGGGGCGCTCGGGCCGCCCGCAGTCGCCGCCGTGGTCGGCGGCGACTGGGCTGTGACCCCAGTTTCCGGCACGGTGAGGGCGCTCGGTACGGCGGCCCCGTCCGTGGCGGTCGCCGCGCCCGGTGCGGCAAGCGATCCGGCGTCGGGCTCGGCGGGCGGAGCATCCAGTGACTCCACGAGCGGGGCGGCCGACGGCCCGGCACGTGGGGCGGCCAGCGGCCCGGCGGCCGGAGCGAGCGGTCCGGCCGCGGGGTGGCCGATGAGGCCGACCACCGCGGCATTGCCGGCGCGCTGCTGCAGCCCGCGCAACGCCGTCCGCCCGAGTGCTGCGGCCGGTGCGCGCCGCGCCGCACCGTCGCCCGCACCCGCTCGCTCGGCGACCTGCGCGACGGCGGCGCGGACGGTCGCCGACCGCCGCGGGTCCGGCGGCGTGAAGGGCACGCGGAGCTCGAACGGCACCGTCAGCCCCGTCGCTGCATGCCGGCCCTTCCCGGCCGTGCGGGCTTGGTCATACCCCGACGATCGCGCACACCCTCCCGGGTGTCGACCATCGCCGATCCGGACGGAAGTGCCGGGCTCCGTGCCCGTTCGGGCAACGGGATGTCTCGCCGCCAAGGGAGCGCGGACAATCCTGCTGTCGGTGAGAGGGAGGGGCGTGGACAATCCTGCTGTCGGTGGGAGGGGAGGGGCGGGGAGGGAGGGAGGGAGGGAGCGGAGGGGAGGGGCGGGGCGGGGCGGGGCGGGGCGGGGTCAGGGAGTGAGGAGCACCTTGCCGGTGGTGTGGCGGCCTTCGAGGGCGGTGTGGGCGGCGGCGGCCTCGTCGAGCGGGAACTCGGCGCCGATCCGGACCGACAGGCCGTCGGTGATCGCGACGAACAGGTCAGCCGCGCGCCACAGCAGCTCGGCGCGGTCCTGCACGTAGTCCCCGAGCTTGGGCCGGGTGACGAACACCGAGCCGGCTGCGTTGAGCCGCTGCAGGTCGAACGGCGGTACCTGGCCGCTCGCGCCGCCGAACAGCACGAGCATCCCGCGCGGGCGCAGGCTGGCCAGCGACGCGTCGAAGGTCGCCTTGCCCACGCCGTCGTACACGACGTCGACGCCGCAGCCCCCGATGATCCCGCGGACCAGCTCCGGCAGCTCGGTGGTGAGGTCGCTCAGCCCGGTGTAGCGGATGACGTCGCTCGCCCCGGCCTCCCGCGCCAGCGACTCCTTCTCCGGCGTCGACACGGTGCCGATCACCCGGCCCCCGCGCCGCACGATGAGCTGGGTGAGCAGCAGCCCGACGCCGCCCGCCGCGGCGTGCACGAGCGCGACGTCGCCGGGGGAGACCTCGTAGGTCGAGTGGCTGAGGTAGTGGGCCGTCATCCCCTGCAGCGGGATGGCTGCTGCGGTGCGCAGGTCGATCCCGGCCGGCACCGGGATGGCCGACCCGACGGGCACGTTGACCCGCTCGGCGTAGCTCTGCGGCGCGTCCGACCACGCGACGTGGTCGCCGACGGCGAGCTCGGTGACCCCCTCGCCGACCTCGACGACGACGCCGGCACCCTCCGAGCCGACGACGTGCGGGAACGGCATCGGGTAGACACCGCCCCGGCGGTAGGTGTCGATGAAGTTGACGCCCGCGGCGGCCACCTGGACCCGGACCTCACCGGGCCTCGGCGGTGTCTCCGGCAGGTCGACGACGGTGAGGACCTCGGGCCCTCCGGCCTCGGTGGCATGGACTGCTCGCATAGGACATGTCTACCCGAGCACCACGCCCGCGTCAGTGCACAGCGACACCCTGTCCACCTACCGGACGCGTGCTCCAACAGGTGAGACGAATGCGGTGGGTGCTGGTGCGAGGTCTACAGTGAGTGCCATGCAGCAGGACGTCGTACTTTAGCGGCGCGCAGCCGCGGGCCTCCGGGCCGGTTGCGCGCAGCCCTTCGCACCCCGCCGGGTCGGAGGGTTTTTTGTTGCCGATCCACCCCTAGCACCACCATTCGGAGTACAGGAGGGTCACCATGGCCAAGGCACCAGTCCCGGCGCCGCCGCGGAACGCGACGCAGTCGCCCGTGCCGGCGGTACGAGCCGCCGAGTCGAACGGTTCGCAGCCGGTCGCGAAGGTCGTGGAGGAGGTCAACGGCGCCAAGAGCATCGTCCGTTCCCTCGAGGAGGTCGGCGCGGAGGTCATCTTCGGCATCCCCGGTGGCGCCATCCTGCCCACCTACGACCCGCTGTTCGACTCCACCCGGCTGCGCCACATCCTCGTGCGCCACGAGCAGGGCGCCGGCCACGCCGCCACCGGCTACGCCGCCGCGACCGGCAAGACCGGGGTGTGCATCGCAACGTCCGGTCCCGGTGCGACCAACCTCATCACCGCGATCGCCGACGCCAACATGGACTCGGTGCCGCTGGTGGCCATCACCGGGCAGGTCGCGGCCTCGGTCATCGGAACCGACGCGTTCCAGGAGGCCGACATCGTCGGCGCCACCATGCCGATGACCAAGCACTCCTTCCTGGTGACCGACGCCGACGAGATCCCGGCGCGGATCGCCGAGGCATTCCACCTCGCGTCCACCGGGCGGCAGGGGCCGGTGCTCGTGGACATCGCCAAGAGCGCGCAGCAAGCCATGACGACCTTCTCCTGGCCGCCGGTCATGGACCTGCCCGGCTACCGCCCGGTGCCCAAGCCGCACGCCCGGCAGATCCGCGAGGCGGCCCGGCTGCTGGCGACCTCGCGCCGCGCCGTCCTCTACGTCGGCGGCGGCGTCATCCGGTCCGACGCCTCGACTCAGCTGCGCCAGCTGACCGACCTGTCCGGCGCGCCGGTCGTCACCACGCTGATGGCCCGCGGCGCGCTGCCCGACTCCCACCCGCAGCACCTGGGGATGCCGGGCATGCACGGCTCGGTGCCCGCCGTCGCCGCGCTCCAGCAGGCCGACCTCATCGTCGCTCTCGGTGCCCGCTTCGACGACCGCGTCACCGGTGACCTCAAGAGCTTCGCGCCCAAGGCCACCATCGTCCACGCCGACATCGACCCCGCGGAGATCTCCAAGAACCGCTACGCGGACGTGCCGATCGTCGGTGACCTCGTCGATACCCTCACCGACCTCAACGTCGAGCTCGCCGCTGCCCACGAGCAGTACGGCAAGCCCGACATCGAGGCGTGGTGGCACCGGCTGGACGACCTGCGGACCAACTTCCCCCTCGGCTGGACCCCCACCGAGGACGGGCTCATCGCCCCGCAGCACGTCATCAGCCGGATCGGCGAGATCTCCGGGCCGGACTCGATCTACGTCGGCGGCGTCGGCCAGCACCAGATGTGGGCCGCGCAGTTCATCCGCTACGAGAAGCCGCGCACCTGGCTCAACTCCGGCGGCCTGGGCACCATGGGCTACTCGGTGCCGGCGGCGATGGGCGCCAAGGTCGGCATGCCCGACACCACGGTGTGGGCGATCGACGGCGACGGCTGCTTCCAGATGACCAACCAGGAGCTGGCGACCTGCGCGCTGGAGAACATCCCGATCAAGGTCGCAATCATCAACAACTCCTCGCTCGGCATGGTCCGCCAGTGGCAGACGCTGTTCTACGACGGCCGCTACTCCAGCACCGACCTCAACACCGGGCACGAGACACGGCGGATCCCGGACTTCGTCAAGCTTGCCGAGGCCTACGGCTGCGTCGGGCTGCGCTGCGAGACCGTCTCCGACGTCGACGACACCATCAAGCGCGCCATGGAGATCAACGACCAGCCGGTCGTCGTCGACTTCACCGTGAGCCGCGACGCCATGGTGTGGCCGATGGTCGCCGCCGGCGTGAGCAACGACGACATCCAGTACGCGCGGGGGATCACCCCCACGTGGGACCGCGACGAGTGAAACGAGGACTTCGATGAGTAGCCGTCACACCCTCTCGGTGCTGGTGGAGAACAAGCCCGGTGTGCTCACCAGGGTCGCCGCACTGTTCGCCCGCCGTGCCTTCAACATCCACTCCCTCGCCGTCGGCCCGACCGAGCACGACGACATCTCACGGATCACCGTGGTCGTCGACGCGGACGAGCTGCCGCTCGAGCAGGTGACCAAGCAGCTGAACAAGCTCATCAACGTGCTGAAGATCGTCGAGCTCGAGCCCGACTCCTCGGTGCAGCGCGAGCTGCTGCTCGTCAAGGTCAAGGCCGACGATCACTCACGCACCGCGGTGCTGCAAGTCGTCGAGCTGTTCCGGGCCCACGTCGTCGACGTCGCCCCGGACGCGGTGACGGTCGAGGCGACCGGCTCGCCCCAGAAGCTGCACGCCCTGCTGACCGCGCTCGAGCCGCACGGCGTGCGGGAGATCGTGCAGTCCGGCACGGTGGCCATCGGCCGCGGCAGCCGGTCGATGACCGACCGCGCACTGGAGCGGGTGCGCAGCGCCTGACCTCCGCCCGACATACTTGACCCATCGCCGGCCCGCCGGCACCAGAACCGACATCACCCAACCTTCAGGAGAACACTGTGGCTGAGCTGTACTACGACAACGACGCCGACCTGTCCGTCATCGCCGGGAAGAAGGTCGCCGTCATCGGATACGGCAGCCAGGGGCACGCCCACGCGCTGAACCTGCGCGACTCCGGCGTCGACGTCGTCGTCGGACTGCGCGAGGGGAGCTCCTCGGAGGCCAAGGCCAAGGACCAGGGCCTGCCCGTCGCGAGCATCCAGGAGGCCGTGACCGGCGCGGACGTCGTCGTCATCCTCGCTCCGGACCAGGTGCAGCGCAGCCTGTACGCCGAGCAGATCGAGCCCAACCTCAAGGCCGGCGCCACGCTGCTGTTCGCCCACGGGTTCAACATCCGCTTCGGCTACATCAAGCCGTCCGCCGACCACGACGTCGTCATGGTCGCCCCCAAGGGCCCGGGCCACACCGTGCGCCGCGAGTACGAGGCCGGCCGTGGCGTCCCGGTGATCGTCGCCGTCGAGCAGGACGCGTCGGGCAAGGCGTGGGACACCACGCTGGCCTACGCCAAGGCGGTCGGCGGGCTGCGTGCCGGTGGCATCAAGACCACCTTCACCGAGGAGACCGAGACCGACCTGTTCGGCGAGCAGGCCGTGCTCTGCGGCGGGACCTCGCAGCTCGTCCAGTACGGCTTCGAGGTGCTGACCGAGGCCGGCTACCAGCCCGAGGTCGCCTACTTCGAGGTGCTCCACGAGCTCAAGCTCATCGTCGACCTCATGTGGGAGGGCGGCATCGCCAAGCAGCGGTGGAGCATCTCCGACACCGCCGAGTACGGCGACTACGTCTCCGGCCCGCGGGTCATCTCCCCGGAGGTCAAGGAGAACATGAAGGCCGTGCTGGCCGACGTGCAGTCCGGCGCCTTCGCCGACCGCTTCATCAAGGACCAGGACGCCGGCGCGCCGGAGTTCAAGGAGCTGCGCGCCAAGGGCGAGCAGCACCCGATCGAGTCCACCGGCCGCGAGCTGCGCAAGCTGTTCAGCTGGGTCGAGACCCGCGACTCGGACTACACCGAGGGCAGCGCCGGTCGCTGACCCCACCGAAGTGACGACGACGCCGGTCGGACCACCTGGTCCGGCCGGCGTCGTCATGCCTGAGCTCCTGGTGCCGGTCCGTGCCCGGGAGGCCGGGCTCCTCAGCTGAGGATCGGCACCTGCAGCGGGTAGCGGTAGACCTCGCCGCGGCTGGCCCGGACCGCCCCGAGGATCGACAGCACGATCTGGATGATCCAAGCGAGCGCCCACAGCACGAACGCCACCGGGATGAGGATCACCGTGAACAGGCAGACCCAGCCGATGATGTTCGCCAGCCACACGGTGATGTTGAAGTTGAACGCGCTGGCCGCCGCGTTGCGGACGAGCGGGCCACGGTCGCGCCACACCAGCCAGACGATGAGCGGGCCGAGGAAGCTCAGCCAGCCGGCACTGACGATCATCGCGATGACCGGGGACAGGTGCGCGAGGACCGCGATGGTGCGGTCGTCGCCGCCTGACGGCTGCTGCGGGCCGGGGTACGGGCCGGGGGAGCCGGGACCCGTCGGCGGGGGACTCTGCGTGCTCATGGCGACCTCCTGGGAGCGACCTGACGTTGGTGGGTTGCCAGCGTACGCGCGACAGCGCGCGGCCCGTGGCCGACCACCTGGCACACTGGCGCCATGACCACGCCCAGCGAAGACCACGGCCGGCCCGACGACCCCGCAGCGCCGTTGCCAGGTGCCGCGGACGACGGCGACCGGGACGTGCAGGACCTCGCCGTCGACGCGTACTGGGCCACCGCGCGCAAGCGGGCCGGGCTGACGCGGCTCGGCGGCGTCGTCGGCGAGGACGCGCTGGGCTCGGTGGAGCCGCCGGCCTGGTCGTTCGGCACCACCCCGGAGGAGGCCGACGCGCTGCTCGCCCTCGTGCTGGCCGGCACCAAGACCGCCACGGTCAGCGCCGTCGCCACCTTCGAGACCGAAGGGGTGGCGGCCCCGCGGCCAGGAGACCTCTCGATCATCCTCGACGGCCGGGGCCGGCCGCGCGCACTCATCACGACGACGGCGGTCGAGACCCGGGCGTTCCGGGACGTCGACGCCGCGCACGCCGCAGCCGAGGGGGAGGGCGACCGCTCGCTGGACCACTGGCGCCGGGTCCACGAGGAGTTCCTCACCGCCGAGCTCGCCGCCGTCGATCAGGAGTTCACGCCGGACGCCCTCGTCCTCCTCGAGCGGTTCCAGCTGCTCGACCCGCGCCAGCCCCGGCCGGGCACCGGTTCCGCCGTCACGGGGAGCAGCCCGTCGGCCGACAGTGCTGACTGAATGGTGAGATGAGAGTCCCGATGGGTGGACACTCCACTAGGGTGTCGGCATGACTCGCACGATTGATCTCGCAGTGATCGCCGGGGACGGCATCGGTCCGGAAGTTGTCGCCGAGGGCCTCAAGGTGCTCGACGCCGCCCTCGAGGGCACCGACATCACGGTCCGTACGACCCCCTACGACCTCGGTGCTGCCCGCTGGCACCGCACCGGTGAGACGATCACCGACGACGAGATCGCCGCGCTGCGCCAGCACGAGGCAATCCTCCTCGGTGCGGTCGGCGACCCGGGCGTGCCCAGCGGCGTGCTCGAGCGCGGCCTGCTGCTGCGACTGCGGTTCGCCTTCGACCACTACGTCAACCTGCGGCCCTCGCGGCTGTTCCCCGGCGTCCCGACACCGCTGGCCGAGCCCGGCGAGGTCGACTTCGTCGTCGTCCGTGAGGGCACCGAGGGCCCGTACGTCGGCAACGGCGGCGCGATCCGCGTCGGCACCCCGCACGAGGTCGCCAACGAGGTCAGCGTCAACACCGCTTTCGGCGTCGAGCGCGTCGTGCGTGACGCCTTCGCCCGGGCGAACGCCCGGTCGCGCAAGAAGCTCACGCTCGTCCACAAGCACAACGTGCTCGTCCACGCCGGCCACCTGTGGCGCCGTACCGTCGACGCCGTCGCGACCGAGTTCCCGGACGTCACCGTGGACTACCTCCACGTCGACGCCGCGATGATCTTCCTCGTCAACGACCCGTCCCGGTTCGACGTCATCGTCACCGACAACCTCTTCGGCGACATCGTCACCGACCTGGCCGCTGCCATCTCCGGCGGTATCGGGCTCGCGGCGTCGGGCAACATCAACCCCGACCGCACCGCACCGAGCATGTTCGAGCCGGTCCACGGCTCGGCCCCGGACATCGCGGGACAGGGCAAGGCAGACCCGACGGCGACCGTGCTGTCGGTCGCGCTCATGCTGTCGCACCTGGGGCTCGACGAGGCCGCCAGCAGGATCGAGCGCGCCGTCGAGGCAGATATCGCCTCACGCGGCACCACACCGCGGTCGACGAGCGAGGTCGGCGATGCGCTGACCGCCGCCGTCGCGCCCGCGACCGCCTGACGCACGGAGTAACGTCAAGCCCAGCACCCGCGTAGCAGCGGATGACCTGAGGTACCGCTGGAGGACCCGATGACAAGCACGCCCGACGTGACGACGGACGGCGGCGCACCGAGCGCCGTCGAGTACGCCGTCATCCCGAGCTCACGACCCAAGACGACCGCCGAGCGCACGGCGGCGCTGGAGAAGCTGAGCTTCGGGAGCGAGTTCACCGACCACATGGCACGGGTCGCGTGGACGGTGGACGGCGGGTGGCACGGCCACCGGGTCGAGGCCTTCGGCCCGATCTCGCTGTCGCCGGCCGCCAGCGTCCTGCACTACGCGCAGGAGATCTTCGAGGGCCTCAAGGCCTACCGGCACGCCGACGGCTCGGTCTGGGCGTTCCGGCCCGAGGCCAACGCGGACCGGTTCAACCGCTCCGCACGCCGGATGGCGATGCCCGAGCTGCCCGTCGAGGACTTCCTCGGCTCGATCCGGGCACTGGTGCAGACCGACCTCGAGTGGGTGCCGGCCAGCCCCGGCGCCAGCCTGTACCTGCGGCCGATGATGATCGCCACCGAGCCCTTCCTCGGCGTGCGCCCGGCGCACCTGTTCGAGTACATGCTCATCGCCTCGCCGGTGGGCCCGTACTTCGTCCGCGGCTTCCAGCCGGTCTCCATCTGGGTCGAGCACAGCTACCACCGGGCCGGCCCCGGCGGCACCGGCGCAGCGAAGTTCGGTGGCAACTACGCCGCCAGCCTGCTGCCGCAGCAGAAGGCCCTGGCCAAGGGCTTCGAGCAGGTGTGCTTCCTCGACGCGGGCTCGGGCGCGAACGTCGAGGAGCTCGGCGGCATGAACGTGTTCGTCGTGGGCAGCGACGGTGTGGTGCGGACCCCCGCGCTCACCGGCTCCATCCTCGAGGGCGTCACCCGGTCCTCGATCATCGCGCTGCTCCAGGAGCAGGGCGTGACGGTCGAGGAGAGCGACATCCCGCTCGCCGGGCTGCTCGCCGGGATCGGCGACGGCTCGGTCACCGAGGTCTTCGCTTGCGGCACTGCGGCGGTCATCACCCCGATCGGCCGGCTCGCCGGCGACGACTTCGACGTCACGGTCGGCGACGGCGCCGCCGGCCCGACGACCACCCGCCTGTACACGGAGCTGACCGACATCCAGTTCGGCCGGGCCGCCGACACCCACGGCTGGATGACCCAGCTCGTCTGACCCACTTGCCGCCGACAGCCGACTTGTCGCCGACAGCCGACTTGTTGCCGAGAGCTGGATTGTCCGCGACAGCCGACTTGTCGCCGACAGCTGGATTGTCCGCGACAGCCGACTTGTCGCCGAGAGCGGGGTTGTCCGCGGTTGCGGACAATCCCGCTGTCGCAGGTAATCCCGCTGTCGGCGAGGATCCTGCTGTCGGTGACAATCCTGCTGTCGGCGGGGATCCTGCTGTCGGTGACAATCCTGCTGTCGGTGACAATCCTGCTGTCGGCGAGGATCCTGCTGTCGGCGAGGATCCTGCTGTCGGTGACGATCCTGCTGTCGGTGATGGGACGGACGGGCGGATGGATGGATGGGTGGGCGGGGGCGTGCGGTGGTTGTCACATGTGTGGCATGATTGCCGGCATGCAGTTCCGGCTCATTATCGGCTAGCGCACGCGGCACACCCGCCCCGTGCGCAGACCTCCCGTTACCTCGGGGGGTTTTTTTGTTGCCGGGACCACCATCACCGGCAGCGTCCGGACCGATGGTTCGGGTCGACACCGGCACCACCCCGCCGGTGAGAGCAGGACCTGCCCGGCTGGCACGAGAGAATGAGGCACCATGACCACGTCGACGAACCGCCCGTCCCTGCTGACCGCCGCGGACCAGATTGATGTCTACGACACCACGCTGCGCGACGGCGCCCAGCAAGAGGGCATGAATCTCTCGGTCGCCGACAAGCTCGCCATCGCCCCGCTGCTCGACGAGCTCGGCGTCGACTACATCGAGGGCGGCTGGCCAGGCGCCATCCCGAAGGACACCGAGTTCTTCGCCCGGGCCGCCAAGGAGCTGGACCTGAAGAACGCCCGGTTGGCGGCATTCGGGTCGACCTGCAAGGCCGGCGTCGCCCCGCACGACGACCCGCAGGTGCGGGCCCTGGTCGACTCCGAGGCGCCAGTGATCACGCTCGTCGCCAAGAGCGACATCCGGCACGTCGAACGCGCGCTGCGCACCACCGGCGATGAGAACCTGCGGATGATCGGTGACACCGTCCGCTACCTGTGCGACCAGGGCCGTGAGGTGTTCGTCGACCTCGAGCACTTCTTCGACGGCTACCGCTACGACGCGCCCTACACCCTCAGCGCCGCCCGCGCCGCGCTGGAGGCGGGGGCATCCGTCGTCATCCTCTGCGACACCAACGGCGGCATGCTGCCGGCCTGGGTGAGCGAGATCGTCACCGCGGTGCGCGCCCAGCTCGACGGCAAGCTCGGCATCCACGCCCACAACGACACCGGCTGCGCGGTCGCCAACTCGATCGCCGCCGTCGAGGCCGGCGTGCGCCACGTCCAGGGCACCGTCAACGGCTACGGCGAGCGCACCGGCAACGCCGACCTCGTCACCTGCGTGGCGAACCTCGAGCTCAAGTACGAGGTGCCGATGCTCGCCGGGGACGGGCTGCGCGAGTCCAGCCGGCTGTCCCACGCGATCAGCGAGATCACCAACATCAGCCCGTACGGTCGCCAGCCCTACGTCGGCTCCAGCGCGTTCGCCCACAAGGCCGGACTTCACGCCAGCGCCATCCGGGTCGACCCGGACCTCTACCAGCACATCGACCCGGTGGTCGTCGGCAACGACATGCGGATGCTGGTCTCGGAGATGGCGGGCCGCGCGAGCATCGAGCTCAAGGGTCGTGAGCTGGGCATCGACCTGTCCGGCCAGGCCGAGGTCCTCACCCGGGTCACCAACCGGGTCAAGGCCGCCGAGGCCATGGGCTACACCTTCGACGCCGCCGACGCCTCCTTCGAGCTGCTGCTGCGCGAGGAGCTCGACGGCGCCCGCCCCACCTACTTCCAGGTGGAGAGCTGGCGGACGATCGTGCAGACGCTGAGCAGCGACGTGTCGCTGACGCTCGCCGAGGCCACCGTCAAGCTGCACACCGGCCGCGGCCGGGTGGTCTCCACCGGTGAGGGCAACGGCCCGGTGAACGCGCTCGACCACGCGCTGCGTGACGCGCTCGTCGACGTCTACCCCGAGCTCGCCGAGTTCGAGCTCATCGACTTCAAGGTGCGCATCCTCGACACCCAGTCCGGCACCGACGCCACCACCCGGGTGCTCATCGAGACCTCTGACGGCAGCAGCAGCTGGAGCACCGTCGGGGTCGGCCCGGACATCATCGAGGCGAGCTGGGAGGCGCTGGTCGACTCGGTGGTCTACGGACTGCTGCAGCACGACGTCGAGCGGCGCTGACCGGGGGCCCGCGCCGTCGGCCGACGGNCGTCGGCCGACGGCGCGGGCACCACGGCGCGCCGCGGCTACAGTGGGCGGGTGCGCGGAGAGTTCAAGGTACCCGGTGGCAAGCTGGTCGCGGTCGACCTCGACGTCGGCGACGGCCGGCTGCGTGACGTCAGCGTCTCGGGGGACTTCTTCCTCGAGCCGGACTCCGCGCTCGGTGCCATCAACCGGGCGATCGAGGGCCAGCCGGACACCGCCGGCGCCGAGGAGATCGCGCGCGCCATCGACCGCGCCCTCGACCCCGACGTCGCACTCGTCGGCTTCACCTCCGACGCCGTCGGGATCGCGGTGCGCCGCGCGCTGGGCCACGCGACGAGCTGGACCGACCACACCTTCGACGTCATCGGCCCGCGGACGCTGCACCCGGCGCTGCACGTCGCGCTCGACCAGGTGATCCCCGAGGAGGTCGCCGCCGGTCGGCGCGGACCAACGATGCGGATCTGGGACTGGGACGCCCCGCTGGTGGTCATCGGCTCGTTCCAGTCGGTCCGCAACGAGATCGACCCCGAGGGGCTGGCACGCCACGGCATGATGGTCGTGCGCCGGGTCTCCGGCGGCGGGGCGATGTTCATGGAGCCGGGCAACTGCCTCACCTACTCGCTGGTCGTGCCGACGTCACTGGTCGAGGGCCTGAGCTTCGAGCGCTCCTACGCCTTCCTCGACGACTGGGTGCTCGGCGCGCTCGCCGACGTCGGCATCCGGGCCCGGTACGTCCCGCTCAACGACATCGTCTCCGACCAGGGCAAGATCGGCGGCGCCGCGCAGAAGCGGTTCGCCAGCGGGGTGGTCCTCCACCACGTGACGATGAGCTACGACATCGACGCCGACAAGATGCTCGAGGTGCTGCGCATCGGCCGGGAGAAGATGTCGGACAAGGGCACCAAGAGCGCGAACAAGCGGGTCGACCCGATGCGCTCGCAGACCGGCATGGCACGTGCGGACATCATCGACGCATTCATCGCGCACTTCGAGGGCCGCTACGACACCCGCCGCTCGGAGTACACCGACGAGGAGCTGCGCCGCGCCGAGGAGCTCATGCGGACCAAGTTCCTCGACGACGAGTGGACCTACCGGGTGCCGTAGGGAAGCACGGGCTCGGGCGCGCCGCCCAGGAACCTCACAGTTGCGGCCGGTACGGTGCCCGACGCGGCGGAACACTCCGTCGGCCCAGTTGTAGGAGATTGATGACCTCGCCCGAGCACCCCACGCCGACCGACGTCCCCGACGAGACCGGTGACCTCCCGCCCAGCGACGGCTCGACCGCGTCGCCGACCGCGGACCCGGAACCACCGGCAGTGGTGGTGGCCGACGACGACGGCGGTCGTGTGACCTCCCGGGGCGGCGTCGTCCGGATCGTCGGCGTCGTCCTCGCGCTCATGCTGTCCGTGGTGTTCGCCGTGGTGGCCATCGCCGTCCCGTACCTGGACACCAACCCGCGCGAGATACCCGTCGGTGCCGTGGGGGAGTCGGCGAGCCAGCTCGAGGAGATGCTGGAGTCGATCCAGCCCGGCGGGTTCGACGTCGTGACCTACGACGACGCGGAGGCCCTGCGGGAGGCGGTGCTCGTCCGCGAGATCTACGCCGGCTTCTCGATCGACGAGACGTCCGCGACGGCCCTCATCTCCTCCGGCTCCGGGTCGGTGATGAGCCAGTACCTGGGATCAGTCGGCGGCGCATTGGGCGCCAGCGTCGAGGACGTGGCGCCCGGCAGCCAGGACGACCCGAGCGGGTACGGCATCCACGTCGGCGCTGCGCTCGCGGCGGTCGCGGGGCTGCTGGGGGCGGTGCTGATCGGCCGGCTCGCACCGGGCCGGCTGAAGACCCAGCTCATCGCCACCCTGGGACTGGCGATCGGGCTCGGGGTGGCGATCGCCGGTGCGCTCGAGCTCGTCGGGAGCATCGACGGCGCGCTGCTGCCGGTGGCCGCCGTCGTGGCGCTCGCCGTCCTCGCCGTGGCGCTTCCGGCCCTCGGACTGATGGCGATCGGCGGACTGGTCCTGGCGGCAGCGTTCGCCCTGCTGGTCGTGGTTCCGGGCATTGGCCTGGCCGGCATCACATCGGCGCCGCCGCTGCTGCCTGCCGGCTGGGGAGCCGTGGGACAGATGCTGCCCGGCGGGGCACTCGGGTCCCTGGTGCGGTCCACCGCCTTCTTCAGCGGCGGTGGCGGGCTCGCTCCGGCGCTCGTCCTGCTCGCGTGGGTGGTGGCCGGGCTGGCGCTCGTCGCCGTCGCCCACCTCACGCGCCGATCGGCAGGGACGCCCACCACCGTCGTCGCTGAGCCGGTCGCGGAGGATGACGACGTCGTGGAGCCGGTGGCCGAGGATGACGACATCCGTGTCGACGAGCCCGACGACGACGACACCGCGGACGAGCCGACCGGGGACGACGACATCCGCGTCGACGAGCCGGCCGACGGCGACGACGTCGCCGACGAGCCGGCCGCGGACGACGACATCCGCACCGAGCGGGAGCGCTGAGCGCGGCACCACATGGCACGGGGCACCCGCCGCCGGGCGGCCGGGGCGGGCCACGCCGTCGGGACGGGATATCCTCGGCACTGTGATGTCGGAGTTCTCCCAGCGGCTCGCGGCGGTGCGGCACCGGATCGCGACAGCGGCAGAGGTGGTCGGGCGCCGGCCCGACGAGGTCGAGCTGCTCGTCGCCGTCAAGGAGCAGGACGCCGAACGGGTCCGCCACGTGGTCGGCGACGGCGCGCGCCTCCTCGGACACAACCGGGCGCAGGAGCTCATCGCGATGACGCCGGCGATCGTCGATCTGTCCCACGAGATGCACTTCATCGGCCACCTGCAGTCCAACAAGGCCGGCAAGGTGGTCCCGCTCGTCTCGTGCGTGCAGAGCGTGGGCAGCTTCGCACTGGCCGAACGGCTCGACCGGCTCGCGACGGCGGCCGACCGGATCCTCGACGTGTTCGTCCAGGTCAACACCTCCGAGGAACCCACCAAGGGCGGCATCCACGTCGCCGACGCGGTCGAGCTGGCGGCCGGGGTGGGCACGCTGACGCACCTGCGGCTGCGCGGGCTGATGACCATCGGGGCCAACTCGACCGACGTCGACGTCGTCCGCGGCTCCTACGAGCGGCTCGCGCAGCTGCGCGACGAGGTGCGTGACGCGCGGGCGCCGGGCACCGCCGAGGCCGTCGAGCTGTCGATGGGGATGAGCAACGACCTGGAGATCGCCGTCGCCGCGGGCGCCACCATGGTGCGCGTCGGGGCCGGGGTGTTCGGGCCGCGCACCGCCGTCTCGCCGGTATGACCGCCGGAGCGGCGCCGTGACGGCCGGAGCGGCGCCGTGATCCTGGCGGCAGCCATCGGGGTCCTCGTCGGCGTCGTGGTCGGCACCCTCGGGGCCGGTGGTGGGATCCTGTCGTTCCCGATCCTCGTCTACGTGCTCGGCTTCGAGCCGCACGCCGCCGCGGCGGCATCCCTGGTGATCGTCGGGGCATCCTCGCTGGTGTCGCTGCTGCCCCACGCCCGTGCCGGGCACGTGAACTGGACGCAGGGGCTGGCCTTCGGCGGACTGGGTAGCGTCGGCGCGCTCGCCGGCGCGTGGACGGCGCGGCTCATCGACGCCGAGCTGCTCATGGTGCTGCTCGCTGCGCTGCTGCTCGCGGTGGCCACCATCATGCTGCGCCGGTCCTGGCGGAGGGCACGTCAGGAGCGTGGGCGGCTCTCCGCGGCTGGTACCAGCCCGGCTGGCGACGTCGAGGCTGACGCTGACGACGCGGGACACCGGACGGCTCGACGGCGGCCGTTGCTCACCGTCGTCGCCGCCAGCGTCGCGGGCCTGCTCACCGGGCTCTTCGGGGTCGGCGGCGGGTTCATCGTGGTGCCTGCCCTGGTGCTGGTCATGGGGGTCGGGATGCGCGCCGCGGTGGGGACCTCGCTGCTCGTCATCGCCGTCAACACCGTCGTGGGGCTGGCCGGCCGCATCGGGCAGAGCTACCCGATGGACTGGTGGGTCGTCGCCGCCTTTGCGGTGACGTCGATGGTGGGTGGCCTCCTCGGTGCCCGGCTGTCGACCCGCGCCAAGCCCGCCACCCTGAGCCTGCTGTTCGGTCTGTTGCTCGCGGCCGTCGCGGTGGCCACCGCCGTGCAGGCGGTGCCGGCGCTCATCGCTGGCTGAGGCCCGCGTCCGCCTGGCTGCCCGGCCACACGCCGTCCCGGCGGCCCAACCACCCCGCGGCCGGTGGTCAGCCGCCGACGTGGATCGTCGGGCGATGCTCGGGCCGGGCCTCGGTGCGCCGGATGATCTCGCGGACCATCACCGGGGTGTCCCCCTGCCCGAGGAACAGGTAGCGCAGCAGGTGGTGCACCGGCGACCCCTCGGACCAGGCGAAGTAGCAGTGCGGCCGGGTGCCGGTGGTGGTGCCGAGCGCGATGAGGATGCCGGCGATCGCGTTCGGCACCGCCGGGCTACGCACCCGCAGCACCCGGTGGCCGTCGATCTGGACGCCGTGCACCTCGAGGTCCTCGCTGAACCGCGACGGGTCGTCGACGCCGACCTCGAGGAACAGCACGTGGGAGACCGCGGGCAGCGGGTTGAGGGTGTGCTGCTGCGCTCCTTGTGCGCGTACTGCTCCGCACCGCCGGGCTCGTGACGCTTGGCGATGACGCGCAGCGTGCCGTCCTGGCGCAGCGCGTCGGTGATGTAGCGGCGCGCGGCGTCGTCGAAGCTGATCGACCCGACCCGCAGCTCGATGGAGCGGGCCGCCCGCGAGACGAGCGAGACGGCCATGATGACAACGACGAACAACCCGGCGAAGGCGATCCCGTCGGGGTGGGTGATGATGTTGTCGACGAGGGCGTAGCCGAGGATCACGCTGAGCAGCCCGAACCCGACGACGGCGCGGCGGCGCGCCTTCCGGGCCGACGAGATGGTCACCGCGACCGCACCGGACAGCATCATCGTGAGGATGCCGGTCGCATACGCCCCGGCCTGCCGGTCGACGTCGGCGTCGAAGCCGATCGTCAGGAGCACGGCGACGGCGGTGAGCACGAGGACGACCGGCCGCACCGCCCGGCCCCACTCCGGCGCCATGCCGTAGCCGGGCAGGTAGCGCGGCACGATGTTGATGAGGCCGGCCAGCGCCGAGGCGCCGGCGAACCACAGGATGAGGATGGTGCTGACGTCGTAGGCGGTGCCGACGCCCTCGCCGAGCAGGTCGTGCGCGACGTAGGCCAGCGCCCGGCCGTTCGCGGCGCCGCCGGGGGCGAACTCCTCGGGTGGGATGAGGACGGCCGTGACGACGCTGGTCGCCAGCAGGTAGCCGGACATGATGACCGCCGCGGTGGTCAGCAGCTTGCGGGTGTTGTGCACCCGGGCCTGCAGGTGGCGGTGGCCGTGCCCTTCGGCCGCCACGAGGGGCATCATGCTCACGCCGGTCTCGAACCCGGAGAGTCCGAGCACCAGCAGCGGGAAGGCGATGACGAGCGCGGTCAGCGCCTCGGTGGCGGAGCCGGCCGTCGCGGCCTGCGCCCACGCCAGGCTGAGGTCCGGGCGCGAGACGATCTCGACGACCCCCGCGGTGACGACGACGGCGTTGAGCCCGAGGAACAGCGCCACGACCGGGATGGCGACGCCGATCGCCTCGGTGAAGCCGAGGAGGAACACCCCACCGAGCACGAGGAGCAGGGTGACGGTGACCGCGATCGCCTGTCCCGACAGCGCCCCGGGTGCGAGCGGGCTCTGGAGCACGTGGACCGACGCGTCCGCTGCGGAGAGCGTGATGGTGATGACCCAGGAGGTCACCACGAAGCCGAGCAGCACGAGGACGAACACCTTGCCGCGCCAGAACGGCAGGAGGTGCTCGAGCATCGCGATCGAGCCCTGGCCGCGAGGGCTCTGCGCCGCTACTCGCCGGTACATCGGCAGCACACCGAGCAGGGTGAGTGCGACGATGAGGGCCGTCGCCAGCGGTGACAGCGCCCCCGCGGCAAGCGCCGCGATGCCGGGCAGGTAGGCGAGCGTGGAGAAGTAGTCCACCCCGGTGAGGCACATGACCTTCCACCAGGCGTGCTGGCGATCGGCCGGGTCGGCGGTGTGCGGCCCGGTGGGGCTCACCTGGTGGCGCAGCAGCCACCGCACGACGCCGGTACGGGCCTCCGGCGGCGGTGCCGGGCTCGGCACCCGGCGCGGGATCCGGCTCCGGGCCGCACCCGGAGCCGCCGTCGTCACACGCCTCGCCGGGCGCGCGTGATTCGGCATCGCGCCGTCCGGGCCTGTCGAGAAGGCCACAGCGAGAGCCTACGCCTCACCGACGACGAAGGGGTGGTAGCCGGACACTGGTCCGGCTACCACCCCTGCGATCACGTCGCGGTCAGCTGGCTACTTGCCGACCTCCGAGCGGGCGGCGGCTCGCAGGATCGCGCCGATCTCCCGCTGGGAGATGACGCCGTCGCCGGCGAGCGGCCGGACCACGTCGCCGACGTGCCGGACGAACTGGCCGTGGGTCGCGTAGTCACCGCCCTCGTCAATGAGGTCGTTGATCGTGCAGCCGTCGCCGAGATCGGCGTTGGCCACCCCGCTGTCGACGTCGCCGATGATGACCGTCGCCCGGGTGTCGGAGCACTCGCCCGGGTCCGGGTCGCCGCCGTCCTCCTCGACGATCGTGAGGCTGACCGACCCGTCGGCGGTGTTGCCGGCGACGTCGGTGGCTCGGTAGTCGACGGTGTGGTCACCGACCTCCGAGATCGCGATCGGTGCGTGGTAGTGCGTGAACTCGCCGTCGTTGAGTGAGTACTCGATGGTGTCGACGCCGGAGTCGTCGTCGGTGGCGGTGATGGCGACGTCGGCGGAGCCGATGAAGTTGCCGTCCTCGTCCTGGTCGCCGGTGGCTTCGGCGGTGACGGTCGGGGGAGTGGTGTCCTCGGGGTCGGGTTCGCCGCCGTCGTCCTCGACGATGGTGAGGTCCACCGTGCCGTCGGCGGTGTTGCCGGCGACGTCGGTGGCTCGGTAGTTGACGGTGTGGTCGCCGGGCTCGGTGATGGTGATGGGCTCGGTGTAGGGGGCGAACTCGCCGTCGTTGAGTGAGTACTCGATGGTGTCGACGCCGGAGTCGTCGTCGGTGGCGGTGATGGCGACCTCGGCGGAGCCGATGAAGTTGCCGTCCTCGTCCTGGTCGCCGGTGGCTTCGGCGGTGACGGTCGGGGGAGTGGTGTCCTCGGGGTCGGGTTCGCCGCCGTCGTCCTCGACGATGGTCAGGTCCACCGTGCCGTCGGCGGTGTTGCCGGCGACGTCGGTGGCTCGGTAGTTGACGGTGTGGTCGCCGAGCTCGGTGATGGTGATGGGCTCGGTGTAGGGGGCGAACTCGCCGTCGTTGAGTGAGTACTCGATGGTGTCGACGCCGGAGTCGTCGTCGGTGGCGGTGATGGCGACCTCGGCGGAGCCGATGAAGTTGCCGTCCTCGTCCTGGTCGCCGGTGACCTCGGCGGAGACCGCCGGGGGAGTGGTGTCCTCCGGGTCCGGTTCGCCACCGCCGTCGTCGGTGACGGTGAACTCGCCCGTCATCATCCCGTGGCCCGGGATGGCGCAGAAGTACCGGTAGGTGCCCGGCGTCAGCGTGATCTCGGCCTCGTAGTACCCCTCGTTCGCGTCGTACGGGTTGGCGGTGATGTTGAGGTCGACGTCGTGGTTGTAGCCCGGCGTCGAGGTGTCGAAGGTCAGCGTGTGGGGCATGCCGGAGGTGTTCCCGGCCGCCACGCTGTTGTCGAAGATGACCTGCGCGGTCCCGGCGACCGCCGTCTCCGGTGCGCTGAGATAGTCGGTGACGCTGTTGCCCGACGTCCAGGTGAGCACCTGGTCCTGGGCGGAGGCCGCCATCGGGACGAGGGAGAGGCCGGTGAGCGCGCCAAGGAGGGCGACGACGATGCGCCGGAGCAGTGTGCGGCGTGCCGGTCGACGATGGTGGATCTGGGGTGACATCACTTGCTGAGACATATGAGCAGTGCACCTTTCGGGTTGCGGGANGGCGAGCGGGCTGCCCGCTCGCCGCACCGGCCCGTGGATCACGACCTAGGACAGGTCACGCACGCGAACGTTGCGCATCTCCATCAGGTCGTTGCTGCCGTGGTTCTGCAGGCCGATGTAGCCGCTGGCGAACTGCCGCAGATCCGTGGGCGGGTCACCGGCACGGGACGACTCCTGGCCGGGCGAGTTCTCGAACTCGTTGATGACCACGCCGTTGCGCAGGATCGTGTACTGCTGGCCGACGACGCGGATCTCGTAGTCGTTCCACACGCCCTTGTCGGTGACACCAGCGTCCTCGAGCGCGACCGGGTCGAAGTTGTACACCGATCCGGTCTTCTGCGGCTCGCCGGTCGGGCCGTCGTACAGCTGGATCTCGTGACCGCACATGATGGCGACCCAGGCCTCGGACTGACCCTCACCGCACTCCGGCTGCTCCTCGGCAGTCGGGTCCGGGAACCGGACGAACACGCCGCCGTTGGCGTAGGTGTCGCCCTCGGAGACGTCCCGGAACTGCAGCTTGAGCGAGAAGTCCGAGAACTCCTCCGCCTCGTACCACAGCATGCCCAGGCCGCCCTGGCTCAGGATCGACCCGTCCGGGAGCAGCTCGAAGTGACCGCCCGGTGCCTGTCGCCAGTCGTCGAGCGACTCGGCGGTGCCGTCGAACAGCCACTCGTAACCGGTCTGTCCGGGGTTGCCGATCTCGGAGCGTGCTGCCCCGTTGCTCAGCTGGCCCCCGTCACGACCGGTGACCACGCCGTCGGCCCGGAGCTGGCGCACAACGTCGTTGACGTGGCGGATGAACGCGCCGTGGTTGTCCCACTCGCCCTCGTCGTTGATGAGGTCGGCGATGGTGCAGCCACCGAGGTCCTGGTTGGCCACGCCGGTGTCGACGTCACCGATCCACACGGTGTCGCGCGCGTCGGGAACGGCGCACTCGATGGTCGAGACGGTCTCGACCGTCTCCACCGTGCCGTCCGCGTAGGTCACGGTCAGCGTGACGTCGTAACTGTCCACCCGGTCGTAGGTGTGCCGGGGGTTGGGCTCGGTGGAGGTGTTGCCGTCACCGAAGTCCCACTCCCAGGCCACGCCGCCGGACCGGGATCCGGAGAACTGCACGGTCAGCGGGCTGCTCTGGATGCTCGCCGCGGTTGCGGTGGGCGCCGGGGTCGCCGGGCCACCGGTGTAGGCGATGCGGATGAGCTTCTGGTTGTCGTGCAGCGTGAAGAACGCGCTGCCGTAGTCGAGCAGGTACAGCGCACCGTCCGGCCCGAACTCGGCGTCCATCCAGCTCTGCAGCTGGTTGTCGCCGCCACCGGCGCGGATGATGTGGCGCAGGTCCTCCGCGTACAGCGGCGGTGCCTGCTCGTCGATCCCGTCGGGGTCGGCGGTCACGGCAATCCGGTTGTTCGAGTTGGACTGGTCACCGATGAGCCACTTCCCTTCCCAGTAGGAGGGCCAGGCGATCTCGCTGTCCTCGTCGACCTGCGACATGCGGTAGGTCGGGCCGGACATGACGGCCTGACCGCCACCCTGCAGGTAGGGCTGGGTGTAGGTGGCCTCGTCGGACTCGTAGCTGGGGATGCCGTCCTCGTCGCGCGGGAAGACCGGGCCACCACCCTCGGGGGCGTACCAGATCATGTTGTCCCGAGCGTCGGGGATGTCCACCAGGCCGGTGTTGCGTGGCGAGTTGTTCTCCAGGTTGTCGCAGTCGTACCAGTCGGTGAGGACGCTGGCGTCCTCGTTGCTGCGGTCGCGGTACGGCTGGCGGTCACCCATGCAGTACGGCCAGCCCTGGTTGCCCGCCGAGGTGATGATGGTCGCCGTCTCGTACTTGGCCGGGCCCAGCTCTGGGTCCGGCCCGAACGCGTCGGGACCGACCCAGGCTGCGGTCAGCCAGTCGGTGTCCGGGTCGATCTGGATGCGTGACGGGTTGCGCACGCCCATGACGTAGATCTCCGGGCGTGCCTGGTCCCCGTTGCCCTCGGCGCCGGTGAACAGGTTGTCCTCGGGGATCGTGTAGCTGCCGTCCTCCTCGGGGTGGATCCGCAGGATCTTGCCGTTGAGGTTGTTGGTGTTGCCCGAGGTGCGCCGCGCGTCCTGGAACGAGATGCCGGCGTACTCCTGGGTCCAGTTGTTGCCGGAGTATCCGTCCGAGCCCTGGGAGGAGTTGTTGTCACCGGTGGCGACGTACAGGTTGCCGTCGTCGTCGAAGCCCATGCCGCCGCCGGCGTGGCAGCAGCTGTGGATCTGGGTCTGCCACTCGAGCAGGTCGACCCGGGTGTCCTGGTCGATGGTCAGGTTCTCCCGGTCATAGGTGAACCGGGAGACGGTGCGCATCCCGATCCGGTCCTCGGTGTCGATCGACTCGTGCGGCATCCAGTAGACGTAGAGCCAGTTGTTCTCCGCGAAGTTCGGGTCCGGCTCGATGCCGAACAGGCCCTCCTCGGTCTTGACCAGCTCGCCGCCGCTGCCGCGGTTGCCGAACACGTCGAGCGTGGTCAGCAGCGTGGCCTCACCGGTCTCGGGGTCCCACTGGTGGATGGTGCCGCAGCCCAGGCCCACGTTCGGGTCGTCCCACGAGACGACGGGGCCCGTGGCGCAGGCACCGCGGCCGACATAGAAGATCGTGCCGTCGTCGGCGGCGACCAGCCCGTGCGGCTCGCCCATCTGGTCGAGCTCGCCCTCGGCGTTCTCGTCGGTGAGCCGCTCGATCTCGTAGTTGTCGCCGATGGTGGCCTGGCAGTCGCCACGGATGATTCCGGTGGACCACTGGATGGCGCCGAGCAGGTGGCTGCGGAAGGCGTCCTCGGAGTAGCTCTCCGCGGTGCCGCCCATGCCGGTGTAGAACGACCGGCCGCCGTCGTAGTCGCGGCACCAGGCGATCGGGTGGAACGCGCCGTTGGCGTTGTCACCGGGCTCGTAGCTGGTCTCGTCGATCTGGGCGACGGTGTGGACCTCTCCGGTCGGGTTGACGTCCCAGTTGAGCCACTTGTCCGAACGCGTCCACGTCTGCGGGAGCTCCGCCGTGGCCGGGTGTGCTTGGTCGGTGACGTTGACGGTCGCCTCCTGGACCGGGATCTCCACGTCGGGCGGTTCGATCGGCTCGTCGGCGAAGAGCAGCCAGTCGGCGAGCTGGACCGATGAGTCCCCGGCGTTGGCGGTGATGTCCAGCTGGAAGTGCTGGTACGACTCGGTGTTGTCGATCTCGTAGGTCTTGCGCTGGAAGCGCTCCGGGAAGTCGTCGCTGCGCGTGTCGAGGTCCACCCAGGTCTCGCCGTCGGTGGAGCCGCGCAGCGTCCACGTCTCCGGGTCACGGCCCGCGAAGTCGTTGGCGGACGTCATGGTGTAGCTCGTGATGACGGCGGGCTCGGCGAGCTCGAGGGTGATCGTGGAGGTTTCCGCGAAGGCGAGCCACTTGGTGTTCTCGTTGTCGTCGATGAGGTTCTCGACGCCCTCGTTGCCCGGGCTGTCGCCCGTCGCGGAGATCTCGGCGACCGAGCTGATCCCGGCGGGCCGGGCGCCGAGGAGCTCGGTGAACCACTGGGACTCGGGCTGGGCGGTGACGGCGTCACGGACTCCGAGGAAGCCACCGCCGTCGCTGATGAAGTCCTGCAGCGCGCCCTCCTGGGCGGCGTCGAGGGCACTGCCCTCGGCGGCGAGGAACACCACCCCGCGGTAGTTGTCGAGGTTCTCGTCGGTGAAGTCGGCCGGGTCGGTGGAGGCGGTGACGCCGAACCCGTTCTCGGCGCCCAGTTCCTCGATGGCCTGAGTGGCCTCGACGACCGGGTCGTCCTGCGCGGCCGGATCACCGTGGAAGACGAGGACATCGACGTCCTGGTCTGCGGCCGACGCCGCTGGTGCCACCGACTTCGGTTGCGCGCTCGCGGCGCTGCGGCCCTTGCTGGCGGTGGCGTCGCGGGAGCTGTCGGAGCTCCCTGGCGATGCGAGGGCGGGACCGGCGGTCATGCTCAGCATGACCGCGGCACTCGCCGTCAGGGCTCCGGCGTGCTTGAGACGCCGGAGCCGGCCAGCCCTGAGGCCGGCGCTTGCTCTTGATGTGTTGCTCAACTTCTCCCCCTTGTGAAGTAGTTTCGGCCCGCGATCTGGCGGGCCGCGAGGTATGCCTAGTGGTCGCCTCCTTCGTGCTCGTGGAACCAGTCGATGGACTCCTGGGCGCCGTCGGGCATGCTGCCGTCCGCATTGCGGACCAGGAAGATGCCCGCCATCCCGCCGTCGGAGTGGAACTGGACGTGGCAGTGGTACATCCACGCACCGGGGCCGACGTCCTCGCCGGCGATCACCTGGAAGCCGAAGGACGATCCCGGGTTGAGGTCCTTGTTGTCGATGATCTGGCTGGAGTCGCGCGGGCCCTCGAGGTAGCCGGTGCGGTTGTCCGCCCAGCGGTGCGCGTGCAGGTGGAAGGTGTGAAACATGTCACCGTGGCCGATGCAGATGTACTCCACCGTCTCGCCGAGGTTGGCCTCGAACATCGGGGTGTCCGGGGCGACCTTGTTGTTGGTGAGCATCCCGTTGAAGACGACCGTGAACTGCCGGTCGGGCAGGATGTCGCCCCGACGACGGACGATGAGCGCCCCGTAGAGCCCGGCCTGCAGCCCGCCGGTGCCGTGCGGCGTGCCCATCGCGTGGTCGTGGTAGTGCCAGTAGCCGGCGGTGCCAGGCCGGCTCCACCGGCCCAGCGACTTCTCGCCGGTCGTCCGCCAGATGTACGTCCGGGTCTCGCCCGGCTTGTTGTACGAGAAGTTCATCGGCGAGCCGTCGGACTCGGTGTCGTACAGCACCCCGTGGGGGTGGATGGACAGATCACGGTCGGTGGTGTTGACCAGCGTGATCTCCATGGTGTCGCCCTCGTACATCTCGAGGATGGGGCCGGGAATCGTCGCCTCGCCGGGCGCCAGCCCGTAGCCCACCTGGCCGCCGCCCATGTCCTCGGCGTACATCGTGATGCGGTGGACCGTCGCGAGCGGGTCGGCGGCCCGGCCCGGCGCTGCCGCCGCAGGGGTGGCGAGCGCAGCCGCAGCAGCGGGCGCGAACACCGCGGCAGCGGCGCCGCCGAGCATCGTGCGTCTCGAGAGGCCGCCGCCGGTGGGTCGGGCGGGGCTGGTCGTCTTGTCGGTCATCTTGCTCCTCTCGACTGGGGAGCCTGTGGCCGTCCGCACGCCCCCCGGCGTGGATGCCCGCCTCATCGCCGGTTCCCGTCCGGGCCCGACGATGGGCCCGGGCCGACGAGGCGCTGGAGTGAGGCGCGTCGTCGCGGCGATCCGGAGGTGAAGCAGGTCACTAAACCTGCCAACCGTAGGCCTGCATTTTGCGTTCCGTCAAGCAAAAGAACCGAGAGGGGCTTCTGTACGTCGATCTACCTAACGGGGGGTTGCTGTTTTCCGAATAAGACGGTTCACTCTCTTCCGGGGGTTGCCCTGACAGAGACGTCGTCAACTGGGCAGTGACACATGAAGTCACGTAACACGTGCGAGGTGCGTTGCGGTGGAGACACCGGCGCCACCAGGCCCGACGCTGGGTCCGGGCTCCGAGGTGCCTGCGTGCGCCTGTCGAGCTCGCGGTGCCATCCCCACCCTCAGAACCGAGCGCGCCGGCGGTCGTCCGTCGTGCCCGGGAAGCTCACCTCAGCCAAGGAGAAACCATGCGAAAGAGACTGACCAGCGTCCTCATCGGCGGACTCGTGCTTGCCGGGTTCGGGGCCATGGGTCCGGCGCAGGCCGCCCTGACCACCCACTGCGACGGGAGCGCCGAGGGGGTGACCGTCCCCGGGGACCTGGTCGTCCCCGCCGGGAAGGCCTGCTCGCTGGCGGACACCACCGTCACCGGCAACGTGCGCGTCGCCGCCGGGGCCGACCTCGTCGGCAACGGGCTCACCGTCAACGGGAACGTCAACGTCCAGGCTGACGCCTACCTCGACCTGGTGGACTCCACGGTGGACGGCAACGTCGTCAACCGCGGCGCCTTCGGCGTCTACCTCGACTACACCGAGGTCAACGCCTACAACGGCAACCCCAACGTCAACCCCGAGTCGTTCCTGTGGACCTACGAGTCCTCCTTCGCCGGCCGTGTCGCCGCCACCGGCGGGTCCGTCCTGCTGGAGAGCTCGGACGTCAACCGCGTCGTGCAGGCGACCGACACCCAGTACATCGACATCATCGACACCGTGGTCGGCGGCGCCCTGACCGTCACCGGCGCGGAGTTCGGGGCGATGGTCTGTGGCAGCGAGGTCGACGGGCACGCGACCTTCGCCGACAACGGCGTGGGGGTCCAGCTCGGTGCCGGCGGTGCGCTGGCGGCCTGCGACAACGGCACCAGCGTCTGGGGCGGCAACGTCCTGGTCTCCGGGACCACCGGCGCCGCCCAGGTGTCGGACAACATCATCCGGGGCAACCTCTCCGGCACCGGCAACGAGTCGGCGGCGCAGAGCGACAACCGTGTCCGCGGTGACATCCTCGGCCAGTTCGCCGAGGAGACCCAGCAGCGCGCGATGCGGATGCAGCTCGAGGCG
The DNA here is from genome assembly GCF_036421875.1 of Georgenia sunbinii. Lineage (NCBI taxonomy): Bacteria > Bacillati > Actinomycetota > Actinomycetes > Allobogoriellales > Allobogoriellaceae > Georgenia > Georgenia sunbinii. The sequence goes on along the minus strand of NZ_JAZGOL010000006.1, from coordinate 163,443 downwards.
CAGCCGAACGCCGAGCGCAACGCGCTCGACGAGCTGCGCAGCGAGCGCCTCGGCACCGCCGAGGAGCTCGTCGAGATCGCAGGCCCGGCCAACCTCTGACCGGACCGCTGACCGCACGGGGTCCTGCGCCGCTCCTGGCGCAGGACCCCGTCGCGCTGCCGGCCTCCCGGGTGGCAGGATCGGGGCCATGGACCTGCACCTCACCGGAGACGAGGCCGCCGACCGGCTGCTGTCGACCGACCCGTTCGCGCTGCTCGTTGGCATGCTGCTCGACCAGCAGGTGCCGATGGAGACCGCGTTCGCCGGCCCCGCCAAGCTGGCCGACCGCCTCGAACGGTTCGACGCCGCGACGCTGGCCCGTCTCGACCTTGACGAGCTGACCGAGGTCATGCGCCAGACGCCTGCGGTCCACCGCTACCCGGGATCGATGGCCAAGCGGATCCAGGCGCTGGCCGCCGTCGTCGTCGAGGAGTACGACGGCGACGCCGCCCGGATCTGGACCGACGGGCAGCCCGACGGTCCGCAGATCCTGCGCCGGCTCAAGTCGCTGCCGGGCTACGGCGAGCAGAAGGCGACGATCTTCCTCGCGCTGCTGGGCAAGCAGGGCGGGCTGGAGGCGCCGGGGTGGCGCGAGTCCGCCGGAGCCTATGGCGAGGAGGGTTCGCTGCGGTCGATCGCGGACGTCGTCGACGAGGACACCCTGCTCCAGGTCCGCGAGACCAAGCGCGCGGCGAAGGCGGCGGCGAAGAAGGGCTGAGGGTCCCGGCGGTCAGCGGACCGGTGGGGCCAGCCGGTCGCTGCGGACGAGGAGCTCGCCGATCTCGCAGTCGAGCGCCTGGCAGATCGCGACGAGCGTGGAGAACCGGATCGCGCGGGCGCGGTTGTTCTTGAGCACCGAAAGGTTGACGATGCTCACCCCGACGAGCTCGCTCAGCCGCGTCAGCGTCATCGCGCGGTCAGCAAGCAGCTCGTCGAGGCGGCAGTGGACGCCGGTGGGCGCGTCGTCGTCGGCGGCGCGAGCCATCAGACCAGCCCCTCGGTGTCCCGCTGCAGCCGGGCGCCGATCTCGAAGGCGGCGGCGACGACCCCCAGGGCGAGCCCGATGCCGATCGGCGCCAGGCTGATCTCCATGGCCAGGCCGAGGAAGCCCTCGGCCGCCCCCGCGCCGTGGTACCCCCCGGTCGACTCCGGCCCGAGGAAGGAGACGATCTCGGCCCGGCCGATGGCGCCGAGGAACTGTCCGAGCACCCCGCCGGCCATCACGAGCGCCGCGGTCGTCAGCAGCGCCGCGCTGATCGACCTGCCGAAGGGGCGCTGCCGCGCCACGCGGACGCACAGCCACAGCAGCGCGAGGCAGATGCCGATCGCCGCCAGCGAGCTCACGGCGTCGGCGCCCCACAGCAGCCACCGGGCCGACTGCGGCGCGCCCTCGACGGTGATCGTCACGGACTCGTAGCGGGCGTCGGTGATCGCAGCGATCGGCTCGGTGAACGCCGGTGTGGCGGCATCGCCGATCGTCATGTCGCGGACCTCGAGCGGGCCGCTGCCGAGGGTCTGGCGGCCGGCGAGGACGATCCCGACGGCGTGCAGCAGTGCCACCAGCGCGGCGCCGGCGCCGATGAGCCACAGGCCGACGTGGTCCGCCGTCGTGCTGGCGCGGCGGCTGGGGGAGGAAGGTGACGTGCGGGCCATTGCGATCATCCTTCACGCTTATCGATAACAACGATGATCGATAAACTTACCAGAACTGGTCGCTCGGTCGCCTGCTCAGTCGATCAGCCAGTGGTGCCGCAGCCGCAGCGCCCGTTCGAGGGCGGCGAGCACGGCGGCGATGGTCAGCGGGGTGTTGAGCACGCCGGGCAGCGTGACCGGCGCGACGAACGTGAACCAGCCGGTGAGCTCGGCGACTGCCGCGACGAGCTGGGGCAGCTGCAGCACGAGGGCGATGACGAGCACCGCCGTCGACGCCGCCCCGAGTCGCCGGCTGATCGTGGGGTGGTCGCGGTCGAGATCGGCCCGCCAGCGCTCGCCGGTCCCGCGCGCGGGGACCAGTGGGCGCTCGGTGCCGTCGGGCAGCACGAGGTGGGCCCGGCGCAGACCGAAGGTGCTCATCGCGGCCTCGATCCGCGCGCCGTCGTCGAGCGGGAATCGTGTCCGGCCGCGCTGCACCCGGTCCTGCCGGCCGTCGCGGTACAGCACCACCTTGTCGTCCCAGTCGAAGAAGTCGACGTCGATGTCCCACCGTGCGCCGTCGTGCTCGGTGCCCAGCACCGACCGGTAGATGAAGTGCCAGCCGGCCATCGGCCGCAGCTCGCTGCCGTCGCCGGCTCGTTCTCTCGTCGTCACCCGAGCACCTTGGCACGGTGGGCCGGGGTGACGCGTCCATCCTTCGATTGACGGCGACGGCGGCCGTGTGGGTGGCGGCCGGCTCAGGCGGGGTGGCGGCCCTTGGCGAAGTAGGTGATCGGGCCGACGAAGTTCACCGCGATCACCACGGCCCAAACCGCCTTGGGGCCCCTGACCTGTTCGCTGGGACGCTTCGCCAGGTCGGCCCACGCCGTGGCCGCCAGCGTGAGCTGGACGGCGCCGAGCGCGACCGTCATGACGCGAGCACCAGCGCTCACATCCTTCGATCGACGCTTGCTCATGGTGATCTCCTCGGTTCGTCGGGCTGCCATCCTGCCGCCGGTCGGGCGCTGTGTCGAGGGAGGGCGAGTCAGGTCATCAGGTCGAACGTGCAGCGAGGTCCGTTGGCCTCGGCGAGCTTGCGGTCGCAGGTGACGAGCCGGCCGTCCAGCCGTTCTGTCAGGGCGACGTACGCGGCGTCGTACGCGGTGACGTTGTCGCGCAGTTCCCAGATCCGTTGCAGGAGCGGCGCGAGCGGCATGCGTCGGATCGGGAAGCCTGCCACGTGCTGCAACGCTCCCGGCACCGCCGCCCGCAGCGTGGGGTTCGACCGGCTCAGACCGCGCAGCGCCGACACGATCTCAGCGTCCAGATGTGCCGGCGCGAACAGCGCGTCGCCGACCGCCAGCCGCGCGACGACCGCCTGTCGCCGAGGGTCCTCGACCGCATAGAAGGCGACGAGCGCGGAGGCGTCGACCACGGCCAGGCTCACGAGGCCTCGCGCACGTCCCGCACCGCGGCGGCCGCGTCCTCGAGGGACACGCCACTGCCCTCGGGCGGCTGGTACGACGCGAGATAGTCGTCGAGCCGCGTCACCTGCGCGACCTCGGTGAGGCGCGCGACGACGAACGCCGACAGTGACTGGCGGTTGGCCTCGGCCGCATCGACCAGTGCTGCATACACGTCGTCGGGCACGTCCCGGAGATTCATGCGCCTCATGGTGCCAGTGTGGCACCACGGGCGGGTCTGGGCCAGGCCATCAGTCGCGGATGACGATTCCGAGCTCGCGGGCCATCGCCGGCAGCAGCGCGACGGCGTCGTCGCCGGTGACCGTCGCGCCGCGCAGTGCGGTGACGCCGCCGATGCCGTCCAGCCGGCAGTCGCGCAGCTCGACGTCAGTGCACCGCAGGCCGGAGAGCTGGGCACCGGAGAGGTCGCAGTCCTCGAGGAGCACGTCGTCGAACACCGTCTCGGTGAAGGTTGCCTCGGACAGGTCGCAGCCGCGCAGCACGACGCGCCGCAGCTGGGTGCCGTGCCACGTCGTCAGCTTCGCCTGGACGCCCTCGAGGAGCGTCGACCGCGCCCGCACCCCGACGAGCAGGGCGCCGGTGAGGCGGGCGTCGCGCACCGAGCAGCGCATCAGCGAGCCCTCGCGCCACACCAGGTTGGCGAGGTCCGCGCCGTCGAGCCGGCAGTCCGCCAGCGTCACCCGCTCCCACGCGGCGCCGCCGGCCCGGACCCGGCTGAGGTCGCTCGCGTCCACCTGCGCCTCGCGCAGCGTGGTGAGCACGGCGCCGGTGAGGTCGACGCCGGACGTCGTCGCGTCGTCGAGGTCGGTGACGTCGCCGACCTCGAGGTGCGGCGGGATTGCCGGCTCGGGGATGCGCCGCACACGGGGGCGGGTCACGACTGGCCGATCGGTGCGGTGCGGGCCCCGGTGAGCGCGACGAGGTCGCCGGGGGCGAGCTCGACGTCGCAGCCTCGCCGACCGGCGCTGACCAGCACCGCCGGGTGGTCCAACGCGGTGGTGTCGACAACGACGGCGAGCGCCTTGCGCTGGCCGAGCGGCGAGATCCCGCCGATGACGTACCCGGTGGCGCGCTCGGCGACGTCCCGCGGCGCCATCGTGGCGCGCTTGCCGCCGACCGACGCCGCCAACGCCTTGAGGTCGAGCTCCCCGGTGACCGGCACGACGGCGACCACGAGCCGATCGTCCACCTGCGCGACGAGCGTCTTGAGGACCCGCGCGGGGTCGACGCCGAGCGCCGCGGCAGCCTCCGCCCCGTAGGAGAGTCCGCTGCGCGGGTCGTGGTCGTACTCGCGGACGGTGTGCTCGATGCCGGCGGTCTGCAGTGCGCGTAACGCCAGGGTGCCGGCCGGTGCCCGCCGGCTCACCGCGGCCCGACCTCGAGCACCCGCAGCACCGCACCGGTCGCCTCGTCGCTGGCGTCGAGGTCGACGAGCACGGTGATGCCCCAGTCGTGGTCGCCCTCCGGGTCATCGAAGGTCTGGCGCACCAGCCACGCACGGTGCCGCTCGGCGAGATCGAGCGTGGCGTCGTCGTCCTCGGCGATCCCCGCGCGCAGCAGGTCCTCGCGGGTGGGGCGCTCGACGATCCGCACCAGCGCGGCCGACCGGGCCTCGGTGTCGACGCCGAGCCAGTCGTACTCCTGCCAGTAGGGGGCCATCGCCTGCTGCCAGCGGGTCTCGTCCCAGCCGTCGGCGCCGTGCATCTGGCCCAGCGCCTCGTGACGCTCGGTCGCGACGAGGTCGAGCCGCCGGAACACCGCGTTGCGCACCGCCACCCGGAAGGCGTGCCGGTTGCGGGTGAAGGCGATCGGCTCGCCGTCGGGCCCCTCGCCGAACCGGCGCTCGACGACGTCGACAATCCCGCTGTCGGTGACAATCCCGCTGGCGGTGACAAGTCTGCTGTCGGCGGAAGGGGGGAGGGTGGCGGCTGCGGCGGCGCTGGGGGCGGCGTCGCGGAGGGACTCCCACTCGTCGAGCAGCGAGGAGTCGACGGCGCGGACGAGGGTGCCGAGCCACTCGATGATCTCCTCGACCTCCTCGGTGCGGGCGTGCTCGGGCACCACCTGGCGCAGCGCGCGGTAGGCGTCGGTGAGGTAGCGCAGCACGACTCCCTCGCTGCGTCCGACGTCGTAGCGGGAGACCAGCTCGGAGAACGTCATCGCGCTCTCCACCATCTCGCGCACCACCGACTTCGCCTTGAGCTCGTTGTCGGCGACCCACGGGTTGGTCTGCCGGTAGAGGGTCAGTGCGGCCTCGAGCAGCTCGGCCAGCGGCCGCGGCCAGGTGATCTCCTCCAGCGCCGCCATCCGGTCCTCGTACTCCATGCCCTCGGCCTTCATCTGGCCGATCGCGTCGCCGCGGGCCGCGCGCTGCTGGGCGTACAGCAGCGGCCGCGGGTCCTCCAGGGTGGCCTCGATGACCGAGACGACGTCGAGCGCGAAGTCCGGTGCGTCGACGTCGAGGAGGTCGATGGACGCCAGCGCGAACGGCGACAGCGGTGCGTTGAGCGCGAAGTCCCGGGGCAGGTCGAGGGTGAGGTGGACGTAGGGCTCGCCGGGGTGGGCGCGGCGCCACGCGGCGTCGTGGTGCTCGACGACGCCGGCGGTGCGCAACGAGCGGTAGATCTCCACCGCCCGGCGGATGTGCATGTTGCGCGGCGAGCGCGGCTCGTGGTTGTCGGTGAGCAGCTTGTACATCGCCTTGACCGGGTCGCCCGGGCGGGCCAGCACCGACAGCACCATTGTGTGAGTGACGGAGAACTGGCTGGTCAGCGGCTCCGGCGAGGCGTCACGCAGCCGCTCGAAGGTCTTGTCGGTCCAGTTGACGACGCCGCTGGGGGCCTTCTTGCGGACGATCTTCTTCCGCTTGCGCTCGTCGTCGCCGGCCTTGGCCAGCGACTTGGCGTTCTCGATGACGTGCTCGGGCGCCTGGACGATCACCTCGCCGGTGGTGTCGTAGCCCGCGCGGCCGGCGCGGCCAGCGATCTGGTGGAACTCGCGGGCGCTGAGGTGGCGCGAACGCTCGCCGTCGAACTTGGTCATCGCGGTGAACACCACAGTGCGGATCGGCACGTTGATGCCGACGCCGAGGGTGTCGGTGCCGCAGACGACGGCGAGCAGCCCGGCCTGGGTCAGCCGCTCGACCAACCGCCGGTAGCGCGGCAGCATCCCCGCGTGGTGGACGCCGATCCCCAGCCGCAGCAGCCGCGAGAGCGTCTGGCCAAAGCCCTTGGCGAAGCGGAAGTCCCCGAGCGCCTCGGCGATCTCGTCGCGCCGCTCGCGGGAGGCGATGTTCACCGAGGTGAGCGCCTGCGCGCGCTCGACGGCGTCCTTCTGCGCGAAGTGGACGACGTACACCGGCGACTTGTGGGTCTGCACCAGCCGCAGCAGCAGGTCCTGGATCGGTTCGACGGAGTAGTCGAAGCTCAGCGGCACCGGCCGCTCGGCGTCGTCGACCACCGCGACGTCACGGTCGGTGCGCCGCTGCAGGTCCTCGACGAAGAACGAGACGTCGCCCAGCGTGGCGCTGAGCAGCACGAACTGGGTGTGGGGCAGCTCGAGGAGCGGGACCTGCCAGGCCCAGCCGCGCTGCGGGTCGGCGTAGAAATGGAACTCGTCCATGACGACGATCCCGGCGTCCAGCGCGGCACCCTCGCGCAGCGCCTGGTTGGCGAGGATCTCCGCGGTGCAGCAGATGATCGGGGCGTCGGGGTTGATCGCCGAGTCCCCGGTGACCATGCCGACGTTCGACGAGCCGAACAGCGCGACGAGCTCGAAGAACTTCTCACTCACCAGCGCCTTGAGCGGCGCGGTGTAGTACGTGCGCTCGCCCCGGGCCAGCGCCACGGTGTGGGCCGCCAGCGCGATCATCGACTTCCCCGACCCGGTGGGCGTCGCCACGATGACGTGCGAGCCGGTGGCGATCTCCAGCAACGCCTCGTCCTGGTGGGGGTAGAGCGCGCGGCCGGTGCCGGCGGCCCAGGCGGTGAAGCCCTCATAGAGCGCGTCGGGGTCGAGCTCGCCGTCCTCGGCCGCATCGTCCTCGAGACGGTCGAGGAGAACGTTGAGCTCGTGCACGGTGACAGTCACCGGGCCAGTCTCGCAGAGAAGGCCGGACGGTCCGGGGCTAGCACCGGGCCCGCCTTGAGGAGTAGGCTGACTGTACGTTCAGTCAGCCTGGACTGGGGACCAGTTGCGAGGGAGCAGGGATGACACAGCGGGTCGATGCCGAGGCACTGCCGGACGGCACCGGTGCGGAGCGGATCCTGCGGGTCGCCGTCGACCTGTTCGGCCGCCATGGCGTGCGAGCCACCAGCCTCAAGGCGATCGCGGCAGATGCCGGGGTGTCGCCGGCGCTGATCCTGCACCACTACGGCTCCAAGGACGGCCTGCGGGTCGCCTGCGACACGCATGTTGCCGCCACCCTGAGGGGCATCAAGGCCGACGCCGTCGCGCGGGGCACGCGCCTCGACCCGCTCTCGATGTTCGAGGGCTTACCGGAGCGCCGGCCGCTGGTGCGCTACTTCGCGCGCACCGTCACCGACGGCAGCCCGCACGTCAACGAGCTGGTCGACCAGCTCGTCGCCGACGCCGAGCGCTACACCGCCGACGCCCAGCGGCAGGGCCTGGTGCGGTCCAGTAGCGACCCGAAGGCCCGCATCGTGGTGCTGCTGCTCGCCTCGCTCGGCACCCTTGTGCTGCACCCGCACCTGGAGCGGCTGCTGGGGGTCGACCTCATCGACGGCGACGAGCCGCCGATGCGCTACTACCGCGCCCTGCTCGAGATCTACTTCGACGGGGTGTTCGCCGACGACAGCTATCCCGAGCTGCGCGCGGCACTCGACGTCTCGGCCCCGGTGGCCGGGGAGGAAGGACAGACCGATGACAACAACCCCTGAGGTGATCGAGTCCGCCGGACTCGTGAAGACCTTCGGCGCCACGCGGGCGCTGGACGGGCTGGACCTGACCGTCGGGCGCGGCGAGGTGCACGGCTTCCTCGGCCCGAACGGCGCCGGGAAGTCCACCATGATGCGGGTGCTGCTCGGGCTGCTGAGGGCCGACGGCGGCTCGGTGCGCCTGTTCGGCGCCGACCCGTGGACCGACGCCGTCGCTCTCCACCGCCGGCTCGCCTATGTCCCGGGCGACGTCGAGCTGTGGCCCAACCTCACCGGCGGCGAGGCCATCGACCTGCTCTCCCGGCTGCGGGGCTCGGTGAACCAGCGCCGCCGCGACGAGCTGTGCGAGCGGTTCGACCTCGACCCGAGCAAGAAGGCCCGCACCTACTCCAAGGGCAACCGGCAGAAGGTCGCGCTGATCTCGGCGCTGACGTCCGACGTCGAGCTGCTGCTGCTCGACGAGCCGACCGCCGGGCTGGACCCGCTGATGGAGGTGGTGTTCCAGCAGTGCATCACCGAGGCCCGGGACACGGGCGCCACCGTGCTGCTCTCCAGCCACATCCTGGCGCAGGTCGAGGTGCTGGCGGACCGGATCTCCATCGTCCGGCACGGCCGGATCGTCGAGACCGGCTCGCTGCACGACCTGCGCCACATGACCCGCACCAGCATCGTGGTGAGCACCGAACGGTCCGCTGACGGCCTCGCTGGTGTGCCCGGCGTGCACAACCTGCAGCGCGACGACGGGCAGCTGCGGCTGGACGTCGACGGCGACCAGGTCGGTCCGGTGATGCGAGAGCTGGGCGCCCTCGGGGTGCGGTCGATCGTCGCTCACCCGCCCACCCTTGAGCAGCTGCTCATGCGGCACTACGGCGACGAGGTCGGCCCCGGTCGGCGCGAGGAGGTGGCCTGAGATGGCCTCGACGCTCGACACCCGGACCTCCCGCCCGCCGGTGAGGGGCGGCTCGGAGGACTCCGGGCCGCGGGCCGGCACCACGGTGATGGTGCGGTTCATGCTGCGCCGGGACCGCGTCAAGCTGCCGGCGTGGATCGCCGGGCTCGGCGTGTTCGTGGTCTACATCGGTGCCGCGCTGCCACAGCTGGCGCCGACGGAGGAGGACCTCGCCGCCGTCGCCCCGCTGGTCCAGCAGCCGGTGGGCCGGATGTTCACCGGCCCCGGGTACGGCATGGACGCGCCGACCTACGAGAACTTCTTTGCCGCCGGGTACGCCCCCTACCTCTTCCTGCTCGCCGCGCTGATGAACATCATGCTTGTCACCCGGCACACCCGGCTGGAGGAGCAGACCGGCCGCGCCGAGCTGGTGCGGGCCAACGTCACCGGTCGGCAGACGATGCTCACCGCCGCCCTGGTGGTCGCGGCGATCGGCAACGCCGCAGTGGCCGTCGTGGTCACCGCGCTGGCGATCGCCAACGGCTTCGCCGCCACCGGGTCGTTGCTCATCGGCTGCGGCGCGGGACTGGTCGGGATGGCGTTCGCCGGACTCACCGCGGTCACCGCCCAGCTGAGCGAGAACTCGCGCGGCGTCGCCGGTCTCGCCGGCATCGTGCTCGGCGTCGCCTACCTGCTCCGGGCCGTCGGCGACATGGCCGAGCTCGGCGGCAGTGCGCTGTCGTGGGCCTCGCCGCTGGGCTGGGCGTCCCAGACTGCGCCCTACGTCCTCGACCGGTGGTGGCCGCTGCTGCCGCTGGCCGCGCTCGCCATCGTCGGGGTGGTCCTCGCCTTCGTGCTCCAGGGGCGACGTGACCTGGGCGCCGGACTGCTCAGCGCCCGTCCCGGACGAGCGACCGCCCGGCCGTCGCTGGGCACCCCGCTCGGGCTGGCCGCCCGGCTGCAGCGCGGTGCGTTCCTCGGCTGGGGCGTCGCGGTACTCGCTTTCGGCGTCGTCGACGGCGCCTTCGCCCAGGTGATGCTCGACGCCGACATGCCGCCGGCGGTCGGCGAGATCTTCGGCGGCGAGGTCGGGATGCTCGGCGGCTACCTGGCGTTCCTCGCCACCTTCAACGGCTACCTCACCGCCGCCTACACCGTCTTCGCCGTGCAGAGCCTGCGGGCGGAGGAGAGTCACGGCCGGGCCGAGCAGGTGCTCGCGACGCCGACGGCGCGGGCCACCTGGGCCGGCGCGCACCTGCTCGTCGTCGCACTCGGCGCGGCCGTCATCCTCGTGGTCGGCGGCGTCGGCACCGCGCTCGCGGTCGCGGCAGTCACCGGGGAGAGCGGCATCATCGGCGACGTCGTGCTCGCGCACGTGAACATGCTGCCCGGGGTGCTGGTGGTGCTGGGGCTCAGCGCGCTGCTGTTCGGTTGGCTGCCGCGGCTGATGGCGCCGGTCGGATGGGCGCTGGTCGGTGTCATCGTGTTCGTCGGCAACTTCGCCGGGCTGCTCGACCTGCCGCCGTGGCTGGCGAACATCTCGCCGCTGAGCCACCCGGCCCAGGTGCCGCTGGAGGACGTCGCGCTGATCCCGCTCCTCGTCCTCCTCGGCCTCGCCGCGGCGCTCGCGGGTCTGGGCCTGCTCGGGCTGCGCCGCCGGCAGATCGAGACGCGCTGAGTCTCGCGGAGGGGCCGACATGGAAAGGGTAGACGTGGGATCTGCCCTGGGTAGAATTGACGCATGGCGCTGAACATCAAGAATGAACGGACGCACGCCCTGGTGCGCCGGCTCGCCGAGATGACCGGCCAGAGCCAGACGAGCGCCGTCGAGGACGCCGTGCAGCGACGCATCGAGGAGCTGTCCCGCTCCGAGGACGAGGTCGAGGCGAAGGTCGAGCGCGCGCTGCGGATCGCCGAGGAGTTCAGCGCGGACCTCACTCCGCAGGACCGTGAAGCGCTGCTGTCCGCGGACGACTACCTCTACGACGAGCTCGGCCTGCCCAAGTGATCGTCGATACCTCGGCACTGGTCGCGATCCTTGCCAACGAGCCTGAGCGGTCGCTGTTCACCCGGATGATCGGGAGTGCTCGGCCGGCGAGGATCTGCGCCGCGACGCTCGTCGAGGCGCGGGTGGTCGTGGAAGCCCGGTTGGGGCCACGTCAGCGTCGAAGGCTTGATGCGCTGTTGCGAGAGCTGGAGGTGGAGGTCGTGGCGTTCGACGAGCAGCAGGCAACGATCGCCAGTGAGGCGTACCGCGACTACGGAAAGGGCTCGGGTCACCCGGCGCGACTGAACCTGGGCGACTCCTACTCCTACGCCCTGGCATCCCGCACGGGAGAACCACTGCTCTTCAAGGGAAACAACTTCGGCTACACGGACCTGCGACCCGCCGTCGGCTGATGCCCGCGTGGCGCGGGGCGTCGTGACCGACAATGGCGCCATGGGACCACCGGCCGATGGGCTCGTCGCTCAGTCGACGTACCGCTACCTGCGGCTGATGATGATCACCCTCCCGACCCTGCTCCTGGTGGCCACCGCCCTCGCGTTCTTCTGGCTCGGCACCATCGAGACGTCGATCAGCGCCTACTACCTCGGTCCCATCCGCGACGTCTTCGTCGGCGTCCTCATGGCCGCGGCCGCGTGCCTCGTGGTCTACCGCGGCTCCTCACCGCTGGAGGACTTCGCGCTCGACGTCGCGGGCTTCTTCGCGATCTTCGTCGCCCTCGTGCCGACCCGCCTCGACCTCACCCTGGCGGACCTCGACGCACCCCGGCGGGCCGATCTGATCACCGCGCTGCAGGCGTCGACGGTCGCCGTCCTCGTCGTCTCCGCCCTGTTCATCCTCGTGGAGGTCCGCACCGCGCCGTGGAAACCGGCGCCGCTCGGGCCGCACCGTCCGACCCGCGTCGTCGCCGCCGTCACCAACGCGGTGCTCGTGCTGTTCGTCGCGTTCGTCGTGCTGCGGGTGATGGAGGGGCAGGACTTCGCCGGCGTCCACGGGGCGGCGGCCGTGCTGCTCATCGCGAGCCTCGCGGTCGCCGTCGCCAGCCACGGCTGGCCGGGGGCGACGGGTGCGCAAGGCAGTGCCACGGACGCCGCCCGGCGTGACCACCGCGGGAAGTACCGGACGATCTTCCTGCTGATGGTCGCCGGCGCCCCGCTGTTCGGGCTGCTGAACCTGCTCGGGTGGGACTACGCGCTGCTCGCGGTCGAGTGGTACGAGATCGCCCTCTTCGCGCTGTTCTGGGTGCTGGAGACCGGGCGGACCTGGTCCAAGGGCTGACAGCGGGTCACGGCGGGTGGTTCACTTGTCGCGACCGATTGCCCGAGGAGGCGCGATGTCCGTCCGCTGGTACACCCTCGTGATCGACTGCCACGACCATGCGGCGCAGGCCGCCTGGTGGGCGCAGGCACTGGGCTGGGTGCGGGCCTACAGCTCCCCGGAGGAGATCGTGCTCGTGCCGCCGCACGCGCTCGAGCCCGGAGCGCGCACCGTGCCGCCCGAGCGGCGCGGCCCGGGCCTGGTCTTCGTCCCGGTGCCGGAGGGCAAGACCGTGAAGAACCGGCTCCACCTCGACCTCGCCCCGCTGGCGGACGACGACCAGGAGGCCGAGGTACGCCGGCTGATCGACCTGGGTGCCCACCGGGTGGACGTCGGCCAGCCGTCGGACGTGTCGTGGGTGGTGCTCGCCGATCCCGAGGGCAACGAGTTCTGCGTGCTCAGCTCGCGCGATGACTGAGGCCGCAGTGCAGAGACGCTTCCGTCAGGTGGACGTCTTCGGGGCCGGCCCCGGCCAGGGCAACGCGCTCGCCGTCGTCGTCGACGGCGACGGCCTCACCACCGAGCAGATGCAGCGGTTCGCCGCCTGGACCAACCTCGCGGAGACCACCTTCCTGCTGCCGGCCACCGCCGACGGCGCCGACTACCGGGTGCGGATCTTCACCACCGGCACCGAGCTGCCGTTCGCCGGGCACCCGACGCTCGGCTCCGCGCACGCCTGGCTGGCGACCGGTGGGGTGCAGGCCGCCGCCGGGCGCCTGGTCCAGCAGTGCGGCGTGGGACTGGTCGAGCTGCGGGAGGACGACGGCGGCACGTGGGCCTTCGCCGCCCCGCCGCTGCGCCGGTACGAGCGGCCGGACGGCGCCACCCTCGGCCGGGCGGTCGACGCGCTCGGGCTCGCGGGCGACGACGTCGTCGCCGCCTCCTGGATGGAGAACGGCCCGCCGTGGCTCGCGCTGCGGCTCCGGACGGCGGTCGACGTGCTCGCCGTCCGGCCGCGGTACGAGCGGTTCGGCGAGCTGCGCCTCGGCGTCGTCGCGGCCCCCGGGAGTGGCGGCGCCGACGTCGAGGTCCGGGCGTTCACCGTCGACGGCGGCGAGGACCCGGTCACCGGCAGCCTCAACGCCGGGCTCGCCCGGTGGCTCACCGACACCGGCGTGGTGAGCACGCCCTACCTCGCCGCGCAGGGCACCGCGCTCGGGCGGGCGGGACGGGTGCGGGTCACCGCCGCCGACGGCGAGCTGTGGGTGGGCGGCGCCGTGACCACGGTGATCAGCGGCACCGTCGACCTCTGAGGGCGCCGTCGGGTTCGTCAGCGGTGAGGGCCGTGCTGCCGAGCGACGTGACGGGTGTCGCGCCCGGGCGGGTCCACTGCGGTACCGGGCGGCTGGTCGGTCCCAGGGTGGCGTTGCCGTCCGCGTCGGTGCGCCAGAACCAGCAGACGCCCCGGGCGTTGAGGTAGACGGCGTCCTTCAGGTGCCAGGCGGTGGTCGTGCTGTGGATTTCGCCGTTGAGTGGCGGGGTCCTGTTGACGCTCCGGGTGGCTTCCGCTCCTGAGTCAGGCTGGCGGGCTGCGCTGACTGACGTGCCGGAAGCCGATCTCGTTGGGGCACCCATCGCGGCAGCCACGATCCCACGGATCGAGAGCGGCCAGGACCGTTGGCCCGGCTCTATGGTGACCACATGGACTGGGAGTTGCGCGTGCTGGGGTACTGGGTGGTCTCTGTGCTCGCTGTGACCCTGGTGCCGCAAACAGTGGTTGGCGTAGTCCTCGGGATCAGCAGCCTCTTCTCGCCGACGGTGCCTTACATGCCCGGCGCCTTGCTGTGGTTCATCGTCGTGGCGGCACCCATCGCTCTGGTCTTTGCTGTCCTGGCAACAACGGCATCCCTGCTTGCGGTGTACCAGCTGAAGCTCGGTGCGCCCGATCGGCGGCGACTACGGTGGACGGGCTACCTGATCTTCCTCATGATGGTGTTCGCCCTGGTTGCGATCATCGGTGGCCTGCTGGCACCGACGGCCGCGACGTCGCTCGCGCTACTTGCGGCGCTGGCGTCAGTCCTGGCAGTGGGGTCCACGATTCACCTGCGACGCCTGGACCGGCGCTACTCGCTTCCAGGAACGACGAGCTCACGGGTAGTGGCGGGTACCGCCCAGGTCATGTGACACGTTCCGCCACCTGGCCACGCAAGACGCGCGACGCGCAGACGACGCGACGTCGCAGACACCTCGTACCCGGATTATGGTCGGTGTCAGTGCCGCCCGTGCAACCCAAGCGATCGCTAAGTTGACGGGCGAGTCGCGGGAAGCTTCCGGTGAGGATCCGCTTACGGCGCATGCCCCGGTTAATCTCGGCCGCGGACCGCGGTACCTGATCCTTCGTTCGCGGTGCGCCGCTCCTGGGGCTCCAGCTCAGCCGTCGCACTCAGATCAGACCCGGCGGCGCTCAGACTCGTCGACCGCCGCCAGCACGCGACCCGGGCCTTCGATCAGGCCGAGCAGACCGCTCGTCCATCGAGCCCATCGCTCCGAGTCCTCTCCCTCGGCGAATGCTGCGGCGGACGTGAACTGGTCCTGGAGATTGACGGGCAGCCGGTCGGCCAGGGCCTTCCCGAGCTCGCGGCCCAAGACCGCTTGCGGCGAGCACGGCCGCATAAACCTGCTCCATTTGCCCGTCGCGGGTGCAACGGTCCCGCTCGCGTCCTCGAGCCGCGACGGCATCCCGGACCCAGCTGTCGTCCCATGCGTCGAGGAGCGGGACGGCGACCTGTTGGACGCTGGCGATTGCATCCCGCCCCAGCGCCAGAGAGAGCCCGCCCGGATCCTCGTGATGGTTCAGGTAGCGGGCGACGTCGATGCCGGGAGGGCAGACCTCATCGAGCACGACGTCGCCAACGAAGTTGCTGGGGTCGATGAGCCAACCTTCCCGCAGCGCTACTGATGGCTTGAGACGTACCCGGTAGAGGTAGAACTGGCTGCCGTGGTCGGCCTGGTCGCTGATCCGCCTCAGCATGTTGTGGACCGCGGCCTCGTACGTGCCGACGTGGAGCGCCTTCGCGCGCTGGCGTGCGGCCCACGCGGCGACCCTTTCGTCACCGCCCATCATCAGCCGGGTCTCGCGCGTGAGGGCGGCCGCGGGGTCGAAGTACTTCTTCGGCCAGTCCCGCTGCGTACTGGTGTGGTGCCAGGTGAAACGTGCGACCTGGTCGTCGTCGAGCGCGGGATCGCCGGGGTCGACCGTCACTCGGGGCGAGTCCTCGTGCTCGCAACTCGTTCCGCAGCCCGGGCACGTCTCCTTCCCCTGCTCCCACCGGTCGATCCAGTCCAGGCCGACCATCCACCGGTGACCGCAGATCCCGCACAGCATGTGCCGCTTGCGTGAGAAGTCGATCCGCCGTTCCATAGCTCCATTCTCCGGGCGTGCTGAGTCAGAGACGGGAACGTCAAGACTGCCCGTCGGCGCGAACCCGAGCTGGAGTCTCGCTTCGTGACAAGCCTTACGAGACGGTCGTCCGCCTCTTCGGGTGACCGATGATCGATCGCTTACGGAACGTCACCGCTGCAGCCAGGAGCTGCGCGCGCACGGGCCGCTTGCATGCGCGGCCGGACTGTCCGGCGCTATTCAGGTTCGACTGGGTTCGTCGAGTAGCGCGGGAAGCACCCGATCAGCGAGCAGCGGGGCCAGATCGTCCGGCTGTTCGCCGTTGATGTTGAGCCAACGAAGTTCCTCAAGCTCGGCGCTGGGCCCACGTACGTCGACGACGGGATGTTCATAGACGGTCGCCGCGACGATCCGGCCGTCCTCGTTGGCGGCAGGAGCGCGCCAGCTACCGAGCAGCCGCAACTGACGGATGTCGAGCTGGACGCCCAGTTCTTCTCGGCACTCGCGCACGGCGGCTTCTTCTGGAGACTCGCCAAGCTCGGGCTTGCCTCCGGGAAGCATGAACCGGGAAGTGCCGCTCTTACGGACTGTCAGCAGCCGGTCAGTGGAATCTCGCAGCACGACGGCGCTCACGGTGATCGCGACGGCGTCTCCTTCTCCCATGCCCGCCACAGTATCGAGCCTCCAGTACGGGGCATGGCACCGTGCCGATCGCCGAGATTGAGGAACTGACCGCGCGACGATCCTCGAGCGGACCAGAGTCTGGCATGAGGGTACGCCCAGTGGCACAATGGCCTCATGGATGCCACGCTCATTCTCGGTCAGCAGGGTCGTCTCGTCATTCCGGCTGAGATCCGCTCCACGCTCGGGCTCGCCCCCGGCGATCAGTTGCACCTGCGCGTCGAGGGTCGACGGGTTGTACTGGAACGGCAGCAGGACGCTGTGGCTGAGCTTCGAGGGTTGGCGTCCGAGGTCCCCAAGCACCGTTCGCTGGTCGATGAACTGCTGGCCGAGCGTCGCTTGGCGGCGGCGAGGTCCGAGTGACGGTCCTCGACGCCTCGGCCGTCCTCGCTCTCTTGCACGATGAGCCTGGTGCTGAGCTGGTCGCCGCTGAGCTCGGTTCCGCATCCCTGGGAGCGGCCAACCTCGCTGAGGTGATCGGGAAGCTGGTCGACGCCGGAGTCGACGTGAGGCGAGTTCGTGAGCTCCTCACCACGGGCGGCGTCACCATCGAGCCGGTCCTGGCGGAGGACGCCGAGCTGGCGGGAGCTATGCGAGCACTGGAGGGAGGCAAGACCCTCTCGCTCGGGGATCGGTGTTGCCTCGCGTTGACGGTCCGCAGCACCCCGGCTGAAGTCTTGACCGCCGATCGGGCATGGGCCAACGTCGACCTCCCCGTACGTGTACGACTGATCCGATAGCGGATCCCTACCTGGCACATCCATCAGGACAGTGGGTGTCGTTCCGGTCACTGACGCTCGCTTCTAAAGACGGCCTCGGCGAAGAGGTCGACGTGTTGCTGGACGTCTGCGCGCGTCTGGGCTCGCTCCGCGGGGCTCGCATCGGCGTGGAGGTGCAGGACCCGCGCGAGGCCGATGGGGCCGGTGAACGAGAACGCGAGTCTGTCGGCTGGGCCGAGGTGTTCGGGAATCTGATCGGCGGCGATCCAGTCGGTGAACAGGCCAGCGGCGTAGCCACGCATGCTGGTCAGGGCGTCGCGGAGCGCGTCACTGTGCAAAAGCCCGTCCCGGGTCATGAGGCTGATCAGCAACCGTGACTCCTCGCGGTCCCAGTCTTCCAGGAAAGCGTCGACCAGCTCGGTGAGGAACCGGGGCGGGTCGGTCTCGGCCAGGGCTGGGTCGACCTCGTTCAGCGCACCGGGCGAGGCCTGTGGGCCGTATCTGGCCAGGGCCGCGTCGAAGACGGCCTGCTTGTTCTCGAAATGGGCGTAGAGCACGCTCTCGCTGAGCCCGACCTCGCGGGCGAGCGCACGGATCGAAGTGCTCGCGAAGCCATGCCTGGCGAAGAGCCGCACCGCCGCCCGCAGCAGCGCCTCCTTGGTGTCACCGGCCTCGGCCTTCCGGGGCCGTCCCGGCCGGCGTCCGCCGGGCACGCCCTGGCATGTCTCCTGCATCCGATGCCTCCCTCACTCGGTGGCGCCTCCGCCACCTTGACGGTAATAGATCGACCGCTTAGTTTCTAGGCAGGAACCACACCGGGTCGGCGCCTCGACCCGGACACGCGAGAGGAGCGACGATGACACCGGACAGATCACCCACCTACGGCCGGGCCGCCTTCGAGGAGCCGACCACGGATCACTTCCTGTACGCCGGCTGGCGTGTCGACCCCCCGACGAGACTTCCCATCGTGCGGCGCAGCGACCAGCGCGAGCGGGTGATCGAACGCTGTCGCGCCTACACCGCGGCTACCGAACGCCACGAGGGTGTGGTGAGCGCGACCGTCTTCGAGACCCAGATGATCCCGCCGCTGCCCGGCATACCCCGATACGACGTCCTCACGCTGGTCAGAGCCCGTACACCCGATCGGCTGGCCCAAGCCGAAGCGGACCTGCAAGACCTCGGACCCGACTTCGTGATGCCGGCGCAGAACACTCGGCGAATCGGAGACACCGACCGCACCAGGTCGGCGACCTTCCTCTTCAACCATTTCACCGCCGAACACCCCGCCGTGGCCATGGAGGGGTTCGACCAGGTGGCGGGCTGGTTCCCCGACAAGCTCGGCGTCGACAACACCACACTGCTGCAGCCGGTAGACCAAACGGCATCGCCGTACGTGTTCGTGAACTACGTGCGGGTCCCCCACGGTGCCCGCGGGTTCCTGCTCGCCATGCTCACCCGGCCCAGCTTCCACACCCATGTCCGCCGGAGCCTGCGCAAGAACGACATGACCGCCCTGCCTCTGCTGGCCAAATCGGTCTGACCCAACAGCCGCCAGCCGTCCCGTAAGGCGAACCCGTTGCGGGAACGGTGCAGGTCATCGGGCACACCCACGTCCGAGTGTTCGCAAGACCCGGCCGAGATGGTGTCCGGTGACGGTACGTCATACGATGTGGGGCTTGTAGACGACGAGCACGTCGCGACCCTGGAACAGGTCGAGGAAGGGCACCGGCCCGTCGGCCCCGACCACCTCGACGCTGCCGTTGAGCTCCACCATCGGCAGCCGGCGGCTGGCCGCGGCGCTGGCGTCCCCCTCGGGCGTGGGCCCTCTCCCGGACCAGGAGCTCGTCACGGGTGGCCTGCCAGCTGGCGAGGTTAACGTGCGCCGCTGCACCTGGTATGACTCGCGAACCGCCGGGAACTCATCGCCCGGGCGTGGCGCCACGCCGTCGTTCATTCCGTGTTCACCTGGCTGGCCCCAGTCGGACATGCCTCGCTCCTAGCCTCCTCGGGGCCTAACGACGAAGAGGAGCGGACATGAGATCACGTACGTCACCACGGTGGCGAGGCAGCCGGGCGACCGCGCTGCTGGCAGGGGCATCACTCGCCGCGGGCGGGCTGCTCGCGGCCCCGGCGAGCGCGACGCCGGCGCCGGCTGAGCCCGGGCCGGCCGCGGACGAGCAGGCGGGCACCGACCTGCCGCCGGACACCGCGCCGCCGCAGGACGTGCCGGTCGACCCGCTCACGATCGGCGCCACCGCCGGTGAGCACGACCACGACGAGGACGCCGCCGCGCCGCTGGCCGCCGCCGCGCCGCTGGCCGCCGCGGACGTCGTCGCGGACGAGGACCGGCCGGCGTACCTCGGCAAGAACCACTACCGCGCCGAGGTCCACTCCCACACCTCGATCAGCGACGGCCAGCAGCTGCCGAGCGACGCGTTCGAGCACGTCGCGGAGAACGCCAATGTCGACTTCTTCGCCGTCACCGATCACGACGTCGTGTTCGACCTGCGCAACGCCGACCATTTCACCACTGACCGCCATGAGTCCCACTCCGAGGAGTGGAGCTACAGCCACCGTGAGTCCGAGGAGTTCAACGCCGCGAGCGACCACCTGCTCACCCTCATCGGCGAGGAGGTCACCTGGTACAACCAGAGCGGCCACATGAACATCTTCAACACCGACTGGTTCCTCACCGCGCAGAGCGGCGGCGGTGGTGCCTGGGGCACCGGGCACATCATGTACGACGTCCCCACGGTGCTCGCCCGGCTCACCCTCGACCCGGACGCCATCGGCCAGTTCAACCACGCCGCGTCCGGCCACGGCCATTTCGGCTTCGGCCACCTCACACCCGAGGCCGACGCGCAGGTGCCGCTGTTCGAGTACAAGGCGGCGAGCTACCACGACACCTTCGTCAAGGCGCTCGACGCCGGCTGGCACCTGGCCCCGGTGTGGTCCGGTGACGAGCACAGCCCCACGTGGGTGACCGGCAACCCGTCGCACACCGGGGTGTGGGCCGCTGAGCACAGCCTCGAGGGCCTCTACCAGGCGATGCGTGACCGCAGCATGTACACGACCTTCGACGTCGACGCCACGCTGCAGCTCGGTGCCAACGAGCAGCAGATGGGCTCCATCCTGCCGGCCGGCACCACCGAGCTCACCCTCGACGTCGTGCTCTCCGACGACAGTGAGGACGACTCCTTCGCCTCCGCCGTGGTCTACACCAACGGCGGTGAGGTCGCCCACGAGTTCGACGGTCTCAGCGGCCGTGAGGTCGAGCTGAGCACCACTCTCGACGTCGCCGACGGCGACTACTACTGGCTCAAGGCGACCCAGGCTGACGGCGACGAGGTCATCTCGGCTCCGGTCTGGATCGGCGAGCGTGTCACGGGCGCCGACTACGCCCCCGACCTCACCGTGGCCGCCGCGCCGGAGACCGTCGGCTACGGCCAGCAGATCTTGCTGCCGGCGGCCACCGCCACCGACGACGGCGGCGCCGAGCCGACCATCGACGTCACCGTCTACGACAGCAGCGGCGAGGTGCCCGTCGTCGACGGTGGGTTCGCCGTTGCCAGCTACGGCGACCACTTCATCGTCACCAAGGCCACCGACGCCGCCGGGAACGTCGCCGCGGACCTGCAGCGCATCGTCATCGGCCAGGACGTGCTCGACCCCGCTGGTGTCTTCCAGTACTTCGGCACCGTCGCCAACGTCGGCGCCGAGGGCGGCGATGCCGGACTGTCGGTGCTCACCGACCTCGAGATCGAGGACGCCTGGGCGCAGGTGCTGCCGGCCGGCAGCGACGACTGGTCCGCGGCGGTCACCCTGGAGGCCGAGACCAGCCAGGTCTTCGAGGTCGACACCGTCGCCACCGAGGACGCCGCGACCTACCAGGACTCCATCACCGGCCAGCCGCTGCGCTCCCACGAGTTCAACGTCTCCGGGCTGGACGACGGCGAGCGGTACCAGTACCGCTTCGGCGTCAGCGCCGACGGCGGCTGGACCGACGCGCAGGGCGAGTTCCTCGCCGGCGGCACCGGCAACGCCCCGATCTACGTCCTCGGTGACCTGCAGGTGAGCAGCCAGCTCGAGTCGGACCACGCGCTGTTCACCGCGATGCTCGACGAGGTGCGTGAGCAGCAGCCCGGTGGCAACCTCCTCCTCCAGGTCGGTGACCTCGTCGACAACGGCGGGCGCGGCCAGTACTGGGAGCAGGCCTTCGACTGGGTGCTCGACGACCTCGACCTCCAGCTCGCCACCATGGTCGGCAACCACGAGACATACGGTGACAAGGAGTTCAACGTCCTGTCGCCGGAGCGCAACGCGATCTTCCGGGCGATGTTCAACCACCCGAAGAACGGCAGCGAGGTCGGGGAGTCCAACTACTCCTTCGACCGCGGCGACATCCACTTCTCGGTGCTCAACTCCAACTACGACCTGCAGACCCAGCTCGACTGGCTGGTCGAGGACATGCGCGCCACCGACAAGCCGTGGAAGGTCGTCACCGGGCACTTCTCCTACTACGGCGGCAGCCACGCCGACGACGCCGGGATGAACAACGAGCGGGCGATGGTCAGCCAGACCCTCGACCAGCTCGGCGTCGACCTCTACATCGGTGGCCACGACCACGTCTACAAGCGGTCGACCATCCACGGCGACGCGCTCGCCGCCACCCCCGAGGAGGAGGCCGCCGGCACCACGCACGTGACGATGGGCTCCGCCGGGCCGAAGTTCTACGAGAACCAGGAGTTCTGGTGGGACGACGTCGTCTTTGACGACAACACCCAGGTCGGTGCGGTGCTCGAGGTGACCGACGCGGGCCTGGAGATGACGACGTACACGGTCGACGGCGAGGTCGTCGACGAGTTCACCGTCACCCAGCCCGAGGGCACCTGGCGGCTGAGCTCGGCCACGATGACGGACCGCGAGCTGCCCGGCGTCGGCTTCCTCAGCTACCCCGGCGCCCGTGACGACCTCACCGTCGCGGTGGCCGCCTACGACTACGACGTCGAGGAGCTCGTCGACCTGCGGGTCGCCGACGTCGAGCTCGACCACCGCGGAGGTGAGCAGTTCGTCGCCTTCGACGAGCCGCTGCCCATCGACGCCAGCCAGACCGTCCGCTTGTTCGTCTGGGACGGCCTGGGCACCGGCGTACCGCTGCAGGCGCCGGTCGAGCTGCGGCAGGGCATGCTCGGCGGCGGGACCGAGGAGGACCCCTACGAGATCCGCACGTGGCAGGACATCGAGAACATCCAGTGGGAGCCCGAGGGCTACTACGCGCTGGTGAACGACCTCGAGCTCGACGGCGAGGTCCGGCCGCAGATCGGCGCCGGCGCCACCCCGTTCGCCGGGGTGTTCGACGGTCAGGGCTTCGCGATCTCCGGCTACGCGGCGCCCGACACCGGCGGCGCCGGCCTGTTCGCCACGAACGCGGGCACCATCCGCGACCTTGCGGTGATCGACGCGGACATCGAGTCCGCACAGGGCACGATCGGCATCCTCGCCGACTACAACACCGGCACCATCGAGGGCTCGTGGACCTCGGGCACCATCACCGGCAACGGCCGGATCGGTGGGCTCGTCGGTGACTCCACGGGTGTCGTGCGCGATTCCTACTCCACCGCGGACGTGCGCTCGCGCACGACCGAGGCGGGCGGCGTCGTCGCGGTCGCGCTCGGCGGCTCCACCACCGAGCGCGTCTACTCCAGCGGGAACGTCACCTCCGACACCCGGAACGTCGGCGGCGTGGTCGGCTATGGCTACGCCGGGACCGTGGTCGAGCACGTGATCTCGCTCAACGAGTCGGTGACCGCGCCGTCGTACGCGCACGCCGTCGTCGGGCGGGTGCTCGCGGGGCAGACGGCGGACCTCGCCGGCAACCTCGCCACCGACGCCTCGTTCGTCAGCGTGAAGTCGCTGTCCGACGCCCCGGCCGAGGACAACCTCCACGGTCGGGTGGTGCCGGCGGCGGAGACCGAGAGTCAGGGCCTCTACGCGGACACCCTGGGCTGGGACTTCGACGGCACCTGGGCCTTCGACGCCGTGGCGCAGCGCCCGGTGCTCCAGGGCAACACCGAGGAGTACGTCGTGCCGCGCCCGCCGGGCGAGCCGAACGCCGACGGCTACTACGAGATCGCCACCGCGGCCGGGCTCGACCAGCTCACCCGGTTCCCCGGGGAGAAGTTCGTGCTCACCGCGGACCTCGACCTCACCGAGGTGACCGACTGGCAGCCGCTGGGCGGCCTGCGGCCGTTCACCGGCGAGCTCGACGGCGCCGGCCACGTCATCACCGGCCTCACCTCGGCGACCGGCGGGCTGATCAACATCAACAACGGCACGGTCCGTGACCTGGGGATCGTCGACGCCACCGTCGACCTCGACGGCGGACGCGTGGGCATCCTCGCCAACGTCAGCAACGGCACGGTGGCGAACGTCTTCACCACCGGCACGGTCAGCGGTGGCTCGCGGGTCGGCGGGGTGCTCGGCGACTCCGGCGGCGTCGTGCGCGACGTCTACTCCACCGCCGACGTCCACACCCGCGCCACCGAGGCGGGCGGTGTCATCGGCGTGGCGCTTGCCGGCTCGGTGACCGAGAACGTCTACGCCACCGGTACGGTCTCGGCCGGCACCCGCAACATCGGCGGCGTCGTCGGCTACGGCTACACCGGCACCGAGATCCGCGACGTGATTGCACTCAACCCGAGCGTGACGGCGTCGAGCTACGCGCACCGGGTGCTCGGCCGGGTGCTCGGCGGCAACACCGCGACGCTGGCCAACCTGTGGGCGAGCGAGGCGCTGGTCGCCGAGACCGTCTTGACCACCGAGCCGGTCGGTCCCACCGGATGGATGGGGGCGACGGCGTCGCTGCGCCAGACCCGCGACGCCGGGTTCTTTGCCGACACCCTCGGCTGGGACCTGGACTCGGTGTGGACCTGGCACGAGGACGCCGGGCGTCCGGTGCTGCGAGTGGTGACCGAGGAGTACACCGGCGAGCCGGTGGAACCGCTGCCGCCGCTCGACCAGCCGGCCCTCGAGCAGGACACCGACGGGTTCTTCCTCATCGAGGAGCCCGCCGACCTCGCCGAGATCGCCGCCTACCCGGCGGCCGACTTCCGGCTCGGCGGCCCGCTCGACCTCACCGGGACCGAGCAGCCGCAGATCGCCGATCTCACCGGGACCCTCGACGGCGCCGGGCACAGCATCACCGGCTACGACTCCGCCACCGGCGGGCTGGTCACGGTCAACAACGGCACCGTCACCCGGCTCGGCCTCGTCGACGCCGCGGTGACCACGAGCAACGAGAACGTCGGGCTGCTCGTCGACACCAACAACGGCGAGGTGAGTCAGGTGTGGACCTCCGGGTCGATCACCGGGCACGCCACCGTCGGCGGCGTCGTCGGCTACTCCAACGGCCAGGTCCGCGACGCCTACTCGACGGCAGACGTCACCGCCGACGGCGGGCGGCAGTCCGGCGGGGTCGTCGGCATCACCGGCCGCGGCAGCCTCACCGAGCGGGTCTACGCGACCGGCGCGGTCGAGACGGTCGACAACCAGAACGCCGGCGGGATCTCCGGCTACGCGTACACCGGCACCACGGTGCGCGACAGCTTCGCGCTCAACGAGTCGGTGACCGGGTTCAGCCAGGTCAGCCGGGTCGTGGCCCGGGTGCTGAACGGGGACACCGCGACGATGACGAACAACTACGCCTCCGAGGCGCTGGTGGTCGGCGTCGAGACGGTCACCGCCGAGGGGCCCGACACCCAGCGCGGCGAGACCAAGACCCTCGCCGAGGTCGCCGACGTCGCCACCTGGCGCGACGGCCTGGGGTGGGACTTCGACCAGGTGTGGCAGTGGGACACGGAGGCCGGACGTCCGGTGCTCCAGGACGCTCCGGAGGAGAACTGACGATGAGGACCACCATGAGAAGCATGCTGATCGGCGCGGGTGCACTCGCGCTGGGCGGGGCCGTGCTGGCCCCCGCCGCGGCCGACCCCGCCATCACCCACGAGGCGAGCCCGGCCGACGGCGGGTACGCGGACGTCGTCGTCACCACCGGCGCCGAGCTGGCGGGGGAGTGGCTGAGCGTCCTCGTCATCGACGAGGACGCTGACGCCGACGCCCCGGCCACCGCGGACATCGTCTTCGTCGAGCAGCGGCAGCTGGACGACGACGGCGGGCTCGCCTTCCGGGTGCAGCTCCCGTCCGGCGAGCTGGGCGGGTACGACATCGCGCTCAACACCACCGGCGGCACCGAGCGGTACCTCGCGCCGCTCGACGGTGTCGAGGACCCGGGGCCGGAGCCGGAGCCGACGGACGAGCCGACCGATGGGCCGACGGAGGAGCCGACTGACGGGCCGACGGCCGGGCCGGGTGACGGGCCTGACGGCGAGCCGACGGACGAGCCGACGGGTGGTCCGACCGATGGTCCGACCGACGGGCCGACCGCGCCAGGCGATGGCGACGATGACGGTGCGGGTGGTGCGGGCGCCGACGGATCGGGTGACGGCTCGGACGGTGGCGGCTCCGGCGCTGACGGGTCTGGCGCCGGAGGGGCCGACTCTGCTGGCGACGACTCCGGCGGTCAGCTCAGCCAGACCGGTGCGCCGGTGGCGCTCGCCGTCGTCGTGGCGCTCGCTGCCATTGCCGGTGGTCTCCTGCTCAAGGTGCGTCGCTCCCGCGCCTGAGAGGCGTGAGTCGCGCCGGTGAGGCGTAGCCGTGAGGCCCGGACCACCGAGGTCCGGGCCTCACCTGCGCTTCGACGCGATCTCGGCTGACAGCATCCGATAGGTCTCGTCCGCGTCGGTCGGCGCCGTGTAGAACGCAGCCGTGAGGCTCAGGTCGTGCTGCCCGGCTCCATGCGAGCGCCCGGGTCGAGGGTGGTGCCGCGCCTCACCACCGCGTCGGCGCCGACGAGGGTGACGACGGACTCCCGCAGCCGGCGAGCGCGGGGAGCGGCACCGACGGTGCTGTCCCGGCCGACGCGGACCCGGCGGTCGAGGACAGCGGTATGCACCGTGGCGCCCGACTCGACCACGATGCCCTCGAAGAGGACGCTGTCGACGACACGTGCGCCGGCTTGCACCACGACGCCCGGGCCGAGCACGCTGCGCTCCACCTCACCGTGCACCACCGCACCAGGGGCGAGCAGGCTGTCCCGGACCGTGGCGCCGTCCCGGACGTCGGACGGCAGGCCGGTCGCCGGCGCGCTGAGCACCGGGCGGTGAGGCTGGGAGAACACGTCGATGCGGCCGCGGAGCAGGTCGCGGTGAGCCTGCAGGTACGCCTCCGGGCGGCCGACGTCCTTCCAGTAGCCGCTGATCGGCTGGGCCAGCAGCGAGCCTCGGGCGGCCAGCGCGGGCAGCAGGTGGAGGGCGATGTCGCCCAGCCCCGTGTCGTCGGCGCCGGTGTCGTGCTTCCGGCGGCGGAGGCGTTCCAGCTCGCCGAGCAGCACCCTGCGGTCGAGCACGTAGATCTCGGCGGCCACCGTCCCGCCGTTCGGGTGCTCCGGCTTCTCCGCCGTCGAGGTGACGCGGCCGTCTGCACCGGTCTGCACCACGACGTGGTGGACGGCCTCGGTCACCCCGACCTCGGCCGTCACCATGGTGGCCTCGGCGCCGGCCTCCCGGTGGGCGGCGAGCACCCGGGCGATGTCGACGTTGTGCACGTGGTCGGCGCTGCACACCACGAGCAGCTCGGCCCCGTGCTGCTCGATGTCGTCACGCATCTGATCGAGGTCGTCGGCGCTGCCCGCCGCGAACCCGCTCTGCACCGCCGACCCGGCCCCCTCCTCCGGCGGCATCATCCGCAGCCCGCCGCGGCTCCGGTCGAGGTCCCACGGGCGGCCGTGGGCCAGGTGCCGGTCCAGCGTCCGCGACTGGTACTGCACCGAGATCCAGACGTCGGTGATGCCGGCGTGCGCCAAGCTGGAGAGCGGGAAGTCGATGAGGCGGAACCCGCCGCCGAACGGCAGCGCCGGCTTTGCCCGTTCCCGCGTCAGCACATCCATCCGGCTGCCGTGCCCGCCGGCCTGGATCACGCCGAGGACCGTCCCCCCGGCACCCGCACCCTCGGTCATCCCCGCAGCGTAGGTCCGCGCCGTCCGCTGCGCGCGCGGTGCCCCGGTCGCCGGGCACCGGGCGCCCGGGCGCTGGGGCGCGGGCGCGGCGAGGGATGAGCGGGCTAGGGCGATGCTTCGGGGGTTTGCATCAAATACCTGTGGTCGGGCCCCCGGATGATGATCGGAAACCCCGTTTCACCCTGGGGGTGGGGAAGCGGGCAGGTGCAGCTGGGTCAGTCGGCGGCGCCGTAGTGGTCGACGACGTGGACGTCGAGCGGGAAGTCCACCGGGAAGCTGCCGAACAGCAGGCGCCCGGCGCTCGCGGCCGCCTCGCGTACCGCCGCGGCCACCTCCTCGGCGAGGTGCGCCGGGGTGTGGACGACGACCTCGTCGTGGAGGAACAGCACCAGGTGCGGGCCGGTGGCCACCGCGCCGGCCACCTCTCCGGCGGCGCCGTCGGCGACCGGTGCCGCGAGCGTCCGCAACCGGCCGCGCAGCTCGGCGATCCAGCACAGCGCCCACTCGGCGGCCGTGCCCTGCACGATGAAGTTGCGGGTGAACCGGCCCCAGTCCCGCGACTGCCGGCCGGCCCGCCGGCGGTCCTCCTCGGTGGCGTCCTGCTCGCTCGCCCGGCGCTGCACCACGTCCCAGGTGCCGGCCGGCGGCGGGGAGGTGCGCCCGAGCCATGTCCGCACGACGCCGCCGGCCTCCCCGATCCGAGCAGCGTCCTCGACGGCCGCCAGCGCTCGCGGGAAGGCCCGCACCAGCCGCGGCACGAGCTCGCCGGCCTCGCCGGTGGTCGCGCCGTACAGCGCCCCGAGCATCGCGACCTTCGCGTGGGCCCGGGTGTCCACCACGCCGGTGTCGACCAGCCCCTGGTAGAGGTCGGTGCCGCGACCGGCGTCGGCCATCCGCGGGTCGCGGGACATCGCGGCGAGCACGCGCGGCTCGAGCTGAGCGGCGTCGGCGACGACGAGCCGCCAGCCCGGGTCGGCCACCATCGCGGCGCGCACCGCCTTCGGCAGCTGCAGCGCGCCGCCGCCGCGGGTGGCCCAGCGCCCGGTGACCACACCGCCGGGGACGAAGTCCGGGTGGACCCGCTCGCGGGCGCCGGGGCCGGGCAGCACCCAGGCGTCGGACCACGCCCAGCCGTTGGCGGTGTGGAGCCGGGAGAGCTTCTTGTAGGTGAGGAGGGGCGCGATGGCGGGGTGGTCGATCTCGCGCAGCTCCCACGTCCGGGTGGTGCGAGCCTCGACGCCGGCGGACCGCAGCGCCCGCAGCAGCTCGGTGGGGGAGTCGACGTTGAGCCGCGGGGCGTCGAGCGCGGCGCGGACCTGCGCCGCGAGCCCCACCAGCGCCACCGGCACGGCGCCCGGGTAGGGGCGTGGCCCGAGGAGGTCGGTGAGCAGACGGTCGTGCTCGTGACGGCTCCACGGCATGCCGTCGTGGCGCATCTCCGCGGCGGCGAGCGCACCGGCGGACTCGGCCGCGAGCAGCGCCGCCAGCCGGCCACGGGCCGGCGCCGTCGCCAGTCCTTCCCGCTGTCGGCGGTACTCATCGAGCACCTGCGACGGCGCCATCGGGAAGGACTCGAAGAGGGTCGGCGGCGCGTCCGGGCTCGCGGCGTCCGGCACCTCCCAGCTGTCGGCGTCCGGCGGGGCGCCGACGGCGCGACCGAGGATGGTCCGGCACAGCGTGAGGTCGTGGGCGCGCGCCACCCGCACGCCCCGGGCGAGCAGGTCCGGGTAGGTCGCGGCGGTGTCCGCCCACACCCACCGGGGGCCGTCGGCCTCGAGCTCGAGCACCCGGGCCGCCAGCTCCTCACGCGGCACGACCTCCGCGGGCTGATCCGCGCCGGGCTGCCACGGCGACAGGTGGACGCCGTCCGCCGACTCCGCCACGACGATCTCCACGCCCGGAGCGTACGACGCCTCGGCGCCGGCCGGTGACGCCCCGGTGCGCCCACCGCGCCATCGGCCGACCTCCGACGTACGCTCAAGACCGACAGCGTCAGCGAGGACGTCCACCGGTTGGACCGGGAGGTCTCGCAACGCTCCAGGCAAGGGGGCCGCGATGGGCAGCGCAGCGACGGACGACCGCGAGAGGCGCGGCCGAGACTTCCCTGAGCAGATCTTCGCGGTCGCCTCACCGGTGTCCGTCGATGGCCGCTCGCTGTTCTCGCCGGACCTCCAGGTGACGGCTGCGACCATCGCTGAGCTGACGTGCACCGAGGATGCCGTCCGGCGGGCGGTCGTCGCGCTGGAGCAGGCGGGGTTCGAGGTGCTGCAGGCCACGAGCCTGATGGTGAACTTCGCCGGTCCGGCCGAGCTGTTCGAGGCTGCCTTCGGTGCCCGGCTCTTCACCGAGGAGCGGCCGGTCATCAAGCCGGGCTCCGTCGCGACGACGGGCACCTTCATCGACACCGTGGGCAGCATGGGCAGCACAACGAGCGGGCTGATCGAGACCGCGGGGACCCCGTTCGGCGAGGTGCTGACCGGTGTCGCCATCGAGGAGCCGTACTACGTCGACGTTGTCGCAGCCGAGCCGCCGAACGTCGACTACTGGCACCTGGCGCTGCCGACAGAGCTTGCGGCCGCACTCAAGGCCGACCTCGCGCACCGGTCGGTGACCGGCGACGGCGTGCGGGTGGCGATGGTGGACACCGGTTTCCAGCGGCATCCGTTCTTCGCCGAGCACGGCTACCGGGTGGAGCCGGTGGTGCTGGGGCCGGGCACCGCCGACCCGGACCTCGACGAGAACGGCCACGGCACCGGGGAGTCGGCCAACATCTTCGCGGCGGCGCCGGGCGTCACGCTGCTACCGGTGAAGACCGCGGCCTCGTCCGGCGCGCTGGTCAACGTCACCGCCGCGTTCAACGCTGCCGCGGCGCTCGCGCCGGACATCATCACCAACAGCTGGGGCTCGAGCCAGCCGACCGGACCGTTGAGCGCCGCCAACCAGGCGCTCGCCGCGGCGGTGGCGAGCACCGTCGCCAGCGGCGTCGTCGTGGTGTTCTCGGCGGGCAACGGCTCGTGGGGCTTCCCCGGCCAGCACCCGGACGTCATCGCCGCGGGCGGCGCCTACCTCACCCTCGACGGCGAGCTGCGGGCGTCGGACTACGCGAGCGGCTTCGTCTCGACGATCTACCCGGGACGCCGGGTGCCGGACGTCTGCGGCCTCGTCGGGCTGCTGCCGCACGCGATGTACCTCATGCTCCCGGTGCCCGCCGGCTCGGTGATCGACGAGGGCAACGCCGGCGGCAGCCACCCCGACGGCGACGAGACCGCGCCGGACGACGGGTGGGCCGCCTTCAGCGGTACCTCGGCCGCAGCCCCGCAGCTCGCCGGGGTCTGCGCGCTGCTGATGCAGACCGCACCGGGCCTTGCCCCACCGCGGGTGCGCGAGCTGCTGCGGGCCTCGGCCCGGGACATCACCACCGGCAGTAACCACCCGGAGTTCGGCCATGAGGCGGTCGCCGGGCCGGACACCGCCACCGGCCACGGCCTGGTCGACGCGTACGAGGCGGTCGTCCTCGCGCGGGAGGAGGTCTCGGCGGTGGACGAACCGGCGCCCGGCGAGCCGGTGACGCCGGTGGTAGACCCGGCAGACCCGGCGCCGCACGAGCAGGTCCTGCCGGAGCGAGCGCCGGACGAGCCGTCCCCGGCCCCGGTGGACGTTGCCGAGCCGGTCCGGGCCGGTGCCGCCCCTGACGACGGCGGGCCGCCCGTCGTCGCGATCGTCATGCTCCGGCCGGCCACCGAGAGCCATGGCCCGGCGCCGGCGACGGCCGCGCTGCTCGGGCAGGCGCCGCGCGCCGAGACGGTCACGGACGTCGCCGCGGCGCTGGTCCGCGCGGGCTTCCGCGTCGGTCCGCCCAACGGGCCGACCCTTGCGGTCGAGGCGTCCGCCGCGGTGTTCGCCGAGTTCTTCGGCACCGCACCCGTCCCCGCCCGGGACGGCGGATGGACGACGCCGGCCGGTGACGAGCTGCCGCTCGACGCGGCGCCGGTGGAGGTGCGGGGGGCGCTCACCGCCGTCGTCCTCGAGCGTCCGGCCGAGCTGCACCGGCCGGACCGGTAGTCGCCCGGCCAGCACCGGCCGACGAGCACCGGCCCGGCCAGCCCCGGCCTACCAACTGCGCCCGACCAGCACCCGCCAGCCACGTGGCCGCCGCCACCGTGTGGCCGATTGCACTCCGGGCAAAGTTGCACGCAGTGCAGGCGAGGCGAACACTGGTTGGTATGTCCGAACCCACCAGCCGGCGCGAGCTGAACAAGGCCCGCACCCGGCAGGCGCTCATCGACGCCACCCGGGAGCTCGGCCAGCAGCGCGGGCTGGAGAACGTCACCGCCGAGGACATCGCCGAGCGTGCCGGCGTCTCCCGCCGGACCTTCTTCAACTACTTCGCCGGCATCGAAGGGGTCGTCGCCGCTGACCTGGCGGCGCCGCTCCAGCGCATCGCCGAGGTGCTGCACCGCCGGCCGGCCGACGAGCAGCCGATCACCGCGATCATCGCGGCGCTGCGCGAGCAGCCGCTCGGCGCCGAGATCCTGCTCGGCTGGGTCCCTGCCGCGAGGCCCTCCTCGGCCCAGGGCCGCGAGCTGGAGCTACGCGTCTGGCAGCACCACGAGGAGTGGCTCGTCGGCGTCCTGCAGCAGCGGCTGGGCACCGAGGACGACCTCCGCGCAAGGTCGCTCGCCGCCGCCGTCATGGCGATCTTCGAGGTCGTCCAGAAGGCCTGGCTGCCCACCGCGGCCGAGCTGGGCGCCGAGGAGGCCGTGGCCGCGTTCAACCACGAGCTCGCGCGCGTCCTCGGCTACGCCGGCGACGGCTGGCGCCACCCCCGACCCGACCTCTGATGCCCCGCCCGGGGAGCTCGTGCTGTGAGCGACCGGGCCACCACCGCACGCCTCCGGCGCCCGCCGCCAGTGAACAACCCCCGAAAGGAAGACCGTGGCCGCACTCCTGCACCGCGTCGGACGATGGAGCGCCCAGCACCGCTGGACCGCCGTCATCTCCTGGCTCGTCATCATCGCCCTCGCCGTCGGCGGCACCCTCGCCTTCAGCCAGCCGCTGGGCGACGAGTTCACCGTCCCCGACAGCCGCTTCCAGCAGGTGCTCGACGAGCTGGAGGAGGAGATCCCCGACGCTGCCGGCGGTATCGGCACGGTGACCTTCACCGCTGACGACGCCTTCACCGACGAGCAGCGTGCCGCCGTCGCCGAGGTCACCGAGGAGTGGACCGACCTCGACGGCGTCATCGACGCCTCCGACCCGTTCACCACCCAGGCCCAGCTGGACGCCAGCCGCGACGAGATCGCCGCCGGGCGGGAGCAGCTCGAGGCAGGACGGGCCGAGCTCGAGACCGGTCGCGAGCAGCTCGCTCCCGCCGTCGCGCAGCTCGACGAGGGGGAGGCCGAGCTGGCCGCCGGTCGCGAGCAGCTCGCGACCCAGCGCACCGAGCTCGAGGCCGCCGGCACCGCGATGCCGCCGGCCGCGCTCGCCGCCGCGCAGGAGCAGCTGGCGGCCGCCGAGGCCGAGCTCGACGCCGCCGAGCAGGAGCTCGCCGCGGGCCGCGCGGAGCTCGAGGCCGGCGAGCAGCAGCTCGTGCAGGGCGAGGAGGAGCTCACCGCCGCCGAGACCCAGCTCGACCAGGGCGAACGGCTCGCCGACCTCACCGAGGGGCTGCGCCAGGTCTCCGAGGACGGCGACGTCGCGATGACCCAGATCCGCTTCGAGTCCGCCGGCGGGCAGCTCGACCCCGAGGTCACCGCCGTGGTCCAGCGGGTCGGCGACGCCCTCGCCGCCGACGGCGTCGAGGTCAACTACAGCGCCGAGATCACCTCTGACATCTCGAGCATCATGGGGCCGGCCGAGCTCATCGGCGTCGCGGTCGCCGTCATCGTCCTGCTCCTGCTCCTCGGCTCCGTGCTGGCCGCGGGACTGCCGCTGCTGACCGCGCTGGTCGGCGTCGGCGTCGGCCTCGGTGGCGCGATGGCGCTCAGCGGCGTCGTCGAGATGACCAGCGTGACCCCGGCGCTGGCGCTCATGCTCGGCATGGCCGTGGGGATCGACTACTCGCTGTTCATCCTCAACCGGCACCGGATGCAGCTCGCCGAGGGCATGGCCGTGCGCGACTCCATCGCGCTGGCCACCGGCACCGCCGGCAACGCCGTCACCTTCGCCGGCGGCACCGTGGTCATCGCGCTCGCGGCGCTCACCATCACCGGGATCCCGTTCCTCGGCACCATGGGCCTCGTCGCCGCCGCAACCGTCGTCGTCGCGGTCCTCGCCGCCATCACGCTCACCCCCGCGCTGCTGTCCTTCCTCGGTCAGCGGGTGCTGCCGGCGCGGCAGCGCGCCCGGCTGGTGCGCCGGAACGGCGACGACGGCGCCTCCCGTGGCTGGGCAGCGGCGGTGCAGCGCCGGCCCTGGCTGGCGATCCTCGGCGTCGTCGCGATCACCGCGCTGCTGGCGGTCCCGGCCAGCCAGCTGCGCCTGGGGCTGCCGGACGGTGCGCAGGAGCCGGCCGACTCCACCGCCTACCGGACCTACGACACCATCCGCGACAACTTCGGTGCCGGCGCGAACGGACCGATCATCGCCGTCGCCGGGCTCGACGCACCGCTGGACGACGCCGCGCTCACCGATCTCCAGCTCGACATCGCCGAGGACCTGCAGGCGGTCGACGGCGTGCAGTACGTCGTGCCGTTCGGGGTCAGCGAGGACGGCGACACGCTCGCCTTCCAGCTGATGCCCGCCGAGGGGCCGTCGGACGAGGCGACGGTCGCGCTGGTCGACTCGCTCATCGCCGGCCAGGACGACCTCGGTGCCGCGCACGGCGTCGAGGTGGGCTACACCGGACAGACCGTGGCGAACATCGACATCTCCGAGCAGCTCGGGGACGCGCTGCCGATCTACCTCATGGTGGTCGTCGGTCTCTCGCTCCTGCTCCTGCTCCTGGTGTTCCGCTCGATCTGGGTGCCGCTGCTCGCGTCGGCCGGCTTCCTGCTGACCGTCGTGGCCGCCTTCGGTGGCGTGGTCGCGGTCTACCAGCTCGGCTATCTGTCGGGGCTGTTCGGGGTGCACGAGGCCGGGCCGGTCCTCAGCTTCCTGCCGATCATCCTCATCGGTGTGCTGTTCGGGCTGGCGATGGACTACCAGCTGTTCCTCGTCTCGGCGATGCGGGAGGTCCACGTGCACGGCGTGGACGCGCGCACCGCCGTCGTCAAGGGCTTCAACCAGTCCGCCCGGGTGGTGACCGCCGCGGCGATCATCATGGTCTCGGTGTTCGGCGGCTTCGTGTTCGCCGAGATGGCGATGATCCGGCCGATCGGCTTCGGGCTCGCCTTCGGGGTGCTCGTCGACGCCTTCCTCGTGCGGATGACGCTCACGCCCGCCGTGCTCAGCCTGCTCGGCGAGAAGGCCTGGTGGCTGCCGCGCTGGCTGGACCGGGCGCTGCCGAACGTCGACGTCGAGGGCGCCCGGCTCGAGCGGGCTGTCACGTCCGGCAAGGCGTAGCCGCGCGCTCGGCTCGTCCTTCTCGTTCAATGGTCGTGCGTTCCTGCGGCGGTTTCTGACGGAGAAGGGCGAGTTGAGCGCGTTGGCTCGCGCGGCGGACGGCTCGGATACTGTGGGCAGTCTGACACCTGATGTGGCGTCCGGGGATCTCGGCGAACGGGAGAACGATGGGCACGACGATGCACGACGTCGCCCGGTTGGCGGGCGTCTCGGTCAAGACCGTGTCCAACGTGATCAACGACTATCCCCACGTGCGGCCCACCACGCGTGACCGGGTGCTGGCAGCCATCGACACGCTCGGCTACCGTCCCAACGTGTCGGCACGCGGCCTGCGGTCCGGCCGCACCGGCGTCATCGGGCTGGCGATCCCCGCGCTGCGCGAGAACTACTTCGCCGAGCTGGCCGACTCCGTCATCCACGCCGCGCAGGACCACGGGCTGAGCGTGCTCGTGGAGCAGACCAGCGGCGACCGCGACAAGGAGCTCATCGCCGTTTCGGGCGGGCGGCTGCGGTTCACCGACGGTCTCATCCTCAGTCCCGTCGGGCTCGGTCAGAGCGACGCGGAGCTGCTCGATGTCGCCTTCCCCCTCGTCCTGCTCGGCGAGCGGATCTTCGGCGGGCCGACGGACCACGTCGCGATGCACAACACCACCGCGGCCGAGGTGGTGGTGGCCCACCTGCTGGAGGTCGGACGGCGGAGGATCGCGGTGGTCGGTGCGAGCGGCACCGACCTCAGCGACGCGAGCTCCGCAAGCCTGCGCATCCGCGGGTACCAGCGGGCGCTCGAGGCGGCCGGGGTCGACTTCGACCCGACCCTGGTGCGGCAGACCCCCACCTGGAGCCGGGAGTCCGGCGCGGCAGCGGCGCACGCGCTGGTGGCGGACGGGACCAGCTTCGACGCGGTCTTTGCTCTCAACGACACCCTCGGGCTGGGCGTGCTCCGCGCGCTCGGGGAGGAAGGGCGCCGGGTCCCCGAGGACGTCGCCGTCATCGGCTTCGACAACATCGAGGAGTCGCGGTTCGCGCTCCCGTCGCTGTCCACCGTCGACACCGGCCGTGACGAGATCGCCTCGATCGCGGTGGATCTGCTGGTCGAACGGATCAACGCCAAGGGGGAGCCAGCCCCGCCCCGCACCATCAAGCCGGAGTTCCGGGTCGTCGGGCGCGAGTCGACGCTCGGGGCGCAGCACCAGCCGCACGAGTAGCACGGCGGCCGGGGCTGCGGCGCCGGGACACGCATGAGCGCGGTCGGTCGGNCCCCCCCCCCCCCCCCCCCCCCCCCCCCCCCCCCCCCCCCCCCCCCCCCCCCCCCCCCCCCCGCGCCCGGTCGTGGAGCGTCAGTCCACGGGGAACAGCGAGACGTACAGGCTGCCCGCGTAGGTCCCCGCCTCGGTGTCGACGGGGACGTCGAGCACCAAGGCTGCGGAGACCGACGTCGAGCCGACCCGCCCCTCGGCGTCGGCCGATGCCAGGGTCCTCGGCGTCGCCAGTCCGGACCCGTCATCGATCGCGGTGGCGACGGTGGCGCCACCGGTCACGCCCGGCCGGGGCGTGCGCAGGTTCGGGATCCAGCCGAGGTGGTCCGCCGTCACGGTCCGCCCCGCTGAGGTGAACGCGTCCGCCAGCCCGGACACCGTCCAGCCACCGAGGCCCGCCTGCTGCGCGGTCCGTGAGTCGCTCACCGTGACCTCGGGGAGCGAGCCCAGGAGCCGCAGCCGGTCAGCGCGGTTCTCCGGGGTGGACAGGGCCACCCCGTCGCCGTAGTCGCCGACAGTGAGCGCGAGCACGCCCGCCTCCCGCTCGGGGATGGTCGCCTCGATCGGGATCCCGTCGCTGGTGTCGGCGGTGAACAGCCGTGGCAGGAAGTCGATCAACGACTTCTGCCAGACGTCCCAGCTGTGCGGCCCGGGGATGATCGTGGCGAACTCGTGGTTGACCCCGCGCTCGGTCAGCGCGGCGACCATGCCGAGGGTGGCGTCGTAGGTGAAGTCCTGGACGTCACCGCTGTAGATGCGCAGCAGCGTGGTGCCGGCGTTGATCGCCTCGACGTCGGCGTCGGCCGGCGGGGGGCTGAAGGCCGAGAAGGCGCCGACGTAGGCGAACTCGCCCGGGTGGGCGTACAGCGTGGACATCGCGTGGCCGGACCCCATCGACAGGCCCGCCAGGGCACGGTCTGCCGGGTCGGAGCTGACGTGGTACTCGGACTCGACCGTCGGGATGAGGCGCTGACGGATCTCGTTCGGGTAGTTGACGCCGTTGCCGTTCGCCATCACCACGACCATCGGGACGATGGTGCCCCTCAGGTAGTGGTTGTCGAGGATCTGCGCGGCGAAGCCGACCTCGATCCAGTCCGCCCAGGTCTGTCCGCCGCCGTGCTGGAGGTAGAAGACCGGGTAGGGCTGCTCGCGGTCGGGATCGTAGTCCGGCGGGGTCCAGACGTAGGCCGACCGCTCCTGCTCACCGGCGGTGCTGGTGTAGCTCATGACGTCGACGTCGCCGCGCGACTCGGGCGCGACGTCCCCGGTGTACTCGCCGCGGATCCCGTCCCCGGCCACGTAGAAGGTGCTCCACGTCGGTTCGGAGACGACGCTCGACGGGTTGGACTCGTCCTTGTGGTCGACACCGTCGACGACGAACTTGTAGTAGTACGAGCCGCCGTCCAGCGGCCCGAGGGTCAGCCGCCACCGGTCGCCTTGCTTCTCCATGGGGATCCGCGACCAGTTGCCGGCCGCGGCCCAGTTCGCCCAGATCGTCACCTCGTCGGCGTCGGCGAACTCGGTGCCGGTCTCGAAGGTGACGATGCCGTTGTCATCGATCCACGGAGTCGGGGTGGTTCCCGGCGCGGGCAGCGAGTGGAGCCCGTCCACGGCGAGGTGCCCCTCGCTGGGGCCGTCGTCCTCGACGTCCTGGAACAGCCGGGGTGCGAGGTCGTGCAGGGCCTTGCGCCAGGTGTCCCAGCTGCCGCCGGTCTCGGGGGTCACGCCGTCGAACTCGTGGTCGACCCCGGCGGCGTCGAGCTTGCCGAGCAGGCTGACGTTCTGGTTGTACGACGGGTCGGTCGTGTTGCCCACGTACAGCCGCACCAGGTCGGTCGAGGCGTTGATCGCCTCGGCCTTGGTGGGGCTGACGCTGCTGATGAGCCTGCCGGACAGCGACGCCACGTGCGAGAACTCGCCGGTGTCGGTGAGGAGGAGGTTCAGTGCCTGCAGGCCACCGCGGCCGATGCCGGCGATCGCCTGGTCCGCGGGGTCCGCGGAGATGTTGAACGCGTCGCGCGCGGCAGGGACGATGTTGTCGAGGACCTCGACGCGTGCGTCGGTCTCCGGACCGTCACCCATGACGACGACCATCGGCTCGATCTCACCCTCGACCGCCAGGTTGTCGAGGATCTGCGCCGCCCGACCGAGCTCGGACCACTCGCGGTGGCTCTGCCGCTCGTCCTGCAGGAGGTAGAGGACCGGGTAGGGCTCGGCGCGGTCCGGGTCATAGCTCGGTGGCGTCCACACCACGGCAGAACGCTCTGACTCGGTCACCGTGCTGTCGTAGGAGATGGTCTGCAGCTCGCCGCCGGCGGGAACGTCGGAGATCCACTGCACCGACGCGCCGGGGATGAACAGCGTGTTCCAGCTCGGCTGCGAGGTGACCTGCTGGGGGCTGTCGGGGTTGCGGAAGCTGATCGGCTCGTTGCTGCCCGCGACGGTGGCCTCGTACCGGTAGGTGTACAGGCCGGGATCGAGCGGGCCGATCGAGACGTTCCACGTCCCCCCGCCGAGCCCGGTGTTCAGCCTGGCCAGGCTCTTGCCCGGGCCGAAGTCGCCCACCACGTTCATGCCCTGGGGTGCGGCGCCCGCAGCGGCCTCGACCGCCTCGTTGGGCACCGAGAAGCGGTTGACCTCCTCGGTCGGGTGCCAGATCCATGAGTCCTCGGTGATGGCCGGGGCGGCCTGGGCGGTGACCAGCGATCCCATTGCCAGGACCGCCGCCGTCGCCACCACCCCCACGGTTCTACGCACACCGGTACGGCGGCGATTGTGCACGTTCACATGCGTCACGACTATTCCTCTCGATCGATGCGTGCGTCGATGCACGCGATGTCGCTCGGGGACAGGCGCCAGTACGGCGCGATGCGCCCAGCTGGACGAGGACCACGTGTTGCTCGAAGGCCGTGGGTGATGACCATTTACAACGTAGTAGATAGGCCCTCGGCCAGAAGTATGGGTGCCCTGGTCGGATGCGTCAAGGGCCATCGCCCGGCCGGCGCCGTCGTCGTGGAACACGCGGGCGTCAGGCTCTTGACAGCACCACGGCCGTGGCTGCACGATTGCAGCGTCTGGATCTACTACGTTGTAAAAATGCAGGTGAGCGACTTTCGGCGGCACAGGCCGCCGTCGGTGAGCTCGCCGGAGCCAACGGTGCAGGTCAGCGCGCAGCGGCGCACGCGGTCACCTCGACGGGGAGGCGGGAATCAGTATGAGAGCGTTCACACCAATCGTGCTGGTGCCTCATCGGCCAGCAGCCGGTGGCCGTGTCGACGAGGACTGGGAGCAGTGAGCAGAGCATGAGCACTGACACACGACCGAGGGTCAGACCGAGGGTCAGGCCGAGGGTCACCATCCCTGGCGAGGAGCGCGGCCTCCGCCGAGCGAAGCGGCTGCTGTACTCGCAGAAGGCCGCGCCCTACTTCTTCATCGCACCCTTCGTCATCACCCTCGCCGCCTTCTGGACGGTCCCGCTCATCAGGGCGTTCGTCATCAGCACGCAGGAGGTGCTCTACGGCGACGCCACCTTCGTCGGGCTGGAGAACTACCGGAAGCTCGTGAACGATCGAGTGTTCTGGCAGGCGATGTTCAACAGCGTGCGGTACATGCTGCTCACGCTCGTCCTCCTCATCCCGATCCCGATGCTGCTCGCGGCCGTGGTGAACTCGAAGATCGGCAGCGAGCGCATCAAGTCCTTCTTCAAGGCGTCGATGTTCGTCCCGGCGCTCACGTCGGTCGTCGTCGCGGGAATCATCTTCCGGCTGATGTTCGCCGAGACCCACACCGGCCTGATGAACCAGGTCATCGGCCTCTTCGGGATCGACCCGGTCCGGTGGCTGCGGGAGGACATCCCCGGCCTCATCGCGCTGCTGGTGCTGGCGATGTGGCGATACACCGGGGTGAACATGATGTACTTCCTCGCCGGGATGCAGTCGATCCCGACCGAGTACTACGAGGCCGCGTCCATCGACGGCGCGAGCAAGCTCCAGCAGTTCTTCTGGATCACGATCCCCAACCTCAAGCCCACGATCGTCTATGTCACGACGATCAGCATCTACGGCGGGCTGGCGATGTTCCTCGAGAGCTTCATGCTCTATGCCGGCAACGGCTCGCCCAACAACCAGGGCCTCACGGTGGTCGGCTACCTCTACCGCCGAGGCATCGAGGAGAACAACATCGGCTTCGCCTCGGCCGTGGGCGTCGTCCTCCTCGTGGTGATCATGGTGATCAACCTGACCAACCTCACTCTTTCGGGAGTCTTCAAGAAGGAGCAGAACCGGTGAGCGCGGGCCGTGAGAAGTGGCCGCTGCCACGGGGGTTGTTCCGGACGATCCAGGGACTGTTCCTGGTCTCGCTCATTGTGGTCATCCTCATCCCGCTGATCGCGATCTTCGTCGGGACCTTCCAGGACGGCAACGCGATCATCCGCAACGGCATCACCTTCGACGTCGACCTGAGCTCGCTGTCGCTCGACAACTACGTGATGCTGCTGACCGACTCGGGCCTGTACTTCCGGTGGTTCGCCAACAGCCTGCTGCTTACCGTCGTGCAGGTGGCCGGCACGCTGCTGGTGAGCTCGTTCGTCGCGTACGGGTTCGCGATGTACAACTTCCGGGGCAAGAACGTCGGGTTCGTCGCGGTCCTGCTCCTCATGACCGTCCCGTTCGAGATCATGATGCTGCCGCTGTACGTCATGGTGAACGACTTCGGGCTGGCGGACAACTACGCCGTCATCGTCGTCCCGTTCCTCGCCGCCGCGGTGACGATCTTCTTCTTCCGGCAGTACTTCCTCGGGATCCCGCACGAGCTGCTGGAGGCCGGCCGGGTGGACGGCGTCACGGAGTTCGGGATCTTCTTCCGGCTCGTCCTGCCCATCGCGAAACCCGCGATGGCGGCCATGGCGATCCTCAACGGAATGATCATCTGGAACAACTTCCTGTGGCCGCTCCTCGTGCTGCGCTCGCCGGAGAAGTTCCTGCTGCCGATCGGGTTGAACACGCTACTGACGCCGCACGGGAACAACTACGAGCTCCTCATCATCGGCGCCTTCGTCTCGGTCCTGCCGATTCTCATCCTGTTCGTCCTTTTCCAGCGGTTCTTCATCGCTGGAATGACCGCCGGAGCCCTCAAGGGTTAACAATCCACAAGAGATGGAGTCATGACATGAGCACAGCATCACGACTGAGGATGGTGGCCGCCGCCGGCCTGGCCGGCGCCCTGCTGGTGGCGTGTGGGGGTGATGGCGGAAGCAACGAGGGCAGCGGCAACGGCGGCGGCAACGGCGACGGGCCGGTCCCGCTGGAGATGTGGGTGTTCGCCGAGCTGCACGGCGCGCTGTACGAGGAGATGGCCGATCGCTGGAACGACGAGAACCCCGACAGGCAGATCGACCTGCAGATCTCGGTGTACCCGTACCAGGACATGCACAACAACCTCCAGCTCGCGGTGAACGCCGGGTCCGGCATGCCGGACATCGCCGACATCGAGGTGAGCAAGTTCGGGAACTTCGTCATGGGCTCGAACCCGCCGCTGCTCCCGCTCAACGACCCGGCCGCACCGTACATCGACGACATCGTCCAGGCCCGCCTCGACCTGTACAGCCGCGACGGCAACATCTACGGCTACCCGACCCACGTCGGCGGGATGGTGGCGTTCTACAACACCGAGCTGCTCGATGGAGCCGGGGTCGACTACACCACCATCGAGACCTGGGAGGACTTCGAGGAGGCCGGCGTCGCCTACAACGAGGCGACCGGCGCCGCGTTCGGCCCAGCCCCGACCGAGGTCACCTTCGTCCAGTCGCTGGTCCTCAGCCAGCTCGGCGGCAACCTGTTCGACGACAACGGCGAGGTCGCCGTCGACAACCCCGAGGTCGTCGAGGCCCTGTCGCTGCTCGCCGGCATGCAGGAGTCCGGCGCTCTGTCGACCATCCCGGGCGGGAGCCCGGACACCGAGGAGGCCTTCGGAGCGATCAACAACGGTGACTTCGCCGCGATCGTCTACCCCGGCTGGTACACCTCGCGCTTCGTCGACTACATGCCGGACCTCGAGGGCAAGATCGCGATCGCTCCCGCACCCGTCATCGAGGGCAGCGACGTCCTCACGATCGGTGGCGGCGGCACCGGCACGTCCGTGCTGGCCGACTCGCCGAACGCCGAGCTCGCAGCCGAGTGGCTCGCCTTCACCAAGCTGTCGCCGGAGGCGAACGTCGCGGTCTGGGAGGTCCTCGGGTTCGACCCGGTGAGCATGGCGGTGTGGGACGACCAGGAGGTCACCCACGCCGAGGACAACAGGTTCAACCAGTACTTCACGACGAACCTGTTCGACGTGCTCAACGAGGTCCGTGACGGCATCGGGCACTTCGAGGGCTTCACGCACCCCGACTTCCCGGCGGTCGACAGCATGTTCACCACGGTCGTCCTGCCGCAGATCTTCGACAGCGGTACACCCGTCGAGGACGCGCTCGGGCAGGCGCAGCGCGACCTGGAGAACCAGCTCGGGTAGCAGTGCCCCGAGTGACGCGACGTCGTCATGCCTCGTGGGAGTTCGATTGGGAGCAACGGTGCGTGAGCGTACCGGCGCCGCATCCTCGGAAAGGTCAGTACATGCTCGACACCTTCGTTAACCTGCATGCCGACGACGTCGTCGCACCCGTGAACCGACGCGTCTTCGGTTCCTTTGTGGAACACATGGGGCGGTGCGTCTACACCGGCATCTTCGAGCCGGGGCACGTGGAGGCCGACGAGAACGGGTTCCGGCAGGACGTGCTGGCGCTCGTGCGAGAGCTGGGGGTCACCCTGGTGCGGTACCCGGGGGGCAACTTCGTCTCCGGGTACCGGTGGGAGGACGGCGTCGGGCCGGTCGAGGAACGGCCCACGAGGCTCGACTACGCGTGGCGGTCCACCGAGACCAACGAGTTCGGCCTCAACGAGTTCATGGCCTGGGCGAAGCTGGCCGACGTCGAGCCGATGATGGCGCTCAACCTCGGCACCCGCGGGATCCAGGAGGCCCTCGACCTCCTGGAGTACACCAACCACCCCGCGGGCACCGCGCTCGCGGACCAGCGGATCGCCCACGGCGTGCCAGACCCGCACGACGTGCGGGTCTGGTGCCTCGGCAACGAGATGGACGGGCCGTGGCAGCTGGGCCACAAGACGGCCGAGGAGTATGGCCGGCTGGCGGCCGAGACCGCGCGGGCGATGCGCCAGTTCGACCCCGGCCTGGAGCTGGTGGCCTGCGGCAGCTCCGGGCGGGGGATGGCGACCTTTGGCGCCTGGGAGGCGACGGTCCTCGAGCACACCTACGAGCTGGTCGACTTCATCTCCGCCCACGCCTACTACCAGTGCGTCGGCGACGACTACGCGAGCTTCCTCGCCTCGTCGGTCGACATGGCCACCTTCATCGCCGATGTTACGGCGACCGCGGACCACGTCGGTGCCCGGCTCAACTCGTCCAAGACGATGAAGATCTCCTTCGACGAGTGGAACGTCTGGTACCAGCGTGAGCTCGAGGTGCCGGAGGACTGGGCGGTCGCGCCGCGGCTGAGCGAGAACGACTACACCGTCGTCGACGCCGTCGTCGTCGGCTCGCTGCTCATCACCCTGCTCCGCCACGGCGACCGGGTGACCGCTGCCTGCCTGGCGCAGCTGGTCAACACGATCAGCCCCATCCGTGCTGAGCCGGACGGTCCGAGCTGGCGGCAGGCGACCTTTCACCCCTTCGCGGAGATGGCCCGCCACGCCAGGGGGCAGGTGATGCTGCCGCGCATCACCGCGCCGACGATGTCGACCGAGCAGTACGGCGAGGTTGCGACGCTCGACTGCGTGGCGACGTACGACGACGCGACCGGCACGCTCGTCCTGTTCGCCGTCAACCGCAGCCCGGTGTCGCCGGCACGGCTGCGGGTGGACCTGGCCGAGTTCTCCCTGGTGGGCACCGTCGACGCCGTCGTCCTGCACGACGCCGACTTCGCCGCGGCCAACACGCAGGAGGACCCCGACCGGGTGCGCCTCCGGGCGCAGCAGGTGGACCTCGAGGAGGGCGTGCTCCTCTCGGAGCTGCCGCCGGCGTCGTGGAGCCGGTTCATCGTGGACGTGGCCCGATGACGATGCCAAGGAATGATGCGACGACGACGCACCGGGCGCCGAGCCTGGCCAGCGGCCTCAGCGACGACGAGCTGCTGGCGGAGATGACCCTCGAGGAGAAGCTGGCACAGCTCGTGGGCCTGTGGGAGGGCAGAGGGGGAGACGGCGGCGGCGAGGTCGCCCCGATGCAGGACGCCATGCAGTCCGAGGTCGACCGGCTCGAGGAGTTCGCCAGCCACGGGCTGGGCCACCTCACCCGGGTGTTCGGGACCCGGCCGGTCGACCCGGTCGAGCAGGCGCGGGCGCTGGTCGGCAAGCAGCAGTGGTTGCTGACCAGCACCCGGCTGGGGATCCCCGCGCTGGTCCACGAGGAGTGCCTCACCGGGCTGGCGACGTGGCAGGCGACGACGTTCCCGGCGCCGCCGGCGTGGGGCGCCACCTTCGACCCCGAGCTGGTCGCCGAGATGGGGCGGGCGATCGGCGACTCGATGCGCTCGCTGGGCGTCCACCAGGGCC
This sequence comes from Georgenia sunbinii, assembly GCF_036421875.1. Taxonomy (NCBI): domain Bacteria; kingdom Bacillati; phylum Actinomycetota; class Actinomycetes; order Allobogoriellales; family Allobogoriellaceae; genus Georgenia; species Georgenia sunbinii. The sequence goes on along the minus strand of NZ_JAZGOL010000006.1, from coordinate 119,008 downwards.
TCGCGCCGGTGCTCGACGTCGTCCGCGACGCGCGGTGGGGGCGCGTGGAGGAGTGCATCTCGGAGGACCCGTACCTCGTGGGGGAGCTCGGCACCGCGTACGTCCGCGGGATGCAGGACGCCGGGGTGGTCGCCACCCTCAAGCACTTCGTGGGCTACTCCGGGTCCAGGGCCGGCCGGAACCTGGCGCCGGTCCACGCTGGCACGCGGGAGGTGGCCGACGTCCTGCTGCCGCCGTTCGAGATGGCGGTGCGCGACGGCGGCGCGGGCTCGGTGATGAGCTCGTACAACGAGATCGACGGCGTGCCGGTCGCCGGCGACGCCACGCTGCTCACCGACCTGCTCCGTGACGAGTGGGGCTTCACCGGCACCGTGGTGGCGGACTACTTCGGGGTGGCCTTCCTGCACACCCTGCACCGGTCGGCGACGGACCTCGGGGACGCTGCGGCGCAGGCGCTGGTCGCCGGCGTCGACGTCGAGCTGCCCACCGGCGCCGGCTACCTGGAACCGCTCGCGGCGCTGGTGCGGTCCGGCGAGGTCGACGAGGCGTACGTCGACCGTGCGGTGCGCCGGGTGCTCCGCCAGAAGCGCGAGCTAGGGCTGCTCGAGCCCACCTACGACCCGGTCGTCGCCGGCGAGGTCTACCTGGACCCGCCCGCGAACCGCGCCCTCGCCACGCGCATCGCCGAGGAGTCGGTCGTGCTCGTGACGAACGACGGCACGCTGCCCCTCCAGGCGCGCACCGTTGCGCTCGTCGGCCCCAACGCCGACTCGGTGAACGCGCTCTTCGGCTGCTACAGCTTTGCCAACCACGTCCTTGCCCGGCATCCCGATGTCGACATCGGGCTTGACGTCACCACCATCCGGGAGGCGCTCGTCGAGGAGCTCGGCGCGGACCGGGTGCGCTACGCCCCGGGGTGCGACGTGCGAGGGGAGGGCACCGGCGGGTTCGCCGGCGCGCTCGCCGCGGCGGAGCAGGCCGACGTCATCGTCGCGGTGATGGGCGACCTCGCCGGGATGTTCGGACGCGGCACGTCGGGGGAGGGCTGCGACGCGGACTCCCTCGAGCTGCCCGGCGTGCAGCGACAGCTCGTCGAGCAGCTGCTCGAGCTCGGCAAGCCGGTGGTGCTGGTGCTGGTCACCGGCCGGCCCTACGCCGTCGGCTGGGCCACCGACCGGTGCGCCGCCGTCGTGCAGGCCTTCTTCCCCGGGCAGGAGGGCGCCCGCGCGCTCGCCGGCGTGCTCACCGGCCGGGTCAACCCGTCGGGGCGCCTGCCGCTGTCGCTGCCGGGCTCGCCCGGTGGGCAGCCCTACAGCTACCTGCACCCGCCGCTGGGGGGCGCGAGCTCGGTGAGCAACCTCGACACCCGGCCGACCGCCGCCTTCGGCCACGGCCTGTCCTACACCGCGTTCGAGCACAGCGAGTTCTACCTGGCCGAGCCGCAGGTGCCGACCACGGGCACGGTCACCGCCCGGGTCCGGGTGACCAACGTGGGGTGGCGGGCGGGGGCGGACGTCGTCCAGGTCTATGCCCAGACGGTCGCCCGCGGCGTCACCCGGCCGACGGTCCAGCTGCTGGGCTTCGCGCGGGTGGCGCTGGAACCGGGCGCGACGGCCGACGTCGAGGTGCGGGTCCCCACCGCCCGGCTGGCCCACACCGGCGCGGACCGGCGGCGCGCCGTCGGGCCGGGGCAGGTGACCGTGTCGCTGGGCAGGTCCAGCGCGGAGCTGCTGGCGAGCCGGCCGCTCACCCTCACCGGCGAGGTGCACGACGTCGCCGGCGAGGACGCCCGGCTGATGTCGGTGACCGTCCGGCACGAGAAGAGGCAACGATGACCGCACCACGTCCGACGTCCGCCACCTGGCCGGTGGCAGCCGCGATGCTGCCGTTCCCGGCCTCCCACGACGCCTCGTCCAGCCGGTGGCGGGCCCAGCTCGCCGAGGTGGCGGCCGAGGGCTTCGACACCATCGACGTCACCGACTCGTGGCTCCGGGTGGGGGACCTGGAGCCGGCGCGGCTCGCCGAGCTGGCGGCGGTCGTCGACGACGCGGCGCTGCGGCCCGAGGCGGTGTCCGCCATCCGCCGCAGCGTCATCGACCCGAAGGTGGGGGAGGAGAACCTCGCCTACTCCCACCGGACCATCGACGCCGCCGCCGAGCTGGGCTGCTCCGTCGTCAGCGTCGGGCTCCACCGCCCGCTGACCCTGGCGCAGCAGGCGGCGCTGTGGTTCTGGACGGTCGACGGCCCGCGCGACAACGACTCGCCCGAGACCTGGCGGCTCGCGGTCCAACGGCTGCGGGAGCTGGCGGAGCACGCCCGGTCCGTGGGCCTGGTGCTCTCGCTGGAGATGTACGAGGACACACTGCTGGGCTCCTCGGAGTCCGCGGTCCGGCTGCTGCAGGACATCGATCACCCCGCGGTGGGCCTCAACCCGGACCTGGGCAACCTGTTCCGGCTCCACCGGCAGGTCGAGCCGTTCCTCGAGGCGGTCGAGCGGTGCCTGCCGGTGACGAACTACTGGCACGTGAAGAGCTACTACCGCAGCTTCGACCCGATGTCCGGTGGCACCCACACCGTGCCGGCACCGATGTACGCCGGGTCGATGAACTACCGCGCCGCGTTCCGGGTCGCCGTCGAGGCCGGCTTCACCGGCCCGGTCTGCGTCGAGCACTACGGCGGGGACGGGCTGGCGGTGATGGCGGAGAACCACCGCTACGTCCGCCGGCTGCTCGCCGCTGCCACCGGAGAGCTGCTGACAGGAAGAGGTGACGAATGACCGGGAACCAGCGGATCGTGGCCGTGCTCGGGCTGGGCGCGATGGGGCTGCCGATGGCGACCCGGCTCGCCCAGCAGCACCGGGTCACCGGGTTCGACGTGAGCGCGCAGCGGCGGCAGCTGGCCGCCGGCGCCGGGGTCGACGTGGCGGCGACGGCCGCCGGCGCCAGTGCCGCCGCGGACGCGGTGGTCATCAGCGTGCGGCACGCCGGCCAGCTGGAGGACGTGCTGTTCGGGCCGGCCGGGGTGGCCGCCACCCTGCGACCCGGTGCAGTGGTCGTGCTGACCTCGACGGTGGGGGCGGACGCTGCGGTGTCCGTCGCCGACCGGCTGGCGGCGCACGAGGTGTCGCTCGTCGACGCGCCGGTGAGTGGCGGCCCGGTGCGTGCCGGTGAGGGTGACCTGCTGATCGTCGTCGGGGCGCCGGACGAGGCGCTGGAGCGGTCCCGGCCGGTGCTGGACGCGCTGGCGTCGTCGCTCGTCGTCGTCGGCCCGCGGGTGGGGGACGGGCAGCAGCTGAAGACCGTCAACCAGCTGTTGTGCGGGATCCACACCGCCGCAGCGGCGGAGGCGCTGGCGCTGGCCCACGCGCTCGGGCTGGACCTGGACCGCACGATCGAGGTGCTCGGCAGGGGTGCGGCGGCCTCCTTCATGCTGGCCGACCGCGGGCCGCGGATGGCCCAGCAGCTCCGCGGGGAGGAACCGCCGCTGACCTCCCGGCTCGACGTCATCGCCAAGGACATGGGGATCGTCGCGCACCTCGCCCACGGCAGCCAGGTGGCGATCCCGGTGGCCGCCGCCGCCGAGCAGCTGTACCGCATCGGCCGGGCACACGGCATGGGCGCCGCCGACGACTCGGTGGTGACCACGCTACTGGCGGGCGGCGAGGAGGACCGATGACCACGCTCCACGACGATCCGGCCGGGTTCGCCGAGGACGCCCTCCGGGGTTTCATCGATGCGCATGCTGACGAGGTCCGCCCGGTACCCGGAGGAGTCGTCCGGCTCCGGCCCACCCGACCGAGGAAGGTCGCCGTCATCGTCGGCGGCGGCTCCGGCCACTACCCCGCCTTCTGCGGGCTCGTGGGTGAAGGCATGGCGGACGGTGCGGTCGTCGGCAACGTTTTCACGTCGCCGTCCGCCGCGGATGCGGCGGAGGTCGCGCGGCACGCGGACGCCGGCGGCGGCGTCCTCCTGCTCACCGGCAACTACGCGGGCGACGTCATGAACTTCACGATGGCTCTCGACCGGCTCGCCGACGAGGGGATCGACGCCCGCTACGTCGTCGTGACCGACGACATCGCCAGTGCACCTGTCGGGCAGGAGGACCAGCGCCGCGGCATCGCGGGCAATCTCACCGTGTTCAAGGCAGCCGCCGCCGCAGCAGAACGTGGCGATGACCTCGACGCCGTCGAACGGATCGCCCGGCACGCGAACGACCGCACTCGCACCCTCGGCGTCGCCTTCGACGGGTGCACGCTGCCGGGCAGCGCGTCGCCACTCTTTACGGTCCGCGAAGGACATATGGGGATCGGTGTGGGGATCCACGGCGAGCCGGGCATCGGCGAGGTCGAGATGCCCAGCGCGCGCGGGCTCGGTCGGCTGCTCGCCGACCGCGTCCTCGCCGAGGCCCCGACGAGCTCCAACGGTCGCGTCGCTGCCGTGCTCAACGGCTTGGGCCGCACGAAGTACGAGGAGCTCTTCGTCGTGTGGGCGACCGTGTCACAACTGGTGCGCGAGAAGGGGCTGACCGTCGTGGAGCCAGAGGTCGGCGAGCTGGTCACGAGCCTCGACATGGCTGGCTGCTCGCTGACCCTCATGTGGCTCGACGACGAGCTGGAGCCGCTGTGGCGAGCTCCGGCGGCTGCGCCCGCCTACCGCAAGGGTTCGGCAGCACGGCCGCCGGATGCGGCTGCGGCTGCGGCTGCGGCTGCGGGCAGCGTGACGCACGCCGTCGTGCCCGACCGTGCTGCGGTCAGCGACCGCGTCGATGTCCCGGTGTCCCCCGTCCAGCTGCGGCCGGGGCCGGGACGCAGAGCCGTCCGGGTGCTGGCTGCCGTCGAGGCGGCGGACCGGGAGGTCCGGAGCGTCGAGGACGAGCTGGGCCGGCTCGACGCAGTGGCGGGGGACGGCGACCACGGTCGAGGAATGGTGCGTGGGCTCACGGCCGCACACCTCGCTGCGGCAGAAGCGGTCGCTGCAGGTGCGGATCCCGGCGACACCCTGGTCCAAGCGGGTAAGGCATGGGCCGGCCGGGCCGGCGGGACGTCGGGGGTCCTGTGGGGGGCCATGCTGGAAGCTGCGGGCCAGACGCTTCCGGCCGGCGGTGAGCAGTGGGACGACTGGGAGCTCGACCCGGTCCGCGGCGCCGCGGAGGCAGTCGCGGCTGCGATCGGCGCGGTCCGCCGGATCGGCAGGGCCGAGGTCGGTGACAAGACGTTGCTGGACGCCCTTGTGCCCTTCCACGCGGCGCTGCTCGCCGATCCGGCCCGGGACCTCGCGACTGCGTGGTCACGGGCGGCGGCTGCTGCGCGTGCAGCCGCCGGGGCGACCGCCGAGCTCCGCCCACGCACGGGCCGGGCGCGGCCGCTCGCGGACCGTAGCGTCGGGCACGCCGATCCGGGCGCGACCTCCCTCGCCCTCGTGCTCTCCGCTGTCATCGGCTCGCCAACAGGGGAGGACTAGACGAGATGGAACAGCTGCGGATCGCGCTCGGCAGTGACGACGCCGGGCTTCAGTACAAGGAAGCTCTGCGCGACGTCCTCGAGGCGGATGATCGCGTGACAGCGGTCCTCGACGTGGGGGTGGCCGCCGGTGAGCACACCCCGTACCCGGACATCGCGGTGGCGGCAGCACGGAAGGTCGCCGCAGGCGATGTCGACCGCGCCCTGCTCGTGTGCGGCACCGGCCTGGGGGTGGCGATCGCCGCCAACAAGGTCGCGGGCGTACGCGCCGTGACCGCACATGACAGCTACTCCGTCGAACGGTCCGTGCTGTCCAACAACGCGCAGGTGCTGTGCCTCGGCCAGCGGGTGATCGGTCTGGAACTCGCCCGCAAGCTCGTCCAGGAGTGGCTCCGGCACCACTTCGACCCGGCATCGCCCTCCGCTGCGAAGATCGCGCGACTCGACAGCTACGAGACCTGACGCCGCATCATCCTGGGTTGTCGGCCGTCCCCCTCGCAACTGAGCCGCCGCGCTGTCGATGATTACCTGGCGAATCGTTACAAGCGACGGCGGACCTCGCGCTCGCGGAGGCCACGGTGCTCGCGTCGACGGGCCAGCCGTGCGATCCAAGTCTCGACCGGCGGAAGTTGGAGTTTGCGGAGAGGGTGCAAGTGGGGTTGGAGTCTCACGTGGCGAACCAACTAAGCGTGGCTTCAGTTCTTCCTGACCGCCATCAACAAGCAAGCCCAGGATGGCTCAGCTCGCGCGCGCATGCTCGTCCAGAAGCGAGAGGAGTACCTGGCGGAGGCGGCCACCTCACGGGCGCGACTGTCCGTCGTTGCCGACCTCATCTTCAAGAACCCGGTCGTTACTGTCGCCGCCGTCCAGGAGGCGTCAGGGTTGACGAACCAAGGTGCCCGGAACCTTGTCCTGGACGCCGTGCACCGAGGGTGGCTGGCCAAGGTGGGGTCGATCAGTGGTCGCCATCTCTGGGTGGCCGCAGAGGTGTACGCGATAATCCATCAACCCGTGAACGAGGATCAGGGGGCACGGGACTGACGCCGGGGCATCAGCATCGAGGTGGAGGCGCTCCCAACCTCGCGGCGGATGGCGGGGCAGAAGGCGGTCCGTACGCTGAGGGCGACCCCGACCAGAGGAGAGAGCTCGTGCTAGACCCCGCGCCCGCGCAGTCGCCGTCCGCCGAGCCGGAGGGCGTACTGCCCGCCGACGGGGCACCCCGGCCGCCCCGTCACCGCGTCGCCCCGGCGGCCCGCACCTACTGGCTGGTGTCGCGCGCGTCGGTGCTGGTCGTGGCGCTCGCGGTGACGGTCGGGCCGGCGCTGGCGTGGGAGCCGGGCCGGACGTGGCTGCTCCTCGTGGCGGCGGCGCTGGCGGTGCTGCTGGTGCCCGGCGTCGTCGTCGCGCCGTGGCTGCGCTACCGCACCCACCGGTGGGAGGCGACCGGGACCGCGGTGTACTCGCGCACCGGGTGGCTGGGGCGCGAGTGGCGAATCGCCCCGCTGTCGCGGGTGCAGACCGTCGAGGCCAAGCGCAACGTGCTCCACCGGGTGCTCGGCCTGGCTGCGGTGTCGGTGACGACCGGGTCCGCGTCGGGCGCCGTCGTCATCCAGGGGCTCGACGCCGACGTCGCCGAGCAGCTCGTCGGGCAGCTGACCGACGCTGTCGCCCGGACGCGGGGGGACGCCACATGACCGTCTCGTCGTCGCCGCAGGAGGCGGCGGAGGCGGACGTGCCGACGGTGCCCTGGCGGCGGCTCGACGCGCGCATCGTGCCGGCCGCGCTGCTGCGGATGCTCGTGCGGCTGGTGCCGGCAGCGGCCGGCTGGTGGTTCTTCAACACCGACAACGACGTCGCCCGGTACACCGTGATCGCGCTGGCCGCGCTCGCGGTGCTCAGCCCGCTCAACCAGGCGCTGAACTACCTCAAGGTCCGGTACCGGCTCACCCCCGAGGAGCTGCGGCACACCACCGGGCTGCTGGTCCGCAAGAGCAACCGCGTGCCGCTGCACCGCATCCGCACCGTGGACATCACGGCCCCGCTGACCAGCCGGCTGTTCGGCCTGGCGGTGCTGCGGGTGGGCACCGGCGGCAACGCGTTCACCGGCACCGGCAGCGGCAGCGGCACCGTCGTCCTTGACGGGCTGCCCCGGCGGGTGGCGCTGCAGATGAGGCACCAGCTGCTCCAGGCGGCCGGGCCGGACGTCACGTCCGAGGTTGACCCCCGGCTGGCCGGTGCGTCCGGCGACGTCGTCCAGACGGTGCGGTGGCGCTGGGTGGTGTTCGCCATGGTGGGTGCGTGGCTCGTCGCCGGGCCGCTGAGCGTCGTCGGTTCCACCTATGGGCTGGTGTCGCTGTTCGGCCAGGAGGAGTGGGTCGGGGACCGGATCAGCTCGCTCGTCGACCAGGTGCCGTGGGGTGCGTGGGCGGCCGCGACCGTGGTGCTCGCCGTCGTCATCGGGGCGGTGGCCGGCGCGGTGGTGTTCACCGAGGCCTGGTGGGGCTTCCGTCTCGTGCGCGAGCCCGGCGGTCGCTTCCTCGCCACCCGCGGGCTGCTCACCACCCGGTCCTTCACCGCCGACCAGGAACGGCTGCGCGGCGTGACGGTCAGCCAGTCGGTCACCATGCGGCTCCTGCGCGGCGCCCGCGTGCTGCCGGTGATGACGGGGGTGAGCCTCCAGCAGATGATGTCCGAGACCGCGGCGCTGCTGCCGACGACCACCCGCGACGTCGCGATCCGGGTGAGCAACACCCTGCTCGACGACGCCGTGCTCGACGACGCCTTCCTGCCGCCCGGCGGCCCGCTCGTCGCGCACCCGCCGGCCGCCCGCCGCCGCGCCGTCGTCCGCTACCTGCTGGCGACGGCGGTGCTCGCCGGGGTGCTCGCCGCGGGGGCCGCCGCCGGCTGGTGGTCGACTGCACTGCTGCTGGTGCCGGCAGTCCTGGTGCCGGTGAGCGTGGTCGCGGGCGTGGGCTACTACCGGGCGCTCGGCCACCGGCTGGCGGGGGACTACCTCTACCTGCGGCGCGGCTTCTTCAACCGCCGGACCGACGTCCTGCAGGTCCGCGGGATCAACGGCGCGCAAGTGCGGCAGAGCCTCATCCAGCGGCTCCTCGGGCTGGCCTCGCTCACGGTGACGACGGCGGCGGGCGAGCAGGGGTACGTCGGCGTCGACCTGGCGCTGGCGGACGCGACGGCGCTCGCGGCGGCGGTGACCGAGGAGCAGCTGCTGGTGGTGTGAGGTCCCCACGGCGGCTTCCGCTGCCCAGGCGGGATGTGGGTGGGGCGCTGGGTCAGTCGCTGGGCGCGGTCGTGTCCCAGGGATTGAGGCAAGGGACGCCGAGAGGTTCGAAGTGCCTGGTGTTCCGCGTTACTACGGTCATCTTGGCGGACTCCGCGACGGCCGCAATGAGTGCGTCGTCGAACGGTGCATGCTCGGGAACCCGATAGTGGCAATCCCCTGAAACTGTAGAGACCTGATTTTGTCTGACTCGGTTTCTTCTGCGGTTCCCCCCGTCCTTGCTCCGCGGTGCCGCTCGCAGCCGTGGTCAAGGCTGGGCCGCAGGCCCACCCCGAAGGGGCATGGCCTTGACCACGGCGAGGACGGTGCCACGCTGGTCGACGGGGTGACCGCAGTGTGTTCATCTACGCCGCCTCCTTGTCAGTCGTCGCGGCCAGGGCCAGCTCGTAGGCGACCGGGGAGATCATGCCCAGCGCGGAGTGGCGCCTGTCGTGGTTGTACTCCTCGATCCAGACAGCCACGCGCACCCGTGCCTGGGCCTTGGTCGCGAAGTGCTCAAGGGCGCGGAGCTCGAACTCTACGGTGGAGTGCCAGCTCTCGATGACCGCGTTGTCCAGCGCGGAGCCGACCCGGCCCATGGACTGGCGGATTTGGCACCGGATGCAGGCCTTGCGGAAGTCCCCGGCGGTGAATTCACTGCCCTGGTCGGTGTGGCATATGACGCCGGCGACCTGGTCGCGCCCGCCGCGCACGGCGACCGCCATCTGTAGCGCCGCGGTGGCCAACGCGGCGTCGTGGTGCTCGCCCAGCGCGAACCCCACGATCCGCCGTGATCCCATGTCCAGCACGCTGTCGAGGTAGAGCTTGCCCTCGTCGGTGATGATCTCGGTACCGTCGCCGTACCACTTGTGATTCAGCGTGCTGGTCGCGAAGTCGCGGCCGATCAGGTCCGGTGCCCGCCACCGTCCCCGCCCCTGGCGGGTGGTCTGCTTGCGCCGCCGCGGGCGCCGAGCGGCCAGGCCCAGTTCGCGCATCAGCGCAGCGACGGTGTTCTCGCTGACCTGCCAACCCTCATCACGTAGGTCGGCGGTGATCCGCGGGGCGCCGTAAGTGCCATGGTGCTTGGCGAACCACCGCCCGATCGCTACCTTCAGCTGCTCGCGGCGGGTGTGGGCCGCCGAGGCGTCGCCGTGGCGCCACTTGTAGAACCACGGCTGGGACACCCCCAGCGCCCGGCACGCGACCGCGTAGGGGACCTGGTGCTCGGCCCTCTGGGTGACGATGAAGGTGGCCACGGCTACCGGCCCATCGCCTCTTCCACCCACAGGGCCGTGGAGCGTTTGAGGACATCACGCTGCATCCGCAGCTCGACGTTCTCCTTACGCAACCGGACCAGCTCCGCACGCTCGTCCTCGCTCAGCCCCGCGTTGCCGCCATCACGCTCGGCACGCGCCTTGGCACACCAGTTACCCAGCGTCCCCTCGTTGATACCCAGATCCCTGGCCACCTGCACGATCGGCTTCCCCGTCTCGGTCACCAACCGCACCGCACCCTGCTTGAAGTCCTCATCGAACTTCCGATACTGCCTGCTCATCGCCGCTCATCTCCCTCAAAGGCGATGTCTCTACGGTACGAGGGGAAACCCATAGGCCGCGAGGATGCGGGCCGCCGGCAAGTCAAAGGACAGCACCCGCCCGGCGAACGTGGGCAAGACGTTCTCGTTGAACCAGCGACGCAGTACATCTCCTTGCTCAGCGTGGGATCGCTCCTTGGCAATGACTCCTCGCTCGATCTCCGCGATGGTGAATGCTGAGACGAACTGGTCGCCGAATGGAATCGATGCCGCCCACACCTCGACGGACCGGTTGGTCGGTGGCGCATCGGGCGTACCCGACATGCAGCGCGCTCATGGCGCACCTCCATGAGATTGGCCCGATCCCGCCGCGGGAATGCGGTCGGCTTGGGCATCAGGCTCGGCGCCCGACCCCACCAGCAAGGCCCTGCCCGTTGCGAGCTGCAAGGGCCGCCGCGCTACCGGTGACCCGGCAGAACAGCCCGCTGCACCGGACGCGTTCCACATGCCACGCTCGGGTGCCCATCGCAGGCCAAGGTGCACCCGAAGCGGGTAGCACTACGGTAGTATTGCGGTATGAAACTCAGCGTCAGTTTGCCAGACGAGGATGTGGCCATCCTCGACGAGTTCGCCCGTACCGCCGGCCTGCCCTCGAGATCGGCTGCGTTGCAACGTGCAGTGCGAATGCTGCGCCTGCCCGACTTGGAACAGGATTACGAAGCCGCATGGCAGGAGTGGGAAACCTCAGGCGATCAGGCGGCGTGGAGCACGACCGCGGCCGACGGGATTGCTGATGTTGCGCGGTGAGATCCGGCTCGTCGATCTGGACCCCGTTCGTGGAAGTGAGGCCAACAATCGCCGTCCGGCTGTGATCGTCAGCAACGACCGAGCGAACTTGATCGCGGCGCGGCTCGGCCGCGGAGTGATCACAGTGGTGCCGGTTACCAGCAACACGGAGCGGATCTTCCCGTTCCAGGCATTCCTGCCCGCAGCCGCGACCGGCCTCCGGCAGGACTCCAAGGCCCAGGCCGAGCAAGTCCGCTCGATCGCAGTCGAGCGGCTCGGCGCCGTCCTCGGCCGAGCTCCCGCCGACGTCATGGCCCACCTCGACGACGCACTGCGCCTCCACCTGCAACTGTAGGGACCGCATGCCAGATGGGGATCCCGAAGCGGTCACGCTCCGCGCGACGCCCCCCGCACTCCCGGTGCGTTCCGGTGACGGAAGAGCAAGACGGTGAACAAGAGTGCAGGACGCTCCTACGGTCTGAGGAGCGCACGAAGTCTAGAGCGAGGCGGCGAGCACCCTGGCGCGCTCGGCGATGGCAACAGCATCAGCCGGCATGTCCGGCTCGAACGGTAGCTCCAGCCGGTCCTTATCTTTGTCGCGGTAACGCGGGATCACGTGCAGGTGGAAGTGGAAGACGGTCTGCCAGGCTTCGGCGCCGCAGCAGTTGAGCAGGTTGACGCCGTCGGCGCCGAGTGCGGAGAGCGCGACTTTGGCGATCCGCTGGGCAGCCAGTGTGGTGGCAACCAGGTCGTCGGCGGAGATCTCGACAAGGTCGGCGCTGTGCCGCTTGGGGATTACCAGCAGGTGGCCGTCCGAGCCCGGATCGATATCCATGAAGGCGAACGTCGTCGCATCCTCGGCCACTTTCGCGCACGGAATCGTCCCTGCGACAATCCCGCAGAACACGCACTGGCCGGTCGAGTCAACCTCTTCTCTCACAACGGCGATGGTAGCGAGTCGCCGCCTGGGCCTCGGAGCGTTTGGCGTACCTCAGCCGGATCGACGGCCGGGGATGCTGCAGCGAAGGGTCGGGGGCGGCGTCAGTGACTCTTGTTGCGCGGGTGGTTCTTGGCTGTGCGCTCGTTGCCATGCTTGTAGTTGCCGGTCAGTCTGGCCATGAGCTCCTGCGGGTCGGCGTCCTCAACATCGGCCAGGAACCGCTTGGCAGTGGCGCCCCGCAGCGTCGTCGCGGGCCGGCCGTGGTGACTGATGAGGACGTCGTCTCCGATGACTCGGTAGACAAAGCTGTCGGGTGAGACCACGACCAGCAGTCTTTCATCCCAGCCGCCTTGGTGCACGTAGATTTTGAAGAGGAGGAGACCTCAATTGAACGAGACCGGACGATGCAGCGACTTACCGCAAGGGGATCCCTTCTGCGACGCAACCCCTACTTGCCGCAATGGAAAGTAGGTGCCAAGTTGCCGTCATGGAAAGTAGAGACGCTGTCACTCCGGACGAGGCCAGAGCCGCCCTCGAGGACCTTACTGGTGCGCAGGAGCGCATCGCCGCTCAGGTCGTCGCACCTTGGTGGTACCGACTCGGGGCGGCCCTGTGTACGGCGTCGCTGTTCGTCGGCATGGGCCTGGTTGTCGGCCAAACCAACCCCAGCGACGCTGCCGAGACCGCCTCTAGCCTCCTGATCGTGCTCGGAGCGGTCGTGGCGGCCATCGCCCTGCTCGCAGGGCTGAAGCGCTCGACGGGGGTGTCGGTCGACCGCTACTCCCAGGGGATGGGGGTCTGGTACGTCATCGTCTTCGGCCTACTGGCCATCGCCTTCGTCCTCCAGCAGTTCGCCGGCGTTCCCTTCGCACTTGCCGGCGGCGGCGTGGGCGCCTTCATCGCCACCGTCTCCAACGAGCGTCGCATCGACGCGCTGCTGGGTGGCCGCGTGCGAACAGGTCGGTGGCGGTCGTGACCCGACCGGCCTTCGACGACATCATCCACGCCCCCAACCGCCTGCAGATATGCGCAATGCTCGCGCCCGTCGACGCTCTGGATTTCGCCACCGTTCGTGAGTCGCTTTCGGTCAGCGACTCTGTCCTCAGCAAGCACGTCAGGGTCCTGACCGACGTCGGTTACCTGCACACGGCCAAGACCCGCCATGCCTCGCGCAGTCGTACCTGGCTCAGCCTCACCGATACCGGCCGGGCGGCCTTGCACTCACATCTGGCCGAGCTGCGTCGCATATCAGCGCTCGCCACCGTCCAAACGTCGACGAGTACGTTACCGGGAACCAATCGCGGGGGCGCTGCCCCGTAAGCCGAACTCGCTGCGGCGCATACGTGCCCGGGAGCTTAGTTGCTGACGCCCCGGCAGGGAATGGCCTTGCGGCCCTCTACCCGACAGCCAATTTTCGTAATACGATCGAGCCATGGTCGCTGACGAGCAGATCCAGAAGTGGGCAGACGAGGCTGAAGCTGGCTACGACGTCGAGAGCTTGAAGCGTCGCGGACGCGGTCGGCCTGGCCGTGGTGCTGAGCCGATGCAGGTCGTTGCTGTGCGCCTCACTGCCGAAGAGCTCGCGGCAGTGGACGAGTTGGCGAAGAGGGAGCACGTGTCACGCTCCGAGGCAATCCGCCGCGCTCTGGCTGCCTTCGCGGCGTGAGGGTCCATGCCAGCGCACTGAAACACGGCATCTCGCCCGAGGATGCGGTCCACGCAGCCGACTGGTCCCAGTGGGTCGAGCCCCTCGAGGAGGATGACTGGCCGAACCGCGAACTGCGGCTTGGCTTTGACACGCACGCACGTTTGCTGGAGACCGTCGTGCTGGTCTTCGAGAACGGCGAGGAACTGGTTATCCACGCCATGCCTGCGAGGCGCAAGTATTGGGACCTGCTGCCATGAGGGCACCCACGCTGGCTCCGGCTGGCGCACGTCCCGCCTGAATTCGCCGATCCCCTTGCGGGACTCCCGAAGGTGGGACGGCCGCTCAATGCTGCGGTGGGATGTGGAAGTCGATCGCGTTGTCGCGGCTCACGCCGTTCTCGTCCCCGACCGAGGCGATCGTGTACGGGTCTAGGTTGATCGTGTCTCCCGCGTAGAGGGGCATCGATCCGTCGAGATCGAGCACCGACGTGGCGTCCCCTCGCCGGATGGCGTTGATCCACTCCAGGTAGGGGTAGTGGTCGATGCAGAAGCGGGTGGCGATGGCCTGCATGGTGTCGCCGGGTGCTGCGACGTATGCGACCGGCTGGTCGTCCTCGTCGTAGGTCACCTCACCGGTGGCACCGGCGATCGGGCCGACGTCGCGCAGGCTGGAGTACCAGTACCCGTGGACGCGGTCCTCGGTGGCGTTGGTCCGCGGTTCCAGGCTGGGAAGTCCCTCGCAGCCATCCCCGCTTCGCTCGGGCACCGTCGCCTGGCCGTCGTCGACGACGTAGTAGCCCTCGGTGCCCGGCTGTTCCGCCCCTGCGCCGGTGCCGGGGGACGGCCGGGTTGTGGCGGTCTGTGAGGGTTCGGGTGACCCGCTAGCGACAGTGTCCTCAGTGGCCGGCACCGATGTAGCCGTCGATGGCGGCTCCTCGGTCGAGCTGCACGCCGACACGGCCGTGATCACCAGGACCACGGCTGCCAGGCCACAAGCACGGCTCTGCGGGCGCCTCCGGGCCGCCGCTGTGTGTCTCATCCGCCGGTGAAGACGTTGATCGCGAGCGGAGCGCCGAGACCGTCACAGACGGCGCCGAGATCGTCCATGGCGTCGTCCCACTCGGGGGAGCGCACACCGGTCGGCTCGTGACCTGCTCCGGATGGGACGGTTGGCGCGATCTCCTGGAGCTGGGCGATCGCAGTGTGCACGGCGCTGTCCCCAGCAGAGGGCAGGTGATCGAGCACGCGGGTTGCCAACTGGTGCCAACCCTCATGCTCTTGCGCCTCCATACGGCCGTCCGCGAGGCCGAGGTCGGCGTTCTCCACGATCGTCAACACATCACCGAAGGCGGTGCAGATGGCGGCGTCATCCAGAGCCTCGGGCACTGGTGCGGCGGCCGAGGAGGGTGACTCGGTGGCGGTGCCGGCCTGCGGTGTCTCGGTCTGACCTGCATGAGCCTCGTCATCGGCACTGCAGCCACCCGCCACCACGGCGCCGAGCACTGCTGCCGATAGCACTGCCCACCGTCTCGCTCGCATCTGTGCGCACTCCTGATGTCGACATCTGATGACTACAGACTATGGGCTTGTAGCCGCCCTGGAAGTGGGTTCTGTCGACGAAGTCGGGGGCTAAGGCAATCTCGGCCTCGCCCGTTCCAATGCTGTATGGCCGCGAGCACGAAGCTGGGATCGAGCGGTAGTTCCTCCCGCCTTCAAAGAGGGCGCCCCGAATCTCACGCCGCTCAGACTTTGCTGAACCGAGCGAGTGCCCTCTCGAGCGGCTCGAGCCTGGCGCGGTCTGCCGTGGCGAGAGGGGCTGGTGACAGTGACGGCCTTCGAGGACGCTGGCGCGACCGCCGCCCGAACAGGTCCGCTGCGGCCCCCGCTAGTGTGCTGACATGCGTTTGCTCGCGCGCTATGTGACCAGCGCACTCACCGCCGTAGGAGTGGTCGCTCTCGCCGGCTGTTCCTCGCCCGCGTCCCTGGGCAAGGAGTCCGCGAGGGACGCCATCGACTACCTGCTCGCACCGACGGTCTTCCACTCGCACGCCTGGGACGTTGTGCAGTTCTCCGAGCACGTCCAAGCAGCTACCGAGGGCACCGAGATCGTCATGCTCGGCGTTGAGGAGGTGGCAGCCGACCAGCAGGTGGCCGGCAAGGCGATCGGCTGGATCACCCTGGGCCTCACGGTCTCCGACAGGCGAGCACCGCGGGGGTACTGGGGCTCACCGGCCGAGCAGGACCCGGGCCCGCACTGCTTCCGGGTCGGGTTCAACAACTGGGGCGTGGATGACGTCCGCGGCGTGGACTGTCCGGGCGAGCTCGTGGCCGCGCCGGCACCGCCGTCTCAGCGTCCCAAGATGGCAGCTAACGCCGAGGAGGCCGTGCGGTCGGCGCTGACAACCCTGCCCGACGACCTGCCGCCAGAGGCGGACGTCGTCGCGGCGGTGACGGCGCTGCTGGAGCCGCACCCGAACGGCGTCACGCCACTCGCAGAGGTCACGGCGAGCATCGAGGGCCGGGCGGTCGCCGTCGCCACGGGCGACGACGACGACTGCGTTCTCGTGGTGCGCTCCAGTAGCGGCGAGGTGCGCGACGTGCATGTGCCGCCGATCTACCTGAAGCCCGGCGAGCTCGGCTGCAGGGCCAGCACGGCGTTCGCAGATCTGCGGCCGCCGCACTGACCACCTCCTCCGCACCCCCCGAGAGCTCGCCGCGAAAGCGGCAGGCACGGTCAGGAAACGGCGGCCCGCCACTCACCGGCAGGGGACTCGCGGCCAGCTTCCCCAGGCAACAGTGTGCCGACCGAAAGAGCCCGGACGTCGGTAGATCCGGACGTCCCGTAAGCCGAACCCTCACCGTGGCGGAGCACGGCACCGGGTCGGCCTGATCGCCGTCTGGGCGGGTGCAGTCCCGTGAGACCCGCCCGCGACTATGCCCGGTGAAGGGAGGCTGACTGGTGAGGAACTCTCGGCCCCAGGCGCCCGGCTGGACGCCGTCGGCCCGCGGTCGGGGTACCAGCGGCCCTACCGCATTCGTCTACACTCCTCCGGGCGGCAACGGGTGCCGTCCACCACTTGGAGGCAATGATGCGCGCACAGATCCGAATCGCCGCGGTCGTTCTCGGCTTCGGTCTCGTGACGGCGGCGTGCTCCGACGCGCCCCAGGAGCCCGCGGAGCCCGAGCCGACCACTGCCGTCGACGCCACGACGGAGCCCACCGAGGACGACGCCGACGCGCACGATCACGGCGGACACACCGACCACGACGCCGAGGCGACCGCCCCGGTGGAGGGCCCGGTCGCCGCCAACGTCCTCGGCACCTCCACCGGCAGCTACGGGGAGCTGGGCGAGGGGCTCGGCAGTGCGACCAACACGCTGGTCGTCGAGGGCACCGCGACGATGGTCAAGAGCGAGTCCGGAACCGAGATCACCACGGAGGTGGAGGGCTTGCTCTCCGGTGAGCCTCACCCGGCTCACTTGCACGACGGGTCCTGCACGGAGTTCGGCGGGCACTACATGAACGACCACTCCGGCCCGATGGCGCCCCCGAACGAGATTTGGCTGTCCTCCTCCGGTGACCCGGAAGGGCCCCTTGAGCCGAGCATGACCGGTTCGGCGACCGGCGCGGGCAGTGCGGACTGGGTGCCGCGTCAGCAGCCGCTGTCGATGATGATCCACGACTCGGAGTTCCCCGGCCTGCCGATCGCCTGCGCCGACTTCGCCGCCTATGACGCGCCGGCCACCCTCGTCCTCGAGGCCACGGCGGACGACGTCGAGACGGTCGAGTACTCGATCAATGACGGCGACTGGCTGGCCTACGACGGCGTCGTCGAGGTCGACGAGCCCGGGTCTTACACCGTCTCCTTCGCGGGCGTCGACGGCGCGGGCGAGCGGAGCGAACCGCAGGAGATCTCGTTCGAGGTCACCGGCGGCGCACTGTAGGGGGCGAGCGGGGGAGCCCGGCGAACGACAGTACCGACGCGCAAGCTCACGGTGATCGCGAGCGAATGGAGCAGTTGGTAGACGGCAATGGCACGCCGCGATCAGTCGAGGGTGCAAGGGACTCGCTCCACCCACCTACTTCTAAGATTGCGTCATGACTCGGTACGGACCACTCAGCAGCAAGGTCGGCGTCCTCGTCATCGGCGACCTATTACGCCATCACGTTCGACTCACCCCCGGCGAACTGGTCCAGCACAACGGCGCGGTCGAGGTCGCCTCGTTCGATTGGGACGACGTCGAGAGCGCGATCTTGCGTTTGCCGAGTACCCGCTTCCGCTTTCCCGGCGCCGTTTCCACAATCGGCTTGGGGGCGCTCGCCGCGGTCCTCCTCGATGATCCCGGCGCCACTCCCGACGACGGTGGAATCGACATCGCGGTCGATGGGGAAACTCACGGGCTCACTATCAGCCGTCATCATGTCGGCGGCTACTGGGTTCGCATCGTGACGCCCACACAAGAGTTATTGGATCGCCTCGTCTCCCGCCGTGCGGCCCGCGACTCCTTGACCCGGCCCGAGAAAGTCATCAAGTTTGTCGCGGAGGCCGCTCGCCGCAATCGATGACGCATCGTGATCGACGATCGCGAACGCGTCGCCGCAACGCCAGGGGGGCGGTGGCTCATTCTGCGGGCGGTCATGTGGTGGTGGTCCGCGCGGTGCGGCGCATCCGGCGCGCTACCTCCGCGCAGACGGCACCGACGGCGATCAGTGCGATGCCCATTGGCCAGGGCAGCTCAGCAACGACCTGATTCTCGAGGAAGCCGGTCGCCAACCCGCCAACGAGCCCGGCCGCCACGACTCCAGCAATCCCCAGCAGGGTCACCGCGCGAGTGCTCAGCTGGCCCCGGTGGTGGCGGATAATGTCCACCGCGATCATCGCCAGGACGGCGACGATGAGGACGACCAGGGGAGGTCCACTGAGCGTGAACGGGTCTTGATCGAGGGTGATCGGCCCCAGGAGGGCCAGGAAGCCGGTGGCCAACGCTAGCGTGGCCGTGGTCCTGAGGGCGGTGGTGAGCCAGGGGCGGGTCCGGTCGGCCGCCATCCAATCTGCTGCAAAGGCAGCGACGTCGGTGCCGACAACCTCATCCGCACGGCGCCCCGCGGTGCTTGCTTCCTGCAAGTGGCCGCGGAGCTCCTCGAGGCGGTCGCGCCGCTCGGGTCGCGGCACTCCGCCGCCTCGCCAGTACCGGTTGACCTGGCGCAGGACATCGTCGATCTGGCGCTCGTGGCCCGATGGGCGTGCGGTGCTCATGGAGGTCCTTCCGGTTTCAGGTGCTGGCCCAAGACGGCCTCTACGCCGCCGGAGACCTGGGCCCAGATGGCAGCAGCGCTGTGCAGCTCTGTCCGGCCGGCGGAGGTAATGGCGTAGTACCGGCGCCGGGGCCCGCTGGCCGATGGGGCCAGATAGCTGTCCAGGTGTCCCTTGTGCTCCAGTCGCGACAGCAGCGGATAGATCGACCCGTCACGCACCAGGCCAAGACCCGCCCCGCGCAGCGCGTCGGCGATCTCGTACCCATATCGGTCACGCTCGGCCACCAGGGCCAGGAGGCAGGCATCCAGGATCCCGCGCAACAGTCGCGAGCTCCTGTCACCACCGTCCCGCACCGCCATTGGGCTATCCTGCTGTACAGGACTCATGTACTGCAAGCGTTCGAGGTGTAGAGCAACTTCGCCGTGCTGACGACTCCGTGTTGACGAGCTCGCCATCGCTCGAGAGGTCGGCGGCGGAATCGGGGCAAGCATCGCGGACGACGCGTTCCTCCTGCTCGCCGCACCCTGAGGTTCTACGGCTCGCCGCGCCGGTCAGCGGCGGAGCTTGCCCGTCGCGCGCTCCACCATCCGGGCGAGCTCGTGAGCAGGACGGCGCCGCAGCAGGCTGAAGGCGACGATCTGCAGGGGGAAGCAACCGCGGAAGGCCTTTGCTCGGGCGGCGGTCGCAGAGTCGACCACCTCGTGGAGTAGGTGCCAGCCGTGCCAGCTCAGCAAGCTCGCGACGTCCTCAGCCGGGTCCTCCTCGCTGGTGAGGTCCCAGTCCAGCAGTCCGCTGACCCGCCCGTCGGCCCACAGCACGTTGCTGCTGGCCAGGTCGCCATGGTTGACGACGACGTCGCCGATGGCCAGGCCTGCGAGGGCATCGATGCGGTGGCGGGCCTCGTCCCGGACGTCTGGTGGCAGCGCCGGGACGACCTGTTCGCGGAGGACGTGCTCCCAGTCTGGCCCGCCGCAGAACGACCTGGCGGGCGCCAGGTGCGGACGCAGTTCCGCTGGCGGCAGACTGTGGACCGCGTCGAGCAACGCCCGCAACTCTGCCGGGTCGCCGCTGCCCGGAGGATGTGCGCTACCCGACAGGCGTCGGGTGGGTACCGCCACCAGTCCGCCGTCGTGGACGGCGTCGCCGATGCTGATGGGGACGGGGAACGGCAGCCGGGGGAGCGCATCGACAAGCCGCTGAGTACGCAGAACCGCGGGGGTGGTCCACGCGTCCCGCGCGACACGGACTGCCGCCGGCCCCGCCAGTACGACGATGCTGCTGGAGCCGGACTCGACCCACTCCCACTCGGCGGGAGCGGCTTGGACTCCGGCTTCTGCCAGTGTGGCCGCCACCAGTCCCTCGAGTACCCCGGCGCTGGGGCGGACGTAGTCGGTCTCCATCATCACGACCTTACGCAGGGTCGATGGCGTGTCAGCCGCGGGGGTCGTGAACGCTGCCGAGGAAGAGCACGACGCCGGTTTCACGGTCACTCACGGTGAACGCGAAGGGCCGGTCGACCTGGAACGGCGGCGGTCCTGTGGATGACGTCGTCATGGCCCCGCCCGTGACGGCCGCGGCCTCGGTGCCCTCCTCGTCGACGCGGATGTAGGTCTTCTGCGCGACGGCGTCGAGGGACGGGTTGGCCGGCGACATCGGGGTGAAGTCCCCGCCGCCGAACGCAGACTCCATCCCGAGCGAATGCAGCACCTCGGTGAGGTCCGCTTCCCACTCGAGCTCGAAGCGCGGCAGCGCGACCCCGGAGACGGTGGCCGGCTGGAGGCCGTCGACCGTCTCCTGCCAGGTCCCGGCGTCGAGGTCGCCGAGCATCTCGTCGAGGGCGACGTCCTCGTCGGGCAGCAGTACCTCCATGCCGAACCGTTCGTCGTCGCCGTAGGGGAGCCGGAGCATCTGGAAGCCGTCCCCGACGGAGGTCTCCAGCTCGGCGGCGCTGCGGTGCATCGTGGGGACATCCACCACGTCGCCGTCGGCCAGCGTGAATGGCGCCGGGCGGGTGTCGTCCTCGTTGAACGTGGTGGTCCACGTCCCGAGGAAGTAGACCGTGTTGAGCAGCACCAGCACCGCCTGCGCGTCGGGCAGGCCGAGGTCCGCGGCGATCTCGTCGATGAGCCCCTCGGTGCCATCGCTGACCCAGTCGTCGATCGTGTCGGCGGCGTCCTGCGAGCCGAGGTCGACCTCGTCGAGAGTCGCCCGGTAGGTGTCCTGCACGAACGAGACGTAGTCGTCCTCGAACGGGTAGCCCTCGGCCGCCCACAGCGAGTTCGCGATCGCCAGCGTCACGTCATCGGTGTCGACCAGATCAGCGAGCAGTGCCGCGTACCGGGTGTCCTGCGGACCGTCGAGGCCCAGCAGCTCGACCATCTCCTCGGCGGTGTCCCCGTCGGCGCCGGCCGTCACCATCGCCAGCAGCACCGACGCCGAGAGCGGTGAGGTGACCGTGTTCTCGCCGTCCTGCGCCACGCCGGTGTGCAGGTCGAAGCCGAACGCATTGACGCCGTCGGCCGCCGCGGCAGCGTCCGCTGCGGACAGGCTGCCCGCGAGATCGGCGCCCAGCGCGTCCCCGGCCCCGTCGCGCGGCTCGCTACCGGCGTCGCCGCAGGCGACGAGGGCGAGCGAGACCGCGGCCGCAGCGGCGATGATTCGTCCAGCGACACGGGTATGAGTGGCTGCCGAGGGATCTGGGCTCATACCCGGATTGTGTCTGCAGGCAGGCGGTCCTTGCAGTCCCTCGGTCCTCAGCGCGCTCGCGCAAACGAACTGCGGCTGTTAAGCGGTGTGCAGGTACGTCGCCAAAGCTTGGCGCACGACTGCGTCGGGCGACTGCCCATCTCGCCGTGCGCGCTCGTCGATGGCCTCGAGGAGGTCGTCTGGCACGAGCTGTAGTCGCTGGAAGTGGGGGTTCGGCTCCGCCACGGTTTCGGCCAGGTCGTATCCGTCCTGAGCCTCCGCGGTCATCGCGGCCACATCTTTGTCGCTGACCCCAGGCACACGGTTGGTGATCTCGAAACTCACGAGTTCCCTCCTCCTTTCGGGTAGTGCTTCTTAGGCAGCTTCATCGCATGGATGACAACCTCGGTCCCATCATCTCCTGGACGGTCACTATCTCCAGGGGTCTCGCGGAGCCGTCGACGCCGACGTACAGCCACCTATCCGGTTCCTCGCCCACGCGGGTTCGTTGCCACGCGCTGGCGATCGCATGCACGATGTCTGCCGGCGTGCACCCGTGCTTGAGTGCCGACTGGAGAATCCGCATGCTCGGAGTCTGTCAGGCACCACCGACGGCCGTGACAACATCCAGCACGTCTTACCCCACACGCCGCGTCGGCTCACGTTGCGCGAGATAGTCGTGTTGAGAGCAACGCTTCGCGGGCCTACTGCTCGCCGCGGCGGTCAGCGGCGGCGGGCGGCGCCGACGGCGGATTCGTTGGTGCGGGCCCCGGTGCCGCGACCGGCCCGGGGACTGCGTGCGACCCGGGCGGCGGCGCCGACGCGGGGAGGCCGCCGACGGTGACCGCCCGCATGAGCCGCTCGAGCGGCCCGCGGCCGAGGAACCGTGCCCACAGCGAGCACGCGACGAGCGTGACGACGATGAACCACACGAGGACGGCGTTGGACTCGGGGTACCAGACGACGTCGACGCCGAGAATCGCGATCGCGACGATGTGCACCGAGTACGCGGTCAGCGCCATCGCGCCGGTGGCGGCGATCGGATAGAGCAGCGCGCGCGCCACCCGGGCGATCGCTGCCGTCGTCGTGAGCAGGAGCAGCACGGCGAGGGTGAGCAGCGCGACGCCGCTGTTGCCCAGCAGCTCGAAGGTCGAGTCCATGTGCGGCTCGGCGCTCACCAGCCGGTACCCCAGCTCGGAGTCGCCGGCGCCGGCGGAGAGCAGGAGATCGGAGCCGCCGTGGCCGACGAGCAGGAGGCCCAGCCCGGTGACCGCCATGGTCAGCTGCACCCGACGTGCTCGCAGGTCCAGCCGCCCGATGGCGAGGCCGAGCAGCATGTACGCCGCCCACACCAGCGCCGGGTAGTGGCCGGTGACGAACAGGTCGAGCACGAAGGCCTCGTCGGTCCCCAGCGTCCGCAGCAGCCAGCTCTCGCCGTCGTCGCCAGAGACGGTCAGCGCCGCCACGAGCGTGGGGCCGGCGACGGCGACCACGCCGGCGAAGAACGCCGCGAGCTGCCACCGGGCGGCGATCGCCGGCATGACGAGCAGGAACGTCACCGCGTAGGACGGCAGGATCACCGCGACCGGCGTCTCCAGCAACATGAGCACGACGCCGATGACGAAGATCGCGATCGCCCGGGTGGCCACCCGCAGGTAGCCGCGGACCAACGCCTCGTCGCGCGGCACGACCCGGCCCCCGGTGAACAGCGCGATCGACACGCCGGCGAGGATCGCGAACAACGACGACGGCCGACCGTCGGCGACGACGAGCCACGACGGCGAGGGCACCCCGTCGACGGCGTAGCCGAGGTGGGCGACGAACATGCCGAGCACGGCGAGACCACGGGCGATGTCCACCGCGATGATGCGTTCCTTCACCGGGCCAGCGTAGTGGCGCGGGGGCCGCAGGAAGGCGTTGGAATCGCCCCTCTCACTCATATCAGCCCTGTTGGAAGGGGCGACCGTTGATCGGGAAGGGCGTGCTGAGCGCTGAGGGGTCCGGGCTACCGGCGTGGGCGGGTCGGGCACCCGCGTCAGCGGGCGTCGCGCCAGGCGATCCAGTCCTTCAGCAGGGACAGGTCGTAGTCGGGGCCCTCGGCGCCGATGGTGAACAGCGTGGCGCCGGCGGCCACCAGCGCGTCGCCGACCTCGGCGGGGGAGTGCTTGACGCCGACCGAGCGCTCGATGCTCGCCGAGTCGCGGCCGACGTCCTCGCAGTGCCGGTCGAGCACCGCGCTCTTGTGCCGCAGCGTGTCGAGGTCGGCGAAGCTGTGCCAGATGTCCGCGTGCTCGGCCACGTACCGCAACGTCTTGCGCTCGCCGCCACCGCCGATGAGGACCGGGATGTCGCGGGTGGGGGCCGGGTTGAGCTGCGACCAGCGGTCCTTGATCCGCGGCAGGGCCTGCCCGAGGTCGGCGAGCCGGCTGCCGGCGGTGCCGAAGTCGTAGCCGTACTCGGTGTAGTCGCGCTCGAACCAGCCGGCGCCGATGCCGAGGATGATGCGGCCGTCGCTGATGTGGTCGACCGTGCGGGCCATGTCGGCCAGCAGCTCGGGGTTGCGGTAACTGTTGCAGGTGACCAGCGCACCGATCTGGGCGCGGCTCGTCGCCTCCGCCCAGGCGCCGAGGACGGTCCAGCACTCGAAGTGCTTGCCGTCCGGCTCGCCGGTGAGCGGGAAGAAGTGGTCCCAGGTGAAGATGACGTCGACGCCGGCGTCCTCCGCGCGCGCCACCGCGTCGCGGATCTGGGCGTAGTCGGCGTGCTGCGGCTTGAGCTGGACGGCGATCCGTACCGGAAATGTCATGGTCGTCATCGTGCCAGCGTCCAGGCACCGCCGCGTCGTCGGGCCGCCTGCGTCTCAGATCGGCCGCGGAGCCCCGCACCGGCCGCGCCGTTGTACCGTGAGCGCCATGCGCATCGCTCGGTTCACCACGGGGGACAGCCCCAAGTACGGCATCCTCGAGGACGGCTCCACCGACCTCGTCGTCATCAACGGCGACCCCCTGTTCACACCCATCTCGACGACGGGGGAGCGGGTCGGCCTCGACGAGGTCCGGCTGCTGTCGCCGATCATCCCCCGCTCCAAGGTGGTGGGCATCGGCCGCAACTACGCCGCGCACGCCGCGGAGATGGGCAACGAGGTGCCCGCCGAGCCGGTGGTCTTCCTCAAGCCGAACACCGCCGTCGTCGGCCCGGACGACCCGATCGTCATGCCCGGCTACACCAACGAGCTCAGCTACGAGGCCGAGCTCGCCGTCGTCATCGCCAAGATGGCCAAGCACGTGCCGGTAGAGAAGGCCCACGAGTACGTGTTCGGCTACACCGTCGCCAACGACGTCACGGCGCGCGACGCCCAGCGGGCCGACGACACGTGGACGCGGGCCAAGGCCTTCGACACTTCCTGCCCGATCGGCCCGTTCCTGGCGCTGGACCTCGACGTCACCGACCTCACGGTCCGCTCCTGGGTCGACGGCGAGCTGCGCCAGGACGGCCGCACCTCGGACATGGTGCGCTCGGTGCCCGAGCTCATCGCCTACGTCTCGACGATCTTCACGCTGCTGCCAGGCGACATCATCCTCACCGGCACGCCGGCCGGCGTCGGGTCGATGGAGCCCGGCCAGCGGGTCGAGGTCGAGGTCGAGGGGATCGGCCGCTTCGGCAACAACGTCGTGCGGCGCTGACCCGGGCGCTGTCCACAACCACGTCGATATTCCGCGCCGCACGCTGGCCAGCTGTGTCATTCTCGGAGCATGACCGCCGATCGTGCCGTTGATGGGGGCAAGTACGGCCTGCTCGACAGGCCGATGTACAGCCACGCTGATGTCGACCGCCACCTCGGTCTCCACTCCGGGACTGCGCGGCGGTGGCTCAACGGCTACCGGCGGGGACGCGACGAGTACCCACCCGTGCTGCGGCCTTCTCCCGCGGGTGAGGATGTCGTCACCTGGGGAGAGTTCGTTGAGACCAGGCTCCTTTCGGAGTATCGGAACAGGGGCGTCTCACTGCAGCGACTTCGGCCGGCGGTTGAAAGGCTGCGAGAGGAATTCGGTCGCTATCCTTTGGCGCACGCACGGCCATTCCTCGAGGTCGAGGGCAGGGAGCTGGTGCGCCGGATCCAGGACGACGTCGGCTTGCCGCGAGAGCTGCAGCTCGTGGTCGTTCGCTCTGGACAGGGACTGATCTCAGCCCGACCGGTCGAGGCGTTCGTCAGGGCGGTCGACTACGCCGACGGCATGGCTGTGCGTCTGCGGCCCGCGAGCAGCGACTCCCTCGTGCTGATTGACCCGGAACGGCAAGGAGGCCGGCCCGTTGTCAGGGCCGTTCCCACGGATGTGCTGCTCGAACAGTTCAACGCCGGTGAGAGCGTGTCGGAGCTCGCCGAGCTCTGGGAACTGAGCACCGAGGAGATCGAGTCCGCTCTCCGCTACGAGGTCGCCGCTTTCTCGGCGTAGCCCATGCACGGCGCCTACCGGTGGTTCGCTGACGAGAGCGTCCTCGGTTTCGGCAAGAAGCTCGCTGCCCGGCGAGGAGACGTCCTGTACCCGGGTCATCCCGACCTGCCCGCAGTCGGCCTCGGCGCTCGCGACGTGGAGTGGATGGCCGTGATCGCCGCGGGCGGGCTGGTCGCATTCCACCGCGACAAACGGATCAGGACCCGTCCGATCGAGGTCACCCGCTACATCGACAACGGTATGCGCTCGATCTGGTTTGGTGGGAAGAAGGACATGTCGTCCGACGACCAGGTGGATCTCGTGGAGCGCCACTGGGCACGGATCGAGCTGTCAGTAGCCGAGCTCGGTCCAGGCCCGTGGAGTCTCACGTTGACGAGCAACGGTCTGGTGGAGCTTCCTTGGCGGCCGGCGAGCGGTTGAACGAGATACCCAGCCGGCCGGGCCGGCCCGCTCAGCGCGCGACGACGCTGGTGTGGAAGCTGTACCGCGATGCGCGGTAAATGTGGGTGCCGTACTCCACCACGGTGTCGGTGTCCGCGATCGCGACGCGCTCCATGGTCAGCACCGCCGCGCGGACCGGCTCCTCCAGCATCCGGGCCTCGGCTGCGGTGGCCTGCCGGGCGCCGATGGTCTGGTGGGCGAGCCGGAGCCGGACCCCGCGGGCGCGCAGCGAGGTGTAGAGCCCGTCGCGCTCGAGCTCGGCGCGGGTGGGCGCGACCTCGGCGACGATGTCGTTGGTCAGCAGCGCGAGCGGCTCACCGTCGGCGTACCGCAGCCGCCGCACGTGCACGACGTCCGACCCGACGGCGACGCGCAGCTTCGCGGCCGTCGCCTCGTCCGCGGGCAGCGTGTCGTAGCTGAGCACCGCGGTGCGCGGTGCGCGGCCGGCCGCCGCGAGGTCGTCGTGCAGGCTGGTGAGCTCCACCGCCCGTCGGATGATCTCCGGGGCGACCGCGGTGCCGACGCCGCGCTTGCGCACGAGCATCCCCTTGTCGACGAGCTCCTGCAGCGCCTGCCGCGCGGTCGGGCGCGACACCCGCAGCCGCTCGGCCATCGCCAGCTCGTTCTCGATCCGGGTGTGCGCGGCGACCTCGCCGGAGACGATCGCGGCGTGGAGCACCGAGGAGATCTGCTGGTACAGCGGCACCGGGCTGTCACGGTCGAGGACGACCTGCGGGCGGTAGACCTGCGCAGCCGCTGTCGCCCTGCCGGACGCTGTCATCTGCGGTCACTCCCGATCAGGCGTTGAGGATGTCGCGACATGGTGGCACGACGAGCGCGCGTCTGGCGAGGCGCTCGGTCGTCACGGAACCGGGACGACGACGTCGCGCACGAGGGCGTCGAGGTCGCCAGTTGCTGACCTCTCCGGCGCTCGACCGCGCACCTGCGCAGGCGTTACCGCGCAACTCCGAGCGTTTGTCCGGACAAATGCTTGACTGCCGATCCTCGCTGCGGCAGGGTTGGGGCAGCGCCCCGGGGGAGGGTGCAGCTGCGACGAGGACGTGAGCAGGAGGATGCGTGCCGTGACAAGCTCGACCACCGCGCCGCTCGACGTCCTGACCATGGGTCGTTGCGGCGTCGACCTCTACCCGCTGACTACGGGCGTCGGGCTCGAGGACGTCGAGACCTTCGGCAAGTTCCTCGGCGGCAGCCCGACCAACGTCGCGGTCGCCGCCGCCCGGCTCGGTCACCGGGCAGCGACCGTCACCGGGGTCGGCGACGACCCGTTCGGCCGCTTCGTGCGCCGCGAGATGGTCCGGCTCGGCGTCAGCGACGCCCACGTCATCACCGTGGCCCACCTGCCCACCCCGGTCACCTTCTGCGAGATCTTCCCGCCGGACAACTTCCCGCTCTACTTCTACCGCGAGCCGAGCGCCCCGGACCTGCAGGTGAGCCCGGCGGACATCCCGGCGGCCGCCGTCGCCGGCGCGCGGATCGTGTGGTTCTCGGTCACCGGGCTGTCCGCCGAGCCGTCGCGCTCGGCCCACCGCGCCGCGCTCGCCGCCCGGCAGCGCCGCGAGCACACCGTCCTCGACCTCGACTACCGGCCGATGTTCTGGGACTCGCCCGAGGCGGCCACCGCCGAGGTGCGCGAGTTCCTGCCCGGTGTCACGGTGGCGGTGGGCAACCGCGAGGAGTGCGCGGTCGCCGTCGGGGAGACCGACCCGGAGCGGGCGGCCGACGCGCTGCTGGAGGCCGGCGTCGAGATCGCCATCGTCAAGCAGGGGCCGCGGGGCGCCCTCGCCAAGACCCGTGAGGAGCGCGTCGAGGTTCCCGCGCCCCTCACCGAGGTGGTCAACGGCCTCGGCGCCGGCGACTCGTTCGGCGGCTCGCTGTGCCACGGTCTGCTCGAGGGGTGGTCGCTGGGGCGCACCATCACCGCCGCGGGAGCCGCCGGCGCCATCGTCGCGTCCCGCCTCGAGTGCTCGACCGCCATGCCGACCGAGGCCGAGGTCCTCGAGGTCGTCGACGCCGGCGCCCGTCCCCAGGACGTCCAGCGGAGGGAAATATGACGACGACGCTGGAGGAGATCCGCCAGCTCCGGCGGCACGAGCCCGAGCGGATCGCCCGTGCGCTGGCCGAGCGCCCCCGCGGACGGCGGCCGTCGGAACCGGGCAGCAAGCTCATGATCATCGCGTGCGACCACCCCGCGCGTGGCTCGCTCGGCGCCGGGCGGGACGCGGCCGCGATGGCGGACCGCGGCGAGCTGCTGCGCCGCTGCGCCGCCGCGCTCGGCCGCCCCGGCGTGCACGGCTTCCTCGGCACCGCGGACATGGTCGAGGACCTCACCCTCATGGGTGCGCTCGACCACAAGCTGGTCTACGGCTCGATGAACCGCGGCGGCCTGCTCGGCGCGAGCTTCGAGATGGACGACCGCTTCACCGGCTACACGACGCGGTCGATCGTCGACGCCGGCCTCGACGGCGGCAAGATGCTGCTGCGCATCGACCCCGACGACCCCGGCTCGCTACGCACCATGGCGGCCAGCGCCCGCGCCGTCGACGAGCTCGCCGACGCGCGGCTGACGGCCATGGTGGAACCCTTCATCACCCGGCGGATCGACGGCCGGGCGACCAACGACCTCACCACCGAGGCAGTGGTGAGGTCGGTGGCGATCGCCGCCGGGCTGGCCGGCAGCTCCGCGTACACCTGGCTAAAGCTGCCGATGGTGCCGGACATGGCGGCTGTCGCGGCCGCCTCGACCTTGCCGGCGCTGATCCTCGGCGGCGCGGTCACCGAGGACGCTGACGCGACCGCGGCGGGCTGGGCGCAGGCGCTGCGCCTGCCCGGCATCGAGGGACTGGTCATCGGACGAGCTCTGCTGTACCCCCACGGCGGCGACGTCGAGGGGGCGGTGGACCGAGCGGTAGGACTGCTGTGAACCACACCAACGACCTCGTCGTCCGCGCCGGGCAGACCGCGCACGGCCGCTACGCCCTGGACATCACCCCCGAGCGAGCCGGCTGGACCTTCACCGGCATCAAGGTCCTCGAGCTGGCCGCCGGGCAGCGCGAGGAGGTAACCACCGGCGACGACGAGATGCTCGTCCTGCCGCTGTCCGGCTCCTGCACCGTGACGGTCGAGGGCCGCAGCCACGAGCTGGCTGGCCGGCCGGACGTGTTCACCGCCGTCACCGACTACCTCTACGTCCCGATCGGGACGACGCTGACGATCACCTCGGCCGACGGCGGTACCTTCGCCCTGCCCAGCGCCCGCGCCACCCGCCGGCTGGCGGTGTCCTACCAGGGGGCCGAGAAGGTCCGCACCGAGCTGCGCGGCGCCGGCCGGGCGTCGCGCCAGGTGAACAACTACGCGCTCGCGAACGACCTCGAGACCGACCACCTGCTCGTCTGCGAGGTCCTCACCCCGGGCGGGAACTGGTCCTCCTACCCGCCGCACAAGCACGACGAGCACAACGACGTCGAGCGCGAGCTCGAGGAGATCTACCTCTTCGACGTCCGTCCCGGGCCGCACGGACCCGGCTTCGCCTTCCACCGCACCTACGGCACCGCCGAACGGCCGATCGAGATCGCCACCGAGGTCCGCGCCGGCGACGTCGTCCTCACCCCGCACGGCTATCACGGCCCCTCGATGGCCGCCCCGGACTACGACCTCTACTACCTCAACGTCATGGCCGGGCCCGCCGAGGATGGCAGCTGGCTGATGACCGACGACCCCACCCACCACTGGGTGCGCGGTACGTGGGACTCCCAGGAGGTCGACCCCCGGCTGCCGATGACCCGACCCGTCGAGACACCCGAGGGGGGACCATGACCGATGCCGCCCAGCCCGGCACCGTCCGGCTGACGGTCGCCCAGGCGCTCGTCCGGTTCCTCTCCGTGCAGTACTCCGAGCGCGACGGCGTCGAGCAGCGGCTGATCGCTGGCGCCTTCGCGATCTTCGGGCACGGCAACGTCGCCGGCATCGGCCAGGCGCTGCTGCAGAACGAGCTCGACCCGGCGCCGGGGGAGGAGCCGGTGACTTTTTACCAGGCCCGCAACGAGCAGGGCATGGTGCACGCCGCGGTGTCCTACGCCCGCACCACGAACCGGCTGCAGACCTTCGCGTGCGCCGCGTCCATCGGCCCCGGCTCGACCAACATGGTCACCGGCGCCGCCCTCGCCACCGTCGACCGCATCCCCGTCCTGCTGCTGCCCTCGGACAACTTCGCCACCCGCTCGCCCGACCCGGTGCTGCAGCAGCTGGAGAATGAGCAGACCCCCGAAGCCTCGGTCAACGACGCCTTCCGCCCGGTGTCGCGGCTCTTCGACCGGATCCACCGGCCCGAGCAGCTGCTCGCCAGCGCGCTCGCGGCGATGCGGGTGCTCACCGACCCGGCCGAGACCGGCGCGGTGACCATCTGCCTGCCGCAGGACGTCCAGTCCGAGGCGTTCGACTGGCCCGAGGAGTTCTTCCGCCGCCGCGTCTGGCACGTCGCCCGCCCGGTGCCCGAGCCGGCGGCCCTCGACCGCGCGGTCGAGGCCATCCGCGGGGCGCGACGGCCCGTGATCGTCGCCGGCGGCGGGGTGGTCTACTCCGAGGCGAGCGCCGAGCTCACCGCCCTCGCCGACGCCACCGGGATCCCGGTCGTCGACACCCAGGCCGGCAAGGGCGCGATCAGCTGGGAGCACCCGGCCGCGGCCGGCGGTGTCGGCTCCACCGGCAGCGCGGCGGCCAACGCGCTGGCCGCCGAGGCCGACGTCGTCATCGGCGTCGGGACCCGGTACACCGACTTCACCACCGCCAGCCGCACCGCGTTCCGTCACCCCGGCGTGCGCTTCGTCAACCTCAACGTCAAGGCGTTCGACGCCGCCAAGAACGCCGCCGAGATGGTCGTCACCGACGCCCGCACCGGACTGGCCGCGCTCACGACGGCGCTCGCCGGCTACCGCGTCGAGGCGGACTACTCCCGGCGGGTGACCGAGCTGGTCGCGGACTGGGCACGGGTCACCGAGGAGTGCTTCCACCGCAACCACTCGCCGCTGCCGGCGCAGACCGAGGTCTTCGGCGCGCTCAACGAGCTCATGGCCGACGACGACATCCTCATCAACGCCGCCGGCTCGATGCCGGGCGACCTCCAGGCGCTGTGGCGGGCCCGCACCCCGGTGCAGTACCACCTGGAGTACGGCTTCTCCTGCATGGGATACGAGATCCCCGCCGCGATGGGCGCCAAGATGGCGCGCCCGGGCAGCGAGGTCGTCGCCGTCGTCGGGGACGGCACCTACCAGATGGCCCCGCAGGAGATCGCCACGATCGTCGCCGAGGGGATCAAGGTCGTCCTCGTCGTCCTGCAGAACCACGGCTGGGCCTCGATCGGCTCACTGTCGCAGGAGCACGGCTCGCAGCGCTTCGGCACCAAGTACCGGATGCGCAACCCCGAGACCGGGCTGCTCGACGGCGCGAAGGTTCCGATGGACATCGCCGCCAACATCCGCAGCTACGGGGTCGAGGTCCTCGAACCCGCTTCGATGACCGAGTTCCGCCAGGCCTACGCCACCGCCGCGGCCAACGACGCCACCACCGCGATCGTCGTCGAGACCGACCTCGAAGGCCCGAACCCGCCGTCGTCGGGCTGGTGGGACGTGCCCGTGGCGCAGACCTCGCGGCTGGCGAGCACCCAGCAGGCCGCCGTCGCGTACCGACCCGCCAAGGCCGCGCAGCACCCCTACCTCTGACCCCGCCCAGCAGACCTACCCGCGACAGCAGACTTGTCACCGACAGCAGACTTGTCGCCGACAGACGACTTGTCCGCGAGAGCAGACTTGTCCGCGAGAGCAGACTTGTCGCCGAGAGCGGACTTGTCGCCGAGAGCAGACTTGTCCGCGAGAGCAGACTTGCCTGCGAGGGCAGACTTGTCGTCGACAGCAGGATTGCCTGCGGCCGTTGTTCACCCGAGAGGACCCCATGCTGAGAATCGCCGTTGTCGGAGCCGGGCGGATCGGCGCCGTGCACGCCGCTACCGTGGCCCGCCACCCCGGCGCCGAGCTGCGGGTGGTGTGCGACCCGGTCGGTGACGCCGCCGCACGCCTCGCCGGCACGTACGGCGCCCGCGCCACCCACGACGTCGAGGACGCCTATACCGCCGAGGACGTCGACGCCGTCATCATCGGCTCCCCGACGCCGATGCACGTGCCGCAGATCATCGCCGCGGTGGCCGCCGGCAAGGCGGTGCTCTGCGAGAAGCCGATCGACCTCGACCTCGCCCGGGCTGACGAGTGCATCGCCGCCATCACCGGCCGCGAGGACCGGGTCATGCTCGGCTTCAACCGGCGCTTCGACCCCACCTTCGCCGAGATCCATGCCCGGGTTGCAGCCGGGGAGATCGGTCCGCTGGAGCAGCTGACGATCATCAGCCGCGACCCCGCACCGCCGCAGGTCGCGTACGTCGCGGTCTCCGGCGGGATCTTCCGTGACATGACGATCCACGACTTCGACACCGCGCGGTACTTCCTCGGCGACATCGTCGAGGTCCGCGCCGTCGGGCAGCTGCTCGACCCGGCACTGGCCGAGACCGGAGACTTCGACGGCGCCGTCACCACCCTCGTCGCCGCGAGCGGCGCGGTCGCCACCATCATCAACGCCCGCCACTGCGCCAGCGGGTACGACCAGCGCCTCGAGGCGTTCGGTCCGCGCGGCTCCCTCGAGGCGGTCAACCACACCGCGACCGCGGTGCGGGCCTCCGGGGCGGCGGCGTCGGGCGCCGCCGGCCCGTACCTGGACTTCTTCCTCGAGCGCTACGCCGACGCCTACCGGCTCGAGCTCGACCACTTCATCGAGAGTATCCAGGCCGGCCGGGCGCCGTCACCGTCGATCGCCGACGGGCGCGCCGCGCTCGTCCTCGCCGACGCTGCGACGCACAGTGCCCGCACCGGCGAACGGGTGCTGCTCGACCGGTCGACGGCCCGTGAGATGTCCTCGGCCGAGTAAGTCACGCGGGCCGCGGGCGCAGCTAGCCGAGCAGCGACCGCAGGTAGGCCAGCGAGGTGCTGACGTCGGCGACCGGCCCCTCACCCTGCGGCTCGGCTGCGAGGATGGTGTCCTGCTCGAGGACGAACCAGCCGTCGAAGCCGACCTTGCGCAGCTCGGCGACGATGACCGTGAAGTCGACGTCGCCCTCGCCCAGCGGTACGTAGATGCCTTGGCGCACCGCGTCGGTGTAGCCCAGCGAGCCGTCCTGGACCCGGCGGGCGAGGTCGAGCCGGACGTCCTTGGCGTGCACGTGGTTGATCCTCGCGGCGTGCTCCCGGGTGAGCTCGACCGGGTCGGTGCCACCGATGAGCAGGTGCCCGGTGTCGAGGCACAGCGGCACGGTGGAGCCGGCGAGCACCCGCTCGACCTCGTCGCGCCGCTCGACCATGGTGCCGACGTGCGGGTGCAGCGTGGCGCGGACGCCGCGGCTCGTAGCGAGCTCGACGAGCCGGTCGAGGTTGGTCAGCAGCGTCCGCCAGCCGGCGTCGTCGAGCACCGGGCGCTCGTCGTAGCCGTCCTGCCCGGAGGCGGCGGCGATGACCAGGACATCCCCACCGGCGGCGGCGAAGCTGTCGAGCTCACGATCCACCTCGGGCACCGGGTCGTGCTCGGGGTAGTGGAGCACGACCGGCACGAACGCGCCGACGGCGCCGAGCCCGTGGCTCTGGACGGCGGCGGCCCGGGCGGCCGGCTCGACCGGCAGCCAGCCCTGCGGGCCGAACTCGGTGGCCGTCAGGCCCAGCTGCTTCATCTCGGGCAGCACGCGGTCGGGCGTGAGCTGGTGGCCCCAGCCGGGGACCTCGCACACGCCCCAGCTGATCGGGGCGGCGGCGATCTTCATGGTGTCTCCTCCAGATGGGGGCGGGTCTCTCTGACGGTACGAGTACCAGGCACCCTGCCAGCGTCGGCTGGATACCTCACGACTCAATTCTGCGGCAAAGTTTGTGCCGACGGGCCGACTACAGCTCGCGCCAGTAGTAGAAGGCCCGCTCGTCCGAGCCGGGCTCGCTGGTGGTGAAGCCGTGGCGGGCGTAGAAGCGCTGGGTGTCGACGTCGCCCTCGTCGACGTTGATCTCCACGAGCCCGGCACCGACCTCGCCGGCGTGCGCGAGGAGCCGCTCGATGATCGCCGAACCGGTTCCGCGACCGCGCAGCTCGGGGACCACGTAGAGCTCGTCGAGGAGCAGCACCGGGCCGGGGTACCAGACGTTCGGGCGGGCGGTGACGAGCGCGACGGCCACCGCCGGGTCCCCGGCGAGGAACGCCGTCGTCGAGGGCCCGGCCAGCAGCCAGCGCAGCCGGTCGGCCAGCACACCGGCGCCCGGCGAGGGGGTGGCGAACTCGGTGTTGAAGTCGTGGAGCAGCCGCGCGACCACCGGGGCCTCGTCCGGCGTCGCGCGGCGAACAGTCGGGACGTCCATGGTGGCGACGGTACTCGGGGATGCAGCTGTGTGGGACTGTCGGCAGCGTGAACTGGCACCGTCGAGTGCAGTGAGGTCGCGAGGCTGAACCGATGAGTGAGGCGCCGCGGCGAGATCCAAAGACGGAGATCCTACGGCGAGGTACTCCGAGCGGACAGGCCTTGAGCTCTACTGCCGGACGTCGTCGAGCTGCACCGTGGTGCGGCCGAGCCGGGAGCGCTCGGCGGCGAACGCCATCCAGTGGCTGTCGAGGGAGGCGGTGAGCGTCGTCGTGACGTTGGCGTCGAAGTTCTCGGACCGCACGGCGTTGACGAACCTGCGGGCGAGCGCGGCGTCACCGCCGCCGTGACCGTTGTAGGCGCCGTCGTCCACGCCCTCGGGCAGCACCCGCCACTCGTGGACCGGGTGGCCGAGCGGGCCGGTTGTCGTGGTGCGGAGGTCGGCGCCGGCGTCGAGCCAGCCGGGCACCGAGGGGTCCTCGTCGGGGGCGAGGTCGCCGACCAGGGTGGGTGCGGGGGAGAACAGCTCGAGCCGCAGCTCGCCGTCCTCCATGTGGCCCGACAGCTCGCCGCGGGTGCCGGTGATCTGGAAGGTACGGGTGTTGGCGCCGGTGAAGGCGGAGGTGGTGAGCGACGCGGTGAGGCCGCTGGGGAAGGCGAAGACCGACTGCTGGTGGTCGACGACGTCGTTGTCCGACTTGTACACGCAGCGCCCGTACGGACTGGTCTCCAGCGCGCGCAGTCGCCCCGCCGGCGTGACGTCGGGGCCGAGGAGGGTGACCGGCCAGCCCTGGACGTCGCTCAGCGCGTCGACGTAGTAGCGCGGCGCGTAGAACGGGCAGGTCGCGGCGGCCGGGCAGCCCTTGACGCAGTGGCTCGGCGCCCCCTCTGGTGCGTTGCCCTCGTGGAAGTGGCGCAGGCTGCCGACGCTGGAGACGTCGACGGGCGGCTCGTCGGCGAGCCAGCGGATGATGTCGAGGTCGTGGGAGGTCTTGGCAAGCACCATCGGGCTGGAGATGTCGGTGCGGCGCCAGTTGCCGCGCACGTAGGAGTGCGCGAAGTGCCAGAACCCGATGTTCTCCTCGAGCCGGATCGTCACGAGGTCACCGAGCGCGCCCGAGGACGTCACCCGGTGGACGGCGCGCCAGAACGGCGTCTCGCGCAGCACATGGGCGACGACGACGCGTGGTGAGAGGGCCTCGAGCTGCTGCTCCAGGTCGCGCAGCGCGTCCTCGTTCGGTGCGATCGGCTTCTCCAGCAGCACCGCCGCGCCGATCCGGGCGGCAGCCACCGTCGGCTCCAGGTGGTCGGCGTCGGGCAGGGCGACGACGACGGCGTCGAGCGCGAGCCGGTCCGCCTCGGCGAACAGCTCGCGCCAGTCGGCGAACCGGTTGGCGCGCGGCACCCCGGCACGGTCGGCGAACGCGTCACGCTTGAAGTCGACGAGCTCGGCGACGGCGACGACGCGGCCGTGCTCGGGATTGGCGACGAACCATCGGCCGTAGGCCTCGGCGCCGCGGCCGCCGGCGCCGAGGACGGCGATCCGGACCGGGGCCTGCCGGTCGGTGGCGCTGGGTTGGTCCGGCGCCGGGGTCTCAGCCGGCTGCCGGGCCAGTGCCTCGGGTGCCGGTGTCTCGGACTCCGGTGGGGCGCCGGCGCTGCGGGCCCGGGTCGAGACGCTCATCGGTCATGGTCCGAACCGGCGCAGCGCGCCGCCGTCCACTGCACAGTCACGCCCGGATCATGGCAGGCTTCCGGGCCGGTAGCGAACCCCGCCACGCGCGTCTCACCGGCCGTCTACGGCCGTTCATCTGGCGGACATCTGCCGTTCGCCGCGCGGCTTGCCAGCCGGGTCGATCACTGCCCGGCCATCACTCTGTCGCATCCGAAAAGCGCCGCACCCCACGCCTGGCTGCCACGAACGGACGGTCAGGCGTGAGGTGCGGCGTCGGTGATGGCGGAGCCGGGCTTACCCGAGCGGACCGTAGAGCACCGGCGATGTTCGCGCCTGCGTTGCCTGCTCGAACGCGTAAGCGAGCCCGAGCAGCTCGCCCTCGGTGTAGTCACGCCCGAGGAGCTCGAGGTTGACGCCGGCACCAGTGATCGTGGCGTCGGCCTCGGTCGCCTGCCCCATCGGCACGGTGAGCGACGGCATCCCGGTGTTCGGGCTGAGCCGCATGTTGGTGCTGTGGGTGCCGTACGGGGTGCCGCTGGGGTAGATGAGTGCGTCGAGCTCGAGGTCGTCCATCAGCTGCGTGACGAGCGTGTGGCCGTCGGCGAGCGCCTGCGTGTGGCTGCCCTCGGGTCCCGCCCACCCCTGGTAGGTCTCCTCGGTCACCGCGTCACGGCTGACGTAGGTGCGCTCGCGCGAGGTGACGTACCGGCCGGAGGCCACGATGTCGGCGAGCGACCGCGCCTCGACGTCGGGGGCGAGGTGGGACGCGATATAGACGTCCAGGTCGTGCTTGAACTCGTTCGTGCTGCCGCTCGGCTCGCCGAGCACGTCGGCGAATCCCGCCGGGGGAGCCACCTCGACGACGGTGGCACCTTGGGCCTCGAGGGCCGCTCGCGCGTCGGTGAACAGCCGGACGGTGGTGGCGTTGCTGCCGACCATCGAGGGGATGTATCCGAGCCGTGCGCCGTCGAGCGACGCGGTGTCGAGGTAGGCGGTGTACGACTCGGGCACGACCTGGTCCGCCGTCGCCGGATCGGCCGGGTCGACGCCGACGACCGCGTCGAGCGCGACCGCGGCGTCGATGACGCTGCGGGTCATCGGACCACCGGTGTCCTGGCTGAGCGCGAGCGGGATGATCCCGTCCCGGCTCGCGAGTCCCACGGTGGGCCGGATCCCGACCAGCTGGTTGTACGACGACGGCACCCGGATCGAGCCGCCGGTGTCGGTGCCGAAGCCGATCCCGGCGAGGTTCGCGGCGATGGCCGCGCCGGTGCCGCCGCTCGAGCCGCCCGCGCTCCGGGCGGTGTTGTACGGGCTGGCCGCGAGCAACGTCTGGCCTGGCTCGAGGAAGGCCGAGAACTCCGAGACGAACCCGAAGGCGAACTCGTCCAGGCTCGCCTTGGCAAGGACGACCGCGCCGGCCTCCCTCAGCCCGGCGACCATCGTCGCGTCGGTGCCGGTCTGGTTCTCGTCCCAGCAGCCGCAGCCGCCGGTGGTCGGCATGTCGAGGGTGTTGTAGTTGTCCTTCACCGCGACCGGCACGCCGAGCAGCGGGTCGGTCATGCCCTCGACGGCGCGGACGGCGTCAGCCACCGCTGCTGCCTCGAGCGCCACGCTGCTCGTCGTGATGATCGAGCTCAGTGGCCGGCCGCCCTCGGCGGGGTCGACGAGCGTCCGGTCGTAGGCGGCGATCCGGTCGAGGTACTGCTGGGTGATCTCGACGGACGTGGTCACCCCGGCGTTCATCGCGGCCTGCATGTCGATGACTGACGCCTCGACGATCTCGAACGGGCCGTCGTCGTAGACGATGCGCTGCGACACCGCGGCCAGGTCACCGACGGTCAGGACACCGTCGGCGTTGACGTCTGCCGCGGCGACGGCGGACCAGTCGTCGGACGTCGACGTCGCCCCGAGGTGCTCGGCGAGGAGGTCGAGGTCGGCAACCGTCACCTGGCGGTCGCCGGTGAGGTCGAGCTCCGTGTAGAACGGCGCGAGGAGCACGCCGGCCGCGGGCTCAGGGGCGTGGACCGTTGGATCGGGGGTATCGACGGTGGCCTGGGCCGCGGTGCCGCCCACGGCGAGGGCCGCGAGCACGGGGATCGAGACGATGATCGCCGTGCTGCGACGTCGGGCGGTCATGGGGGTACTCCTTCGGGACTGGTGCCGGTGAGCCGGGAGGCTCGCGTCGGAACGGGGACGGTGGGGATCGACGACGGCGTTCATCGGGCTCCCGCCTTCCGCAGCCGGGCGGCGCGGGCGGCCAGCAGCAGCGCGCCGACCGCGATGGTGGCGGCGGCGATCAGGCCCGCGGTGAGGACGGCGGCGCCGGTGCTCGGCAGGGCGCTGTCGTCTCCGGCGGAGCTGTTGGGAGACCCCGGGCCGGCGCCTGCGTCGTCGTGGCCGGTGTCGTCGTCGGATCCGTCGCTGTCATCGGGCGCGCTCGGGGTGGGCGACGGATCGTCGCTCGGCGCGGGCGCGGGCGTGGGAGTGGGCGTGGGAGAGACCACCGGGGCGGCGACCTCGACGACGGCGTCGGCCGCGTCCGCCAGCTCGACGGCGCTGCCGTCGGCACCGATGAGCGTCACCGACATCTTGATCGTGCTCGTGCCCGGCGCGACGCCGGTGAGCGGCACGGTGGCGGCGAGGTCGCCGTCGAGCGCCGGGGAGGTGCCGAGCCGGCTGTGGACGACCGTCACCACGCCGTCGTCGACGGCGGTGTCGTCGAACCCGCCTGCCGGACCGGTCGCGTCCTCGGCCGCCGGCTGGAGGACCTGGGGATCGAACTCCGCGGTCAGCTCGTAGGCGTAGATGTCGGCGCCCCCGGTCAGCGCGACCTGGAGGCCGACGGCGTCGCCGACGTCGACTTGCTCCGGCGCGCTGACGGTGACGCTCTCCGTGGCCGGAGCGGCCAGCGCCGGGGCCGGTGTGAGGAGGACGGCGGCGCATATCGCGCCGATGGCGATTGTCGACTCGGGGAGTCTCGAACGCGCGGATGGTCTCATTGGGCTACCTGCTTTCGAAAGATGGCGGTATGTCCGAAGCACGCTATTGCGCTCGACAACACTTGTCATCGCCCTGGCGTGCATCGGATCGGACGTTATTCGCGCCGTGTTTCGCGCAGGGGCGTCGCAGGTTTCAGCGGTGTTTCTCGTGCGAGGTGGGCGTCGGAATGCGAGAAGGGCCGGCAGGACCTCAGGAACCGTTTCTGCGTGTCAAGGGAGACTAGACGATTGTTGTCTAGCGCAACTGGACGTACGCTTACGAAGGTGAGCATCTACGACGTTCAGGTAAACCGCGAGGGGCGCTGGTGGATCGTCGCCGTTCCGGCCGTGGGGAGCGTGACTCAGGCCCGCCGCTTTGCGGAGGTGGAGGCCATGGTGCGAGAACTGATCGAGGTGACGACGGGCGACGTCGACGTCGTTCTGCGGGTCTCGGTGGAGCAGGTGGGTGGCGTCGAGGTCGGCGAACGACTGGCGCAAATTAGGCGGGAGCGCGAGGAAGCCGTGCGGCTGGAGCGCAAGGCCTCTGTGGAGGTGCGCGCGTTGGCGCAGGATCTCGTCGCGCAGGAGATTCCGCTCCGTGACGTGGGGGCCGTTCTGGGGATCTCGCACCAGCGGGCCCACCAGCTCGTGTCGAGCCCAGCGAGCTGACCGTATTGTCTCCCTCGGTTGACGAGCGATGTGCGGCAACGCCGACGTTGATCGGTCCCAAGATGCCGGCGCTGTTCTCCCCCCTCTCTCTGCTCTCGTTGAGCGGGCGAGGGGCGCGAGCGCGGTCGCCTCGTCGGATCCGAAGCTCCGGCGAGTCGTCAATGCGTTACGGCAAGCCGGCTCGGTGTCAGTCGGCGCCGTCAGCCGGGGTGCGACATGGGGGCGACTGCTCCGCAGCGACGGAGGTTGAGCCGGTCAGCGCCACCCGAGTCCCGGCGCGACGTGCGTGAGGATGCCCTCGATGACGTGGGCGTTGTAGTCGACGCCGAGCTGGTTCGGCACGGTGAGCAGCAGGGTGTCCGCGGCGGCGATCGCCTCGTCCTGGGCCAGGTCCTCGATGAGCTTGTCCGGCTCGCCGGCGTAGGACTTCCCGAACCGGGCGAGTCCGCCCTCGAGCTGCCCGACCTGGTCGGTGGAGTGGGTGTCGCGCCAGAACAGCTGGCGGTCGAGGTCGGTGACCAGCGGGAAGATCGAGCGGCTCACCGAGACCCGCGGCTCCCAGCCGTGGCCGGCGGCACGCCAGGCGTCGCGGAAGCGCTGGATCTGCTCGGCCTGGAGCTGGTGGAACGGCGCGCCGGTGTCCTCGGTGAGCAGCGTGGAGCTCATGAGGTTCATCCCCTGCTCGGCCGTCCACTCCGCCGTCGCCCGAGATCCGGCGCCCCACCAGATGCGCTGCCTCAGGCCCGGCGAGTGCGGCTCGATGCGCAGCAGCCCGGGCGGGTTGGCGAACATCGGGCGCGGGTTGGGCTCGGCGAAGCCCTCGCCGCGCAGCACGTCGAGGAACCGCATGGTGTGTGCCCGGGCCATGTCGGCGTCGGTCTGCCCGTCGGCCGGCTCGTGGCCGAAGTACTCGTAGCCGCGGATGACCTGCTCTGGTGAGCCGCGGCTGATCCCCAGCTGGAGCCGGCCGCCGGAGATGAGGTCGGCCGCGCCGGCGTCCTCCGCCATATACAGCGGGTTCTCGTAGCGCATGTCGATGACGCCGGTGCCGATCTCGATGCGGCTGGTGCGCGCCCCGATGGCCGCGAGCATCGGGAACGGCGACGCCAGCTGGCGGGCAAAGTGGTGGACCCGGAAGTACGCGCTGTCGGCACCGAGCTCTTCGGCCGCGACGGCCAGGTCGATCGACTGCAGCAGCGCATCGGACGCCGTCTGCACCTGCGACTCGGGGTGCGGCGTCCAGTGGCCGAAGGACAGGAATCCGATGTTCTTCATAGCGGGGACAACGTCCGTGAGCCCCGGTCGATTCCAGGTGGGCGGCCGAGGTCTTTGCTTAGGTGCGTGTTCTTGGGCTGTGGGAGGGGTAAGAACACACACCCAAGGTCGTGGACGAGGTTCGCCTTGCGCGAGCCGGTGGCGAGACAGACGTCCGCCCGACGGCGCGGATGCTGTCGGGCGGACGCCTGTGAGTGAGCGAGTCGTGCTCGCTGGCTACTCCATGCGTGCGCGAGTCCGTCGCTGGACGGCGAGCAGTCCGCCGCCCACGAGCAGCAGCAGTGCGGTCACCAGTCCGCCGGTTGCGGCGCCTCCGACTCCCGTCGTTGCCAGCGACGGCGCGGGCGTCGCCGCTGGCGAGGACGCCGACGGCGCAGCTGTCGTGGGGGCCTCATCGGCCGGCGGCTCAGGGGTGGGAGTGGCCGACGGCTCGGTCACTGCGGTCACCTGCAGTGCGGCGGTACCGACCGCTGCCCCGTAAGTACCGGTGACCGTGTACTCGCCGGCTGTTGTCGACGTGCAGGTCGCGGCGTTGCAGGTGGCGTCGCCGTTGATGGTGAACGTCGTGTCGGCGGTGGTGTCGGCGATGTGGTTGCCGAACCGGTCGTAGGAGTCGGCCGTGTAGGGCTGCTCCTCGCCCGCGTTGATGGTGGCCGTCGGGGGGCTGAGGACGAGGTGGTCGGCGGCGGTCGGGGTGATCGTGAGGTCGGCGGTGGCGACCATGGCGTCATAGGTGCCGGTGACCGTGTAGACCCCGGCCGTGGTCGAGGTGCAGGCTGCGGCGTCGCAGCTGGCGCCGTCCTCGAGGGCGATTGTGGTGTCGTCGGTGGCGGAGCCGTTGATGGTGAACGTGGTGTCGTTGGTGGTGTCGGCGATGTGGTTGCCGAACTGGTCGTAGGAGTCGGCCGTGTAGGACTGTTCCTCGCCCGCGGTGATGGTGGCCGTCGGGGGACTGAGGATGAGGTGGTCGGCGGCTGCCGGGGTGACCGTGAGCTCGCCGGTGGCGACCATGGCGTCATAGGTGCCGGTGACCGTGTAGACCCCGGCCGTCGTCGAGGTGCAGGCTGCGGCGTCGCAGGTGGCGCCGTCCTCGACGGTGAACGTCGTGTCGTTGGTGGTGTCGGCGATGTGGTTGCCGAACTGGTCGTAGGAGTCGGCGGTGTACGTCTGTTCCTCGCCCGCGGCGATGGTG
The DNA here is from genome assembly GCF_036421875.1 of Georgenia sunbinii. Lineage (NCBI taxonomy): Bacteria > Bacillati > Actinomycetota > Actinomycetes > Allobogoriellales > Allobogoriellaceae > Georgenia > Georgenia sunbinii. The sequence continues at coordinate 76,285 of NZ_JAZGOL010000006.1, read as the reverse complement.
GCCGTCGCCGGGCTGAGGACCAGGTGGTCGGCGGTCGCCGCGGTGACCGTGAGCTCGGCGGTGGCGACCAGGTCGTCGTGGGTGCCGGTGACGGTGTAGTCGCCGGCCGTGGTCGAGGTGCAGGCCGCAGCGCCGCAACTGGCGTCGCCATTGATGGTGAATGTCGTGTCAGCGGTGGTGTCGGCGATGTGGTTGCCGAACTGGTCGAAGGAGTTGGCTGTGTAGGTCTGCTCTGCTCCCGCGGTGATGGTGGCTGCCGGGGGATTGAGGACGAGGTGGTCGGCGGCTGCCGGGATCACCGTGAGTTCGCCAGTGGCGACCATGCCGTCATACGTCGCGGTGACCGTGTACTCGCTGGCCGTGGTTGAGGTGCAGTTCGTGGCGTCGCAGCTGGCGTCGCCGTCGATGGTGAACTCGGTTTCAGCGGTGGTGTCGGCGATGTGGTTGCCGAACTGGTCGTAGGAGTCGGCGGTGTACGCCTGCTCCTCCCCCGCGGTGGTGGTGGCCGTCGGCGGGCTGAGAACCAGTTGGTCGGCAGCTGCCGGGGTCACGGTCAGCTCGGCGGTGGCGACCATGCCGTCGTGGGTGCCGGTGACGGTGTATTCGCCGGCCGTCGTCGAGGTGCAGTTCGTGGCGTCGCAGCTGGCGTCGCCGTCGATGGTGAACTCGGTTTCGGCGGTGGTGTCGGCGATGTGGTTGCCGAACTGGTCGTAAGAGCCGGCCGTGTAGGTCTGCTCGGCTCCGGCGGAGATGGTGGCCGTCGGCGGGCTGAGAACCAGCTGGTCGGTAGCGGCCGGGGTCACGGTCAGCTCGGCGGTGGCGGCGAGGCCGTCGTGGGTGCCGGTGACGGTGTAGTCGCCGGCCGTGGTCGAGGTGCAGATCGCGGCGTCGCAGCGGGCGTCGCCGTCGATGGTGAACTCGGTGTCGTCGGTGGTGTCGGCGATGTGGTTGCCGAACTGGTCGAAGGTGTCGGCGGTGTAGGCGTGCTCCTCGTCCGCGGCGATGGTCGCCGTCGGCGGGCTGAGGACGAGGTGGTCGGCGGCGGCAGGGGTAACCGTCAGGTCGCCGGTGGCGACCATGCCGTCATAGGTGCCGGTGACTGTGTACTCGCCGGCGGTCGTGGAGGTGCAGACCTCGGCGTCGCAGCTGGCGTCGCCGTCGACGGTGAACTCGGTGTCAGCGGTGACATCTCCGAGAGGAAAGTCTCCGGCGTCGTACGCCTGGGCCTGGTAGGTCACCGACTCACCCGCCGCGATTGTGTGCGGCGAGGGGCTCAGCTCGATCCGGTCGGGAGTGGTGGTGACCGTCAGGTCCACCGTCGTCGTCGCCCGGGACACCAAGGTGATGTTCTGGGCGGCGACGTCGAAGGTCAGCGAGCCGACGTCGGCGTGCGACGGTGCCACCGTGAGCACACAGGTGCTGCGGTCTTCGGAAAGTGCGACGGAGGCGAGTGCGCTCGCGCCGTCCAGGGCGCAGCCCCAGGTGTTAGTCACCGGATACTCGAAAGTCTGGGACTCTCCCGCGCCGACGATGACGTCCTGCGGTCCGGCAATGGTCGGTTCAGCGGGGACGATCATGATGTCGGCCAGCGCGCCGGTCACCGGGATCTCACTCGAGCCGGTGGGGTCGCCCACGCGGTAGTTGAAGGTCAACGGAGTGTTGGAATCGGCGACGAACTGGGTGACCGCTGTGCTCCAGTCGTCCGACGAATCGGGCGTGACAAGAGGCTGATTGGCGACATGCACTGTCGACTGCCAACGGGAGCCGGTCGTGGCGACCTGCTGCCACATGAGGTTGTACTGCGCGCCCGCAACCAGTGGGACCACCTGGGACACGTTGACATTCGCCTGCCACCGGCCGGAGGTGTCCGGATCCGGCGTCGAGGTGACGTAGAGGTACGGCTCGCCGCTGGGCGGCGCCGGAACCACGCCGGTGGTGCCGCTCGCCGGAAGGGTGAACTGACCTTGCGGAACAATGTTCGGGTGGGTGGCCGACCACGCACCGGGCATCGGTAGCGGAATCTCGTCGGCTGCCTGTGCCGCTGGCACCGTCGCTGTCAGCAGGCCGCCGAAGCCCAGCACCATCGTGCTCAGCACCGCCCACCGGCGCCTTCGACCATTGCCCTTCACGTGATCGTTGGAGCCAATGGTCTGGGTGGGTCGTCGCATCCGTGCTTCCCCCGGTATGTACGCAGCGCGTTTATGTCACCAGGTTGACCTGGGACTATGTGAATTCCTTCGGGACGTTAGCAGGTCCGCCCGAATTGCCCACGGCGTCGTCCATGACTGGCGGAACCGGCGCTCAGTCGCCGGCGGCCGCGATCCGCTCGTCGATCTCCTGGGCCGTCGGCGAGGTGGCCGGGCCGCGGCGGGTGACGGCGATCCCGGCGGCGACGTTGGCGCGCTCGAGGCTCTCCTCGAGCGACCGGCCCATCGCCAGGCCTGCGCACAGCACACCGGTATGGGCGTCGCCCGCGCCGTTGGTGTCGACGGCAGTGACCTTGATCCCCGGGAGGAGCATCGCGGTGCTGCCGGGCTTGGCCAGCCAGCAGCCGCCGGCACCCACGCGCACCAGCACGGTGGCGTCAAGGTCGGCGGCGAGCTCGGTGGCGAGCAGCGCCGGGTCCTGCAGGTAGGTCTCGCCGCGCCGCCGGTGGTGGAGGAGCTTGGCCTCGCGCTCGTTGACGGTCCAGATCGTGGCGGAGTGCATGATCGCCGTGAGGACGTCGGGCGGCACGTCCGCGATCACCGGGGCAGCGTCCACGACGATCTCTGCGCGGCCGCGCATCCGCGGCAGGCACCGGACGAGCATGGCCGCGTTGTCCGGGTGGACGAGCGAGTAGCCGCTGACGTAGACGACGTCGCCGTCGCGCAGCTCGATGTCGTCGAGTGCCGAGAGGGGCACGTGCCCCTCGGCGCCGACGGTCGAGACGAAGGTGCGCTCGGCGTCGTCGTCCACGAGGGCGACGCAGAACCCGGAGTCGAGGTCCGGGTGCGGCTCGAGCAGGATGTCGACGCCCTCGCCTGTCAGCTCCCCGCGGACCAGGTCGCCCAGCGGTCCGCTGCCGTGTCCACCGGTGTAGAGGACCGGTGCGCCCTCACGACGGGCGGCGGCCATGACGTTGAAGCCGCCGCCGGTGTGGAGCCCGGTGCGTGAGGCGAACACATCCTGACCGGGCTGCGGGACGGCGTCGACCTCCATGACGACGTCGACGATCGCCTGGCCGGTATGGATCACTCGTGCCGCGCTCACCGCCCGGCCCCCACCGTCAGCGGGCGACGGCCGGCGCGGGCGCCACCGAGCAGTGCGTACAGGGCAGCGGACACCACGAGCGTCGCGACCCAGGCGAGGCCGTTGCTACCGATCCAGGTGGTGGCCCAGGCGCCCTGGAACCACAGCTCGGAGTCACTGACACGGGCGGTGGTGAACAGGAAGCCGACGACGATCGCCACGGCCCAGGACAGCGTGCTGCGCCACTCGACGCCGCCCCGGAACCAGTAGCCCGAGGTGCGCGTGAGGTCCATGAGGGCGTCGCCGTCGTAGTGGCGGCGGCCGATCATGTCGATGACGAACACACCCACCCACGCGGTGATCGGCACGGCCAGCAGCGAGATGAAGGTGATGAACGGGCCGTAGAAGCTCTCGGAGATGAGCATGAAGTAGATGGCCCCGAGCGTGGTGACGACGACGTCGAGGATGACGGCGTTGACCCGCTTGATCCGGATGCCCAGCGTGAGGGTGGTGAGCCCGGCGGAGTAGACCGACAGGTGGTTGGACAGCAGCAGGCCGCCGAAGGCGGTGATGAGGTAGGGGATCGCCACCCAGGCGGGCAGCACCGAGCGCACCGCGGCGACGGGGTCTCCTGCGGCGGCGAGGCTGCTGTCGCCGGCGCCGAGCACGGCCCCCAGGCCGATGATGATGACGAGCGGGATGCCCGCGCCCGCGGAGGCGGAGGCGATGAGCTGCCCGGCCTTGGCGCGGGCGGACTGGTAGCGGGCCATGTCCGCGCCGGCGTTGGCCCAGCCGATGCCGGTACCGGCGGCGATGGTCCCGATCCCGATGATGACGGCGGACATCGGGCCGGCCGGAGTGTCGAGGACCACGCTCCACTCGACGGTGGTCACGAGGAAGGCGGCGACGAAGATGTTCAGCGCACCGAAGATCCATGTGGCCCACTTCTGCACGGTCACGATGAAGGCGTGGCCCATGCCGGAGACCGCGACGGTGCAGGCGACGAAGATCGCGATGCAGACCAGCGCGATGACCGGCACCTGCTTGGCGTCGGCGTTGGTGCCGAAGAGCAGCGCACACAGCGACAGCAGCGCGAACGCCCCTGTGGTGGTGTTGACCGTCTCCCAGCCCAGGCGCGAGCCGAGCGAGACGATCGTGGGGCCGATGTTGCCGCGGACGCCGAAGATCGCCCGGGACAGCGTGAGGCTGGGGGCGCCGCCGCGGCGGCCGGCGATGGAGATGACACCAACGATGGCGAAGGAGCCGAACGCGCCGACGACGGCCGCGACCAGCGCCTGCCACAGGTTCATCCCCAGCGCGATGAGGGTGACGCCGAGCGGGATCCCGAGGATCGAGAGGTTCGCGGCGAACCACACCCAGAACAGCTCGAACGGGTTTCCGTTGCGCTCGCTCGGCGGCACGGGCTCGATGCCGCGCTGCTCGTACTTCGACAGAATGACTTCCTCGGTGCGGCTTGCCGTCGAGGGGGACGGGTCTGCAGGCATGGAACATCCTCCTTTGGATGGATGGGGAAGGCGATGCCGGACGGCGTCGTCGTGGTGGTGGGGCAGTGGTGGGTGGCCGGGGCTGGTCAGGCCGAGGCGGGACGTCGGCGCAGGTGCAGGAGACGGTCGGTGGTGGTGGCGAGGTCGATCCCGCTGACCTCGAGCATCGTGCGGACCTGCCGGGCCGGGAAGGCGACGTCCCCGTGGAGGGCGCCGAGGATCGCCCCGGCCATGGCGGCGATGGTGTCGGTGTCGCCGCCGAGGGAGGCGGCGAAGCAGAGTGCGTCGAAGGGCTCGGCGTGGAAGTGCTGGACGATCACCAACGCCGCGACGACCGACTCCTGGGACTGCACGGACGTGCCGACGACGTCGCTGAGGTAGTCGGCGAGCTCGGCGGTGGTCATCCGGGTGGCCGTGCGTAGCGCCCAGCGGGCGCGCTCGGGCACCGATGCGCCGGCGATCCAGTGGCCGAGCCGCTGCGCCCGGGTGCTGAGGTCCAGCGCGTAGTCCAGCGCGGACGTGAGGTCGGCGCCGTCGATCGCGGCGGAGACGGCCCCGGCCACGGCGGCGGCGCTGGACAGTCCCAGCCCGGTGTTGTGGGTGACGAAGCTGAGGTCGTGCACGGCGCCGAGGAGGGCGTCGGCGTCGGCGGACGGGTAAGCGATGGCCACCGGGGTGACCCGCATGGCGGCGCCGTTGGTAGTGCCGGTGGTACCCGCCGTCGTCGGGTCCCCGCCGGCCGCGATCGCGGAGATCGCCGCGGAGGTGGAGGGGCCGAGCAGGTCGAGCGAGCCCTTGGCCCGCATGGTCTGCTCCCACGCCATGAGGGCGTCGGCGAAGGCGCGGGGGGCGACGGTGCCGCCGCCGTCGAGCAGGAGATCGGCGACGAGGAGGGCCTGCTCGGTGTCGTCGGTGACCGAGCCGGCGGGCATGCCCGGCGCGATCGGCTGGTGTGCCGGGGCATCGACCAGCTCGGTGACGGCGCCCAGCTCGGCGGCGATCTGCTCGCGGGACATCGACTGGGTGGGCATGCCGAGGGCGTCGCCGAGGGCGAGGCCGGTGAGCGCGCCCAGCGCGCGGTCGTCGAGGGTCGTCATGCGGAGGGCTCCTCGCCGAAGGTGAGATGGAGGCTGAAGTGCTGCGGGTCGAGGTAGGACTCGACGTGCTCGACGACGTCGCCGCCGCGGCTGTAGGAGGTGCGGGTGGTGCGCAGGTACGGCGTGCCCGGCTCGTGCTCGAGGGCGGCGGCGATCTCCGGGGTGGTGCGGGCGACGCGGACGTCCTGGGTGCCGTGGTGGGCGACCAGGCCCGCGTGGCGCAGCGTCGTCGTGAGCGAGCCGTCGATGAGCCCGGTCCGGGGGAGGTCGCGCAACGGGCCGCTGGCGGGGATGGTCGCCTGCTCGTAGGAGACGGGGCGCGAGCCCAGCAGTCGGCGGCGGGTCACCACGACCGACTCGGTGCCCTCGAGCTCCGGCACGACGGCGGGTGAGGCGGTGAGGAGGGTGATGCCGAGGATCTCGGTGGTGATCTCGGCGCCGACGTCCGTGAGGGCGCGGGCCCAGCCGACCTCCGGGTCCAGCGGCTGCCCGTCGAAGGTGACGAAGGAGCCGACGCCGGCGCGGGTGGCGATGAGGTCGAGGCGCTGAAGATCCTGCAGCGCCTGGCGAACGGTGCCCCGGGAGACGCCGAACTCCGCGGCGATGGCGCTCTCGCTGCCGAGCTGGTCGCCAGCCTGGAGCTCCCCGGCACTGATGCGCTCGGCGAGGGTCTGGACGATCTTCTCGCGGCGCGTCATCGCTACTTCACGACTCATGTAGACATGTTCATACCTGTACAGTACGGCTGTCAAGCCCGAACATGTGCGCGGCGCCCCACCGTGCCAACCCCCTGGCGCCCCCGTCACCGTTCCACCACACTGGGCCGTGGTACGGACTCGAGGGGGAGACATGACGGCCGTGGCGAAGGAACCGTCGCCGTCGCCCACTCGCGGCCCAGCGGCCGGCGGGCCCGGTGCTCGCAGCCGCACCCTCTCCGCGGCGCTCACCGTCGTGCGCCTCGGCCCGGTCCTGCTGCTGCTGATCATCATGGCGGTGCTGGCCGCGCTCAACCCGCTGTTCCTGTCCCCGGTCAACCTCGGCAACGTCGGCCTCGAGGCGTCGGTGGTCGCGATCCTCGCGCTGGGCCAGCTGCTCGTCATCATCACCGCCGGCATCGACCTGTCGGTCGGCTCGCTCATCGCGATGTCGAGCATCTTCGGCGCGCTATGGATCCGCGAGCTCGACGTGGTCTCCGGCTGGCTGGTGATCCCGACGATGATTCTCGCCGGTGGTCTCGCCGGCGCCGTCAACGGCACGCTGTTCGTCAAGGGCAAGCTGCCCCACCCGTTCCTGCCGACCCTCGCCATGCTCATGGTCGCCCGCGGCGTCGCCCTGATCGTCAGCGAGGGGCAGCCGATCACCGGCATGCCGCCGGCGGTGACGGCCATCGGCTCCGGCCGCATCGGCTACGTGCCGTACGCGGTGATCCTCGTGGCCGTGCTCGCGCTGCTGGTCTACGTGCTGCTGCGGCGGATCACCTGGGGGCAGTGGGTCTACGCCATCGGCGGCAACCGGGAGGCGGCCCGCCGGGTCGGGGTGCCGGTGGACCGGGTGCTCATCTCGGTGTACGTGCTCAGCGGGATGTCGGCGGGCACCGCGGCGATCGTCGTCTCCGGCCAGACCAACTCGGCCTACCCGACCGCGGGCAACCTCATGGAGCTGTCCGCGATCGCCGCCGTCATCATCGGCGGCGCCAGCTTCTTCGGCGGCCGCGGCACGGTGGTCGGCACGCTGGTCGGCGCGCTCATCCTCGGCGTCATCCAGAACGGCCTCAACCTGATGAACGTGCAGAGCAGCTGGCAGTACGTCGCGCTGGGCACCGCCGTCGTCATCGCCGTCGAGCTCGACGTCGTGCGGTCGGGGCTGGAGAACCGGCTGCGCGTGGTCCGCACCGAGGAGTCGGAGGCCTGAGATGACGACGACGGCGCAACAGGCGGGCGGCAGCGGCGCGGCCGAGCCGCCGGTGCTGGAGGTCCGCGGCGCGGTCAAACGGTTCGGCGCGGTCACCGCGCTCGCCGGCGTCGACCTCGCCGTCCGCCCGGGTGAGGTGGTCGGGCTGCTCGGCGACAACGGCGCCGGAAAGTCCACGCTGATCAAGGCGATCACGGGCGTGCACCGGCTCGACGAGGGCGACATCTACCTCGAGGGCACCCGGGTGAGCATCGACAACCCGACCGACGCCCGGCGGCACGGCATCGAGGCGGTCTACCAGGACCTCTCGCTGTTCGACAACCTCGACGTCGTCACCAACCTCTACGTCGGGCAGGAGCTGACCAGGCCGCGCGGCTGGCGCGCGCTGGGCTGGCTGGACCGCAAGGCGATGCAGCGCGACGTCAAGGACCGCCTCGCCAAGATGCAGGTGCACCTGCCGAACCTGCGCGGGCAGGTCGGGCTGATGTCCGGCGGGCAGCGGCAGGCGATCGCGGTCGCCCGTGCGGTGTCCTTCGCCCGCCGGGTGCTCATCCTCGACGAGCCCACCGCCGCGCTCGGGGTGCGCGAGACCCGCAACGTGCTCGACACCGTGCGGCGGCTGCCGCGGGAGCACGGCATCTCCATCATTCTCATCTCCCACAACATGGACCACGTGGTGAAGGTGTGCGACAACGCCGTCGTCATGCGCCAGGGCCGGGTTGTGGGCAGCACGCGTCCCTCGCCGCAGACGGCGCAGGACATGGTCGCGATGATCGTCGGCGCCACCGAGGGCGCCACGCAGAAGGGACACCAGCCATGAAGCTCACCCGCAACGGGGCGGCGCTCGCCGCCACCGTCCTCACCGGCACCCTCGTCCTCGCCGCCTGCGGTGGGGACGGCAATGGCGGCGACGCCGACGGCGGGGACGACGACGCCTACACCGTCGCCGTCGTCCTCAAGACGCTCTCGTCACCGTTCTGGCTGCAGGTCGCCGGCGGCGTCGAGGACGGCGGCGAGGAGACCGGCGCCACCGTCACCCTCGCCGGTGCCACCGCCGAGACGCAGGTGCAGGAGCAGATCGACAAGGTCCGCGCCGCGATCACCCAGCAGGTCGACGCGCTCGTCGTCGCCCCGACGCAGGCCGAGCAGCTCGAGCCGATCCTTCAGCAGGCGGTCGACGCCGACATCCCGGTGCTGCTCGTCGACACCGACATCGCCGACTGGGACGGTAAGGAGACCTTCATCGGCACCGACAACCACGCCGCCGGCGTCACCGCGGGGGAGTACATCCTCGAGCAGGCCGACGCCGGCAGCATCGCCGTCATCCGCGGCGTGCCGGGCAACCCGTCGACCGACGCCCGCGTCGACGGCGTGCTGGAGACCATCGAGGGCAGCGGCATCGAGGTGGTCGCGGACCTCTCGGCCAACTCCGACCGCGCCGAGGGCCGCTCGGTGATGGCCGACATCCTGCTGGCCAACCCGGAGGTGTCGATCGTGTTCGCCGCCAACGACGACATGGCGCTGGGCGCGCTGGAGGCGATCAAGGCCGCCGGGGTGGAGATGACCGACATCCTCGTCGTCGGGGTGGACGGCACTGGCGACGCCGTCGACTCGATGGTTGCCGGCGAGCTGGACGCCAGCATCGCGCAGAACTCCTACGAGATGGGCAAGACGAGCGTGGAGCTCGCGGTCGAGCTGCTCGACGGCGGCACGATCGACGAGCGGGTGGACACCGGGGTGACCGTGGTGACCACCGATAACGCTGAGGAGTACGGCAGCCAGCTCGAGGAGCAGGCCGCCGACGAGGACATCGCCGACGAGGGCTGACGGCAGCGGGACGGTGGGCGAAGGAGCGGCGAGGGTGCTCGATATCGGCGTGGTCGGTGCCGGCGCGATGGGCGCCGACCACGTCCGCACCCTGCTCGCGCACGTGCCCTGCGCGCGGGTGCGGGCGGTCTACGACGCCGCGACCCGTCCGGCGGAGGAGCTCGCCCGGCTCGCCGGCGCGCGGGTGGCCGCCAGCGGCGAGGAGCTCATCGGCCGCGACGACGTCGACGCGGTGATCATCGCGTCGCCCGACGCCACTCATGTGCCGCTGACGCTCGCCGCGATCGTCGCGGGCAAGCCGGTGCTGTGCGAGAAGCCGCTCGGCACGGGGCCGGCGGAGTCCGCGCGGGTGGTGGCGGCGGAGGTCGCGGCCGGCCGCCGGCTGGTGACGGTGGGTTTCATGCGGCGGTTCGACCCCGCCTACTGCGCGCTGCGGCGGGGCGGTGCGCGACGGCGTCGTCGGGGAGCCGCTGCTCGTGCACAACGTCCACCGCAACGCCCGACCGCACCCGGACGCGACCACCGAGGGCGTGGTGGCCAACTCGATGGTGCACGAGCTCGACACCCTGCCGTGGCTGCTCGGGTCGCAGGTGGTCGAGGTGCAGGTGCGGTCGCCGAGGGGTGGGCGGCTCGGTGGCGCAGGGCTGCGCGATCCGCAGCTGGCGACCGTCGAGCTCGCGTCCGGGGTGCTGGCCACCATCGAGGTGTTCCTGTCGGCCGGGTACGGGTACGACGTCCGCTGCGAGGTGGTCGGCGACCGTGGCGCGGTGAGCCTGGGCGCGCCCGGCCACCTGGCGGTGGCGGCCGACGGACTGACCGGCACCCCGGTCCCCGCGGACTTCCGCGCCCGGTTCGCCGAGGCCTACCGAGACGAGCTCGTCGCGTGGGTCGACGCTGCCGGCCGCGGCGGCACGGTGGGGGCCTCGGCGTGGGACGGGCACCGGGCGAACCTCGCCGCGGCGGCGGGGATCGCGTCGCTGCGCAGGGGCGGTGCGGTTCGGGTGGACGACGGCGACCGCGCGGTGCCGGCGATCTACGGGTAGTTTGCGATGGCCAGGGTCGGGGATGAGCTTGGCCCGTCCGGCCGGCGCCCGCCCTGCCGCGCTTAGGTGTGTGGGTTTGGCCGCAGGAGGTCCAGAACGACACACCTTGGCGACGGCGGCCGGCGTGGGCGGGTTGCCGGCGTGGACAAATCGCTTGTCGGTGACGGAGGTTCAAACGCACCCGGCACTCGTCCTTTAGTCGTACCCTACGGAACTGAAGGGGGAGAAGTCCTCCGTGGACCTAGGGATCGACGATGATGCACCCCTCTGCCCCCACCGACGCTCGCCCTGCCGGCGCATCATCTGGTACACCCGACCTGCCCGGCCCGCCCGTGACAGAGCCGGAGCCCGGCGGCAGCCGGATGGTGAAGGTGGCGTTCTTCGTCGCGCTGAGCTTCATACTCCTGCTGGGCGGTGGCGCCATGGGCGGCCTGTTCTACCTGCAGTCGCGGCTGGACGCGAACATCGAGCGGTTCCCCGACCCGTTCGCCGCGCTGGCGGAGCGGCCGGCGCCCGCGCCGCGCACCGCGGCCGACGACGACGGTGCCGCGGCCCGCAGCCCGGTGACCTTCCTGGTGCTCGGCTCGGACAGCAGGATCTCGGCGGGCGAGCCGGAGGAGTGGGAGCTCGGCGCGCAACGCACCGACGCGATCATGCTCGTGCAGCTCTCGGGCGACCGGAAGTCGGTGACGGCGATGTCGATCCCGCGCGACTCGTGGGTCGAGATCCCCGGCCACGGTCACCACAAGCTCAACGCCGCCTTCTCGTTCGGCGGCCCGGCACTGACGGTGGCGACCCTCGAGTCGCTCACCGGGGTGCGCATCGACCATGTCGCGATCGCGGACTTCATTTCGTTCGCGGCGATGACCGACGAGCTCGGCGGGGTCGAGATCCGCCTAGCGCAACCGCTGCAGGTGGGCGACACCGTCCTCGAACCCGGCGAGCGTGTGCTCGACGGCGAGCAGGCACTGCAGTACGTGCGCGAGCGGTACACGTTGCCCGGCGGCGACTTCGACCGCGTGCAGCGCCAGCAGAACTGGATGCGCTCGATCCTCGACGCAACGATCAGCCGCGACGTCCTCACCGACCCGGCACAGCTGTGGGCCGTCCTGGAGAGCTTCAGCCAGTCGCTCGGCGTCGAGGAGACCCTGACGATCGGTGAGATGCGGAACCTGGCGTTCAGCGCCCGGGAGCTGCGCAAGAACGGACTGAGCTTTATCACCGCTCCCTACGAGGGCACCGGATGGAGCCCCGACGGCCGGCAGTCGATCGTCATCCTCGACGATGCGCCCTTCGCGGCGGTCTCCGCGGCCTTCGCCGACGGCACCATCCACGAGTTCCTCGCGGCGAACCCGGACGTCGCGCCGCGGCTGGGTGCCATGACCGGGTGAGGGCCGGAGCCGGGCGGATCGGGTCGGGACGCGTCGCTAGGTGTGTGGTTATGGCCCGGGCAGAGCCAGAACCACACACCTAGGCGCGAAGAGCGCGGTGCTCCCAGTACCTGGGGCGCCGTCGTTCGTGCGCGTAGGCGACGATGGCGACCTCGCTGTCGATCAGGAGAAAGACGATGTCGAACGGAAAGCCGGCGACACTGCGCGAATAGACCTGCGGCGTGCGACGACGATCCTGGTAGAAGCCCCATCCGATCGAGGGGTCGATGATGCTGTCGATCGTCGCGTCGACCGCATCCATGAAGACACTGCCCCAGCCCGTGCGATTCGCCTCGTACCACTGGGCAGCGGCACGATACTCATCGAGAGCCTCGCCGTGCTCGCGCCAGGTGAAGCTCACTTGCGGAGCGCGGCAATCTCGGCACGGACTCGCGTGTGCGCCTCGCCTCCATCAACGAGCTTGGCCGTGCCGCTGACGATCTCCTTGACACGACGGTCGATGACTTCGTCCCATGCCGCGACGATCTCGTCCTGATCTGCATCGGCGTCTCGATCGACACTAAGCAGGAGCTGGTGGGCCGCCTCAAGTCGCTCCTCAGCATCGAGGGCTTTGCCCGCCTCGATGTAGTCCGCCAACTTTGGAGTCATACATCGAGTGTACGGCGACACCCTGACGTCGGCCATGACCGGCTCCACAGGTACGGTTCGGTCCGCTGCCGATCGTCGGAGCTACCCAACGTGCCGGTGATGGGCTGGGATGTGGTGGGGAACGAGGCCGGCCGCGTCATGCCCGGCCGGCCGGCATCACGCCCGCGCGGCCGCCACCACCGCCGCGGCGTCGTCCTCCCGCTCCTCGCGATCCACCCAGTGCTGCACCAGTGCCGCGCGGGTGTGCTCGATGTGCGCCCGGGTGAGGTCGGTTGCGTGGTCGATGTCGCGGCCTATGAGCGCGGCGACGATGTCTTCGTGCTCCGACAGCGAGTGCGGCGCCCGCGACTTCGCGACGGCGGCGAACAGCCAGCGGCCGCGACGGTCGAGCAGGCGGAGCATCTGGACGAGCAGCTTCAAGATCGTGCTGCTGCTCGCCGTGGTGCTGGTGGCGACGTACGTCCTGACCTGGCTCTGATCCTCCAGCAGCGAGGAGGCTGCTGCGACGCAAGTACACTGGCCGGACGCTGCGTGACCACCTCGGTATCCCGTACGAGAACGGGCTCCCGGACTCGGACGGCCAGGACGGAGACGCCGGGCGATGAAGTACTCCCTGGTCGAGCTGGCCCCGGTCAGCCCCGGTGGCAGCAAGCACGACGCGCTGGTCACCGCCCTGGACGCGGCGCGGGAGGCCGAGGAGCTCGGCTACCACCGGATCTGGTACGCCGAGCACCACGACACCCCGGGCTACGCCTCCCAGGATCCGGTCGCGCTCATCGCCGTCGCCGCCCGGGAGACCACCCGCATCCGGGTGGGGTCGGGTGCTGTGCTCCTCAACCATTACAGCTCGTTCAGTGTCGCCGAGCGCTTCCTGCAGCTCGAGGCACTGGCCCCGGGACGGATCGACCTCGGTCTGGGACGAGCCACCGCCGGCCCGCTCGTCGACGCCGCGCTGCGCCGCGACCGGCAGGCGCAACCGGTGGACGACTTCGCCTCGCAGGTCAAGGAGGTCCTCGCGCACATGCACGGCACCTTCGCCGCCGATCACCCGTTCGCCACGTTCGACCTGACCGCGGGCATCGACAGCCTGCCCGAGGTGTGGCTCCTCGGCTCCTCGGGAAACAGTGCTGACCTGGCCGGCAACCTCGCCCTTGGGTACGCCTTCGCGGGGTTCATCAACCCCGACGCCGCCGTTCGCGCCCTCGGCACCCATCGCGACAGCTTCCAGGCCCCGCCCGACGGCGCGGGCCGGCGCGGGGCGATCCTCGCACTCAACATGGTCGCCGCGGATGACGCGGAGACGGCGCACCGGCTGACGTGGCCCGCCCGGCACCTCCGGCAGAAGCTGTTGACCGGCGAGCCGGCGACGACGTCCACCGTGGCCGAGGCGGAGGCCGCCCTCACCCCGGTGATGAAGGCCCTCCCCAGCAGCTTCGACGGGGTGACGATCCCGCGGCAGCTGGCGGGCACCGCCGCGACCCTGCGCAGTCAGCTCGAGCAGCTCGTCCAGCTCACCGGCGCCACCGAGATCATGGTGCAGGACATGCTCGTCGACCCCGAGCGGCGCACTCGGTCACGAGAGCTGATCGCCGAGGCTGTCGCCGCCATCGCCCCGTAGAGACGACTCGGTGGCCACCTGAGCCCCCCTCGCCCGGCCCGAGTGGCGGAGCCACCAAGTGCGGAAGACCGCCAGTCGGTTCGACGTCTCACGCATCGTGGTGAGCGCGGCAGGTGCTACAGCTACAGTGCGCAGATTGCACGAAAGCGGGCGAGGCGGGGCGTCGGCCGTCGGGCTGCGTGACGAGCTGCGGCCGATCTTCAAGATCGTGCTGCTACCCGCGGCGGTGCTGCTCGCCGTGGTGCTGGTGACGAACTACGTCCTGACCTGGGTCTGATTCGGTACGGCGGCTGAGCCAACGGACGAGAATGCCTCGAGCGTCAGTGGCGGGTGAGTTGGAAGTCGTCTGCGACCCTGCGCAACTTCACATCTCGCAACGTGATCTCACCGGCCGGTGCAACCTCCTCCACGCTCGTACCGTCGAAGATCGCCCAGCACTCGAAGGCGCCGGTGCGCGACATGTACCGCAGCCCTGAGTAGACGGGGTGGGCGTCTTCGTCCCTGACCGGCCCGCATGAAACTGGTGCCATCTTCGTCGAGGGCGGCGGCGTGCTGAGCCGGCCGCAATCTGGCTAGCGTTTCGCGGTAGCAGCCTTCGAGATCAGTGGAGGCGTACAGCACTCCACCTCCCGAGACGTCGAACCGATTTCCAGCGTGCTGTGAGGCCGCGTCCACGGGACTGATCTCGGAGAATGTGGTGCCCATCCCGAGTCGTGCCACCCGCCACAGCTTTGCAGGTGGCATCACGACCCGAGGCTGACTCATCCGCCGGAGGCGAATGCCCGCGCCGCCGCCATGGCGGCACGGAGCTCGCCCTCGGCGACGAGCTCAGCTGGGCTGCGGTCCTCCAGCTGAGGGTTCATGCCGATGAACCAGGCGCGGATGACGTGACGTGAGTCGGTCTCCACGAGGTGCTGAAAGATCTGGAACGCGCCGCGGAGCCGTCGCTCGACGTCGGGCTGCGGTGGCTGCTGGGTGCCACGCGCCCAGCGAGCAACGGTCTGCGTGTTCTTTCCGACCATGTACGCGACGAGCCTGGGGCCCAGGTTCTCGTTGAGGTAGGAAGCGATCTGCGCGATGCTCCACTCTTCCGGACGCTGCGGGTACTCACCAGCCATGCGCGACCGGTGACCTGCACGGGCACTGGATGGAGCCACAGGACTAACTCCTCAAGTTGACGAGTTGCGAACTAATGACGCACGTTCGATGTGATTCAGATCCTTTGACGATACCTATTACGACGCGCTTCCGACAGGCCTCCACCCGATTCCAGTGCCGCGTTCGTCGCCTGCCGGCTGATGTCACCACGCGCCGAGGTAGTCCAGGTCGGCCTCGACCCGACGCGCCGCGGCGACGTCGGCCGGGGAGTTGCGCAGCCGCTCCGGCCTCTGCTCGCACGAGGGCGCGGCGGCGCTGCCCCGCCGGCGCAGTCGGGCCGGCGCTCTCGCCGGCAGCGGGCGGCCGTGCGCCGGGCTCGCCGGCCTTAGGTGTGTGGGTTTGGGCGCAGGAGGTCCAGGACTACACACCCAAGCGCCGGGCGCGTGGACAATCCCGCTGTCGGTGACGGGGATGGGGCCGGGCGCGTGGACAAGTCTGCTGTCGGTGACGGGGGGCTGGGGAGCGGCGTGGACAAGTCTGCTGTCGGTGACGGGGGGACGGGGGGACGGGGGGACGGGGGGACGGGGGCTGGGGAGCGGCGTGGACAAGTCTGCTGTCGGTGACTGGAGGACTGCCGCAACTCACCCCGCGCTGGCGCCTTGCGCCTCGGCGGTGGTGCGGGGGAAGAGTCGGGCGAGGACGTCGGCGATGGTCGCCACCGCCACGCTCTGCTCACCGGTGCGGACGATGGCCAGGTGGTTGGACGTCTCGCGCATCCGGGCCAGTGCGGTGTGCAGCAGCAGGTCCGGCGCCAGCTCGAAGACCGGCTGGGTGACGCCGGCGATCGGCTCGTCGTCGGCCATCATCAGCGTGTCCCGCACGTGCACCACGCCCCGGGGCGCCGCGCCGTCCGGCTCCTGGACGAGGATCCGCAGGTGCCCGCTGCGGTGGCTGGCGTCGCGCACCGCGCTCGCCGTCGCGTCGGCCGGCACCATGACGGGTGGCGGATTGTCGGCGACGAGGTCCGCCACGGTGAGCCGGCGCAGGTCCAGCGCGCCGGCGAGCCGGTCGGAGTAGGCAATGTCGAGCGCGCCGACGCTGGTCGAGTGCGCCACGAGGTGCCGCAGGTCCTCCGGGTTCTGGCCCGTGGCCACCTGCTCCGCCGGGGTCACCCCCACCTTGCGCAGGCACCAGTTCGCGGCATTGTTGAGCGCAACGAGCAGCGGCCGGACCGTGACCATGAAGGCCCGCATCGGCAGCGCGAGCATGGTGGCGGACTTCTCCGGGTGGGCGATCGCCCACGACTTCGGTGCCATCTCGCCGACGACGAGGTGCAGGAAGGTCACGATGACCAGCGCGAGGACGAACCCGACGACGTCGGCCGCCCACAGCGGCGCCCCGAGGTCGCTCACCACCGGGGTGATCCAGTGGTGCACGGCGGGCTTGGTGATCGCGCCCAGCGCGAGGGTGCAGACGGTGATGCCGAGCTGTGAGCCGGCGAGCAGCAGGGTGAGCTCGGTGGAGCTGCGCAGCGCGGCGCGGGCCGACCGGCTGGTGGCCGCGGCGTCCTCGAGGCGGTGCCGCTTGGCGGCGAGCAGCGCGAACTCGATGGCGACGAAGAAGGCGCTGAGGCCGATGATCGCGACGGTGATGGCGGCGATGACCCAGGGGTTGCTCATCGGCCCGCCTCCTTGTCGCCAGCCGAGTCAACCGAGTCAGCCGCGTCCGGCGAGCCGGCGCCCGGTGCCCCGGCGTCAGCGAGGGCGGCGCGCAGCAGCGCCGGGACGTGGCGCTCAATCTCCAGCACGGTGAGGCGCAGCTCCCTGTCGGGTGGTGGGTCGGCCAGCGCGAGGTCGGCGAGGTCGGGCGGCAGTGCGATGGTGACCTCGTCGCCGACGTCGGGCAGCGAGCCGTGCACCTCGATCGCGAGGCCGGCGAGCGTCTCGTAGTCGCCGCGGGGCAGGTCGTGGTCGATGGCGCGCTCCACCTCGTCGATGTGGACGTCACCCGCGATGGTCCAGCTGCCGTCGTCCTCGGCGGTGAGGCCGGGCGGCTCGTGGGCGTCGTGCTCGTCGGTGATCTCCCCGACGAGCTCCTCGGCGAGGTCCTCGAGGGTGAGGATGCCGGTGAAGGTGCCGTGCTCGTCGACGATGCACGCCATGACGTTGCGGCTGGCCGACAGCTCGCTCAGCGCGTCGGGCAGCGTCATCGCGGTGGGCAGCACGAGCACCGGCCGCTGCAGGTCAGCGGCGGTGGTGACGTCGGTGACGGTCGCGCCCAGCAGGTCGGTCATGTGGATGACGCCGACGACGTCGTCGTCCTCGTCGAGCACCGGGTAGCGGGAGTGGCCGGTCGCCATCAGCTCGCGCACCCGGGTGAGCGGCAGGTCGGTGCGGACGACGTCGACGCGGGCCCGCGGGATCATCGCGTGCTCCACGTCCTGGCGCGGGAAGTCGAGCACCCGGTCGAGCAGCACGGAGAGGTCGGCGGGCAGGTCACCGCTGAGGCGGGACTCCGCGACGATGTGCTCCAGGTCGCGGGCGGTCGCCGAGTACTCGACGTCGTGGACCGGCTCGATGCGCAGCAGCCGCAGCAGGGCGTTGGACGCGGCGTCGAAGACCTTGATGAGCCAGCCGAACAGCGCGAGGTAGATATTGGTGGAGCGGGCCAGCCACAGCGCGACCGGCTCCGGCCGGGCGATCGCGAGGTTCTTCGGGAACAGCTCACCGAAGAGCATCTGCACGAACGTGGAGAACACCAGCGCGAGCACCGTCCCGACGGCGATGCCCACGCCGGTCGGGATGCCGACACCGCCGAGGGCCTCGCCGAGGGCCTGGCCGATGAGCGGCTCGGCGACGTAGCCGACGAGCAGCCCGGTGACGGTGATGCCGAGCTGCGCCCCGGAGAGCATGAAGGACGTGCGCCGGGTGACCTTCAGCGCCTGTGCGGCGGTGGGGTCACCGCCGTCGGCGCGGGCGGTCAGCCGGGAGCGGTCGACCGCCATGTAGGAGAACTCTTGGGCCACGAAGTAGCCCGTCACCGCGGTGATGAGGAGGACGACGACGACGCCGAGAAGCAGGGAGAGCACCCAGATCAACGGACGCACCTCCGGTGGGTGGCGTCGACAATCTGGGTGCTCGGTCTATGGGACTCGTCCATGGCCCTTTCCGGGTCGTGTCGTGGCGTTGGCGCTCCGTGCGTGCCGGCGTCGGCCGGCGGAGGTACACCGCTCAACGCGACAGCGTACTGGCGGGTTCCCGGCGCGGTCCCGGGAGTGGCGCGAGTCACAACCGCGTTGCCCGCCCCGTCGTGAACCGGGTACTCCGGTGACGATGACGGAGCCCCGGCGGCAACGCTGGGCGCTGCTGGCGGGTCAGCGGGTCAGGTAGATCGTGTTCGCCGAGGAGGCGCCGGAGTAGAAGTTGGGGAAGCTCACTTCCACCGCACGCACCTGGGTGAACACCGCCCGGGCCAGCGCGCAGAAGTCCTCGTCGGGCGGGTCGTTCGACCACAGCGCGAAGACGCCGCCGGGGAGCAGGTGCCGCGCCAGCTCCCGCAGGCCAGCCTCGGTGTAGAAGCGGCCGTGGGCCTCGTTCAGGACGTGGCGGGGTGAGTGGTCGATGTCCAGCAGAATGGCGTGGAAGCGGCGCCCGGGCTGGTTCGCGTCGAAGCCCTCCGCTGACGCGGACCTGGCGAAGAAGTCGCCGACCACCAGCTCGGCACGCGGGTCCTCGGTCAGCTCTGCGGCGCCCGGGAGGAGCCCGCGTCGCTGCCAGTCGATGACGTCCTCCAGGAGGTCGACGACGGTCAGCGATCGCACCCGGTCGTCGGCCAGGGCGGTTCGCGCGGTGTACCCCAGCCCCAGGCCGCCGACGACGACGTCGATGGCCGGTTCGTCGAGCTCGGCCAGCGCCAGCCGAGCCAGCTCTTCCTCAGCCACGGTGAACAGGCTGGACATGAGGAACTCGTCGCCCAGCTTGACCTCGTAGACCTCGACACCGAGCGTCGGCTCCACCCGGCGGCGCAGGCTGAGCTCGCCGATCGCGGTCGACCGCCACGCGAGCTCCTCGAATCGGGGCCTCACCGTCGGTACGTCCGCGCCGCGAGGGCGTCCGCGGTGACTGTCGTGCGTACTGCCACGTTCGATCCTCCAGCTGTCAGGTCGGAGGGCAACCCGCCCTGCGCGGCGACTCTACCCTCGGCGCCGGCAGTCCCGTCGCCAACGCTTAGGTGAAGGGTTGTGGCCCGCAGGCGACCAGAAACCCACACCCAAAGCGAGAGGGTGCGTCGGTGCCCCGGCCGTCAGCCCGTCACCGCGAACGGGGCCACGTGCCGGCCGAGGTGGTCGGCGAGCACGGTGGCGTACAGCTCGGTGTTGACGGTGAGCACCTCACGCAGCGCGGCGTCGAAGTACCGCTGCCCGGCGCCGTCGACGGCGGTGAGCACGTCGCCGTAGCCGACGTGGAGCATCTGGCGGCTGTCGAAGGCGGTCACCAGCTCGGGCAGGTCGGCGTCCGGGACGCTGGCCGGGTCGGGCGTGCGGTCGACGTCGGCCGAGACCTGGTAGCTCGCCCGGGCCTTGCGGTAGGACTCACGGCTGACGCCGTAGATCTCCCGCAGCAGGTCCGGCGCCTGGCGGGCGGCCACCTCGAGCGCGCTGAGATAGCTGGTGCCGGACGTCTTCAGGTGGATCCGGCCCTTGGTGGCCTCGACGGCGGCCGGGTAGATGCTGAACTTGTCCGAGCCGGAGTGCAGCGAGATCTTGTACCCGCCGAACTGTTCGGCGACCGCGGTGTGGCCGCGGAGGTTGGCGGCGAGCGCCTCGACCTGGCCGAGGTACTCCACGCCCTTCTCGAAGCCGTCGGCGTACCGGGGCGCGAGGCTGACCCATCGCACGCCCAGCCGCTCGAGCTCGGCCGCGACGTAGTAGTGCTCGACGGCGCTGGTGACAAGGTCGGTCTCGTCGATCGCGACCTCGATCTCGACGTCGTGCCGGGCGTGGTCGCGCAGGTGGCGGCTCAGCCGCACGGTCTCGGCGATCGCCGCGCCGTACTTCACCGCCGCCCGCAGCAGGTCGTGCTCGGTGGCGGTGACGGTCTCGCCGTCGACGTCGACCTGATGGCCGCCGTAGCGTCGCACCAGCGAGGCTGCGTCGGCCTCGAGGTCGGACCACGGCACCAGCGAGGTGACGTCGCCCGTCACCTGGTCCGGGTCGACGACGTGGTCGCCCGGGTCGAGGGTGAACGTGGTGAAGCCGGCGGCCAGTCCGCGGTCGATGCCCTCGGTGGTCTTGATGTGGTCGGCGTCGGCGCCGACGCCCCCGCTCCAGCCGGCCTCGACGCAGCCGAAGGTGGCGTCGTCGAGCACCTGCTGCGCGGTGCGGCCGAGGCGGTCCATCTCGCGGATCGACTGCTGCGCGAACACCGGGGTGACGCCGTGCCCGTGCTCCTGGAACGCCCGGGCGTGGCCGGGGGTGGCCAGGCCCAGCCGGTCGCCGGTGCCGATGGAGCGACCGGTGCCCAGCGGGCGGGGCCGGAGATTGTCGACGGCGGTGCGCAGCGCGGCCGCGTTGGCGGCGGAGAGCGGGCCGCGCAGCTGGTAGCCGCCCGCTGGTGCGCCGTCGCGTCCCGCAGCGCCGCCGTCGGCCGCAACACTGCTGCCGGCCGGTCCACCGTCGCCCTCGAAGGCGTCGAGGCGGGTGGTGTCCTCGGCGGTCACCACGAGGGTGCGCCGGCCGTGGGCGTCACGCTCGATGGTGGCGGTGAGCGCGTCGGTGCGCAGCGTCATGACGTGCTCGCCGGCGTCATGGATGCCGCGCGGGTGTCCGCGGCCGGGGCGAGCAGCGCGGCGGAGTCGGCGTCGAGGAAGAGCCATGCGTGCGGCTGGCGGCGCAGGATCGAGGCCGGCACGTCCGGGGTGATCGGCCCCTCGAGGGCGGCCCTGACGATGGCGGCCTTGCGAGTCTCGGGGGCGTTGACGATGACGGTCCCGGGACGCAGCAGCGCCGGGATGGTCAGCGACAGCGCGTGCGTGGGTGCGTCGGCCAGCGACGGGAAGTGGCCCTCGCCCACCTGCTGCTGGCGGGAGGCCTCGTCCATCTCGACGAGCCGGACGAGGTCGGACGTCCCGAAGTCGGCCGGCGGGTCGTTGAACGCGAGGTGGCCGTTCTCGCCGATGCCCATGACGCAGATGGCTGGGTCGAGGTCCTGGAGGAGCCGGGTGTAGCGGGCGACCTCCTCCTCGGCGGGCTCGTGATCGCCCCGCACCCCCTCGAACGCCCTGAGCTGGACCTTCTCAGCGACGTTCTCGCGCATCCAGCGGCGGAAGCTTGCCGAGTGGTCGGCGGACATGCCGAGGTACTCGTCCATGTGCAGCACCGTGATCCGCGACCAGTCGATGTCGTCGCGAGCGGTGGCCAGCTCGACGAAGGCCAGCTGGGAGTTACCGGTCGCGAGGATGACCGCGATCTCGTCCTGCGTCGCCAGCGCCTCGTTCACGGCGGCGGCGAAGAGCTCGGCCGCGGCGGTGGCGGACTCCGCGGCGGTCGGCAGAACACTGACCTCGAGGTCGCCGTAGTGGGTGGTGGTCATCAGACTGTTCCTTCCATCGGTGCGGTGGTCTGCCAAGCACCCCGCAGCGCCACGGCGCGCGGGACGAGATCGTGGTCGAGCAGGGTGAGGTCGGCCCAGTAGCCGGGGACGAGGCGCCCGACGTCGGTGAGCCGGGCGGCGCGAGCCGGGACCGCCGTCACCATCGCGACCGCCGCCGGCAGGCTGATGCCCAGCGACTCCTTCGCGATGGGCAGCATCTGGCCCAGCAGCGTGGTGCTGCCGCCGAACGCGTCGCGCTCGCGGGTCATCCCGACGCCGTCGACGACGTCGTAGCTCACGTCCGCCAGCTGGTACCGGCTGCCGTCGGGGAGCCCGGCCCCCGGCGTCGCGTCGGAGACGAGGCAGAGCCGGTCGCCGGCGCCGCGGTGGGCGAGGCGCATGAGCAGCGGCGGCAGGTGCTTGCCGTCGGCGATCATCTCCACGGTGAGGGTGTCCGAGGCGAGCGTCGCCTCGAGCATCCCCGGCACCCGCCAGGGGCCGCGGCGCACCGTGGTGGACTGGCCGGAGAACACGTGGATGACGTGGCTGAGGCCGGCGGCCTCGCAGCGCGCGAGGTCCTCGGCGGTGCCGTCGCTGTGACCGGCGGCGGCGACGATCCCGGCCGCGACGAGCCGCTCGGTGAGCACGACCGAGCCGTCGAGCTCCGGGGCGAAGCTGACCATGGCGACGTCGCCCGCCCGCTCGAGGATGCGGTCGGCCGAGCCGTCGCTGGGCACGCGGAGGGCGTTGATGTCCTGGGCGCCGCGCTGCGCGGGGGAGAAGTACGGTCCCTCGAGGTGGGCGCCGGGGAGCCACGGGCCTGCCGAGCCGCCGAGGCCGGCGAGCGTGTCGAGCGCCGCTTCCAGCGACTCGATCGACGCGCTCGCCAGGGTCGGCAGCGCGGTGGTCACGCCCGCGGCCAGCAGCGCCGAGCCGATCGCGGCGAATGCCTCCGGGGTGGCCTCGTGGTATCCGTGCCCGGCCGCACCGTGCACGTGGATGTCGATGAAGCCGGGGGTCAGATAGCCGGGGCCGAGGTCGGTGGTGGCGATGCCCGCCGGGAGCTGCTCGCGCGGGACGACCGAGTCGATCCGGCCGCCGCTGACGACGACGGCGTGATTCTCGAGGACGGCGTCGTCGGTGACGAGGCGCGGGCCGACGTAGGCGTGCTGGTCGTGGCACATTCCACTGTGTCCCCTCGTCGCTGATGCCGGCGCCACCCCGCGCCGTCGGGCAATGCAGCACACCATAGCAACGTGCTGGGACATGTCGCAACGTTGCCGTTGATCTTGCAAGACCGTAAAGGACATGCGAATCAACGATTGGTGAGTGGCGTGACGGTCTGGAAAGCGACCGGACGCCGGGAGTGCCGCACGTTCTTGCTGCATCGTGCAGCATATCCGGAGCCCTACTTTGCGACGAGGAGTCGGCGCTTGACGGCGACGTTGGGCTGCTCGCGCTGGGCCCTGACGACGACGACGTCGAGTCGATCGACGCGCAGTGAACCGTGGCCCGTCACCTCAGTCGGCTCCGCGGGGACCGGTCGCGACCGTCACCTTCCCGCGCCCCGGCCCGCGGCGACGAGGCCCTCGCCCAAACCCGGGGGTGTCAGTCGCGCGAGGGTGCCGGCGCCGTCGAGCCGCGCACGAGCAGCCGGGTCTCGACCTGCGCCGACCGCTGCAGCGGAGCGAGCGCCTCGCCCTGGAGGTGGGCGTCGATGAGGTCGAGGAGGAGGTCGACGGCCTGGACACCGGCCTGCGCCCCGGGGACGTGCACGGTGGTGAGGGTCGGGTAGGCCATCCCGGACATCGGGCTGTCGTCGATGCCGATGACGCTCAGCTGCGGTCCGACGTGGACGCCGCGCTCGGTCAGCCTGGCCATCACGCCCAGCGCGATGAGGTCGTCGTAGGCGATGACCGCGGTGGCGCGCGAGGCGTGGACGAGGTCGGCGGCGTGCGCGCCGGCCTGGATCTGCGGCTCGTACGGGCCGAACTCGATGAGCTCGATCTCGGAAGCGGCGCAGGCCTCGCGGACCGCGGCCTGGCGCTGGGTGTTGGACCAGGACCGCTTGGGGCCGTTGAGGTAGCTGATCGTGCGGTGGCCGAGCGCCGCGAGGTGCTCCACGGCTTCGAAGATGCCGACGGCGTTCTCGATGGTCACGTTGGACACTTGCGGGTGCTGCCGGTTGACGAGCACGAGTGGCAGCTTCTCGCTCAGCGTCGCCAGCGGCCCGTCGGCGCTGCGAGCGGAGGCGATGATGAGGCCGTCGATCCGGCCGGCCAGCGCCTCGGCACGGCGGATCTCGTCGGCAGCGTGCTCGTCGACGTCGGCGATGACCGCGATGCGGCCGAGGGCGCCGGCGCGGGCCTGGACCGCCTTGATGATCGGCGGGAAGAACGGGTTGGCGATGTCCGGGACGATGAGCCCGATCATGTCGGTGCGGGGCAGGGTGGAGGTGCGCGGTGCGTGCGTCGAGACGTACCCCATCTCGGCGGCGATCGTGCGGATCCGTTTGGCCGTCTCCACGTTCACCTTGTCGGGTGCCGAGAGTGCCCGGGACACCGTCGACGGCGAGATCCCCGCGGCGCGGGCGACGTCGGCCAGGGTGACATTCATGTTGTCCTCCAAATAGTGCTGCAACGATGCAAGGATACGGTGGCGTCCCGGTGGTGCTGCAACAAACGTGCAGCGCCCGGTCGATCCAGGGCGTCAGCCGAGCCGGATCCCGGTGTCCTCGTGCGGGTCCCACCTCGCGGGCAGCGGCGGGCTGATGGGGGCGGTCGAGGTGACCGCCACGGCACCGCCGTCGTCGATGGCTCGCAGCGTCGCCCACATCACCTCGACGACGTGGGCCATCAGCGCGCCGTCGGCCCGGGGCGTGCGGCCGGCGGCGATCGCCCGCGCCATCTCGACGACGCCGATGCCCCGCGTCGTCGTCGTCCCCTCGGTGGGGACCTGGACGGGCTCGTCGCCCCGGTTGGAGTGGATGACGACGTCGCCGGCGAACCGGTTGGGGTCGGGTGCCACGAGCGTGCCGAGCTCGCCGGTGAGGTCGAGCTGCGCGCGGCGCACCCCGGAGTCGAATGAGAAGGTTGCGGCGGCGTGGGCGCCGGACGCGAAGCGCAGCATCGCGCTGACCGTGGTGTCGACGAGCACCGGGAACTCCAGGCCGGCGCGCGGCCCGTCGCCGATCGTCCGGGTCTGCTGCGACGAGGCGCCCAGCGCGGTGACCTCGGTGACCGGCCCGAGCATCTGCACGAGCGCGGTGAGGTAGTAGGGGCCGAGGTCCATCAGCGGGCCGCCGCCGGGGGAGAAGAGGAACTCCGGCGCGGGGTGCCAGCGCTGCGGGCCGGCGGTCGCGAACGCCACCAGCGCGCTGCTCGGCCGGCCGATCAGCCCGTCGGCCACCGCCCGCAGCGCGGTCTGCAGGCCGGCGCCGAGGAAGGTGTCCGGCGCGCCGGCCACCCGCCGGCCGGCGGCACGGGCCGCGTCGAGCAGCGCCGTCGCCGACTCCGGGTCCAGCGCCAGCGGCTTCTCCACCCACAGGTGCTTGCCGGCGGCGAGCACCGCCTGCCCGGTGCTCACGTGGAACGCGGGCTGGGTGAGGTTGACGACGATCTCGGCGTCACCGGCCAGCAGCTCCTCGCCGGTGCCCCAGTGCGGCACGCCGTGCCGCTCGGCCTGCGCGCGGGCCCGCTCGACGTCGAGGTCCGCGACGAAGGTGACGTCGAGGTCCGGGAAGCTGGTGAGGTTGGTCAGGTACTCCTCGGAGATGGTGCCGGCGCCGAGGACGCCCACCCGGACGCTCACGGCCGCACCCCGCTGAGGTAGCGGTAGCTGTGGCGGACGGCGTCGAGGACGTCGCCCCGGTAGTCGTCGAGCTCGATGACCGGCCGGGCGTGCGCCGCGGTCCGTAGGATCTCCGGGATCGGCATGCGGCCCTCGCCGAGCGGCAGCTGGTCGCCGGCGGCCGCGGTCACCGGCCCGTCCTTCACGTGCAGCAGCGCGACCCGGCGCCCGAGGCGCTGCAGCAGCGCGACGGGCTCGAGCCCGCCGACCGCCGCCCAGTAGGTGTCGATCTCGAGGACGACGGCGGGGTCGAGGGCCGCCGCGAGCACCTCGATCGCGCTGTGCCCAGGATCGGTGTGCCACCGCGACTGCTCGAGCTCGAAGGCGTGGTTGTGGTACCCGACCTGCACGCCGCGGCCGGCGGCGATGGCGGCGACCTCGTTGAGCCGCTCGGCCAGCGCGGCCACGGCACCGGCGCTCTGCCAGGTCTCCCGCGGCACCGTCGGCTGGACCACCGTGGCGATGCCCAGCTCCGCGGCGGCGTCGAGGATCGCTCCGGCGTCGGGCCCGATCGTCAGCCGGCCGGGGGCGTCGTCGTCGGCCGGCTGGAGCAGCCGGGCGTGGGCGCTGGGGGCGGTGAGCCCGGCGCCGGCGAGGGCGCGCCGCATGCCGGCGACGTCGAAGTGGAACCGGTGCGGCTCCACCGCGGTGAGACCGATGGCGGCGAGCTCGCGCAGCGTCCCGGGCAGGTCGGCGGCGATGAGCTCGCGCAGCGTGTAGAGCTGGACGGACGTGGCGGGGGTGGTCATCTGCGGCTCCCGGCGGGGTCGTCGGCGGTCGGGCGGAGGCCGAAGGCGGCCGCCAGGCGCGGCGCGAGGCGCTCGGCCATCAGCCGGTAGCCGTCGGCGGTCGGGTGCAGCTGGTCGCTGCCGAGGTGCTGCGCGGCGTCGTTGGCGCCGAGGACCTCGCGACCGTCGAGGTAGGTGAGGCGCGGGTCGTCGATCGCCGCCGCGACCCGGCGGACGGTGTCGCGGACGGCGCCGAGGGTGAGGTCGGCCCGGTTGAGGGTGTCCTCGAGCAGCGGCGCGCAGATCGGTGACATCACGAGCACCGGGATGCCCGGGTGGGCGCGCAGCGTGCGGTCGAGGAAGCCGTGCAGCGCCGAGCCGAGCGAGCGCTCGTCGAACGATCCGCGGCCGTAGATGTTGATCCCCAGGCACAGCGAGAGGAAGTCGAGCGGCTGGTCGGCGATCGTGCGCTCGACGGCGTGGTCGAGGTGGCACTGCCCGCCCAGGCCCAGCCCGTACAGGTCGAGCCCGAGGCTGCGGGCGACCAGCGCCGGCCAGGTCTCCGTGGGGCCGCAAGCCTCCGCGCAGTGCGTGATCGAGCTGCCGTAGCTGAGCCAGCGAGGCCGCGCCGGCGGGGCCTCGGCGGTGGTGACGCCGCGGAGGGTGATCTCGCGCAGCCCGAAGACCTCGGTGTGCGGCAGCCACGCCTCGAGCCGTTTGGGTCCTGCCGGCAGCGCGACGACGTCGGCCACCTCGGCCAGGGCGCCGGGTCCCGGCTGCGGGACGGTCAGCCGGGAGTGGAGCACGCCGTCGACGACGACGTCGATCACGCCCGGCCGCGTCTCTCCGGTACCGGGGCCGAGCGCGCCGGCGACGGTGAGCGACGTCGCGTCGGTGACCACCTCGGCGCGCACGCCGGCGGGGGTACGGACCCGGTGGCTGAAGTGCTCGTTGTGCGCGGTGCTGGTCAGCGCCTGGCTGATCCGCCAGGGGCGCGTGACGCCGTCGTCCGCTTGCCACTCGGCGACGCCGTGCCAGGCCCAGCCGCGGGCGGACGGGTGCAGCGAGATGTCGGTCATGACGTCCGCAGCAGGTCCTGGACGTCGACCGGGCCGCCCTGCGCGATCGACCGCCAGATCGCCTCGCCGGCGGCGACCGCGACGGCGCCCTCGCGGGAGGAGGCGACCAGGCCGAGGCGGGTGGACTCCTCGGTGGGGCCGACGAAGACGTCGTGGCGCAGCAGCGGGTCGGCGCCCTCGTGGCCGCCGAGCACCTGCTCGATGCTCAGCACCTGCGGCTCCTCGAACAGCGGGCGCAGGATGAGCCGGTCGGTGCCGGGCAGCGGCTCGCCCTGCGGGGTGCGGCCGGTCTGCGTCTCGAGCTGGCCGTGGGTGCCGGTGATGATCAGCCGGTATCCCTCCCACGGTGCGGAGAAGTTGATCGAGTAGGAGACCGAGGCGCCGCCGTCGTAGCCGATGAGCGCGGCGTAGTGGTCCTCGATATCGATGGCGTCGTCGTAGAGGTAGTCGTCGCGGCCGGCGGGGTACTGGTGGTGGTAAGGCAGGTCGTAGAGCCCCGTCCGCGCCTGGCGGGCGTCGGGCGTCAGCGCCCCGGAGCCCTGCTGCGCGCGGAAGTAGGGGTCGAGCTCGCGCAGCTCGTCGCGCTGCGCCCACTGCCCGCCCGCCGTGCGCGGCCGGTGCGGGCTGTCGGCGCCGTAGAACGACCGGCCGCCCAGCGCGTGCACCTGGCGCGGCTCGGCGGCGAGCCACCAGCTGACGAGGTCGAGGTGGTGGGTGCTCTTGTGCACCGACAGCCCGCCGGAACGGGCGCGCTCGCGGTTCCACCGCAGGAAGTAGCTCGCGCCATGGCGGACGTCGACGAAGTAGTCGAGCGAGACGTGGACGATCCGGCCGATCGCGCCGTCGAGCAGCAGCTGCTTGATCTGGCGGTGACGCGCCGTGTAGCGCAGGTTGTGGGTGACGAGCACCGTCCCGGCGGACCGCCGCTCGGCGGCCAGCACCCGGGCGGCGCCGGCGGCGGTGGTGACCATCGGCTTCTCGGCGACGACGTCGAGGCCCCGTTCCAGCGCGGCGAGGATGTAGGTCTCGTGGGAGTTGTCCGGGGAGGCGACGATGACGCGCTCGGCGGCCGTCTCCTGCACCATGCGGTCGAAGTCGTCGGGGGAGTAGATGGCCACGGGCGGAGCGGTGTCGGGCACCAGGCGGGCGACGAAGTCCTCGGCGCGCTCGCGGTCCGGGTCCACGACGGCGACCAGCTCGCCGTGCGCGGAGAAGTCCTCGGTGTTGCTGCCGTAGCCGAGGACGGTGTCACGCCCGCCGGTGGTGCCGAGCAGCGGCAGCACGAAGCTGGCGATTCCGCGGTTCGACAGTCCACAGATGGCGTACTTCACGGCCATGTGACAACACTCTTCTCGTAGTCTCGAGGAGGACGTGGCGGCTACGGTACACGGATCTTCAGTACCGTGCATGCACGAACTGCAAAGTTTGCTGAATGTGCAGCGATGAATGGTGGATCAATGGGGCGCTCGCCGATCAGACCGAATCTCGACGGGTATCACGACCCGCGCCACGACCTTCGTGATGCCGTCGCGCGGCGCACGACGGCGCTCTCCGCGGATAACCGAGAGCGCCGGCGGATGGACGCGGGCGGGCTCGAGGAGCTGCAGCGGGAGGTGCGGGCGGCGGTGCTCGACGGCATCGGCGGCCCGCTGCCTGGTGCCGACGGGCCGGTGGTCGCTTCGCATCGCGGCGCCGCCGAGCTGCCGCCGGGCACCCCGTACCGGGTGGAGCGGCTGACGGTCACCGTCCGGCCCGGGGTGCCGGTACCGGCGAACCTCTACCTGCCGGCCTCGCCGGTGCCCGAGGGTGGCCGGCCCGCCGTGCTGTTCCTCGCCGGTCACAGCGACCTCGCCAAGGCTGAGCCGGACTACCAGCGGGCCTGCGGGGCGTTCGCCGCGCGCGGCTACGTGGTGCTGAGCTTCGACCCGGTCGGTCAGGGGGAGCGCCACGGCTACCTCGACGACGACGGGGCACCGCTGGTCGCGCCGGGCACCACCGAGCACACCTACGCCGGGCTCGCGTGCTGGTGGGCGGGGCTGTCCCCGGCGCGCTACTTCGTCGACGACGCCTGCCGGGCGCTGGACTACCTGCTGCAGCGCGACGACGTCGACCCCGCGCGGGTGGTGGCGACCGGGTCGAGCGGCGGCGGCATGCTCACCACGCTGCTGATGGCCCTCGATCCCCGGCTCGCGGGCGCGGCGCCGGCCACCTACGTCACCTCCCGGGAGGCGTACCTGCCCACCGGCGGCCGGCAGGACGCCGAGCAGATCCTGCTCGGCGGCACCCAGGCCGGGGTCGACCATGACGCGCTGCTGATGACGATGGCGCCGCGCGGGGTGTGCGTGCTCGCCGCGCAGTCGGACTTCTTCCCGATCGAGGGGACGCTGGCGACTGTCGAGCGAGCTAAGGAGGCGTGGGCGGTGCTGGGGGTGCCCCGCAATTTTGAGCTGGTGCAGCAGGATTGCGCGCACCGGTACCACCCGGCGCTCGCGGACCGCGCGGTGGTGTTCTTCGACCGGCTGCTCGGGCATGAATCGGCGGTGTCGCTGGCGGCGGCGGAGGTTCCGGTGCTGCCGGCGGGTGAGCTGCAGTGCACTGGCTCGGGTCAGGTGGCTCAGGAGCCGGGTGGGTCACGCTTCATCCATGACCGGCTGCGCGAGGAGGTGGAGCCGGTCCCGTCGGTTGCTGTTGAGGATGCTCGGCGGTGGCTGCGCGAGCAGGTCTACGCCGGGAGAACTCCGGCGGCGGCGCACGTGCGTTACCTGCCGGCTGACGGGGCGGTGCATGCGCTGTGGCAGAGCGACCCGGGCCTGTGGGGCGCGGGCATCCTGCTCGGTGGGCAGCGGCCGCCGGTGGAGCGGATCCTGCTGCTCGACGGAGGGTCGGCGGACCTGACGGATGACGATTGGTTGGCGGACGGGACGACGCTGGTGCTGGATGTCCGGGGCCGCGGTGTGCTCGCGCCGCACGAGCGCGACGGCCGGCGCCCGGAGGATCAGGCGAGCACCGTCTACAAGATCCTCAGCGACCTGCTCTGGCTCGGCGACAGCCTTGCCGCCGGGCAGGTGTTCGACGTCATCCGCGCCATCGAGCTCTTCGCCCCGGACGGGGTGGCGCTGGCCGGCGTGGGGTACGGGGCATATCTCGCGCGGCTTGCGGCGTTCATTGACCCGCGGGTGCGGTCGCTGGCGGTCAGTGACGAGTACGTCGACCCGGACCGCTCCTGGCGCGAGCGCCTCTACGACGAGGGCCGGGGCGCTTGGCACGGCATCATCCCCGGCCTCGTGCGGCGTGCGCCATGGCCGGTGATCGTCGCCGCGACTCACGAGCTGCGGCATTGAGATCCGGAACGACATCGAGCCCTCCCCGGCGTCGCTGACGGCTGAAATGTCAGTAGGTAGTTTCCCTTCGCGCCGACCGCTGGATTGCCCGCAAAGCTCTCCGGTGCCAGTTGAATGGTCCGCGAGCTGCTCGGGAGCACTGCCCCCTGGGGCCCAGGGAGGTAGCGTCGGAAGGTGAGCAACTGATATGATCACTTTATGGTGACAACGACGTCGAGTGAGGGCGCGCATGTGGTGAGGACGAGCTTGAGCTCCGACCTCGTGTCCGCGGTGGTGCGGATGATGACTGACCTGAACCTGAGCCCGGGGGAGCGGCTCGACTCCCAACGGAACCTCGCCGACCACTTCGGCGTTGCCGTCCCCACGATGCGTGAGGCGCTGCGTCAGCTCGAGGGCATGGGGGTGCTGACCTTCCGGCACGGCTCGGGCATCTATGTGGGGACGAACTTCAACCGCAGCGTCGTGCCCAACGCTGTGGCGCCGGCGGCGGACGTGCACCGGCTCGTGGAGCTGGTGCAGGCGCGGGCGATCCTCGAGCCGAGCGTCGCCGCTCGCGCGGCGCAGATGCGTGACCCCGAGGGGCTCGCACGGCTGGAGGGGTTGATCGAGGAGGCCGCGGACTCCCTTGAGCTCGACGACGGCAGGCTCTCGGCGATCAACGTCGACATCCACCGTGCCATCGCCTCGGCGACGGGCAACCGAATCGTCGAGGACGTCCTCGATTCCTTGCTGCTCCTGCACGCCGAGGATCAGCGGCGGATCCTCGTGCTCCACGGCGACCCCCACGCCGACCTGGCGGAGCACAGGGAGCTCGTCCGACTCATCGTGGCCGGGGAAGTCGAGGAAGTCACCGAGCTGATGCGCCGCCACCTGCTCGACGTTGCCACGGAGATTGCCAACAGCGCCGGCAGCGGGGGTGGCAGCAACAACTAACAGCTCTCCCCACGAGGCAAGTCAACTTCCGCTATTCAAAGGAGAATGGAATGAAGCGTCGAAAGATCATCGTGACCTTCGCGGTCGGTAGCCTGATGCTGGCTGCGTGCGCCCAGGGGTCACAGACAGCCGGGGGCGATGCGGACGCAGTCACGTTCATCGGTGACGAGGCCGCGATCCTGCCGCAGCTCGAAGCTGCCAACGAGGTGATCGGGGCCGAGACCGACCTGACGTTCGAGCCCCGTACGGTCCAGTCGACCGAGAACTACCAGCAGGTCATCAGGTCCTCGCTGTCGAGTGACAGCACTACCGACCTGGTCAAATGGTGGAACGGCTACCGGGTGCAGGAGCTCGCGCGAAGCGGCGGCCTGGCGGACCTCACAGACGTCTGGGAGGAAGCTGTCGGTAACGGGTGGGTCAATGACGACACGCGGGACAGCTTCTCCTACGAGGGCAGCGTCTATGCCATTCCGTTCGACAAGGCGTACTGGACCGTCTACTACAACAAGAGCGTATTCGACGACCTCGGCCTGAGTGTGCCCGCCGACTGGGACGAGTTCGTCTCCAACGCCGAGGCGATCGCCGATGCGGACATCACACCCTTCTTTGCGACTATCGAGCCCGGCTGGACCGCATTCATCTGGTTCGAGGAGCTCGTCAGCAAGATCGACCCGGACTTCTATGTCGACCTCACCGAGGGCGACGCGAGCTACACCGACGATGTGGCCCAGCAGGCCATGGAGATCTGGTCCGACTTCTACCAGCGTGGCTTCTTCACGCCCGCGGACACCCCCTGGGACAACGAGGTGCCGATGCTCGAGTCGGGATCGGTCGCAATGACGGTCGCCGGCTCGTGGCGCAACGGCTCGTTCGCGGATGCCGGCCTCACGTCGGACGACTACGGTTCGTTCGTGCTCCCGACCGTCGAGGCAGGCACGGAACAGACCGTCATCGCCGAGAGCGGGATCATCGCCGCCGCAGAGCAGGGCGCGAACCTCGAGGGTGCGAAGCAGTGGCTCACACAGCTGCTGAACCCCGATGCTCAGGCTGAGCTGATTGCCGAGTCGAAGGGGCTGAGCGCCAACCCTGAGGTCGTCTCGGACGACGAGGTGCTCAACAGCGTCCGCGAAGAGGTCCTGGCGGGCGAGATGCGTGAGCTCACCCGGTACTGGGAGGCGAGCCCGCCGGCGCTGATCGAGGGGAACGTGCAGGACATGGCGGCGTTCATGGCCGACCCGAGCCCGGACAACATCAGTTCGACCCTCGAGGCCATGCAATCGCGCGCCGATGCCGAATGGGCAAACTGGGAGGACTAGATGACCGCGCTACATCCCCACGATGGCGGTAGCGAGACCGCCACGGCCACCGTGGGCACGAGTCCCGCCCCGAAGAGGAGGCGAAGGCTCTCGGGGCGGGCCTCGGCCGGGCTGTTCCTCCTCCCCGCGACGGCGTTCGTCGGCATCCTCCTGCTGCTGCCGTTCGTCCTGACCACTGTCCAGAGCTTCACCAGGGACGACGGTCTGCGGACGCCGGTGTTTATCGGCTTCGACAACTACATCGCGCTGCTGGGCGATGCGGCTGTCCAGCAGTCCCTGTTCAACACGCTGCTGTGGACCTTCGGCGCGATCATCCTGCCGGCGTCCATCGG
This sequence comes from Georgenia sunbinii, assembly GCF_036421875.1. Lineage (NCBI taxonomy): Bacteria > Bacillati > Actinomycetota > Actinomycetes > Allobogoriellales > Allobogoriellaceae > Georgenia > Georgenia sunbinii. The sequence continues at coordinate 42,748 of NZ_JAZGOL010000006.1, read as the reverse complement.
CCTGGGGATCGCCGTCCTGACGAACGCGATGCGGATGGGCAAGCTGTTCCAGCTCGCGTTCATCCTGCCGTACGCGCTCTCGGGCGTGGCGACCGGAACGATCTGGAAGTTCATGCTCAGCACGGAAGGGCCGGCGAACCAGCTGCTCGACTTCCTGGGCATGGAGAGCATCACCCGGGGTTGGCTGCTGAACTGGCCCGACAACACGATCGCGATGATCCTCGTCTACGCCTGGCAGACGTCCGGCGTGGCCGTCATCCTCTTCCTCGTCGGACTGCAGTCGGTCCCGACGGAGACGGTCGAGGCGGCCCGCCTGGACGGCGCCTCCGGCGCGACCCTGTTCTGGCGGATCGTGTTCCCCCAGCTGCGCTCGGTCACCGTCGTCGTCATCGGGATGTCGCTCGCCAACGGACTGCGGGTGTTCGACCTCATCTGGGTCCTCACGGGCGGGGGGCCCGGTCAGATCTCGGAGACGCTCGCCGTCACGATGTATCGCAGAACCTTTGTCCTGGGTCAGTACGGAGTCGGCGCTGCGGTCGCCGTCATGCTGACGATCATCGTCGTGCTGAGCTCGTGGCTCTACCTGCGCACGCAGATGCCGAAGAGAGATTGATACCCCATGCTTCGCAAATCGATCACTTACACGCTGCTCACGCTGGTCTCGGTCATCTGGCTCGTCCCTGTCTACCTGCTCGTCGTCAACGCCATGACGCCGGTGTCGTCTTACGAGGGCCAGGCCACCTGGTGGCCACAAGGGCTTGGGCTCATCGAGAACCTCACCGTTGCCTGGGAACAGGCAAGCCTGGGCACGGGGCTGCTCAACAGCCTGCTCTATGCGACCGCGGCTGGGTTCGTGGCCGTAATTCTCGCGGCACTTGCTGCTTTCGCGGCGGTCGTCATGCCGTCCAAGCGGCCCACGATGTGGTTCTGGATCATCTACAGCGGGACACTCCTGCCGCTGCAGATCTTCCTGCCGCCGCTGTTCCGCTCGTACAACGAGCTGAGGATCTACGACACGCAGATGGGCCTGCTGCTCATCTACACCGCGATCTGCATCCCGTTCGCCTACTTCCTGCTGCGGAACTACCTCACCACCGTGGCTCGTGAGCTGGGTGAGGCGGCCCAGCTCGACGGCGCGAGCTGGCCGCGGGTCTTCTTTCAGATCCATCTGCCGATCATTCGTTCGTCGCTCGTGGCGGCTTTCATCTTCCAGTTCACCTGGGTGTGGAACGACCTGCTCTTCGGCCTGACACTGTCGACGAGCCCGGAGATCAGGCCGGTCATGGCTGCCCTGGCGCAGCTGACCGGTGGCCTGTACAACGTCGGGCCGCCGGTGGCGCTGGCTGCCGCGCTCGTGGTGTCGATACCGACCGTCGTGCTGTTCCTCAGCTCCACGCGGTTCTTCGCCTCCAGCCTGCGGCCGATCGAATGAGCGGCCAGATGCTGACCCTGGTCGGTGACGGCGCCACCGCGGTGCTCGACCCAGCGTGCGGCGCGGACATCCTCAGCTTCGTCGACCACACCACGGGCATCGACGTGCTCTTCGAGACTCCGTGGCGAGAGCGCGCCGACGCCGTGCACGCGGGGCAACGTCCCCTGGCCTTCGACACCAAGAGCAGGTGGCTCGAGCAGTACCGAGGGGGCTGGCAGACGCTGTGCCCGCACGCCGGTGAGGCGGCTACCGTCCACGGCGCCGTCGCGGGCTATCACGGCGAGGCGTCGCTGGTGCCGTGGACGGTCGGCGAGGCCGGGACCGATCACGCGACGCTGACGGTCGACCTCTTCAGCGTTCCGGTGACCATCTGGCGGCACATCCGGCTGACCGGCCGGACGCTGACGGTGGAGGACCACCTCACGAACCAGAGCCCCGCGGACCTGCACCTCACCTATGTGCAGCATCCGGCGCTCAGTGCCCAGTTGCTGACGGGGGACTGCCGTATCGACACCGGTGCTCGCACCTTCGTCCCGAACCTCGCCGAGGACTTCGCGGAGCAGGGCTTCACCTGGCCGTGGGTCACGACGGCCGACGGCCAGACGTGGGACCTGCGCCGGGTCCCAGGGCCATCTGAGCAGCGAGCCGTCTTCGGTTGGCTCGAGGACTTCGAGAGCCACTGGTTCAGCGTGGCTAACAGCGACGTCGGCCTGGGGGTCCGGGGCGAGTGGGACGGGGACCACCTTCCCAATGCGTGGTTCTGGCAGGAGCTCAACGCCTCGGCGGAGTTCCCGTGGTTCGAACGTGCACGGACATTGGCGCTGGAGCCGTCGACAAGCCCCACACGCAGTGACGTCCCCGGGGGACTAGCCCTCGAGGGTGGCGAGACGACAACGATCACGATGTCGCTCGCGATCGAGAGTTTGTAGTGGATGACTTATGGGAGAAGCAGTGATGAGTGAGCGATCGTGGGACGGGCGTGTCGTCCTGGTGACAGGTGCCGCAGCCGGTATCGGCGGCGGTGTGGCGCAGGCACTCACCGGCGCCGGCGCCGTCGTCGTCGGCGTGGATGCCGATGAGCAGGCGTTGGCCGAGATGGCGACGAGCCTCGAGTCGGCCGCCGGGCGCTTCGTGCCGGTAGCGGCGGACGTGACGGACCCGGAGCGGCTCAGTGCCGTGGCCGACGACGTCGCACAGGAGCTCGGCGGGCTCGACGGCGTGGTGTGCGCCGCAGGAATCCAGCGCTACGGCACCGTCGACGCCACTGACCCGGCCGTGTACTCGGCGGTGATGGGCGTCAACGTCGAAGGCGCGTTCAACACCTGCCGGGTCGCGGTGCCGCTGCTGCGAGCGCGCGGCGCGGGGGCGATCGTGCTGGTCTCCTCGGCGCAGGCCTACGCCAGTCAGCGACAGGTCGCCGCGTACACGGCGAGCAAGGCCGCGCTCCTGGGCCTCATGAGGGCGATGGCGCTGGACCACGCGCCGGAGGGGATCCGGGTCAACGCCGTATGCCCGGGATCCATCGACACACCGATGCTGCGATGGGCAGCCGGACTCTTCAGCAACGACAACGAGGTGGAGGACGTCGTGCAGACATGGGGACGAGCGCATCCGCTCGGGCGCGTGGGGAAGGTCCGGGAGGTGGCCGACGCCGTGGAGTTTCTGCTCTCCGACCGTGCGTCGTTCATCACCGGGGCCGACCTCAAGGTCGACGGCGGGCTGACCGCCGGCCTGGGTGTGGCACTTCCGGAGGTCGAGGGATGACGGTCCGAGGAAGCTCCATGCGCATCGCCGATATTCGGGCGACCACGGTCACGGTTCCACTGGAGGCGCCCCTGCGGCACAGCAACGGCGCCCACTGGGGCCGGTTCGTGCGGACGATCGTCGAGATCGAGACGACTGACGGCCTTATCGGGCTGGGGGAGATGGGCGGGGGCGGCGAGAGCGCGGAACAGGCCGTTGCCGCGCTCAAGCCGTACCTCATCGGCCATGACCCGGCCCAGACCGAGGCCTTGCGGTTCATGATCGCCAACCCGACGGCGAGCCTCTACAACAACCGCACCCAGCTGCTCGCCGCGGTCGAGTTCGCCTGCCTGGACCTGCTGGGCAAGCACACCGGACTGCCGGTGCACGCACTCCTCGGCGGTGCACTGCGCGACGAGGTGGAGTTCGCCAGTTACCTGTTCTTCCGGTATCCGGCAGCAGACGGCACGGGAGAGGTACGCACCCCGGACCAGCTCGTCGCCCATGCCCGCGCCCTGAAGGACGAGCACGGGTTTCGGGTGCACAAGCTCAAGGGCGGAGTGTTCGACCCGCAGTACGAGCTCGAGTGCTACCGGGAGCTGGCCCACGCCCTGCCAGGAGACCGCTTCCGCTACGACCCCAACGGGGTGCTGAGCGTCGAGGAGTCCATCCGGTTCGCGCGCGGCATCGAGGACCTCGACAACGACTACCTCGAGGACCCCTGCTACGGGCTGGCCGGCATGCGACGCGTCCGGGAGAACACCCGGATCCCCACGGCGACCAACACCGTCGTCGTGAACTTCGAGCAGCTGGCCGCGAACATTCTGGCACCCGCCGTCGACGTGATCCTGCTGGACACCACCTTCTGGGGGGGCATCCGGCCGTGCGTCAGGGCGGCCGGCGTGGCGGACACCTTCCAGCTGGGTATCGCCGTGCACTCCTCCGGTGAGCTGGGCATCCAGCTGGCGAGCATGCTTCATCTCGGTGCCGTGGTGCCGAACCTCGTGTTCGCCGCCGATGGCCACTACCACCACCTGCAGGACGACATCATCACCGGCGGCAAGCTTCCCTACCGGGACGGCAAGATCGCCGTCCCCGACGCCCCCGGCCTGGGGGTCGAGCTGGACCGCGACAAGCTCGCCGAGTACTCCGAGCTCTACCGGGAGCTGGGCAGCTACCCCTACGACCGCGACCCGGGGCGCCCAGGCTGGTTCCCGCTGCTGCCGAACACCGACTTCGCCGACCCGGCGGTCGGTGGGCGCCCCGCGGCACTCGATGCCACCCCGTTCTAGGAAGGAGTGAGCGCCATGGGCGCTGTCGAGCAGGTGACCGATGTCGTTACCCGGCACGGTGAAGGACCCGTCTGGTCACCCGCGTGGGGCGGTCTGCGTTTCGTAGACATGCTCAACGGTGGTGTCCTCACCTTGGCCGACGACGGCGCCGTGCGACGGATGGACGTCGGACGGGTCGCGGCGTTCGTCCGACCCCGGCGAACGTCGGGGTACGTCGTGGCGACCGAGCACGGCATCGCCTTGGCCGACGACGTCGACGACCTGCCGACGAGGCACGTGACCCTCACGAGCGCTCCCGGTGAGCGGATGAACGAGGGCACCGCGGCGCCCGACGGCAGCCTCTATGCCGGATCCTCGAGCTGGGAAGTGACACCGGGCATCGCCTCGCTCTACCGAGTGACCCCGGATCTGCAGGTCGAGCAGGTGCTTCGCGACGTCACGATCTCCAACGGGATCGACTACTCGCCCGACCACACCCGGGCCTACTACGTCGACGGCGCGACCGGCCGCATCGACGTGTTCGACGCTGACGCTGGGAGCATTCATCACCGGCGCCCGTTCGTGGAGCTGTCACGGGAGATCGGGGACTTCGACGGGCTGGTCGTCGACGCCGACGGCGGTGTGTGGGTCGCGATCTACGGGGCAGGGCAGGTGCGCCGGTACAGCCCGGCGGGAGAGCTCGACACGATCGTGGAGGTCCCTGTTCCACACGTCACGGCCTGCACGTTTGGCGGCGCGGATCTGCGGACGCTGTTCATCACGACCTCGAGGCTCGTGGACGGGGACGCAGCGGTCGCCGGGGCAGGGGCCGTGTTCGCGACTGCGGTGGATGTTCCGGGGCGCCCGGTGCGTCCGTTCGGGGGGTAGGCGCCACACCGTCGCTGGTGTTCAACGGTCGCGCCGGACGAGCTTCACGCGAGCCGACTGTCCGAGGCTGGCAGGGTCGCGTTCCTGCCGCGTTCGGTGAGGCGCCTACTCGATGATGAGGCCGAGGTCTTCGGCGATGAGTTCGGCGAGGTCACGGCCGGGGCCTTCGTAGATGCTGCGAATGCCGGGGTGGCGCCATTCCCACTGCCCTCGGCGGCGGCGCATGGGGTGGCGGTCGCCGAAGAGGACGATGGTCTCGGCTTGCCCGTGGCCCTGCTGGTAGCTGGCGGCCGAGCGGCGCGTCGCCGTGGACAATCCTCGGCCCTCCCGAGGCCACTCCTTGCGCCGACAGCAGGATTGCCCACGGCAACGTGCCGCGTTGCCGTGGACAATCCTGCTTTCGCGAACGGGAGGAGTAGAGCACCGTCCAGCCCGCCCGGGGCGAGAGGCGGACTCGCGCGGCGATCTGGCCGTCGTCGCCCAGGGCGTGAGCCTTCAGGCTTCGGCGTCCTTTCGCGACGCCAGCGCCAGCCGTTCGACGAGGTCGTCCGGGATCGGCTTGCGCGGCGAGAAGGTGATGCCGGTCTTGGTCGCCTTGAGGCCGGCGGCCGCGATTTCGTCGGCGTGTTCGGAGATGGCGCCGGCGAGGAGATACAGCCCGCACTGCTTGCTGAACGCCGCATAGCTCGCGACGACCGAGCCGCCGATGCTGAAGCCCGGCATGTTGTAAGCCACGATCTCCTCCGCTTCCGGCAGGGCTCGGGTCAGTATCGCGCGCAACCGTTTCAGCGATGGTTGGAAGGGCTCGGGCGCCGCGGCAATGTAGGCGTCGTGGTCGACTATCGTCGTCATGGTCTCGTCCCCCTCATGCCTGCTCCCCAGAGTCTTGGTTCCATCCTGCTCAGTATCAACTCCGATTGTCGGCAGTACCGGTGTGGTCGCCGTGGACAATCCAGCTCTCGGCGGGAGGGGAACTGGCGGATCGGCGATCGGGACGGCGGACAGCTCAGCCGTGGCCCTCGGGGGCATGGTCGAGGAAGTCCGCCGAACCGGGGGCCGACGGCAGGACGACGTGGGCGTGGCCCAGGTCTGCCTCGACGTTGATGAAGTCGATCTGGGTGGCCGCGATGGACCAGGTGAAGACTGCGGTACCGCGCTGCTGCCCGGCGATCTCGATGAGGCGTTGCTGTTGTGCACCTTCGGCGGCGAGTGCGGCCTCGTAGGTCGACACGGCGGCCTGGAATTGCTCCACGGCCGCGGTCAGGCTGCTGCGGGCGACGTTGACGGCGGTGCCGGCCGAGGGCGGGTCGCCGAAGGCGGCGAGTGCGTCGTCAACCGACGTGCTCCATGTGGTGACGTCGGTGGCGGACGCCAATGGTCCGAGCGGAGCCGCCTCTTGCGGCGGGATGGCGGCAGCCAGACCCTCAACCGCGGGCCCGAGGTCCTCGGCGACCTCCCGCGCGATCGAGGTCAACTCACGAGTCGTCTCAATGTCACGCTGCTCGTTCGCCTGGTGGATGGCCGTTACGTCCGGTTCGGAGTCGTCGGTCCCCTGCACGAGCGCGTTGATGCCGAGCGCACCACCGGCGCCGAGGAGCAGCGCTGCTCCGGCGACCATTGCGGTGCGTGGCTTCGCGTTCTCCGGCGAAGGGGCGGGGCGGCGGTTCGGTGCGCCGGACCGCGAACCGGACTTCGCGGGGGCCGAGGGGCGCGTGCGCTGGGTGGACAATCGAATCTCCTACTCGGTGTGTGGCGTGAGGCGCGTGCGATGTGCGGGGCGCGCCGCCACGCTGCAACAGCTCCGGCGAGGGACGGCTCCGACAGTGGAGCGGCCACGATGTTACCGGGCGTCCGATCGGCGGGGACTTGGGGTCCGTCCCCCTGTGTCTGCGTGGCGTCGCTGGCGACCTCGACGCGCAGTGCTGACGCTGGTGTGCGCGGCCGATGGAAGGGAGGACCGTGGGGCTGAATGACGTGACTGCACAGCGTGCCTTGGCCCAGCTCGTTGAGCACGGCGTCCTCGTTGAGCGTGCTGGTCAGCGACGCAACCGGGTCTGGCACTGCGTGGCCGGTAGTGGTGGGCGGCCAGATCGTCAGGCTGCCACCGTCTCATTGGCGTGCCGTGGTCGGCGAAGGAGCACAGTGGAGGGAACCCGTAGCCGCGTTTGAACGTCGGGCGGCGTTCTCCTTCTCGCTGTGGGACGCGACCAGCGTGGCGTCCAGATTGAGGAGAACGGCGTCCTGACGCTCGCGTGGTGATCGGGAACGTTCTCCCCGGCCAACGCCCACGCCCTGGCGCGCGCCGCGGCCCACGGGACATCGATGGTGATGGGCGAGGCTGGTATCCCGGCGTGAACGCGGCACGCGGGTGTTGGTCCCGACGGCTACCGTCCATCCATGCGCAAACCACGTTTCGCTCTGGCCGCCGCCGTTCTAGCAGGCGCGCTGATCGTGAGCAGTTGTTCCTCGGGCACCTCGCATCCCGAGGCGCCAGATGTCACTGCCCCTGTGGAGGACGCCGAGGAACAGACCACCGCGACACCAACAGCAGAACCGACTGCAGCCCCTACCCCCACGGTCGTCGCTCCGGTGGACGCCGAGGCGGCCACCGAGGCCATGCGTGCAGCCAATCCGGAGATCACTGCAGTGACGGTGTACGACGAGAACACCGACCCGAACGACCTCATCGGCAGGCCGGGCCAGTACACTTCCGCCGCCCGGATCACCGACGGCCGGGCGGCCGGAGGCGACGGGATCGACGCCGGTGCGGTGGTCGAGGTCTTCGCAACCCCTGAAGATGCGCAGGCCCGGTCCACGTATATCCAGGAGATGCTCACCGAACTGGGCCCAGCGTTTGGAACCGAGTGGCACCACCTGCAAGGCACCCACTTGCTACGAGTCAGCGGCAGCTTGGTCCCGTCGGTGAACGACGAGTACTCCGCGGCCTGGACCGCACTGTTCCCCGTCGGCTGATCCCCACAGATCAGGGCTCGTCGGGCTCTCGCGGGAGTCGCGTTCCCGTGGACAATCCTGCTCTCGGCGAAGTGCCGGTGGAGAAGTCTGCTGTCGGCGGGAGGAGGGCAGACGGGCGGGCGGCGACGGACCGGCATTCACGGCCGGTAGGTGAGGCGGCGCTCCTTCGTCCCGCGGTCCCGCGGGTCGGCGATCGGGACGGCGGAGAGCAGCGTCCGGGTGTAGTCGTGGCGGGGGTCGGCGAACAGCTCGGCGGTGGGGCGGTGCTCGACGACCTCGCCGAAGTACATCACCGCCACCTCGTCGCAGATCTGCTCGACGATCGACAGGTCGTGGGAGATGAACAGGAAGGTGAGGTCGAGCTCTTTCTGCAGCTCGGCGAGCAGCTCGAGCACCTGGGTGCGTACCGAGGTGTCGAGCGCGGAGACGGCCTCGTCGGCGACGACGAGCCGCGGGTTGGTGATGAGCGCGCGGGCGATCCCGATGCGCTGGCGCTCACCGCCGGAGAACGCGTGCGGATAGCGTGCCGCCATCGAGGACTGCAGGCCGACCCGGCGCAGCGCCGCGTGGACGCGGTCGTGGATCTCCGACCGGCGGTACTTCTTGCTCACGATCAGCGGCTCGGCGATGACCTGCTCGACGGTCATCCGCGGGTTGAGCGAGCCGTACGGGTCCTGGAACACCATCCGGATGTCGTGCCGGTAGGGCAGTAGCTCGCGCTGGCTGAGCGTGGCGAGGTCGACCACGGTGCCGTCGGCGCGGCAGTAGTTCAGCTCGCCGGCGGTGGGCTGGTAGGCGCGCAGCACGGCGCGGCCCAGGGTGGTCTTGCCGCAGCCTGACTCCCCGACGAGGCCGATGGTCTTGCCGGTCGGGATGGTCAGCGAGACGTCGTTGACCGCGGTGAGCGACCGCTTGGACTTTCGGCCGAAGAGCTTGCCGGCCACGGTGTCGAACCGCATGGTCAGGTCGCGGATCTCCAGGATCGGCGCGTCCGGTGTCTCCGGGGCGGTGACGGGGGTGCCGTCCTCATGTGGAGAATCCTGCTGTCGACGAGAAGGAGGGGGCGGAGGAGGCGGGTGTGGAGAATCCTGCTGTCGGCGAGAAAGGGTTGGGGGCGGCGCCGCGAGGTCCACCGCTCCACCCGCAAACGGATTCCCCTTCCAGCGTTGGGGGAGGGCGGAGAGGAGGTGGCGAGTGTAGTCGTGCTGGGGGTCGTGGAAGAGCTGATCCACGGGGCCGGTCTCCACCACCTTGCCCTCGCGCATGACGACCACGTTGTCGGCGATCTCGGCGACCACCCCGAGGTCGTGGGTGATGAAGACCATCGTCTTGCCGGCCCGTTCCTTGAGCTCGGTGAGCAGGTCGAGGATCTGGGCCTGGGTGGTGACGTCGAGCGCCGTCGTCGGCTCGTCGGCGATGACCAGCTCGGGGCGGGCGATGAGGGCCATCGCGATCATCGCCCGCTGCCGCATGCCGCCGGAGAGCTGGAAGGTGTAGGCGTCGATCCGCTCCTCGGGGCGGGGGATGCCCACCCGGGCGAGCTCGGCGATGACGCGGTCGCGCACGCTCTTGGCCCTGACGCCCTCGTGGACCGCGAGCACCTCGCTGATCTGGTCCCCGATGGTGTGCACCGGGGACAGCGAGGACATCGGCTCCTGGAAGATCAGCCCGATCTGCTTGCCGCGGATCTTGCGGATCTCCGAGCCCATCGGGTCGAGCGCCGCGATGTCGACCGGTGTCGCGCCGGCGGTGGGCTTGAACCAGATCTGGCCGCCCTCGACCTGGCCGGGCCGGTCGACCACCTGGATGATCGACCGCGCGGTGGCGGACTTGCCGGAGCCGGACTCGCCGACGATGCAGGTGGTCGTGCCGCGCTCGACCTGCAGGTCGATGCCGGCGACGGCGTTGACGACGTCGTCGTCGGTGCGGAACACCGTCTTCAGCCCGCGGATGTCGAGGATGAGGTCGTCGGGCACGTGGGGGCTCTTCGCCGTCATCAGTCGGACCGCTTTCCGTAGGGGTCGGCGGAGTCGCGCAGACCGTCGCCGACGAAGTTGAACGCGACCACCGCAAGGATGACCGCCAGGCCCGGGATGAGCAGCCACGGCGCGGTGGCGACCGTGTTGACGCTCTGCGCGTCCTGCAGCAGCACGCCCCACGAGACCGCCGGCGCCCGCAGGCCGAGCCCGAGGAAGGACAGCGAGGTCTCGGCGAGGATCATCGCCGGCACCGAGAGGGAGACGGTGGCGATGATGTGCGAGGTGAAGGCCGGCATCATGTGCCGGCCGATGATGCGGCCGGTGCTCGCGCCGTCGAGCCGGGCGGCGAGCACGTAGTCCTCGCTGCGGGTCTGCAGCAGCCGCCCGCGGATGACGCGGGCCAGCGACGTCCAGCCGAGCAGCGAGAGGATGACGGTGATCATCAGGTAGGTGGGCACCGCGCCCCAGCCGGGCGGGATCGCGGCCGCCAGGCCCAGCCACATCGGCAGCGTGGGGATGGACATGATGAGCTCGATGAGGCGCTGGATGATGTTGTCCACCCAGCCGCCGAAGTAGCCGGAGATCCCACCGAGCAGCAGGCCGAGGACGAGCGAGATCGCCACCCCGACGAGCCCGATGGACAGCGAGATCTGCGAGCCGAAGATGATCTTGGACAGCACGTCGGCGCCGGAGCGGTCGGCCCCGAGGAGGTAGAACCGCTCACCGAGCTCGGTGGGGCCGAACAGCCGGATGTCGGTGGTCACCAGGCCCAGCAGCTTGTACTCCTCGCCCTGGACGAAGAAGCCGAGCGGCACCTTGCGGCTGGTGTCCTCCTCGAAGACCCGCTCGAGGGTCTCCAGGTCGGTGCTGCCTTCCGTCGGGTGGAAGTACAGGCCGTCGGAGATGCTGAACTGCGGCAGCTGGGGCGGGTGGTAGGCGTGCGTGGACGACGCCGAGTCCTTGTTGTACGGGGCGAAGAAACCGGCGAAGGCCGCGACGAAGTACATGATCAGGAGGATCCACACCCCGATCATCGCCATCTTGTGCTTGCGGAAGCGCCACCAGATGAGCTGGCGCTGCGAGGCGGACCCGACCTCGACGCGTGGCTCGTCGGCCGGCGTCTCGACGTCGTCGGCAACCTCGCTGCCGTCGGTCGGTTCGTCGGTGAGCTTGGTGCCGGGCTCGTCGGGCGGTAGCGGATGCATGCTCATCGTGGGCTCACCTCACGCCTTTCCGAATCGGACACGGGGATCGACCGCGGCGAGCGCGATGTCGGAGAGCAGGGTGCCCAGCACGGTCAGCACCGCGATGATCAGCAGGATGCCGCCGGCGAGGTACATGTCCTGGGAGCGCAGCGCGGCGAGCAGCAGCGGCCCCATGGTGCCCAGGGTCAGCACCTGCGCGACGATCACCTCGCCGTCGAACAGCTGGGGGATGTTCCAGCCGACGGTGGAGATGAACGGGTTGAGCGAGATCCGTACCGGGTACTTGCCGATGACGGTGCGCTCGGGCAGGCCCTTGGCGCGGGCGGCGGTGACGTAGGGCTTGTGGAGCTCGTCGAGCAGGTTGGCCCGCATCGTGCGGATGATGCCGGCGGTGCCGGCGAGCCCGATGACGATCACCGGGATCCACAGGTGCTCGAGGAGGTCGATGAACCGGCCGATGCTCCAGTCGGCGTTGGCGTACTCGGGGGAGAACAGCCCGCCGACGCTGCTGCCGAAGAACGCGAACGCGATGTAGGACAGCACGAGCGCGGCCATGAAGTTCGGCACCGCCAGGGCGATGAAGCCCAGCCCGGAGATCGTGTAGTCACCGATCGAGTGCTGGCGGATGGCGGAGTAGATGCCGGCCGGCAGCGCGATGAGCCAGGTGAAGATGAGGGTCGCGACGCCGAGGGTGATGGTCAGCCCGAGGCGGTCGAGGATGAGGCCGGAGACCGGGCGCTGGTGCTGGAAGGACAGCCCGAAGTCGCCGTGGAAGAGGATCGAGGAGATCCATTTCCAGTACTGCACCCAGAACGGGTCTCCGATCCCGTAGCGCGCTCGCAGCGCCTCGAGCTGGGCCGGGTCGATGCCCTCACCCTGGGACTCGAGGTAGGCGACCTGCGTCGAGAGGAAGTCACCGGGGGGCAGCTGGATGACGAAGAACGCGATGATCGAGACCAGGGCCAGGGTCGGGATGGAGTGCAGCACCCGCAGGCCGATGTAGCGCAGCATGGACAGCCTTCCTGTCGTGCTGCCCGGCCCCGCAGCGGGCCGGGCAGCACGGTCGCGGTCGGTTTACTCGCCGGCGTAGAAGAGCAGCTCGGGCTTCGTGACGCCCTCGCGGCCGTAGTAGAAGGAGAACTTGGGCTGGTCGTCGCGCACGTTGACGAGGTTGTCGGCGGCGATGACGGGCTGGAACGGCAGCTTGAGCAGGCCGACGATGTAGGTGTTCTCGTCGTGCTGGCGCATGATCTCCTGCCCGGCGGCGATCCGGTCCTCGTCGGACTCGGCGCCGCGCAGCGCGTCCCAACTGTCCATGAGCTCCTGGATCTCGGCCGGCGGCTCCATGCCCTCGGCGCCGCCGCTCACGTACCACTGGCCGTAGCCGGGGGCGCTGTGGCTGTTGGGCGCGGTCGGGATGTACCAGACCGGCTCGAGGTCCCAGTCGTCCTCGGCGACCGTGGTGCCGGACATGTCGAAGTCGTTGCCGCCGCGCAGCTCGCCGTACAGCGAGCCGTCGACAGGGCGCAGGATGAGGTCGATGCCGACCTCGGCGAGGTTGGCGCGCACCATGTTGTAGGCGTCGGTGCGCGGGACCATCGCGTTGTCCTCGACGTAGGAGAGCACGATCTCCAGCGGGGTGCCGTCGGCCATCAGCCGGGTGCCGTCCGACTCGGTCTCGGTGAGGCCGAGGCCGTCGAGCAGCCGGTTGGCCTCGTCCGGATCGTGCTCGATGTTGTTCTGGCCGGCGCCCTCGACGTAGTAGTCGCTGCCCTCGGGCGACGTCGGCTGGGTGATGACGCCCAGGCCGCCGAGCAGCCGCTCGTTCATGTCCTCCCGGTCGATGGCCTGGGAGAAGGCCGCCCGGAAGTCGTCCTCGAGGAACAGCTCGCGCATGTCCTCGTCCTTGTGGGAGAGGTTGAAGTTCATCCCGAGGAGGCTGCCGGTGGGTGCCCAGCGCAGCACGTTGTAGCCGCGCTGCTCGGCGTTCTCCAGGTAGACCTGGGTGGTGTTGTACCCGAGGTGGTTGGCCTGGAAGTCGAGGTCACCGTTGGCGGCGCGCAGGTCGAGGGCGTCCTGGGCGAGGACCTGCACCTGGATCTCGTCGATGTAGGGCAGCTGGCGGCCGCTGGGGTCGGTCTTCCAGTAGTACGGGTTGCGCTCGAGCTCGGCGGTCGCGCTCGACGACGACGCCGGGTTGACGACCAGCCAGGCGCCCATGACCGCGCGCTCGGGGTTCGTCCACGAGTTGTCGCGGTCGGCGAAGAGCTGGTCCCAGGAGTCGAAGCCGGCCTCCTGCACCGCGGCGTCGACCTCCGCCGGGTCGGTGTAGTCGGGGTGGAACTGCTCGAGGTAGTGCTTGGGCTTGATGAACTGGTGGCTCACCGCTGGGTGGGCCATGTACTTCTGGAACAGCGCGAACGGCTCGTCGAAGGTGATGGTCAGCGTGAGCTCGTCGGTGGCCTCGGCGTCCGGGGTGCCGTCGCCGTCGGAGAACCAGAACGGCGGGAACGGCATCGTCGTCGCGTTGTTGAGGTAGTCGTCGATGGTGAACATGAGGTCCTCGGTGGTGAACGGCTCACCGTCGGACCACTTGAGGCCCTCACGCAGCGTGAAGGTGTAGGTGGTGTTGTCCTCGGAGACCTCGACGCTCTCGGCGAGGCTCGGCGCCGGGGTGTCGTTCTCCCAGTTCCACTCCATCAGCCCGACGTTGGCGAAGGACTCGAGGACGGCGCGGGCCTGGCCGTCGGTCTGCGCGCGGCGCAGCGTGCCGCCGAAGGAGCCCTCGCTGTGCACCGGCTCGAGGACCATCGGCGTGGCCGGCAGGCGCTCCTCCAGCGGCGGCAGGTCACCGGCGTCGACCAGCTCGGTGAGCATCGGGGACTCCATGGCGGCGTCCGGGGTGCCGGTGTTGTCCGGGACGGCGCCGTCCTCGGGCCCGGGTCCGGCGTCGTCGGTGCAGGCGGCGAGCGTGAGGGAGGCCGCCACGGCCATGGCTGCCAGCCGGACCGCTCGGGGCCGGCGGGTCGTCAGGTGCGTCATCGCAGATTCCTTGTCTTCCGCTGGAGGTCCGACGGCGTTGGGGCCGCCGGCCTGGTGGGGTGGTCGGCAGCGGGCTGCTGACCGTTGTCGAAGTAGTCGCGGATGTGGGCCGACAGTGGGGGCACCACCTGGGCGGAGCCGTCGCCGCGCATCGACGCGGTGGCCAGCGCTCCGGCGGCCACCGCCTCGCGGGCCGCGACCGGCGAGGTCTCGGTGGGCGTGCCGTCGCGGACGAACCGGAGGAACTCGGCGAGCAGCGCGGGATCGGCGCCGTGGTGGCCGCCGATGACCTGCGGGATCGGGAACTCCTCGTCGCCGTGCTCCTTGAACTCGGTGCGCCGGTTCCACAGCCGCACGTAGCCGCCCTCGCCGCCGAGGCCGAAGTTCTCCAGGCGGCCCTCGGTGCCGATGACGGTGTAGTTGCGCCAGTAGTCGGGGGTGAAGTGGCACTCGTTGTAGGTGGCGAAGGCGCCGTTGTCGAGCTGCATGGTCATCATCGAGATGTCCTCGACGTCGACGACCGGGTTGAGGCCGGTGTTGGCCAGCGGCGGCCAGTTGTGGTCGCGGTCGAGCCAGTCGCGCACGAGGCGGTCGCCGGTGCCGTCGTGGCGGTCGGTGATGCCGCCGTAGACGCTCAGCCCGCCCATGGCGCTCACCCGGCGGGAGTAGCCGCCAGCGAGCCAGTGGATGACGTCGATGTCGTGGGCGCCCTTCTGCAGGAGGAGGGAGTTCACGCGGCGGCGGTCGGCGTGCCAGTCCTTGAAGAACCGGTCACCGCCGTCGCCGACGAAGTAGCGGCACCACACCGCCTTGACCTCACCGATACGGCCCTCGTCGACGAGCTGCTTGAGCTGCCGGATGACCGGCATGTGCCGCATGTTGTGCCCGACGTAGAGCTTGGTGCCGGAGTCGTAGGCCGCCTGGAGGATCCGGTCGGCGCCCTCGAGCGTGATCGCCAGCGGCTTGTCGACGAACAGCGGCACGCCGGCGTGCAGGAGCGCCACCGCCTGGTCCTCGTGGGCGTCGTCGGGGGAGGTGAGGAAGACGGCGTCGAGGCCGGTGAGCTCCTCGAGGCTGCCGGCGATGCGGACGTCGGCGCCGAGCTGCTCGCGGGCCCGGCGGTGGGCGGCCGGGTGAGGGTCGTAGACGGCGACGACCTCGCTGTGGCCGTCGGCCGCCGCGGCACGCTGGGCGATGACCCCGCGGTTGCCGTAACCGACGACTCCCAGGCGTAGCTGCTGCTGTGCAGTCATGGACCTTCCCCATCGACAAACCCGCCGCCTTGCGGTCTTGCTGCAACGAGTGATGCAAGAATCAGCAGTATGCAGCACGGTGTGGGGGTGGTCAACCGGAGGCGTGGCGGGCGTCCCTAGCCCGGTGCTTTCACAGCGGCGTTGCTGTGGGGCCGTGTCGCTGAGATAGAAAGTGCTCCTGACCTGGGACGATAGGGATTGTCGAGATCCAGATCGGTACCAGTTCAAGGAGCACCTTCAAGGTGAAGACTACCCGGGCCTATCCCCGTCTTGCTGTCGACACGGCCAACGTGCCCGCGATCGGGCAGGCCGGTGGTGTGCTGCTGACCGAGACGATCGCCGCGACGGGCCTGTCGCGGGAGCTGTCGGCGGCGCTGTCACCGTGGCGCAAGCCGCTGGCGGCCCACGACCCGGCCAAGGTCGTGCTCGACCTTGCGGTGTCGCTGGCGTTGGGCGGTGACACGCTCTCGGACGTCGGCCTGCTGCGCGCCGAGCCGGGGCTCTACGGGAGCGTGGCGTCGGACCCGACGGTCTCGCGCACCATCGACGCGCTGGCCGCCGACGCCCCGGCGGCGCTGGGAGCGATCGATGCTGCCCGGGCCGCGGCGCGGGCGACCGCGTGGGCGCTGGCCGGGGAGGACGCTCCTGATCACGCTACGACGGCGAGGTCGCCGCTGATCATCGACCTGGACGCCACGCTGGTCACCTCCCATAGCGACAAGGAGAACGCCCGTCCTACGTTCAAGCGCGGCTACGGTTTTCATCCGTTGTGCGCGTTCGTCGACCACGGTCCCGACGGCAGCGGGGAACCGCTGTCGTTCCTGCTGCGTGCGGGCAACGCCGGGTCCAACACCGCAACCGACCACATCACCGTCATCAAAGCCGCCCTGAAACAGCTGCCGTCCTACCGGGCCGGCACCCGCCCCGGCCGCAGGGTCCTGATCCGCACCGATGGCGCCGGCTGCACTCACGACGTCGTGGAGTGGATGACCGGCCGGCGACTGTCGTACTCGGTGGGCTTCACGCTGCCCCACCACACCGCCGACCTGCTCGAGCAGATCCCTGCCGAGGTCTGGACCCCGGCCTACGACGCCCACGACCAGATCCGCGACGGGGCCTGGGTCGCGGAGCTCACCGACCTGCTCGATCTGACCGGCTGGCCCGCCGGGATGCGCGTCATCGCCCGCAAGGAACGTCCCCACCCCGGGGCGCAGCTGCGCATCACCGACATCGACGGGCACCGCGTGACCGCGTTCGTGACCTGTACGCCGGTGGCGCGACCGCCGGCGGTCGGGTGCTCGACTTCGTCGACGACGCGTACGTGCGCACGCTGGCGACCGCGGGGGCCGGCGAGCTGGGCGGCAAGGTGGGGGTGGCGCCCCGACTGTTCCTGCGCAAGCTCGTGGACGTGATGGACAGGGTCGACCAGTTCGAGGGCTTCCGGCCCCGGCGCGACTACGTGCTCACCGTCGACGCCGGCGAGCTCAGCGTCACCGAGACCGAGGCGCGCAACCTGGGTGCGGTGCGACTTGCCGCCGGGAGTGTGGATGACGTCGAGCTCGACCTGTGAGCAGCGATACGGGACTGACTGCGGCCGTCGAATACCACGTGGTGAACTCCCTCGGATGGCCGGCGCTCCGGCCGCTGCAACGGGCCGCCGTCGAGCCGGCCAGATCTGGTGCGGACTGCCTGCTCATCGCACCGACCGCCGGCGGCAAGACCGAGGCGGTGATGTTCCCGCTGCTCTCGCAGATGGCGGAGGAGGACTTGCACGGGTTGTCCGTCAACTACGTGACACCGCTGCGCGCGCTGCTGAACAACTTGCAGCCCAGGCTTCCACCAAGGCGTCTACCTCGTCTGGCGCTGCGCCCAGACCGGCGTGCAGCCTATCGTTGCGCCGACCTGACCGCCGGCCGCGCGATGGCCGAACGCATCCTGAGCATCTTCCACACCTGCCCTGTCCCAGAGATCGCGCGACTCGGGCGGAGCCTACGACGCTGAAAGGACGCGTTCCTCGCGTACTTCACCGCCGGGCGGTCCAACAACGGCGGCACCGAATTCATGAACGGCATCATCGAGCTCCACCGGCGTCTGGCCCGCGGCTACCGCAACCCCAACAACTACCGCCTGCAAATGCTCCTCGCCGCCGGAGGACTCAGGACCTGATCCCCACCGGAAGTTCGAAGAGCCGTCAAACCGGGTTTGGCCGGGTTTGGCGGCGTGTCGCGGGCGTCCTCCGGTTCTGGCCGTCGCTAGAGTTACCACCGCGTGCTTCGTGCACCCCTGATCCCGGAGGTCTATCGACGTGGCTGAACCCTGGCTGTCTGCCGAGGAGATCGCCGCCCACTTGGGCATCACGAAAGACACCGTCTACGACTGGATCGCCGACAAGAAGATGCCCGCTCACCGCGTCGGTCGGCTCTGGAAGTTCCAGGTCAGTGAGGTTGACGATTGGGTGCGCAGCGGCGGTGCGGCTCAGCATGCGCCCGACGATAAGGGCGCCTCTTGACCATCGCAGGCGTTGAGGCCCGAACTGTCGGAGGGCCGACGTATCGTAATCAACTTGCCATCATTCAGAGGAGGTGTCCGGTGAACAGCGACTCGGCCGCAGCGCCGCGCTATGCGCTGTCATTCACGACCGGCGGCCTTCTCGCAACCGAAGCGGCCGTGGTCGCGGCGACATACCTGCGAGGTCACGACTGGGCGGCCACCCGCGTGCAGGTCAAGGACGCCAACCTGCTCCAAAGCCGCGTCGCTAGCTCGACCAAGCGGGTTCTCGGCGCCCTGATCCCGAGACTCCAGCTCCTGAGCGAGCCCGAGCTCCAGATCGTGGTCAACGGCACATCGACTGAGCGCGGCCACCTCATGTGGGCAGCCGCCTGTCGTCGCCACGACCTCATCGGGGAGTTCGCCGAGGAGGTGCTCCGTGAGCGCTTCCTCACCTTGGCGGGCACGGTCTCCTACGAAGACTACGACTCTTTCTACCGCGCCAAGGCGATGTGGCACGACGAACTGGACGAGGTCACCGACCTGTCCTACAAGAAGCTCCGCCAGGTGCTCTTCAAAATGCTGGTCGAGGCGGGGCTGCTGACCACGCAGGGCGCTATCGAGCCCGCGCTTCTCTCTGCCCGCGTCGCCGAATGTCTCACCGAGCGAACACCGAGCGACATCCGCTTCTTCCCGACGAGGCTGGTATGATGCCCCAGCAATCCAAGTCCAAACTGGCTCAGCAAGAGAAGCACCTGTTCAAGGTTCTCAGCAGCGAGCGTTTCCTCAAGATGGAGGGCCTTGGCAACGAGGTCGCCCACTTCATCTACGACTATGACCCGACGTGGGCGCTCGACGTCGCTCAGGCGAAGAAGCGCATCAAGACCAAGCTCGACACGGAGCTTGGCATTAAGGTCTTCGAGATCAACCTCTACGACCTCTGCGTCGAGCTGCTCAAGAAGCGCAACGTCTGGGACCGCGTCCTCGCCGCCGAGCCGACGATGGACAAGCGCGATTTTCTCAAAATGCTCCAGAACATGCTCGACCCGCAGATGCATCTGGCTCCGGCGATCAAGGAGCGCATCGCAGCCGAGTCGTTCCAGATACTTTTCCTGACGGGCATCGGCGAGGTGTTCCCGTTCGTGCGCTCGCACACCGTGCTCAACAACCTGCAAACGGTCGTCTCGGACAAGCCGATGCTGATGTTCTTCCCTGGCCGGTATGAGGTGTCGGCCACACAAGGCTCAGCGCTGGTCCTGTTCGGCCAGCTGAAAGATGACTCCTTCTACCGCGCCAAGCGCATCCTCGACCAGGAAGCATGACCCGATGAAACTCAACGAAATCTTCCTTAAGGACGTCACCCGCTCGATCGAGGGCGTCGTCAAGGCCGACGATTTGGAGCACCTTGGCATCGAGGTCGAGGAGTACGTCTTCACGAATGATGCCGCGAAGGGCGTCGCACCGCTGCTGGAGGAGTACACCAACTACACGAACGCTAACGGCGTGTGGATCTCGGGCTTCTTCGGCTCCGGTAAGTCTCACCTTCTCAAGATGCTTGCCCACCTCCTCGGTGACGTCGAGGGCCAGGCGTTCCCGCGCGAGAAGATGAGCGAGAGCTTCCTCGGCAAGACCGATGACGCGATGCTCATCGCCTCGCTCAAGAAGGCCGCCGCGATCCCCGCCAAGAGCCTGCTGTTCAACATCGACCAGAAGGCGACCCTGATCGCCAAGGACCAGACCGACGCCCTGCTCAAGGTGTTCGTCAAGGTCTTCGACGAGAGCCGCGGCTACTTCGGCAACGACGGCGCTGTCGCCCGGTTCGAGGAGGATCTCGACAAGCGCGGCCAGTACGAGGCGTTCAAGGCGGCCTTCGCCAAGCACGCCGGCATTGACTGGTCCCAGGGGCGCGAGCAGACTGCCCTGGAAGGTCACAACATCGACAAGGCGTTCGCCGAGGTCAACGGCGAGGCGAACCCCGGCATCATTGCCCAATACCAGAAGTCCTACGCCGTCTCGATCGAGGACTTCGCCACCTCGGTCAAGGCGTGGATCGACAAGCAACAGCCGGGCTTCCGGCTCAACTTCTTCGTCGACGAGGTGGGCCAGTTCATCGCCGACGACGCCAAGCTCATGCTTAACCTCCAGACGATCGCCGAGTCTCTCAACACCAAGTGCAAGGGACAGTCGTGGGTCTTCGTCACGTCCCAGGAGGACATGGACAAGGTCATCGGCGACCGCACCAGGCAGCAGGGCAACGACTTCTCCAAGATCCAGGCCCGGTTCAGCGCCAAGGTGAAGCTCACCAGCCAGGATGTCGAGGAGGTCATCAGCAAGCGTCTGCTGGAGAAGAACGACGCGGGCGCTGCCGCCCTTACGTCGATCTACTCCAAGGAAGCGGCGAACTTCCCGACGATCTTCAACTTCGTCGAAGGTGCCAAGACTTACCGCAACTACATCGACGAAGCTCGCTTCATCAACACCTACCCGTTCGTCACCTACCAGATCCCGATGTTCCAGGCTGCAATCGAGGGCCTGTCCGACCACAACATGTTCGAGGGCAAGAACAGCTCGGTCGGCGAGCGCTCGATGCTCGGGGTGGTTCAGGAAGTCGCCAAACGCATTGGCGGCGAGCAGGTGGGCTACCTCGCGACCTTCGACCAGATGTTCGCTGGGATTAGCGCCGCCCTGAAGGCGTCAGCCCAGAGCGCGATCCTCCAGGCCGAGAAGCACCTTCCCGACCCTGGCTCCGACGTCACGATCCTCGCCAACCGCCTGTTGAAGGCGCTGTTCCTGGTCAAGTACGTCGAGACATTCAAGGCCACGCCCCGCAACCTCACCGTGCTTGTTTACGACCGCTTCGGGCTTGATCTCCCGGGGCTGGGAGAGCAGGTGCAGGAGGCGCTCAACCTGCTGGAGGCGCAGTCGTACGTCCAGCGCAACGGCAACGTCTACGAGTACCTCACCAACGAGGAGCAGGAGATCGAGAATGAGATCAAGGCGGTCGATGTCGACTCCTCCGAGGTCTCCAGCAAGCTCTTCCGGTACCTCTCGTCCGACATCCTCAAGACCAACAAGCTCAAGTACGCGAAGAACGGCCAGGACTTCTCGTTCGGTTACAAGCTCGATGACATCGTCCAGGGTAACCAGCGTGAGCTGACCATCCACTTCATCACGCCCGAGACGAGCTACAGCGACTCCGAGATCGTGGCGCAGAGCATGGGCAGGGACGAGCTGCGGGTCTTCTTCGGCCGCGACAAGCGGCTGCTGGCGGACCTGCGCCTGTTGCTCAAGACGGAGAAGTACATCAAGCAGCGCACCAATTCCGGTGCGACGCCCTCGATGCAGGCGATCCTCCAGTCCAAGCAGGTACTCAACGCCGACCGCGAGAAGGAACTCATCGAGCGCCTGCGCCAGGCCGTCGGCAACGCGCAGCTGATCATCAACGGCGCGGAAGTCACCTCCAGTTCGCAAGACGCCGTCACTCGCGTGCTGGATGGGTTCCAAAAATTAGCTAGCCGCACGTACACGAGCCTCGGCCTGCTCGGCGGCAAGGTGTTTCCCGAGCAGCTGGTCGCCAGTGTGGTGCAGAACGACGGGGGACTGATCGACGCGGCGCCGCTCAGCGCGCTCAACTCGCCGGGCACCGAGATGGAGTCCTGGATCATCACCCAAACGAGCCTGGGCGAACAGGTGACGATCAAGAAGATCGTCGACCGCTTCGAAGCCAAGCCCTACGGATGGGACCTCGGATCCATCGAGGTGGTGTTGGGCTGGCTCGTCGGCAACGGCAAGTTGGCGCTGAGCGTTGACGCCAACCCGGTCGTTCGGACCGAGGCAGCGTCCCTTATCCGAAACACGGGCAAACACCAGCACGTTGTCGTCTCTCCGCAGAAGGCGTACGACCAGGCGAAGGTCGCTGCGTTCAAGAAGTTCTGCACCGAGTTCTTCGACGAGGGTGCAGTGCCGAGCGACCCCGGCGAGCTGGCCCGGTTCGGCAAGGACAAGCTCGCGTCCAGGCGCGACGAACTCAATGCCCTCGTCAGCAGCTCCCGGTACCCCTTCGTCAACCAGCTCGCCGGCGTCGTAGCGCTGCTCGGCGAGGTCGTTGGCAAGCAGCCCGACTGGTACCTCAGCGAGTTCGACAAGGACGACGAGCTGCTCGAAGCCAAGGCGGACCTGATCGACCCGATCAAGTCCTTCCTCAACGGCCAGCAGGCCAAGATCTTCGACGAGGCGCAGGCCCTCCTAAGTGCCAACACCGGAAATCTCGGCTACCTCCCCGTAGGGAGCGCCGACACGGTCAAAGGACTACTGGGCGATGCCAACGCCTTCCGCGGTAACAAGATGAACCAGCTCAAGGCCGCAGTCGACACCCTGCGAGGGCATATCGACGACGTCGTCACCGCCAGGCGTGCCGAGGTGACCGCGGTGATCGACGGGCGCAAGGCCGAGATCCTCGGCAGCGCCTACTACGCCAACGCCACGGCCGAAGCCCGAGAGAGCGTGACCCGACGAATTGACCAGATCCTCGCGCGACTCGCCAGCGAGAACCAGATTGCTCTCATCCTCCAGACAGGTATGACCTTCGAGCAGGACGACTACCCAAAGCTCCTGAACAAGCTCGTTGAATCGCCTCAACCCGGTCCGGTTGACCCGATCGACCCCGCGGAGCCTAAGCCGAAGCCAAAGCCGATGGTGTCGGTCAAGACGATCAGTGTGCCCGGCGCGTCGGGGGTCCTGGAGTCCGAGGCCGACGTCGACACCTATCTCGCCAAGTACCGCGCCGCGCTCGTCGCGACCCTCAACGATGGAAAGCGAATCACGCTCTGATGGAGACTGCACCGCTCAAGTCCTTCGCCACGTCGGCGCGCGCGGAACTTATCCGCGAAGTGGGCGCGCGCATCACGGCCGTGCTCGCGCAGGGTTCGCCCGAGCGCGTCGAACAGCTGCGCGCCGTGTCTGCGCTGGAACGGGCCATCGCCGCCGGGGGCGGTTGCGACAAGGGCAAGGCGCATGTGGCCGACAAGGTCGCTTACACCTGGTTCAACCGCATCATCGCCCTGCGCTTCATGGACGCTAACGGCTACACCGGCGTCTGCATCGTCTCGCCCGCAGCCGATCAGGTCGGCCAGCCCGAGGTCCTCGCCGCTGCCAAGCGCGGTCAGGTCGACGGTGACGTGGTCAAGGGCGCAAACTCAGCAGCCGTCATCGGGCTGCTCAACGGCACCCGCCAGCCGCGCCCCGGCGTCGATGCCCAAGCCGAGGCATACGCGCTCCTTCTCGCGGACTACTGCCGCTACTGGAACCGGGCCATGCCCTTCATGTTCGAGCGCGAAGGTGACTACACCGAGCTGCTCATCCCCGCCAACCTGCTCGCCGAGGACTCCGTCCTGAGCCGCTCCGTCAAGGTACTCACCGAGGAGGTCTGCCAGGACGTCGAGGTCATCGGCTGGCTATACCAGTTCTACATCTCCGAGCGGAAGGACGAGGTCTTCGCCGGGTTCAAGAAGAACAAGAAAGCCGGCGCCGACGAGATCCCCGCTGCCACCCAGCTCTTCACCCCGCACTGGATCGTCCGGTACCTCGTCGAGAACTCCCTCGGTCGCCTGTGGATGCTCAACCACCCTGAGTCCTCTCTTGCCGAACAGATGGACTACTACATCGCCCCGGTCGACGACGAGACCGACTTCCTCAAGATCACCAAGCCCGAGGAACTCACGGTCATCGACCCCGCCTGCGGCTCGGGGCACATGCTCACCTACGCCTTCGACCTCCTCTACGCGATCTACGAAGAAGAGGGCTACACGCCCTCGCAGATCCCGAGCTCGATCCTCACGAACAACCTCTACGGCACCGAGATCGATCCCCGGGCGGGTGCCTTGGCCGCGTTCGCCCTGACGATGAAAGCCGCAGCCAAGCGCAAGCTCTTCCTCAAGAACCCCGTCGAGCCAAACATCTGCGTGCTGGACCCGATCTCCTTCAGCGCCCACGAGCTGAGCTACCTTGTGACCAAGGATGGCGACCGTCACGCGGAGGAAGCATTCTGGCACCAGTTCGCCGAGGCCGACACCTTCGGTTCCCTCATTCAGCCCGACCCAGATCTGACCGTCCGGCTCGCTGATCACCTCGCGACGCTCGACGACGAAGGCGACATCCTCCGCGCCGACGCGCTCGACTGGGCGCAGAGAGTGCTTACTCAGGCGGAGTATCTCTTGAGTTGCTACGCGGTAGTAGTCGCCAACCCGCCTTACATGGGGACTGCGAGCATGGGGGCCAAACTCGTCGAGTTCGCAACGCGCAACTACCCGCAGTCCAAGAATGATCTCTTTGCGATGTTCATTGAACGCAATCTTGAGCTCGCCCTCCCTCGCGGCGAGGTCGGAATGATCACGATGCAGTCTTGGATGTTCCTCGCAGCGTTCCAGGCGCTCCGAGCACGAATTCTTCGCAGTCACGCCGTAGATACCATGGCTCATCTCGGTGCGGGAGCGTTTGAATCGATCGGAGGTGAAGTCGTCACCACCGTCGCGTTCACTATTCGGACGCGCGTAACCGCCAAAGAGACGTCAGTTGCTCGCCTGATTGATATCTCTCCCGCGAGCGCGAAGGACGCTGCTTTCCGTGGCCTCGTCAAGCAGTGTGAGGGGCCGCGATGGTTCAGGAAGGATCTTCGTAGTCTGCTGAGCGTCCCGAGGAGTCCGCTCGCGTACTGGTTCTCGCGCGAAATGACGAGCCTCTTCGAGAACGGCCGATCAGTTGGTTCCTTCGCCAAGACGGCCAAGGGCATGGTGACGGCAGATAACGCGTCCTTCGTGCGGCAATGGTGGGAGGTCTCGCTCGGCAACATCGGTTTCGACGCACCATCGCGTGCGGCGGCGGAAGCACTTGGCGCCCGTTGGTTCCCATATGCGCGGGGCGGGAGTTACCGGAAGTGGTTTGGGAACATCGACGCTGTTGTCGACTGGTCCCGCGACGGTCACGCTATCCAGACGACGATGACGCCTGATGGTAAGCGCGTGCGAGCGACCAACACGAACCTGACGCGAATCTTCAAAAGGGGGATCAGTTGGAGCAGCATCACGACCGGCCGTCCATCGTTCCGGCTTGTTGACGAGGGGCACTTGTACGACGCTGCTGGCGGGATCTGCCAGTCATCTTTCGACCTCTACTTGATGGGACTTCTGAACTCGCGGGCCATTGAGACCGTGCTTCATGGGCTCAACCCCACGATCAACTTGCCACCTGACTACGTTGGGGCTGTACCGGTCCCGGTGAGTGGCCCGAACCATTCCATCGACGACGAAGTGTCGCGTGCCGTCGAGATTCAGCGTGCGGAGTGGGGTTCTCGCGAGACTGCTTGGGAGTTCGAAGGAATAACAGCAAATGGCCGCGCAGGAAGGGTTCAGGAGATCGTCGAGGCGCGTCTGGCCCAGTCGTCTGCCGGCCAGAATGAACTTGCGGCGCTGGAGCGGCGCCTCGACAAGTACTTTGACGCCGAACTTGGGGTGGTAAGCGACGCGGCCCCAGAAGCAGGCCGTGTAGGGGCGGAAACTGCTGACGCATCGTCTGATGGAGTTCTCGACCTTGTTTCATACGCCGTCGGCTGTATGTTCGGGCGCTACAGCCTCGACGAGCCAGGGCTGATCTTGGCCGACCAGGGCGCAATGTTGCGGGACTTCCGTGCCAAGGTGCCGTCACCGGCGTTCACACCGGATGCCGACAACGTCATCCCCATCGTGGACGGCGACTGGTTCGAGGACGACATCGTCGAGCGGTTACGTCAGTTCCTTCGTGTCGCGTTCGGCGAGCAGCACTTCGAGGAGAACCTGAGGTTTGTCACCAATGCGCTCGGTGTGAAGAACCTGCGCGACTATTTCGTGAGGTCCTTCTACAAGGATCACTGGCAGCGCTACAAGAAGCGCCCAATCTACTGGCTCTTCTCCAGCCCCAAGGGCTCATTCAACGCCCTGATTTACATGCACCGCTACACGCCATCGACGGTCTCGACGGTGCTGGCTTACTTGCGTGAGTACGTGACCAAGCTGGAGTCGGCCCTCCAGCAGGCCGAGCGCGCTGGGAACGCCAAGGAAGCGGATCGGCTTCGTAAGGTGCTCGTCGAACTGAACGAGTACGAGCACGACACGCTCTTCCCGAAGGCGTCCGAGAACGTCGTGATCGACCTTGACGATGGCGTGAAGGCCAACTATCCGAAGTTCGGTGCTGCACTCAAAAAGATCCCCGGATTGGAGGCGGCCAGTGACTGATCTGACGCCCGTCCAGGATGTCCTCCAGAGCCGACTCGCCTCCCAACGAGTCGTTTTCTGGCACGACCCCGCCGGCGAGTACGCCGCCGACCTCGACGCGCTCGATCCTGGCTCGGTCAACGTGATCCGTGTCGAGGACAACGAGTTCGGTGTGAAGAACTTGATCCTCGCCGATCACGTCAGCAAGCACCTCGTCTATCGTTCCGGCGACATCCCCCGCGGCACCGCGAACTGGTTGCTCGATCTCGAACTCGCCTACGGGGTCTTCACGGCCGACAAGACCTCGATGCTCCAGCAGGAGCTTGGCCTCAACGATCCGGCTTTGCCGGTGATCGAGCAGCACCAGAAGTTCTTCGCCGCGACCAGCCGAAAGCAGGCACTGGAGAAGCTCCTGAACGACGGAGACGACGCGGCCCGCCTCCGCGCCAAGATGTGCCAGGTGCTCGTCAAGGCATCGGGCAACAAGCTGACCGACATCGTGCGCGAACTCCTTGTCGAGAACGCCGCCGGGAAGAGCACGAAATTCGACGATCTCGTCACCTTCGGCCTCGACCATTTCTTCTGGGACGGGCTCGCGAGCATCTACAACTACCCGAGCACGACGCCAACGATCGACGACTTCGTCCTCTGGATGTTCAGCCGCGCCATCGAGGACTTCGCCTCGAGCACGCCCGACGAGTTCCGTAACATTCGGAGCGACTTCAACGCCCTTCGCTACGACGTCCGCACCCAGGACGTGATGACAACGCTCGCATCCCACGCGGCCGACGCGCTCGGCCTGCAGTCAAAGATCGAACATCGCGACTACCGCGACCTGGCCGAGATCACGATCTTTGAGGAGATCGACCGCAAGGTGATCGTCGACCTCGCCGCCGCCGTCGCTACTCAGTCGGTGACACCCCGCGAGGTCGCCGACACTGTTCGGCAGCGCCAGCACAGCCTGTGGATCGCCACGTACACCAAGCTCTACGAAGCCATTCAGAGCGCGTCAGAGTTGCTCGCGGCGATCGCTGCGCTGCCGCTAGCCATCGCCTCAACTGCCGGCGGGCTGGAGAAGTACCAGTCCGACTGGTTCCACATCGACCAGCACTACCGCTGGTTCACCTACGCCCACCAGACCGCCGACTTCCAGAAGCCGCTCGAAGCGCTCAAGGCTGAGGTCGATAGGCAGTACGCCAACAAGTACCTCTATGACTTCGGCGGGCTTTGGCAGCAGGCTCTTGACCCCCTGACCGAGTGGAAGTCCGCTGCTCTTGCGCCGCAGGCGGAGTTCTTCGACCGTCACGTCGCTCCTGTGGTCAAGGACGGACGCACCAAGGCGGTCGTGATCATCTCCGACGGCATGCGTTACGAGATCGCCGAGGAACTCGTCTCGATGGTCCGCAGTGAGAACCGGTTCGACGCGTCACTCTCGGCCGTGCTCGGATCGCTGCCGAGCTACACCCAGCTCGGTATGGCGTCGCTGCTCCCGCAGTCGAGCCTGGAACTCGACCCCGCGGGTCTGCCGGTGCTCGCGGACGGGAAGCCGACGAACGGAACCGCGAACCGCGACAAGATCCTGCAATCGGTCAAGGGGCACGCCATTAATGCGGCCCAGGTCCTGGCGATGTCGGGTAGCGAACTTCGCGACCTGTACACGAAGCACCAGATCTTCTACGTCTACCACGACCGCATCGACGCCGCGGGCGACAAGGCCCCGACGGAGCGTACGGTCTTCGAGGCCGCCGAGGAGACCCTCCGCGAGCTGCTCCTTCTCGTGAAGAAGTGGACCAACGCGAACGCGACGAACATCCTGATCACCGCTGACCACGGGTTCCTCTACCAGGACATCCCGCTAGAGGGGTCGTACTACGTCTCGGAGACTCCCCAGGGTGACGCGGTGACGAAGACCAACCGCCGCTACGTGCTCGGCCGGTCTCTGAAGCGGTCCCCGTCCTTCATGACGTTCACCTCGGCCCAGGCTGGACTCGCGGGAGACCTCGACATCCAGATTCCCAAGTCGATCCACCGCATCCCGCAACCGGGCGCAGGCACCCGCTACGTCCACGGCGGCGCATCTCTTCAGGAGATCGTCGTCCCGGTGATCGCGGTCAATAAAAAGCGCAAGAGCGACGTGCGTCCGGTCAACGTCGACCTCATGCCCGAGACCGACAAGATCACCACCGGGCAGCTCGCGGTCAAGCTGCTCCAGCGCGAGGCCGTCACGGACAAGATCCAGCCGCGCCAGGTCCGGCTCGGCCTCTACGTCGGCGACACGCTGATCTCCGACCAGCCCGTCCTCACTTTCGCCAGTTCATCCGACGACCAGCGCGATCGCTACCAGAGGGCCGTGCTGTACCTGACCCAGGACGCCGACCAGTACAACAACCGGCCCGTGGAGCTGCGGCTCGAAGAGCCGATCCCGAACACGACACAATGGAAGTCGTTCTCGAAGGGGAACTACACCATCAAGCGGTCGTTCACGACGGACTTCGACTTCTAGGAGAGTCATGACAAACCTCGAAGACGCACTCGGCGAGATCGATGTCCTCGCCGCTCCGGAGGGGACCGACGCCGCCCCGGCGAAGTCCGCACTCGACGACAAGATCAACGAGCACTTCGCCGGTGCCGTGGTCCGTAAGGACCTCGTCAAAGCGGTCCGCGGGAACGCCGTGGTGCCCTCGTACGTCCTGGAATACCTCCTGGGTCAGTACGCCGCGTCGGACGACGAGGCGACGATCCAGGCCGGGATCGACAGCGTTCGCCAGATCCTGGCGACCCACTACGTCAACCGCAACGAGCACATGCTCGTGAAGTCGGAGATCCGCCGCAAGGGCCGCCACCGCGTGATCGACAAGGTCACGGTCACGCTCAACGAGAAGAACGACGTCCATGAGGCAGAGTTCGAGAACCTCCAGGTCAAGGGTGTCATCATCGATGACGTCACAGTCAAGCAGAACCCTAAGCTCCTCGTCGGCGGAGTCTGGTGCATCTGCGACATCGAGTACTTCCACTCCGACGACCAGCGCGTCGTGCCCTGGATTCTCGGCAGCCTCAAGCCCATCCAGGTCGCCGGCGTCGACATCGAGCACTACTACGACGCCCGCAAGGCGTTCACGACCGAGGAGTGGATCGACCTGCTCATGCAGTCGATCGGCCTCAACCCCGAGCAGTTCAACGAGCGCGGCAAACTCATCGCCCTGACCCGCTTGACCCCGTTCGTCGAGCGCAACTACAACGTCGTCGAACTCGGACCGAAGGGCACCGGAAAGTCGCACACGTTCAGCGAGTTCTCCCCGAACGGCATCCTCATCTCCGGCGGCGAGGTCACTGTCGCCAAGCTCTTCGTCAACAACGCGAGCGGGCGCATCGGCCTGGTCGGCTACTGGGACTGCGTCGCGTTCGACGAGTTCGCGGCCAACCGGCGCACCGACCAGAACCTCATCAACGTTATGAAGAACTACCTCGCAAACAAGTCGTTCTCGCGAGGAACGAGCATCTACGGCGCCGAAGCGTCGATGGCCTTCATCGGCAACACCACGCACACCGTGCCGTACATGCTCAAGAACACCGACCTGTTCGACGAGTTGCCCGATGCCTACCGCGACCCCGCCTGGCTCGACCGCATCCACCACTACATCCCGGGCTGGGAGGTCGCCCCGATCCGCTCGGAGATGTTCTCTACCGGATATGGCTTTGTCGTCGACTACCTCGCCGAAATCCTGCGCGCCAAGCGGTCGGAGGACTTTTCGGACAAGTACAAAGACTACTTCGCGCTCGACAACTCGATTTCGACACGTGACCAGGACGGTGTTCGCAAAACCTTCTCGGGGCTGATGAAGCTTGTACACCCCACAGGGGAGGCCTCGGAGGAGGAGGTTCGCGCGCTGCTCGAGTTCGCCATCGAGGGGCGCAAGCGAGTCAAGGACTCGATCCTGCGGATCGACGCCACGATGCGCGATACGCCGGTCCACTTTCGTTACTCCGACTCAGCCGGGGCATGGCACGACGTCACGACTCTTGAAGAGAGCCAGTACCCGCAGCTCTACCGGCGGGACTGGGATGCCGTGCCCAGTGACGACGGCGGATCTGATGACGGCATGACTATGACGACCCAGTTGGTCGCAACTCCTGGCGCGTCGGGCTCTACTTCTCCGGCCGCGCAGGACGTGCCGACGGAGCGTGCAACTTCACCGCTGACAGAGGGCTACCGTGACTTCACGGCGGGCCAAAAGGGCGTCTCCTACGAGACTCTCCTCCTGCCCTACCTTCGCGGCGCATCCAAGATCACCATCACAGACCCGTACATCCGTATGCCGCACCAAGGACGCAACCTCGCGGATCTGATGAGCTTGCTCGCCGCTGTCAAGGACGACGCGGACGAGATCGACGTCGAGCTTGTCACCACCGAGGAGCCAAAGACCGAGTTCAAGCACAATCAGCTGCTTATGCTGAAATCGATCAAGGACGCGTCCGACGCCGTGGGCGTGCGCCTCGGGGTGCGGCTGGACGACAAGATCCACGACCGTCGTATCGAGACCAACCACGGCTGGCGTATCGACCTCGGCAAGGGTCTCGACATCTGGCAGAAGCCGAGCGACAACCCGTTCGACTTTGGCCGCAACCGCCAGGAGTTCCGCCTGATTGGATCAGCATTCACGGTCCACTACGTGCGGATCCCTGTGGGAGGTGTCGAGGAGCGGTGAGTGCAGCGATAGGTGGTGAAGGGTCGGAACGTCGGGCGGTCGTCGGGCGAGCGCCGAGGCGTCAGCCAAGGACCGGTACCCGCGGCTCTCCGTAGACGCGGAACCTGCGGTGATCGGAGCAGCCGAGATTCGTCATCATCTGTCGTCTCCCGCCGATACGTTGGGCGGTAGCGGGGGGATGCCAGGGCATCGCGGGCGACATGAGGTAGTTGATCAGTGGACAACGCAGACAGTGCGGCAGCAGAGCATACCTTCACCGCCGCCGCAGGTCCGTCGCGACCAGCAGTGGCCGATCACCAACGTCGAACGCGCCACCGACGGCTGGTCCACCCACGCTCAGGGCTTGTCGGAGCTTCCGCGGCACAGAGGCCACCTCCTCCACCGCCCTGGACGACATCCTGGATAGTGCGGAGGAGCCGCAGTGTTGCTAGTTCGATTGGGAAATAGAATGAGCACTGATTACCGAGACCTGATTGACGAGTCGTGGCGCGAAAGGCTCGGCTGGGACAAACTCTCCGAGGCGGAGCAAGATCAACTGGGTCGCTACGCCTTGTACAACTATGGGCTCGGGAAGCACACCCAAGCTGACATCGAGAGTGTCAAGTACGGGGGCCGCCTCGTGACACTCGATGACGGCTCGCGATGGGAAGTCGATTCGCTCGACGAGTATACGGCCGAGCGTTGGGGGTACCTGACCAAGGTCGTAGTAATCGACGACAAGATGTACAACCTCGACGATGCTGAGGCGATCTCCGTCACGGAAGAGACCGACTGAACCTCGATCCCCTCGCACGCACCGACTATGAACCTTGTGTCAGTGCTCCGTGGGACGGTATTGGCTGGTGTCGCGCCCTCGACCAGGAGGGTGGGCAGCAAGGAATCTACGAGAACGGTAGGTCGGCGTGATTACTGCAATGCTTACGGACAAGGAGCGTCAGACCCGCGGGCTCGACGCGTTAGGTTCCGGAGTGGCGCCGCTCGTCGCTGAGCGAATGACACGTGCGACCCACGGCAAGCCGTGGGTGCCGCTCTACGAAGCGAAGGAGACCGCGCGCCTCGGTCGCCCGTACCGTGCCGACGCGGGCGACCCGCGACTCATGCTGCGGATCCTGCGCTACGAGCGTGGCGTGTTCACCGAGATCGACGCCTCGCAAAGAGCATGGATCGACGAGCTTATTCAGGCCTCCAACCGTGCAGCCCACGCGTCCACCGTGACGCGGGCCGAGGCCGATCGTGCCCTAGACACGATGGCATTGCTCGCGGACTCACTCGAGCTGTCCGACGTCGTGTCCGCCCTGACCGCACTCCAGGCGCTCGGGAACACCCCTGCCCCAGACGCAGTGCCGGCACCGCCGGCCCCATGGGACACGACCCCAGCCCCAGCTCCAGTCCCTGCACCGCCGGCAGCCGAGCAGCGCGACGAGATGACTGAGCCTCCGCCCGCGGAGGAGTCGACGCCTGACGTGACTGCGCCGCGTCAGGCGGAGCGCGTGGTCGTCGAGGGCTTTCCTCGTGACGGTATCCGGGTGCTCTCAGCCCGCACGGGCGAGCTCGACGTCGTCGTCCTGTATCGCGAAGCGGTGAACTACGCCCTCGTCCACAACCGGGTCTCGCCGATCGCCGCCGTTCGGGTGCAGAACAACGGCCTCCAGCCGATCACCGACGTCGCCGTGACCATCGAGCTCGACACCCCACCGGCACTGTCCGGATCGCCGGTCGCCTCACCACTCCTGATCCCGATCGGCGTAATCGAGCCAGGCGACCGGCTGGAGGTCCCCGTCCACCAACTCGCCTGGCGGCTCAACCCGGCACCCTTCGTCACGCTCGACGAAGCAATCCTCACCGGCATCCATCTCACGGTTGCAGCCGGCGCCAACGCCGGTAGCGTCTGCGTTCGGGATACTGCCGACGCCCGACTCCTCACCGCTGAGGAGTGGTGGGCTCTCAGCATCCCCGAGAGCCTCGCAGCCTTTGTCCGCCCCAACGATCCCACCGTCATCGCACTCCTGACGGAAGCTAGCGAGCTCCTCGCCACCCGCACTGGATCACCCTCGCTCGAGGGTTACCAGTCCGGCCCGGAGCGAGTCCACCAGATCGCTGAGGCGATCTACGACGCAATGGCTGCACGGCGTATTACCTACGTCGAGGCTCCCTCCTCCTTCGAAGGCACCGGCCAACGCATCCGGAACCACTCCCAGGTCCTCGGGGAGCGACGGGGCACCTGCCTGGATCTGGCCTGCACCTACGCCGCTGCCCTTGAGCAAGCCGGTGTGCACCCCGTCCTCGTCGTCGTCGAGGGCCACGCATTCACCGGCTACCTCACCGAGGAGACGGAGCTCCCGGCCGTGGCGCTCACCGATGAGGGTGCCATTGTCACCGTCGCCGATTCCGACGTCTTCGACGCCGTGGAGACCACTGCGCTGTGCGTGCGAGAGGAACCGGTGCCCTTCGACCAGGCACGCGGCCTCGTGCGCCGCTGGTGGCGGTCTGACCTCGCCAAGGTCGACTACCTTCTCGACATTCACGCCGCTCATCGGCGAGTCAAGCCGCTGCCCTCGATCCGGGTCGAAGGCGGCGTGCGCGTCGTCGAGGTCGTCCGGGAGAACGTGCAGACACCACTGCGCCGCGTGCCTGCCACCACGGCCACGCGTCATGCCCGGGAGACGAGCACCCCGCCGCGCGTTGAGCGGTGGCAACGAGCCCTGCTCGACATGACCTACAACAATCCATTGCTCAAGCTGAAGAACGCATCGAGCACGCCGGTCCACGTGCCCTCCGCCGGTCTCCCTCGACTCGAGGACAAGATCGCCGACGGGCACCAGATCAAGCTCCTGGCCCACGATGAGCTCGCTGCCATCCACCGCGCCCAGGGGGCCCGCACGGCCGCCGACGTCGAAGCTGACGCCCTGCGGCGCATCATGGACGAGGAGAACACGCTCTTCGTCTCCCTCAGCCAGCGCGAGTACGCCACCCGGTTGCGAAACATGCAGCGCAAGGCACGCACCACGCTTGAGGAGACCGGCACCGACAGCCTCTATCTTGCCCTCGGCACACTGGAGTGGTCCGAAGGCGTTCGAGAAGGACGGGCCCCACTCTTCCTTGCGCCCGTCCGCCTCAATGGCGGGCGTGGCGGTACACGCTTCGGTATCGAGTTCGACGAGACCCGAGCGATGGAGCCGAACTACTGCCTCGTGGAGAAGCTTCGCGTGACTTGGGGCCTGGAGATCCCCGAGCTCACTGACCCGGGCGAGGACGAGTCCGGCATTGATATCGCCAACGGACTGGCCGCCGTGCGTTCCGCGCTCCTGCGCGCGAAGCTGATGGACTTTCGCGTTGAGGAGACGGCACACCTCGCCCTGCTGCAGTTCTCCACCCTCGAGATGTGGCGAGAGCTGCGCGAGAACTGGTCACAGTTCATGGATCGTCCGGTGGTTAAGCACCTGGTGGAGAACGCGGGGCAGCCCTTCCTCGACGACATCGAGCCGCCAGCGGCAGACTCTGCCGCCGAGGCAACCACGTACCTGCCGATCCCCGCCGATGGTTCCCAGATCGAGGCCGTGCGATGGGCGGCCGCCGGGAAGTCGTTCATCCTCGAAGGTCCTCCCGGCACCGGCAAGTCCCAGACCATCACCAACCTGGTCGCGCACTGCCTGGCCGAGGGTAAGAAGGTGCTCTTCGTTGCCGAGAAGCAGGCAGCGCTCGACGTCGTGAAGAAGCGGCTCGACGCCATCGGACTCGGCACGCTGAGCCTTGACCTCCACGGCAAGAACCAAACCGTCACCGCAGTGCGGCAACAGATCAGCGACGCGCTCGACGTGCCCGTGCTTGCCTCGTCTTCGTGGGAGGCCCTGCGCTCCAGTTACCGGACCCTAGTGGAGTCCCTCGCGCGCTACCCGCAGCACCTGCACGAGACCGGCCCGGTCGACATGTCCGCCTGGGACGCACGACAGGTCCTCCTCGAGCTCGAGGAAACCATGGACCAGCAGACGGCCCCGGCTCTCGAGGTGCCGCGGGGCGTCGTCATGGGGCAGGTGGCGCTGGGCGACGTATATGAGGCCGGCCGCGACCTCGGCAACGCCCTGATGGACCTCGGCGTCCTGCCTGACCACGCACCCTGGCGCCTCGCTGGCGTCCTCGACCCCGCGACGCTGGACCGCGGCGCTGTTGCGCGAGCGCTCCAGGAGCTTCGCGAGGCCGAAGCTGCCCTCAACGCCTCCGCCGTCCGTGAGGCCGTGGCAATCGCTGGCACCCCTTCGGAGCTCGGCGTGATTGCTGCTTGGCTCGACGCCGTGCATGCCGGCATGGGGCGCAGCTCGGTGGAGGCCGCGCAGATTGTCACACCCGCGTGGCGCGCCCATGCCCAGCAGGCTCGTGAGGCAGTGGGGCACTTCCGCGGGAATCAGGGCCCGCGGCTCGGGGGCTTCCTGCCCCGTGTGCTCGAGCTCGACCTCGACCGGTTCGTTTCCCGGTCGGTCGAGGCCGATGGGCGCATGTTCGGCAAGAAGAAGCGCCGGATGGTGATCCTTAGCGACCTGCAGGAGGTCATGCGTGGGCCGGCGACCTTCCCGCTCAAGGAGCTCACCGCGGTCCTGCGGGGTCTGGCAACCGTGCGCAATGAGATGCGTGGGCTCGTGCAGCATGTCGCCACGCTGCCCGGGATCTCCCTGCCTTACGGGTGGAACCCCCTGGACGAGAGCCAGGCCGAGGAACTGGACCGCGCCATCCACGGTCTCGAGGTGCCCGCGCACATGCGCGCAGTCATCGGCGCGAACCGGCCAGATGCGGAGGCAATCCGGGGGGCAATGGACCGGATGACCGCCGAGGCGTTGAGCGGTCCTGCGCACGCTGTGACCAGCGGTGCCGCAGTCCGGCGCCTCGACAAGGCATGGGGCACCTTCCGCCAGCAGCTCCGTAGCACCGACGACGACGTCGCCCGCTGGCTCGGCTCCCGCACTTGGGGCGAAGCCCTGGCGGCGGACATGCAGCGCTGGACGGCCGATGCGTCCGGTAGAGCGTTCATCGGTCTCCAACGCTGGCTACGGGTGCGGTCCGCGCTCGCGCGACTGGAGGCACTCGGCCTCGACTCGGTGACTGGACCAGTCCGAACCGGCGCCCTGCGCGGCGCTGATGCGGAGAACGCCATACGTCTCGCGGTCGCCCGGGCGGTGCTCGATGAGCGCCTGGACTCCACCGGCCTGGCCGGCTTCGACGGCAGCGAACGCGGGCGCCTGGTCGAGCGGTTCCTCGCCTCCGGCGAAGACGTCCGGCAGCGGATGGTTGCCGAGCTCTCCGCTCGCATCGTGCAAGCCCGCACCTTCGACCCCGCCGCACGCACGGGGATGGTCGCAGAACTACGCCAACAGTTGGGCCGCCGCCGGGGCGGTATGTCGGCCCGCCGCCTACTGCAGCGTTTCGGCTCCCTCATCACCCAGGTCACTCCGTGCTTCCTGATGAGCCCAGCCTCGGTGGCCCGGTTCCTGCCGGCCGACGCGATCGACTTCGACGTCGTCGTCTTCGACGAGGCCTCCCAGATCCGCGTCCCGGAAGCCATCGGAGCAATGGGCCGGGCACGGTCCGTGGTGATCGTCGGCGACTCCAAGCAGATGCCGCCATCGGCAATGTTCGCCGCGGGCGGACCCAGCGAGGACGAGGAGGACGACCTCGCCGACGGCTCCCTCCCAGTCCCGGTGGACCTCGAGTCGATCCTCTCCGAGGGCGTGGAGTCGCGACTGCCGCAGCTGCTGCTCACCTGGCACTACCGCTCCCGCGATGAGTCCCTCATCGCGTTTTCCAACAGCCAGTACTACGAGGGGCGCCTGTCCAGCTTCCCGACACCACCGGCACACGGGAAGATGTCGGCACTGCACCTACGCCGTGTTGACGGGGTGTGGGAGGGCGGCGGCCGCGGCGCCGCACGCATCAACCGTGCTGAGGCCGACGCAGTGGTCGAGGAGATCCGCGCCCGCCTGGCCCGACGCCCCGAGCAGAGCATCGGCGTCGTCACCTTCAACACTCGCCAGCGCGACCACATCCTCAACCTCCTGGACGAAGTGCGCCAACACGACACCAGCGTCGAGAAGGCACTCTCACGGGAGGACGAGCCGCTCTTCGTCAAGAACCTGGAGAACGTCCAGGGAGACGAGCGCGACACCATCTTGTTCACCTTGGCCTTCGCAGCCGACAAGCGCGGAAAAGTGCCGCTCAACTGGGGGCCGCTCAGCCGTGCAGGCGGTGAACGCCGCCTTAACGTCGCGGTGACTCGCGCCAAGGAGCAGGTGGTCGTGTTCTGCTCTTTCGAGCCCCACGAACTGGATCTCGCCCGCTCTTCGTCCAAGGGCCTCGCCGACCTCAAGGACTACCTGCTGGCCGCCCGCAACGGCATTGAAGCCGCCGGGCTACGCCGCGCCGAGGCCCGCGACCTGCACCTCGATGAGGTCGAGCAGGCTCTGCGCGGTGCCGGGCTCGAGGTTCGCACCCACATCGGCCTGTCTGACTTCACCATCGACATCGCGGTACGTGCCGGGACACAGCACCCCTGGGTGGCTGTCATGCTCGACGGTCCGGCGTGGGCAGAACGCGGCAGCGTCGGTGACCGTGAGGGTCTTCCCAGCACCGTGCTCACCGGGCGTATGGGGTGGTCTCGCGTCGAGCGCATCTGGCTGCCCACCTGGGTACGTGACCCAAAGCCGGTGGTCGAACAGATCGTAGCTGCGGCGTCGGAAGCACACGAGCCCGCGCCGATCGACGCGCTCAACTTCCCGCTCGAGTCAACGGGTAGCGAGCGTCCAGAGCGCGACATGGTTGTGCCGGCGACAGCGGAGCCTGGCCAAGACGCTGATGGGGGAGGGGGACGAAGCCGGGCGGCGGACTACGCGCCGCCCCGGGGCATCGAGCCCGTGCGAAACACTGCACTACCGGCACCGGTCATGGCGCCGTCAGTGACCGTTCCGCCGACACAACCCCGCTTCGAGCCGGCCTCGACGTCAATCAAGCACGGCTCGTGGATGCTCGATGACCGCACGCGGTCCTCAGTCGCTGGCATCCGGGAGGAGATCGTCGACGTGATCCAGGCCGAGGGGCCCGTACTGGAGGATCGACTGGTGCGCATCGTGGCAGCGCGCTTCGACCTCAGCCGCGTCCGCGAGTCCCGCCGTACGCAGATCCTTGATCGGGCACCACGCGGGCTCGCGCGGACAGCGAAGAACGGTGACGTCGTCTACTGGACAGAGGGCGTAGACCCCGACTCCTACGCCGCCTTCCGACTTCCCGATGACAAGCGCGACATCCACGACGTGCCCTACCAAGAGCTGCGGAATGCGATGATCGATACCATTCGTGGCGCGCACGGCATGGAACGGGAGGATGCGCTGCGGGAGACCGCGCGTGTGTTCGGCGTGACGCGCCTCGGGGCCAAGGTGCGTGAGCGCCTCGAGGGCGTGCTGGTAGCGACGGTCGCGGAAGGCTTCCTGGCCGAGCGGGACGGGATGGTGTCCGAGGCGTAGCGATACTCAGTTGGTCGCTTGCGTCGGCAGGTGCGGGCCGATGTAGCCGACGTACACACGACCGTCGACCGCCGTCGCGTCGTAGTAGTGGAGACGGGGGGAGACCATCGCGAGCTGGGCGATCTTGAAGTGCGCCCCCATGAAGACTAGACCGCTCCCGTGGACGGTCGTAGGCACACGCAAGGTGCGTGGGCCAGCAAACTTCGGGTTGCTCCTGACGTCCTCACTCTCATTGGCAGCGTGCCGGTTGGCGGAGAACGCCGCGTAGCCCTCGGGTGGCTGCATGAGGTACTGCTGGACCCCGCCCGCGACCGCGCCGGAGCTCTTACCTCGGGCATAGCCCTCGAGTGCCACCAACGCGGTCCAGGCTTTGGCTGCGGCTCCGACGGGCATCTTCTGGTCGAGCACGTCGCAGTGCGTCGGGTCGCCCGTGAAGCGGACGTGGGTGAACTCGTTGAGCCGGACGAGCAGCTCGGCGAAGTTCTCGGGAGCGATCTCCAGCCCCGAGGGCTCATCGAGCTCTGCCCACGCCGACTCGTGCTGGCCGGCCTCCATCAGGCGCCGCCGGAGGGCGAGGACCGTCCGCTCCAGTTCGGAGGCAGTGTGCTCGGCGTCCGCCCACTCCAGCTGAGCATCCTCCGACTCACTGCGGGTCTCGATGAGTTCCTCCTCGAGACGCAGCAACCTGTCGTTGAGAGCGTTCGCGCGGGCCACGGCTCGTTGCTGGGAGGCCAGGAGCTGGACGTGCTCCGCCTCTCGAACCACCGACTGCTCACGTTCGTCCGCGAGCCTTCGCAGGAGGTACTCATCAAGGTCGGCCGCGAACAGTTCCTGGGCGAGCTGCGCGAGCGTGTCCGGTGGGGCGGGAACCGTAGGGGCTGGCAGACTTAGCATCGACCGAGGTGTGGTGTCGCGGGCCGATGGTGCGACGGTCCGGGGAGCGCTCTCGATCAACGGGGTTGTCGTGGCGGTGGGAGATGACGCCTGGTGCGCGTCGCTGGAGTCCTCGTCTTGACCGACCAGGGCAGTTGGCCGCCAGCCCAGGACCCGGGCGTCGGTCGCTGCGAGCAATCGGGACTCCACGCGGCCCGCCCAGCGGGGGACCGGCGTCTTGAGCGCCAGGTCACGGGCCCGAAGACCAAGCGACTTGCGGATTCGCCCCGCCGGGCTCTTCAGGATTGTCTCGGTCGTGAGCAAGCGGTGCCGAAGTGCGTCGAGGTCGCTGCTCGGGTCGAGCCCGGGAAGGTACGTACGCAGTGTGCCGGGCCTGACCGCGTGGCGAGTTCCCACGACCTGCGCGAAGCGCTCAGTAGCTGGGCCGTCGAGTACGTAGCCGGCCGACAGCCCGACCGTTTCGCCGAGCAACGCCTCGACGTACTCTGCCCAGCGCTCGATGGGCAGAGATTCGCTACCCCCTGCTACAAACACGGGCCCGCGGCGCTGGTGGCTGGTGAGCACGTTGACCAGCTCTTCCACTTCACCGGGACCGATGAGTGTGGGAGTAGGAGTCAATGGCGCGCCGTGATCGTCGCCTGGAAGCGTTGCCAGGATCTCTCGTGCGACCCGGGGCCGCGCCGCCCAGACGTCCTCGACACCTTCCTGCTCAACATCGACCCAGACCCACGGGCGCTCACCGGTGGTGCCAGGACTGTGGGCAATGATCTGCGTGATCCAGGCGCCCTTTGGGTCAGAGTCCTCACGAAGGGTGAAGAGTGCGGACGATGAGCCGTCCGCGCTGGTCTCGGTGGTGATCACCGCTTCTGCCCGCTCGCCGACCTGTGCGACGTCGCCATTGGCAGTCAGCAGCTCTGGTGCGTACCGCTTGCTCCGTAGCCACGCGTGTACTTGTGCCAATACGGCCGGGACAGGGTCTTCGGCGACATCGACGGTAAAAAGTGATCGGTACCCCAGCACAGCAACACCCCTCCGCGTGGACCGCCGTTGAGGCCCTTCTCCGCAGACTCTACGGGCTAGTCGAGCTGCGCGTGGGAAGTAGTGGAAGGTGCGGGGGACCGCCCTGACCGACGTGGGCTGATGCGTAAGCGTACGATCGCTCCATGGCCGAGAACGAGCCCGGGGCTCTGCAGGGGGATATCGACAGGCAAGAAGTGATATCGCGATTGTGCATTCGAATCACCGAAGACGTCTTGAGCGAGGGTCCTGAGATCTCGGCCGATGATCCTACGCTCTTGGCCGCCGTCAAGGCGGCGACCCAGTACGTGGAGGGCCGGCAGAACCTCGTGTCCCTCAGGCGTTCTGTGGAGTCGGCGAGATCGGAACTGCAGACTGCTCTTGCCGCTCTACGCGGAGGGGTTATCGCAGCGGCTGACTCTGGTGTCGCGGAAACACAGATAACCAAACAGGCGGGGCTGAATCGGCAAACAGTCCGGACGTACGTGGGGAAGGACTCGTCCAGGCGGGGCAAATGGCACAGCCTCCGCGAGAGCCTGTAAGGGTGTGCGTGGTGCCGGCGACGGTCTTGTCATGAGGTGCCGACGAACCGTTCCGGAGGCGGCGGCACAACACCCCAGTCCTTGTGCGGTGCGGTCTAGAGCGAGAATGGCGTTGTCGGCGGCCGCGATCGTGTCGCGGGCCTGGGCGCCGGCGCCGCCGCAGGCACGGTCACGGTCGGCGTCCTCCGGCAGCCGGAGCGTATTGTCGATCCTGAACCACCGGCGCGGGCCACGACGGTGTGCACGGTGTCACCGCAGCCGGCGGTGCGTGCGATCAGGAACTCGATCTGCTGGACGCGTTGTCTCGCCGTCGGCCATGCAGAGCCAGGTCCCCGGGCCTGGCCAGCGGTACTAGGGCTGGCGGGCGATCTTCAGTACAGGCCCGGCACCGAAGGCTGAGAGGCCGGCGAGAGGTTGGCCGAGTTGTGATCATCGATGACCAGCCAGGGCGACGGAGGCACTGGAGTCTCCTGAGACGCGGATGGCGTCCTTGCGGAACTCCTTGGGAAACGCCTTGGCATGGTGCACAACTTTCGAGCGCCGACGCCGTCGACGCTGATCAGATGGCCCCTCTCCGTGCAGCAGTCGCCTGTCGAGGGACAGTGAGAACTGCCCAGGGACGCGGCACATGCCCGTCGCTGCGGTCATTCGTGTGCTCCGGGCGCGGATCGGAACTTGTCAAGGTGGATGAGACCAGAGGGAGTGAAG
Source organism: Georgenia sunbinii (assembly GCF_036421875.1). NCBI lineage: Bacteria > Bacillati > Actinomycetota > Actinomycetes > Allobogoriellales > Allobogoriellaceae > Georgenia > Georgenia sunbinii. The sequence goes on along the minus strand of NZ_JAZGOL010000006.1, from coordinate 863 downwards.
CGGCGGCTGTCAGTTCCCCTTGATCTTCCGCAGGCCGGAGCCAGGTGGTTAGCGACGTGCTCCTGCGCGGAGCCCGGACGGCAGACGTCCGGCACCGAGCGGCGTTCCTCAGTGACCCGGAGCCGGGCGCAACCCTGCGTCAGATCGTCAACAGCCGGCTGCGGTCCGTCCTGGAGCGTGCCTCCGGGCTGTCCCTCGACCTGGTGGACCGGCTGCGCGAGCTCGAGCAGCTGCTGGGGATCGACGTGGTGGACGCGCTGCGACGGCGACGGCGATCGCCGCCGTCCTCACGCCCGGTACCCGGGTGTGCTTCGCCGGCACGGTGCGAGCGCCGGACGGCCGCACGATGAGCAGGGAAGAGATGACCGGCCTCGCCACGGACTGCGGCCTGGTGCCGGTGCCCTCGGTGACCAAGACCAAGTGCGACGTCTTGGTTGTCGCCGAGGTCGGCACCCAGTCCGCCGAGGCGCGCAAGGCTAACCCGGAACTTTCACGGGGTGGTGGGCTGAGGCTGTGACGGCGCGGTAGCCGTTTCTGAGGTCGATGATGGCATCGGGGTATGACAGCGGCCCGGGTCTCGCGCCGGGTTGGCGCCGGTTTCAGGGGCCGGTGGTCTTGCAGGAGGTGCTCGGGACGGGGCCTGGCGATCAGGTCGGGGCGGCGAGTTGTCGTAGCCGGGTGATGGCGCCGGCGGCGAGGCGGGCCCATGGTGCCTGGTGGGCGAGGTGGAGCACGACGCGTCGGGCGCTGCGGGCGATGGTGGTGGGGATGGTGAACAGCCGCAGCCGCAAGCGTTTGGGCTCCCAGCGGCGGGCGGGATGATCACCGAGGGCGAGCATCTGCATCCAGGCGGTGATCTCGGC
>NZ_JAZGOL010000005.1:0-296987 GCF_036421875.1 Georgenia sunbinii | reverse complement strand
GGCCGGGTCGTACGAGGGTGCGGGGACCGTGACTGTCACGGCTCGTGCGCTGGAGGGCTTCGAGCTGGCCGACGATGCGACCACCGAGTGGTCGCACACCTTCAGCACCGACGGCGGCGGGCCGGTACCGCCGTCGAAGGCGCTGGAGTTCCACCTGAGCAACGGCTGGAAGGGCGTCACCGACCTCTTCTTCAAGTACGGCCGCTCGGTGGACGAGGTGTTCATCGGCGACTGGGACGGCGACGGCGTCGACACCATCGCGCTGCGGCGCGGCAACGTGTTCCACGTCACCAACGGCAACCAGGGCGGAGACGCCGACCTGGTGTTCAGCTACGGCCGGGCCGGCGACGTGGTGCTCGTGGGCGACTGGAACGGTGACGGCCGCGACACCTTCGCGGTCCGCCGTGGCAACGCGTACCACGTGAAGAACCGGTTGGTCGGCGGCGACGCCGACGTCGTCGTGCACTACGGTCTGGCGACCGACGAGGTGCTCGTCGGCGACTGGGACGGCGACGGCAGCGACTCCTTCGCCGTTCGTCGTGGCGCGACCTACCACGTGAAGAACGCCATCGCTCCGGGCGACGCCGACCGCGTCGTCACCTACGGGCGGGCCGCGGACATCACGCTGGCAGGGGACTGGGACGGCGACGGGAACGACACCTTCGCCATCCGTCGTGGTGCGACCTACCACGTGAAGAACTCGCTCAACGGTGGTGACGCGGACATCCGCGTGACCTTCGGCCGGGCGAGCGACGACGTCATCGTGGGCGACTGGGACGGCAACGGCACCGACACCCTCGGTGTCCGTCGTCCGGGCCTGCCCGTCGCGCCGACGACGTTCGCCTGGCAGGTGAGCGCCTTCTGACACGGCGGTAGCCAGCAGCAGGGGGCCCGCAGCCACGACGGCTGCGGGCCCCTGTGCGTGCCCGGCGTCGCGCCAACCGGGTCGACCGCAGCCGCGCCATCTCGCGGGTCCGACGCCCCGCCCGGGCGGGACCGGTCCGCTGCTAGCGTCCCGGTAATGCCGCCGAGAACCCAGCCGATGACGCCGATGCGTTCGCGGCAGCAGTACGTCGCACGCGCCCTGGACCAGGCCTGGACCCAGGGCGGGATGACGCTACTCGTCCACGGCCTGCCGGGCATGGGCAAGACCTTCCTGCTGCGCGAGATGGTTCGCCAGGCGCAGCGGGACGCCCGGTGGGCGGTGACCTACGTCAGCGCCGACGAGGTCGAGCACGGCGAGCCCTACAGCTTCGTCGAACGCCTGCTGGCGAGCGGGCTGGCCCCGGACTGGGACTTCCAGCCAGACGCCCGGACACAGCCGATCCCCGTCGCGCAGGAGTGTGTGCGCCGGCTGACCCGCCAGGACGCCACGGCCGGCCACGTCGTCGTCATCGACGACGCGCACTGGATCGACGCCGAGTCGGTGACGGTGCTGCGCTACCTCATCCCGCGGGTCGCCCGGCGCAACGTGCTGGTCGCCGTCGGCGCGCGCAGCCCGCACCAGCCCGGCTCGATCGACGAGCACCTGGCGCAGTCCATCGCCGGTAGCCCGCTCGACGACGTCCACCACGTCATGCCGCTGACGGAGGAGGAGATCCGAGTGCTGGCGGTCGACCGGTTCGGGGTGGGGATCGCGCAGCGCACCGCCCAGCTGCTCCGCAACCAGACCGGTGGCTCGTTCCTCGCGGTCGACGGCGTCCTCGCCCAGCTGACCCCCGCGGAGGTCGCCCAGCTCCACCTCACCTGGGAGATCCCGATCCGGGGGGCGGACCCGGCCCGCAACCCGCTACTGAGCCGCTACCGGAGCCTGAGCCCGCAGGGCCGGGCGACCACCGAGATCGTCTGTCTCGCCGGCCACGAGATCTCACGCGCCGACCTGACCACCGCGGCCGCCACGCTCGGCGAGCCGGTGCACCTCGAGGAGTCCATCGGCGTCGGCGTGCTCTCGGAGTCCGGCTTCGGGGCGACGATCATCCCGGCGCACGCTCTGGTGGCCCACGCCGTGCGGGGGACGGTCGAGCCCGGCCGGGCAGAACGCGTGTTCCGGGTGCTTGCCGAGGTGACCGACGGCTACCGCTCGGTCCGCCACGCGTTGCGGGGCGCCCGGCAGTGGGACGACGGGCTGCACGAGCAGCTCGACCGCTACGTGCGCGACGCCGTCGAGCACGGAGGGTTCGGCAACGCCAGCGAGGTGCTGCGCGGCGCTCTCACCATCGCCCCGGCCGGCGACGTCCGGCAGCAGCTGCTCGTCGACCTGTGCCTGGTCAACCTGCGCGACAAGAGCGGGTACCTGCTGCTCGACCTGCTGCCCGAGCTGGAGCAGCTGCCGCCGAGCCTGCTGCGGGAGTTCCTCGTGATCATGGTCGGGGCGCACCGCGTCGACCAGCCGTTCGCGCACGAGCGGGTCGCCGCCATGCTGCTCGCGCCGAGCGCAGGTCCGGACGACCGCACGATCCAGGCGTTCCTGGCCTTCATGCTCGTGCTGATGACGATGCGCAGCGGGGACCCGTCCCCGGCCATGGGCCTCATCGCCCAGGCGCAGGCGCTGTTCGCGCTGGCACCCACCCACCCGGCCGAGCTGACCGACCCGAGGCTCGGCTGGATGGTGGCGCCGCGGGAGTACTCGCTGCTGCTGGCGAGCTACGAGCTGGTGCACTTCCAGCGCGAGCACGACATGGCGCAGGTGCGGCGGTCCCTGACGGCGCTGCGAGGCGACATCGACGCCATGCCGGCCGGGCCGATCAAGGTCGACGCGCTGGTGAGCGTNTACGAGCTGGTGCACTTCCAGCGCGAGCACGACATGGCGCAGGTGCGGCGGTCCCTGACGGCGCTGCGAGGCGACATCGACGCCATGCCGGCCGGGCCGATCAAGGTCGACGCGCTGGTGAGCGTCGCGGGCGCCGAGGCCGCGACCGGTGACCTCCCGGCGGCCCGGGCGACCGCCGCGGCGGCGGTCGAGCTGCTCGACCGGGTCGCCAAGCCGTGGGCGGCCGGGACGGCCCGGTCCGTGCTGGCCGACTGCCTCGTGCTGCTGGGGGAGCTCGGTGCGGCAGCCGACCTGGTTGCCGTCATCGAGGACATCTCCTACGACGTGCTCGACGTCGAGTCCCGGCCGATGTGCGCGGCACTGCGGGCGTACATGGCAGCGATGACCGGCACGGGGGACCCCGCCCGTCACGCCGAGCAGGCGCGGGTGCTCGACGAGATCGTCTGGGAGGGCTACGCGCCGGACATGGGGGTGATGGCGGCCTGCGAGGTGGCCCGTGCCGGCGGCGACCCGGCCGCGGTGCTGGCGGCGTCCGGCAGCACCCGGGCCGCGACGATCGTCAACACCCGGCGTGGCTTTCTCACCTACCGCGCCCACGCGATGATCACCCTCGGTGACCTCGACGGCGCGCAGGCGCTCATCGGGGACCTGGCGCGGTGGCGGGGGACCCGCTGGCACGAGTACTGGGGCACGCTGGCCTGGCTGGAGGCCCGGCTGGCCCAGGCTCGTGGCGATCATCCGCGGGCGGAGCAGCGCTACCGCGAGGCGCTGGAGAACCGCACCTACCCGCTGCCGACCGCGCTGACCTTCCTCGACCACGGGGAGTTCCTCATCGCGCGGGGGCGCCCGCGCGAGGCGCGAGGGGCGTTGCTGTCCGCCTGCGCGGTGCTCGACCGGATCGGCGCCGCGGCCTACCTGCCGCGGGCCCGGGCGGCCCTGGAGCTGCTCGACGACGAGGACCACCTCGAGCACCGCCGGCTGGTCGGCGAGCTGACGTCGCGGGAGGAGGAGATCTCCCGCCACCTGGCCGACGGCTGGTCGAACCGGCAGATCGCCGACGCGCTCGTCGTCTCCCAGGCCACCGTGCGGTTCCACGTCTCGAACGTGCTCCGCAAGCTGCAGATCTCCTCGCGGGCGGAGGTCGCACGAGTGCTGCACGGGCCCGGCCGGGCCCGAGGCTCAGCTCAGCTGCGTCCGGCGCAGCCGGGCGGCGGCGACGAGCGCCGTACCGACGACGGCGAGCAGCAGCGCGACCCAGCCGCCGGCGACCGAGGCGCCGGTAGCCGGCAGCTGCTCGGTGCTGCTGACCTCGTGCTGCACCGGCTCCTCGTCCGCGGCCGGCGGCGGCGTCTGGTCACGAGGCGTCTCGTCGTCCGCGGGCGGCGGGGCCGGCTCCTCCTCGTCGGGGGTGTCCCCCGGGGGCGGCGGAGGCGGCTCCTCGTCGACGACGACCGTCTGGCGCACCTCGTCGAGGTCGGTGTGCGTGGCCAGCAGCACCTCACCGGGCTGGACGGAGCGGGCGGCGGGCCGGTCGGCGCCCTGGAGGTAGAGCCGCTCGAAGACTACGAGGGTCGTGCCGGCGTAGCCGGCAGGCACCTTGAAGTCGACCGACACCACGCCCGAGGACGTCTGCGCGACGAACTCGGTCTCGCCGGTGATCCCGGTCGGCTCACCCGTCGCGTGGTCCATCACGTCGCCGCGCAGCGTGTACCGGTCGCCGACCCGCAGGCCGGAGTAGGCGACGTCGTCGCGAAGCGTGGCGCCACCGGGGGCGAGGATCTGGTCGAGGTCGAGCAGGTCGTACGCGTCGGTCTCGATCGCGGGCCGGTAGACCGTCTGTCCCTCGTCGTCGATGTCGGCGTGGGACGCCACCGGGCGGCCGTCGGTGGACAGGTGCTCGAACACGACGATGACCTCCCCGTGGAGCAGGCCGGCCGGGACCTCGAAGGTCAGCTCGACCGAACCCGCGGGCTCGGCCGGCGTGAACCGGGTGGTCGCGGTGATACCGGTCGGCCGCCCCTCGCTGCCGTCGCGAAGCATCAGCTCGCCGTCCAGCTGGTACTCGGTGCCGGGCAGCAGTCCCTCGTACCGGACGGTGTCCACCACGACGGCCGGGCCGTCCTCGGGCAGGAAGCTGTCGCCGTCGTGCCCGTCGCGGGCGGTGGTGGCGAGGGTGGGGACGGCGGCCCAGTCGACGGCCGCCGTCGTCGAGACACGTGCCTGGTCGCTGCGGGCGATCATCAGGGTCTGCGAGCGCGGGTCGGTGTTGGTGACGAGCATGCCGGTGCGCTGCGGGCCGACGATGCTGGCGGTGAGGGTGGCGGCACCGGCGGGGGCACCGGCGGGCACGTCGAGGAAGAGGTCGGTGCCGGTGGGGACGCGGTCGACGTCGACCGGGACGCCGTCGGCGTCGACGAGCGGGTAGGTGGTGCTGGCGTCCACGACGACGGTCGGCTCGGTGGCCACGAACCGGATCGGGCCGACGCGGGTGCCGGCGACCCCGTTGTGCTGCGCGGGCTCGGCCGAGATCGCCGGGCCCTCGACCTCGGACAGGCCGACGTTCGCGGCGCCGGTGAGGTAGTCCACCAGGGCGCCGACCCGCTGCGCGGGCGCGGAGGTGGTGTCGGTCTCCCAGTCGGTGACGATGCCGCGGTAGGTGTACCCGGCCGCTGCCGGTGCGGAGTCGGTGAAGGACCAGATCGCGGCCTGCGTCCCGGCGATCGCCTCTTGCGCGGTGAGGCCCGCGATGCCCGACCGGGCGGCGAGCTCGGCGACGGTGACCTGCGGGTAGGACTGCATGACGATCCAGCCGACGTGCTCGCGCACCCGGGCGTCGGTGGCGAAGTTGTTCGTCCCGGGGAAGTCGTCCCAGCCGCCGACCGTCATGTCGATGTCGTACCGGGCGCCGACGGACAGCTCGATGCAGTAGGCGAGCTGGTCCGGGGCGTCACCCGGCTGGGTGTAGAGCGGGAACAGTGTGGTCCTGGTCGGGCCGGACGAGGTCTGCAGCCGGAGGCCGGTGTGCGCCTCGTCGGTGGACCCCATCCGTGGGTAGCCGGCCGGGAACGGGTCGGCGGTCGCGGAACCGGCGGGCAGCCAGAACATCGCGGCCAGCAGGGTGATGATGGCGAAGACGATCCCCGCGCGGCGCGCGGGACGTGGGATGGCGGAGTTCAACATGGTTGCGACGTTACGAAGCACCGCCTGAGTCGTCCCTAGCCGAACGGCTAGGTTCGGCGCGAGTGTTCGCGCCGGGTGGCCTCGCGGGCCCCCGGTCGTGCGACGGGGCTCAGGCGCCCCGGAGCACCGCGACGAGGAACCCGGCGTCGGCGCTGAACGGCCGCAGGTCCCACGTCGAGAGCAGCAGGTCGGGCGCGAGCCCGGCGGACCCGGCGTCGTCGAGGAACTCCTCGAACTCGTAGCCACGGCCCGCGCCGAAACCGATGGCGGCGCGGCCCTCGGGGCCCAGCTGGGCACGGATCCGGCGCAGCACCTCGCGCCTGGTGCTCGGCGCGAGGAAGGTCATCACGTTACCGGCGCACACGACCGCGTCGAACGGCTCCGTGACGCCGACGGCGGCGAGGTCGAGCTCGGCGAGGTCCTGCGTGAACCACCGGGCGCCGGGGTGGTCCTCCGCGGCGGCGGCGACGAGCGTCGGGTCCACATCCACGCCGACGACGTCGTGGCCGGCCCGGGCGAGGAAGCCCCCGACCCGACCTGCCCCGCAGCCGGCGTCGAGGACGCGGGCGTCGCGGGGGACCATCGCGTCGATGAACCGTGCTTCGCCGGCAAGGTCCTCGCCCGCGGCAGCGAGCGCGCGGAACCGTTCGATGTACCACGTGGAGTGTCCCGGGTTGGCCTCGATCATCCGGGTCCATGCACTGGGTTCGGTCATGCCCCCATCATGCCCACCCGGCGAGCGGCGGCGTGGCGGTGCCCGGCCGGCTCAGTCCCGGTCGGGCAGGAAGAGCATCTCCACCCCGAGCACGATGCCACGGATCGGTAGTGGATGAGTCGCGCGCTCGGATGTCGATGCTGAAGAAGATCAGGAGGACGGCCAGGAACGAGATCAGGCTGACCATCCCGCTGGACGGCATTGGCTGCATGCCCGCCGACCCTAGCGGTGCCGGCGGTCGGCGGTGGAGGGCCGCGCTCGTCGAGCCGACCGCCGTGGCGGGCGGCGGGCGTGTCCCGAGGCGTCGCGCGACGTGGGATCCTGGCCGCAGAGTCTCTTGCCGACAGAGGGAGCCAGGTCATGGCGCAGGGTCAGGGCGCTGCCGCGCCACGCCGGGTGAGCGTGTGGATGCCGGTGGCGCTCGGCGTCGTCATCCTCGGGCTGGTCGTCGCGCTCGTCGTGGGCCGCGGCGCGGACGGCGGCGACGGCACCGCAGCCGCGGAGCCGACGAGCCCGACGAGCCCAGCGACGCCGCAGCCCGCCACGCCGTCGCCGACGGCGGACGCTGAGCCGACCACCGTGCCGGAGCTCGCGCGTCGCCTCGAGGGTGACGTGATGGCGGTCGGCGCCGTCGACGCCCCGGTCGTGCTTATCGAGTACGCGGACTACCGGTGCCCGTTCTGTGCGAAGTTCGGCCGCGAGACGCTGCCGACGATCCTCGAGGAGTACGTCGAGAGCGGTGAGGTCCGCGTCGAGTGGCGCGACATGCCGATCTTCGGCGCGGAGTCCGAGCTGGTGGCCGTCGCGGGACGCGCCGCCGGCAACCAGGAGAGGTTCTGGCAGTTCCAGACCGTGGTGTTCGATGCCGCACCCGAGAGCGGGCACCCCGACCTGCCCCGCGACGTCCTCGTCGAGCTCGCCCGAGAGGCGGGCGTGGCCGACCTCGCGCTCTTCGAGCAGGACCTCGACGACCCCGCGCTGCTCGCCGCGGTCCGGGCCGATGCCGCCGAGGGCCAGGCGGTCGGCGTCACCAGCGTCCCGGCGTTCGTCGTCGGCGGTACGCCGTTCCTCGGCGCTCAACCCATCGAGGTCTTCCGTGAGGTCATCGAGAGCGAGCTCGCGGCGGTGGGCTGAGCGCTCGACTCGCGGCCGGGGCGCCTGCGGCAGATGCTGGACGTCCGACCCCGACGAGAGGACGACGTCATGCCCGGCAAGCAGGACCCCGGCCCGAGCATCAAGGACAAGGAGCTCTACGAGGAGCTGCGCGACGAGGGCAGCTCCAAGGAGAAGTCCGCCCGGATCGCCAACGCCGCCGCTGCCAGCTCCCGCAGCGACGTCGGCGAGAAGGGCGGCAGGTCCGGCTCTTACGACGACTGGACGGTCGACGAGCTGCAGGACCGCGCGAAGGAAATCGGCATCGAGGGCCGGTCCTCGATGAACAAGGACGAGCTCATCGCGGCGCTGCGCGACCACTGATCGCGCCGCAGGGTGCGGCCGGGGGGCCGGTGCGGTAGGACTGTGAGGGATGAGCACCCCCCTGGAGGACTACGCCCTGCTGTCCGACCTGCGCACCGGCCCGCTGGTGTCGCGCGACGGCAGCATCGACTGGCTCTGCCTGCCGCGCTTCGACTCCCCGGCGGTGTTCTCCGCCATCCTCGGCGACGCCGACGACGGCAGGTGGCTGCTGCGCGCCATCGACGGCGAGGTCGTGGAACGGCGCTACCTGCCGCAGACCTTCGTGCTGGAAACCACCTGGCAGACCCCCACCGGCAGGGTCCGGGTCACCGACTTCCTGCCCCCGAGCACTACCCAGGGCGACCTCGTCCGGCGGGTCGAGTGCCTGGCCGGCGAGGTGGACGTGGAGCACGACCTCCGGCTGCGGTTCGACTACGCGCGTGCCACGCCCTGGACGCGGCAGGTGGAGCTCGCCACGGGCGAGCGGGCCATGCTCGCGCTGGCCGGGCCGGATGCCATCCTCGTCACCGGGCCGATGCTGCACTGGCCCGACGAGGGCGAGCACGAGGACGCCGGCGGTGATGACGGCGACCGGGCGAGCGACGCGACCCACGCCTCTGCGGCCCAGCCCGGCGGCCACCAGGAGCCCGGACCGGAGGAGGGCGGCCGGGCGCCGCGGCTGGTCGGGACCTTCCGGCTGCGCGAGGGAGACGCGCTCGACTGGGACCTCACCTGGTTCCCCTCCTTCCGCGAGCCGCCCGAGCCGCCCGACGCGGACCAGGCCTTCGCGGAGACCGTCGAGTTCTGGACGGCGTGGTCCTCGCAGCTGGAGGTCCACACCGGGCACCAGCCCATCGTGCTGCGCTCACTGCTCGTGCTGCGCGCCCTCACCCACTCGGAGACCGGCGGCATCGTCGCCGCGCCCACCGCGTCGCTGCCCGAGCTGTTCGGCGGCGGGCGCAACTGGGACTACCGGTACACCTGGTTGCGGGACGCCGCCTTGACCATCGAGGTGGCCATCGGCCACGGGCTGACGGAGGGGGCGACGCTGTGGCGCGACTGGCTGCTGCGCGCGGTGGCCGGTGACGCCGCCGACGTGAGGATCATGTACGGGCTTGGCGGGGAGCGGGACCTCATCGAGCTCGAGCTCGACCACCTCGCCGGCTACGAGGGCTCACGCCCGGTGCGCATCGGCAACGGCGCGGCCGACCAGTACCAGGCCGACGTCGTCGGGGAGGTGATGATCGCGCTGCACGAGCTGCGGGAGGCCGGCGTCGCCGAGGACGAGTACACCTGGGGCCTGCAGAAGAGCCTGCTGAAGTACGCCGGGGACAACATCGACCGCAAGGACCACGGGATCTGGGAGATGCGCGGGGACACGCACTACTTCACCCACGGCCGGGTGATGATGTGGGCCGCCTTCGACCGTGGCATCCGCGCGGTCGAGGAGCGCGGCCACGACGGCCCGGTGGACCGGTGGCGCGAGCTGCGCGACCGGCTGGCCGCGGAGATCGAGGAGCACGGCTTCAACGAGGAGCTCGGCAGCTACAACCAGACGTACGCCAACACCGAGGTGGACGCCTCGCTGCTGCAGCTGCCGCACACCGGCTACCTGCGCTACGACGACCCACGGATGCTCGGGACGGTGGCGCGGATCGAGCAGGACCTGGTGATCGAGCCGGGCCTCGTCCACCGCTACCGCACGGCCGCCGCCATCGACGGCCTCGAGGGCGGGGAGTACCCGTTCCTCATGTGCAGCTTCTGGCTGGTCGAGCAGTACGCCAGCAGCGGGCGCCTCGAGGAGGCGGAAGAGATCATGGCGTGGCTCGTGGGCCGGGCCAGCGACCTCGGGCTGCTCGCCGAGGAGTATGACCCGGCGACCGGGCGGCTGGCCGGGAACTACCCGCAGGCGTTCAGCCACCTCGGACTCATCCGGGCGGCCGACGCCATCAAGGCCGCCGCGCCAGGTCGATGACCTCCTACGGTTTCCACGCCTCCCACGAGCAGATCGCGCCCTCGCAGCTGCTCCGCGACGTCCAGCGGGCCGAGCGCGCGGGCTTCGCGATGGCGATGTGCTCGGACCACTTCGCACCGTGGTCGGTGCGGCAGGGGAACTCAGGGTTCGCCTGGTCGTGGCTCGGCGCGGCGCTGGCGACGACGGACCTGCGCCTGGGCACCGTGACCGCGCCTGGCCAGCGCTACCACCCGGCGGTCGTCGCGCAGGCCTCGGCTACCGTGGCGGAGATGTTCCCGGACCGGTTCTGGCTGGCGCTCGGCTCCGGGCAGAACATGAACGAGCACATCACCGGGGACAAGTGGATCGGCAAGGACCTGCGCCAGGATCGCCTCGAGGAGTGCGCCCGGATCATTCGCCGGCTCCACGCAGGTGAGGAAGTGACCCACCGGGGGCACGTCGTCGTCGACCGTGCCCGTGTCTACTCGCGGCCCGAGGTGCCGCCCCGGCTCATCGGCCCGGCGCTGTCCCCGGCGACGGCGGCGCGCGCCGCCACCTGGGCCGACGGCCTCATCACCATCAACGCCGAGCTCGCCACGATGACCGAGGTCGTCGCCGCCTACCGGCGCCACGGCGGGGCGGGGCCGCTCGCGCTCCAGGTCCACCTGTCGATCGCGCCCAGCATGCGTGAGGCTCGCGACATCGCGCGGGACCAGTGGCAGAACCACCCGTTCCCCGAACCCGTCAGCCATGACACCGCCACGCCGGAGGACTTCGACAAGATCGGCCAGTTCGTGCCTGACGAGGCGATCGCCGGCGCCGTCGTCGTTACCGACTCGGTGGCCGACCTCGTCACCCAGCTGCGCGAGTACGAGCGGCTCGGCTTCGAGGAGATCTACCTGCACCACGTCGGCCAGGACCAGGCGCCGTTCCTCGAGCTGGCCGAGCAGGAGCTGCTCCCGGCGCTCGCGGGGCGCTGACCACCGCCGCCACAGCCACTTAGTGCACGGCGCGGTGACCATGCTGCGGGCGCGGTGAGCAACGACACCGCAGGAATAGATGCATGCTGCACGTACCTGACCTAGAGTGACTCCTCGTGACCGACAACCCCCGCCCCCAGTCCTTCGAGCGTCTGGTCGACGCGCTGGGCGATCTCGTCCGCCGTAACCGCAACCTCAGCGTCGCCCTCGCCCGGGACACCGGCCTCTCGGCCAGCCAGGTGGCGGTCATCGGCGTGCTCGGCGGGCTGGGCGAGGTGCGGATCGCCGAGCTGGCGGAGGAACTGTGGGTGGACCCGTCGGTCGTCAGCCGTCACCTCGGCCCGCTGGAGAAGACCGGCTGCATCGAGCGGCGGCCCGACCCCGACGACGGCCGCGCCGCGCTCATCCGGCTGTCCACCACCGGCGAGGAGATCAGGGCGCTGGTCCGCAGCAAGCGCCGCGACCACCTCGAGCGCGCTCTGGAGAGCTGGCGCACCACTCAGATCGACACGCTCGCCGACGCGCTCAGCACGATCGGTGAAGCGCTCGGCGAGTTCCGTGGCGACGCCCGCGTCCTGCCCACGACCACCGGCTCGGAGGAGAGCGCCTGATGGCCGCGCCCGACACCCCCGGCGGCCGCTTCGGCCGCACCCGGCGCACCCCGGAGGAGCTCGCCGCGCACCAGCAGATCATGAAGGTCTTCACCGGCCTGCTCCTCGCGCTCTTCGTCTCGATGCTCTCGGCCACCATCGTCGGCAACGCGCTGCCGGTGATCATCGCCGACCTCGACGGCAGCCAGCTGCAGTACACCTGGATCGTCACCGCCTCGCTGCTCGCGATGACCGCGAGCACCCCGATCTTCGGCAAGCTCGCCGACCTCTTCGACAAGAAGAAGCTGCTGCTGTTCTCGATCGTGCTGTTCAGCATCGGCTCGCTGCTCGCCGGCTCCGCGCAGAGCGCCGAGACCCTCATCGCCTACCGGGTGATCCAGGGCGTCGGGATGGGCGCGCAGATGGCGCTCGTGCAGACGACGATCGCCTCGATCATCTCCCCGCGGGAGCGCGGGAAGTACAACGGCTACATGGGCGCCGTGATGGCGGTCGCCACCGTCTCCGGCCCGCTCATCGGCGGCATCATCGTCGACACCCCGTGGCTGGGCTGGCGCTGGACCTACTGGAGTGCCGTCCCGTTCTCGATCATCGCGATCTGGGTGCTGTACCGGCGCCTGGTGGTGCCGCCGAGCACCCGCCGCAAGCCGAAGATCGACTACTGGGGCGCTGCCCTCATCGTGCTGTCGGTGACCCTGCTGCTGCTGTGGCTCTCGTTCGTCGGGACGGTCTTCCCGTGGGTGTCGTGGCAGAGCGTCGCGATGGTCGGCGGCGCGATCCTGGGAACGGTGGCGTTCGTGCTCGTCGAGCGGCGCGCCGTCGAGCCGGTCGTGCCGATGTGGATCCTCACCGAGCGCACCACCGCGCTGAGCATCGTCGCCAGCTTCGCGGTGGGCACCGTGATGTTCGCCGCCCCGGTCTTCCTCGGCCAGTACTTCCAGATCGGCCGGGGCTATGGCCCGGCGCCTGCCGGCCTGCTCATCACCCCGATGATGATCGGGGTGTTCATCGCCTCGACCGTCGCCGGGCGGCTGGTGAGCCGTCGGGGCACCTGGAAGCGGTACGTCGTCGGCGGCATCGCCATCCAGGCCGCCGGGGTGCTGCTGATGGCGACGGTCGGCGCGACGACGCCGCTGTGGCTCATCGGTATCTTCCTCGCCCTCATGGGGGTGGGGCAGGGGGCGTCGATGCAGAACCTCGTGCTCGCCGTCCAGAACACGGTGCGGCTGGAGAACATGGGGGTGGCGAGCTCGGCCGTCGCGTTCTTCCGGTCGCTCGGCGGCGCGATCGGCGTGCAGGTGCTCGGTGCGGTGCTCTCCGCCCACATCGGGACGCTGCTCGCCACCCGGCTGGTGGCCGCCGGGATCGACCCGTCCACGGTGGCCGCTGACCAGCTGGACGTCGCCGCGCTGCCCGACGGCGCCGAGCAGATCGTCCGTGAGACCTACGGCGACGGGATGGCGATCATCTACCTCGTCATGGGGCTGATGGCGCTCATCGCCCTCGCCGCGGCGATCGCGATGCGCAACTCGACGCTGCGTGACACCGTCGACATGGAGGTCAAGCGGGTGGTCGACGACGTGCCGCCACCGGCGACGGAGGGCCGGGACACCGCTGCGCCGGAGCGCCGGGGCACCGCCGGTAGCGATGGCGTCGTGCAGCAGCGAGACGCGGCCGCCGAGGGGCGGGACGTCGCGCGGGGGGCGGGCGACGACGGGCGCCCGACAGGCTAGCGACCGCCGAGCCGATCGGCGGTCCAGCCGATGACGGTGCGCTCGTACGTCTCGCGTGCCGGCTGCCGTGACAGCGCGAGGTCGTGGACCCCGCCGTCGATCTCGACGACGCTCACGTCGGGTCCCACGAGCGGCGCCCGCTCGACCATGTGCGCGACGTCCAGCACGCAGTCGGCGCCGGTGAGCTCCTCGCGCGACGGCCGCTTCGGCGAGCCCGACCGCGTCGAGCAGCAGACGAGCACCGGCACCGTGACGTCCAGGCCGGCCGCCAGCGCGGCCTGCGCCCGGCGCACCGCGGAGAACGTCCCGGCGCGCATCGGGAACCCGTCGAACGGCTTCCACGCGAGGTCGTAGTCCCAGGCGCCGCCGGTGGTCCGGTGCAGCGAGCGGCCGTAACCGGGGTCCAGCCCGCCGACGGGCAGGCTCGGCAGCCAGCGGGCGAGCAGGTGGACCAGCGGCGTCAGCAGCGCACGCTCGGCCCAGGGCCCGTTGTGCTCGAACCACGGGCTGTTGAGGACGACGGCGTCCACCGCCCCCGGGTGCCGGTCGGCGTACCCGACGGCGATGAGCCCGCCGGTGGAGTGGCCGAGCAGCACGACCTCGTCGTGGCCGTCGGCGAGGATCTGCCCGATCGCGGCGTCGATCTCCTCGTCGTGGTCGCGAAGGTCCCGGATGTCGGCCGGCCGGGAGACGCCGACCGACGCCCGCCCGCTGCGTCGCAGGTCCAGCGCGTAGAAGTCCGTGCCGGCGGCGATCCACCGCTCGGCGTGCTCGGCCTGGAAGAAGTAGTCGGTGAAGCCGTGGAGGTAGAGCACCGCGCGCCGGCCGGCCGTGGGCTCCGCCCGGTGCACGAGCACCGCGTACGGCGCCGGCCCGTAGTAGGCGGACGGGCGCAGCGTGATCCGGCGCTGCCGCCACGGCTCGGGCAGCACGTCAGGGGTGGCGACGTCGACTGGCGGCATGGCGCGATCATCCCAGCCGCCGACCCAGGAGGCCAGGTGACCGGCTGCCGTGGCGGCTGGGAGGATGACGGCGATGACTACTCGAGCTGCGTCCCGCCCCGTCCTCGGCGCCGTCGTCGGTGCTCTCCTGCTCGCCGGCTGCTCCGGGCAGGGCACCGAGCCCGAGCCTGAGACGACGACCCCGGGACCTGACGCCGTCGTGGTGGCCCCGGAGGTGACGATCCCGCAGACCCGCGCCGGTACCGCGACCCAGTGGGTGCTCGACCAGCTCGCGGCCCCCGAGGGACCGGCGGCCGAGGAGGTGGCGGAGCGCTTCGAGGAGCGCTTCCGGGAGCAGGTGCCGGACGAGGACCTCGCCGCAGTCTTCGACCAGCTCCGTGCCTCCGGACCGTTCACGGTCGAGGGGTACAGCGGCACCGAGGACGACGCTCAGCTGCCGCTGGCTGGTCCCGTCGACCGGTTCGTCCTTCACCTCGGCACCCAGCCGGACGGCCGGATGAGCGTGCTGTTCTTCGAGATCGCCGAGCCGGTCCCCGAGGTCACGAGCCTCGATGACCTCGACGCCGCGCTCGCGGGGCTGCCGGCCGAGACCTCGGTGCTCGTCGCCGAGGTCGACGACGGCACCTGCCGCCCGCTGCTCGCGCGCGACGCCGACGTGGTGCGGCCGATCGGCTCGATCGTCAAGCTCTACGTGCTCGACGCCGTGCGGTACGCCGTCGCCGACGGCGAGCTCGGCTGGCAGGACACCCTCACGCTCACCGACGACCTCCGGTCGCTGCCCTCGGGCACGCTGCAGGGCGAGCCGACCGGCACCGAGGTGACCGTCGAGGACGCCGCGGCCGCGCTGATCGCGATCAGCGACAACACCGCCACCGACCTCCTCATCGATGCCGTCGGACGGCCCGCGGTGCTCGCGGCGGCCGAGCGGCTCGGCCATCACGACCCCGACCTCCTGACGCCGCTCATCACCACCCGCGAGATGTTCCAGCTCGGCTTCACCGAGCGTGAGCTGCGCCGGCGGTGGGCCGCCGCCGACGATGCGGAGCGCCAGGCGCTGCTCGACGGGCTTCCCGGCGGCGACGTCGTCATCGACCAGGCGCGCGCCGCCGACGTCGTCTGGGACGACGACCTCGACTGGTTCGCCACCGCCGAGGACCTCTGTCGCGCGCACGTCGGCCTGCAGGAGGAGACCGCCGAGCTCGAGGCGGTGCGCGGCATGCTCGCCGCCAACCCGGGCATCGAGGTGCCCGCCGGCTGGGAGCACGTGGCGTTCAAGGGCGGCAGCTCGACCGGTGAGATGGCAGGCTCGTGGTACCTGGAGCACGAGGACGGCCGGCAGATCGTGGTCGTCGTACAGATCGCCGGCGAGGACATCGCCTCGGTGCCCGACGCCGGGTGGATGGTCGACGTTGTCGCGCAGGCAGTCGAGGTGCTCGGCGAGGAAGGTGGGCAGTGATGCGACGGAGCCACGCGATCGTCTCCGGCCGCGTGCAGGGCGTCGGCTACCGGCTGTCGTGCGTACGGCAGGCGGAGGCACTCGGCGTCGCCGGCTGGGTGCGCAACCTGCCCGACGGCACCGTCGAGGCGGTGCTCGAGGGGGAGGACGACGCCGTCGCGGGCGCGCTGCGCTGGCTGCACGACGGGCCGTCCGGTGCGCGCGTCGAGCGTGTCGAGGTCCGCGACGAGGAGCCGCTCGGCGAGCAGGGCTTCACGCAACGCTGACCGGTGGGCTGGCCGATCGGTGCTGGTGTCAGAGCTGTTGGCCGAGGATCGTCACCGCGTAGGGGACCCCCGAGTTGCTCCACACGAAGCCGTAGCCGACGTGGGTGTACTCGTCGTCGAGCATCCACGGCCAGTGGCCGTCGGACTCCGTCCACCAGGTGTGCATCCAGCTGAGCAGGTTGTTGAAGTTCATGTTCATCCCGCCGGTGTTGCGCACGACGAGCTCGCTGGTGCGGCCCCATCCGCCCGGGGCCTGGACCTGGGCGCGGTAGTTCGGGTTGTGCCGCACCGCGTCGATCGACTTCAGCTGGTTGGCCCAGCCCTGCGCGACGCTCTGCAGGTGGTTGTTGTACTCCAGCCGGGGCAGGCCCTTCGCCGCGCGGAACTGGTTGATGAGCGCGAACAGCGTGCTGCGCGCGGTGGCGGTGTCCCCGTTCGAGACGGGTGGCGGTGTCGGCGTCGGCGTGGGGCGCGGGGTGGGCGTGGCCGTGGGGCTCGGCGTCTGGGACGGCGTCGGGCGCGGCGTTGCCGACGGGGTGGGACTGGGAGCCGGCTGCGGTGTCGCGGACGGGCTGGGCGCCGGTGCCGGGGTCGCCGACGGGGTGGGCGCGGGGGTGGCCGTGGCCGACGGGGTCGGCTCGGGCGTGGTCGGCTCGGGTTCCGGGGTGGTCGGCTCCGGCTCCGGCTCCGGCTCGGGTTCCGGCGTTGTCGGCTCGGGCTCGGGCTCGGGCTCGGGCTCGAGCTCGGGCGTGGTCGGCTCCGGCTCCGGCGTGGGGCTCGGCTCCGGCTCGGTGGGCTCCTCGGTCGCCACGACCGCGGGCTCGGCGGAGGGCTCTTCGGCCGGTAGCGCGACGTCGGGCTCGGCCTCGTCAGGGCGTGCGACGGCCTCACCCTCGCCAGGTCCGGCGAAGGTGGCCTCCTCGTCGCCGGGGCCGGCGACGGAGACGTCGTCCTCGGGACTGACCTTGGGGGTCGTCGGCGGCAGCGCGCGAGAACGGGACGCGCGGGGCTGGTCGAAGGCGGCGGTGCGGGCCTTGGCGGCGTTGTCACCGGACGCGGCGCTGTCCTCGCCCGCGGTGACGATCTGCTCGCTCACCTGCTGCTCGACGTAGACGTCGAGCGGACGGGTGAGCGCGCTGCGCTGCAGCGGAGCCTCGACCGGCCGTGCGGCGACCATCCCGGTGGCCTCGAGCGGCAGCAGCAGCCACCCGGGGATCGACGGGGCCGCGGTCACCGTGCTGGCGAGCACTGCGAAGGTCAGCAGCCCGGCGAGCAGAACGGTGCTGAAGCGGCCGACGATCCGGCGCCCCCGGCGGGGCGGCACAGAGCCAGGGCTCGCGGCAGCTGACACGTCGTCTCCTCAGAAGGTCGGGGCCCGTGCCGATCCGTCCGAGAGGACGCCGGCACCGAGTTCCTCGCGAAAGACTAATGCACATCTGTCACATAGAAAACTCTTGCAACATCAGTCACATGAATAACAGGCATGTCGTTTCCGCTGCCCGCACAACAAAGCAGCGGGGAACTTTCGTCAGTGCATGACTGACGAAAGTTCCCCGCTGTGAGCGGTCGTTGCAGGTGGTCGGTGCGCGTGACCTCAGACGATGCCGTAAAGGCGGTCGCCGGCGTCCCCGAGGCCCGGCACGATGTAGGCGTTCTCGTCGAGCCGCTCGTCGACAGCCGCAGTGACGATCGTCACGTTGCCACGGTCGCCCACGCTCGCCTCCACGGTGCGCAGACCTTCGGGTGCGACGAGCAGGAAGATGGCCGTCACGTCACGCGCGCCGCGCTCCAGCAGGTACTCGATGGCCATGACGAGCGTGGCGCCGGTGGCGAGCATCGGGTCCAGCACGAACACCTGGCGTCCGGAGAGGTCGTCGGGCAGCCGGTTGGCGTAGGTGATCGCCTCGAGCGTGGTCTCGTCGCGCTGCATGCCGAGGAACCCGACCTCGGCGGTCGGCAGCAGGCGTGTCATGCCGGCGAGCATCCCGAGCCCGGCGCGGAGGATGGGCACCACGATGGGCCGGGGAGCAGCGAGGTGGATCCCGGTGGTCTGCGCCACCGGTGTGTGCACCTCGATCCGCTCGGTGCGCACCTCACGGGTGGCCTCGTACGCCAGCAGCGTGACGAGCTCGTCGACGAGCAGTCGGAAGGTCGGTGACTCGGTGCGCTGGTCACGCAGCACGGTGAGCTTGTGGGCGATGAGCGGGTGATCGGCTACGTGCAGGCGCATGGATAGAACGTACCCGGTACCGGCGGGGTCGCGGGAGGATGGGGTCATGAAGCGGTGGGCGGCGGCCATGGCGCAGGCTCTCGACGAGGCACGTCGGGCACCCGAGACGGGCGACGTGCCGGTCGGGGCGGTTGTCCTCGGGCCGGACGGTGCCGTGCTGGCCGCCACCCGCAACCGTTGCGAGGCCGATTCCGACCCCACCGCGCACGCCGAGATCCTCGCGCTGCGGCAGGCCGCGGCGGTCCGCGGTGATCTTCGGCTCACCGGCTGCACGCTGATCGTCACCCTCGAGCCGTGCACGATGTGCGCCGGCGCGATCGTGCTCGCCCGGGTGGCCCGGGTGGTGCTCGGGGCATGGGACCCGAAGGCGGGTGCGTGCGGGTCGGTGCGTGATGTGGTCCGTGACGGCCGGCTCAACCACCGGGCGGAGGTTGTCGGCGGGGTCGAGGCGGAGGTCAGCGCCGAGCTGCTGCGCGGATTCTTCGCTGCGCGCCGGTCGCCCACCGGGTGAGTCGCGGCGGCGGGTGGTCGGTGCTGGCCCGTGGCTCAGCTGCCGGGCAGCACCCGGGCGAGCAGCGGCAGCACCCGGCTGGCGCCGGCCTCGACCTTGACCGCGGCGAGGTCGTCCCCGCGGGAGGGGCCTCGGCTGACGATGACGATCGGCTTGTCCTCCTTGGCGGCCTGCCGCACGAACCGCAGCCCGGACATCACCGCCAGCGACGAGCCGACCACGAGCAGCGCGTCGGCCTCCTCGACCATCGTCCGCGCGGCGGTGACCCGCTCCGGCGGCGTGGTTGCGCCGAAGAACACCACGTCGGGGGAGAGCACGCCGCCGCAGCGCGGGCAGTCGGCAACCACGAAGTCGCCGGTGCTGGCGAGCACCGCGTCAGCGTCCGGCGCCACCTCGACGTCCACGACGCTCGCCATCCGCTCCCGCCAGCCCGGGTTGAGGGCGACGAGCATCGCGTCGTGCTCCTCGCGCGGGATGACCAGCCGGCAGTCGAGGCAGACGATGCGGTCGTAGCGCCCGTGGAGGTGCACGACGTTGCGTGACCCGGCGCGGACGTGGAGCAGGTCGATGTTCTGCGTGATGACGCCGTTCACCACCCCGGAGCTCTCGAGCTCGGCCAGCGCCATGTGCCCGGCGTTCGGCGCCACCTCCAGGAGGTGGCGCCAGCCGAGGTGGTTGCGGGCCCAGTAGTGGCGGCGGAAGGTGGGGCCGGAGAGGAACTGCTGGTAGGTCATGGGAGTGCGCGGCGGCGAGCCGGGGGAGCGGTAGTCCGGCACCCCGGAGTCGGTGGAGATGCCGGCGCCGGTGAGCACCGCCGTCGTGCGGCCAGCGAGAGCGTCGATGATCGGCGCGGTCGCCGCCTCGATGTCCGCGGGTTCGGGACGCAGGGCGTCGGCGGGTGGGGCGACGATGCGGGGCGGCAGGTGTCTCACGTTCCCGAGGCTACGGGGCCGCGCCACGAAGCTCGCGTCGGTCGCCGAGCCGCGCCGGCGGGTGTGACGTGGGCCTCCGGCTTGGGCGCAGCCGCTCCCGCCGGGTAGCATTGCCCGCCGAGGTAGCGTGTCCGAGCGGCCGAAGGTGCGGCACTCGAAATGCCGTGTGGTTCATAGCCACCGTGGGTTCAAATCCCACCGCTACCGCGTGTGGAAGGGCCCCTCGGCATCCCGAGGGGCCCTTCTTGTCTCCCTGCGGTGCCGGGCTCAGTGGCCGGCGACCTCGTTGAGGGTGCGCAGCAGCTCCCGGAATCTCTTCTCGCCCTCGTCGCTGAGCCGCACGAGTGTGTGCCCGTAGCGGTTCTTGCGTTCCTTGGTGACCTCGACCAGTCCGCGTTCCTCGAGGTCGCGGATGATCTTGGACAGGTCGGGGGTGGACAGCCCGGTCGACTCCTGGAGCGCGGGGTAGTCCGCCTGCTCGACCTGGTTGAGGTGGGCGAGCGTGACGAAGCGCTTGGGGGCGAGGAGGTGTGGGTCGAGCTCTTGATAGGTCACGTCGGCCTCAGCGGCGGATCAGTAGGATGACGTAGAACACCAGCCAGGCGACCGGGGCGAGCCCGGCAAGGATGAACGCCTCTGGGAGCGGCGCTGTCTCGCCCCGGGTGATACCTCGCCAGACCGGCACCAGCAGCCAGGCGGTGAAGACCGCGGTCGGCAGGATGGTGGTGCGCAGTCGCGGCTCGTTCACGCGCTGGATGCGACCGGTGAGCCAGGCGTTGGCCATTGCGATCGCTGCAAGCGCGGGGATGGTGGCCCACCAGGGCCTGCCGGAGAGGGCGAGCAACCCCGAGGCCAACGCGAGGACGATCGTGAGCCCAGCGCTGAGGTGGTCCGTCGGCCCGAGCTGCCGTCTCGGCCGGCTCGGCAATGAGGCGAGCAGCGCGCGGGCACGCTCCGGCGTCACTCCGGTGCCGGGGGTGTCCTCTGTGGTTGCGGTCCATTCGTCCATGGCGCAACCGTTGCACCTAGTTGCAAGAAGTGCAAGTAGCTTCGATTCGAGGTCAGAGTGCCTCGGTCACCTCGCGTAGCGCTCGACGAAGTTCGCCAGGATCCGGTGCACCGCGCCGACGTCGGCGGCCGCCACCTCCCGGTGGACGGCGGCGAACTCCTCGGGCGGGAAGTAGCCGGCGTGCCGGTAGGTCTCCATCCGCTCGACGAGAGCGTCGAGCGTGAGCTCGGGGTGGAACTGGGTGCCGTAGAGGTTCTGCCGGACCCGGAACATCTGGACCGGGCAGCGGGCCGAGCCAGCAAGGACGGTCGCGGTCGCCGGCAGATAAGCGCAGGCCTCCTTGTGTCCCACGTACGCCTGGAAGCTCTCCGGCAAACCGGCGAGCAGCGGGTCGCGCCGTCCGGCGTCGGTGAGGGTCACCATCGGCGCGCTGATCGGCTCCCCGTAGGTGTCGTCGATGACTCCGCCGATGTGCCGGCCCAGCGTGCCGACCCCGTAGCAGGCGCCGAGGAACGGGAAGTCGCGATCGATGAGCTCGTCGAGCAGCTCGGCGAGCTCGGCCTCCACCCGACGCTGGGTGTCACTCTTGTGCTCGTCGGGGATCGACGTGGTGAACGGGCTGCCACCGACGATGATCCCGGAGTAGCCGTCGAGGTCGATGTCCGGCATCGGCGTCGCCTCGAGCCGGACCCGGTGCAGCTCGGACTCCGTCAGCCCGCCGTGGCGCAGGAGTGAGGCGTACTCGGTGTCGGCGACGGCGTCCTCGGACCGGGTTGCCAGCAGCAGGAACGGCTTCACAAGACGGCACGCTACCGCTGCTCAGAGGGAGTTGAGCACCAGTTGCAGGACGAGGACGGCGAGCCACACGGCGGTCATCAGGTAGCCGAGGACGAGGCCCGCCACCGCCAGGCCGCGGCCGCCGCGGTAGGAGGTACGCAGCCGGCGCAGCCCGATGTGGCCCAGGAGCACCGCGAACAGGCAGACCGCCGGGACGACGACGCCGACCAGGCCGAGCACGAGCGAGGCGACCGCAGCCTGGTCGTTGCGGTACGCCGGGCTGCTGTACCCGGGACCGGCGAGCACCGACTCCCGGTGGCTGCCGCTGACCGCGAACGGCTGTGCCGCTCCGGGCGCCGCTCCGCCGGAGCCGGGCCACGGGGCAGCCGACGCGGCGGCGGACGGGTGCGGCTGCGCCGGTTGCCGCGGGTGGACCGGCCGGTACGGGTCGGCAGGTCCGGAGCGGTCGGCCGGCGCCGGAGCGTCGGCAGCGCGCCGCTCGTGCCCCGGCGGCGCCCACGGTGCCGCGGACGGATCGGGGCGGACGTCGTCGTCGGTCATCGTGTGCCTCCCGGGAGCAGCCTGCCACGACCTCGGACGATCGAGCCCTGCGGCTACCCAGGCCCGCTAGTCTGCGCGTCACCACGAGCGGCGATGAGAGGTAGGAGCCATGGCAATCTGGCGCGTGCACGGAGATGGTGTCAACGTCGGGCCGGGCGACGTCGTCGCCCCCGGTGAGCGGCTCAGCTGGCCGCGGACGATCGGGATCGGCGCCCAGCACGTCGTCGCGATGTTCGGGGCGACCTTCCTCGTACCGCTGCTCACCGGCTTCCCGCCGGCGACCACGCTGTTCTTCTCGGCGATCGGGACGCTCGGCTTCCTCCTCATCACCCGCAACCGGGTGCCGAGCTATCTCGGCTCCAGCTTCGCGTTCATCGCGCCGATCGGCGCGGCGACCGAGATCGGCGGCATGTCGGCCGCCCTTGGCGGGATCCTCATCACCGGGGTCCTCCTCGCGCTCGTCGGGCTGCTCGTGCACTTCGCGGGGGCACGCTGGATCGACATCGTCATGCCGCCGATCGTCACCGGCACGGTCGTCGCGCTCATCGGGTTCAACCTGGCGCCGTCGGCCTGGAACAACGTGTCCGCGGCGCCGGTGACGGCGCTGGCGACGATCGCGGTCGTCATCCTCGTGACCGTGCTGTTCCGCGGGATCCTCGGGCGCCTGGCCATCCTCGTCGGCGTCCTCGCCGGCTACCTCGTGGCCGTGCTACGCGACGAGGTCGACTTCACCGCCGTCGGCGAGGCGT
This sequence comes from Georgenia sunbinii, assembly GCF_036421875.1. NCBI lineage: Bacteria > Bacillati > Actinomycetota > Actinomycetes > Allobogoriellales > Allobogoriellaceae > Georgenia > Georgenia sunbinii. The sequence goes on along the minus strand of NZ_JAZGOL010000005.1, from coordinate 274,139 downwards.
CCTGGATCGGGCTGCCGCAGTTCACCGCGCCCACGTTCGAGCTGTCGGTGGTCGGGCTGTTCGTGCCGGTGGTCATCGTCCTCATCGCCGAGAACGTCGGTCACGTGAAGTCCGTCGCGGCGATGACGGGGGAGAACCTCGACGACGTCACCGGCCGCGCACTGTTCGCCGACGGCGTCGCTACCACCCTGGCAGGAGCCGGTGGTGGCTCGGGCACCACGACCTACGCGGAGAACATCGGCGTGATGGCCGCGACCCGCGTCTACTCCACCGCGGCGTACGTCGTGGCGGGGCTCGTCGCACTGCTGCTGAGCATGTCGCCGAAGTTCGGCGAGCTCATCAACACCATCCCCGCCGGCGTCCTCGGCGGCGCCGCGACAGTGCTCTACGGGATGATCGGCGTGCTGGGCGCCCGCATCTGGGTGCAAGCCAAGGTCGACTTCTCCGACCCGGTCAACCTCACGACGGCGGGGATCGCGCTCATCGTCGGGATCGCGAACTACACCTGGGTGGCCGGAGACATGATCTTCGAGGGGATCGCGCTGGGCACCGCCGCCGCGCTGGGCATCTACCACGTCATGCGCGCGCTGGCCCGGTGGCGAGGGACGAGCGCCGAGGCCGTCAGCCCGGCGTCGGTCCCGCAGCCGCGCGAGCCGGAGGAGGCACCGCGCGACTGAGCGCGGTCACGCGTCGGTGGCGTCGTCGGTGGGCTCGGGGATGGTTACCGGGCTGCACCCAGCAGGGACCTCGAGCGGTGCCTCCGGGTCGAGTGCCGCCGACGTGGGATCGGGAACGCTGTCGAAGGCACTGCCGACGACGACGTCGATCGTCTCGTCCTCGCGTCCGTCGAGCGCCACCTCCGCGCCCGGCATGAGTGCGGCCACCGTGTACGCGGACCGCAGGCCGTGCGGGCCGGTGACGATCCGGGCGACGCCGTCGACGGAGGTGCTGTAGTTCGCGGTCTGGCTGACCGTGATGCCGAACTGGGCGAGCCCGCTGGCGGTACGGGCGGCCAGGCCGCCCTCCGTGGTCGCGTTAAAGATGTTCACGGTGATCTCGCCGAACGGCGTGGGGAGCGCGTTCGCCGGCGGGCAGGGCACCGACGTGTTGGCGGCGTCCGTCGGTGCCTCGGAGCTGAACGGCCGGCTGAACGGCGACGGGATGACGTTGCCCCACATCGCCGCCGCGAGGAGGGCGACGGCGAGCAGGGCGGTGAGCAGCACGCCGAAGATCAGGGTCTGGCGCTGCTGGAGCCGGCGGCGGCGAGCGGCGCGGCGGCGTTCGGCAACGGCATCGGCGTCGAGGTCGGTCGTCACGGTGCCAAGGTAGTCGGTGCGGGCTGGTTCCGGTGATTCGTGGCGGTCCTACGCACCGAGCACCTGACCGTCGAGGTCGAGCTCGAGCACCCGGGCGTGGACGTGGAGCCGCTGCTGGAGGGCGGCGCGCAGTGCGCGGTGGAGGCCGTCCTCGAGGTAGAGCACGCCGCGCCAGGTGACGACGTGGGCGAACAGGTCGCCGTAGAACGTCGAGTCCTCCGACAGCAGGTGGTGCAGGTCGAGCTCACGCTTGGTGGTGACGAGCTCGTCGAGCCGGACCTGGCGCGGAGCGACGGCTGCCCAGTCCCGGGTCGAGGTCACTCCGTGGTCGGGGTAGGGGCGCTGGTCGCCGACTGCCTTGAAGATCACCCGTCGATACTACGTTCCGGCTCGCCCAGAGGGGCCGCGGTCAGCTCCCGCACCAGCGAAGGTGCCGGGACGACGACGGGCCCGGCTGCGCAGCTGGTGCGCGGCCGGGCCCGTCGGGCTGCGGAGGATGAGGGATTCGAACCCTCGAGGGCTTGCACCCAACACGCTTTCCAAGCGTGCGCCATAGGCCACTAGGCGAATCCTCCTGGCGGTACGAGGGTACCTGAGGCTGAGCGCCGGATCGAACCGCCCGGTCGGACTGTGCTGAAGATCGCGTCGCTGCCCGCCCCGAGCAGGGCGGCTGGACCCGGTCGTGGCGTCCGTTAGACTTGCGGGCGACCCCTCGTGCGGCGTCACCTCACTGAACTCCCCCAGGGCCGGAAGGCAGCAAGGGCAGGTGAGCTCTGGCGGGTGCACGAGGGGTCCTTTACGTCTCCGGCCCGGCCGGCCGGGCACCCGGTCCACAGGGATGAGCGCCGCGGTCGTCGGGGCGCCTAGAGTTCAGGGGTGAGCACCGCCCTGTACCGCCGCTATCGCCCGGAGACCTTCGCGGACGTCATCGGGCAGGAGCACGTGACCGATCCGCTGATGTCCGCCCTGCGTGGCGACCGCATCTCCCACGCCTACCTGTTCTCCGGCCCCCGCGGCTGCGGGAAGACGACGTCGGCGCGCATCTTCGCCCGCTGCCTCAACTGCGAGCAGGGCCCGACCGACACCCCGTGCGGCACCTGCCCGAGCTGCGTGGACCTCGCGCGCGGCGGCGCCGGCTCGCTCGACGTCGTCGAGATGGACGCTGCGTCGCACGGTGGTGTCGACGACGCGCGCGAGCTGCGCGAGCGGGCCGCGTTCGCCCCGGCGCGGGACCGGTACAAGATCTTCATCATCGACGAGGCCCACATGGTCACCAGCCAGGGCTTCAACGCACTCCTCAAGCTTGTCGAGGAGCCGCCGGCGCACGTGAAGTTCGTCTTCGCCACCACCGAGCCGGAGAAGGTCATCGGGACCATCCGCTCGCGCACCCACCACTACCCGTTCCGGCTGGTCCCGCCGGAGCGGCTGCAGTCCTACCTGGAGGAGCTGTGCGCGGCCGAGGGGGTGAGCGTCGACGGCGGTGTGCTGCCGCTCGTCGTGCGGGCGGGTGGCGGCTCGGTCCGTGACTCGTTGTCGGTGCTCGACCAGCTCATCGCCGGCGCGCAGGACGGCACGATCGACTACGAGCGGGCGGTCGCGCTGCTCGGTTACACGCACGCGACCCTGCTCGACGACGTCGTCGACGCCATCGCGGCGGCCGACGGTGCCGCGCTGTTCCGCGTGGTCGACCGGGTCATCGGCTCCGGCCACGACCCCCGGCGGTTCGCCGAGGACGTCCTTGAGCGGCTGCGGGACCTCATCGTCATCGCGGTGTCCGGCGAGCACGCCGCCACCGTGCTGCGCTCGCTGCCGCAGGACCAGCTCGACCGGATGCGGATCCAGGCGCAGCAGCTCGGCCCGGCCCAGCTGTCCCGCTCGGGGGACCTCGTCAACGAGGCGCTCTCCGAGATGAGCGGCGCCACCTCGCCGCGGCTGCAGCTGGAGCTGCTCTGCGCCCGGCTGCTGCTGCCGGCGGCCGGCGATGCCGCCCGCGGCTTCGGTGCCCGGCTCGAGCGGCTCGAGAACCAGCTCACCGCGGGCGCGGTGCCGGCTCCTGCAACGGGTGGTGCTGGCGGCCAGCCGGCCTCGGTAGCCCCGGCGCCGGCAGCTTCGGCACCGCAGCCGCAGCGCACCCCGGACCGTCCGGTGGCACCGGACCGCGCGCCCTCGTCGGCCCCGTGGCCGACGGCCGCGGCCGAGGGCCGCCCCGACCGGGAGCCGGCAGCGACGCAGCCATCGACCGCAGCGGCCGCGGCGGCGCCCCCGGTGGCCGCCGGCTCGTCCCCCGGAGCGCAGCAGCCCACCGCCTCCCGGTGGCCGACTGACTCGGCGTCGGCAGCACAGAGCTCCGACTCCGCAGCCTCGTCCCCGGCACCGCAGCAGCCCACGGTCTCCCGGGAGCCGGCTGACTCGGCGCCGCGCGACGGAGCCGGCCAGCAGCAGTCGCCGGGCACCGCGCCGCAGCAGGCGCCGACGGAGACTGCTGCGCCGCGGCAGGACGCGCCGCCGCAGGAGACGACCGCGGACCGGCCCGTGCCCCAGCAGGCGCGGCCGGAGCAAGAGGCAACCTCGCCGCCGCAGCAGGCGACGACGCGGCCGCAACAGGCAGCTCCCCAGCAGCAGGCCACCGCGCCGCACCAGCAGGCACCCCAGCAGCAGGCGCCGCAGCAGGCGCCCCAGCACCAGCCGCCCGCCCAGGAGGCGCCTCGCCCCGCCGCGGGGCAGGCCGACGCCGAGCTGGTCCGCCGCCGCTGGCCCGAGGTGCTTGCCACCCTTGCCCGGTTCAAGCGCACCACCTGGGCGCTGGTCTCGCAGAACGCCCAGGTCGCCGACGTCTCCGGCGGGGTCCTGCAGCTGGCCTTCACCACCTCCGGGCTCGCCCACACCTTCCGTAACGGGCAGCACACCGAGGCTCTGCAGCGTGCGTTGTCCGAGACGCTCGGCGTCGACGTCCGGATCGAGCCCGTCCTCAGCCCGGCGGCGCAGGGCGGCGGCGGACCGCAGCACAGTCAGAGCACCGGCTGGAGCGGTGAGGCGCCCGCCGGTGGCGGCCACCCGGGGCCGTCGGGTGGCGCTTCGTCGGCCTGGGGTGCCGCCAGCCCGTCGGGCGGTCAGCCGCCCGCGGACGACCCGGGCGGGGAGTGGTCCGGTGGATCCAACCCTGGCCATGACGCCACGTCGTCGCCAGCCGACCTTGGCCGAGGTGCCTCGGGTGGCCCGGCAGGCGCGGCGACCGGACCCGGGCGGTGGGCAGGGTCAGCCGCGCCCGCCGTCGGCGGCAGCGTCGGTGGCGGCGCCGTCGCCGGAGCTCACGGACCGGCGTCGGCCGGAGCCAGCACCAGCACAGGGACGGCGGTCGCCTCTCCGGCGTCCGCCGGCAGCCCAGCCTGGTCGGCGCCCTCACCCCCGGCCGCGCCGCACGTCGCGCCCGCCGACGACACGCCGAGCATGGACGACCCCGACGCGGAGAACTCCGAGCTCAGCGGCGCCAAGCTCATCGAGAAGATGCTCGGCGGCACGGTCATCGAGGAGATCGAGGACTGAACCCGCCGGATCTTCCGGGGCGCGAGGCCGGTCGCGTCCGGCCGCGGGCGGACGCAGCCGGTCGGGCCGCGGCGACGTAGGCTGACGGGGTGTACGAAGGCGCAGTGCAGGACCTCATCGACGAACTCGGACGACTCCCCGGGATCGGTCCCAAGAGCGCCCAGCGCATCGCCTTCCACCTGATGTCCGCCGAGACTGCCGACGTCGAGCGGCTGGCGCACGTGCTCACCGAGGTCAAGCTGCGGGTGAGGTTCTGCGAGGTCTGCGGCAACATCTCCGAGGCGCCGAAGTGCCGTATCTGCACCGACCCGCGCCGCAGCGACGACCTCCTCTGCGTCGTCGAGGAAGCCAAGGACGTCGTCGCGATCGAGCGCACCCGCGAGTTCCGGGGCAAGTACCACGTGCTCGGCGGGGCGATCAACCCGATCAACGGCATCGGCCCGAACGACCTCCGGATCCGCGAGCTCATGACCCGGCTCGCCAGCGGCAACGTCACTGAGGTCATCCTCGCCACCGACCCGAACATCGAGGGCGAGGCGACCGCCACCTACCTCGCGCGGATGCTGCGCGGCATGGAGGTCCCGGTCTCCCGGCTGGCCTCCGGCCTGCCGGTGGGCGGCGACCTGGAGTACGCCGACGAGGTCACCCTCGGCCGGGCATTCGAAGGACGTAGGAGGATCGATGACTGACACACCGGACACCACCGCCACCGGCGCCGACTCCGACGCCGACCCTGACGCGCAGGAGGCCGCCGACCTGCGGGTGCTGGTCGCCGCCACCGCCGCCGAGTCCGAGCGCTTCCTCGCCACGCTCACCGAGGTCGCCGCCGGCACCAACCCGGACGCGGCGATCTCGCTGCTGCTGCTGGCCGTCTCGGACATCTCGGCCGCCGGCGCGCGGCTCGGCGCCGTCGTCGACGTCGTCCCGTCCCACCGCTTCGAGCCCGACGACGGCGGCGAGCCCGACGTCGACCCGCTGCGTCTCGGGCTCGCCAACGCGCTCGAGGGGGTCGACGAGTACCGCGAGGTGCCCGACCCGCTGCTCGACGCCGCCGTGACACCGGGCGCGATCTCCGCCGACCTCGCCGACATCGCCACCGCGCTGCGCCGGGGGCTGCAGCACCTGCGCGCCGGAAACGAGATCGAAGCGCTGTGGTGGTGGCAGTTCTCCTACCTGTCGAGCTGGGGAGAGCGCGCCGCCGCAGCGCTGCGCACGCTGCTGTCGATCCTCGCCCACCTGCGGCTGGACGTGGACGAGGACGTCGCCGCCGACGCCGAGTTCGAGGCGCTGCACGCGCCGGACTAGAACCGCGCCGACCGCGCCGCCCGACCGACGGGCGGCGAGCGCCGGTCACGGCATGATGTCGCTGTGCCCCTCGACCTCGACGTCCTCACGGTCGTCCTCCTGCTGCTCGCCGGCTTCACCGCCGGCTGGGTCGACGCCGTCGTCGGCGGCGGCGGGCTCATCCAGCTGCCCGCGCTGCTGCTGGTTCCCGGTATCAGCCCGGTCCAGGCGTTGGCGACGAACAAGCTCGGCTCCATCATGGGCACCGCGGTCAGCTCGCTGACCTACTACCGGCGCGTGGGACCGGACCTGCGCACCGCGGCGCCGATGGCGCTGACGGCGCTGCTCGGCGCGGTCGGCGGCGCTGCGCTCGCCTCGCGGATCCCGGCCGACCTGTTCACCCCGATCATCCTCGTCGTGCTCGTCGGAGTCGCCGCCTGGACGATCGCCAAACCCACGATCGGCACCCAGACCGACCTGCGCTGGTCCGGGCGTGGCCACCACCTCGCAGCCGCCGGGCTTGGCCTGGTCATCGGCGCCTACGACGGGCTGCTCGGTCCGGGCACCGGCACCTTCCTCGTCATCTCCCTGGTGTCGGTGCTCGGCTACGCCTTCCTGCCGGCGACGGCGCTGGCCAAGATCGTCAACTTCGCCACCAACGCCGGTGCCCTCATCTTCTTCATCCCCTACGGCGCGGTCCTCTGGGGCCTCGGGCTCGCGCTGGGCACCGCCAACCTCCTCGGCGGCTACCTCGGCGCCCGGATGGCGGTGGCCAAGGGCAGCGGGTTCGTCCGGGTGGTGTTCGTCGTCGTCGTCGGCGCGCTCATCCTCCGGCTCGGCTGGGACCTCGTCACCCGCTGAGACGAGCGGATCCGGACCGGGCCGGACGCTCTAGTGACGGCGTGACCGCCGCCACGTGCTCCCACGGAGCGGACGCCACGGTGCCCGACATCTGAGATCGTTCTAGACTGTGCTGCGTTCTTGGGGCCGCCCGTGCGGCCGGCTCCTGTGTGTCACCGACCTAGCGGAGCTCCCCTCGTGGCCCTTGTTGTCCAGAAGTTCGGCGGATCGTCCGTCGCCGACGCTGCCAGCGTGCGTCGTGTCGCCCAACGCATCGTCGAGACGAAGGCGGCGGGCAACGACGTCGTCGTCGTGGTCTCCGCCATGGGCGACACCACCGACGACCTGCTCGACCTCGCCTCGCAGGTCACCGACCAGCCTGCCGAGCGCGAGCTCGACATCCTGCTCACCGCCGGGGAACGCATCTCGATGTCGGTCCTCGCGATGGCGATCACCGAGCTCGGTGTCCCCGCCCGCTCCTACACCGGGCAGCAGGCAGGTGTCCTCACCGACGCCGCCTACGGCAAGGCCTCGATCGTGGGTGTGGTGCCCGAGCGCATCGCCCGCACCCTCGAGGAGGGCGGCGTCGCGATCGTCGCCGGGTTCCAGGGCGTCTCGCAGGACATGGACGTGACCACGCTCGGCCGGGGCGGTTCGGACACCACCGCGGTCGCCATCGCGGCAGCGCTCGACGCCAGCGTCTGCGAGATCTACAGCGACGTCGACGGCCTGTTCACCGCCGATCCCCGGATCGTGCCCGCCGCCCGCCAGATCACCGACATCACCAGCGAGGAGACGCTGGAGATGGCGGCCCACGGCGCCAAGATCCTGCACCTGCGCGCCGTCGAGTACGCGCGGCGCTACAACGTGCCCATCCACGTCCGGTCCTCGTTCTCCACCAAGCGCGGAACCTGGATCCGGAACGTCGACTCCCAGTCCGAGGAGGACACCATGGAAGCCCCGATCATCGCCGGCGTGGCCCACGACCGCAGCCAGGGCAAGATCACCGTCAAGGGCGTGCCCGACGTCCCCGGCGCAGCCGCGCGGCTGTTCGCCGTCGTCGCCGGTGCCGGCGCCAACGTCGACATGATCGTGCAGAACGTGTCCTCGGAGTCCACCGGCCTCACCGACATCTCCTTCACGCTGCCGGAGACCGACGGCGACGCCACGCTGGCCGCGCTGCGCGCCGCGGAGGCCGAGCTCGGCTACGCCGACCTGCGCTACGACGACCAGATCGGCAAGCTGTCGCTCGTGGGCGCCGGCATGCGCTCGCACCCGGGCGTCTCGGCCAAGCTGTTCAGCGCACTGTTCGATGCAGGAATCAACATCGAGATGATCTCCACCTCGGAGATCCGCATCTCGGTGGTCACCCGGGCCGACGTGCTCGACGATGCCGTGCGCGCTGTGCACAGCGCGTTCGAGCTCGACACCGACGAGTCGGAGGCCGTGGTCTACGGAGGGACCGGACGATGAGTGAGAACCGCAACGGGATCAACCTGGCCGTGGTCGGCGCGACCGGGCAGGTCGGCAAGGTCATGCGGGCGCTGCTCGCCGAGCGCGACTTCCCGGTCGCGTCCATCCGCTACTTCGCCTCGGCGCGCTCGGCAGGCACCACGCTGCCGTGGGGTGACGAGGACGTCGTCGTCGAGGACGTCGCGACCGCCGACCCGTCCGGGATCGACATCGCGGTGTTCTCCGCCGGGGGCGACACCTCACGCGAGCACGCGCCGCGGTTCGCCGCGGCCGGCGCGACCGTCGTCGACAACTCCTCCGCGTGGCGCAAGGACCCCGAGGTGCCGCTCGTCGTCAGCGAGGTCAACCCGGTCGCGCTGGACGACGTGCCCCGGGGCATCATCGCCAACCCCAACTGCACGACGATGGCCGCGATGCCGGCGCTGAAGGCGCTGCACGACGAGGCCGGCCTCGTCCGGCTGGTGGTCTCCACCTACCAGGCGGTCTCCGGCTCCGGCCTCGCCGGGGTGCGCGAGCTCGACACCCAGGTGCGTGCCGCCGTCGAGCAGGACGCCACCGCGCTGGTCCACGACGGCGCGGCGGTGACCTTCCCGGAGCCGCAGACCTACGTCGCGCCGATCGCGTTCGACGTCATCGCGCTCGCCGGCAACCTCGTCGACGACGGCTCGGACGAGACCGACGAGGAGCAGAAGCTGCGCAACGAGTCGCGCAAGATCCTCGGCCTGCCCGAGCTCGCGGTCTCCGGCACCTGCGTGCGGGTGCCGGTGTTCACCGGCCACGCGTTGTCGATCAACGCCGAGTTCGAGCGGCCGATCAGCGCCGACCGTGCCCGTGAGCTGCTCGCGGGTGCTCCTGGTGTGCAGCTCGCCGACGTCCCGACGCCGCTCGCGGCCACCGGGGCCGACGTCACCCTCGTAGGACGGGTCCGGCAGGACTCGAGCGTCGACGGCGGTCGCGGGCTGGCGCTGTTCGTCGCGGGGGACAACCTGCGCAAGGGCGCCGCGCTCAACACCATCCAGATCGCCGAGCTGCTCGCCCAGCGGATCCTCACCGCCTGACGCACGGCCGGCCGGGCTGATCCATCGGCCCGGCCAGCCCAGCCGCGCCCCGGCCGCGCCAGCCGAGCCGCGCGCCGGGCTCGCCCCTTCCACTCGCCCGGCGGGTGCTGGGAGGGCCGAGCGTTGATCGAACAGGGCGAGCCCAACGGGGTGCAGCGGGCCCAGCGGGGCCAGCGGGCCCAGCGGGGCCAGCGGGCCCAGCGGGTCAGGGGGTTCGGGGGGCGTCGCCGAGGTGGCGGCGGGCGAAGCCCAGCTGCACCTGCAGCTGGGCGATGCGCTCGTCGTCCACCAGCGAGCCGTGCCCGCCGGCGAACTGGTAGAGCTCCACGTCGCCGCCGCGCCGCCGCAGCGCGTCCACGTAGTTGCCGACCTGCCGCACCGGGCACCGCGGGTCGTTCATCCCGGCGAGGACGAGCACCGGCGCGCGGACGTGCTCGACGTAGGTGATCGGGCTCGCCACCCGGTACGCCTCCGGCACCTGCTGCGGGGTGCCGCCGAAGAGTGACCGGTCGAAGGCCTGCAGCGAGGCGGTCTCGTCCTCGTAGGCGGCGACGTAGTCGGCCACCGGGACGTCGGCGATGCCCAGCCGCCACCGGTCGGGCTGGGTGCCCAGCCCCAGCAGGGTGAGGTAGGCGCCCCACGACGCTCCGGCAAGGATCGAGCGTTCGGGGTCGAGCACCCCGTCGACCACCAGCGCCTGGTGCACGGCGGCGATGTCCTCGAGCTCGGTGTGCCCGACTCCTGCCTCGATCGCGTCCCGCCAGCGCGTGCCGTAGCCGGTGGAGCCGCGGAAGTTGATGCTCAGCACCGCGAAGCCGTGGTCCACCCACGCGGCGAGCGTGGGGGAGAAGGAGTCGGTGCGGTGGTCGGCCGGCCCGCCGTGCACGTCGACGACGACGGCGTAGGGCTGCTCGATGCCCTCGGGCACCCGGAGCAGCGCGTGGACCTCCCCACCGGGCCCGGCGACCCGCACGTCCTGCACCGCGGTCGACGGCCGCGGCCGCGGACCGATGGGAAGGATGAGGGTGCCGCCGCCGCGCGTGGTGCGCAGGGTATGAGGCTCGACCGCGGACGACCAGGTGAACCAGACCTCGCCGTCGGGCCGCGTGGTCGCCTCGTCGACGGTGCCGTCCCACGGCCCGACGGCGGTGGTGCGGCCGCTGGCCAGGTCGTGGCGGTAGAGCCGGGTGCGGGCGTCGTGGTCGACCGCGACGAGCACACCGGTGCCGTCGGGGTACCAGTCGGCGTCGGTGACCTCGCCGTCGACGGGCCCGAGCAGCAGCTCGCGGCGGGCGCCACTGGTCGGGTCCCACACCGCGAGGCCGGGCATCGCGGTCTGCTCGTGGAGCACGAGCAGCCGGGTGTCGCCCGGCAGCGGCGCGAAGCCCAGCGCCCAGATGCCGCGACCGGGCCCGTCATGAAGCTCGGCGACGAAGGTTCCGGTGTCGGCGGCGACCACCCGCAGCGCCGGGTGGCGGCTGTCGCCGTGCTCCGAGTGCTCGATCGCCAGCAGGTTGCCGTCGTCGCTCAGCGCGGCGGCCTCCGCGTCGTGCTCGCTCGCGTAGAGCAGCACGGGCGGCTGCGGCGTGGCGGTCGACGGCCCGGGGAAGACCTGGTGGATCGTCGTCCCGTCGGGGGTGTCGGTGCGACCGATGACCGCGGTGCCGTCATGGGCGAGCAGCAGCCCAGCGGGGGAGGCCGGCGGCAACGGGATCGGGGTCTCGGCGCGCCGGCTGGGCGGTGAGCCGAACGGCTGGCGCCGCCAGTGGCCGAACTCGTCACCGTCGGTGTCGTCGAACCACCACAGCCAGCGGCCCGAGGGGTCGATCGTCGCGTGGTCGGTCCCCGCGGGCCGGTCGGTGGCCGGCAGCAGGTGCCCGATGCTCGGCTGCCAGGAGTGGACCTGTGGGGCCCCGCGGTGGGTGGCGATGACGACGGCGTGGTCCGGCTCGTCGCTCGCCCACTCCGGGACGTCGACCCTGCCGGCCCGGAAGCGCTGCTGCCACACCGGCGGGGGCCAGTCGCCCGCCGTTGTTCGTCCCTGCGACCGTTGTCGGAGCCTCGTCATGGTCTCAGCGTAGGTCGCCTGGGATGCACGACGGCCGGTTGGGGGAATGATGGACGATAGGACGACGTTCCTCTGAGGACACCCACCACAAGGAGAGATCATGGCGACGACCGACGTCACCGAGGCCACCCTCGAGCAGACCATCACCGACAACGACATCGTGCTCGTCGACTTCTGGGCCGACTGGTGCGGGCCGTGCAAGAACTTCGCACCGGTCTACGAGAAGGCGTCCGAGAGCCACCAGGACGTGTTCTTCGCCAAGGTCGACACCGAGGCGGAGCAGCAGCTCGCCGCACAGGCCGGCATCACCGCGATCCCGACACTGATGGCGTTCCGCGAGGGCGTGCTGGTGTTCTCGCAGGCGGGCGCGCTGCCCGGGCCGGCTCTCGAGCAGCTCATCACGCAGGTCAAGGACCTCGACATGGACGAGGTCCGGGGCAAGGTTGCCGAGGCGCAGGCCGCCCAGGAGTCCTGACCAGGACCGAGGCAGGCCCGCCCGGCACGACGGCGGGGGCGCGCTCGCGTGAGACGATCGAGCGTGTACCCGCCGCGACCTGCAGGAGTTTGGTGCCGTGATGCGTAGCCGGGCGCTGCGGACGGTGCTCGCGCTCGCCGTCCTCGGGGCGGCGAGCGCGCTTGTGCTCTGGCCCAACTGGGCCGACCCTGGCGGGGCCCGCCCGGCCGCCGTCGAGCAGTTCGCCGTTCCCGACGACGCGCCGTGGAGCCCGCCCGAGCTCGCCGGTGACGGCTGGCACGCGCGTTCGGCAAAGACGCCCACCCTCGGCTTCGTGTCCGCGCAGGGCGGCCTGTGGAGCACCGACGTCCCCCCGGACGCCGGCGGCCAGCTGCGTACCGTCCCCGGCGAGGAGCCCGCTCCCGACGGCGACGCCGCCCGGGTGGCGACCGTCCGGGTGGAGGTCGAGACGGGGCTGGGGGTCGACGGCGGTGAGTTCGCCCGCCAGGTGATGACCACACTCAACGATCCGCGAGGCTGGGGCCACGACGGCTCGATCAGCTTCGCGAGGACCGAGGGTGACGCCGACGTCGACGTCACTCTCGCCTCACCGGCGACCACTGACCGGCTCTGCCACCCGGTCGATACCGGCGGGACCGTCTCGTGCGGGCGGGTCGGGTTCGCGGTGCTCAACGCGGCCCGCTGGGCCGGTGGCGCCGACCCGTTCCTCGCCGCCGGCGGCACCGTGGCGGAGTACCGCCTGTACCTCGTCAACCACGAGGTGGGGCATGTCATCGGCCGGGGCCACGTCCGCTGCCCGGCACCCGGGGCGGTGGCGCCGGTGATGCTCCAGCAGACGCTCGGGCTCGACGGTTGCCGGCCGAACGGGTGGCCTGCAGCGGCATCCTGAGGCCGGCGAGCAGGGCCATGGACGGCGCTCGGACGCGCCATTATTCGCGAGATAGTGCGGGTATGCGCGGTTGTGAAAGCGCGCCTCGCCTAGGTTGCATCTCGCCTTTCGGCTTTTGGTTGACCGTCTTCAAAAGTGAGGTTATCTTCACAGCATGATCACCGTTGATCGATCGGTGGCTACGCCTGCGTGGCCAGCCGCAGTTCAGCGCCGAGCACTGTTGCTCGGAGCTCGCGCCACCTCCGTCGCCCTTCGCGACCCCGCGCGCCACGGCACTCCGTGAGATCCACGGTCGGACGGAAAGGAGGAAGTCGACCCGTGTGCCGGCGCTGAGCCGGAAAGACAGTGACCGGGACCCGCACCCTGTGGTGGTGGGCGGGCCCCGGTCTTGTGAGAACCCCTCAGAGGAGTTGCATCACAGATGAACCTTAGTCGTGAACGACGCAGAGTGCGCCGTTCGATGGCAGTGCTGGCGGCCGGTGCCATGGTCGTCACTGGAATGCTCGCTGCCCCGATGGCAGCAGCCGACAACGGCGTGGACCCCGCACTCGAGGACGGCGCCGAAGCCGCCCTCGACTGGTCCAACTACGAGAAGGTCACCCTGACCAAGGACACCGGCGAGCCGATCGGTATGGCCGTGCTCCCGGACACCCGGATCCTGCACACAGCCCGTAACGGCATCGTGCGGATGACGGATCCGACCAGCGGCCTGACCCGCCACGTGGCGCAGCTCGATGTCTACGCCAACTCCGAGGACGGCCTGCAGGGCATCGCCCTCGACCCGAACTTCGAGGAGAACAGCTGGGTCTACCTCGCCTACGCACCCCGCGTGATGTCGGGTACCTCTCCTAGTGGTGTGGAGTACCGAGAGACGACCCCCCAGGGCAACGCGCCCAACTCACTTCCTGCTGGACAGGACGCGAGCTACTGGGACCAGTGGCTCGGCTACAACCAACTGTCCCGCTTCAAGTGGGATGACGAAGCCGGTCAGCTGGACCTGACCACCGAGGAGGCGATCCTCAAGGTTGAGGCCCAGCGTGGGCAGTGCTGCCACGTCGGAGCGGACATCGCGTTCGACAGCGATGGCAACCTGTTCCTCTCCACCGGAGACAACACTCCGGCCAGCACGCCGGGCGCAAACGGCTACGCGCCGAACAACAACGCCCCCGGAATGAACCCCGGCTTCGATGCCCGCCGTGGTGCCGGTAGCACCAATGACCTGCGGGGCGCGATCCTGCGGATCAAGGTACTCGACGAGATCGCGGCCGATGCCGAGGTTGGCCCAGGAAGCACCTACACGATCCCCGAGGGGAACCTGTTCACCGGCGAAGAGTACGCCGACGAGCCGGTCCGTGAAGAGCTGTACGTCATGGGCCTGCGTAATCCGTTCCGCATTGGCTACGACGCCGAGTCCGACTCGCTCTTCTGGGGCGACTACGGTCCGGATGCCGGTAACGCCAACGAAGTTCGCGGCCCGATGGGTTACGTCGAGTGGCAGCTGACCACCGAGGCGATGAACGGCGGCTGGCCCTACTGCCACGGCCCCAACGCCAACTACAACGAGTGGGACTACGCCACTGCTCAGCCCGGCGAGTTCTTCGACTGTGAGGCGGGTGCGGAGAACAACTCCACCTGGAACACCGGCATGGACGTGCTTCCGCCGGCGACCGCTCCGCAGCTGTACTACGGCGACCGCCCCGGGGACCAGCCCTGGGACGAGCTCGTCGAGTTCTCCACCCGCGGCGGCCAGGGTCCGATGGGTGGGCCCGTCTACCGCTACGACGAGAACAACCCCTCAACGACCAAGCTCCCGCCGTACTGGGACGGCAAGCCCCTCATGGGTGAGTACTCCCAGGACTACCTCGCCGCTTTCACGCTCGATGAGCTGAGCAGCGACGGCGTGGTCACCGGGATCACCAACTTCTTGCCCAGCGTAGCCCTGTACGACATGGTTGCTCCGCAGTGGTCGGGCATCATCGACATGGAGTTCGGTCCCGACGGCAGCCTCTACGTGCTCGAGTACGGCAAGGGCTTCTTCCGGGAGAACCCGGAAGCAGGCATTTTCCGGATCGACTACGTCGAGGGCAACAAGTCACCCCGTGCCGCATTCACGGCCGAGCCGATCTCCAGCAGCGACGCGCCCCTGACCATCACGGTGGATGCCTCTGCATCGGTTGACCCCGAGGGTGAAGCGCTCACCTACGAGTGGGACTTCGACGGCGACGGGGTCTTCGAGGCTTCAGGCGTCCAGGCGACCCACACGTACGCCGAGCTGGGCGTCTTCGATGTTCGTCTTCGAGTGACCGACCCGCACGGCAGTTTCGCGCTGACCTCTCGCCAGATCTCGGTCGGCAACCAGGCTCCGGTCGTCACCATCGACGACCCGGTCAACGGTGGCTTCTTCGACTGGGGCGACGTCGTCCCGCTGAGCGTGAGCACGCAGGACGCCGAGGACGGCAACGAGACCGTCTGCTCGCGAGTCTCCTGGACCTACGGCCTGGGGCACGACCAGCACGCCCACCCGGAGACCACGGGCACGGGCTGCCAGACCGCCATCCAGACCGACCCGAACTCTCCCGAGCACGGGCCTGGCGCGCTGATCTTCGGCGCGATCGTCGTCAGCTACACCGACGCCGGTCACGAGGGTGTCGCCCCCGCGCGGGGCGAGGCCACCGCACACCTCAACCCGAAGATGCAGCAGGCCGAGCACGCGCTCGCCCTGCAGGGCGTCGTCAGCTACGAGGACGAGGACGCCAGCGGCGGCAAGGCCATCCGAGGCCTCGGTGGCGGAGACTTCCTCCGCTACGACCCGGTCAACCTCAGCAACATCGATAGCGTCGTCGTCCGTGCCCAGGGTGGCGGCGCGGTCCAGCTGCGCTGGAACGCCGCGGACGCGGAGCCCTTCGCGGTTGCGCAGATCCCGGGTGGTTCGGGTTGGAAGGACGTCGAGGTCAACTTCTCGAACGCTCCGACCGGCACCGGCCAGCTGTTCGTCACCTCGGTGGACGAGCTGGCCGTGGACAGCCTGACCTTCGTCGGCGACGGCATCGCCGACGTCGAGGCCCCGTCCGCGTCCTACGAGCTGACCCCGGCCACCCCGACCGGTGTCGGGGGCGTCTACAACGTGCCCGTCACCTTCCAGGGCATCGCGACGGACAACGGCGCGATCGCGTCCATCCAGTACTCGCGTGACGGAGGGGCGACCTGGTCGAACCTCAACTCACGTCAGCAGTACCGGGTGACGTTCAACGCCAACGGTGAGTACGACCTGCTCTACCGGGCAACCGACACCGCCGGCAACGTCTCCGAGGTCGGCGAGGTGTCGTTCACCATCGACCTGCAGGCTCCCAACGAGCCCACGGTCGACTCCACCACGACCGCCAGGGTGTCCTCGGCGCGGGCCGTCTACGGCGCCCCGGGCGAGGTCACCGTCACCGTCTCCGGTGAGGGTGGCACGCCGTCCGGCGTCGTCGTCGTCACCGCCGGTGAGGTCGAGGTCGGTCGAGCCACCCTCGCCGAGGGTGCCGCCACCGTCGCGCTCGACCCGACGCTCGCCGTCGGGTCGCACACGCTGCGGGCGACCTACCAGGCCGACGAGACCTTCAAGACCTCGTCGACCACTGCACGACTCGTCGTGACCAAGGCGGCCTCGGTCCTCACTGCTGACGTGAGCCCGACGGTCAAGCCTGCGGTTGCGGCGACGGTCGCCATCCACGCCGAGACTGAGACCGGCCTCGCCGGGACCGGCCCGGTCACCCTTCACGTCAAGCGCGGTGTCTCCACGGTGGCGATGCTTTCCACCACGCTCGACGAGAACGGTGACGCGGTGGTCACCCTGCCGAAGTTCCCGGCCGGGTCGTACACGATCACCGTGACCCACACGGCGACCGCGAACACCACCGCGAGCTCCCTCCGCGCCAACCTGGTCGTCAAGTAACCAGGAACGCGCACTCTTAGTAATTGCGGGGCCGGCCGTCCAGCCGGCCGGCCGGCCCCGCGCTCAACTCGAAGGAGAGTCATGAGTCACCAGCACGCCCACCCCACCATCCCCAACCGGCCGATGAGCCGGCGCAACATGATCAAGGCCTTGGCGGCCTCCTCCGTCGCCGTCGGCCTCGGTGCCGGTATCGGTAGCGTCGCCGGCGCAAACCCCGGCGCCATCCCCGGCGCGGCGCCGTCCGGCGGCCGGAACCGCCTGGTCCCGCTGAGCAAGCTCGGCATCATCCTCTACAGCGTCCGGGACAAGGTCAGCAGCATCGGCTTCCGTGCCGTGTTCGAGGAGCTCGCCGCGATCGGCTACTCCGAGATCGAGTTCGCCGGATACACCCAGGGGAATGTCGGCCCGATCACGCCCCAGGAGATCCGTCAGCTGCTCGACGACAACGGCCTGCGTGCCGTCGGTGGTCACAACAGCCTCAACCCGAACAACATCGATGCCCAGCTCGACATCGCCGAGACCCTCGGCATGCCGTTCGTCGGGCAGGGGGGCCAGGTCACCCGCGACAACACGGTCGCCGGCTGGGGCCAGGCCGCCGACAACTGGAACATCATGGGGGAGAAGGCCCGCGCCCGGGGCATCAAGATCTACTCCCACAACCACGCCGGGGAGTTCGGCTACCTCAGCGACGCACCCGACACCCGCCTGTACGACTTCTTCCTGGAGAACACCAACCCCGACTGGGTGTTCCTCCAGATGGACGTCTACTGGGCGCACGTCGGCGCGCACCAGTACCCCGGATTCCGGCCGATCGACTACCTCAAGGCCGACCCCCGCCGCTTCCCGCTGCTCCACCTCAAGGACGGGAAGATCAACCCCAACAGCGGCAACGGCTACGACATCATCGAGTTCGGCGCCGGCGACATCGACTTCCAGGAGTTCCTCTCCGCCACCAGGGACCGCGGCCAGCGGATCGGCCTCTGGGAGCAGGACAACGCCGCGAACAACGCTGTGCCCCCGCACCAGCCGAACTCGCTCGGCAACGCCGCCCGCAGCTACGAAGCCATCGCCGCACTGCGCGGCTGACCACAGGAGACATGAATATGAAGCTCTGGAAGATTCCGACCGTGTCCCTCGCGGCCGCGGCCCTCGTGGTCGTCGCCGCCCCGGGGGCAAGCGCGGCGGAGACCGAGTGCGACAGCGACCTCGGCTCCGCAACCATTACCGGTGACCTCGTCGTCCCCGCCGGTGGGACCTGTACCCTCGGCGGCGCGTCCGTCGAGGGCGACATCTTCGTCGACGAGGACGGCTGGCTCGACGCCACCTCGGTGACCGTTGGCGGGGACGTCATCGGCATCGACAGCTACGGCATCCTGCTCGACGGCGCCGCTGTCGCCGGCGACGTCGTGTCGTTCACCGAGGGCCTGCGCGGCGGGTTCCTCTACATTCTCGACAGCGCGATCGACGGCAGCGTCGAGGCCGGTGGCCTCGACCTCGAGATCAGCGACAGCACCATCGGTGGCATCCTCAACTCGCTGGAGTCGAACTACGTCGACCTCCTGCGGCTCACCGTCGACGGAGACGTCAGCATCGTGGGCAGCCAGTGGGGAGTGAGCGCCGCGGGCGTCATCACCAGCGGCAACCTCGCCGTCACCGGCAGCGCGCGCGACGTCCTCATCGGAGCGACGCCGGACGGCGGCGCCGACCAGTGGGGCAACACCGTCGGCGGGGACCTCATCCTCTCCGGCAACACGGCCAACCTCCAGGTCGCCGGCACCACCGCGCTGGGTTCGTTCGTCCTCGCGGACAACGACCCCGCCGCGAACCTCGGTGCGGGCAACCAGGCCGGCGCCGTCGAAGGCGACCACACCGGGGACGCCCCGGCCGCCGGTGGCAACGACGGCGACCAGAACGTCGTCGTCGTCGTGCCCGAGCGGGACCAGGGTGAGTTCATCTGGACCATCGACTCGACGAGCAACCTCGTCAACCTCGGTGTCGCCGTGGAGTCCGGGGACCACTTCCTCGCCACCGGCGAGCTCAACCCGGTCCGGGTGACCGACACCCGCATCGACGCTCCGGCGTGGTCCGTCTCGGGCCAGGTCGGCGACTTCACCGCGGGCGACAACAGCGCCTCGGGTGCGGACCTCGGCTGGACGCCCGAGGTCGTCGAGGCCGGCGGGGGTGCCGTCGCCGGCGCCCACGTCGACTCCGGGTTCGACGGCGGGGACGGGCTCTCGGTCTCCCGCGTGCTCGGCAGCGCGGACGCCGAGCACGAGCTCGGCTCGGCCGTGCTCGGTGCCGACGTGGAGCTCAAGCTCCCCGTCGACGTCGAGACCGGGACCTACAACGCCACGCTGACGCTCACCGCCCTGAGCTAGCGTGACGGTGTGGCCGCCCGGGCCCTCGTGGCCCGGGCGGCACGTCCACGTCAGAACTACCGTCGGAGGTCCTCGTGCCCGTCGCGACACGACGTGAGGCAAGGCTGCTCGCGCTGCTCGTCTCACTGTTCATGCTCGTCGTTGTCGTCGTGCTGCCCAGCAGTGCCTGGGCGCAGACCGCGGACGACGACGCCGCCGCGACCGGACCGGCGTCGGTCACCTGGAGCGTCCGGCCCGAGGACAACGATCACGGCGCCGACCGGCCGAACTACCAGTACGACATCGCCGCCGGTGCGACGATCTCCGACGCGCTGCTCGTCAGCAACTACTCCGACGAGCCGATCTCGCTGGCGGTGTACGCCGCCGACGGCTTCCTCAACGAGGCTGGTCAGCTCGACGTGCTGCCGGCGGACGAGGAGTCCACCGAGCTGGGGGCGTGGGTGGTGCTGCCGCAGGACGAGGTGACCATCGAGCCCGGCGAAGGGGTCCGGATCCCGTTCCGCATCACCGTGCCGCCGAACGCGCCCCCGGGCGACGTCGTCGGCGCCGTCGTCACCTCGCTGCGGACCGCGTCCGAGACCGACGGCGTGACCGTCGACCGCCGGCTGGGCTCACGCATCCTGCTGCGGGTCGACGGTGACGCCGCTCCGCAGCTGGAGATCGCCGACCTCGTCATCGACTACGACGGCAGCCCGTGGCCGTGGCAGCCCGGCAGCGCGACGCTGACCTACACGCTGCGCAACACCGGCAACATCACCCTCGACGGGGCGCAGAGCGCGACCTTCGCCGGGCCGTTCGGCCTGGGCACGAGCGAGGCGACCGGGGAGACCTTCCCGGCGATGCCGCCGGGCTCCGAGCTCGAGCGGCAGATCGTGCTGGAGAAGGTCTCCCCGCTCGTCCTCGTCAGCGGAGAGCTGACCGTCGCCGGGGCCAACGCCGACCTCGACGCCGAGGTGCTCCGGGCGCGGACCTTCACCGTCTGGGCGGTGCCGTGGCTCGTGGTGGCCGCCGTCGCCCTCGTCGTCGCCCTCGTGATCGTCTCGCGGGTGCGGCGCCGGGCCCGGCNCCCCCCCCCCGGGCCGAGGACCGTCGGGTCGCCGCGGCCGTCGAGGCCGCGATCGCGCAGCATGCGGCGCAGGGCACCCCGGCTGAGCCGTCTGACGCCGAGTCGTCTGACGCGTCGTCCGCGCGCACGCTCAGCCCGTAGCCGGCACCCTGCAGCCTGCTGCCAGGGGACGAGAACGGCCCGGGACCTTGCGGTCCCGGGCCGTTCTCTTCTGTCGGGGTGGCGGGATTCGAACCCACGACCTCTTCGTCCCGAACGAAGCGCGCTACCAAGCTGCGCCACACCCCGTGGAGCCTGCTCAGGATAGCGGAGCGGACGGGCCAGAGGAAAACCGGTGAGGCGTTGCGGGGCCGGATGTGAGCAATCGCTCAGCTGGCCATCGCCGGGGAGGCGGTCGTCGGGAGCAGCTCGATGAGGCTCACCTCGGGCCGGCAGGCGAACCGCACCGGCGTGAACGGTGAGGTGCCGAGGCCGGCGGACACGTTGAGCCAGGCCGACCGGGCGCCGCCGGGGGCGTCCGGCCGAGGTCCGGGCCAGCCGTGGAGGCCGCTGGCCCGACCGGTGTCGAGGTCGCAGTTGGTCACCAGTGCGCCGTAGCCCGGGACCCGGAGCTGACCGCCGTGGGTGTGGCCGGCGAGGACGAGGTCGCAGCCGTCGGCGACCATCTGGTCCAGCACGCGGGTGTAGGGGGCGTGGCTGACCCCCAGGTGCAGTGCGCCGCGATCCGTGGCCTCGGTCGCGGGGAAGCGGTCCCGCTCGAGGTGAGGGTCGTCGACCCCGACGAGGCTGATCCGGGTGCCGTGCACGGTGAGCTCGCCGCGGGTGTTGGTGAGGTCGAGCCAGCCGGCACCGGTGAAGCCCGCAACGAGATCGGGGGTGGGCAGCGTCGTCGGATGCTCGCTCGTGCTGCTCCGGCGCGATGACGGGAGGAGGTAGCGCGCGGGATTCTTCAGCTGCGGGGCGTAGTAGTCGTTGGAGCCGAGCACGAACGCGCCGGGCACCCCGAGGAGCGGCCCGAGGGCGTCGAGGGCCGCGGGGACGGCGTCCACGTGCGCCAGGTTGTCGCCGGTGGTGATGACCAGGTCCGGCTCGAGCGTGGCCAGCGAGCGCACCCACTCGCGCTTGAGTCGCTGCTGAGGGGTGAGGTGCAGGTCGGAGACGTGCAGCAACCGCACCGGTCGGGTGCCGGCCGGGAGCACGGCGACGGCATGGGTCCGGACGGTGAACATCCGCGTCTCGGCGACCGCCCACGCCAGCCCGGCGGCTGCGGCGGCCGTCACGCCGAGGACGGCGCGGCCGGCGGGGTTCAGTCGTCGTCCCCGGAGCGACCGCCCCAGCCGCGGCCCTCGTTGCCGCGGTCGCTACCGCGGTTGCCCGAGCCGGCGCTGTCGCCGGAGCCGCCGCTGTTGCCGGAGCTGGCGCTGTCACCGGGGCCGCCGCTGTTGCCGGGGCCGCCGTCGGCGCTGCTGTCGGAGGACCGGGACGCCGCTCGTCCGCCACTGGTGTAGAGAGTGACCGTCTCGCCGCGGCGCGCTTCGCTGCCGGCGGTGGGGGTGGTCGCCACCGCCGCGCCGACCGGCCAGCCGGAGTCGACCGCGCGGCCCATCTCCACGTCGAAGCCGGCGTCCTCGAGGGTGTCGCGGGCGTCCTCGACGCTGCGGCCGCCGATGTTGGGGATGGTGATCTGCTCGCCCTGGATCGCGGTGCGCGAGGCCTCGGGGAACTCCACGATCGGCATGTCCTCGGTGGCCTCGAGCATGTAGTCCTTCCACGTCGGTGCCGCGATGAGACCGCCGTAGACGCTCTGGACGTAGCGTCCGTTGATGGTTGTGTAGATCATCGGCTCGTCGCCATCGGCATGGCCCATCCACACCGCGCTGGAGATCTGCGGGGTGTACCCGATGAACCAGGCGTGCTTGGCGTCGTTCGCGGTGCCGGTCTTACCTGCGGTGGGACGCGGGGGGATGCGCGCTGGGGAGCCGGTGGAGTCCCACTCGGGGCCCATGACCTCCTGCAGCGCGTGGTTGACGCCGTCCACGACGTCCTCCTCGAGCACTTGCTGGCAGTCCGACGGCGGGACCGGGATCTCCTCGCCGGTGCGGTCGGTCATGCTGGTGATCGCCACCGGCTCGCAGTACGTCCCGCCCGAGGCGAGCGTCGCGTAGGCGTTGGCCATCGACAGCGGGGTGACGTTGTTGGTGCCGAGGATCATCGACGGGTTCGGCTCCAGGGGCAGGCCTTCGCCGTTGCGCACGCCCATGTCGGCGGCGATGTCGATGATGCCGCACAGGTCCATCTGGTTGGCCATGACGACGAACGAGGTGTTGACCGACTTCCGGGTCGACTCGAGCACCGTCTCGACGCCGCCACCGAAGCCCTCGAGGTTCTTCGGCTCGTAGTCGGTCGCGTAGTTCCCGCAGGAGATCTCCCAGCTCTCGCGCGGGAAGGACCGGTTGGCCGAGTTGATCCGGTCCATCAGCGAGTGGCCGGTGCGCAGCCACTCGACGAGGGTGAACACCTTGAAGGTCGAGCCGGCGTGGAAGCCGGCGCCGCCGCCGTGCGCCTGGTCGACGCTGTAGTTCACCTGGGTGGCGCGCGGGTTGTCCTCGCTGGCGGTCCCGTAGGTGGTGTTCTGCGCCATCGCGAAGATGTGGCCGGTGCCCGGCTCGATCGACGGCAGCGCCATCGAGATGCCCGACGGGTCGTCGATCGGGATGGAGCCGGTCACGGCCTCGAAGGCGGCCTCCTGCTTAGCAGGGTCGAGCGTGGTGTGGATCGCCAGCCCGCCGCGGTTGAGGAGCTGGCGCCGGTCCTCGACCGTCTCGCCGTAGGCGTCATTGAGGAGGATCTCGTTGACGACGTACTGGCAGAAGTAGGCGGCGTTCCCGGCCACGCCGCAGCCGCGCGGCGCGTCCTGGACTTCGAGCATGTCATCGATGCTCAGCGCGGCCGCCTCGTCGTGCTCGGCCTGGGTGATGTAACCGTCACGGAGCATGGTGCCGAGGACGACGTTGCGCCGCTGCAGTGCGTTCTCCGGGTTGCCGACCGGGTCCCAGCGCGCCGGCGACTGGGTGATGCCGGCGAGCATCGCCGACTCGGCGATGTTGAGCTCCGCGGCGGTCTTGTTGAAGTAGTGGTGGGCGGCGGTCTCCACGCCGTACTGCGAGGGGCCGAACTGCGCGAGGTTGAGGTAGCCGGTGAGGATCTCGTCCTTCGACCACACCTTCTCCAGCGCGATGGCATACCGGGCCTCGCCGAACTTGCGGCCGATGCCTGCGGCACCCTCGGTCTCGGTGGCCTCCGCGTAGAGCTCGGGGTCGTTGGTGACCCGGCTCTCCTCGACCTGGACGTTCTTCACGTACTGCTGGGTGAGCGTCGAGGCTCCCTCCAGCGGCTGCCCGGCGAGGTTGTTGACGACCGCACGCATGATCCCTTCGGGGTCGACGCCGCCGTGCTCGTAGAAGCGGCGGTCCTCGATCGAGACGGCGGCGTCCTTCACGTGCTGGGAGATCTCCTCCGAGCTGACGACGATGCGGTTCTCCGCGAAGAACGTCGCGAGCAGCCCGCCCTCGGCGTCGAGCATGACGCTCTGCTGCGAGGGCTCGGTGAAGTCCATGTCCGTGGGCAGCTCGTCGAACAGGTCCGTGGTCGCGCTGCTCACCGCGCCGACGGAACCGACGGCGGGCAGCAGCAGGCCGGCGGTCAGCACGCCTCCGGCGACAGCGATGAGGAGGAACGCGACGAGCATCGCGACGAGCTGCACCGGACGGACGCTGCGTCCGGGTGAGGAGGGTCCTGAGGCCATGCTTCCAGCGTACGTCCCCGGGTGTGCTCCATGGCTAGGGCGCCCAACGCGGGGTGAGGAGGTTCACCAGGAAGTGTAAAAATCCGGAAGAAATGTTGTGAAGATCCCGTAAAGGTCACGATTTGGCCACCGGGCTATCCGAAACGTGCTAACCCGGGTTACGGTCAGCACAAGTGTGCAGGTGGCGACGAAGCCACGATCACAGGAGGATGGCTATGAGCTCCACAAATGACCAGACCTGGGCCGTGCGTGCGGCATGCCGCGAGGTCGGACCGGACGAGCTGTTCGTCAGAGGCGCGGCGCAACGGGCCGCCCGCGAGCTCTGTTTCCACTGCCCGGTGCGGCTCGAGTGCCTCGCCGACGCGCTTGACGCCCACGTGCCCTTCGGCGTCTGGGGCGGGCTGACCGAACGCGAGCGACGAGCGCTGCTGCGTCGCTACCCCGAGGTCCCGTCGTGGACGGAGCGGCTGCGCGACGAGGATGACGAGCTCATCGCCGAGCTCCGATCGGCACGGGCGCCGCGGATCCTCGCCCGGGTGCGGCAGCCGTAGGATGGGGACATGACGACCTGGGAGTACGCGACGATTCCTCTGCTCATCCACAGCACCAAGGCGATCCTTGACCAGTGGGGCGCCGACGGCTGGGAGCTCGTGCAGGTGGTGCCCGGCCCGAGCGAGAACCTGGTGGCCTACCTCAAGCGGCCCCGGGCATGAGCATCTCGCGGCGGCTGGCGGAGCTGGGCCTCGAGCTGCCGGCCGTCACGCCGCCGCTCGCCGCCTACGTTCCGGCGGCCCGCCACGGTGACACCGTGTGGACCTCCGGCCAGCTGCCGATGGTCGACGGCGTGATGCCGGTGACCGGCAAGGTCGGCGACGGCCCGGGCCTGGTGACGCCGGAGCAGGCCAAGGCGCTGGCACGGGTCGCGGCGCTCAACGCGCTGGCGGCGGTGGCGGCCAAGGTGGGCAGCCTCGACGCCGTCGTCCAGGTGGTCAAGGTCGTCGGCTACGTCGCCAGCGACCCGTCGTTCACCGGGCAGCCCGGGGTGGTCAACGGCGCCTCCGAGCTGCTGGGGGAGCTGTTCGGCGAGGCCGGCGTGCACGCGCGCAGCGCGGTCGGTGTCGCGGCGCTGCCGCTCGACGCGCCGGTCGAGCTCGAGCTCGTGGTCGCGGTCCGCTGAACGTCGAGGTCTGCTGAGCCGAGCTCGACGCGAGCGCCGGCCCGGCTCAGCGGGCCCGGCCTGGGGCCGGCCCGGCGCTGGCCCGGCTTGCGGCGCCGGTCCGGCTCAGCGTGCCCGGCGGCGGACGCGGTCGAGGTCGAGGATCTGCACGGCCCGGCCCTCGAGCCGGATCCAGCCGCGGGAGATGAAGTCGGCCAGCGACTTGTTCACGGTCTCGCGCGACGCGCCGACCAGCTGGGCGAGCTCCTCCTGGGTGAGGTCGTGCGCAACCCGAAGGCCGTCCGGCGTCTCCTCGCCGAAGCGCTCCGCGAGGTCGAGCAGCGCCTTGGCAACCCGCCCGGGAACGTCGGAGAACACCAGGTCGGCCAGCGCCTCGTTGGTCTTGCGCAGCCGCACCGCCAGCGCTCGCAGCATGTGCTTGGCGAGCTCGGGCCGGGTGTCGACGAGTGCCATGAACGGGTCGTGCTGGAGCTCGAGCAGCTGGGTGACGGCCACCGCGGTGGCCGTGGCGGTGCGCTCGCCCGGGTCGAACAGCGTGAGCTCACCGAGCAGCTCGCCGGGGCCGAGGATCGCCAGCAGGTTCTCCCGGCCGTCGCCCGAGCTGTGGCCGAGCTTCACCTTCCCCTCGATGACGAGGTAGAGCCGGTCGCCGGGGTCGCCCTCGTTGAACAGCACCTCGCCCCGGCGCAGCGTGACCTCGTGCATGGCGCCGCGCAGGTCCGCGCGAGCGTCGTCATCGAGGGTCGCAAAGAGCGGAACATTGCTGATCGCGGTGTCGTCCACGGTGGCTTCCCATCTGTTCTGTCGTCCTCGCCTGCGGCCCGCCGACGGCCCGCCTGCGATCATCCTGCCATCGAGTGGCCCGTTGTGCCTGCACGTCGCTGCGGCACGGTGCAACTCCGTGGCGCAGTGCCGTCAGCCGGTCGCCGCCCGTAGGCTGGCGTCCATGGCCTCGACGGACCCGACTCCCGGCGACCCCCGGCACGTCGTGGTCGTCGACGACCTGCTGGCGGACCGGTGGCCCGACGCGCGGTGCGAGCTTGACTTTGCCTCGCCGTTCCAGCTCCTCGTCGCCACCGTGCTGTCGGCGCAGACCACCGACGTGCGGGTCAACGCGGTCACGCCGGCGCTCTTCGAGCGGTACCCGGGAGCGGTGGAGCTCGCCGGCGCGGCCCCGGACGCACTCGAGGAGACGCTCCGCCCGCTCGGCTTCTTCCGGGCAAAGGCCCGGGCGTTGCGCGGTCTGGGAGCGGCACTGCTCGAGGACCACGGCGGTGAGGTGCCAGGCACGCTCGACGAGCTGGTCAAGCTGCCGGGCGTCGGGCGCAAGACCGCGAACGTCGTGCTGGGCAACGCCTTTGGTGTCCCCGGCATCACGGTGGACACGCACGTCGGGCGCCTCGCGCGCCGGCTCGGCTGGACGACGTCACGCGACGCCGTCCGCGTCGAGCGCGACATCGCTGCGCTCGTCGAGCCGGAGCGCTGGACGATGCTGTGCCACCGGCTGATCTTCCACGGCCGCCGGGTGTGCCACTCGAGGCGGCCGGCGTGCGGCGCCTGCGTCCTCGCCGAGCTGTGCCCGAGCTACGGCGAGGGGGAGACCGACCCGGTGGCCGCTCGGCAGCTGGTGCGCGAGCCCTGATAGCCGGCCCGGGACGGTGGGGGCGGTTGACCGGGCTCAGGGCCAGGGGGTGACCGGGCTCAGGGCAACGTGGCGAGGTGCTCGAGCAGCAGGTCGGCGATCTCCGCCGGGGCCTCCTCGGGCAGCAGGTGCCCGGCGGCGGGCACCACCGCGGTGCGCAGCGGGCCGTGGACGTGCTCGGCGTCGTCGGCGAAGGCCGCCGCCGGCGCGAGGCGGTCCCGGCCACCGCGGACGCTCAGCACCGGGACGGTGATCGGCCGGGACATCGCCGCGAGGTAGCGGCGACCGTCCGGTCGCGGCGTCGAGCGCACCAGCCAGCGCAGGTGCTCCAGGCTGGTGTGGGCCACCGAGGGCAGGCTCATCGCTGCTCGGTACGCGGCGATCTCCTCCGGCGGGACCGCTCGACCGGGAGCGGAGGCAGCCGTGATCACCCGGGTGACCAGGTCGCGCTCACGCAGGGCCCGCTCGGGGAACCACGGCACCTGGATCCGGGTGATGAACGCGCGGGTCAGTGGCGTGAGGCTGTTGCGGACCCGCAGGAGGGAGACCGGGTGCGGGGCGCCCAGCACCGCGATGGCGCGCGTGACGTCCGGCTCGAGGACCGGCATCGACCACGCGAGCAGGCCACCGAAGTCATGACCGACGACGACGGCCGTGCCGCTGCCCAGCGACCGGATGACCCCGCCGACGTCGGCGGTGAGGGTGGGGGTGGAGTGCCCGACGGGAGGCTTGTCGGAGCCGCCGAAGCCACGGATATCCATCGCGGCTACCCGGTAGCCGGCGGCGGCGAGCACCGGGACCTGATGGCGCCAGGCCCACCAGAACTGCGGGAAGCCGTGGAGCAGCACGACGAGCGGGCCGTCGTCCGGCCCCGCGAGCACGACGTGGAACCGGGAGCCGTTCGACGGGACGAACCGGTGCTCCCAGGGACCTTCCTGCCAGATCACGCTTTGGTCGCCTGCCACGTTGCCAGACCCTACCGGGCGTCGCCCGCACGCCGGCACAGGGCGTGCGGGCGACGCCGCTACGTGTTCATCCCGCTGGTGATCTGCGTCATCACCGAGGAGTCGGCGAGGGTGGTGACGTCGCCGACCTCCCGCTTCTCGGCGACGTCGCGCAGCAGCCGCCGCATGATCTTGCCCGAGCGGGTCTTCGGCAGCTCGGAGACCACGAGGATCGACCGCGGCTTGGCGATCGGCCCGATCTCCGCGGCGACGTGGTTGCGCAGTGCCTGGATGTGCTCGGCCGCCCCCTCGCCGTTGTCGGCGGCGGCTGCGGCGTCGCCGCGCAAGATGACGAAGGCGACGATCGCCTGGCCGGTGGTCGCGTCGGTCGCACCGACGACTGCCGCCTCGGCCACGGTGGGGTGCGAGACGAGTGCCGACTCGATCTCCGTGGTCGAGAGCCGGTGGCCCGAGACGTTCATGACGTCGTCGACGCGGCCGAGGACCCAGAGATCGCCGTCGTCGTCCTTCTTGGCCCCGTCGCCGGCGAAGTAGACCCCGGGGAAGCGAGCCCAGTAGGTGTCCTGGTACCGCTGCTCGTCGCCCCAGATGCCGCGGAGCATCGCCGGCCACGGCTTGGTGAGGACGAGGTAGCCGCCCGCGCCGTCAGGGACGGGCTCGCCGGCCTCGTCGTACACGTCGGCGCTGATGCCCGGCAGCGCGGCCTGCGCAGAGCCGGGCTTGGCGGCAGTGATCCCGGGCAGCGGCGAGATCATGATCGCGCCGGTCTCCGTCTGCCACCAGGTGTCGACCACCGGGGTCCGGTCGCTGCCGATGACGCGGCGGTACCAGATCCACGCCTCGGGGTTGATCGGCTCGCCCACGGAGCCGAGGACGCGCAGCGAGGACAGGTCGAAGCCGTTCGGGTGTTCCTCGCCCCACTTCATGCAGCTGCGGATGGCGGTGGGGGCGGTGTAGAAGATGGTGACGCCGTACTTCTCGACGATCTCCCACCAGCGGCCCCGGTGCGGGGTGTCCGGCGTGCCCTCGTACATCACCTGGGTGGCGCCGTTGATGAGCGGGCCGTAGGTGACGTAGGAGTGGCCGGTGACCCAGCCGATGTCGGCGGTGCACCAGTAGACGTCGGTCTCCGGCTTGAGGTCGAAGACGTAGCGGTGGGTGTACGCGCTCTGCGTGAGGTAGCCGCCGGTGGTGTGGAGGATGCCCTTGGGCTTCCCGGTGGTGCCGGACGTGTAGAGGATGAACAGCGGGTGCTCGGCGTCGACGGCGACCGGCTCGTGATCGGTGCCCTGCCGTGCGACGACGTCGTCCCACCACAGGTCGCGGCCCTCGGTCCACGCGACGTCCTGACCGGTGCGGCGGACGACGATCACGTTGGTCACGGTCGTCTCGCTCTTGGCCAGAGCGGCGTCCACCGCCGGCTTGAGGGCGCTGGGCTTGCCGCGGCGGTACCCGCCGTCGGCGGTGATGACCACCTTCGCCTCGGCGTCGAGGATGCGCGAGTGCAGCGCCTCGGCGGAGAACCCGCCGAAGACCACCGAGTGGGGTGCGCCGACCCGGGCGCAGGCGAGCATCGCGATGACCGCCTCCGGGATCATCGGCAGGTAGATCGCCACCCGGTCCCCGGTGTGCACGCCCAGCTCGGCGAGCGCACCGGCGGCGCGGGCGACCTCGTCACGCAGCTCGGCATAGGTGATGGTGCGGGTGTCGCCGGGCTCGCCCTCGAAGTGGATGGCGACCCGGTCGCCGTGGCCGGCCTCGACGTGCCGGTCGACGGCGTTGTAGGCGGCGTTGAGGCGGCCGTCGCCGAACCAGCTGGCGCGCGGCGCGCCAGACCAGTCGAGCACCTCGGTGAAGTCCGTGGACCAGGTCAGCAGGTCCCGCGCCTGCTCCGCCCAGAAGGCTTCCGGGTCCGCGGCTGCCCTCTCGTAGACCTCGGCGGAGGCGTTGGCGTGGGCGGCGAACTCCGGGCTCGGCGGGAACCGGCGATCCTCGGCGAGGAGGTTCTCGAGGCCTCCCGCCCCGGTGTCCTCGACGCTCGGTGAGGCGGCGTTCTCATCAACCATGATGTCCTCCGGACGACGTTGTGCGTGGCAGGCGCTCGCGCGGCGCTGTGGTGCGCGTCACGTGCGGCATGGGTTCGAATGTACCCCTCTGCGCCCACATCCATCACGTCCAGGGGCGGCCGAGGGGCCCTGCCGGGAGCGTCAGTCGCGGACGGCGCGCGCCCGTGCCAGCGCCTCGCGGCGGCCCTGACGACGTGCCCCGTGGGAGACGACGCCGAGGAGCACGAGCGCGACGCCGTAGACGACGAACCGGCCGCTGGAGCCGGTGGCGACGAGGTGGTGCGCGACGTTGCCGCCAAGGTCGTTGAAGTCGCGCAGCCACTCCAGCGCCGGGGCGAGGAACTCCTGCGTCCACTGCGGGACGGCGACGAACGGCACACCGAGGACGATGACGAGCGAGCCGACGACGATCGAGCCGACCGAGCTCCACCGAGCAGCCAGCAGCGCGACGGCGAGCACGACGAGACCGCCACCGAGCTCGAGCAGCGCCGCCACGTTGAGGTTGCCCGTCTGCCACGGGCTGCCGGCGGGCAGCGTGAGGCGAGCGCCGGCGTCGGCGGTCAGGTACCAGGCGACGGGCAGCAGCACGATCGCGACGAGCACGCCCAGCCAGTGCGCACCGGCCCGGGACCGCAGCGTCGGCTCGATCGTGGCGCCCTCGAGGACGACGGCGGTGTCCGGCTCGTCGTCCGTGGCGCGGGATACGTCGAGCCGCTCGGTGACGGGCGGTTCCGAGGTCCAGCCGGGCAGCGCCGCCGTCGGGGCCGGGTCGGTCAGCGGTTCCGGGGGCAGGTCGTGGACCGGTCCGTGAGCCGGCTCGCGGTCACCGGTGAGGTAGCCGGCGCTGGCGTGCTCGGCGAGCCCGGAGCGCGGGACCGGGCGCTCGATCCGGTGCTGGCGTGCCGCGGTGTCGGCCGACGTGGTCGTCGGACCGTCGGTGGCTGTGAGGTCCTGAGGCGCCGTGGCCGAGGTGGTGGCAGGCGTCTCGGTCGCGACAGGCGGTGCGGCCGGTGCGGCCGGCGCGGTCACCGGCTCGGTGACCGGCTCGGTGACCGGCCGGGTGCCGTCGACGGTGGCAGGCCCAGTGGCCGGCTCGACGTCGCCGGGCTCGTCGCCGCCGGGCTCGTCGTAGGGGGAGGTGATGGTGCCGGTGTCCTCCAGCGCGGACCTCGTCGGCGACGGCTCGGGGGTCGATGGCGCCTGCTGCCCCGACTCGTCCGGCTCGGCGGGCTGCTGCGGGTCGTGGGACGAAGGGGTGGACACGGGTTCCTCCTCGATTGGATCACGCCCAACGTATCGAGCGAGGCGATCGGCGGCGCTGCGGCGCGCCGCACGGCGCCGAGGCGGCTCTGGCGGCTCTGGCGGTTGTGGCGGTTGAAGCGGCCGGGGTGGCCGGGACCGCTGAGGCGACCGAGGCGGCCGTGGCGGCGAGGCCGCGCACGGCCGCGGCGGCTACTTCCGTCGGGTCAGCGGCGCCAGTGGCGAAGCAGGCGCCAGCCGACGAGCCCGCCGACGACGAGGCCGGCGACGGCCAGTGCCGCCGAGCTCCGGTGCAGCGGTGGCCCGACGGTCACCGGCCGCGCGAAGTCGCGGATCGCCCAGCCCTGCTCCGCCGCGTGGCGGCGCAGCGTGCGGTCGGGGTTGACCGCCACCGGGTGGCCGACCGCCTCGAGCATCGGGATGTCGGTCGCGGAGTCGCTGTAGGCGTGGCTGGACGCGAGGTCGTAGCCCTCCGTCCGGGCCAGCTCCTCGATCCCGGTCCGTTTCGTGGGGCCGTAGGCGTAGTAGTCCAGGGTCCCGGTGTAGCGGCCGTCGACGACCGAGCCGCGGCTGGCGATGACGTGGTCGACGCCGAGCAGCTCGGCGATGGGACGCACGAGAGTCTCGCTCGAGGCGGAGACCATCACCACGTCCTCGCCGGCGGCGTGATGCTCGGCGATGAGGTCGATCGCCTCTTGGTAGACGACCGGGCGGATGCGGTCCTCGAGGGCTGCGGCGATGATCTCCTCGGTCCTCGCGACGTCCCAGCCGCGCACCACCTGGCCCAGCCGGTCCTTCATCCGCTCCATCTGGTCGTGGGAGGCGCCCACGGTCAGGTAGCCGAGCTGGGCCATGATGCTGCGGGCAGCGCCGCCCGGCGTCAGCAGCCCGCTGCGGAAGAAGGGCTGGGAGAACGCCAGGGTCGAGGACCCGGCGATGACGGTCTTGTCGAGGTCGAAGAATGCGGCCGGACGGTTCGTGGGTGACAACGAGGGACCTCCTGGGGCCCAGCCTAACCAGCGTCGACGCCTGCTCCCCAGAGTGCGACGTGGTGGTGCCCGTCCACAGCCGCCTGCCGGTGCCCGGCAGGCCGGCCGGCTGGGTAGCACGCTGGTGACTCGAGGGGAGGTTGCCATGACGGACCCGGGACGGCACGACCCGCATCACGGGGCGGTGCTGCGGTCCGCGGACCCGGGGCTGATCGACCAGGTCCGGCGGCTGTGCGCGCTCGGTGGGCTCGAGCTCACCGTGGTGCCACCGGGGAGTGGCGCCCCGGTCGGGTCGATCCACCTCGATGACGTCACCGTCCCCGTCGAGCCGCGCTGGAGCGAGGTCGTCACCACTGGCCGTGTCGTCGAGCTGGCGGCCGCCGGGCACGGTGGCGCCGACGCGTTGCACCTGCCGGCCGACGCGGAGTCGCTGCTCGACCTGTTGAGCCAGGCCGCAGCACCGGTGCGCGCCGCCGTCATCGGCGTCATCGGGGCGAGCGGCGGCCTGGGGGTCTCCGCGCTGGCCGCGGTCCTCGCCCGGCTGGTGGTGGGCACCGGCAGCGCCACGGCGCTCGTCGACCTCGACCCCGCCGGCGGTGGGCTGGACGTGCTGCTCGGTGTCGAGCACGACGCCGGGCCGCGGTGGGCCGACGTCCTCACCCAGCACGGCGGATTCCCGCCCGACCGGCTCACTTCGTCACTCCCGGTGTGGCACTCGGTACGGGTGCTGTCGGGCGACGTGCGCGGGGGCGTCGACGGCGCGACTCCCGTCGCGCTCGCGGCAGTGACCGCGCTCGCCCGCGCTCGTGACGTCGTCGTCCTCGACCTGCCCCGTCTGCTGCTGGCACCGGGCGTGGACCCGGGGTGGCTGCGGCTGTGCGGCGACGTCGTCCTCCTCGCCGGTTGCGACGTCCGGTCGGCCGCTGCGGCCACCACCGCAGCCGCGACGCTCGCGGCCACCGGCACCCCGGCCGGGCTCGTCGTGCGGGGGCCCGCGCCCGGCTCGCTGCAGCCGGCGGACATCGCCGAGGCGTGCGAGCTGCCGCTCATCACCGTGATGCGGGCGGAACGGGCGTTCGCCGCGGGTGTCGAACGTGGGATGTCGCCGGGGGACCAGCCGCGGGGACCGCTACGGGCGGCTGGTCGCAGTGTGCTGCGGCACGTGGGGCTGCTGTCGTGACCGAGCCGGCATTGGACGAGGTGCGCGTGGCGATCTCGCGTCGCGCCACGACCGCCGACGGCGCGGGGATCAGTGCCGTCGTCACCGATGCCGTCGCGCCTGGGCCGCTGGGCTGGCGGACCATCCTTGACCTCGACCGTCGGGCCCGTTCGGAGCTGCTCGGGGCCGGACCGCTCCAGGCGCTGCTCGACGAGCCCGCTGTCACCGACGTCCTGGTCAACGGCCCGGCGGGGGTGTGGGTGGACCGCGGCGGCGGGCTGCGGCACGAGCGGGCGACGGTCGGCGGTGAGCCCGAGGTGCGTGCGCTCGCGACCCGGCTGGCCGCGGTCTGCGGCCGGCGGCTCGATGACGCGAGCCCGGTCGTCGACGGCGCGCTGCCTGACGGCACGCGGCTCCACGCGGTGCTGCCCCCGGTCTCGGCCTCGGGCACGCTCATCAGCCTGCGTACCCAGCGACGCCGGGCGATGACCCGTGACGAGCTCGTCGCCGGCGGGATGCTCACTCCCGCGGTGGCCGAGGTGCTTGCGGCGCTTGTCGTGCGGCGTGCGAACGTCCTGGTCAGCGGTGCGGCGGGCACTGGCAAGACCACCCTGCTGGCCGCGATGCTCTCCACGGTCCCGCACGGCGAACGGATCGTGTGCATCGAGGAGGCGGTCGAGCTGCGCCCGGAGCACCCGCACGTGGTCCACCTGCAGGTACGGCGGGCCAACGTCGAGGGCGCGGGCCAGGTGGAGATGGCCGAGCTCGTCCGCGCCGCGATGCGGATGCGCCCGGACCGGCTGGTGCTGGGCGAGTGCCGCGGCGCCGAGGTGCGCGAAGTGCTCGGCGCCCTCAACACCGGGCACGACGGCGGGTGGGCCACCGTCCACGCCAACACCTCGGCGGACGTTCCGGCGCGGCTCGTGGCGCTGGGCTCGTTGGCGGGCCTGGACGAGCACGGTGTCGCCGTCCAGGCGGCCAGCGCCCTCGACGCCGTCGTTCATCTGGTGCGTGACGACGACGGTCGACGCAGGCTCGCGGAGGTGGCGGTCCTCGGCCGCGAGGGCGGCGAGCTGCACTGCGAGCCCGCACTCACCGTGCGGCGAGACGGCACCGTGACGCAGGGGCCGGCGTGGCCCGGGCTGGCGGTCCGCCTCGACTCACTGGCCGAGCTGGTCGGGCCTGGCGTGCCGGATGACCAGCACATGCTCGCCGCGCGCCGCCGGACCCGGCGGTACGGACGAGAGCCGTGATGAGCGGCACCTGGCTGGCGTTGCTCGTGCTGGTCGCGCTGGCGGTGATGGCGCGGCAACCGACGAGGCGCACACCGCGGCCTGGCACGCCTGCCGGTCTGCGAGCGTGGCTGCGGCGAAGCTGGGCAGACCGCGGACGGGTCGGCCGACGAGGCTGGGTGCGACGTGCCGCGGAGCCCGATCTCGGCCTGGTGCTCACCGAGGTCGCCAGCCGGCTGCGTGCCGGGGCGCCCACCGACGTCGCCTGGGAGGCGGCACTGCGCCGAGCGGAGCTCTCGGGTGAGCTGAGCGGTCGCCCGCAGGAGCGGGATGCTGCGAGATCGGCGCGGCCTGGACCGGGTGCCGCGGTGCCTGCTGCCCCGGTGCTTGCTGGACTGGCGGCCGGTGCCTCAACTTCTGGTGTGGCAGATCCGGGCGTGCCGGGACCGGTCGCGGCGCTGGCCAGGCAACCGGTGCGGGACCCGGCGGTCGGCGCCTCGTGGCAGACGGTGGTGGCGGCCTGCCGGCTCACCCACGAGGTCGGTGCACCGATGGCGCAGGTGCTCGACCGGTGCGCGCAGAGCATCACCGAGGCGCGTGAGGCCCATGACGCCAGGAGGGTCGCGATGGCCGCCCCGGCGGCGACCGCCCGCATCCTCGCGGTGCTGCCGGTGATCGGGCTGCTGCTCGGCGTCGCGCTGGGAGCGGACCCGGTCGCCGTGGCGCTCGACGGCGGTTGGGGCACCATGAGCGCTGCGACCGGGCTGGTCCTCGTTGCCGTCGGGCGATGGTGGACGACCTCGTTGGTGGCGGCCGCCCGTGACCCGGCTGGCTCAGCCGGGCGGTCACGGTCGTGGTGGGGCCGGAGCGCGCGCAGGATCCGCGCCGGACCGGGCGGCCGGTGATGGTCATGCTGCTCGTCCTCGGCGTGCTCGCGGTGCTGCCCTGGTGGCTGGGCCGGATGCCGGTGGCCCAGGCGCCCGCGGACCGCGCGTCGACCGACCGGCAAGGGCCCGACGGGAGGAGACGGTGGCCGAGCCGCCGAGGGGCCCGGGTGATGACCACGGCACCAGATCCGGCAGTGGTGCTGGACCTGGTGGATGTCGCGCTCGCGGCTGGCGCCTCGATCCCCGACGCGCTCCACGGCCTCGGAGTTGCGCTCGCTCCCGGCCGGGTCGCGCGTGATCTCACCACAGCCAGTGCGGCTCTGCGGCTGGGCGCGTCGTGGCGGGACGCGTGGTCCGGCGCTGCCGCGGCAGTCGAGCCGCTCGCGGCCGCGCTGGAGCCGGCGTGGCTCGACGGCGCTGATCCAGGGCCGCTCGTCCGACGGGCTGCGGCCGGGGTTCGAGCCCGCCGGCAGCGAGCGGCGCGTGAGGCGGCCGAGCGGCTCGGCGCCACCCTGGTCCTGCCGCTCGGGCTCTGCTTCCTGCCCGCCTTCGTGCTGCTCTCGCTGGTGCCGGTGCTGCTCTCCGGCAGCAGCTCGCTCCTGGGCGGATGACCTCGGTGCGAGTCCCGTTGGTCCAACGGTGACCGTCGTGCGGCAGCCGTCCACAGCGCGGCTGTGCGGCCGAGCGGGCGATCGTCTGACCGCTCGACAGTGGTGGGGAGCCGGCCGGTCCACGGCCGGAGACGAAGGGAGTCGAGATGTCGACGACACGACGGACCCGCTGGCTGCACGCCGTGAGGTTGCGGCTGGGGGTGCTCCGCGAGCACGGGGAGGCCGGCATGGCGACGGCCGAGTACGCGATCGCCACGCTGGCGGCCGCGGGCTTCGCTGGGTTGCTCCTGGTGATCCTGCGGAGCAACGAGGTTCGGCAGTTCCTGCTGGACATCATCCGCCAGGCTCTCCAGGCGGGGTGAGGTGGGCAGGCGTCGTCCGGCGACGAGGTTCCGCCGGTGGTTCTCACGGGCCACCGGCGGGACGCGCCGCCCTCGCCGGGCGGAAGTTGCTGGCGGCCACGCTTCGGAGCGGGGAACCGTGACAGCGGAGATAGCCATCGTGCTGCCGGCGGTCGTCCTCGTGCTCCTGGTGTGCTGCGTCCTTGGTGCCGCAGTCCTCGGGCAGGTTCGCTGCGCCGACGCTGCCCGGGCGGGCGCTCGCGCGGCAGCCATCGGGGAGGACCGGGAGGTGGTACTCGCGACCGCCCGGCAGCTCGCCGGCGCAGACGCCCAGGTCGTGATCGTCGTCGAGGGGGCATGGGTGCGGGTGGAGGTGAGTCGACAGGTCGCCGGCGACCTCGTCGGACTTCGTGGCCTGCGCGCCTCAGCCACCGCGAGTGCCTGGGTGGAGCCGGGTGGTCCGGCTGATCCGGGTGGCTGACCGGGCACCCGGTGCCGAACCGTCGGCTGCCGGACGTGAGCGCGGCTCAGGAACGGTGCTGGGCCTAGCAGTCATCGCTCTCGGTCTCGTGCTGGTGCTGACCGTCGCTGGGCTGGGTCGGGGCCTGCAGGCCCGGGCGGCGGCGCAGTCGGCCGCCGACCTCGGCGCCATCGCCGGTGCTGAGGTGCTGCACCGGCCCGGTGGTAGCCCGGCAGCGGCGTGTGCACGGGTTCGCGAGGTCGTCGTGCGTGGCGGGGCGGTCATGGACAGCTGCCACGTGAGCGACGGCCACGTCGAGGTCCATGCCTCCGTGACGACGTGGTCGCTCACCGCACGAGCAGCTGCGAGAGCTGGCCCCGTGGGCCGGCGCCAGGACCGTCGATCATGTGGAGCAGCCAGCGACAGAACCGTTGCCCGGGGAGGGGAGCGAGCGAGAGCGGCCAGCGAGAGTGCCGTCGGCCAGCGAGCGTCCGCGACAACGGCTGGCCGCGAGGGCGGCCGTGGGCAGAGCTGTCCCCTACGGGCTGTGGCCGGGTTCATCGCCGCTGTGACCGGCGTCATCGCCGTTGCCGCTGCCGCTGCCGTTGCTGCCGCTCCTGCGATCGCTGCCGTGCCTGCGGTCGCCGCTGCTGCCGTGGTGGTCGTTGTGTCGTGGGGCCTGGATCTGCTGGCCGTGGCGGTCGTGGAAGATCCAGGTGCCGTTGGTGCGGGCGATGGTGATCTGGTGGGCGTGGACCCAGTCGTGGTGGTGCCAGCACAGCAGGATCCCGTGCTCGGTGTCGGTGGGACCGTGGTCTCGGCCCCACCACAGCGAGTGGTGGATCTCGCCGAAGCCCGGTGGCTCGTCGCAGCCGGGGTACTGGCAGTGCCGGTCGCGGGCATGGATGGCCCGGGCCTGGTTGGCGGGGAAGATCCGCTGCTCACGGCCCACGTCCAGCACGGTGGACTGCGGCCCGAACACCACCCTTGACAGCGCTGACTCGCAGACCAGCCGGGCCAGCAGCGCCGGCGACAGCGGGGTGCCGTCCTCCAGGGTGGCCGGCTCCATCCCGCGGATCGCGTCGTAGTCGATCGCGGTGGAGATCACGTGATCATCACCCGGCTGCCACTGCTCGACCCGCGTCCGCGCCTGCGGCGACAGCTCGAACAACACCGCGCCCGCCGCACCGTCCAGGTCAGCCGGGTTGTCGGGCCCAGCTGGGTTCTCGGGAGCAGTTGAGCCGTCGGACCCGGCCGAGCTGTTGGGGCCGCGCTGCCCGCCGGCCGGGCTGCCGGCGTCACGCGGCCGGCCGGACGGCGTCTGCGCGTCACGGGGCCCGCCGGGTGCCGACAAGGTGGACTCCGCACTGATCTCGACGCACGACCCCGGCTCACCCGGCCCGGCCGGCTCACCCGACCCGTCGGGTGCATCCGGCGTCGGCGTCGGCGCCGTTGTCGTCGGCATCGGCGTTGGTGGTACCGCGGAACCGGTCGCGGCGGCCATCGCTCGCAGCGTCTCCAGCGACGTGGTCACCGTCACATGCGGCCGCACCCGCGCACCAGCGCCCTGCAGACCACCGTCCAACGACTGCCGCGCCAACGACACCAACGCCGCCGCCCGCCGCTGCGCTGCAGGACGGTCATCGCCCTTGGCCTTACGACCCATGTGCGCAGCCAACGCGGCACGCACCGCCGTACCCGACACATCGTCCAGCCAGCCCTCGACATGGAACCCGTCGGTGGTCGGCGCGACCGTGAACTTCTCCTTGGCGTCATCCTCGCGCCACCGGCGATCCGCCGCCTCCGGATCCACCCGGATCGCCCACGCCTTGACCACCTTGGTGAACGTCCCGGCATCCATCACCTGGGCCTGGTCCACCAAGAACGCCTCACCCATCACCGGATCAACGAGCTGAGCACGCAACCGCTGCGTGGTGACCGCCTCTCGCACCAGCACCGATACGTGCTCGGCACTGATCAGCCCGGCGGCCAACGCCTGGGCGGCCAGCGGCAGGTGATCACGTAACGCCCGCGACTCACGGACCTGCCGTGACGCCGCCCCAGCCGTCGCCCCGGTGCGCTGACGAACCCACGCATTGAACGTCCGCGAACCGTCCAACGTCCACAGCCCATCAGCATCCACCGCGGTCAGCACCCGCGACCGCACCCCCGCCAGCTGACGCTCCACCTGCTCCACCAGGTCCAACGCCTCACTGGCACCCCGCCCGGGCAACCCGTGCCAATCCGCACCAGCCAACGACGACACCGACGCCAACATCACCGACAACTCACCCAACAAGTCCGTCGACACCGCCGCGGAGCCGATATCAGGTGACCCGGCCGCCGAATCGCCCTCGGCTGGGAGAGCCGCTGAAGCGCCCCCAGGTGTCACCGCCGCCGAAGCGCCCTCAGGAGTCACAGCCACCGAGGCGTCATCGATCGACACCGTCTCGGCATCCCGCGGGAGGTCCGCCGCGACCGTGCGAGCCGGCCGGCGACCGGAGGCGGCAACGGTGGCGCCGCGGTCGCCCTCACCGACCAGCCGGTACCGCGTCTTCGCGCCGTGCGCGAGCGAGAACGTCTCCCACGGCAGCCAGGTGTCGTAGCCCTCACCCACCTGGGTGGGCTCGGGTGACGCGAACGCCCTCGGGCGAGAACCGGCGCCGTCGGGCCGGGCGGCGAGCGCGGACGCGAGCCACCGTTCCGCGGCCGAGACCTCGTCGTCGAGAAGTGTCTCCGTCGTCATCGCACTCACCTCCTTGCTGTGGTTCCTACGCTAGGACCGACCTGTGACATTCAGCCGGGAGAGCCGCCATCGCCCTCATCTCCTTGTCGCAGTCCCCACGCTAGGACCGACCTGTGACATCTGGCCGCGGCCCGTCAGCTCGCCGTAGCCACCATCCGCGCCACGGCCCGATCGGCGTCGGCAAAGATCAGGTCGAGCGCGGCTGCTCAGACTCTGGTCGCTCCGGGCAGGCGGAGACGAGGAACCGCAGGACCCGCACGGCGCCGGCCTTGTCGAGCGGCGAGTTGTTGTTCCCGCACTTGGGGGACTGCACGCAGCTGGGGCAGCCGCTCGGGCACGGGCAGTCCGCCACCGTGGCGAGCGTCGCGGTGAGCCACTCGCGGGCGGCGGCGAAACCGCGTTCGGCGAACCCGGCGCCGCCGGGATAGGCGTCGTGGACGAACACCGTGGGCTGCTCGGTGTCCGGGTGCAGGGCGGTCGACAGGCCGCCCAGGTCCCACCGGTCGCAGGTGGCAACGATCGGCAGCAGCCCGATGGCGGCGTGCTCCGCGGCGTGCAGCGCACCTGGCAGCGCGTCGGCGGTCACCCCCACGGCCGCCAGGTCTGCGGCGGTCGCCGACCACCACACCGACGCGGTCGGCAGCATGTGCTCAGGCAGGTCGAGGTCGTAGGCGCCGATGAGGTCCATGTCTGGGATCCGGCGTCGTTCGAAGCCGGTGACCCGCGAGGTCACCTCGACCTGGCCGTAGGACCATCGCACCCCGCGACCGGCCGGGTCCTGCCACTGCGCGTGCGCCTGCTCGGCGACGATCCGCACCGATGCATGGCTGCGGGCGCGCGTCCGGTGCGCCAGCTCGACGTCACGGTGGACGATCGCGACGTCGTCCTCCAGAGCCTCGACGACGAACGACTGGCCCTGGTGGATGTAGACCGCGCCAGGATGGACGGTGGCGTCCGCGCGGGAACCGTCGACGGTGCCCAGCACGGTGCCGGTGCCGCGCTCGACGACCTGCACAGGCTTGCCCTGCCCGCCCCGGAGGTCGGTGAGTGACGCTGGGTGCTCCGGGCGGGAGAAGTTCCAGAACCAGCCCGTGGGCCGGCGCCGCAGCAGCCCACGGCGGACGAGCTCGAGCAGCAACGACTCGTCGGGCAGGCCGAAGAGCGCGAGGTCCCCAGGGCCGAGGGGCAGCTCGGCGGCGGCGGCGCACAGGTGCGGCGCGAGAACGTACGGGTTGGTGGGGTCGAAGGTCGTCGCCTCCACCGACTGGCCGAAGATCGCCTCCGGGTGGTGGACGAGATAGGAGTCGAGAGGGTTGTCGGAGGCGATGAGCACCGCCAGCCCTTCGCGTCCCGCCCGCCCGGAGCGTCCCGCCTGCTGCCACATCGAGACCCGGGTACCGGGCCAGCCGGCGATGACGACGGCGTCCAGACCAGCGACGTCCACCCCGAGCTCGAGCGCATTGGTGGTCGCCAGCGCGAGGAGCTCACCGGTGCGCAGCGCGGTCTCCAGCGCCCGCCGCTCCTCGGGCAGGTAGCCCCCGCGGTAGGCGGCCACCCGGTCGGCCAGCCCGGTGCAGGCGAGGCGCGACCGAACCTGCTCGGCGACCGCCTCGGTGCCGTAGCGCGAGCGCACGAAGGCCAGGGTGCGCGCCCCGTGCCGCACCAGCCGGGCGAGGATCTCGCCGGTCTCGCTGATGACGCTGCGCCGCGGCCCGGCGTCGTCGTCCAGAGCTGCCGACGCTCCTGCCGGCCCCGCCGGATCAGCAGGATCGGTCGGAACGGCGGTGCCCTGAGCCGGCCAGTGCCGACCGGAGTCGGTCAGCGCCGGCTGCCACAGCGCAATCGTGCGGGTGCCGCTCGGTGCGGTGTCGCGCGTGACGGCGTGGACGTCGTCGGAGCCGATCAGCCGCGCCGCGGTCCCCGCCGGGTCGCCGGTGGTGGCCGACGCGAGGACGACGGTCGGTTCCGCACCGTAGTGCCGAGCCAGCCGCAGCAGCCGCCGCACGACGAGCGCGACGTGCGCCCCGAGGACGCCGCGGTAGGCGTGGCACTCGTCGATGACGATGAAACGCAGCCCGCGCAGCAGCCGTTGCCAGCGTCGGTGCCCCGGCAGCAGGGAGAAGTGGAGGAAGTCCGGGTTGCTCAGCACGATGTCCGCGTGGTCGCGCACCCAGTCCCGCTCGGACAGCGCGGTGTCCCCGTCGCAGGTGCTCGCCCGCACCCCGGTGAGCCGCGCAGCCGCGAGCAGCCGGTCGAGCGCGGCGAGCTGGTCCGCGGCGAGCGCCTTGGTGGGGGCGAGGTAGAGCGTCGTCGGTCGGCGGCTGTAGGTGGAGATCCGGCCGGCGCCCGGCCTGGCCGCATCGGCCGCGGCCTCGCGCACCGCGCTGACGGCCGGCAGCCAGGCGGCCAACGACTTGCCCGACCCGGTCGACGTCGCGATGACGGTGTGCTGCCCTCGCCACACGGCGTCCGCCGCCTCGACCTGGTGCGCCCACGGGCTGGCCACGCCGAGCCGCTGGTAGCCGGCCACCAGGTCCTCGTCGGCCCACGGCGGCCATGGCACCGTGCTGCCGGCACGGCCGGGGATCTCCTCCACGTGCAGCAGCTGGCCCTCGCCACCGTCCACCTGCCGCAGCAGCGCGAGGAGTTCGGTGACGGCCATGGATCTCATCATCGTCCATGGTCTGGGAACCGGCTTTCGGGAAGATGCTCGGTACCCAGGTACAGGGGCCTTCGACATGCGTAGACTCCGCCACACCAATGCAGCGGCCCTGCGGGTCGCGTCGATCACTCTGTGCGTGGACGAGGCTGTCCCCGCACGTGCGCTGCCGAGGAGGGCGGATGGACGAGCTGAGTGCTACAAGCCTCACCATCGTTGGGATCATCACGGGGATCGGGGCCGTCGCGCTGATCATCGCCGTGATGCTACGACGCCAGGTCTTGGCGGCGGACCCCGGCTCAACGGGGATGGGGGACATCGCCAGGGCGATCCAGGAGGGGGCCGCCGCCTATCTCAACCGGCAGCTGCGGACCCTCGTGCTGTTCGTCGTCGTCGTGTTCGGGCTGCTGTTCCTGCTACCGGGGGACGGCGGGGTCAAGGCCGGCCGGGCGATCGCTTTCGTCTTCGGTGCCGGCTTCTCCGCCGCGATCGGGTATCTCGGCATGTGGTTGGCGGTGCGGGCCAACGTCCGCGTCGCCGCAGCCGCGCAGCACCCCGACGGCAACAGCGTGGGGGCGCGCATCGCGTTCCGCACCGGCGGGGCCGTGGGCATGTCGGTCGTGGGCCTGGGCCTCCTCGGTGCCGGCGGGGTGGTCCTGGTGTTCCAGGGCGACGCACCCGCCGTCCTCGAGGGCTTCGGCTTCGGTGCCGCGCTGCTGGCGATGTTCATGCGGGTCGGCGGCGGCATCTTCACCAAGGCCGCCGACGTCGGGGCGGACCTTGTCGGCAAGGTCGAGCAGGGCATCCCCGAGGATGACGCGCGCAACGCGGCGACCATCGCCGACAACGTCGGTGACAACGTCGGCGACTGCGCTGGCATGGCGGCCGACCTCTTCGAGT
The DNA here is from genome assembly GCF_036421875.1 of Georgenia sunbinii. Lineage (NCBI taxonomy): Bacteria > Bacillati > Actinomycetota > Actinomycetes > Allobogoriellales > Allobogoriellaceae > Georgenia > Georgenia sunbinii. The sequence continues at coordinate 230,913 of NZ_JAZGOL010000005.1, read as the reverse complement.
CCTATGCGGTGACCCTCGTCGCCTCGCTGCTGCTCGGCAAGGCGGTGTTCGGTGAGCAGGGCATCATCTTCCCGCTCATCGTGGCTGGTATCGGCGCCATCGTCGCCGTCCTCGGCGTGCTCATCACCAAGGTCCGCGGCAACGAGAGCGCTCTCCGGGCCGTCTACCGCGGCTTCTACACCGCCGCCGTCGCCGGCGTGGTCCTCGCGGGGATCGCCGCCTACCTCTACCTGCCGAGCACCTTCGGGGCGATCACCGGCATCAGCGAGGATCTTGCCACCAAGAGCGGCGACCCGCGGCTCATCGTCGCCGCCGCGGTGGCGATCGGCGTCGTGCTCGCCGGGATCATCCTGTGGCTCACCGGCTACTTCACCGGCACCACGTCCAAGCCCACCATCCACGTCGCACGGACCTCACGGACCGGTGCGGCGACCGTCGTGCTCGCCGGGATCGGCGTCGGCTTCGAGTCGGCCGTCTACACCGCCGGCGTCATCGCGGCCGCGATCTGCGGGGTCTTCCTCATCGCCGGCGGCTCGGTGTGGCTCTCGCTGTTCCTCGTCGCGCTCGCCGGCTGCGGGCTGCTCACCACGGTCGGCGTCATCGTCGCGATGGACACCTTCGGTCCGGTCTCCGACAACGCGCAGGGCATCGCCGAGATGTCCGGCGAGGTCGACGACGCCGGTGCGCAGGTCCTCACCGACCTCGACGCCGCCGGCAACACCACCAAGGCCATCACCAAGGGCATCGCGATCGCCACCGCGGTGCTCGCTGCCACCGCGCTGTTCGGTGCCTACGCCGACGCCGTGAGCCAGTCGCTGGAGACCATCACCACCGCGGGCACCGAGCTGGCCAGCGGCGTCGTCACGTCGATGCTCAGCTACGAGATCATCTCGCCGGTGACGCTCGTGGGCCTCATCCTCGGGGCGTCGACGGTGTTCCTGTTCTCCGGGCTGGCCATCGACGCCGTCACACGTGCCGCCAGTGCCATCGTCTTCGAGGTCCGCCGCCAGTTCCGCGACAACCCGGGGATCATGACCGGAGAGGTGCGGCCCGAGTACGGGCGCGTGGTGGACATCTGCACCCGGGACTCGCTGCGGGAGCTCGCGCCGCTCGGGCTGCTCGCGGCCTTCGCGCCGATCGCGGTCGGGTTCGGCCTGGGCGTCGGCCCGCTCGCCGGCTTCCTCGGCGGTGCGATCGGCTGCGGGGTGCTCATGGCGGTGTTCCTCGCCAACTCCGGAGGGGCCTGGGACAACGCGAAGAAGCTCGTCGAGGACGGTCACCACGGCGGCAAGGGCTCCCCTGCTCACGAGGCCGTCGTCATCGGCGACACCATCGGTGACCCGTTCAAGGACACCGCCGGACCGGCGATCAACCCGCTCATCAAGGTGATGAACCTCGTCGCCGTGCTCATCGCCCCGGCGGTGGTGCAGATGAGCGTGCCCGCGGACGCGAACCACGTGCTCCGCATCGGGATCGCCTCGCTGGCGGCGGCGATCGCCTTCGGCGCGGTCATCGCCTCCCGGCTGCGCGCGGCGAGGGTCGGCGCGGACGTGGAGGCGCAGCTCGACACCGACACCGACGCCGACACCGACACCGGCCAGCCGGCTCGCGTCGCCCGCTCGTAGCGACGACGACGAAGGGGTCCGTCCGCCAGGTGCGGACGGACCCCTTCGCTCGTTCAGCGGTCGTGGCTCGTGCCGCTCAGCCGGTCGGGGCCGGCTGCTGCGGCCGGTCGCACCGCGTCAGGTCGGGCTCGCTGCCCGCGTGGTAGGCGTACTCGGCGCCCTCGGCACCGAGCACCAACCGGGTGCCGGGCACCAGTGCCTGCGTGTAGCTCATGCCCGGCTGCGGGCAGCCGAGGGAACCGTCCGGCCAGGTGACCGACTCCAGGCTGACCACCGAGACATCGTCCGGGGCGATGCCCAGGTGCTCGGCGAGGTCCGCGACCGCCGCCACCACCTCCGGGGAGTCGGCCGACGGCCCGCCCCCGGGAGCCGTCGGCGCCTCCGTCCCGCCCGGTGGCGACGTCGCGGTGCCGCCGGGCGACGGCGTGGCGGTGCCGCCAGGCGACGGCGCCTGCGTGGTGGGTGGCGCCGTCGTCCCGGGGTCGGTCGGTTCCTCGGCGCCGTCACCGCAGCCGGCGAGCAGCGTCACCGCCACTGCCGTCGCTGCGAGCACCGCGCGGCAGGTCGTCAGCCGCCCCATCTCACCACCTCTCCACCAGCCGGAGCCGGCATCTCGCCGGGGCGGTCATGGCACCGGGCAGTCATGCTCAGCGCCGCGCGCGACGGACCACCGCGACGGTGCCGCCAAGGAGCAGGAGGAGTGCCGCACCGAGAATCCCCCACACCGGTGCGCCGGTGCTCGGCAGCTGCCCGCCGGACGGTGGTGGCGTCTGGGCCGGCGGTGCGGTCGATGAGGGCGCCGCCGTCGGGTCGGTGGTGGGGTCGGTCGTCGGCTCCTCGGTGGGCTCCGGCGTCGGCGTGGGCGTGGGAGTCGGCTCCGGCAGCGGCTCGGTCACCAGCCACCAGTTCTCGACGAAGAAGTCCGCCGGGTCGATGACTTCACGGTCGGTCGCCCACTCGATGAGCAGCTGGCGGATCTCCAGCAGCTCGTCGTAGACCACCGGGGCGTCGGCCACGTGCGGGAACGCCCCGCCGCCGGACTGCCGGTAGTTGTTGACCGCCATGACGAAGACGTCATCGTCGGCCACCGGCGTGCCGTCTGGGTGGGACAGCCCGCTGATGCGCTCGCCGACCGGCTGGGAGATGTCGATCCAGTACTCCAGACCGGAGATGACGTCGTAGTTGTAGTCCGGCACGCCGTCGGGCCGGTCGGGGTAGACGGCGTTGGTGCCGGTCTCCGGGTCGAACTCGGCCCCCTCCTCCACCTGGTTGAAGTACCGCGCGGAGTACTCGAGGTAGTCGCGCAGCTGCGCCCCGGTGAGCTCGACCGCGCGCAGCGTGTTCTCGTAGATGTACAGCCCGGCGATGTCGCGGATCGTCACCTCCCCCTCAGGGAACACCGCGGTGCGCGAGAACGGGGACGCCTGGGAGATGACGGTGGCGTCGGCGTGCTCGCCGCCGGCCAGCGCCGCCTGTACCGTCTCGGCCTGCACGTGGTTGATGAAGTCGATGATGGCGGTGTCCTCGTAGCGCGACGTCGCCGCCGGCAGCTCGGTCACCGACTGCGCGACCGGGGTGTTGACGTAGTCGATCGTCGTCTGGTGCTCGTCCGCGAGCAGGTCGATGAGCGCCGGGTCCTCCTGCTCGACGTCGGTGCCGTAGTGAGCCGCCGCGGTCGGTTCGTTGCCCGCCGACCAGTCCACCGCCCAGCCCTCGCCGTCGGGCACGAGGTTGAGCGTGGTCTCGGTGACCGAGCGCGCCCAGTAGTTCGGCTGGGTCATGAGCACCTGCTCGCCGGCGACGTTCTCGAAGACGACCTCCGCGTTGTCCTCGTGGGTGTGCCCGGCGACGATGACGTCGATCCCCGGCACCTGGCGGGCGATGTTGCCCGTCACGTCCTCGTGCAGCGCCTCGGGGTCGTAGTCCGCGTCCTCGATGTTGCCGAGCCCGGTGTGGGCGATGACGACGACGACGTCGGCGAGGTCATCGACGACCGGCACCCACTCCTGCGCCGCCTCGACCATGTCCTGGAACTCCAGGACGCCCTCGACGTGCTGCTGGTCCCAGATCCGTACCCCGGGCGTGACCATGCCGATGACGCCGATGGTCACCTCCTCGCCGTCGACCTCCCGCTCGATGAGCGTGTACGGGTCGTGGAACGGCTCGCCGGTGGCGACGTCGAGGACGTTGGCGCCGAGCAGCGGGAAGTCGAGGTCGGTCTGGTATGCCGCCAGCATGTCGAGCCCGTAGTTGTACTCGTGGTTGCCGACGGTCTGGGCGTCATAGCCGATGTGGTTGAACGCCGCGGCCATCGGGTGGGTGATCTCGTCGTCGAGCACCGACTGGGCACCGTCGCCCATGCCGTAGTAGTAGGTGAGGGGCGTGCCCTGGATGGCGTCGCCGTTGTCGACGACCACCACCGACTCGGCGCCCTTCTCCGCGCGGACGTCCTCGACGACGGTCGCGACGCGGGTGAGGCCGAGGGAGTCGTCCTCGGGGAACGGCTGGCCCCGGAAGTAGTCCCAGTCGTACACGTGACCGTGGACGTCGGTGGTGGCGAGCAGCGTGAGCTCGAGCTGCTCCGGATCGGTGGGTTGACCGGTGGCGGGCGCTGCCACCGCGGTGAGGAGGATGGCCGCCGCGGTCGCGGCGGGAAGTGCTCGACGGGTACGCATGAGGACCTTCCGTTGGTCGGCTGCTGATCGTCCGCTGGCCCCATCGCCGACCGAGCGCAGGGCGCTCACGGACGCCTCGAAGCTAGCGCGTCGGTGTGACACGGGACACCCCCGTACGCTCGGAGACATGCCCCGTGCCACCGCCCCCGCTCCGCCGCGCCCAGGACCGCCGCTCGCCCAGCTCCGCGAGGACCTCCAGGGCTTCACCCGGGAGGCGGTCGCGGACGTCCTCGGTGACGTCGCGCTCGGGGCGCTCGGCCGCGAGCAGCCGATGCCGGCCCTGCGCGCTGCCCGCGCCTCGACGGAGCCGGCGGCGGCGCTGCTGCGGCTGTTCATGCTCGGTGACCTCGTCACCCGCGCCGAGGTCGACCGGGCGCTGCCCGCGACGGGGACCGACGGCGCGGCCGAGCTCGGTCTCGTCGCCGTGGCCGGCGCGGCTGGCTCCGACGAGGTCGAGGCGCGGGTGGACCTGCGTCCCTACGAGTCCGCCGACGCCGGGGGAGCGGCCCGCTGGTGGCTCGCCTCCGACCTCGGCGAGCTCGCGACCGGCCGCGAGCTTGACCGGGACCACGTGCTCGGGATCGGCGGCGCCTCCCTCACGCTCGCGCAGCTGACGGTCCGCACCGACGTCGCGCGGGTGCTCGACCTCGGGACCGGCTGCGGGATCCAGGCGCTGCACGCAGCCCGGCACAGCCGCGAGGTGGTGGCCACCGACGTCTCTCGGCGAGCGCTGGACTTCGCCGACTTCAACGCCCGCCTCGCCGGCGTCGAGCTCGACCTGCGGGAGGGCTCGCTGTTCGAGCCGGTCGCCGACGAGCGATTCGACCTCGTGGTCTCCAACCCGCCCTTCGTCATCACCCCGGCCGCCGCCTACGCCGCGGGGCTGCCGGTGATGTCCTACCGCGACGCCGCCCGGGAGGGGGACGGTCTCGTGGCCGACGTCGTCGCGTCGGTGGGGGCCCACCTGCGGCCGGGCGGGACGGCCCAGCTGCTCGGCAACTGGGAGCACCACGACGGTGAGGACTGGCGTGACCGGGTGGCCGGCTGGGCGGCAGGTTCCGGGCTGGACTGCTGGGTCGTCCAGCGGGAGGTGCAGGACCCGGCCGAGTACGCCCACACCTGGCTGCGCGACGGCGGGGTGCGGCCCGACAGCTCCCGGTTCGACGACGTCTTCACCGCCTGGCTCGAGGACTTCGAGGCGCGCGGTGTCAGCGGGGTGGGTTTTGGCTACGTGCTGCTGCGGCGCCCCCGCGAGGAGGGCCGGTCGCCGTGGGTCCGGCTCGAGGAGATCACCGGGCCGGTCCGGCAACCGATCGGTGAGCACGTCGCCCAGGTGCTCGCCGCCCGCGACTGGCTTGCTGCCCGCGACAACGACGCCCTGGCGGCCGAACGGTTCGTCGTCGCGCCGGACGTCACCGAGGAGAGGCACCTGCGCCCCGGCGACCCTCATCCGCGGGTGCTGCTGCTGCGTCAGGGTGGCGCGTTCGGGCGCACCCTGGAGCCCGGCACGCTCGTCGCGGGCGCGGTCGGCGCGTGCGACGGTGACCTCACGCTCGGCCAGCTCGTCGCCGGTCTCGCCGCTGTCCTCGACCAGCCGGCCGCCGCGGTGGCCGACGAGGTGCTGCCGGCGGTGCGTGACCTCGTCCTCGACGGGCTCCTGCGTCCCGCCGACGCCTGAGGGGGGCAGGGCCGGCGTCGTGGGCGGGGACGGCTGGCCGGACGGCGGGGACGATCATGTACGGTCAGCGCGAGACCGGTCCTGTGAGGCCAGCCATGGAAGAGGAAGGTTCGTCAGGTGCCCAGCCCCCGCAAACTTGTGATCGTCGAGTCGCCCGCAAAGGCGCGCACCATCGGCGGCTACCTGGGCCCGGAGTACACCGTGGAGGCCAGCGTCGGCCATATCCGGGACCTCCCCCAGCCCTCCGAGCTGCCCGCGGACATGAAGAAGGGGCCGTACGGCAAGTTCGCCATCGACGTCGAGGGTGACTTCGACCCCTACTACGTCGTCGACGCCGACAAGAAGAAGAAGGTCGCCGAGCTCAAGCGGGCCCTGAAGGACGCCGACGAGCTCTACCTCGCCACTGATGAGGACCGCGAGGGCGAGGCCATCGCGTGGCACCTCCTCGACGTCCTCAAGCCCAAGGTGCCGGTCAAGCGGATGGTGTTCCACGAGATCACCAAGGAGGCCATCGGCCGCGCCCTGGACAACACCCGCGAGCTCGACACCGACCTCGTCGATGCGCAGGAGGCTCGCCGGATCCTCGACCGGCTCTTCGGCTACGAGGTCTCACCGCTGCTGTGGCGCAAGGTCAAGCCGAGGATCTCCGCCGGTCGCGTGCAGTCCGTGGCGACCCGGCTCGTCGTCCAGCGTGAGCGTGAACGGATGGCCTTCCGCGCCGCGTCCTACTGGGACGTCAAGGGCACCTTCACCGGCGGCACCGCCGACGCCGACGACGGTCGCCGGTCCTTCGGCGCCCGGCTCGTGGCGCTCGACGGCAAGCGGGTGGCCTCCGGCCGGGACTTCGGTGACGACGGCGAGTTCACCCCGGCCGCCGTCAAGGCCGGCGCCGTGCAGCTCGATGAGGCCCGCGCCACGGCGCTGGCGGAGGCGCTGCGGTCCGCCGAGGCCACCGTCGCCTCGATGGAGACCAAGCCCCACACCCGCCGACCGGCGGCCCCGTTCACGACGTCGACGCTCCAGCAGGAGGCCAGCCGCAAGCTGCGGCTGAGCGCCCGCGAGACGATGCGTACCGCCCAGGGACTGTACGAGAACGGCTTCATCACCTACATGCGGACCGACTCCTCGGCGCTGTCGCAGGAGGCCATCAGTGCCGCCCGCGGCCAGGCCACCGAGCTGTACGGCGCCGAGTACATCCCGGCCAAGCCCCGCTTCTACGCGCAGAAGTCCAAGGGGGCGCAGGAGGCTCACGAGGCGATCCGCCCCGCCGGAGACCGGTTCCGTACCCCGGCGCAGGTCGCCGGCCAGCTCACCGGTGCCCAGTACAAGCTGTACGAGCTCATCTGGAAGCGCACCGTGGCCTCGCAGATGGCCGACGCCAAGGGATCCACGGCGACCGTCCGGCTGCGGGCCGACGCGGTGCTGACCGACGGCACCCAGCGCGCCGAGCTCACCGCGTCCGGCACCGTCATCACCTTCCGCGGCTTCCTGGCCGCTTACGAGGAGGGGCGCGACGCCGACCGCTACGGCGAGCAGGGCAGCGACGACCGCGAGACCCGGCTGCCGACGCTCGTCGAGGGCGACCGAGTCGACACCGACGAGGTCACCGCCGACGGCCACGAGACCACCCCGCCGCCGCGTTACACCGAGGCCAGCCTGGTCAAGGCGCTCGAGGAGCGCGGGATCGGCCGGCCATCGACCTACGCCGCGACGATCTCGGTCATCACCGACCGCGGCTACGTCGACCGCCGCGGCCAGGCACTGGTCCCCACCTGGCTGGCGTTCTCGGTCACCCGGCTGCTCGAGGAGAACCTGCCGCGGCTGGTCGACTATGACTTCACCGCGTCGATGGAGGCCGACCTCGACGAGATCGCCGCTGGCGCGGAGAACCGCGTCGAGTGGCTCGGCAAGTTCTACCGCGGCGAGAGCGGCGGCATCGGGCTGCGCGACCTCGTCGCGGGACTGGGCGACATCGACGCCCGCGCCGTCAACAGCATCGACATCGGCGAGGGCATCACGCTGCGGGTGGGGCGCTACGGTCCCTACCTCGAGGCCGGCGACCAGCGGGCCAGCGTCCCCGACGACGTCGCCCCCGACGAGCTCGACGTCGCCAAGGCGCGCGAGCTGTTCGAGGCGAACGCCGAGGACGGCCGTGAGCTCGGCACCGACCCGGAGTCGAGCCACCCGATCATCGTCAAGACCGGCCGGTACGGCCCGTACGTCACCGAGGTGCTGCCCGAGCCCGAGGAGCCCGTCGTCGCCGAGGGCGCGAAGAAGCCCGCGAAGAAGAAGGCCGGCCCCAAGCCGCGCACCGCGTCGCTGTTCAAGTCGATGCTGCCCGAGACGGTGACCCTCGAGGACGCGCTGCGGTTGCTGTCGCTGCCCCGTGTGGTGGGCAAGGACCCGGAGTCCGGTGACGAGATCACCGCGCAGAACGGACGCTACGGGCCGTACCTCAAGAAGGGCACCGATTCCCGCACGCTGCCCGACGGCGAGGAGCAGCTGTTCGAGATCACCCTCGAAGAGGCGCTCGAGCTGTACAAGCAGCCCAAGCGTGGCCGGGGCGCGACCGCCAAGCCGCCGCTGCGCGAGCTCGGTGACGACCCGGTCAGCGGTAAGCCGGTCGTCGTCAAGGACGGCAGGTTCGGCCCGTACGTCACCGACGGCACCGTCAACGCCACGCTCCGCAAGGACGACGACGTCGAGACGGTCACCGCCGAGCGGGCCTTCGACCTCCTCGCCGAGAAGCGCGCCAAGGGCCCGGCGAAGAAGCCCGCGGTGCGCAAGACGACGACGAAGAAGGCGCCCGCGAAGAAGGCCCCGGCGAAGAAGGCCCCCGCGAAGAAGGCGGCGACGAAGGAGTAGCGGCTCCGTGGGGCCGGGCATCCCGCGGAACGCTGACCGGCACGTGGCACCATTGCGCCATGAGCTCACCGAGTCCCCTGACGACCACCTTCATCCGGGTCGCGATCGTCGCTGGTGCTGCGATCACGGCCCTCCTGATCCTGTGGCTGATGGAGATCGTGCCGTTCCCGGTGTTCATCGGCGGCCTGGTCGCGGTCGCGGCTGTGGAGAGCCTGGTGATCCTGAGCGCTGTCCGTCGCGTCCAGCGGGCGGCCGGACCTGCCCAGGGCGGCAGCACCGTGGCGCCGAGCAGCACGGCGCACGGGACCGAGGCGTACGGCACCACGGCGTCCACCACGGCGTACGGCGCCGTGGGGTACGACCCGATGGACGGGCTGCCCGGTACCGAGCGGCGCGATGATGGACGGTGACCGGACGGTCCTGAGCCCGCTGCTCGCCGAGCTGCCCGTCGGGCCCGACCCGATGGCCGCGCCGGAGCTGCGGTGGGGCATCCTCGGCGCCGGTGGGATCGCCGGCCGGTTCGCCGGTGAGGTGCCTGCGCGCAGCAGCGGCCGGGTGGTGGCCGTCGGTTCGCGGGACGCCGGCCGCGCCGCGGCGTTCGCCGACCGGCACGGCATCGCCGCCGCGTACGGCAGCTACGCCGAGCTCGTCGCTGCACCCGACGTCGACGCCGTCTACGTCGCCACGCCGCACTCCGAGCACCGGCACCACGCCCTGCTCGCGATCGCGGCGGGCAAGGCCGTCCTCGTCGAGAAGGCGTTCACCCGTAACGCCGCCGAAGCCAGGGAGGTGTTCGACGCCGCGCGCGCCGCAGGCGTGTTCGTCATGGAGGCGATGTGGACCCGGTTCCTGCCGCACATGGCTGCCATCCGCCAGATCGTGGCGTCCGGAGCGATCGGCGACGTCGTCACGGTGCTCGCCGACCACGGCCAGCAGCTCGACACCGAGCCGACCGGCCGGCTGCTCGCCCCGGAGCTCGCCGGCGGCGCGCTGCTCGACCTCGGCGTCTACCCCGTCTCCTTGGTGCACGATCTCCTCGGCGTGCCGGACTCCGTCGTCGCGGTCGGCGCGCTGACCGATACCGGCGTCGACGGCGAGGAGACCGTGGTGCTGCGCTACGGCGACCGCACCGTGGCGTCCTGCTCGTCGACGCTGTGGGCACGCACCCCGACGACCGCGACGATCGGTGGCACCGCAGGCTGGATCGAGGTCGCCGGTCCCTTCTACGGCCCCACCCCGGTCACCGTCCAGGTGGGCGACGAGCGGACCGTCATCGCCGCCGGTCATGAGGGCGGCTTCCAGTACCAGGCCGCCGAGGTCGCCCGCGGCGTCGCGGCCGGCCACCTGGAGTCCCCGCTGCTGCCCTGGCAGGACACCGTCGCGGTGATGACGACGCTCGACGAGGCCCGCCGCCAGCTCGGCGTCCACTACCCCGGCGAGTAACCAGTCCGCCCGCCCGCCCACGCAGGTCAGGTCGCTCTTCACCGCGGGCGGGCATGTGCCGGCGTGGGCGTGTGGACGGGTGGGGCGGGGAGGAGGCCCGGCTCGTTAGGCTGGGGCGGTGAGCAGCCAGCCCCGTCCCGGTGTCTTCCTCGTCTTCGAGGGCGGCGACGGCAGCGGCAAGTCCACCCAGGCGCGCCGGCTCGCCGACCACCTCGCTGCGGAGGGGCACGACGTCGTCCTCACCCGCGAGCCCGGCGGCACGGTGCTGGGCCAGACGCTGCGCACCGCCGTCCTCCACGGTGAGGATCTCGACCCGCGCACCGAGGCGCTGATCTACGCCGCCGACCGGGCCCACCACGTCGCGACCCTCGTCCGGCCCGCCCTCGACCGCGGCGCCGTCGTCGTCTGCGACCGGTACATCGACTCCTCCGTCGCCTACCAGGGCGCGGCCCGGGGTCTTGGCGAGGACGAGATCGTCCAGCTGTCCAGCTGGGCCACCGGCGGCCTGGTGCCCGACCTCACGCTCGTGCTCGACCTCGACACCCGCGAGGCCGCAGGGCGGCGCGGCGACGACCCCGACCGGCTCGAGCGGGAGGCGGAGCCGTTCCACGCCCGGGTCCGCGAGACCTACCTGCGCCGGGCCGCGACGGCCCCGCGGCGCTACGCCGTCATCGACTCCTCGCGCTCGCGGGACGACGTGCACGCCGACGTCGTCGCCCGGGTCGGCGAGATGCTCGCCACCGGGGGTGGACGGTGAGCGTGTGGGACGACGTCGTCGGTCAGCCGGCCGCCGTCGCGACCCTCCGCTCGGCCGCCGCGGCCGCGCGGGCGCAGGCGCTCGGGCTGCCGGTCGGTGACGACGTCGTGGCCGCGGCGATGACCCACGCCTGGCTGGTCACCGGTCCGCCGGGCTCGGGCCGGTCGGTGGCGGCCCGCGCCTTCGCCGCCGCGCTGCTGTGCGAGGATCCCGCCGAGCCGGGCTGCGGCCGCTGCCACGGCTGCCGCACGACGCTCGGCGGCACCCACCCGGACCTGCGGGTCATCACCACCGAGCGGGTGAGCTTCCTCATCGAGGAGATGCGCCCGATCGTCTCCCAGGCGCAGCAGGCGCCCTCGCAAGGCCGCTGGCGGATCATGCTCATGGAGGACGCCGACCGGATGGTCGAACGCACCTCCAACGTCCTGCTCAAAGCCATCGAGGAGCCGCCCCCGCGCACCGTCTGGCTGCTGTGCGCGCCGAGCCCCCACGACCTCATCACCACCATCCGTTCCCGCTGCCGGACCGTCGCGCTGCGGGTGCCGGCCCCGGAGGCGGTCGCCGAGCTGCTCGTCCGCCGGGACGGCATCGAGCACGACGTCGCGCTCACCGCAGCCCGGGCAGCCCAGAGCCACGTCGGCATGGCGCGCCGGCTGGCGACCGACCCCGCTGCCGCCGAGCGGCGCCGCACCATCCTCACCGTGCCGACCCGGATCCGCGGCGTCGGGGACGCCGTGCTCGCGGCCGGCGAGCTCGTCGAGCTGGCCCAGGCCGAGGGCAAGGCGGCCACCGAGGAGCGCGACGCTGTCGAGCGTGCGGCGCTGCTGCGAACCTTGGGCGCGGAGGGGGAGAGCCGCCTGCCCCCCAACGTCCGGTCGCAGGTCAAGCGGCTCGAGGACAACCAGAAGAGCCGTGCCACGCGGGCGCAGCGCGACGTCCTCGACCGGGCGATGACCGACCTGCTGTCGCTGTACCGCGACGTCCTCGTCGTCCAGCTCGACGTCGGGCTGCCGCTGGTGAACCCTGACCTCGACCGGGAGGTTGCCGCGCTGGCGGCGGGCTCCTCGCCGGAGCACACCGTGCGCCGGATGGACGCGGTGAGCACGGCGCGCACCAGGCTCGCCGGGAACGTCGCCCCGCTGCTCGCGATGGAGGCGATGATGGTGGCACTGCGTCCACAGGCCGGCTCGCGCTGACCAGGCGCCCGCCGCAGCCTCTGTAGGCTGGGCGCGATGACTCGTAGCTTGCACGCCCGGGCGGGCGCCCTCCTCGGCGCGACCCTCCTCCTTGCCTCCTGCTCGACCGCGGACCCGGCCGACGACGACGGCGAGGCGCCTGATGCCAGTGCGCACGGCGTCGAGATGCCGGCGGTGCCCGAGGGGCTCGACGCGTTCTACGAGCAGGACGTCGCCTGGGAGGCGTGCGGCAGCTTCGACTGCGCCGACGTCACCGTCCCGATGATCTACGACGAGCCCGACGGCGAGACCATCGAGATCGCCGTCAAGCGCCGTACCGCCGACGGCGACCCGATCGGCTCGCTGTTCATCAACCCCGGGGGCCCGGGCGGCTCGGGCACCGACCTCGTCGACGGCGTCGCGATGATGTTCTCCCGCGACCTCCTCGAGGGCTTCGACGTCGTCGGCTTCGACCCGCGCGGCGTCGGTGAATCAACGGCGGTCGAGTGCGTGAGCGACGCCGAGCTCGACAAGATGCGGGCCACCGACTACGAGCTGGACACCCCCGAGCAGGTCGAGACGTTCTACGACGCCGCCAGCGATCTCGCCGAGGCGTGCGCGGCGAACACCGGGCCGCTGCTCGGCCACGTCGACACGGTCAGCGCCGCGAAGGACCTCGACGTCCTGCGCCACGTCCTCGACGAGCCCCGCCTGGACTACCTCGGCTACTCCTACGGGACCCTCCTCGGCGCCACCTACGCCGACCTGTTCCCGCAGAACGTCGGCCGCCTCGCCCTCGACGGCGCGGTCGACCCGGCCGCCGGCTCGCGCGACCTCGTGCTCGGCCAGGCGGAGGGTTTCGAGAGGGCGCTGCACAGCTATGCCGAGGACTGCCTCGCCGGCTCGCAATGCCCGCTCACCGGCACCGTGGACACCGCCGTCGAGCAGGTGCAGGACCTCCTCGAGCTCGCGTCGCACACGCCGCTGCCCACCGGCACCGACCGTGAGCTGACGACCAGCCTGATGTTCTCCGGCATCATCCTGCCGCTCTACGACGACGCCCTGTGGCCCATGCTCAGCTCGGCGCTCGATGCCGCGATGTACGACAACGACGGCTCGCAGCTGCTCCTGCTCGCCGACCTCGGCGCCGAGCGGGAGTCCGACGGCAGCTACGCCAGCAACTCGACCGAGGCGTTCACCGCGATCAACTGCCTCGACTACCCCGTCGTCGCCGACCTCGACCAGATGCGCGAGGACGCCGAGACGCTCGAGGAGATCTCCCCGACGTTCGGGGCGGCGCTCGCGTTCGGGGACGTCGGCTGCGAGGTGTGGCCCGAGGAGGCGACCGGCGAGCGCGTCCCGATCGCCGCCGAGGGCGCCGCGCCGATCCTCGTCGTCGGGACGACGGGAGACCCCGCGACGCCGTACGCCTGGTCGCAGAGCCTCGCCGAGCAGCTCGCCGATGCGACTCTTGTCACATACGACGGTCAGGGGCACACCGCCTACGGGCGGTCCAACGGCTGTATCACCGACGCGGTCGACGCCTACCTGCTCCGTGGCACGGTTCCGGCCGACGGGCTCACCTGCTGAGCGACTTTGGCCGGGCGGCGTTGCCCCGGTACAGTTGTCCGCGCTGCCCGGGAATGCTCCTGTGCCGCGCCGCCTTAGCTCAGTCGGTAGAGCGTCTCACTCGTAATGAGAAGGTCGTGGGTTCGATTCCCACAGGCGGCTCTCCTTGCACCCGGGGCGTACGATGGCTCCGTGGACAACCTCGTAGCTCTCATCCCGTCGATCGGCACCGGGCTGCTTTTCGTCATCGTCATGCGCGCGATTCTGCTTGCTGACCGCCGTGAGCGTGCGGCTATTCGAGAGTTCGAGCGTAATGAAGCGAGCTCCTCGTCAACTGTCTTAGGTGACAATAGAGACGATTCGAATTAGCCTGTCTCTCAGCGGTCCTTCCGCTGCCGGCAAAGGCTGGGTGGCACCCCACTTGGTCCACGGTACGACGATGAGGGAGAACAGCCCTATGGTGCAGAAAGTTGTCATTACGCTCGTGGACGATATCGATGGCGCCGCGGCAGACGAGACCGTCCTGTTCAGCCTGGACGGTGTCAACTACGAGATCGACCTGACGGCGAAGCACGCGGCGGAGCTGCGTGAGTCGTTCGCCACCTGGGTCGGTCACGGTCGCCGTTCCGGCGGACGCAAGGTCTCCGGGCGTCGTCCGCGCAGCGGTGGCGGCTCGGGCAACGACGCGGGCAAGATCCGCGTGTGGGCGCGCGAGAACGGATACACCGTCTCCGACCGTGGCCGTATCCCGGCTGAGATCGCCGAGGCCTACGCCAAGGCGAACTGATCGCCGACGAGAGGGCCACGAACGCTGTTCGTGGCCCTCTGCCGCGCCTGCGTGGGACATGGGCCCCACGACGCAATGAGCCACGAGGAAGGATGAAGGTATGACCTACACGCTGGTACTTCTCCGTCACGGAGAGAGTGACTGGAACGCGAAGAACCTCTTCACCGGATGGGTGGACGTGCCACTCTCGGAGAAGGGTGTCGTGGAGGCAGTGCGAGGCGGGGATCTCCTCGTCGAGGCGGGAATTGCTCCCGATGTCGTCCACACGTCGCTCCTGCGCCGGGCGATCACAACGGCGAATCTTGCGCTCGACAAGGCCGACCTCCACTGGATTCCGGTGAAGCGCCATTGGCGCCTCAACGAACGCCACTACGGGGCGCTGCAGGGCAAGGACAAGAAGCAGATCCGCGACGAGTACGGGGAGGAGCAGTTCATGCAGTGGCGCCGCTCCTTCGACGTGCCGCCGCCGCCGATCGAGCCCGGCTCGGAGTTCTCGCAGGACACCGACCCGCGCTACGCCGGTGAGCCCATCCCGGACAGCGAGTGCCTCAAGGACGTGCTCGTCCGCGCCCTGCCGTACTGGGAGTCGGACGTCGTCCCGGACCTGCGGGCCGGCAAGACGGTGCTCGTCGCCGCGCACGGCAACTCGCTGCGGGCGATCATCAAGCACCTCGACGGCATCGACGACGACACCATCTCCGGGCTCAACGTGCCCACGGGCATCCCGCTGGTGTACGAGCTGGACGAGAACCTCACCCCGGTGACCCCCGGTGGCACCTACCTCGACGCCGACGCCGCGGCCGCGGCGATCCAGGCAGTCGCCAACCAGGGCAAGTAGCACCGACGACGAACGCCTCACGGTGACCCGCGCTGCGCGCCGGTCACCGTGAGGCGTTCCTGCTCCCGTGGGGAAGCTAGGCCGGGTCCTCCGCGTGGAGCACCGAGTTCGAGAGGTCACCGGTGACGAGGTAGGAGATCCGGCGCGCCACGGACACGCCGTGGTCGCCGAAGCGCTCCAGGTAGCGGCCGAGGAGAACGCCGTCGACCATCTGCTGACGGGTCATCTCGACGTCGGGGTCGAGGAGCACCGAGAAGGTCTGCTTGTGGAGGTCGTCGAGCCGGTCGTCGTCCCGCTCGACGCCGGCCGCGAGCTCCAGGTCGCGGGTCTCCAGCATGGTGCTGACCTGGTGGGCGACCTTGGTGGCCGCCTCGCCCATCTCGAGGAGGATGGGGCGCAGCGCCGGGCTGCCCGCCTCCTCGGGGTAGCGACCGCGGGCGACGTAGGCGATGTGACGAGCCAGGTCACCCATCCGCTCGATGGTGCCCGACATCCGCAGCGCGGCGATGACCACCCGCAGGTCCGTGGCGACCGGAGCCTGGAGCGCAAGCAGCGAGATGCACTGGGCGTCGATCCGTCGCTCGATCTCGTCGATCTCCTCGTCGGCCTTGATGACCTTCTCGGCGAGCTGGAGGTCGGCGACCTGCAGCGCGGTGGACGCGTTCTCGATCGCGTCGATGACGAGCTTGCTCATCCGCTGGAGGTCGTCACCGACCTGGCCCAGCTCCTGGACAAAGATCTCGCGCACATTGTCTCCTCGCGTCGTGGGAACGGCTGTCACCTTCCCGGACTACAGTATCTGCCTGCAACCTGCCAGACCTCGGTGAACACTCGGTGCCCGGCAGATGAACAGGGCGCGTCCGGCCTGCACGGGTGCCCGCCGGGCCTCGGGCGGGGCTTACCCTCGAGGCGTGGATGAGATCTGGGCGATCGTCGTGGTGGGCCTCCTCGGGCTCGTCGTCGGCTTCGTGGTTCGTGGTCTCGTCGGTCGCCGCAGCCGCGACGGGCAGCCGGTGACGGGCGGCGACACCCCGCTGACCGCGGACGCCCGCGCGCTGCTGCTCGCGCTACGGTCCAGCGTCCTCGTGCTCGACGCCTCCGACGACGTCGTCGAGGCCAGCCCAGCCGCGTACAGCTACGGCCTGGTGAAGTCCGGCCGGCTGGTCCACCCGCCGATGGTCGAGCTCGTCAACGAGGTGCGGGTGGCCGGCTCCTCCCGGCACCGGGAGATCACCCTGCCACGCGGCCCGCTCAGCGGCGCAGGCGTCCTCATCCTCCAGCTGCGGGCCGCCCCGCTCAGCGGGCACCGGGTGCTCATCGTCGCCGACGACCAGACTGCCGCGCGGCGGCTCGACCAGATGCGCCGCGACTTCGTGGCCAACGTGTCTCACGAGCTCAAGACGCCGGTGGGTGCGCTGTCGCTGCTCGCGGAGACCGTCTCGGACGCCGCCGACGACGCCGAGGCGGTGCGCCGGTTCAGTGGCCAGATGCGCCGAGAGGCCCGTCGGCTGGCCATCCTCGTCAAGGAGATCATCGACCTGTCACGGCTGCAGGAGCCCGACGCGCTCGTGGACTCGGCGCTCGTGCCGGTCGACGACGTCATCGAGGAAGCCTGCGACCGGGTACGGGTCGAGGCCGACTCGCGCAAGATCACCATGGGGGTCGGTGGCGACCGGGGCCTGTACATCTTCGGCGACGCCGACCTGCTCGCCACCGCCGTGCGTAACCTGCTGGACAACGCGCTGCGCCACTCCGCTCCGCTGAGCCGGGTGTCGGTCGCGGTCGGCCACGCGGACGGCAACGTCACCATCGCCGTCGTCGACCAGGGCGAGGGAATTCATCCCGAGGAGCAACGGCGGGTGTTCGAGCGCTTCTACCGCGGGGACCCGGCCCGCGCGCGCAAGACGGGCGGTACCGGGCTGGGACTGAGCATCGTCAAGCACATCGCCGCCGACCACGGCGGGGAGGTCGACGTCTGGTCCAAGCCGGGCGCCGGCTCCACCTTCACACTGACCATCCCGATCGCCCAGCCGCCGGTGCCCACCGACGGCGCACCGGGCGCCGGTACCGACCTAGAGCCTGAGGAGATCCCTGCGCCGTGACCGCCATCCTGCTCGTCGAGGACGAAGAGTCCTACCGCGACCCCCTCACCTACCAGCTCGAGCGCGACGGCTTCGAGGTGACGGCCGTGGACAACGGCGCCGACGCGATCGTTGCCTACGACCGTGCCACGCCGGACCTCGTCCTGCTCGACCTCATGCTGCCGGAGATGTCGGGCACCGAGGTCTGTCGCGAGCTGCGCCGGCGCGGCGCCACCCCGGTGATCATGCTCACCGCCAAGGGGGCCGAGATCGACAAGGTCGTGGGACTGGAGCTCGGTGCCGACGACTACGTCACCAAGCCGTACTCCTACCGCGAGCTGCTCGCCCGTATCCGTGCCGTCCTGCGCCGCACCGCCGACGTCGAGGAGGATGCTGGGTCGGGCGTGCTCGAGGTCGGCCGGGTGCGGATGGACGTCGACCGGCACCAGCTGTTCGTCGACGACGAGCCGACGCCGATGCCGCTGCGGGAGTTCGAGCTGCTCGAGGTCTTCCTGCGCAACGTGGACTACGTGCTGACCCGCGGGCAGCTCATCGAACGGGTCTGGGGCGCCGACTATGTGGGCGACACCAAGACCCTTGACGTGCACGTCAAGCGGATCCGGTCGCGGATCGAGCGGGAGCCGGCGGCGCCGGCGATGCTCATCACCGTCCGCGGCCTCGGCTACAAGCTCGTCGCACCGGAGTCAGTGAACCCGTAACCTGTCGGTGGTCGTCGGCCGGGCCCGTCACGGGAGCCCCCACCAGGCCGCACCGGAAGGATGGGATCGGATGAGTGCGTTCACGCGCGCCCGAGCGGCGCGTCTCGTTGTCGGTGGCGCGGTCGCCGCGCTGCTGGTCGCCGGCTGCGGCGGGGGTGGCCCGTCACTGGCGGGCGCCGGGGCCTCCTCCCAGGAGATCGCCATGCAGGCGTGGCTCGCCGGCTTCCACGAGCTCTCCCCGGACATCCTCACCTCGTACGAGCCGGTCGGTTCGGGCGCCGGCCGCGGGATGTTCATCAACGGGTCGGTGCAGTTCGCCGGCACCGACGCGTTCCTCGACGACGACGAGGCGGTCGCGGCGACCGAGCGCTGTCACGGCGGGGACGTCCTCGAGCTGCCGCTGTACATCTCGCCGATCGCGGTGGCCTACCACCTGCCCGGTCTTGACGTCGAGCACCTCCAGCTCGAGCCGGAGGTCATCGCGGCGATCTTCAACGGTGACATCACCAGCTGGGACGACGCCGCGATCGCGGCCACCAACCCCGACGTCGAGCTGCCGGACGTGGCAATCATCCCGGTCAACCGCTCCGACGACTCCGGGACCACCGAGAACTTCACCGAGTACCTGGCGGAGGCCGGCGGCGACGCCTGGCCCCACGAGCCGAGCGGTACCTGGCCGCTCACCGGCACCCACTCGGGCCAGCAGAACGTCGGTGTGGTCTCGACCATGGAGGGCGCCGACGGAACCATCGGGTACCTCGACGCGTCCCAGGTGACCCCGGAGATGGGCACCGTCGCGGTCGGCGTCGCCGGCGGCTTCGTGCCGTTCTCGCCGGAGGCGGCCGCGCTCGCCGTCGACTCGTCGTCGCCCGCGCCGGGTGCCACCGACACCAGGCTGACGATCCACCTCGACCGGGATCCCGAGCAGGAGGGCGCGTACCCCATCGTCCTGGTGTCCTACACCCTCGCGTGCACCGCCTACGAGAGCGACGAGGAGGCGGCGGCGGTCGCCGCGCTGCTCGGCTACATCATCAGCGAGGAGGGGCAGCTCAAGGCGGCTGCCCCAGACGTCGCGGGATCCGCGCCGGTGGCCGGCCAGCTGCGAGACCGGATCGAGGCCGCGATCGATCAGATCGGCGGTTGACCCGGCGTCCGGGACGCTCAGTTCGGGACGTACTCGCTGTACTGCGGCAGCGTCTCGTCGAGGACCGGCACCGAGCGGATGACCGAGCCGTGCCCGGAGGCCTCGACCCGGGCCTCCACCAGCGCTCCGGGCGCGACCGGCACCGCGGGGATGACCACGGTCTCCTCGACGCCGAGGAGTATCTGGGTCCCCGCCGGCACCGGCAGGCTGATCCCGCCGTCGGCGATGGCCAACGTCATCGTCAGGTCCTCTTCGGTGTCGTTGACGAGCGCGCCGAAGACCTGCCCCTCGCTGCCCTCGCTCTCGGCGAGCACCATGATGTTCTCCGCCCGCACCTCGGGCGTGAGCGCGATCCGGAAGCCGTCGCTCGGCGCGTACGGCTCGGCGGTCTGGATGGGGGTCATCATGGCGCAGCCGGCGAGCAGTGCCGCCGCGGCAGCACCAAGAGCGACGCGCATGAGGCGGGTGGGGCGTGCCAAGACGGTCTCCTTCATCGGGGGGCGAGGTCCTCGCGCAAGGTTACCGCTCGCCGTGACCGCGTGGCGCCCGGGCTCGCGCACCGCGCTGGCGGACTGCGTGTTGCCAGGCAGTAGCCGCGGAATCTCGCCGTTTCGCCGTGATAGACTAACGCCCTCACGAGCAAGGAGCAGCAACATCATGACCTTCAGCGTCGGCGAGACAGTCGTCTATCCGCATCACGGAGCAGCCCTGATCGAGGCGATCTCGAAGAAGGTCATCAGGGGCGAGGAGAAGCTCTACCTCAAGCTGCGAGTGGCTCAGGGTGACCTGACGATCGAGGTGCCGGCGGAGAACGTCGACCTCGTCGGGGTGCGGGACGTCGTCGACTCCGAAGGGCTGGAGAAGGTCTTCGAGGTGCTGCGGATGCCGTACACCGAGGAGCCCACGAACTGGTCGCGCCGGTACAAGGCCAACGTCGAGAAGATCGCCTCCGGTGACGTGATCAAGGTTGCCGAGGTCGTGCGCGACCTCTCGCGCCGCGACCAGGACCGCGGCCTGTCCGCCGGTGAGAAGCGGATGCTGGCCAAGGCCCGGCAGATCCTGGTGTCTGAGCTCGCGCTCGCCGAGGACACTGCCGAGGAGAAGGCCGAAGCCATCCTGGACAACGTCCTCGCCTCCTGACCGGGGCGAACCCCGTGGGATGCACCGCCGTCCTCACCGCGGCCGGCTCCGGTAGTCGGCTCGGCCGGCCCGTGCCCAAGGCGCTGGTGCCGCTGGCCGGAACCGCGCTGGTGGTGCACGCGGCTCGGGCGCTGGCAGCTGCCGGCGTCGTCGACCGGATCGTGGTGACCGCGCCCGCCGGCCACGTCGACGACGTCGCCGCACTCTTCCCCGGCGGCAGCGTCGGGCCCGCGTCCGACGGCGCCCGCCCGGTACCGGTCGTCGTCGTCGCCGGTGGCACTACCCGGCAGGCGTCGGTCGCCGCCGCGCTGGCGACCCTGCCGCTACCGGACGGCCCGGCGGTGGTCATCGTCCACGACGCCGCCCGCGCGCTCGCTCCGCCGGCGCTCGTGCGAAGGGTGGTTGACGCCGTCCTCGCGGGCGCGCCCGCCGTCGTCCCGGGGCTGGCGGTGACCGACACCGTCAAGCAGGTCGCGGCGACGCCCGACGGCGGCTGGCTGGTGATCGGTACCCCGGAGCGGTCGGCGCTGCGCGCGGTGCAGACCCCGCAGGGCTTCGACCACCGGCTGCTGGTCCGGGCGCACGCCGCGGCGGCGGACCGCAGGGACGACGAGGCCCGCGCCGTCTCGGACGACGCGGGCCTCGTGGAGCTGCTGGGTGAGCCGGTGCGGCTCGTGGCGGGTGAGGAGCGGGCGCTGAAGATCACCACCGCCGCGGACCTCATGACCGCCGAGCGGTGGCTCAGCCGATCTTGATGACGGTCGTGCCCCCGGCGAAGGTGTCGTGCCAGCCCTGGCGGGTGACGGTGTTGTTGTTGATCGTCACGGCGATGTAGATCATCGCGGCGAGGCTGAGCAGCCCACCGAGGGTGGAACCGACCACCGGGATGATCGCGAGCACCCCGACCGCGGTCCAGATGTTTCGCTTGACGGCCTCGGCCATCGTCGGGTTGCCGCCGCTGGGGCCGAAGGTCTTGATCTTCATGAGCATCTTGCCCACGGTCTGGCCACGGTTGGCTTCCATGAGAGCGAAGTAGCCGAGGCCGACCGCCGCGGAGAGCACCGAGGTGATGACCGAGAGCAGGTAGCTGCCGCCGCCGAACATGTTGACCGACTGCGCACCGGACATCGCCGTCGACACCGCGATGGCGCCGATGATCAGCCCGATGATGAACCAGACGATCCCGATGAGGACGTAGTCGATCAGGCGTGCGAGGAAGCGGGTGGTGAGGTCGGCCGGCTGGCCGACCTGCGAGCCGGCCGCCGGGGCTGGTGCGGCGTAGGGAGGCTGCTGACCGTAGGGCTGCTGGCCGTACGGCTGCTGGCCGTAGGGCTGCTGCGGGGGCTGCTGGCCGTACGGCGGCTGCTGCCCGTACGGCTGCTGCGGGGGCTGCTGGCCGGCGGGCGGAGGAGTCGCGCCGTGACCGGGCGGCGGAGGCGGCTGGTGACCGGGGGCCGGCTCAGCCGGCTGCTGGCCGGTGTGGTTCTCGCTCATGGTGGACCCTTCGGGTTGTGGGGAAACGGCCCCACCATAGTGAAGAACCCGTGCGATGTCTGTTATGCCGCGATGTCGCGTGGTTGCCGGCAGGTCACCGGGGCGCGACGATCGCCGTCGCGACGGCCGCCAGCCCCTCGCCGCGGCCGGTGAACCCCAGGCCGTCGGTCGTCGTCGCGGAGAGCGTGACGGGGGCCCCGAGCGCCTCGCTCATCGCCGTCGCGGCCGCGTCACGCCTGCTCCCCAGCCGGGGACGGACCCCGACGACCTGGACCGCGAGGTTACCGATCGTCATGCCGGCCTCACGCAGCATCGCGGCGGTCGCGGTGAGGAAACGGGCACCTGAGGCGGCCGCCCATGCCGGGTCGCTGGTGCCGAACACGCTGCCGAGGTCGCCGAGGCCGGCGGCGGACAGCAGGGCGTCGCAGGCCGCGTGCGCCGCGACGTCGCCGTCGGAGTGCCCCACGAGCCCGGTGCCGGGCCACTCGAGGCAGGCCAGCCACATCGGCCGGTCGCTGCCCGCCGGTGCGAAGGCATGGACATCGGTCCCGATCCCCACCCGCGGCAGCATGCGTTCACCCTACTTGTCACCGACAGCCGACTTGTCCGCGAGAGCGGGATTGTCCTCGACAGCGGACTTGTCACCGACAGCAGGATTGTCCGCACCGAGCCACGCCGCACGCTCGGTCACGTGTTCCTACGAGCTCGCGCGGCCCTCGTCGCCGTGGACAACCCTGCTGTCGACGATAGAGGGGCCGGGAGCTGCCGCCGTGGACAACCCTGCTGTCGACGATAGGGGGGCGAGGGCGGGAGGTCAGGCTGGGGGCGGGGTGCGCAGCGCGCTGTCCTCGCGGACGGTGGAGCGCACCGGCAGCAGGAGCAGCAGGCCGAGGAGCAGGATGAGCAGGATGCCGAGGATGCCCCAGTACTCGGCGCCGTCGTCGTCGAGGCCGGTGACCGCCATGCCGACGCCGATCGCCACCGAGAACATCGCCGGCGCAAGGAAGCTCACCGCGCGGCCGGTGGTGGCGTACAGCCCGAACAGCTCGCCCTCCTTGCCCTCGGGGATGAGCCGAGCGAGGAAGGTCCGCGAGGCCGACTGGGCCGGACCGACGAACACGCACAGCAACAGGCCGAGCGCCCAGAAGACGCTCGCCCCCTTCTCGTGGAAGAAGAAGACGCCCAGACCGGCGAGGATCATCGCGATCAACGAGCCGACGATGACCCGTTTGGGGCCGAGGAGGTCGTCTAGCGCGCCGAACGCGATAGTCGCGACGCCGGCGACGAGGTTGGCGACCACGCCGAAGATCACCACCTGCCCCGCAGAGAACCCGAACACGCTCGCCGCGATGACGCCGCCGAAGGTGAACACCCCCGCCAGGCCGTCACGGAAGATCGCGCTGGCGCCGAGGAAGAACACCGTGTTGTGGTCCTGGCGCCAGACGTCCGCGATCGAGCGGAACAGCAGCTTGTAGGAGCCGATGATCCCGAGCCGCGGCTGCTTGGTGCGGCCGGCCTTGTCGTCGGGCACCGCGCGAAGCACCGGGATGGAGAAGATCAGCGTCCACACCGCGCAGATGAGCATGGTCACCCGGACGTCCATGCCGTCCTCGCCGGTGATGCCGAAGATCCCGACGTCGGGGTTGATCAGCCCGAAGTAGACCATCAGCAGCAGCACGATGCCGCCGATGTACCCCAGGCCCCAGCCGAGCCCGGAGACGCGGCCGACGGTCGACGGCGTCGAGAGCTGGTTGAGCATCGCGTAGTAGTTGACCGACGCGAACTCGAAGAAGACGTTGCCGCCGGCGAGCAGGATGAGGCCGAGCCACAGGTAGCTCGGGTCCGGAGCGACGAAGAACAGCGCCCCCGAGAGCACGACGACAACCATCGTGTGGAAGCCCAGCCAGAAGGTCCGCCGCCCGGACCGGTCCGAGCGCAGCCCCGTCACCGGGGCGATGAGCGCGATGAGCGCGCCGGCGCCCGCCAGCGCCCAGCCGAGCTTCTGGGCGGCGCCGGGGCCGAAGGAGTCGGAGGTGATGTACACCGTGAACACGAAGGTGGTGATGACCGCGTTGAACGCCGCCGACCCCCAGTCCCACAGGCCCCACGCGTACACGGGCCAGCCGAACCGGGGGCGGCGGGGAGGCCGGGACGGCAACGACGTCGGTGTCTGCGCGGGTGTGCTCACAGCCGAACCGTAGCGCTCCCGGGTAACGGCGGGGTTCACTCAGGCGACACGCCCCACCTTCGCGCCGGTAGCCTGGTGCGCGTGACCCTGCGACTCTATGACTCCGCCACGCGCTCGGTGCGCGACTTCGTCCCTCTCGAACCGGGCAAGGTCGGCATCTACCTCTGTGGCGCCACCGTCCAGGGCGCACCGCACGTGGGGCACCTGCGCTCGGCGATCGCGTTCGACATCCTCGGCCGGTGGCTGCGGCGTCAGGGCCTCGAGGTGACGCTGGTCCGCAACGTCACCGACATCGACGACAAGATCCTCGCGAAGTCGGCCGAGGCCGGCGTGCCGTGGTGGGCGTGGGCCTACCGCTTCGAGCAGGAGTTCACCGCCGCCTACGACGCGCTCGGTGTCCGGCGGCCCACCTACGAGCCCCGGGCCACCGGCCACATGACCGAGATGGTCGCCCTCATCGAGCGGCTGGTCAAGCGGGGCCACGCCTACTGCGGCGACGGCGCCAACGTGTACTTCGACGTCCGCTCCTTCCCCGGCTACGGCGAGCTCACCCGGCAGCGGCTGGAGAACATGTCGACGGTCGAGGAGGCGGGCGACAAGCGTGGCCCGCACGACTTCGCGCTGTGGAAGTCGAGCAAGCCCGGCGAGCCGACCACCGCCGCCTGGGTGACTCCGTTCGGCAGTGGCCGGCCCGGCTGGCACCTGGAGTGCTCGGCGATGGCCCGGCGCTACCTCGGTGACACCTTCGACATCCACGGCGGCGGCATCGACCTGCGCTTCCCGCACCACGAGAACGAGCAGGCGCAGTCCCGCGCGGCCGGCTACGGCTTCGCCCAGCACTGGCTGCACAACGCGTGGGTGACCGTCGGCGGGGAGAAGATGAGCAAGTCGCTCGGCAACTCCCTCACCGTCGAGGCGGTGCTGGAACGCACTTCCGCCGTCGTGCTGCGGTACGCGCTGTCCGCGGTCCACTACCGCGCCGTCGTCGAGTTCTCCGACACCTCGGTGGCGGAGGCGACCAGCATCTGGGAGCGGCTCAGCGGCTTCGTCACCCGCGCGGTGGAGCGGGTCGGGGAGGCTGCTGCGGACGAGGTCGCCGGGGTCGGGCTCAGTGCGCTGCCGGCGACGTTCGTCGCCGCGATGGATGACGACCTCAACATCGCCGGCGCGCTCGCCGCGGTTCACGAGCAGGTCCGCACCGGCAACAACGCACTGACGGCCGGCGAGGACAGCGTGGTGTGGGAGAGTCAGCTGCAGGTCCGGGCGATGCTCGACGTCCTCGGGCTGGACCCGCTCGCTGCCCCCTGGCGGGCGGCGGCCGGGCAGGACGCCGCGGCGCACGCCGCGCTGGACGTCCTCGTGTCGGGCGCTCTCACCGAGCGTGACGAGGCCCGCAAGACCAAGGACTGGGCGCGGGCCGATGCACTGCGCGACCGGCTGAAGGACGCCGGCATCGTGATCGAAGACTCACCGGACGGCGTGCGCTGGCACGTCGGCGGGGCGAACGGCTCGGGAGGGCAGCGCTGATGGCAGGAAACTCCAAGCGACGTGGGGCGGTCCGCAAGCCGGGCAGCAAGAAGGGCCCGAGCGCGGGCACCGGCGGCAAGAACCGCCGCGCGCTCGAGGGGCGTGGTCCCACCCCCAAGGCCAGCGACCGGCCCTACCACCCGGCTGCGGCACGCAAGGTGGCCGGGGAGCGCCAAGCGGCCGCTGCTGCCAAGGGGGGCGCCCCGCGCGAGAGCCGTGGCAGGGAGCGCCGGGACGAGCGGACGTCGTCCGGGGGCTCGGAGATCGTCAGCGGCCGTAACGCGGTCGTCGAGGCGCTGCGGTCCGACACCCCGATCGAGCACGTCTACGTCGCGACCCGGATCGACGTCGACGACCGGGTCCGGGAGGTGCTGCGCACCGTGACCTCCCGGCAGATCCCGCTGCTCGAGGTCACGAAGCCCGAGCTGGACCGGCTCACCGACGGCATGCGCCACCAGGGGCTGGCCATCCAGGTCCCGCCCTACCAGTACCTGGAGCCCGCCGGCCTGCTCGCGCGGGCGCAGCAGCGGGGCGGGCCGGCGCTCATCGTCGCGCTCGACGGCGTCACCGACCCGCACAACCTCGGCGCGGTGCTCCGCTCGTCCGGAGCTTTCGGCGTCGACGGCGTGCTGCTGCCCGAGCGCCGCTCTGCCGGGGTCGGGGCGACCGCGTGGAAGGTGTCGGCCGGCGCCGCGGCTCGTGTCCCGGTGGCCCGCGCGACGAACCTCGTGCGGGCGCTCAACGAGCTGAAGGAGGCCGGCTGCTTCGTCGTCGGTCTCGACGGGGAGGCGCCCACCGCGGTCGCCGACCTCGAGCTCGCCACCGAGCCGCTCGTGCTGGTGATCGGCTCGGAGGGCAAGGGGCTGTCCCGGCTCGTGCGGGAGAACTGCGACGCGCTCGCGGGCATCCCGATCTCCTCGAGCGTGGAGTCCCTCAACGCCGCGGTCGCCGCCGGCATCAGCCTCTACGAGGTCGCTCGGGTCCGCGCCGCGGGCTGACCCTCCTTGGCCCGTGGCCGGACCTGCGGCGGGCGTCCGGCGACGGGCCGGATCCGCGGCGGCGAAGGGCCGCCCAGGAGGACTCGGGCCTACCGGTCCTCGAGCGCCGGCAGCTCGCCGGTGACGGCGTCGAGGAACGAGCGCTCGTCGGGCCGGTGCCGCAGCACCTCTTCCACGTAGCTCGCCACCGCCGCGGGCAGCCCGATGTCCCGCTGCGCCTTCTCCGCGAGGAACCAGCGGTGCTCGAGCACCTCGTGGAAGATCTCGGCGGGCTCGAGCTTCCCGCGAAGCTCGCGGGGGATGGCACGGACGGTCGGCTCGAACACCTTGGCCAGCCAGTCGTGGGCGACGAACTCCTCGTCCTCGCCCTGCCGGTCGGTGGCCGCCCGGAACGCGTCGAGGTCGTTGAGCATCCGCCGCGCCTGGTTCTCCTGGACGTCGAGCCCGGTGAGCCGCATCATCCGGCGGTGGTGGTGGCCCGCGTCGACGACCTTCGGCTGGATCTGCAGCGTGGTGCCGTCGATGTCGGTGGTGATGGACAGCTCGTCGACGTCGAAGCCGAGCTCGTTGAGCCGGTTGATGCGGGCCGCCACCCGCCAGCGCTCGCCGGTGTCGACCGCCTCGAGGCGGGTGAGCTCGGCCCACAACGACTCGTAGCGCTCGACGATCCGGTTGCCGACGGCGACGACGTCGAGGTCGTCGTCGACCACCTCGCCCGCCTGCAGGTCCATCAGCTCACCGATGATGTTCGTCCGCGCGAGGTCGAGGTCGTAGTTACGCTGCCCGGGGCTGAGGGTGGGGTGGAACTCCCCGGTCTCGGCGTCCACCAGGTAGGCAGCGAACGCGCCGGCGTCCCGGCGGAAGAGGGTG
This sequence comes from Georgenia sunbinii, assembly GCF_036421875.1. Lineage (NCBI taxonomy): Bacteria > Bacillati > Actinomycetota > Actinomycetes > Allobogoriellales > Allobogoriellaceae > Georgenia > Georgenia sunbinii. The sequence goes on along the minus strand of NZ_JAZGOL010000005.1, from coordinate 203,340 downwards.
TTGGACAGCGAGACGTCCCCCCAGTAGAAGCCGAGGAGGTGGAGGCGCACGAGCAGCACCGCCAGCGCGTCGATGAGCCGGGTGGCGGTGTCGGGGCGCAGGTACTGGGAGAACAGCGCCCGGTAGGGCAGCGAGAACTGCAGGTGCTCGGTCACCAGCGCGGAGTCGAGCGGCTCGCCCAGCGGCGTCGCGCGGCCGGTGATGACCGCGAGCGGTCGCACCGTCGGGGCGTTGATCCGCACGAGGTTGCGCAGTTCCTCGTACTCGTGGAAGGCGACCCGCTCGCTGATCTCCTTGACCGCGATCACCCGCCCGGAGAGCTTGACGAAGCGCACGATGTGCCGGGAGAGGCCACGGGGCAGCGCGGCGAGCACGTCCTCCGGCCAGTCCTCCAGCGGGCGTTCCCACGGCAGGTCGAGCAGCGCCGGGTCGAGCTGTGACGCGGTGATCTGCAGTGACGGTGGCATCGGCGAGTCCTCCCGGGGGCTGACATGCCGCAGGGACGGACCCGAGAGCTCGGGCCCGCCCCTGCGGCACACGGCGGTCTCAGCCTAGTCGGCCAGGCGTGCGCCCGACGTCGCGGCGAAGGTGTGCTGCTCACCCGGGCGGATCCGGGCGTGGACCGTGGAGCCCTTGGCCGGAACCTCGCGCGGGTCGATCCGCACGATGATCTGCGCCGTGCCGGCACCGGAGCTGATGTTCTCCTTCAGCTCCTCCGAGCCCGCCAGCCGGCCGTAGACGAAGGCGTCCGAGCCGAGCTCCTCGACGAGGTCGACGGTCACCGGGATGGCGCCCTCGGTGCCGGCCTCGACGCGGTCGAGCGACTCGGGCCGGAACCCGACGACGATCTGGTTGTCGTCCTCTGCGCTGACGTCGGCGAGCGTGGAACGGCTCAGCGGTACCCGCGCCTCACCGAGCACGGCGAAGCCGTCATCGATGCGGAAGGTGCCAAGGTTCATCGCGGGGGAGCCGATGAAGCCGGCGACGAAGACGTTCGCGGGCCGGTCGTACATGTCGCGCGGGGTGCCGACCTGCTGCAGGACGCCGTCCTTGAGCACCGCGATGCGGTCTCCCATCGTCAGCGCCTCGGTCTGGTCGTGGGTGACGTAGACCGTGGTGACGCCCAGGCGGCGCTGCAGCGAGGCGATCTGGGTGCGGGTCTGCACGCGGAGCTTGGCGTCAAGGTTCGACAGCGGCTCGTCCATGAGGAACACCTGCGGCTGGCGCACGATGGCCCGGCCCATGGCCACCCGCTGGCGCTGACCGCCGGACAGCGCCTTGGGCTTGCGGTCGAGGTACTCCGACAGGTCGAGGATCTTGGCGGCCTCCTCGACGCGCTGGCGGATCTCCGCCTTGGGCTTGCCGGCGATCTTCAGCGCGAAGCCCATGTTGTCGGCCACCGACATGTGCGGGTAGAGCGCGTAGTTCTGGAAGACCATCGCGATGTCGCGGTCCTTGGGCTGGACGTCGGTGACGTCGCGGTCCCCGATGAGGATCCGGCCCGAGTTGACGTCCTCGAGGCCGGCGAGCATCCGCAGCGAGGTGGACTTCCCGCAGCCGGACGGGCCGACGAGGACGAGGAACTCGCCGTCGGCGACCTCGAGGTCGAGCGCGTCGACAGCCGGGCGTTCGGTGCCCGGGTAGACCCGCGTTGCGTTGTCGTACGTGACTGATGCCATGAGAAACAATCCCTCCACCGGCAGGTACGTGCCGGACGATCCGTAGTGAAAGGTGTCAGGTCGTGTCCGCCTTGACACTGCGCGACCGCGGTGACCAGCATCGACGCCCCGGCGTTGCAGGTGTCATCGTCGCACAGCATCGACCGCCGTGGCGGCGTGAGGGGTGATGTGGGCTGCGTCACCTCCCGGTGCGCAGCTCCACGAGCCGGAGCAGCACGGCGGCGACGGCGTCCGGGTCGGTGATCCGGTAGTCCGCCTCGGTCTCGCCGTCGCCGACCTTGATCCCGAGGTCGTCCGGGCCGAGCACCGCGAAGGCGTCCTCGTCGGTGAGGTCGTCGCCGATGAACAGCACGGCGTCGCTGACGGTGTCGGCGCGCAGGTCGGTGACGGCGTCGCCCTTGCTCACGTGCAGCACGGCCAGCTCGACGACGTCCTTGCCGCGCTGCACCCGCAGGCCCGGGATGGTCGCCGGTCCGGCGAGCACCGCCCGGTGGATCTCCTCGGCCTCCTCGGCCGGGGTGCCGCGGGTGTGGACGACGACGGCGGCCGGCTTGGTCTCCACGCGGGCGCCGGGATGGTCGGCGACCAGGGCGGTGACGGTGCGCAGCACCTCGGCATAGCTCTCGGACTGCGCCTGGGAGAGCGCGAGGGGCTCGCCGTCGAACGCGGGCTCGCCGTTCGGCGCGGTGGTGGTCCGGCCCGGCTCGGCGCCGTGGCTGCCGACGACGCGGACGCCTGCGGGGACCTCCGCCAGCCGGACGAGGGTGGTCGCGTCGCGGCCGGAGATCAGCGCCACCTCGACGCCGGGCAGCGGCGCCAGCTGGGCGACGGCGTCGACCGCCGCCGGTGTCACGCGGGAGGTGGACGGGTCGTCGACGAGCGGTGCGAGGACGCCGTCGAAGTCGAGCGCGACGAGGATCGTCGGCCGGCTCGCGAGCTCGCGCAGGGAGGCGTCCAGCCCACCCTCGAGGTGGTCGACGAACAGCGGCGCGTCGATGCCGGGGCCGGGCACCCCGCGGTCGATGGTGGGATCGGTCATGATTCCTCCTGGGTGTGTGCGGTACGGCCGAGGGCAGTGAGGAACTGGTCGGCCCAGTGCTGGACGTCGTCGCGCATGACTCGACGGCGCAGCGTGCGCATCCGGCGTCGACCTTCCGCGGGCTCCATGGTGATGGCGCGCATGATCGTCGCCTTCATGCCGTCGATGTCGTGCGGGTTGACGAGCAGCGCCTGGCCGAGCTCGTCGGCGGCGCCGGTGAACTCGCTGAGCACGAGCACCCCGCCGAGGTCGCGGCGAGCGGCGACGTACTCCTTGGCGACGAGGTTCATCCCGTCGCGCAGCGAGGTGACGAGCAGGACGTCGGCCGCGAGGTAGCAGGCGGCCATCTCCTCGGCGGGGTAGGAGTGGTGCATGTAGTGGACGGCCGCCCGTCCGAGCATGCCGTAGTCGCCGTTGATGCGGCCGACGGTGCCCTCGACCTCGTCCCGCAGCTGCCTGTACTGGTCGACGCGTTCGCGCGACGGGCTGGCGATCTGCAGCAGGCTGGTCTCCGGCGGCACCACGCGTCCGTCGGCGAGGAGCTCACCGAAGGCCTTGAGCCGGTGGCGGATGCCCTTGGTGTAGTCCAGGCGGTCGACGCCGAGCAGGAGCACGTGCGGGTCGCCGAGCTCCTCGCGGATCTCGACGGCGCGGCGCTGGACCGACTCGCGGGTGGCGAGCTCGTCGAAGGCGCGGGAGTCGATCGAGATGGGGAACACCCCGGCCCGCACCCGCCGCTCCGGGCGCGACCAGCGCGCCCCGATGAGCACCTCGCGACCCTTGGTGGTGACGTTGGCGATCCGGCGCACCGCCCGGAGGAAGTTCGACGCGTCCGAGGCGCGCTGGAAACCGACGAGGTCGGCACCGAGCAGCCCGTCGAGCACCTGTCGGCGCCACGGCAGCTGGCTGAAGATCTCCACCGGCGGGAAGGGGATGTGGTTGAAGAACCCGATCTTGACGTCGGGGCGCAGCAGCCGGAGCACCGCCGGCACCAGCTGCAGCTGGTAGTCGTGCACCCATACGGTGCCGCCCGGCGCGACGGCCTCCGCGGCGGCGGCAGCGAACCGTCGGTTGACCGCGACGTAGGAGTTCCACCAGGCGCGGTGGAACTCGGGCGGGACGATGACGTCGTGGTAGAGCGGCCACAGCGTGCCGTTGGAGAAGCCCTCGTAGTAGTTGCTGACCTCGGTGGCGCTCAGCGGGACCGGCCACAGCCGGATGCCGTCGGCGTCGAACGGCTCGTGGGCGGCGTCCGGGCTGCCGGACCAGCCGACCCAGGCGCCTCCCTGCTGCTGCATCACCGGGGCCATCGCAGTGACGAGACCGCCGGGCGAACGGGTCCAGCTGGTGGTCCCGTCGGAGTTCTCGACGAGGTCGACGGGAAGTCGGTTAGCGACGACGACGACGGCGTACTCACCTGCCGGCATGGGCTGATCAGCTCCTTCTAGGGGGTGGTCCGAGGCTACCTGGGGGCCTGCGATGGCGCCCGAGCAGCAGCTGGTCGGTAGGTTTGGCGCCATGACCGGCATCGAGGGGTACCGACTCGTGCGTCGGCTCGGCGCCGGCGGGATGGGGACCGTCCACGAGGCGATCGACGCCGACGGCCACCGGGTGGCGGTCAAGGTCATCCACGAGTCGATCAGCGCCGACCCGGCGGCGCGCCAGCGGCTGCGCCGCGAGGTGGAGCTGCTCCACCGGGTGCGCCACGACCGGGTGGCGCGCGTGCTGGACGCGGAGGTGGACGGCGTCGACGCGTTCGTCGTCACCGAGCTCGTCGAGGGGCCCACGCTCGACGAGTACGTCCGGACGGTGGCGCCGGTGGCCGACGAGGACCTCGCGGAGCTGGCCGCCGGGCTCGCCGACGGCCTCGACGCCATCCACGCGGCCGGCATCACCCACCGTGACCTCAAGCCGGGCAACGTCATGCTCGCGCCGAACGGTCCGGTGATCATCGACTTCGGGATCGCGCAGGTCGCTGACGACGTCCGCCTCACCCAGACCGGCTTGATCACCGGTACCCCCGGCTACCTCGACCCCGACGTCATCGCCGGCGCCGACCCCGGGCCCGACGGCGACTGGTGGGCCTGGGCGGCGGTGCTCGCCTTCGCGGCCACCGGCCGTCCGCCGTTCGGCCGCGGCAGCATCCCGGCGGTGCTGGCCCGGGTGAGCACCGGCGTGGTCGACACCGAAGGGCTGCCGGAGGCGCTGGCGAGGGCGCTGCGGGCGGCGCTCGACCCCGAGCCGCGCCGCCGCATCGCGCCGGCGGACCTGCTTGCCGTGCTCACCGGTGAGTGGGACCTGGACACGCTCACGCAGGTGCTCACCGCCCGTCCGCCGGCGGCGACGACGCGCGCGATGGACGCCCCCACGGCCCAGCAGCCGCGGTCGTACGCCCCGGCGGCGCTGGCGCCCGCCATGGCGGCAACTCGGAGCATGCCGGCGGTGAGGTCGCCGGTCGACGAGGCCTGGGACTCGCAGGACGCCCACACGGGGCGCGGCGTCGAGCCGTGGGACCGCGGCCCCTGGGCGGACCCGGGCGCCGAGCTGTTCGGCGCGGCGCACCAGCCGCCGGCGGGAGACCTGCACGGGTACCCGGCTGTGCCTCCGCCCTGGGCGCAAGCCCCCCGCCCTCACACGTTGACCGTGGCGATCATCGGGCTGGCGCTCGGTGGACTGGCCGCCCTGCTGCCGGGAACGTGGGCGCTGCTTCTCGGCGGGCTGCTCGTGCTCTGCGGCGCGCTGGGGCGCGGCAACCAGCGGCTGCGCCAGGTGAGGACCCGGCGCGGGCTCCGCCGCGCGGACGCCGCTCGGGCATGGCTGAGCGCGCCGTGGCACCTGCTGTGGGCGGTCGGCGCCGCGCTGCCAGGCCTGCTGATCGGCGGCATCATCGGTGTCAGCGCGGCGGTGCTGACGCACGCCCTCGCGGGCCAGCGCCCGGAGGTCTGGCCGGCGGTGCTGTGGGCGGCAGCGCTGGTGGCCACGGCGCTCGCGTGGTCGGTGCCGCCGTCGGGCGCCGCTCGGGAAGGAGCGCGGCTGCTGCTGGGTGCGGTGCCGCGGCCGCTGCGCGTCGCGCTCGCGCTGGTCGCGCTGGCCGCCGTCGGCGCACTCGTCACCGCGCTCGTGCTCGGCAACGTCGGCGCCCCCTCGTGGGACCCGTTCCCGGCGGCGCCGATCGGCTGATCGCCGGGTGTTCCCCGGCGAGGCCAGGCAACGTACTCTTGGTGCGTGCGCGTGCGGAATCGACGGACCTGGCAGGGCCTTGCCCTCGCCGGCGCCGTCATGCTCCCTGCCGCCGGCGCAATCCTCGGTGGCCTCGTCCAGGTGACCAGGTGCGTCGCCCTGCCCGACGGCGTCGCCCACCTCGGTATCCGGCTCGCGCTGCTGCGCACGACGGCCGACTGCCCGACGACCGGGCTCGCCCTCGGCGGTGAGCAGGAGCAGGTCCTCGGCGTCGCGCTCGTCCTCACGCTGCCGATGCTGCTGCTGCACGTCGTCGCCGTCAGCGGTGGCTGGGGGGCGCTGCGCGCGCTGCGGCAGTCGCTCGCCCGCGTGGCGCGGCTGACGCCGTGGCAGATGCTGCCGCACGACTCCGATGCGCCGGTCGCGGTCCGGCTGCTGCCCGCCCGCAGCGCCGTCGCGGTGCTGCACGGCAGCGTCCACCTGCGGGTGCCGCTGCTGCGTGGCCCCCCGGCGGCGACGCCGGCCTGATCCGTTCTCCCCACCGTCGCGGAGAGCCTGATCGTGGCGCCGGCCGCAGCAACGGACGCCGCACCCTGCGGCACGTCACCCCGATCACCCTTTGTCAGGAGCCGTCATGAGCAGTGCCAGCACCGCCAAGCAGCAGTCCAAGCAGGAGCGCCGCGACGCCGCGCGCGAGCAGGCCCGCAAGCTGCGTGAGGCGCAGCAGCGCCGCAACCGCCGCAACCGCATCCTCATCATCACCGGCGTCGTCGCCTTCGTGGCCGTCGTCGTCATCGCCGTCGTGTCGATCCTCACCGCCGCCAACCGCTCGCCGCTCGAGGGCATCGACGGCGAGCCCGCGGGCGCGACCGACAACGGCGGCATCGTCCTCGGCGCCGAGGGCGTCGGCAGCACCAACGAGGGGGCGCCGGAGGTGGAGGTCTACCTCGACTACCTCTGCACCCACTGCTGGACCTTCGAGACGACCAACGCCGGCGTGCTCGACGAGCTCGCCACCGCCGGTGAGGCGACCGTGACCTTCCACCCCGTCGCCTTCATGTCCGACGCCAGCAACTTCTCCCAGCGTGGCGCGCAGGCGCTCGCCGTGGTGGCCACCGCAGCACCGGAGCAGTTCTCCACCTTCAACGAGGGCCTGTTCTCCGCCCAGCCGGAGGGTGGCGCCACGGTGCTGAGCGACGAGCAGATCGCCGGCGTCGCCACGGAGGTCGGGGTGCCGCAGAACGTCATCGACAGCTTCGCCGAGGGCGAGTTCAGCGAGTGGGTCTCGGCCGCCACCCAGCAGGCCACCAAGGACGGCATCGGCGGCACGCCGACGATCCTCATCGACGGCGAGGAGTTCACCGGCTGGCAGACGCCGGGCGCCCTGGCCGAGGCCGTTCGCGCCGCCGCCTGACGATCCGCCCGGGGAGGTCGCGCCACACATCTGGCAGACTTCCCCGGGGCGGGGCCGGTGGCCCCGCCACCCGCCGCCTTAGCTCAGCTGGTAGAGCACCCGCCTTGTAAGCGGACGGTCATCGGTTCGAATCCGATAGGCGGCTCCGACGAGGGTCTGATCAGGCCCGGTCTGGACTGGCTCATCGTCACCTGCGCACCACTGCGCGTCGACGTCCTACCGCCGCACCGACACCGAGCGCCCGGCCCCGGGGAACCCGTCGCAGTGGGATGCTTCGGTGTATCGGCGGAACCCCTCAACCAGAAGGACACGTCCTTGGAACTCCTGCTCACTCTCCCGGTGCTCATCGCGGCCTTCGTGGTCGCCGTCATCCTGGCCATCGTGATCCGGCGGTCGGTCCGCACGGTCGACCTCAACGAGGCCCTCGTCATCGTCGGCCGCGGCGACGCCAAGGGCGGTGGCCCCACCGGCAGCCTCGATGCCCTCCCGGAGGACGGGCAGGTGGCCGAGACCAGAGGCCCCCGGGTCGTCATCGGTGGCCGCACGTTCGTCAAGCCGTTCTTCGAGTCGGTCACCAAGATCTCGCTCGAGCAGCGGCAGATCGCACTGACCGTCGAGGGCGTCGACAACAACTTCATCAAGGTCGCCGTCCGTGCCTCGGTGTCCTTCAAGGTCCGCGGCGACGTCGACGGCGTCCTGCGGGCCGCGCAGCGGTTCACCTCCCAACAGGCCAAGCTCGAGCAGCCGCTGCAGCAGGCGCTCGAGGGCGCGCTGCGTCCGGTGCTGGCCTCCATGCCGGTCGAGGACATCATCAAGAAGCGCGACGAGCTGCAGCGCGAGGTGTTCGCCTCGATCAAGCCCGACCTGCACCAGCAGGGCTTCCACATCGACCTGGTGAACCTGTCCGACATCTCCACGCCCGACTCCGACTACCTCGACAACCTCGGCCGCGCGCAGGCCGCCGACGCCCGCCGGGTCGCCGAGGTTCGTGAGGCCCAGGCGCGGCTGGCGTCCGAGAGCGCCCAGCTCGCGGCGCAGGAGGAGATCGCCGAGCGCCAGCGCGACCTCGCGCTGAAGCAGGCCGGCATCAAGGCACAGACCGACAAGGCGAACGCCGAGGCCGAGGCCTCGGGCCAGCGGGCACGCGCCGAGCAGGAGCGGCTCGTGGCCACCGAGGAGCGGTCCGCGCTGGAGGAGAAGGCCAAGGTCGCCGAGCAGCAGCTCGACATCGACATCCGCAAGCCCGCCGACGCCGCCGCGTACGCCGCCGCGAAGGAGGCCGAGGGGGAGCGCGACGCCCGAAAGGCCGAGGCGGAGGCCGACGCGTACAAGCGCACCACGCTGGCGCAGGCCGAGCTCGAGGCGCAGCGCAACGAGGCCGAGTCGATCACCGCGCTGGGCCAGGCGCGGGCCGAAGCGGCCAGGGCCGAGGGCCTGGCCACCGCCGAGTCGACCAAGGCGCAGGCAGAGGCGCTCGCCCAGCAGGGCACCTCCGTCATCCTCCAGCAGCTGGTGGGCCAGCTGCCCGAGGTGATGCGGGCGGCTGCCGAGCCGGTCGGCAACATCGACAACCTCACCGTCGTCGGCACCGACGGCGCCGGCGCGGTGTCGAAGATCGCCGGGAGCGTGCTCGGCGAGGGCGCTGCCACCATCAAGGCGCTCACCGGCATCGACCTGGCTGCCGCGCTCGCGGGTGTCGCGCCGGCCGCGTCGCCGGTTCCCAGCGAGGACGGCGTCACGCAGCTCTGACCCGGTCCGCCGCCGAAAGGCCGACACCCCACCGCGGGCTGTCGGCCTTTCGCGTCGCCCGGTGGAGTCGCCACCGGACGACGCCGGCGCCTGCCGAGTCACCGCGTCCGGATGAACTCCCGACGTCGTCGGCGTGGCCGCCCGGCGACGCCCCGATGACGCCCGGGTGCCCGGGATGAACTCTTGCCGAACAGTCATCGACGCCCCCGCGCCACGGGCGATTCGGCCGTGAGCACGCCGTAGCGTCCGTCCCGGTCCGCCACACCCGGCGGCCACGACGCGGCTCGGAGACAGCGGATGACGGCACCTGCCCAGGTGACATCGAGGACTCGCTCCAGACTCGGTGCGCGGCGACGGCGGAGCGCGTTGGCCTGGTTCCTCGTCCTCGCCGGCCCGAACATCGCGCTGCTGCTCGTGTTCACCTACCGGCCGCTGGTGGAGAGCGTCCGACTCTCGTTCCTGCAGTGGAACCTCGGATCGCCGGTCGCCCGGTTCATCGGGTGGGGCAACTACGAGGAGTGGATCACCAGCCCGCACGCCGGGCAGGTGCTGACCACCACACTCATCTTCACGGTGGCCACCGTGGGCGGCGCCATCCTCCTGGGGCTGCTGCTGGCGATCCTGCTCGACCAGAAGCTGGCCGGGCGCGGTTTCGTGCGCGCGACCGCCTTTGCGCCCTACGTCGTCTCGGGCTTCGCGATGGGCATCCTCTGGCTGTTCATCTTCGACCCACGCTACGGCCTCGTCTCGACCCTGCTCGGTGCGGTGGGCCTGAGCTCCCCCCAGTGGTACCAGTCGCCGGGCTGGGCGCTGGTCATGCTGATCATCGTCTACCTCTGGAAGAACCTCGGCTACGTCGCGCTCATCTACCTCGCGGGACTGCAGGCCGTGCCGCAGGACCTCAAGGATGCCGCGGCCCTCGACGGCGCCTCCCCGGCCCGCACCATGCGCTCGATCGTGCTCCCGCTCATCACCCCCACCACCTTCTTCCTGCTGGTCACGCTGATGCTCGCGTCGCTGCAGACCTTCGACGTCATCCACGCGATGACCCGCGGCGGACCGCTCGGCGGCACGACCACCCTGATGTACCAGGTCTACGAGGAGAGCTTCGTCAACGGCCGGGCCGGCTATGCGTCGGCGGTCGCCACCATCCTGTTCGTCCTGCTGCTGGCGATCACCGCGCTGCAGATGCGCTTCATCGAGCGGAAGGTCCACTACTCGTGAGTGTGCGGACGGCCACGCGGCCCGAGACGGCCGGCCACGACATCGACCCAACTGCCCCGGCAGCACCGCACCGTGCGCCCCGCCGTCGTCCCCGCGGCGGACGGGCGGCCGGCTACCTCACGCTCGCCCTCGCGGCACTCGTCCTGGGGGCACCGCTGCTGTGGATGTTCCTCGCCAGCTTCAAGAGCCCGGACGAGCTCTACTCGATCCCCATGCAGTGGCTGCCAGGGCAGCTCGACCTCGACAACTACGCCGAGGCGGCCGCGAAGATCCCGCTCGGCACGCTGTTCCTCAACAGCGTCGGGCTGACCATCGCCGGCGCGGGGCTCAAGCTGCTCCTCGGGCTGTGCTGCGCCTACGGCCTGGTGTTCCTCGACATCCCGTTCAAGCGGTTCGCGTTCTTCCTCGTCGTCGCCGCGCTGATGATCCCCAGCCAGATCACCATCATCCCCAACTACACGCTGGTCGCCGACCTCGGCTGGCTCAACACCTACCACGGCATCCTCGTGCCGGGGCTGGCGAGCGCGTTCGGCACCTTCCTGTTCCGCCAGCACTTCCTCTCGCTGCCGGTCTCCGTGGTCGAGGCCGCCGAGCTCGACGGCGCGGGGCACTGGCGGCGGCTGTGGCGGATCGTCGTCCCGATGTCCACCCCCACCATCGCCGCCGTCGCGCTGGTGAGCGTGGTCTCGGAGTGGAACGAGTACCTGTGGCCGTTCCTCGTCACCGACGACGCCGCGAAGATGACGCTGCCCGTGGGCCTCACCCTGCTGCAGAACATCGACGGCGTGAGCAACTGGGGCGTCCTGCTCGCCGCGACGACGATCGTCACGCTGCCGGTGCTCGCCGTCTTCCTTGTCCTCCAGCGCCGCCTCGTGGCGGGGCTGACCGCCGGGGCGGTCACCGGCTGATCCTCGCCGGCCCGCCCGATCCCACCCCATCAACTGCCTAGGAGATCGACCATGCGACACCACTCACCGCTGCGCCGCCGAGGCGTGGCCGCCACCAGCCTGCTCGGCGTCCTCGCCCTGGGCGCCGCTGCCTGCTCCGGCCCGAGCACCAGCGCCGCGGAGGAGGTGGACGACGGCGCGGCCGACACCGTCGACTGGTCTCAGGTCGAGCCCGCCTCGGAGATCACCTGGTGGAGCAACCACCCCGGCGCCGCCAAGGAGCTCGAGGAGCAGTTCATCGCCGAGTTCGAGGCGGCGCACCCGGACATCACCGTCAACCTGGTGACGGCCGGCGCCAGCTACGACGAGATCGCGCAGCGCTTCCAGGCCGCCGCGGGCACCGACGAGCAGCCCGACCTCGTCATCGCCAGCGACGTCTGGTGGTTCCGCTACCACCTCAACGAGCAGATCGTGCCGCTGGACGAGCTGCTCGAGGCGATCGACGCCGACGCCGAGGACTACGTGCCCGCGCTCTACGCCGACTACGAGTTCGAGGGCCAGCACTGGGCGGCCCCTTACGCCCGCTCCACGCCGCTGTTCTACTACAACCAGGACATGTGGCAGGCCGCCGGGCTGCCCGACCGTGGCCCGGAGACCTGGGAGGAGCTCGCCTCGTGGGCCGACGCCCTCGACGAGCAGGTGCCCGACGACGGCGCCCCGTTCGGGCTGCGGCTGGGGGCGTCGTGGTCGGCCTGGTGGTTCCAGAACATGCTGTGGGGCCAGGGCGGCAACTACTCCGACAGCTGGGACGTCACCCTCGACACCCCGGAGGCGCTCGCCGGTGGCCAGTTCGTCCACGACCTGTTCCACGGCTCGCAGATCGCGACCGTCTCGGAGGACACCGCCGCGGACCTCGCCGGCGGCATCATCGCCTCGACCATCATGTCCACCGGCAGTCTCGCCGGTGTGCTCGAAGCCACCCCGGACATGGAGATCGGCACCGCCTACCTGCCCGACGGGCCGAACGGCGAGGGCACCCCCACCGGCGGCACCGGCGTGGCGATCGCGTCCTCCAGCACACCCGAGGAGCAGCTCGCCGCCGCGATGTTCCTCGAGTTCCTCACCAACGCCGAGAACACCGCCGTGTACTCGGCGGCCACCGGCTACATGCCGGTGCGCACCTCGGCGGTCGACGGGCCGCAGATGGAGGCGCTGTACGGCGAGATCCCGCAGTTCCGTACCGCGGTGGACCACATGGCTGACAAGGCCCGCCCGCAGGACTGGGTGCGGGTGTTCGTCCCGACCGCCGACCAGCTGCTCACCGACGCCCTCGAGGAGATCGTGCTGCGGGGTACCGACCCCGCCGCGGCGTTCGAGCAGATCACCCCGCAGATCGAGCGGGCCTACGAGGAGAACGTGGAGCCCTACCTGTGAGTCCGCAGGTCATCGCCCACCGCGGCAACTCCTCGGTGGCGCCGGAGAACACCCTCGCGGCGATCGCGGCCGCCATCTCGTGCGGCGCGGGGAGCGTCGAGATCGATGTCCAGCTGACCCGGGACCGCGTCCCGGTCGTCATCCACGATGGCCACCTCGATCGCACGACGAGCGGCTCCGGCCCGGTTGCCGAGACTGACGCAGCGACGCTCCGGGAGCTGGACGCCGGCTCATGGTTCTCACCGGCGTTCGCCCAGCAGCGGGTGCCGCGGCTCGACGAGGTCCTTGCGCTGCTCGCCTCGAGCAGCGACGTCGAGCTGCTGCTCGAGGTCAAGGGTGCCTGGGGGAGCGACGACGTCCGACTCGTCACCGACGCGATCGCGGCGTCCGGCCTGGGGGACCGTGTCCTGCTGCAGAGCTTCGCGGTGGCGACGGTCGCCGCGCTCGCCGACGCGGCTCCCGACCTGCGCCGGGGCCTGCTCGTCGTCGAGAGCGGGGACCACGTTCTCGAGCTGTGCCGTGACCTCGGCGTGGTCAGCTGCAACCCGCACGGGCCGACCCTCGTCGAGCGGCCGGAGCTGATCGAGCAGGCGCACGCCGCCGGCATGGCGGTCATGGTGTGGACGCTCAACGACCCCGCGCAGTGGGAGGCCGCGACGGACCTCGGGGTGGACGGCATCATCACCGACCGCCCGGACCGGCTGCTGGGCTGGCAGACCGCGATCCGACGGGTGCCTGCCTGATCTGCCGTCGTCCGCCGCGGCGGCCCCGATCTCCGGGCCGCCGCTGCGGACGGCGGACCGTCGGCACTGGCAGGTGCGACCGGACTTGAGGCACGCTGACGGCATGACGAGCGACGGCGGTCCGCCAGACCCGACCACCTCGACCACACCGTTGCGGGGCGGCCCGGCCGGCCGCCACGCCAGCAGCGTGCTCGCGCCCAACCCGGGACCGATGACCCTCGAGGGCACCAACACCTGGGTGCTGCGCGGACCCGGCGCGACCGACGCTGCGGTCGTGGACCCCGGGCCGGCCGGGGTGCCGGGCCACCTCGCCGCGGCCCGAGACGTCGCCGGTGGCGAGGTAGCGCTGACGCTCCTCACCCACCACCACCTCGACCACACCGGGGCAGTGCCGGCGTGGACCGCGCTCACCGGCTCCCCCGCCCGCGGCGCCGGCCACGGTGCGCCGTGGCGCGACGGTGAGCGGATCGCCGTCGCCGGCGTCGTCGTCGAGGTTCTCGTGACACCGGGGCACACCGCCGACTCGGTCTGCTTCCTGCTCGACGACGGCGTGCTCCTCACCGGGGACACCGTGCTCGGTCGGGGCACCACGGTGGTGCCCTGGCCGGACGGCGACCTCGGCGCCTACCTGGCCTCGCTCGACCGGCTCGTCGACCTCGCGCGGGCGGGACGGGTGGTGAGCCTGGCGCCGGCGCACGGCCCCGTCGTCGACGAGCCGCTGCGCCACCTCACGACGCTGCGCGACCACCGGCAGCAGCGACTGGCGCAGGTGCGGGCCGCGGTGGCGGCCGGTGCCCGCGGGGCGGAGGAGGTGCGGGCTGCCGTCTACGGCGACCTGGCCGCCGAGCTCTCCCGCGCCGCGGACATGAGCGTCCGCGCGCAGCTCGCCTACCTCGGCGAGCCGCTCGATTGATTGGTCCCCGACGGCGTCCGCTCGACTGACCCGTTCAGCTGACCTGTTCAGGCGGGCAGCGGTGCGGTGAGCACGAGCGGGCCGTCGGGGGTGATGGCCACGGTGTGCTCGCTGTGCGCGCCGCGGGAGCCGTCGACGCTGCGCAGCGTCCAGCCGTCGGGGTCGGTGAGGAGCTCGTCGGTGCCGGCCATGAACCACGGCTCGATGGCGATCACGAGACCGGGGCGCAGCGGCAGCCCGCGGCCCGCGCGGCCATCGTTGGGCACGTGGGGATCGCCGTGCATCGTGCGGCCCACGCCGTGCCCGCCGAACTGCAGGTTGACCCGGTAGCCGTGCGCCGCGGCCACCGCGCCGATCGCCGCGGAGATGTCACCGAGCCGGTTGCCGACGACCGCCGCGTCGATCGCGGCCCGCAGCGCGGACTCGGTCGCCTCGATGAGCAGCAGGTCGGCGGGATCGGCCGCACCCACGACGACGCTCGTGGCGGCGTCGGCCACCCAGCCGTCGACGCTCGCCGCGAAGTCGACGGTGAGGAGGTCGCCGTCGGCCAGCCGGTAGTCGTGCGGAAGACCGTGGAGCACCGCGTCGTTGACCGACGTGCACAGCACATAGCCGAACGGTCGGGCGCCGAACGACGGGTGGTAGTCGAGGTAGCAGGACTCCGCGCCCGCCTCGCGGATCATCGCGTGGGCGATCGCGTCGAGCTCGAGGAGGTTGACGCCGACGGCCGCCTCCTGGCGCAACCTCGCCAGCACCTGGGCCACGAATCGGCCGGCCGGGCGCATCGCCTCGACTTCCGCGGGGGTCTTGAGCTCGATCACCTGGCCACCCTACGGCCCGCCGTCACGGCCGCTCCACGGGGGCCGGCCGCGGGCGCTTGGCCACGACAGCGTCGCCGGACGACTGCCGGGCGAGCCGGCGACGCAGCCACGGATAGGCGTACTCCCGCGCCCACCGGGCGTCCGAGCGCCACCGGTCGGCTCGCGCGACGGGCGGTAGCGGGGTGAGCGGGTCGTCCCAGGCAGGGTCGTCCGGCGTCAGTCCCAGTGCCACGAGGGCGGCCTGCGCGACCCGCTCGTGCCCGTCGGTGGTCAGGTGGATCCGGTCCGGCGCCCACATCCGCCCGTCGGCCAACGACCGCATGCCCCACAGGTCGAGCACGTGCGCACCGTGCCGGTGGGCGATCGACCACAGCCCGGTGTTGTACGTCGCCACCTTGGGCCGGATACGGCGCACGACCGGTGACTCCGCCGTGTCGAAACCGGTGCCGAGCAGCACGGCGGCGCCGGTCCGCTGCGCGGTGACCACCGCAGCCTCGAGCGAGTCGAGTAATGTCACGACGTCCGAGCCCGGCCGCAGCAGGTCGTTGCCGCCGCCGATCACCGACACCAGGTCGGGGCGAAGGTCCAGGGCCGCCGGCAGCTGCTCGGTGAGGATCGGGCGCAGCAGCCGGCCGCGGACCGCGAGGTTGGCGTACTCCAGCGGCGGCTGCCCGGCGGCGGCCCGTCGGTCGGACAGCGTGCCGGCCAGCAGGTCGGCCCAACCGCGGTACCGGTCTGGTTCGACCGGGTCCGGGTCGGCCAGGCCCTCGGTGAACGAGTCGCCGACGGCGACGTAGCGGCCCCAGCGCGGGGCGATGTCGACGGCGGGGGAGGGGCTCTCGGTGCTCACCCACCGATCCTGCCCCGACCGGGCACCGGCGGGCCAGCGCTTACGGCAGCCGCCAGCTCACCGGCCGGGCGCCCTGCTCGACGAGGAGAGCGTTGGTGCGGGAGAACGGCCGGGAGCCGAAGAAGCCGCGGGAGGCCGAGAGCGGGCTCGGGTGCGCCGAGGCGACCACCGGGGTGTCTGCGAGCAGCGGGCGCAGCGTCTGTGCCGCATTGCCCCAGAGGATCGCCACCAGGGGCTTGTCCCGCGCCACCAACGAGCGGATGGCGTGGCCGGTGACCGCCTCCCAGCCCTTGCCGCGGTGGGAGGCCGGCGCCCCGGGCTGCACCGTGAGCACCCGGTTGAGCAGCATGACGCCGCCGTCCGCCCACGCGCTGAGGTCGCCGCACGCCGGTGCCGGCGCACCAACGTCGTCCGTGAGCTCCCGGAAGATGTTGACCAGGCTGCGCGGCACCGGACGGACGTCCGGCTGCACCGAGAATGACAGCCCCATCGGGTGGCCTGGGGTGGGGTAGGGGTCCTGGCCGACGATGAGCACCCGGACGTCGTCGAGCGGCCGGTGGAAGGCGCGCAGGATGTCCGGACCGGCCGGCAGGTAGTCGCGTCCGGCTGCGGTCTCGGTCCGCAGGAAGTCACCCATCGCGCGGATCTCGGGCTCGACCGGTGCCAGCGCCGAGGCCCAGCCGGGGTCAACGGTCTGCGACAGTGGTGCGATCACGGTGAGAGCCTAACCACCCGAGCAGCACGCAGATCGCTGACGGTGGTGGAATGACACGGCTGTGGTTCGCCACTACCATGAGGTGGTCGCGGCGCACCGCCGCGGCACGCCGCCGGAGTGGAGAAGACATGGAAGCCACGCACGCGTCGAGTCCGCGGACCGAGCTCGATGGGACCGAGCGCGAGATCCTCGCCTTCGAGCGGCAGTGGTGGAAGTACGGCGGAGCCAAGGAGACGGCCATCCGTGAGCTGTTCGCGATGAGCGCGACCCGTTACTACCAGGTCCTCAACACCCTCATTGACACCGAGGCGGCGCTGGCCACCGACCCGATGCTCGTCAAGCGGCTGCGGCGGATGCGCGACGCCCGGCAGCGCGAACGCTCCGGGCGCCGCCTCGGCTCGCTGTGACGCCCGGGCGCGTGACGCCGTCGAGCGTCGTGTCTGAGGTTGTCGTGTCTGAGGTTACGGCGACTGCCCGAGAGGCTAGCCTGCTCGGGTGAGCGAGTATCCCGAGGACGAGTTCGACATCGCCGGCGACGAGCGGGCCCCGCAGGGGACCCATCGCGCCCCGCGGTCGCCGTGGCGGGCGCTGCTGCCCTACCTCCTGGTGATCGTGCTGGTGCCGCTCCTGGCGTGGGGCGCCGTCGGCCTCCTCGGCGGCGGGAACGACGGCGCCGGCGACGACACCCCGACCGCCGCAGAACCCACCGCCGAGCCCACCGACGTTCCGGACGAGACGGACGAGCCGACCGACGACCCTGACCCGGAGACGACCGAGCCGGCGGAGCCCGAAGAGCCGACCACCGACGACGACGGGCTCGGCGCCGACGTCATCACCTCGACGTCGATCTCCGTCCTCAACGGCGCCAGCATCGCCGGGGTCGCCGGCGACGCTGCCGCGGACCTCACCGACGCCGGCTTCACCGCGGTGTCGGCCTCGGACTACGGCGCGGGGTCCCCCGACGTCACGACGCTCTACTACCGCAACGCCGACCTCGCGCCCACGGCAGAGGCGGTCGGGGAGATCCTGGGCATCGACAACCTCGTCGAGCTGGCGTCGGCCACCCAGAACGTCGAGATCGCGATCGTGCTGCGAGCAGATTTCGGCTGACCGGACGGCAGCTCCGCACCCCGCCGACATTGACCGTGAGCGACCTCACACCTATGGTGGTTGGCGCATCGCTCCACAGCGCCGTGGGGTGTGTCGGGCCGGCGGCCGTTTCATCGGACGCCGGCCCGACTCGTCTCCCCCCCCGACTCGTCTCCCCGGCCAGCTGCCGGGTGGTCGGGTGCCGGCCGAGGACGGTCCGGCCGGCACCTTGCACTCTCACCGTGAGAGTGCCAAGATCGGGATTAGCACTCTCCTGGTGAGAGTGACAAGAACAACCGGTTTGGCCAGTGAGGCACAGGTCGGGGCGGGACGTGACCGTCCTCGTCTGGGTCGTCCGTCGCGGGCACTGGGCCGACCACACGCCACAAGCGAAGGATCTACCCCATGGCAAAGATGATTGCCTTTGACGAGGAGGCCCGCCGCGGTATGGAGCGTGGACTGAACGTCCTCGCCGACACCGTCAAGGTCACCCTCGGCCCCAAGGGCCGCAACGTCGTCCTCGAGAAGAGCTGGGGCGCCCCCACGATCACCAACGATGGCGTCTCCATCGCCAAGGAGATCGACCTCGAGGAGCCCTACGAGAAGATCGGCGCCGAGCTCGTCAAGGAGGTCGCCAAGAAGACCGACGACGTCGCGGGTGACGGCACCACCACCGCCACCGTGCTGGCCCAGGCGCTCGTGCGCGAGGGTCTGCGCAACGTCGCCGCCGGCGCCAACCCGATCGGGCTGCGCCGCGGCATCGACCAGGCCGTCGCGGCCGTCGTCGCCGAGCTCCACAACGCCAGCGTCCCGGTCGAGAGCCGCGCGCAGGTCGCCGCCACCGCCGCGATCTCCGCCGGTGACCCGGCCATCGGCGAGCTCATCGCCGAGGCCATCGACAAGGTCGGCGCCGAGGGCGTCATCACCGTCGAGGAGTCCCAGACCTTCGGCCTCGAGCTGGAGCTCACCGAGGGCATGCGGTTCGACAAGGGCTACACCTCGCCCTACTTCGTCACCGACGCCGAGCGCCAGGAGGCCGTCCTCGAGGACGCCTACGTGCTGCTCGTGGAGTCCAAGATCTCCAACGTCAAGGACGTCCTGCCGCTGCTGGAGAAGGTCATCCAGTCCGGCAAGCCGCTGGTCATCATCTCCGAGGACGTCGAGGGCGAGGCGCTGGCCACCCTGATCGTCAACAAGATCCGTGGCACGTTCAAGTCTGTCGCCGTCAAGGCACCGGGCTTCGGCGACCGCCGCAAGGCGATGCTGCAGGACATGGCCATCCTCACCGGTGGTCAGGTCATCTCCGAGACCGTCGGCCTCAAGCTCGAGAACGCCGAGCTGGACATGCTGGGTCAGGCCCGCAAGGTCGTCGTCACCAAGGACGAGACCACGATCGTCGAGGGTGCCGGCGACGCCGACCAGATCGCCGGTCGCGTCGCGCAGATCCGCGCCGAGATCGAGAACTCCGACTCCGACTACGACCGCGAGAAGCTCCAGGAGCGCCTGGCCAAGCTCGCGGGCGGCGTCGCCGTCATCAAGGCCGGGGCCGCCACCGAGGTGGAGCTCAAGGAGCGCAAGCACCGCATCGAGGATGCCGTGCGCAACGCCAAGGCTGCCCAGGAGGAGGGAATCATCGCCGGTGGCGGTGTCGCCCTCATCCAGGCCGCTCTCAAGGCCTTCGAGACCCTCGACCTCGTCGGGGACGAGGCGACCGGCGCGAACATCGTCAAGGTCGCCACCGACGCCCCGCTCAAGCAGATCGCCGAGAACGCCGGCCTCGAGGGCGGCGTCGTGGCGGAGAAGGTCCGCAACCTGCCTGCCGGGCACGGCCTCAACGCCGCCACCGGTGAGTACGAGGACCTGCTCGCCGCTGGCATCAACGACCCGGTCAAGGTGACCCGCTCTGCGCTGCAGAACGCCGCCTCGATCGCCGGTCTGTTCCTCACCACCGAGGCCATCGTGGCCAACAAGCCGGAGAAGGCGTCCGCGCCTGCCGGTGGTGGCGACGACATGGGTGGCATGGGCGGCTTCTGAGTCTCCCCTGACGTCTGACGACGGGCGGCACCCCTCGGGGGTGCCGCCCGTCGTGCGTCTGCGGCGACGGGCGCCGTTGCGCGCGCAGGCGGACCGCGGATGGGTAAAACTGGCGTTCTGGTCGTGGCAAGCGACCGCAGCCCCGCCCGGCAGGGGCGGGTGGGAGGAGATCGACCGTGTGGGAGCTGACCCCGACTGTCACCAGCTCGCTGCAGATGCTCGGGCTGGCTTTCGTGCTGTCGGCGGCCATCGGTGCCGAGCGGGAGTACCAGAACAAGGACGCCGGGCTGCGCACCCACCTGCTCGTCGGCCTCGGCGCCGCGCTGTTCACGGTGGTGTCGGCCTACGGGTTCGCCGACCTCATCGGTGACCGGCCCGCCGATCCCGGCCGGATCGCGGCGCAGATCGTCACTGGCGTCGGATTCCTCGGCGCCGGGGTGATCTTCACCCGGACGAACGTGGTGCACGGGCTCACCACGGCGGCCACCGTGTGGCTCGTCGCCGCGGTGGGGATGGCCTGCGGTGCCGAGCTGCCGCTCCTCGCCATCGCGGTGACCCTCGCGTACCTGTTCTTCGTCCCGCTGCTCGGCGCCGCCAGCCGGCGGCTGCCGCTCGCGCGCTGGCAACGGGTGCTGCGGCTGCGGTACCGCGCCGGCGAGGGCGTGCTGCGCACCGTCCTCGCGACCGCCACCGACATGGGCTTCGACACCGCGGTGCTCAGCTCCGAGAAATCCGCCGACGGGATGGTCGAGGTCCGCGCCCGGTTCACCGGCAAGCCCGCGCTCCACGACCTCGTCACCGCGCTCAGCGACGTCGACGGCGTCCACGGCGTGGCGTCCGCCGGCGCCGAGGACCGGTAGCCGATGGCGATCCTCATCGACGACCCGCGCTGGCCGGCGCACGGCACCGTGTGGGCGCACCTCGTCTCCGACAGCTCGCTCACCGAGCTGCACGACTTCGCCGGCGCGACCGGGCTGCCGCCGCGCAGCTTCGACCTCGACCACTACGACGTCCCCGCCGAGCGGTGGCCCGAGCTCGTGGCCGCCGGCGCCCAGCCGGTCGACCGCGCCGAGCTCGTCCGGCGGCTGCGGGCCAGCGGGCTGCGGGTGATCGGCGCGGACCGCCCGGCCCGGCGCCGCCTGCTCGCACAGTGGCGCGACCTCGTCCCGGACGCCGAGGACACCGGACACCAGCTGCTCAACCGTTGGGCAGCGCCCGGCCGTGCCTACCACGGCGTGGATCACCTGCGGGCGGTCCTTCAGAGCCTCACGGTCCTGGCCGACGGCGGGGAGAAGGTCGCCCACACCGTCACCGTGGCCGCGTGGTTCCATGACGCCGTGCACGACGGCGCATCGCCGGCCGACGAGCTCGCCTCGGCCGCGCTGGCGGTCTCGCTGCTCGACGGTGCACTGCCAGGGCCGGAGGTCGAGGAGGTCGCCCGCCTCGTGCGGCTGACCATCGATCACGACCCGTCGCCCGGCGACCCCGCCGGCCAGGCGCTGTGCGACGCCGACCTGGCCGTCCTCGGCGGTTCCCCGGCGCTGTACCGGCGCTACGCCGAGCAGGTCCGCGAGGAGTACGCCGCGGTGCCAGACGCCGCCTTCCGTGCCGGTCGTGCGGCGATCCTCGGGCGGATCCTCACCAGCGCCAGCATCTACCGCACCACCACCGGACGGCACCGCTGGGAGGCCGCCGCCCGCCGGAACGTCGCCGCCGAGCTGGCTGAGCTGACCTCCTGAGGGATCAGCGCGCGAACAGCCCGTGCGCGTCGGCCTCGGCGTCGGCGTAGGTCCGCGCGGCGAGGTCGAGCGCCTCGGTGATCTGGCTGAGCGACTGCTCGACGACCTGCTGCGTGGCCCGCCACTCCTGCACCACCGCAGTGAAGCTCGCCGCCGCGGCGCCGCTCCACGTCGACTGCAGGTCGAGCAGCTGCGTCATCATGCCGGCCACCTCGCCGTGGATCGCCGCCGCGCTGGTGCGTGCGCGGGCAGCGGCCGCCTCGACCTGCGCACTGTCGACCTCGAACCTGCTCATCATCGTCTCCCGTCGTCGCCGCCCCGCTCGTGCGGTGCTGGCGTCGACGCTAGGTGCGTGGCAGGTTCGGCGGCGGGCGGAACAGCGAGCCTGTGGAGTCGTCGTCCCCGGACGCGGGCGGGGGAGCAGGACGCTCGCGCCGGCCCAGCCGCCGGGAGCGGTGCTCACCGCGGCGGCGCGGATCCAGGTCCGGCTCCCGCTCGATCCCGTAGCGCGACCTCTCGTGGACGTCGGGCGTCTCGGGGGCGTCGGCCGGCTCCGTGGTGTCGATGTCGATGTCGATGTCGATGTCGGCGTCGGTGGTGGCGGCGTCGGCGGTGTCCTCCTCACCCGTCCCGGAGCCCGCCTCCACCCCCTGGTCGGCGGGCCGGGCCGCGCCATCCTCTGCAGCGTCGGCCGCCGGTCCAGGCTCGGCCCCCGCCGGCGAGGGCGCGGCCTCGGCCGGCCGGGCCGCCGGCGCCGTCGCCGGGTGAGGTGCCGGCTCGCCCGCCGCCGGCGCCGTCGGTGTCGCCGCAGCCTCTCCCGCCGGGTCGGGCCGGTCGGCGGCGCCGAGCGCAGCGAGGCGTGCGCGCAGGTGGCTGAGCTCGGCGGTGAGGTTCTCCCGGGCGGGCTCCTCCCAGGCGAGGGAGAACGGGCTGACGAACAGCCGCCGTCGGGCGAGCAGCTTGGTGATGATCGCGATCCGTGACTCGACGTAGTCGCGCTCGGGGATGTGGGCGTACTCCGCCCGGACCGCCTTGCGGTAGCCCGCGTACCGTTGCGGCTCGACCGCCAGGGTGCCGAGGTCGGCGTCGCACAGCGCCAGGGCGTCGACGTCCTGCTCGTCGGCGTCGTGCCGCTTGAGGTTGACGATGAGGTCGTGGACCCGGTCCGTGGTGGCCGTGGGCACGCCGAGGGTGGCGAGCTCCTGCCGGGCCAGCGCCGCGCTGGCGGCCTCGTCCTCGCCACCACGCCGGGCGTAGGCGACCAGCGCGGACGCGTTGAAGACCGCACCGTGGTACCAGGCGGCGAGCCGCACCGCCTCGGGCCGGTGGGTCTCCTCGGCGAGCTCCTCGACCCGGGCGAGGACGTCCATGAGGTGGCGCACGTTGTGGAAGCTGCGCCCCGGCTCCTGCCAGCGCTCGAGCAGCCGGCGCCCGACGCGCTGGATCTCCTCGCGGGGCGCGGTGGCACCGACCGCGGCGACGCTCCGGACGAAAGCGGAGAGCAACCACTGGGGTGCGTCGGTGACGCTCACCGCGGCCTCCTGTCGATCATGGCGTCCGCCATCGTAGCCGCGGCGCGTGCCGGGCGCGGACCGTGGCGATGCGTCCGGCGGTACCGCGGGTCGTGGGCGGCTCGCCGCCTCGGGCCGGAGGTCCCGCAGCCACCGCGGGCGGGGTCGCGTACCCTGACGACATGCTCGACGGGCTCCCGGCGACCGTGATCACGGTCTCCACCAGATGCGCTCGCGGCGAGGCGTCGGACACGTCCGGCCCAGCCGCGGCGAGGCTCCTCGCCGACCTGGGGCTCGCGGTAGGCCCGGTCCGGCTGGTGACCGACGGCGTGGTCCCGGTCGAGCAGGCACTGCGCGCCGCGCTCACCGACGGCGCCCGGGTCGTGCTCACCACCGGCGGCACCGGCGTCGGGCCGCAGGACCACACCCCGGAGGCGACCCGCGCCGTCGTCGACCGAGAGCTGCCCGGCGTCGCGGACGCCGTGCGGCGGCTCGGCGCCGCGACGACCTCGACCTCGCTCGTCAGCCGCGCGCTCGTGGGGACGGCCGGACCCGCCGTCGTCGTCAATGCGCCGGGGAGCCCCGGTGGCGTCGCGGACACCATCACCGTCGTGGGCCCGCTGCTCGACCACCTGCTCGACCAGCTCACCGGGGGCGACCATGGGTGAGGTGATGCTGACCGAGCTCGCGGCGGCGCCGCTCGACGTCGCCGCCCACCTCGCCGCGGTGAGCACGCCCGCGACCGGCGCGGTGGCGACCTTCGTCGGCCAGGTGCGCGACCACAGCCCCGACGCCACCGGCGAGGTCGTGCTGCTGGAGTACAGCGCCCACCCCGACGCCGCCGACGTGCTCGCCAGGCTGGCGGCCGAGGTCGCCGGGGAGCACGAGGACCTCCGGGTCGCGGTCAGCCACCGCGTCGGCGAGCTGCGGGTCGGTGACCTCGCGATCGTCGTCTGCGCGGCCAGCGCCCACCGCGACCTCGCCTTCACGGTCTGCCGCGAGCTCGTGGAGAACGTCAAGGCCAACCTGCCGGTGTGGAAGAAGCAGGTCGTCGCCGACGGCAGCCATACCTGGGTGGGATCGGCATGACGGTCTCCGAGGAGCTTCGCCGTCCGCTCGTCGACCGCTACGGGCGGGTCCACACCGACCTGCGGATCTCGCTGACCGACAAGTGCTCGCTGCGGTGCACCTACTGCATGCCCGCCGAGGGGGTGCCGTGGCTCAGCCGCGACTCGATCCTCACCACCGACGAGCTCGAGCGGGTCGCCCGGGTGGCGGCCGCGCTCGGCATCCGCACGGTGCGTCTCACCGGCGGGGAGCCGCTGCTGCGCCGTGACGTCCTCGAGGTGGTGCGCCGCCTCGCGCTCATCGACGGCCCGGACGGGCCGCTCGAGCTGTCGATGACCACCAACGGGCTCCTGCTGCCCAAGCTCGCCCCGGACCTCGCTGCCGTCGGGCTCCAGCGGGTCAACATCAGCCTCGACACGCTGCGCGCCGACCGCTTCCACGAGCTCACCCGGCGCAACCGGCTCGACGACGTCCTCGAGGGGATCGCCGCAGCGCAGGCCGCTGGGCTGTCGCCGATCAAGATCAACACCGTGGCGATGCGCGACGTGAACGAGGACGAGGTGGTCGACCTCGTCGAGTTCGCCGCCGAGCGCGGCCTGGAGGTGCGGTTCATCGAGCAGATGCCGCTGGACGCTGGGCACATCTGGTCCCGGGTGACGATGGTCCGCGGCGAGGAGATCCTCGACAAGCTCGCCGAGCGCTTCGTCCTCACCCCGATGCCGGGCCGGGACTCCGCGCCCGCCGAGCGGTTCCGCGTCGACGACGGTCCCACGACCGTCGGGGTGATCCGCTCGGTCACCAAACCGTTCTGCGGCACCTGCGACCGGGTGCGGATCACCGCCGACGGCCAGCTGCGCAACTGCCTGTTCGCCCGCAACGAGTCCGACCTGCTCACCCCGCTGCGCGAGGGCGGCAGCGACGACGACCTCGCCCGCGTGCTCCACGTGTGCATCGCCGGCAAGCTGCCGGGCCACGGCATCGACGACCCCGGCTTCCTCCAGCCCGACCGCCCGATGAGCGCCATCGGCGGCTGACACCGCGCCCCGCCCCGCCGCGACAGCAGACTTGTCCCCGAGGGCGGGATTGTCCGCGAGAGCGGGATTGTCCGCGACGGCGGGTTTGTCCGCGAGAGCGGGATTGTCCGCGAGAGCGGGATTGTCTGCGACAGCAGACTTGTCCGCGGGTGTGGAGAATCTTGCTGTCGCGAGAGGAGGGCTTGCGAGAGGAGGGCTTGCGAGAGGAGGGCTCGCGAGGGGAGGGCGGGTTGCCGGGTCAGCCGCCGGCGAAGGGCGGCAGGACGTCGACGACGTCCGCCTCGGTGAGCGCGGCACCGTCGTCGCTGCGTTCGCCGTTGACGAGGATCGCGCAGCGGGTCAGCACCCGCGCGAGCTCGGCCCCGTGCTGCTCGGCCAGCAGCGAGCGCAGCTCGGCCACCGTCGTCGCCGAGACGGTCTCGTCTGCCCGGCCGGCCGCCTCGGCGGCTGCCGCGAAGTATCTGATCGTGCTCATCTCTCGCTCCTCCTACGCCGTTCCCTCGCCGGCCGCGTCCCGGTGCCAGTCGCCGGAGCGGCCGCCGGACTTCGCGAGCAGCCGGATGTCGGTGATCGACACCGTGCGGTCCAGCCCCTTGACCATGTCGACGACGTTGAGCGCGGCGACACCGACCGCGGTCAGCGCCTCCATCTCCACCCCGGTGCGGTCCGCGGTACGCACCGTCGCGGTGATCGACACCCCGCCGTCGTCGATCGCCAGGTCGACCACGACGCCGTGGACCCCGATGACGTGGGCGAGCGGCAGCAGCTCGGGGGTGCGCTTGGCAGCGGCGATGCCCGCGACCCGGGCGACGGCGAGGACGTCACCCTTGGGCGCCGTGCCGTCGCGCAGTGCTGAGACGACCGACGGCGAGCAGTCGACGCGACCCGCCGCGGTGGCCGAACGGACGGTCGGCTGCTTCTCGGTGACGTCCACCATCCGGGCGTGGCCACGGTGGTCGAGATGGGTGAAGCTCATGACGACAGGATCTCATCGATCGCCGCCCGCGGGGCGGGACGCAAGGCCCGGCAGTGCGAGGGGTACCTGCCTAGAGTGGAGGCATGCCGTTGCCACCGCTGAGCGAGCCGGCGCCGCCGCTGCGGCGCGAAGAGGTGCTGCGCTACTCCCGCCACCTGCTCCTCGAGCAGCTCGGTGAGCTGGGTCAGCGCCGGCTGCGCGGCGCCTCGGTGCTCGTCATGGGCGCGGGTGGGCTCGGCTCACCGATCCTCAGCTACCTCGCCGCTGCCGGCGTCGGGCGGATCGGCATCGTCGACGACGACGTCGTCGAGGCCACCAACCTGCAGCGGCAGGTGATCCACGGGGCGGCGGACGTCGGGCGCCCCAAGGCGGTCTCGGCGGCCGAGCACGTCCGTGCCATCAACGACGACGTCGCGGTCGACGTCCACGAGGTCCGGCTCGACGCCCGCAACGCCCGCCGGATCCTCGGGGGCTACCAGCTCGTCCTCGACGGCACCGACAACTTCCCCACCCGCTACCTGGTCAACGACGTCTGCGCCGACCTCGGCATCCCTCTCATCTGGGGCTCGATCCTGCGGTTCGACGCGCAGGTCTCGGTGTTCTGGTCCGCGCCGCGGCTCCCGGCCGGTGCTGGCGCCGACCAGTACCCGGCCGTCACGCTGCGCGACCTGTTCCCCGCTCCGCCGCCACCGGGGGCGACGCCGTCGTGCGGGCAGGCCGGTGTCCTCGGTGCGATGTGCGGGCAGGTCGGCTCGCTGATGGCGGCCGAGGCGGTCAAGCTCATCACCGGTGTCGGGGAGCCGCTGCTCGGCCGGGTCGCGGTGCTCGACGTCCTCGCCGCCCGGTGGAGCGAGATCCCGCTGCGGCCGCGCCGTGACCCGGCGCTGCCGCGCGACCTCGCCGAGCTCGGCTACGACCCGTACGACGTCCCGGTGACCCCCGAGGCCGCGTACGTGCTCGCCGCCGGCCGAGAGGACCGGGCGAGCGCGCCCGGCCGCACCCGGGCGAGAGCGTCGGGGCCCGACGCCGGCGACGCCGCCCCGCCCGAGGCGGCCCGCATCTCCGCCCGTACCCTTGCCGACCGGCTCGCCGCGCGGGACCGCGGCGAGCACGACTTCGTCCTCCTCGACGTCCGGGAGGCGACCGAGCGCGCCATCGTCACCATCCCCGGCGCGGTCAACGTGCCGCTCGAGGCGCTCGTCGCCGACCCGCGCGCCGCGGTGGCCGCCGGAGTGGCGCCGGACCGCGCCGTCGTCGTCCACTGCCTCTCCGGGAGCCGGTCCGCGCAGGCACAGACGATCCTGCGGTCTGCCGGGTACCCCGACGTCACCAACGTCGACGGCGGCGTCCGGGCCTGGGTCGCCGACGTCGACTCCAGCCTGCCCACCTACTGACGGGAGCCGCACGTGATCACGGTCGAGGAACACCTGGCGGCGGCGCTGGCGGCGATCGTCGCGCTGCCGCCGCGCCGCGAGCCGCTCGCCGGCTGCCACGGGCTGCGGCTCGCCGAGGACGTCGTCGCCACGCTCGCCGTGCCGCCGTTCGACAACTCGGCCATGGACGGGTTCGCGGTGCGTGCTGCCGACGTCGCTGCCGCCGGCGGGTCATCACCGGTGCGGCTGGCCGTCGTCGGCGACATCCCGGCGGGCAGCACCGAGCTGCCGGAGATCGCCGCGGCCAGCGCTGCCCGGATCATGACCGGCAGCCCGCTGCCGTCGGGGGCGGACGCCGTCGTCCCGGTCGAGCTCACCGACCAGCCGCCCGGCGAGACCGAGCTGCCCGGCACCGTCGAGATCCGTGGGGCGGTCGTCCCGGGCGCCCACGTGCGCCGGGCCGCCGAGGACATCACGCCCGGCGCCGTCGTCCTGCGCGCGGGCACGCTGCTCGGTGCGGCGCAGCTGTCCGCCGCCGCCTCGGTCGGCCACGGCGAGCTGCTCGTGCACCCTCGGCCGCTCGTCGGGGTGATCGCGACCGGCGACGAGCTCGCCGCGCCGGGAACCGATCCCGGCCCCGGGCGCATCCCCGACTCGAACTCGATCCTGCTCGCCGGGCTGGTCCGAGAGGCCGGCGGCCGACCGCTGGTCCTCGGACCTGTCGGTGACGACCCGGAGCGGCTCGCCCAGCTGGTCGACGGTGCGCTGCCGCGCCTCGACCTCCTCGTCACCGCGGGCGGCGTGAGCGTGGGGACGCGCGACGTCGTCAAGGCGGCGTTCGGCGACCGCATCGGCTTCACGCCGGTCGCGATGCAGCCCGGCAAGCCGCAGGGCTTCGGCGTGCTCGGCGGTCGCGTGCCGTTCTTCGCGCTACCCGGCAACCCGGTGAGCGTGCTCGTCTCGTTCCACGTGTTCGTCGCGCCGGCCCTGCGCCAGCTGCTCGGCGCCGCGCCACGCCGCACGCTCGACGTCGCGGTTGCCGGCGCGGCGTGGCGCTGCCCGCCCGGGCGGCGGCAGTACATCCCGGTGGTCGTGGAGGACGACGACGCCGGCCCGCCGAGGGTCCGGCCGGCCGCTGCCGGTGGGTCCGGCTCGCACCTCGTCGGCTCGCTGGCGGGGGCGCAGGCGCTTGCGGTGGTGGCCGCCGACGTCGACGCCGTCGCGCCGGGGGACCGGGTGGACCTCCTGCGGTGGGGGTGAGCCACGACGCGATCGTCCTCGCCGGCGGCACCGGACGCCGCCTCGGCGGGGCGTCCAAGCCGGCCCTCATGCTGCACGGCCGCCGCCTGCTCGACCACGCGCTGACGGCGACGGCCGGGGCCCGGAGCGTCGCCGTCGTCGCCCCGGACACGATCGCGGTGCCCGACGGCGTGCTGCGCACCCTCGAGGACCCGCCGCACGGCGGCCCGGTCGCCGGGATCGCCGCCGGGCTGGCCGCCCTCGACAGGGCGGCGCAAGCAGCGGCGCGTGGCTCTGCACCGCTGACGCTGGTGCTCGCCTGCGACATCCCCGGCGCCGCGAGCGCGGTGCCACGGCTGCTCGCGAGGGCGGTCAGCCACCCCGACGCCGCTGAAGCCATCAGCACGCTGGTTGGCAGCCGCGGCCGCGTGGACAATCCTGCTCTCGGCGACAAGTCTGCTGTGGGGGGCAAGTCTGCTGTGGGGGACAAGTCTGCTGTGGGTGAGGCGGCTGGGGGTGGGGGCTGGGACGGGGTGGTTGTCCAGGATGTGAGCGGGCGTGACCAGTGGCTGGTCGGTCTCTACCGGACCGACCAGCTCCGCGAGCGGCTGTCGGAGATCGTCGCCGGCGGTGGTCTCACCGGGTGCCCGGTGCGTGAGCTCGTGCGGTCGATGCGCCTGGTGACCGTGGTTGCCAAGGGTCGTGAGGCGGCGGACATCGATACCTGGGAGGATCTGCGCAAGGCTGCCGTCGACCCGTGGCAATAGGTGAATATGGCCTTCGGGCTAACCCGTGCATGAACGTTAAAGTTACATGTCCGCGCGGAAATAAGAATCACCCTAACGCGTGCCAATGTGACGCGAACACGTGCATACTCGGAATCGATGATCGGGTTCTTCCCCGAACCCGGTACGCCGTTCTTGGGGAGGGAACGTGGCTCGCACCGAGCGACCTGCAGGTCGGGAGGCAGGCCGCCCCGCCGCCGACCGAGCAGCTGGCGGCCGAGCGTCAGCCCCGCAGGACGGCGGCTCGCCGACGTTGATGCTGACGCTGGCCACCATCGGCTTCCTGGTGAACTTTTGGGCGTGGTCCCTCATCGGGCCGCTCGGTGCGCACTACCGGGAGTCCCTCTCGCTCACCGACTTCCAGGTCTCGGTCGTCGTCGCGGTGCCGGTGATCGTCGGTTCGCTCGGACGCATTCCGGTCGGCGCGCTCACTGACAGGTTCGGTGCTCGGGTGATGTTCCCCGTGGTGAGCATCTTGACCATCATTCCTACCCTGTTTGTCGGATTTGTCGCGGACAGCTTTGCGATGCTCGTCCTCGGTGGCTTCTTCCTCGGCCTCGGCGGCACCGCGTTCGCCGTCGGAGTCCCGTTCGTCAATGCCTGGTACCCGCCGCAGCGCCGCGGTACCGCACTGGGGATCTTCGGGGTGGGGACCGCCGGCACTGCGGTCGCCGCCTTCACCACCGTGGCGATCAGCGACGCCTACGGCAGGGCCGCGCCGTTCGTGCTCGTCGCGGCCGTCCTTCTCGCGTACGCCGTCGTCGCCCGGGTCATGCTGCGGGACCGCTCGGGACGCACAGCGCCCACCGGCTCGATGCTCGCCCGCACCTGGAGCACGCTCAAGATCCGCTCGACCCTCCAGCTCGCGCTCATCTATGCGCTCGGCTTCGGCGGGTTCGTCGCGTTCAGCGTCTACCTGCCGACCTACCTCGTCAACGACTACGCGCTCACCGCCAGCGACGCCGCCTTCCGTACCGCCGGGTTCATCGTGCTCGCCGTCATCGCCCGGCCGGTCGGCGGCTGGCTGTCCGACCGGTACCACCCCGTCCCCGTCCTCGTCTGGTGCTTCGGCATCGCCGCGGCGATGGCCGCGCTCGCTGCTCTGCGGCTGGAGCTGCTGCCCGCCGGGACGATCGCCTTCCTGCTGCTGGGCATCACGCTCGGCGGCGCGTCGGGAGCGTGCTTCGCGCTCGTCGCCAAGGTGGCGCCGCCGGACAAGGTCGGCTCCGTCACCGGCATCGTCGGTGCCGCCGGCGGCCTCGGCGGGTTCTTCCCACCGTTGGTGATGGGCGCCGTCTACGGCGCGACCGGCGCCTACACCCTGGGCTTCGTGCTGCTCGCGCTCAGCGCCGTGGGTGTGGCTGCCTTCGTCCGGTGGCCGGTGGGCCGCTCGGCGAGGACCGCCCCGTGAGCCCCGTGAGCCCCGTGACCGCACCCGACCTACCCCACCGGAAGGACATCGCCCGATGACCACCACCCGCCCTGAGGGGACCGGCTCTGCCGCGACCGACGCCCTCCTCAAGCTCGGCACCTTCCTGCGGCGAGGTGAGTCCTCGTCGGACCTGCGCCAGATCTTCCTCACCGGCGGGCGCGACGGCGACGCCTTCTACCGCGACCGGTGGAGCCACGACAAGGTGGTCCGCTCCACCCATGGCGTCAACTGCACCGGCTCGTGCTCGTGGAAGGTCTACGTCAAGGACGGGATCATCACCTGGGAGTCGCAGCAGACCGACTACCCCACCACCGGCCCGGACTCCCCGGAGTACGAGCCCCGCGGCTGCCCCCGTGGCGCCGCGTTCAGCTGGTACACCTACTCACCCACCCGGGTGCGTTACCCGTACGTGCGCAGCACGCTGCTCGGGTTCTACCGGGAGGCCAAGCAGCGGCTCGGCGACCCGGTGCTCGCCTGGGCGGATGTCGTCGAGGACCCGGTGCGGTCCCGCGAGTACAAGGCGTCCCGCGGCAAGGGCGGCCTCGTGCGCGCGGAGTGGGAGGAGGTCCTGGAGATCATGGCCGCCGCCCACGTGTACACGACCAAGCAGTACGGCCCCGACCGGCTGGCCGGCTTCACCGTCATCCCCGCGATGTCCCAGGTCTCCTACGGCGCCGGCACCCGGTTCCTCTCCCTCATGGGCGGCACCGTGCTGTCCTTCTACGACTGGTACGCCGACCTGCCGATGGCCTCCCCGCAGGTCTTCGGCGACCAGACCGACGTCCCGGAGTCGGCCGACTGGTTCAACGCCGGCTACCTCATCATGTGGGGCTCGAACATCCCGGTGACCCGCACCCCGGACGCCCACTTCATGGTCGAGGCCCGCTACAAGGGCCAGAAGGTCGTCGGCATCTCCCCGGACTACGCGGACAGCACCAAGTTCGCCGACGAGTGGCTCGCCGTCCACCCCGGCACCGACGGTGCGCTGGCGATGGCCATGGGGCACGTCATCCTCACGGAGTTCCACGTCGAGGCGCCCGAGCCGTACTTCGTGGACTACATGAAGAAGTTCACCGACTCGCCCTTCCTCGTCTCCCTCGACGAGCGCGACGGCGCCTACGTCCCGGGCAAGTTCCTCACCGCCGCGGACCTCACCGAGCACGCGGGCGTCGAGAACGCCGCCTTCAAGACCGTGATGATGGCCGACGACGGCGCCCCCTTCGTCCCGAACGGCAGCCTCGGCGACCGCTGGGGCGAGGCCGGCAAGGGCAAGTGGAACCTCGACCTCGGCGACCGCGACCCGCTGCTGAGCGTCGCCGGCGACTCCGCCGACGCCGTCGAGGTGCTGCTGCCGCGGTTCGACGTGGCACCGGGCACCGAGAGCGGGGAGATCGGCAAGCACATCGGCGGCAGCGGCGTGCTGCGGCGCGGCGTCCCGGCCCGCCGGGTGGCCGGCCGGCTCGTCACCACCGTCTACGACCTGCTGCTGGCCCAGTACGGCGTCGCCCGCCCGGGCCTGCCCGGCAGCTGGCCGACCGGTTACGACGACGCGACCGAACCCGGCACACCCGCGTGGCAGGAGGAGATCACCAGCGTCCCGGCCGCGGCCGCGATCCGGATCGGCCGCGAGTTCGCCGACAACTCCCGCCGCTCCGGCGGCCGGTCGATGATCGTCATGGGCGCCGGGGTCAACCACTACTTCCACGCCGAGACCATCTACCGGGCGATGATCGCGCTGACCACGATGACCGGTACCCAGGGCGTCAACGGCGGCGGCTGGGCGCACTACGTGGGCCAGGAGAAGGTCCGGCCGATCACCGGCTTCCAGCAGTACGCCTTCGCCCTCGACTGGCAGCGGCCCACGCGCCACATGATCTCGACGGCGTTCTGGTACCTCGCCACCGACCAGTGGCGCTACGACGGGCTACCCGCCGAGTCCCTCGCCTCCCCGCTGGCGAGCGACCGGTTCGCGGGCCAGACCACCGCCGACACCCTCGTGGAGTCCTCCAAGCGCGGCTGGATGCCGAGCTACCCGACCTTCAACCGCAACCCGCTCGACATCACCGACGAGGCGCAGGCCGCCGGCAAGGAGGTCCCGGCCCACATCGTCGACGAGCTGACGGCGGGCAACCTGCGGTTCGCCGTCGAGGACCCCGATGCCCCGGAGAACTTCCCCCGGGTGCTCACCGTGTGGCGCTCGAACATCCTCGGCTCCTCGGCCAAGGGCAACGAGTACTTCCTCGAGCACCTGCTCGGCACCGAGTCCGCGCTGCGTGCCGAGGACGCCGCCGCCGAACGGCGCCCCCGCGACATGGTCTGGCACGACGAGGCTGCGCGCGGCAAGCTCGACCTGCTCACCACGATCGACTTCCGCAACACCTCGACCACGCTGTTCTCCGACATCGTGCTGCCGGCGGCGACCTGGTACGAGAAGCACGACATCTCCACGACGGACATGCACCCGTTCGTCAACTCCTTCAACCCGGCGATCTCCCCGCCGTGGCAGACCCGCACCGACTTCACCATCTTCCAGAACCTCGCCGCGAAGGTCTCCGAGCTTTCCGTGGAGCACCTCGGGGTGCGCCGCGACGTCATCGCCGCCCCCCTCAACCACGACACTCCCGACGCGATGGCCACCCCGCACGGCGCCGTGACCCCGATGGCGCAGACGCCCATGGTGCCGGGGGTGACGATGCCCAAGCTCATCACCGTCGAGCGCGACTACCCGCGCACGCTCGCCAAGTTCAACGCGCTGGGGCCGCTGACCGACGGCATCGGGATGGTCACCAAGGGGACCGCCTACGACCCGACGCCGGAGGTCGCCGAGCTCGCCGCCCGCAACGGGCGCGTGGTGTCCGGGATCGCCAAGGGCCGGCCGAGCCTCGACCGGGACACCAAGGCGATCGAGGCGATCCTCGCGCTGTCCGGCACCACCAACGGTCGGCTCGCGACGACCGGCTTCGAGCACATGGAGGAGCGCACCGGCAGGAAGATCGCCGACCTCGCGGCGGAGTCGGAGTCGGTGCGGGTGACCTTCGCCGACGTCCAGTCCCGCCCGACTCCCGTGGTCACCTCGCCGGAGTGGTCCGGCTCGGAGACCGGTGGCCGCCGCTACACGGCGTTCTCGACGAACGTCGAGCGGCTCAAGCCGTGGCACACCCTCACCGGGCGCCAGCACTTCTACCTCGACCACGACTGGATGACGGACATGGGCGAGGCGCTGCCGGTCTTCCGGCCGCCGCTGGACATGCACCGGCTGTTCGGGGATGCGATCCCCGGCGACACCAGCGCCACCGGGGACCCGGCCGCCGCCGGGCACGCGGAGGTCGCGGTGCGCTACCTGACCCCGCACTCGAAGTGGTCGATCCACTCCGAGTACCAGGACAACCTCTTCATGCTGTCGCTGTCGCGGGGCGGACCGAACATCTGGCTGTCCCCGCAGGACGCCGACAAGATCGGGGTCCGCGACAACGAGTGGATCGAGGCCTACAACCGCAACGGCGTGGTCGTCGCCCGCGCGGTGGTCTCCCACCGGATGCCCGAGGGCACCGTGTACATGCACCACGCCACCGACCGCACCATCGACGTGCCGCGCACCGAGACCTCGGGGCTGCGCGGCGGGATCCACAACTCGCTCACCCGGGTGCTCATGAAGCCCACCCACCTCATCGGTGGCTACGCCCAGCTGAGCTACGCGTTCAACTACATCGGCCCGACGGGCAACCAGCGCGACGAGGTCACCGTCATCCGCCGCCGCAGCCAGGAGGTTGAGTACTGATATGAAGGTCATGGCCCAGATGTCGATGGTGATGAACCTCGACAAGTGCATCGGGTGCCACACGTGCTCGGTCACCTGCAAGCAGGCGTGGACCAACCGCACCGGCACCGAGTACGTGTGGTTCAACAACGTCGAGACCCGACCCGGTCTCGGCTACCCGCGCACCTACGAGGACCAGGAGAAGTGGCAGGGCGGCTGGGAGCGCACCCGCCGCGGCAAGCTCAAGCTCAAGTCCGGCGGCCGTGCGAAGAAGCTCGCGACGATCTTCTCCAACCCGAAGATGCCCACGATCCACGACTACTACGAGCCGTGGACCTACGAGTACGACATGCTGCTCACCGCGCCGGCCGGCTCGCGCCACACACCCGTGGCCCGTCCCAAGTCGCTGCTCACCGGCGAGAACATGAGCATCGAGTGGTCGGCCAACTGGGACGACAACCTCGGCGGCTCCACCGAGACGATGGCGCAGGACCCGATCCTGCAGAAGATGAGTACGACGGTCAAGGCCGAGTTCGAGTCCGCCTTCATGTTCTACCTGCCGCGGATCTGCGAGCACTGCCTCAACCCGTCCTGCGTAGCCGCCTGCCCGTCGGGCGCGATGTACAAGCGCGCCGAGGACGGCATCGTGCTCGTCGACCAGGACCAGTGCCGCGGCTGGCGGATGTGCGTCACCGGCTGCCCGTACAAGAAGGTCTACTTCAACCACCAGACCGGCAAGGCCGAGAAGTGCACGATGTGCTACCCGCGCATCGAGGCCGGGCTGCCCACGGTGTGCGCCGAGACCTGCGTGGGGCGCCTGCGCTACATCGGCCTCGTGCTCTACGACGCCGACAAGGTGGGGGAGGCCGCGGCCACCGAGAACGAGCACGACCTCCTCGACGCGCAGCGTGGCGTCTTCCTCGACCCCTTCGACCCCGAGGTCGTCGCCAACGCGCGGCGCGAGGGCATGCCGCAGGACTGGATCGAGGCGGCGCAGAACTCCCCGATCTGGAAGCTCATCACCGAGTACGAGGTGGCCCTGCCGCTCCACCCGGAGTACCGCACGCTGCCGATGGTCTGGTACATCCCGCCGCTGAGCCCCGTCGTCGACGTCGTCACCGCCTCGGGCAACGACGGCGAGGACGCCAAGGTGCTGCTCACCGCGCTCTCGACCATGCGGATCCCGCTGGAGTACCTCGCCGAGCTGTTCTCGGCCGGTGACCCCGGCCCGGTGGAGCTCGTGCTGCGACGGCTGGCCGCGATGCGCTCCTACATGCGCGACATCAACCTCGGCGAGGAGCCGCAGGAGGAGATCGCGGCCGCCGTCGGGATGACCGGCGAGGAGATCGAGGCGATGTACCGGCTGCTGGCGATCGCCAAGTACGAGGACCGCTACGTCATCCCCTCGACCCACACCGAGATCGCCCGCGAGCTCGAGGAGATGGCCTGCTCGCTCGACGTCCACGGCGGGCCCGGGATGGGCGGCGCCGGCCCGTTCGGCACCGGCTCGGGGGCATCCGTGCCGGCGACGGTGGAGAACTTCCAGATGCTGCAGGACCGGCAGACCTCGGCGACCTCGCCGAGCACCCCGGGCCGCACCAACCTGCTCAACTGGGACGGCCGCGGCTCGGCCGGGCTGTTCCCGCCCGCGCCCGGCGAGCGCGAGGACGACCGCGGCGGTGGGGTGGCCACCGCCGTCGCCGTCGACGACGCTCCCTCCGAGGGCGGCGAGCCGCTGCACAGCGGCAACATCGACGAGGGCGCCGCGGTCTACCGGGTCGACCCGTACCCGGCGGGCGACCCCGGGCCGGCGGCGGGCGGCACCGACCGTACCGGGGAGAACTCCCGGGGCGACGAGCCGCAGGTCGGGACGGGGGAGCGATGAGCGGCTTCATCCGGGCGCCGCGGCTCGAGCCGCTGACGCCGGTGCGGATGACCGACGCGCAGCGCGCCGTCGCCCACATGGCCGCCTCGGTGCTGCTCGACTATCCGTCCGAGGCGCGGCTCACGGACTACGAGACCGTGCGCGACGCCGTCGTCGGCCTGCCGGCACCGGTGACCGAGCGGATCCAGGCCTTCTGCGCGCACGCCGAGGCCAGTGGTCATGACGCGATGGCCAAGGATTACGTCGCGACTTTCGACCAGAAGCGTAAGTGCTCGATGTACCTGTCGTACTTCCTCACCGGTGACACCCGCAAGCGTGGGACCGCGCTCGTGCGCTTCGTCGAGGCGTACCGGGCCGCCGGCTGGCAGGTCGACCGCGCCGAGCTGCCGGACTTCCTGCCGATCGTGCTCGAGTTCTCCGCGCTCGGGGACGCCGAGATCGCCGGCGGGCTGCTCGGCACCCACCGGCAGGGCATCGAGGTGCTGCGCTCCGCGCTGGCCGCGATGGGCAGCCCCTACGCGGGCGTCGTCGAGGCCGTGTGCCTCACCCTGCCACCGGTCACCCAGGAGGTCCGGGACCGGTACCTCGAGCTCATCACGGCCGGACCCCCGACCGAGATGGTCGGCCTCAGTGCGCTGGGGCCGCTGGAACCGTACGCGCCGGGTGGCGCATCGAGGACGGAGGCGCGGGTATGACAACTCTCGACCTGTTCGCGTGGGTGGTGTTCCCCTACGTGGCGATGGCGGTGTTCGTCGTCGGGCTGTTCTGGCGCTACCGCTACGACCAGTTCGGCTGGACCACCCGATCCTCCGAGCTGTACGAGCACGCGCTGCTGCGGCTCGGCTCGCCGCTGTTCCACTTCGGCATCCTGTTCGTGGCCCTCGGGCACTTCATGGGGCTGCTCATCCCGATGAGCTGGACGGAGGCAGTGGGGATCGGGCAGGACTTCTACCACTTCATCGCCACGTACATGGGCTCGGTGGCGGGGCTGATGACGATCGTCGGGCTCGCCATCCTCATCTACCGGCGCCGCAAGACCGGCCCGGTGTTCCTCGCGACGACGCGGATGGACAAGTTCATGTACGTCCTGCTCGCGCTGCCGATCGGGCTCGGCATGTGGGCGACGATCCAGACCCAGATCCTCGGCGGCGGCGGCCACGGTTACAACTATCGCGAGACGGTCTCGCCGTGGCTGCGGTCCCTGTTCTACTTCCAGCCGATGCCCGAGCTCATGGTCGACGTGCCGTTCCAGTTCAAGCTGCACATCATCGCGGCGTTCCTGCTGTTCCTCGTGTGGCCGTTCACCCGGCTGATCCACGCGTTCTCCGCGCCGGTCGGCTACTCGACGCGCCCCTTCATCGTCTACCGCTCCCGCGAGGCGGCCGACGCGACCCGCGGCCCCAAGCGCGGCTGGGAGCCGGTCGGCACCCCGCAGGACCGCCGCCGCAACCGCAACCGCTGACCCCCTGCCCCCTCCCTCGTCCGCGACAGCAGGATTGTCCGCGACAGCGGGATTGTCCGCGAGAGTGGGATTGTCCGCGACAGCTGGATTAGCCGCGAGAGCGGGATTGTCTGCGACAGCCGGATTGTCTGCGACAGCCGGATTGTCCGCGAGAGCGGGATTGTCCGCACGTCATCGTGCCGTCGGCACGTCTGCCGTCATGGCCTGGTTGCCGGGTGAGAGCGGGCTGCTCGGTGCGTGGCGCACGACATCGCCACGAGGTCCCGATCGTGCCGGAGAATGTTGGTGATGGTCATCGATCTGCTCCTTGCCGTGGTCCTGCTCGCCGCCCTCCTGGGTGGCCTGAGACGCGGTCTGGTCGCGACCGTGGCCGGGCTGACCGGGCTCCTGGCCGGCGCCGTGGCGGCGTTCTGGCTCGTCCCGCTGGTCAACGACATGCTGCCGTCGTCGGCGTGGCGCGGCCCGACCGTCATCGTCGTGGCGCTCCTCCTGCCACTGCTCGGCGCCTCGGTCGGCACCGGTATCGGCAACGTCCTGAGACGCGGTGCCGAACGCACGCCGATGCGCCTCCTTGATCGGATCCTCGGTGGCGGTGTCACCGTCGTCGTCGGCGCGATCGTGCTGTCATTTGCCGGTTCGGCGATCGTCGCGACCGGCGTGCCGGTCGTAGCGCCCGCGATCGCCTCGTCGTCCGTGCTGCGCACGATAGACCGGCTCACTCCCGCACCAGTGGGCCGTACGCTCGCCGAGCTACGGGCCATGGTGCTCGACGAGGGGCTGCCCGCCGTCGGCGATCTGCTGGTTCCCGTGCTGAGGCCGAGCCTCCCTGAGGTCGACCTCGACGATCCCGCCCTCGCGCAAGCGGCTCGGTCCGTGGCGCGTATCAGCGGCACTGCCTACGCCTGTGGCATCAGTTCCACCGGCTCCGGATTCGTGATCGCCGAGGACCGGCTGGTGACCAACGCCCATGTTGTCGCCGGCGTCGACCGCCCGATCGTCGAGCTTCCCGGTCAGCGCGCGCGCGAGGGCGAGGTTGTGTACTTCGACCCCGTGGTCGACCTCGCCGTGGTCGCCGTCGACGACGCCGGGGCGGTGCCGCTGCCCATCGCGCCGACCCTCGCGGTCGCCAGCCCCGCCATCATCCAGGGCTTCCCCCACGGTGGCCCGTTCACCTCCGGTAGCGCCCAGGTGCTGGAGGTGGAGACGGTGCCGGTGTCGGGGCTCGGCGGGCAGGAGGGCGCCGACCGGGAGATCTACGCCCTCGCGGCGCAGGTGCGGCCGGGCAACTCCGGGGGACCGCTCCTCACCACCGACGGCGCCGCTGCCGGCGTCATCTTCGCCCGCGCCGAATCGGATCCCGACCTGGGCTATGCGATGACGACCACCGAGCTGCTGCCGGTCGTCGCGCTCGCCCCCGACCTCGACACCGCGGTGCCCGCGGGTGAATGCACCCGTTGACGTTGGGCAGGTCACCTCGCGCGGGCCCGCCACCATCCGGGACGGCAGGCGACGCAGCTGCTGCAGGACCTGGCGATGGATCCGCTTCTGCGGATGTTTGGAGTCCAGCACCCCGCAGGTGCGGTGATATTGTCGGAACCATGCCGCACTACCGGATCAATGATGCTGCCGTGCTGCTGGGAGTCAGCGATGACACCGTCCGGCGCTGGGTGGATGACGGTCTCCTGACCGCCGACCTCGACGACGCCGGTCGCAAGGTGATCGACGGTGCCGGCCTCGCCCACCGTGCCCAGGAGTACGCGGCGCGGCCGGCAACCCTCGGGGACGCCGTCGTCGGCTCCTCGGCCCGCAACCGGTTCACCGGCCTCGTCACCCGGGTGGTCCGCGACGGCGTGATGGCGCAGGTCGACCTGCAGTGCGGACCGTTCCGCATGGTCTCCTTGATGAGTGCCGAGGCCGTCGACGAGCTCGGGCTGGAGCCGGGGTCGCTGGCCACCGCCGTCGTCAAGGCGACGACGGTCATCGTGGAGTCGCCCCGGGAAGGGACATGAGGCGTCGCCGTGCGCTGCTGGGCGCCTCGCTGGCCTCCGTTCTCCTGCTCGGCGCTTGTGGCGGTAGCGGTACGTCCGACGACGCTGCCCAGGACCCGACCACGTCGGCGGACGCGGACGCCACCGACGGTACGACCGGCAGCGATGACCTCAGCGGCGAGCTCACCGTGTTCGCCGCGGCCTCCCTCAACGTCGTCTTCGAGGAGATTGCCGACCTGTTCGCCGCGGAGCACCCCGGCACCGAGGTTGCCTTCTCCTTCGCCGGGTCCGCCGACCTCGTCGCCCAGCTCGACGCCGGCGCCCCGGCCGACGCGCTCGCCACCGCCAACGAGTCGACGATGGCTAGCGCCGTCGAGGCCGGGAACATCGACGGTGAGCCGGACGTCTTCGCCGCCAACGTCCTCACGCTCGTCACCCCGGCCGGCAACCCGGCCGGCGTCACCGGGCTGGACGAGAGTCTCGACGACGCAGCCCTGGTGACCTGTGCGCCCCAGGTGCCGTGCGGTGAAGCCACCCACACGCTGAGCGGGCTGCTAGGCGTGACGCTCTCGCCGGTGAGCGAGGAGGGCAGCGTCACCGACGTGCTCGGCAAGGTCACGTCAGGGCAGGGCGACGCCGGCCTCGTCTACGCGACCGACGCGGCCTCGGCCGGTGCCGCGGTAGACGTCATCGCGGTCGACCGGGCCGACGAGGTTGTCAACCGCTACCCGGTCGCCGTCACTGCCGGCACCGACCAGCCGGAGCTGGCGGCGGCCTGGGCGGAGTTCCTCGGCGGCGCCGAGGCGCAGCAGGTGCTCGGCGAGGCCGGCTTCGGGGCGCCATGAGGGCGCCACGGGCGGTCGACGAGCCGGGGAACAGGGCGCCGGGAACGGCTCGATCGCCCCGGCGCGCCCCCGGTCGCCAGGCCCGGGTCCGTCGTCTGCCCGCCGGCGGGGAGGATCTCACCGGCGGTCTGCCGCGCGGGCTCCTGCTGCCGGCCGCCGTCGGGGTCCTGCTCATCGGGCTGCCGGTGCTCGGCATGGCGCTACGGGTGCCGTGGGCCCGGCTCCCGGAGCTGCTCACCTCGGAGGCGTCGCTCGCTGCCCTGGGGCTGAGCCTGCGGACCTCGCTCGCCGCCACGCTGCTCGTCGTCGTGCTCGGCGTGCCGCTCGCACTGCTGCTCGCCTGGACCCGGTTCCCCGGCGCCCGGGTCGTGCGCACCATCGTGCTGCTGCCCCTCGTGCTGCCCCCGGTGGTCTCCGGCCTCGCGCTGCTCACCACCTTCGGCCGCCGCGGCCTGCTCGGGGAGAGGCTCGAGGTGCTGGGGGTCGACATCGCGTTCTCGACGACGGCGGTGATCCTCGCCCAGGCCTTCGTCGCCATGCCGTTCCTCATCATCTCCGTCGAGGGGGCCGCGCGAACCGCGGGGCGCCGTCACGAGGTCATCGCCGCCACCCTGGGCGCGCGGCCGACGACCGTCCTGCGACGGGTGACGCTGCCGCTCCTGGCGC
Organism: Georgenia sunbinii; assembly: GCF_036421875.1. Taxonomy (NCBI): domain Bacteria; kingdom Bacillati; phylum Actinomycetota; class Actinomycetes; order Allobogoriellales; family Allobogoriellaceae; genus Georgenia; species Georgenia sunbinii. The sequence continues at coordinate 161,809 of NZ_JAZGOL010000005.1, read as the reverse complement.
CGGCCCTGGGCTCGGGGATCGCCCTGGCATTCGCTCGCTGCCTCGGCGAGTTCGGCGCCACCCTCACCTTTGCCGGCTCGCTCCAGGGCGTCACCCGCACCCTCCCGCTGGAGATCTACCTGCAGCGCGAGACCGACCCTGACGCCGCCATCGCGCTCTCGCTCATCCTCATCCTGCTCGCCGCCGCCCTCGTGCTGGCCACGCAGCGACCGGGCCGCCGCACCGTGCGGCGGGTCGGCCAGGGCCCCGACCGAGCCGCAGAGCCGGTGGGCGCGCCGTGACCGCGGCGCTCGCGGTCCACGCGTCGGTGGCCGACCGCGACGTGCGCGTCGACCTCGAGGCCCCGGCGGGTCAGGTGCTGGCGCTGCTCGGCGCCAACGGGGCCGGCAAGTCGACGGTCGTCGGCCTCGCCGCAGGGACGCTTCGTCCGAGCTCCGGCACGGTCGACGTGGGCGGCCGCCGGGTGGCCGACGGCGCGGCCTGGGTCCCGCCGCACCAGCGGCAGATCTCGTTGCTCGCCCAGGAACCGCTGCTCCTGCCCCACCTCGACGCGCTCGCGAACGTGGCCTTCGGGCCCCGCGCGCTGGGCTGGGGCCGGTCCCGGGCGCAGGAGGTCGCGCTGGCCCGGCTCGAGGAGGTGGGTGGTGCCGACCTCGCCTCCCGCAGGCCCCGGGAGCTTTCCGGCGGGCAGCAGCAGCGTGTCGCGCTCGCCCGTGCGCTCGCTCCCGAGCCGCAGCTGCTGCTGCTCGACGAGCCGCTCTCGGCACTGGACATCGACGCCGCGGCCGAGCTGCGCCAGGTGCTGCGCACGTCCCTGCGGGAGGCCGGTCGCACGGCCGTCATCGCCACCCACGACCTGCTCGACGTGCTGGCGCTGGCCGACGCCGTCGCCGTCCTCGAGAACGGCCGGGTGGTCGAGGAGGGCCCGACGCTGCAGGTCCTCACCCGCCCCCGCTCCGGTTTTGCGGCGCGGTTCGCCGGCGTCAACCTGGTGGTCGGTGCCCGGGTCGACGGCGGGGCGGTGCGGGTGGCCGACGGACTTGTCGTCCATGGGCTGCCTGACGGCGCGGGGCGTGCGGGCGACCCGGCAGCAGCGACCTTCAGCCCCCGCGCCGTCGCCGTGCACCGCGACCCCTCCGGTGGCAGCCCGCGGAACTCCGTCGCGGTGCGGGTGGTGGGGATCGAGCAGCAGGGGGAGCTGGTGCGGATCCGCGGCCGGACGCGGTCAGGCATACTCATGTCGGCGGACATCACCGCGCCGTCGGTCGCGACTCTCGGCCTGGCGGTCGGCGAGGACGTGACGTTCGCGGTCAAGGCCGCCGAGGTCAGCATCTACCCGGCCTGACGAGCGCAGACCCTCCGACGTAAGGCGCCGGGACCTCACCGGGCGGCCGGCAGCTCGAGACGGACGGTGGTCCCGCCGTCGTCGGTGGGTAGCACGCGAGCGGTGCCGCCGTGAGCGGCGACGATCGCCGCGACGATCGCCAGGCCGAGCCCAGACCCGCCCGACGTGCGCGCCCGGGAGCCGTCGAGCCGGTAGAAGCGCTCGAAGACCTCCTCCGCGTGCGCCGGGTCGATCCCCGGCCCGTGGTCACGGACCTCCACGACCACAGCGTCCACGGTGCGGCCTATCGCGAACTCCACCGGCGTCCCGGCCGGGGTGTAGCGGATGACGTTGCCGAGGATGTTCGACAGCACCTGCCGCAGCGCACTCTCGTCGCCGACGACGACGCAGCTGCCCGCCGCGGTGCCCGGCAGCTCGAGCAGGGTCGCGGTGCGGCTGGGGTCAAGGGCGCGAAGGTCGGCCATCGCGTCGGTGACGAGCACCCGCAGGTCCGCCGGTTCGCGGGCGATCCGGCGCCCCTCGTCGAGCCTGGCGAGCTGCAGCAGATCGGTCACCAGCTCGCCCATCCGGCGCGCCTCGGACTCCACCCGCGCCATCGCCGCTGGCAGCTCACCGTCGGGGATCGCGCCCATCCGGTAGAGCTCGCCGTAGCCGCGCACGGTAGCGAGCGGGGTGCGCAACTCGTGGCTGGCGTCGGAGACGAACCGCCGCATCTGGCTCTCCGAGGCCGCCTGCGCAGCGAAGGCCTGCTCGATCTGCGCGAGCATGATGTTGAGCGCCAGCGAGAGCCGGCCCACCTCGGTGCGCGAATCTGCGTCGGGCACGCGTCGGGACAGGTCGCCGGCGGCGATGGCGCCCGCGGTCTGCTCGATCTCGGCGAGGGGGCGCAGCTCGCGCCGCACCAGCCACCAGGCCGCGCCGGCACCGAGCACGATGACGATGACCGTGGTGAGCACGATGACGACATTGATGCGCTGCAGGGTCTCGTCGGCTCCAGACAGCGGCAGTGCCACCGTCACGGTGCCGACCGGCGAGGACGTCAGGGATGACTCGATGGGGTAGGTGATCGCCCGCCACCGTTGGCCCGGCTGGTCGCTGTCGACGGTGTAGCCGACGCCGGTCTCCGTGGTGTCCGGGGGCTCGGGCAGCTCGGGGCGGCCGAAGCTCTCGATGGTCAACTCCCGGACGAACGGCGGCCTGGGCCGGGCGCCGTCCAGCTGCACTAGGACGAGGTAGTCGCTGGGCAAGCCAAAGTCGTCAGTGGACCCGGTGACCAGCCGTGTGACGTTGCGCGAGTCGAGGTTGCCCGCGGCGGCGGCGATCTGCTGGTCGATCTGGCTGAGCAGGTAGCTGCGCAGCAGGGTCGCGGTGGTCGCCCCCGCCGCGGCCAGTCCTACACCGAGCAGCACGACGGTGAGCACCACCAGCCGGGTGCGCAGCGCGAGCACGTGACGTCGGCGACGGGATGCCGGAGCGGGCCCTGGCGGCAGCCCGGGGGCGGAGGTGTACACGGGTCAGCTGCCGGACGGTTCACGCAGCATGTAGCCAACACCGCGCTTGGTGTGGATCAGGGGCGCGACCTGTGCGCCGTCGGTGCCGCGGCCGTCGATCTTCCGGCGCAGGTAGGAGATGTAGGACTCGACGATCGCGCCGTCGCCGTCCCAGTCGTACTCCCAGACGTGGTCGAGGATCTGCGTCTTGGAGACCACGCGGCCGGCATTGATCATGAGGTAGCGCAGCAGCTTGAACTCGGTGGGCGACAGGTCGATCTCGCGGCCGGCCCGCCGCACGTCATGGGTGTCCTCGTCGAGCTCGAGGTCCGCGTGGCGCAGCATGCCGTCCTGGCCGTCGTCGCTCCGGGTGCGTCGCAGGATCGCCCGGATGCGGGCGACGACCTCCTCGAGGCTGAACGGCTTGGTGACGTAGTCGTCGCCGCCGACGGTGAGGCCGGTGAGCTTGTCGGAGACGTCGTCACGGGCGGTGAGGAAGAGGACCGGCGTGTGCTGGCCGGCGTCGCGTAGCCGCCGGGTGACGGTGAAGCCGTCCATGTCGGGGAGCATGACATCGAGCACGATGAGGTCGGGCGCGCCCTCACGGGCCTGGCGTATCGCCTCGTTGCCGTCCGCTGCCGCGATGACGTCGAATCCGGCGAACCGCAGCGAGGTGGTGAGCAGCTCGCGGATGTTCGGCTCGTCGTCGACCACGAGCAGACGGGCAGCTTCCGTAGTCATCCTCCCAGTGTGCGCCGCCAGCCTGGAAGTTTCCTGAACACCACCCGAACTCCCGCGCCAGCAGACTTGTCACCGACAGCAGACTTGTCACCGACAGCAGACTTGTCACCGACAGCAGACTTGTCACCGACAGCGGGATTGTCCACACGAGCTAATCGTTCCAGGAGCGGCGGCGGAACTCCCGGGAAATCCCGAGCAGGCCCATCACCGCACCCTCCAAGTGCGGTTGACGTCCGAGGACGTCGACCGATCCGGCGCGAGCGAGCGTCCAGCCGAACCGGCGCTGGACATCGAGCTCTCGAGCATCGTCACGACGGCGCTGCTCAGGCGTGCGGAGATGGTGCTCGACGCCGTCGTAGTCGACGCCGATCTGCTCCTCGACATAGCCCATATCGAGTCGGTAGATCTCCCGGCCGGTGTGGTCGCAGAGGCTGATCTGGACGCCGGTCGGCGGCAGTCCGGCCTCGTGGAGCCGAAGCCGGCACCATGACTCGCCCGCCGACTCGGCTCGCGGGTCGCAGAGCTCGACCACCTGACGCGCCCGCTTGACGAACCGGTGGCCACCCAACGTGGCGAGGCCTTCCCGGAGATCACTGACGCTGGTGAGGCCGGCATGTGCGAGAGCATCGACGGCACCGAGACCGACGAAGCGTGGCCGGTAGCGAGCGAGATCGAGCGCGGTGCGTGTGGGAGTCGTGCAGGGGAGGCCGCCGATGATGACGACGTCGTCGGGCGGCAGCGAGCTGATGAACGCGCTGACGTCAGGACGGACGGGCCGAGTCGCGCCGAGCGGAACGACGCACTCGAGGGTGGGCGGCTCCTGCCAGCGCCCCGGTGGGCGGACGTCGACTCCCATGAGCCAGGCGGCGGACTCGCGGGCGATGGCGGCGCCGGGCGGCAGGACCCGGGCGAACGATGCCGCGCGGGCGTCGAGGTCCTTGTCCAGGTGAGCGGGCAGGTAGATGCCGCGGTGCGGGCGTAGCAGCTGACCGGAAGCGCACAGCTCATGAAGCCTTCGGTCGGTCAGTCCGCCACGCTCGGCATCGCGGTAGGTGAAGGGGCCGTCGTCCAGGATCAGGCTCATGGCAGGAGAGTGGACGGCGCCGGCAGCCAATGCGGCGGGCGAGCCGGGCGCTGTGAATCGCAACGCCGTCGAACTGAGCGGTGGAGCTGTACGGCGGCGGAGCCGGTGCAGACAATCCCGCTGTCGGTGACAAGTCTGCTGTCGGTGACAATCCCGCTGTCGGTGACAAGTCTGCTGTCGGTGAGGAGTCTGCTGTCGAGAGGTCAGGGGGTTTGGTGGGTGATGCGGCCGGCGGCCACGGTGGTGTGGACGGCCATCGTGCGCAGGACCGCCGCGGCGGTCGCCGGCTCGGTGTGCGCCAGTGGATCGGCGTCGAGCAGGACGATGTCGGCAGGGTGGCCGGGGGCCACCGTGCCCCACCCGTCGGTGCTCGCCGCGAGCGCCTCGGCGGGCGTGATGTGCTGCTCGGGGTGCCACGGCGCGCGGTCGTCGGCGGTGCGGTGGACCGCGGCGGCCATCGCCAGCCAGGGGTCCATCGGCGCCACCGGTGCGTCAGAGCCGAAGCGCAGCTGCGCCCCGGCGTCGAGCAGTGCTCGCAGCGGGAACGTGGCGCCACCTCGCCCCGGCCAGTACGCCTCGACGACGTCCCGGTCGTCGAGCAGGTGCGCCGGCTGCACGCTGGCGGCGACTTCGAGGGATGCGAACCGGGGCACGTCGGCCGGCGCGAGCAGCTGGGCGTGCTCGATCGAGCCGCGGGCGCCGGTGGCTGCGAAGGCGTCCAGCGCGACGTGGTTCGCGGCGTCGCCGATGGCGTGGACGGCCATCTCGAGGCCGCCGGCGTGCCCTCGCCGCATGAGCGCGCACAGCTCCTCCAGCGGCACCGTGAGCTCGCCGTTGCCCGGGTCGGCCAGGTCCGGTCGCCCGGCAGTCGCCTCGCCGCGGGGCATCGGGTACGGCTCGTGGCAGAAGGCGGTGCGGGTGTTGAGGGCGCCGTCGGTGATGACCTTGACGGGCCCCATCGTCAGCAGCCCCCGTCCGCCGGCCAGCTCGTCACCGGTACGCAGCCCGGCGTCGAGGACGTCGTCGAGGTCATCGAGGTACACCCCGGTGCGCACCCGGAGAGCGTCGATCCCGCCGGCGATCCGAGACGGCCACTGGCGGTGGTTCGGCGCGAACTCCATGTCCACGATCCCGACCACCCCGCGGGCGGCCGCATGGGCGACGGCGCGGGCGTACCCGTCGTCGGGCCGGGAACGTTGGCCGAGGCGGGCGAGCGCGTCGAACCACTCGTGCTCCCGGACGACGTCGGCGGTCGGTGGCAGCCCAAGCTGCCGCAGCGCGGCGCTGTTGAGCCAGCCGCAGTGGACGTCGCCAGAGATGAGGACGACGGGCACGTGCGGGGCGACGGCGTCGAGCGCCGCCGTCGTCGGCAGGTCCGGCCACAGCGCGTCCCGGAAGCCATATCCCTCGAGCATGGCGCCGGCTGCACCCCGGTCCGTCGCGGCGAGTCGCACGCGCTCGACGACCTCGGCCGCACTGGTGGCGGCGCCGAGGTCGAGCCGGGTGAAGGAGCTGGCCCACTGCCCGCTGTGGACGTGCTGGTCCCACAGCCCGGGAATGGCCCAGCGCCCCTCGGCGTCCACCACGGTCTCGTCCGGCCGAGCACGCAGCCGCGGCGCGACCTCGGTGACCCGGCCGTCGGCGAGGCGGACGTCCACCGGCGCATCGGACGGTCGGGCGGCCCGCGCTGGGTCCGCCGTCGGGCGGGCGCCGCCGACCGGCACCAGCCGGACCCCGTGCAGGAGCAACGGAGGCACGTCGGTCAGAGGTAGCGGACCGGGTCGAAGCTCGCGAGCGGGATGATCCGCACGCGGGGGAGCGGTGCCTGGAACGCGCCGAGGTCGTCCTCGAGGTCGAAGATCCGCAGGCCGCGCGACGTGAGGTCGGACAGGCTGGAGCTGACGAACTCACGGAAGGCGATGACGCCCACGCGCCGGCCCGAGTCGAGCAGCGCCTCCACCTGGGGCAGGAAGTCGCCGTCGTGGCTGGCGAGGAGGACGTCGCCGCCGCGCTCGTTGATGGCCTCGAGGGTGCGCTGGATTCCGATGTCCACGACGGACTCGTTGACCGAGCCGGACAGCGGGATGGGGTGGAAGTGCATCGCCAGCAACGCCTGGACGAAGCTCATCGGCATCTGGCCGGAGGTGGCGTTGAGGAAGAACAGGCCCTTGGCGGACTGGTCCCACACCGACTCGGCGAAGCCGAGGATCCGGTCCCAGCGGGGCCGCTCCTCGGGTGCCGGGCGCCGGCCGAGCACACTCATGCCGAGCGTGGCGTCGATGTTCTCCCCGTCGATGAGGAGGTACGTGCCGGGGTGGGTGTCGTCGGACATGGCTTCACTGTAGACGTCGCCGACGACGCGGCTGACGCGCGCGGCCGACGACGGCCGAGCGCCCCGGCCCATGTGGGGGCCGGGGCGCTCGTGGACAATCCCGCTGTCGGCGACAAGTCGGCTGTCGGTGACAAGTCGGCTGTCGGTGACAATCCCGCTGTCGGTGAGGGGGTGGGGTGAGGGGTGGGGTGAGGGGGTGGGGGTCAGGACTCGATCTGGGTGGGCTGCTGGCCGCCCTTGAGGGCGGCGAGGCGCAGCTCGACCTCGGTCTTGGTGCCGTAGTCCTCGAGCTCGGCGAACTGCGACTCCAGCGAGCCGGCGTTGATCTCCGCGTGGCCGGCGACGCGGGCCTCCTCGTTGCGGACCTGCTCCTCGAAGCGCGAGATCTCGGTGGTGGGGTCGAGCACGTTGATCGAGGAGATCGCGCTCTGCACCTTGCCCTGGGCCTCGGCGGTCTTCGAGCGGGCGACGAGCTGGTCGCGCTTGGACTTCAGCTCCTCGAGCTTGCTGCGCATCTGGGTCAGCCCGCTCTTGAGCTTATCGACGACCTCGTTCTGGGAGGTGATCATCGGCTCGGCGGTGCGCGCCTCGCCCTCGGCGCTGATCTGCTTGGTGATCGCGATCTTGGCGAGCTCGTCGAAGCGCTGGGCCTCGCCGGCGTTGCCCGACTTCCGTAGGTCCTCGGCCTTGTTCGACGCGGCCAGCGCCTTGTTGCCCCAGTCGCGGGCGTCGGCGAGGTCCGCGGCGTGGTCCTGCTCGGCGAGACGCAGGTTGCCGATGGTGACCGCGACGGCCTCCTCGGCCTCGACGATCGAGTTGGTGTAGTCGCGCACGAGCTGGTCCAGCATCTTCTGCGGGTCCTCGGCACGGTCGATGAGCGAGTTGATGTTCGCCCGGGTGAGCTGGGCGATCCGGCCCAGGATGCTCTGCTTCTCTGCCATGGTGCTGCCCTTCGTCGTCGTTCTCATTGATGCTGGACTGATTCTGGTGAGAGTGATCTTGCCGTAGACCGGACGTGGACGTCGTGCCGCGCGGAGAAGTCCGCGGTGCTCGGGGGTCAGAACCGGCCGCCTCCGCCGCCGAATCCGCCGCCACCACCGCCGAAGCCGCCGCCACCGCCCCCGAAGCCGCCCCCGCCGCCGAAGCCGCCGCCACCGCCCCAACCGCCGCGCCGCCCGCCACCGCCGCCACCAAGGAGGATGCCGCCGAGGATGAGGGAGCCGACGTCGAGCCCACCTCGCCGGCCGCCGCCTCGCTGACCGCCGCCGAAGCCGCCACCGCCACCGAACGGGTCGTGGAAGGAACCGGCATCACGCTCGGCGAGCTGCTGCGCGGCAGTGGCGCGCTGCTCGGCCTGCTGGAGCGCCGCCAGTGCGGCCTCCGGGTCGCTCGCCGCGAGCCGCGAGGCGTCCTCGGCCAGCCGGGTCGCCTCGGCGAGCCGGGTCCGGGCCTCGCTGCCGACGGCGCCGCGCCGGGTACGGATGAACTCCGAGACGCCGGAGATCTTGGCGTTGACGGCGGACAGTCGCCGGTCGAGCTGGGCGCGAGCGCGCTGGTGGCGGTCCTCCATCTCCCGGGACGGCGCCAGCGCCGCGTCGAGCGCGTCCTCCGCGGCCGCGAGGCGCTCCAGCGCCGCCAGCGGGTCGCCGCCCTGCCGCGCTGCGCTGCCCTGCTCGATGGCGGCGCGGGCCTCGACCACCCGGGGGGTCACGATGGCGTCGTCGGGCGCGAGCCTCGCGGCGTCCTGGATGTCGGAGCCGATCGAGGCGAGTGCGGCGTCGAGGTGCTGGGAGGCCTGGGCGAGGTCGTCGTCGGCCCGGTCGACGGCGTCGAGCAGCGACGCGGCCTGACCGATCGCCTCCTCGGCGGTGTAGGCCGCGGCGACGGCGGCCGGCCGGTCGTCCGCGGTGATCCGCTCCCGTCCCTGCGCGACGGCGTCACGGGCGGCGTCGAGCAGCGCGCGGGCGTGCTCGGGGTTCTGCGCCACCGAGGTGAGCGCGGCTGCCGGGTACCGCCGGGCGAGGCCGTCGAGGACGACCTGCGCGGTGCTCAGCCGGGCCTCGACCTCGCCGGCACGCTGCTCCATCTCGGTGAGGGCCTGCGGTGCGCGGGACTGCATGTCCCGCAGCTCGGTGAAGCGCGCGGCCTGCGCCTCGAGGGTCTGGGCGACCTCGTCGCACAGCGTGAGGATCTCGGCCATCATCGTGCGGGCCTGCGGCTCGGTCTCCGGGTTGTCGTCGTCGAGCAGCTGGCGGACCTGGAAGGCCCGGCCGGTCTTCTGCTTGGCCTCGGCCAGCGCCTTGGTGAAGGTGTCGGTGGCCTGCAGGCCGAACTGCGCCTGGGCGAAGCCGAGCTCCTCCTCGGAGGAGCGCACGGCGTCGTCGACGGCGACGAGCGCCGAGCCGGCACGCTTGTTGAGCTCCTCGGTCGGCAGCCGCAGCGGGTGGTCGGCCGGCAGCTCGCGCCCGTCCGGCCCGCGGGGCGCGCCGGTGCGCTGCTTCTTGCGGTTGGCGGCCCACACCACCAGCGCGATGAGCGCGATGACCACGAGGCCGACGACGAGGAGCGTGGCGAACGCGGTCCCACCGCCGCCTCCGCCGCTACCGCCGCCGTCCTCCCACTCCTGGAGCCCCTGCGCGGCCGCGACGGCCGCGGCGCCCCAGCTGTCGCTCGCCAGCTCGGGTTCGACCCACTCGCTGCTGATCTCGTTGTAGCCCTCGGTCGTGACGGTGGTGGTGTCCCCGCCGAGGAAGAAGCTTCGGTCCTCGACGGCGACGGCGAGCAGCGCGTCGTCGGTGCCCATGTCGGAGGCCGTGAACGTCTGCTCGGCCCACGCCTCGCGGCTCATCCCGTCGAAGGTGTCGACGTAGACGGTGAACAGTGTGATCCCGGTCTCGTCCTGCAGCTCAGCGACGGCTTCCTCGATCTCCTCGGCCTCGCCGCCGGCGAGCGCACCGGCGTTGTCGGTGACACGGTCCTGGAGGAAGGACGGTGGCTCGGCCGCCGCCGGGGAGGCGACAAGGGCGAGCATGGCGGTCAGCAGCGCGAGGAGGGGCAGGAGGGCGAACCGCCGGGCGGCGGTCGAGCGGTGGGAGGTCACCTGGTGATCTTCGCTTCCCGTCGCACGCAATGCAATGGGGATGCCGGCCGGCCCGGGTGCTTCCCGGGACTGCGGGTCGTGGGTACTATCTATCGCGTGTTTGCCCCCACCATGACAATCGTCCAGCACGACTCCGCAGCGTCCGCCGGGCACCTGCCCGACTGGCTCGACGACGTCGAGCCGCTCACCGTCCACGCCTGGCAGGGCGAGCCGGTGCCGACGATCGAGTGCGTCGGGGACGGGCTCGTGGTCCTCGGCGGCGCCATGGGCGTGTATGACAACGACGAGGCGCCGTGGCTCACGGCCACCGGCGAGCTGCTCGCCGCCGCGGTCGAGCGTGGTGTCCCGACGCTGGCGATCGGCCTGGGCTTCCAGCTGCTCGTCAAGGCGACCGGCGGCCGGGTGACGGTCGCGGCGCCCCCGGGGCCGGAGGCGGGGATGATCCGGGTCAAGGCGCGGCCGGCGTCCGCCGCCGACCCGGTGCTGTCGGCGATGTTCGACGGCCGTGGCGAGATCTACCAGCCGGCGCTGCACCGTGACGCCGTCGTCGAGCTGCCGGCCGGCGCGACGTGGCTGGCGCAGTCGCCGATGTACCCCTTCCAGGCGGCCCGGGTCGGTTCCGCGCTGGGTGTGCAGTTCCACCCCGAGATCGACCACGGCCAGCTCGAGCGGTGGGCGGCGCGCGACGGGCTGGACCTCGACGTGATCAGCGCCCAGGTCGCCGCGCACGCCGAGGAGTCCCGCGGCGGTGGCGCCCGGCTGGTCCGGGCCTTCGCCGCGTCGCTGCGGGTGTCCGCCGACGTCTCCGCCGACCAGCTGCCGGTGTCCGTCGACGTCTCGGTCTGACCCAGCAGCGGCCGGGCGGTGCTCAGCTGACCGCGTCGATCTCCTCGGCGTCGAGGATCCGGTAGGCGTACCCCTGCTCGGCGAGGAAGCGCTGGCGGTGGGCGGCCATCTCCTGGTCGACGGTGTCCCGGGCGACCACCGTGTAGAAGTGCGCCGTCTTCCCGTCGGTCTTCGGCCGCAGCAGCCGGCCGAGGCGCTGCGCCTCCTCCTGCCGGGAGCCGAAGGAGCCTGAGACCTGGACCGCGACGCTCGCCTCGGGCAGGTCGATGGAGAAGTTCGCGACCTTCGACACCACGAGCATCGGCAGCGTTCCGGCGCGGAACATGCCGAAGAGCCGCTCGCGCTCGTCGACCGGCGTGGCCCCGGTGATCACCGGGGCGTCGAGCCGGTTGCCGAGGTCCTCGAGCTGGTCGAGGTACTGCCCGATGACCAGGGCCGGCTCACCCGGGTGGCGGGCGAGGAGCCGGGCGACGACGTCGTCCTTGCCGCCCGCGGTGGCCGCCAGCCGGTAGCGCTCGTCGGCCTCTGCGGATGCGTAGACCATCCGGTCGCGCTCCGGCAGCGTCAGGCGTACCTCGGTGCACTCGGCCGGGGCGATGTACCCCTGCGCCTCGATGTCCTTCCACGGCGCGTCGTACCGCTTGGGACCGATAAGAGAGAACACCTCCGACTCCCGGCCGTCCTCGCGCACGAGGGTCGCGGTCAGCCCGAGCCGGCGGCGCGCTTGCAGGTCCGCGGTCATCCGGAAGATCGGCGCCGGCAGCAGGTGGACCTCGTCGTAGACGACCAGCCCCCAGTCGCGGGCGTCGAGCAGCTCGAGGTGCGTGTAGACGCCCTTGCGGCGGGTGGTGAGCACCTGGTAGGTCGCGATGGTCACCGGCCGCACCTCCTTGCGCGCCCCGGAGTACTCGCCGATCTCGTCCTCGGTGAGCGTGGTCCGGCGCAGCAGCTCGCTGCGCCACTGCCGCGCGGAGACGGTGTTGGTCACCAGGATGAGCGTCGTCGTGCCGGAGCGGGCCATGGCGGCGGCACCCACGAGGGTCTTGCCGGCACCGCACGGCAGGACGACGACGCCGGAGCCACCGTCCCAGAAGCCGTCGACGGCCTCGGTCTGGTACGGCCGCAGGGACCACTCCGTGGTGTCGAGTGCGATCGCGTGTGCCTCGCCGTCGACGTACCCGGCGAGGTCGTCCGCCGGCCAGCCGAGCTTGACCAGCACCTGCTTGAGCCGGCCGCGCTCGCTGGGGTGGACGACGACGGAGGTGGCGTCGACCCGCGCGCCCACGAGGCCCGCGGTGCGCTTGGAGCGCAGCACCTCCTCGAGGACGGGGGCGTCGGTGGTCTCGAGCAGGAGGCCGTGCGCCGGGTGCGCGACGATCCGCAGCCGTCCGTAGCGGTCCATCGTCTCGGCGACGTCGACGAGCAGCGCGTGCGGCACCGGGTAGCGGGAGTAGTCGATGAGGGTGGCGACGACCTGCTCGGCGTCGTGCCCGGCGGCTCGGGCGTTCCACAGCCCCAGCGGGGTGATCCGGTAGGTGTGGACGTGCTCCGGGGCGCGTTCCAGCTCGGCGAACGCGGCGATCGCGCGGCGGGCGTCGCGGGAGCGCGGGTGGTCGATCTCGAGGAGGAGGGTCTTGTCGGACTGGACGATGAGCGGGCCGTCGGGCATCTGGTCATTGTCCCCCGGCCCGGGGCCCGGTGGAGTGCCGGGTGGGCAACGACACCGGTCAGCCGGCGGGACCCACGGCGCTGATGCGGTGGACGGCGACGACGAGCTCGCCCTGCCGGTCGAGGTCGAGCAGCCTGGCCCGGCCGCCCTCGACCGACAGCGGGCGTACCCGGCGGCGCTGCACCGCGCCGGACGGTCCCGCGACGACGACGCTCATCGCGGTGCCGGACGCCGCGGCGTCACGCAGCAGCGCCACCGCGTGCGCCGGGTCCGCGCCGTCCGGCGCGCCGGCGCCGGCCCGGAGGCGGCCGACGAGCCGGGCGAGGGCGTCGTCGTCGAGGGCGGTCACCCGGACCTCGGGCTGCTGCCGCGGCGTCACGCGGACCGCCGGCGGCCGGTCGCGCCGGCCCGGGACGACGACGCCGCCGGCGCCCTCGAGCAGCGGGGCCCCGCCGGTCTCGCGCAGCACCCGCAGCAGCGAGGCCGCCGGCAGCGCGGAGACCAGCACCGTCGGGGCGATCTCGTGCAGCGCGAGCGGGGCGAGCCGAGGGTCAGCGAGCAGCTCCCGGGTGGTGGCCTCGTCGGGCGTGCGCAGGTAGCTCGTCGCGGTGCCCACCCGCAGCCGGCCGTGCCGCCGTCCGACGTCGGTGACGAGGTACTCCAGCGCCTGTGGCAGCGGGGTGCGCGAGGTGTGGCCGAGCCGGGACAGCAGGTCCTGCGGCGTCGTGCCGGCGTCGAGCGCGCGCCGGACGGAGCCGTCGGTGAAGCGGACGGTGAGCCCGGCTCCGCGGCTCTCGACGTCCGAGCTGAGCGCGAGGAGCCGCGCCAGCTCCGGGGACGGCCGTCCCGGGACGACGGCGGTGAGGTCGCCCTGGACGAGGATCTCGTCGACCTGCGCCGGGAGGTCGGCGGCCAGCGCGGCGGCGACGGCACCGGTATCACCGTCGACCAGGGCGCGACCGCCGGAGCTGAGCGCGCCGGCGCCGAGGACACCGAGCAGCTCCGCCTCGCCGAGGACGGCGGCGGTGCTCGCGACGTCCGGCGTGGCCCGCGGCCGCGACCACGCGAGCAGGGCGTGGAGGTCGGCCGGGTCGGGCGCGAGTCCCGCGGGCAGCCCGGCGAGCGCGGCGACCACCCGCCGGCGCAGCCGCGCCGCCCAGCTACGGTCCAGGCCCGGGCCGAGGGCTGCCAGCCGCGTGCCGCGGTCATCTCGCTCGCCGACGAGCCAGGGCGTGCGGCCCGAGCCGAGCCACGCGGCGGCCAGCGCCGCCCAGCGGTGCGGGAGGTCCGCTGCGAGCCACTCCTCGGCGGCCGGCGCTGCCGCGAGGAACGTGGTCCCCTCGCGGTCCTGGCCGTCGCCGACGAGGCCGGCAGCCGCCGCCAGCTCGATGACGGTCGCGGTGGTCTGGGGGGTGAGGCCGAGCGCGGTGGCCAGCCGGCCGATCTCCCGCACGCCGAGCCCGCCGCCGCGCAGCGCCGGCGCGGGGTCCAGTGCCCAGCGCTGCACGAGCTGCTCGACGAGCCGCACCATCTCCTCGGCGGCGCGGGCAGACTCCGCCGCGACGGTCGGCGCGGGGCGGGTCGGGCCGGCCGGCAGCGGCGCGGACGGCAGCGCCGCCGGGTGCGTGCGGCCCTCGCGCAGGAGGAGCGCGGTCTGCAGCGGCAGCGCGACCTGGTTCGGGCCCGCCGGCTCGACGATGCCGTGGTCGAGCAGCCACTGGACGCCGGCGGCCGCGGCGCCCCGGCCGGCGACGCCCACCGGCGGTCCGTCGCGCAGTGCCTCGAGCACGCGGCGGGCGGGGTCGGGGGCGGTGCGCAGCCGGTCGCGCAGGCTCACGCTGTCCAGCGGTGGTCCGGCGGCCGGTGTGGCGGCTGGTCCCGCCGGCGACCCGGCAGCCGGGGCGCCGAGGCCGGCCGGGTAGGGCCCCAGGGCGTCGAGCAGCGACTGCAGCGGGACGCCGTCGACGACGAGCAGCAGCTCGCTGAGGGCGGCGAGGGCAGCGGTGGGATCGGCGCCGACGTCGTGGGCCACGGCGGCGGGGTCGAGCGGCCCGAGCGGGTGGCGGGCGCACACCGCCTCGGCAACGTCGAGCACGTGCCGGTCGAGGCCGGCCAGCGCGCGCTCCACCGAGGGCCGGGACGCAGCGCGGGCCGCCAGCGCACCGAGCGACGCCGGCGGCGGCACCGCCAGGTCCGGCCGGTGGTGCAGCACCGCGTGCAGCCCGGCGTCGTCGAGCGCGGTCAGCGCCGCGAGCACCGACTCCGTGCGGCGCCCGGGCCGAGTGGTGGGCGGTGCCGGCATCAGCGCGTCACGGCCGGCCCGGGGAGTCGTCCTCGCCGGTGTCGGTTCGCCCGTCGACCGCTGGCTCGTCGACCGCTGGCCCGTCGTCGGCGGCAGGTCCGTCCTGGTCGGGCCCGTCCTGGCCGGGTCCGCCCTCGGTGGCCGGCTGGGCGGCGCCGCCGACCGCCGGTGCGGGCTCCGCCGGAGCCGGCAGCTCGGGGTTGCCGAGCATGTGCCAGACCTGCGCGCTGGCGAGCGTGGCGCGAGGCCCGCCGGGGTCGAGGATCAGTGCCTTGGCCCGGTTGGCGAGGGTCAGCTGCAGCACCGCGGACACCGGCAGCTTGAGCACCCCCATCTCGGGGTTGTAGGCGGCGATCTCCGCGGGTGACGTGAAAGCGATCATGATCGGCTTGCCGTCGTTCTTGTCCCGCAGCATCGCCGGGCCCACCTGCCCGCTCTCGGTGGTGCGCTGCGCGACGAACAGGTGCGCGTCGGGCACGCTCAGCGCGGTGACGAGCTCCTGCGCGGTGTGGGTGCGGCCCAGCAGGTTCTTGACCGCGCTGTTGCTCGGGGCGGACAGCGCGAAGGTGGCCGCCGGCTTGCCGATCGGGCATGACGGACCGCCCGGGTTGACGACGAGCCAGCCGATGTCGGGGTTGTCCCGGAACATCGTGAGGACGGCGGTGCCGCTCTGCGCGAGGCCGGTGATCTTGTCGGCCGGGGCGGTGGCGGACTTGTTGCGGAACTCGAGCAGCTCCTTGTTGCTGGTGAAGACGCCCAGCCCGCGACCGCCGTCGGGCAGGGTGAGGGTGGCGAGCTGGAACTGGGTCTGCCGGCCACCGGCCGCGGGTAGCTCCGTGCCGGTCGCGTCGAGGACGAGCCGGCCGCCGAGCGCCTGGCGCAGCACGTGGAACATCGCCGGCTGTCCAGGGGTCTCGGCGAAGGCGGCGACCGCGTCCCGCACCGCCTCGTTGTTCGGCGGGTCCGCGGGCGCCGGCGGCAGGCTGACCTCGCCGAGCCGGGCGCTGTCGATGACGACCTCCAGCTCGCCGGGCACCGAGCAGTAGTAGAGCTCGAGCCGGTCGTCGTCGTCGAGCAGGTCGACGGGCTCGACGTTGCGGCGCCGGCGCCGGCGCCCTGCTCGAGCACGGCGAGGATACGACCGGCGTCGCGCTGCTGGCCGTGACGCACGATCCACGTGCCATGGTCGTCGAGGAACGGCAGCGGGCTGCCGATCGTCTCGAGGACGTCGATCAGCCGGAGCGAACCGCCCAACCGGTAGCGGCGCCGCCCGGGACGGGTCCCGTCGGCGAGCACCGGACCGTCGCGGTCGACGCTGATGTCCAGCGCCTCGGGGCGCGGCCGGTCGGCCCGTGGGACGTCGTCAGCGGACTCCGCGGGGTCGATGTCCACGACGACGGGGATCGCGGTGGTGTCGACCGGGTGCGTCTCGTCCTCGGCCGGGGCGATCGGCACCTCGAGGCCGGCCGCGAGGATGCGGTCACGGACCCATGCGGGGACGTGGCCCGGCTGCCTCGGGTAACGGGTGAGGTGGTGGACGAGGTCGGTGGCGTCCAGCGCCTGGTCGTCGGCCTTCCAGGGCG
Source organism: Georgenia sunbinii (assembly GCF_036421875.1). Lineage (NCBI taxonomy): Bacteria > Bacillati > Actinomycetota > Actinomycetes > Allobogoriellales > Allobogoriellaceae > Georgenia > Georgenia sunbinii. The sequence continues at coordinate 145,317 of NZ_JAZGOL010000005.1, read as the reverse complement.
CCGGCTCGGCGTCCCGGCTGAACTGCCCGGTGACGCGGAAGGACGGCTGCGGCCAACCGGTGGCCGCGACGACGATCGACGACTCGATCCAGGTGCCGGCGCCCGGCCGCAGCTGGGAGTCCTGCAGCGCCCGGGTCTGGTCGTAGGGCGGGTTGCCCGGCAGCAGCTGGCCGATCTTGCCGGTGCGCTGCTCGCCGCGGACCTCGATCGCCTGGAAATGGACCTTGTCCCGCAGTGGTCGCAGGGACAGGCGCAGCTCGTCCCAGCCCGGCTCGGTCGGGTAGGACCGGATGAGCCACAGCGCGAGGTCGGTCAGCGGGCGTGGGGCCTGCTCGGCCGGCGGTTGCGACATGTCTTTGCCTCCTCGAGTGCCGGTTCCGTCGTGGGCGGCACCACCCACGGTAATGCTTCGCCGCGGTACCCGGTCGCCCCGCTCGTGCCCCGGCACGTCGGCGGCAGGGGATCTGCGGTGCCAGAGGGCCGACGAGGACCGTCACCGACGGTTATCCTGGGAGGTGCGCGTACGCCCGTGCGCCATCCCGCAGTCAAGGAGCAGAGGTCAGACGTGCCCACCGGCAAGGTCAAGTGGTTCGACGCCGAGCGAGGCTTCGGTTTCATTGCCGACGACGACGGCGGTGAGGTCTTCCTGCACGCCTCGGCGCTGCCGGCGGACAGCCCGAGCCCGAAGCCCGGCGCCAAGGTCGAGTTCGGCGTGGCGGACGGCCGTCGCGGTCCGTCGGCGCTCTCGGTGCGGATGCTGGACCCGGTGCCCTCGGTGGTTCGTGCCACCCGGCGTCCCGCGGAGGACATGGTGCCGATCGTCGAGGACCTCATCCGCGAGCTCGACCGGGCCTCCGGGGACCTCCGCCGTGGCCGCTACCCCGAGCACGGGCGGGGCACCAAGCTCGCCCAGGTGCTGCGCGTGCTCGCTGACCAGTTCGACGCCTGAGCGTCGCAGACTAGGATCGATCCGTGTCCTCATCAGTTGTCCTCACGCCGCGTGCGACCCGGCCCCCCAAGGAAGCGGTACTCGCCGGGGCGGTCGACCAGGCTCGCGAGGCCGCCGTCGCCGACGCCGGCGAGGAACGGGTCGGCGAGCACGTCGGCTTCGTCCTCGAGGCGGACCGGGTGCTCACCCACGTGTTCGAGGCGCTCGACCCCGGCTACCACGGCTGGTACTGGGCGGTCACGCTCAACCGGCCGCCCCGCGCCCGGCGCGCCACCGTGGCCGAGGTCAACCTGCGTCCTGGCGAGCGTGCGCTGCTCTCCCCGGACTGGGTGCCGTGGTCCGAGCGTCTCCAGCCCTCCGACGTCAGCTCGACCGACGTGCTGCCCTACGTCGGGGACGACGAACGGCTCGAGGTCGGCTATCAGGCCACCGGTGAGGATGCCGACGCCCTGGGCCCCGAGCTCGCCTACGAGGTTGGGCTCGGCCGGGCTCGCGTGCTCTCCGCCGCCGGCCGCCGCCAGGCGGCGACGCGCTGGTACGAGGGTGACCGCGGCCCCACCTCGGCCGGTGCCCGGGCCGCCACCGAGGCCTGCACCACGTGCGCCTTCTTCCTGCCGCTCGCCGGCTCGCTGCGCACCGCCTTCGGGGTGTGCGGCAACGAGTGGTCGCCGGACGACGGCTCGGTCGTCAGCCTCGACCACGGCTGCGGGTCGCACTCCGAGACCGGCGAGCGCCACCGCGCGAGCATCTGGAACGCCGCCGAGCCGGTCATCGACGAGTTCGACGTCGAGGTTCTCGAGCTCGAGCCGACACCCGCCGGCGAGCAGGACGAGGCCGCCGCGGACCACGCGTGACCACGCGCGGGTGACCGGCGTACCTCCCGCCGCCACCGGTGCTGCGGGACCGGCAGCGTGACGGTCCGCCGGGGCGAGGACCCGATGTTCCCGATGCGGCCGGTGGTGCTCGGCGCCTTCGTGCCGTCCCTCATCTTCGAGATCGGCGTCGGCGCGATGCTGCCGATCGTGGCGATCACCGCGATCCAGCTCGGCGCCTCCCTGGCGGTCGCGGGCGTGATGGCGGCGCTGCTGGCCGTCGGGCAGATCCTCGTCGACGTGCCGGCGGGGTCGCTGGCCGCCCGGCTCGGCGACCGGGGCGCGATGATCCTCGCGGGCCTGCTCGCGGCGGCCGGCTTCATCGGCTGCGCGCTCGCGCCGAACCTCGCGCTGCTGGCGGTGAGCGTGCTGGCCATCGGCGGCGCCAACGCGGTCTACAACCTCGCGCGCCACGCCTACCTCACCGAGATCACCCCGCCGCTGCGTCGGGCCCGGGTGCTGTCCACGCTCGCCGGCGTCCACCGGATCGGCCTGTTCATCGGCCCGTTCGCCGGTGCGGCCGTCATCCACGGCGGCGACGTCCAGCACGGCTACTGGCTGGCCGTCGGCACCTCCCTCGCGGCCACCGCGGTCCTCCTCGCGGTCCCGCCGGAGCGCACCGGGGAGCCGGAGCGCCCGGGCGGGCGGGGCACGACGACGGCGCCGGGTGCGGTGGCCGGCCGGCCGGCACCCCGGATGGCCGAGGTGTTCCGCACGCACCGCCGGGTGTTCGCCTCGCTCGGCCTCGCGGTGCTGCTCGTGGGGGCCACCCGCGGCGCCCGGCAGACGGTGCTGCCGCTCTGGGGCGAGCACATCGGGCTCGACCCCGCGGTGATCAGCTTGGTGTTCGGGCTCGCCGGCGGCATGGACATGCTGCTCTTCTACCCGGCCGGCAAGGTGATGGACCAGTTCGGGCGGCTGTGGATCGGCATCCCGGCGACGATCACCATGGGCCTCGCGCTGCTCGTGCTGCCGCTGACCACCACCGTCGCCTCGGTGAGCGTCGTCGCCGCCCTCCTCGGCCTCGGCAACGGGATGAGCTCGGGCATCCTCATGACCCTTGGCGCGGACGCCGCACCGGAGTCCGGGCGCTCCCAGTTCCTCGGCATCTGGCGGCTGTTCCAGGACACCGGCGGTGCGGCTGGTCCGCTGGTGGTCGCCGCCGGTGCGGCAGTGGGCTCGCTCGCGCTGGGGATCGCGGCGATGGGGGTGGTGAGCTTCGGTGCCGCCGGCGCGCTCGGCCGGTGGGTGCCGTGGTGGTCCGTGCACGCCAACCGCACCACCCGCCGTCGTGCCGGTCTCGACTAGCTGGATCGTCCGCGAGAGCTGGATTATCCGCGAGAGCTGGATTGTCTGCGAGAGCTGGATTGTCCGCGCCGGCAGTCGGTACTACGGCCGGACCACGTTGCGCAGCTCGCGGCCCTCGACGAACGCTGCGAGGTTCTCCTCGAGGAGCCGCTCGGCACCCACCGGCCGGCCACCGGCCGCGTGCGGCGAGAGGATGAGGTTGGGCGCCGCCCACAGCGGGGAGTCCGCCGGCAGCGGCTCGGTCTCGGTGACGTCCAGCGCCGCGCCGCCGATGGCCCCGGCGTCGAGGGCAGCGATGAGCGCCTCCTCGTCGATCGTGGCTCCTCGGCCGACGTTGACCACCCAGGCGTGACCGGGCAGCAGTGACAACCGGCGGGCGTCCAGCGCGTGCCGGGTCTCGGGCAGCGAGGGCAGCACCATGACGAGCACGTCGGCGGCCGCAAGCTCGCCGTCGACGTCGTCACTGACCTCGAAGCCGGCCCGGGTGCCGGCGGTCTGCGCGATGCCGCGGACGTCGGCCCCGAGCATCCGCAGGTAGGGCGCGAGGGTCTGGCCGATCGAGCCGAAGCCCCACACGACCACTCGCGCGCCCAGCAGGGTGGTGAGCCGGCCCTCGGGACGCATCGGCTGGAGCCCGCCGAGCTCGCGTGCCCAGCGGTGCTCGTCCTGCGCCCGGACCATCGCGTCGACGCGCCGCACGCCGGCAAGGATCAGCATGAGCGCGTGCTCGGCGACGGTGAGGTCGTGCAGGCCGCGGCCCGACGTCACGACGACGTGCGGCGCGAGGCCCGCGTCGAGGACGGCGTCCGGCCCGGCAGAGAGTGTCTGGACCCACCGCAGCCGCGGCAGCGCGGCGGCGATGCGGCGCAACCGGTGGACGCCCTGGCCCCACGTGACGAGCACCTCGGCGTCGGTGTGGGCGTCGGGGATCGGCGCGGTGAGGTCGAGCACGACCGTCGTCACGCCGTCCGGGACGTCGAGGTGCAGCGGCAGGGTGTCGGGCAGCAGGACCTTCACCGCGGGTCCTCCTCGGTGGCGGACGTTGCGGCTTCGCGACGCAGCGACCGCCGGTGCTGGGGGACTGCCCAGCCCAGCGCGAGGATCCCGAAGCCGATGCCGGCCAGGCAGACCAGCAGCTCCTCGCCGAGGTCCGCGCCGGTGGCCCGCAGGACGAGGACGACGACGAGCCCCACCAGCCAGGCGCCGATCCCGACGAGCACCATCGTCACCGTGTTGACCCGCACCGGCGGCAGGTCCTCGGAACGGGTCTCCGGCGGGACGGGTATGCGCATGCCCCGATCGTAGGGGAGTCGCCCGAGTGTGACGTGCGCCGCCGTCGGCCATGAACAGGGGTGTCCTGCGACACCCGGCTTCTGGCACCATGCCGCCCATGGCCACTACTGCGCCGAAGCGCACCCAAGACCTCAGCAGGATCGACCGCTACTTCAAGATCACCGAGCGCGGCTCGACGGTCACCCGGGAGATCCGTGGCGGCATCGTCACGTTCTTCGCGATGAGCTACATCCTTGTGCTCAACCCGCTCATCCTGTCGACGCCGGACAGCACCGGCGCCTTCCTCGGTGGCGGCACCGACGGCCCGAACTTCGCCGCCGTCGCGGCAGGGACGGCGCTGGTCGCCGGCCTGATGTCCATCCTCATGGGGTCGGTGGCCAAGTTCCCGCTGGCGCTCGCCGCCGGGATGGGGATCAACGCGCTCATCGCCTACACGATCGTCGGCCTCGAGGGCATGACCTGGGCAGACGCGATGGGGCTCATCGTGCTCGAGGGCATCCTCATCCTCATCCTCGTGCTCACCGGGCTGCGTGAGGCGGTCTTCCGGGCGGTGCCGCAGCAGCTGAAGGTGGCGATCTCGGTCGGCATCGGCCTGTTCATCGCCCTCGTCGGCCTGGTGAACGCCGGCATCGTGCGCCCGGGCGGCACGCCGCTGCAGCTGGGTGTCAACGGCTCGCTCGTGGGCTGGCCCGCCCTGGTGTTCGTCGTCGGCCTGTTCCTCATCATGGTGCTGCTCGTCAAGAAGGTCCGTGGCGCGATCCTCATCGGCGTCGTCGTGGCCACCGTCCTCGCCGGCGTCGTCGAGGCGGTGGCGCAGGTGGGCCAGATGGGTGAGGGCAACCCCGGCGGCTGGGGGCTGACCGTCCCCGCGATCGACGGCAGCATCATCGCCACCCCGAGCTTCGCCACCTTCGGTGACTTCTCGCTGTTCGGCGCCTTCACCAAGATCGGCCCGATCGCGGCGCTGCTGCTCATCTTCTCGATCATGCTCGCCGACTTCTTCGACACGATGGGCACCATGGTCGCCATCGGTGCCGAGGCCGACCTGCTCGACGAGCAGGGCAACCCGCCCCGCACCCGCCAGATCCTCGTCGTCGACTCGATCGCGGCGGCCGCCGGTGGCGCGGCCGGTGTCTCGTCGAACACCAGCTACATCGAGTCCGCGGCCGGCGTCGGGGACGGTGCGCGCACCGGGCTGGCGGCCGTCGTCACCGGTATCGCGTTCCTGCTCTCGACCTTCCTGGCGCCGCTCGCGGAGTTCGTGCCGTACGAGGCGGCCACACCGGCGCTGGTCATCGTCGGCTTCCTCATGATGCAGCAGGTCACCGAGATCAGCTGGCGCGACATCTCGATCGCGCTGCCCGCGTTCCTCACCATCGTGCTCATGCCGTTCGCGTACTCGATCACGGTGGGCATCGGCGCGGGCTTCATTGCCTACGTCGTCATGGCGGCGGCCAAGAAGGGCGGCGCCCGCAAGGTCCACTGGATGATGTGGGTGGTCGNGGATCGGCAGCGGGCCGAGGTACCACGTGCCCTGGGCGGGGCTGGGCAGGGACGCAGCGATGGTCAGCACCCCGCCAGCGTAACCGCCCCCAACCTGAAACCGGCACGCCCCGTGTCGCGCCGCCCCGCCACCCCACCCCTCGGCGAGACCGGGCATCTGCTACCGAGGGCGTACGTCTGGCCGGCCTCCGCCGCCGAGATACCCGATCTCGGCGGAAGGACGGCCGGGGTGCCGCTCCAGGCGGCCGGTTCTGCCGAGATACCCGATCTCGGCGGAGCCGGCCGCCTGGGGGCGCGTCAGGGTGTGGGAATCAGCGCCAGAGGCGCTGGGTGGCGAGCTCGGCGCCGGCGGACAGCGCCTCGAGCTTGGCCCAGGCGATCTGCGGATGGACCCGCCCGCCGAGGCCGCAGTCGGTCGCCGCGACGACGCGCTCCTTGCCGACGGCGCTCGCGAACCGCTCGATCCGGTCCGCCACCAGCTGCGGGTGCTCGACGACGTTGGTCGCGTGCGACACGACGCCGGGCACGATGAGCTTGCCCTCGGGCAGCTCGACGTCCTGCCACACCTTCCACTCGTGCTCGTGGCGGACGTTGGCCGCCTCGAAGGAGTACGCGCCGGCGTTGATCTCCAGCATCGTGCCGACGATGTCGGCCATCGCGATGTCCGTGGTGTGCGGGCCGTGCCAGCTGCCCCAGCACAGGTGGAACCGGATCCGGTCCGCCGGCAGGTCGCGCAGCGCGTAGTTGAGCGCCTCGACCCGCAGCCGGGTGAAGGCGACGTAGTCCTCGACGCTAGGCTCGGGGGTGATCTGGTCGAAGTTCTCCGCGATGGACGGGTCGTCGATCTGCAGCACGAGGCCGGCGTCGATGATCGCCTTGTACTCCCCACGCAGCACGTCGGCCCACGCGAAGAGGAACTCCTCGTCGGTCGTGTAGTGCTGGTTGCCGATCCGGGCGGCGCTGCCGGGTGACAGCGCGGTGAGGAAGCCCTCCTGGGCGCCGGTGGTGGCGAGCGCGCCGGTGAGGTTGCTGATGTCCGCGGCGATCGCCTGCTGACCGGTGTAGCTCAGCGGCCCGGTACACACCGGGAACGGGGAGGCGGAGGCGTCCCCGGTGAAGATGCCCGACGTCGGGTCGGCGTAGGCCTCGGCGAACAGCTGCCGGTCTCGGCGGTGGAGGAAGCCAGTGAGGCGGGTGTCTCCGGGGCGCGACTCGACCGACGCCGTCGCCCACGACTGGTCGCCGGTGATCTCCAGCCCGCCGGTGCGCTGGAAGGAGTAGGACCACCAGGCGCCGTAGTCGACCGGCGAGCTCATCGACTTGCCGTACTCGCCGTCGCCGACGACGGTGACGCCGGCGTCGAGCTGCCGGCGGACCAGGGCGGTGACCTCGGCACTGAGCAGCTCGTCGAAGTCGGCGGGGCCGGCGCCGGCCGAGCGGGCGGCGTTGGCCTCGAGCAGTGCGGGCGTGCGGGGCAGGCTGCCCGCGTGGCTGGTCTGGATGCGGTCGGTGCTGGCGAGCACGGGACTCCTTCGGGTCGTGGGCAGGATGCGGATGGCGGCATCGTCACATGCCCGACGGCGTCGTGGCCGCGGCCTTCCACCACTCGACCCGGCCCGCCGACGGGTCCCACCGGTCGAGACTCCGCCGCCGCTGGCTTGCCGACGGCGCCGGGCCCACCGGCCATGGGGCAGGTCACCCTGGCAACTCTTTCGTTAGCGTAACTAACGATATATAGTAGTGGCCATGACTGTCTCCTCGCCCACCCAGACCTCCGCGGCGAGCCGACGCAGCCACCGCCCCGATCTCGCCACCGACCTCCGGGTCGCCGTCCTGCGGCTCTCCCGCCGGATCCGCTCGGAGTCCGACGCCGGCGACCTCACCGAGGCGCAGAACTGCGTGCTCGCCGCTCTCAACCGGATCGGCCCGATGACCCCGCGCGCGCTCGCCGAGCGCGAGCAGGTCCAGCCGCCGACGATGACCCGCACCCTCGCGAGCCTCGAGGCGATCCGGTACGTCGTCCGTGACGCCCATCCGACCGACGGCCGCCAGGTGCTCATCACCCTCACCGACGACGGCGCCGACCACCTCTCCCGGTTGCGCCGCCGTCGCAGCGCCTGGCTGGCGACCCAGCTGCGCGCGCTGACCGACGAGGAGCGCGCCACGCTCACCGCCGCCGAGACGATCCTGCGGAAGATGGCGATCGAATGAGAGAAACCTTCGCCTCGCTGAGGTTCTTCAACTACCGGCTGTGGTTCGCCGGCGCGCTCGTCGCCAACGTCGGCACCTGGATGCAGCGCGTCGCCCAGGACTGGCTCGTGCTCACCGTCCTCTCTGACGACTCCGGCCTCGCCGTCGGGATCGTCACCGGGCTGCAGTTCGTGCCGATGCTGCTGCTCAGCCCGTGGGCCGGGCTGCTCGCCGACCGGCTGCCCCGACGCAAGATGCTCATCGCCACCCAGTCGATGCTCGGCGTGCTCGCCGCGGCGCTCGGCATCCTCGTGCTCAGCGGCCACGCCCAGCTGTGGCACGTCTACGGCTTCGCGCTCGCGCTCGGCATCGTCACCGCGCTCGACAACCCGGTGCGCCAGACCTTCGTCGCGGAGATGGTGCCGCCGTCGAGCCTGCCCAACGCTGTCGGGCTCAACAGCGCGTCCTTCAACGCCGCCCGGCTCATCGGGCCCGGGGTGGCGGGGCTGCTCATCGCCCTCGTCGGCCCCGGCTGGATCTTCATCGTCAACGCGGTGAGCTTCGGCGCGACGATCTTCTCCCTCACCCTCATGCGGGAGAGTGAGCTGACGCCGATGCCGCACGCCAAGCGTGCCAAGGGCCAGCTGCGGGAGGGCTTCGCCTATGTGCGCCACCGCAGCGACATCGTCGCCATCCTCGTGGTGGTCGGTGTCGTCGGGGCGCTGGGCCTCAACTTCCAGCTGACGAGCGCGGTGATGGCGCGCGAGATCTTCGACAAGGGTGCCGGTGAGTACGGCGTCCTGGGCTCGATCATGGCGATCGGCTCGCTCGGCGGCGCGCTCATCGCGGCCCGTCGCAAGCAGCCCCGGGTGCGGCTGGTGATCGGTGCCGCCTTCGCCTTCGGCGTCGCCTCGGGCGTGATGGCGCTGATGCCCACCTACGAGCTCTACGCGCTCATGACGATACCTGTCGGGCTCAGCTCGCTGACCATGATGACGGCGGCCAACGCCACCGTGCAGATGTCGACCGATCCCGCGATGCGCGGGCGGGTGATGTCGCTGTACATGATGGTGTTCCTCGGCACGACGCCGATCGGTGCGCCGATCGTGGGCTGGGTCGCGGAGACTTACAACGCCCGGTGGTCGGTCGGTATCGGGGCGATCGCGGCGATCCTCGTCTCGCTGCTGGCGGCCCTCTGGGCGAAGCGGTCGTGGGACGTCAAGGTCACCTACCAGCTGCGCAGCCGGCCGCACGTCGCGATGGAGGGGCCGCACGAGCGGGCGGCACGCGCGGCGTCGAGCGCGGCGCTGGCCGCGGAACGCGCCCGGCAGGCCGACGAGCGCGAGCGGCAGGCCGGGCGGTCGCAGGTTGCCGCGGCCGACGCCGAGAACGCGACCACGCTGGCCTGACCGCGCGGGCTACCGCTCGGCGAGGATGATCGGGGCCCCGGTGCGCGGGTGGGGCAGGACCTCCACCGCGTGCCGGTAGACCCGGCTGAGCAGCCCGGTCTGCAGCACCGCTGCCGGTGCACCGATCGAGGCGAGCCGGCCCCGGTCGAGCACCGCGACGCGGTCGGCGTAGGCGGCTGCGAGGTTGAGGTCGTGGAGCACGACGACGACGGCGTCGCCCTCCTGCGCGCGGTGGCGCGCCAGGCCGAGCACGAGCTCCTGGTGGTGGAGGTCCAGCGCCGCGGTGGGCTCGTCGAGCAGCACCGCCTGGGTGTCCTGCGCCAGCACGCGGGCCAGTGCGACGCGGGCCTTCTCCCCGCCGGAGAGCGTGCCGAACACCCGCTCGGCGAACCCGACGGTGTCGGTGAGCGCCATCGCACGGGCGATGACGGCGTCGTCCTCGTCCTCGCGGGAGGTCCGCGCCCACGGGGCGCGACCCATCGCCACGACCTGCGCCACCGTGAACGGGAAGGACAGTGTCACGCTCTGCAGGAGGACGGCCCGGCGCATCGCGGCCTCGGTGGCTGACCAGCGCGACAGCGGCCGCCCGGCGAGCTGGACCGCGCCGGTGTGCGGCTCGCGGTCCCCGGCGAGCACGCCGAGGAGGGTCGACTTGCCGGCGCCGTTCGGCCCGACGAGCGCCAGCACCTCGCCGGCCCGGACCTCGACGCTGACGTCGTCGAGCACGAGTGCCCCGCCGAGCCGGGCGCTGACGCCCTCGGCGGCGAGCGCGACCTCTCCCGGGGCGATCCGTGCCGGCAGCTCGGTGCTCCGGTGCGGCAGCCGCAGCATGCTCGGTGCCATCAGGCCCACCCGCCCTGGTTCGCCCGCATCCGGCGCATGAGCCACAGGAAGAACGGTCCGCCGACGATCGAGGTGAGCATGCCCAGCGGCAGGTCGGCGAACTCGATGGCGCTGCGGGCGACGAGGTCGGCGAACACCAGCAGCACCGCACCCCCGAGCGCGCTCGCCGGCAGCAGGAGGCGGTGGCCGGGCCCGGCGACGAGCCGGACGAGGTGGGGCACGACCAGCCCGACGAAGGCGATGACGCCGGCGAACGCGACGCCGGCACCGACGAGCATCGCGATGGCGACGATCGAGATGATCCGCAGCCGCTCGACGTTGACGCCGAGGTGCCGGGCGGCGCGGTCGCCGAGTGACAGCAGGTCGAGCCGACGGGCGACGACGAGGCAGACGGTCAGGCCGACGACGATGAACGGCAGCACCGCGACCACCGACTGCCAGCGGGCCCCGTTGAGGCTGCCGAGCTGCCAGAACACGATCTGCTCGCGGGCGGTCGGGCTGGCGATGAAGGTGTTGAAGGCGACGATCGCCGACGCGATCGCGGTGATCGCCACACCGGTGAGGATGAGGGTGACCGACTCCGTTCGCCCTCCGGAGCGGGCCAGGAAGTACACCAGCAGCGTGGTGACGAGCGCCGCGAGGAACGCCGCGGCGGCCACCGTCCACTCACCGAGGACGTTGGTGCCGGTGACGATGACGAGGCTCGCGCCGACCGCCGCGCCCGGGGAGACCCCGATGATCGCGGGCTCCGCCAGCGGGTTGCCGAAGATGCCCTGCATGAGCGCACCAGCGGAGGCCAGCGCGGCGCCGACGAGGATGGCGAGCACGATCCGCGGGAAGCGGACCTGCCACAGCGCCGCGTCGCCCTGCGGGTGGCTCGGGCCGGGGACGGCGTCGAGCGGCAGGTCGACGTGGAGGCCGAGGAGTCCGAGGGCCTGCTCGAGGAGCGCGTCCAGCCGGTGCAGCACCGAGCCGGCAACCTCGGCCGGCGCGACCTCGAGCTGGCCGCGCCCCGCTGCCACGAGGCACAGCACGACGAGCGCCACGCCCAGCCCGCCGAGCAGCCACGGGCCGCGGACCCGGCGGTTGCGGGCCGGGGTGTCCTCGCGGTCCTGCCCGGCGGGGCCGGTGGTGGTCTCCTCGTGTGCCGGCGCCGCCATCAGCCGGCCGCCGGGTAGACGGCGTGGGCGAGTGCCGTGATGACCTGGCCGGTGCGGGGGCCGAAGCTCAGGAGGAGGGTGTCGTCCATGTCGACGACCCGCCCCGCCGCGACGGCCTCGGTCTGCGCCAGCCCCGGGATGAGCTCGAGCCCGGCCGGGCCGCCGATGGAGTCGAGGCCGGCGGTCATCATGAGGAGGACGTCGGGCTGCGCCGAGATCATGGTCTCGGAGGTGATCTGGGTGAAGGTCCGCTCCAGGCCGAGCTCGGTGCCGACGTCGCGGGCACCGATCGCCGCGATGAGGGAGTCCGCGCCGGAGCCCGGACCGCCGAGCAGCTGCACCATGCCGCCCCGGAGGTAGAGGAACGCGATGTCGGCCGCCTCGGCGGTCGGCGTGACGCCGTCGAGCGCGGAGGTGATCTCCTGCTCGGTCCGGTCGACGAGCGCCTCGCCGGTCTCCGGCACGCCGAGCGTGCCGGCGACCGCCCGGATCTGGGTCGGGATGTGCTCGAGGCCGCGGGTGTCGTCGAAGAAGACGACCGGGATGCCGGCGTCACGCAGCTGCAGCTGCACCTCGGTGGGGCCGATGGTCGAGTCGGTGAGGACGACGGTGGGGTTCAGCCCGAGGATCGCCTCGGCGCTGAGGTCGTGCGCGCCGGGCGTGACGACCGGCAGGTGGGCGGCCTCGGGGAAGCCGGTGGAGGTGTCTCGGCCGATGACGTTGTCGCCGAGGCCGAGGGAGAAGACGATCTCGCCGAGCGTGCCGTAGAGGTCGACGGCGAGGATCCGGCTGGTGTCGAGGACCTCGACGGTCGCCCCGTCGCAGGACTCGACCGTCACCGGGAGGGTGGCTGACGGCTGCTCGGCGATCGGGTGGACGTGATCGTCGGTGACGACCGCGGTGGTCGGCTCGGTCAGCAGCGTGCCGTCGGTGCCGGGCTCCCGCGGCGCCAGCGGCTCGCCGTCGGCGTCGTGGGTGGTGCCGAACCCGGCGACCGGCTCACCGCAGGCCTGCACGACGGCGGAGGTGGACGTCGCAGGCGCCGGGGCATCCGCGGTGCCCGTGCCGGTCGGGCCCGGCTCGGCGGCAGCGCCGCAGCCGACCGCAAGGAGGGCGACGGCGACGGCGAGCGAGGCCACGCGGAGGGCAGGCAGGGGCTGGCGGGGCATGAACTTCCTCGAAAGAGCAGGGCAGCACGGACGTCCCCACGGGTGGGGGAGGCGCCGGCAGGGCGATGTCTCGCTAAATAGGTAATTTACGGTACGTTCCCGTAGCGTAATGTTTCTACCTGAGGTTTGCCTAACCTAACCATGCCTGGAGGTATGATGTCTGGACCGTCGCTTCACCGGGACTTGGGGAAGCGGACGCCCGTGACCCGAGGATGGGTTGCCGGGCTCGCCGCAGCGTTGCTGGCGACGACCGCCGTCCTCGTCCCCAGCATCCCGGCCGCGGCGGCGTCCGGCCCGGACGGCCAGTCGGTGACGGTCTCGCAGTCCACCGGGCTCGACCCCGCCGGCCAGTCGGTGACGGTCTCCGGTTCTGGCTTCGACACCTCCAAGGGCATCTACGTCGCACTCTGCGTGGACAACGGGCCGGGCAGCGCGCCCAGCCCGTGCGTCGGCGGCGTCGACATGGAGGGCGCCGGCGGCAGCTCCGCGTGGATCTCCTCCAACCCGCCGTCCTACGGCGAGGGCCTGGCGGTGCCGTTCACCGAGTCCGGTGGCCGCGGCTCGTTCTCGGCGTCGCTCAGCGTCGCCGCCAGCGACCCGTTCGTCGACTGCCTCGACCCGGCGCAGGCGCCCAACGGCTGTGTCATCGGCACCCGGGCCGACCACACCCGCGCCGGCGACCGCAGCGCGGACGTCCGCATCCCGGTGACCTTCGCCACTGGTGGCGCGGGGGGCGCCGGCGGCTCGGCGAGCTCCGAGGGGGCCGCCTCGGCCGCCGACGACGCCGACCAGGCTGACACCGACGCTGCCGGCACCGCCGAGGACGGCTCGCTCGCCTCCACCGGTGCCACGGTGGGCATCGCCGTCGGCGTCGCCGTCGTCCTCCTTGCTCTCGGCGCCTTGGGCGTCTACCTCCGCCGCCGCTCCTCGACCGACGCCTCCGACGTCTGAGCCAGACAGGACCACTGATGAAGAACACGACATGGCGCGCAACGGCGCGCCGCACCCTCGCCGTCATCACCACCGGCGCGCTGGCCGGCGGCCTGGCCATCGCCGGGGCCGGCAGTGCTGCTGCCGACGAGCCCAGCCTCGACGTCTCGGGCGGCAGCGCCGACTGGGGCGTCAAGCAGTCCTTCCGCAACTACATCAGCAGCCCGATCGCCAAGGGCACGATCGAGGTCATGGATCCGGCTGTGCAGACAGCGAACGGTGGGTTCAGCTTCGAGGCCACCGAGGGGACTGTTTCCGGGACGACGGCGGACATCACCTTCGCCGGCGGCGTCCACTTCGCTGGGCACCTCATGCAGGACGTGCATGCCCTCGAGATGAGCTTCTCCAACATCCGGGTGCACATCGACGGTGACGAGGGCACCCTCATCGCCGACGTCGTGTCGCGAGAGTTTCTCGACATGACCACGGCCGGAGAGCTCGAGGAGCACCTCGACGTCGAGCTCGGCGAGCTCGACCTCAGCGAGAACCCGCTCACCGTGACCGGCGACGCCGCCTCCCTCACCGACGCGCCGGTGACACTCACCGAGGCCGGTGTGCCGGCCTTCGGCACGTTCTACGAGGAGGGCGTTGAGCTCGACCCGCTGAGCTTCAGCGTCGACCTCGCCCCCGCCACCGTCGCGCCGACCGTCACGGCCCAGCCGCAGGGCGTCTCGGTCGACGAGGGCGAGGACGCGGTCTTCGCCGCGGCCGCCACCGGGACGCCGGAGCCGACCGTCCAGTGGCAGAGCCGCGCCGGCGCGGACGCCGAGTGGCAGGACGTCGACGGTGCCGCCGGCACCAGCCTGACGCTGGCCGGGGTGACTCCCGAGCAGGACGGCACCCAGGTGCGTGGCGTGTTCACCAACGGCACCGAGCCCGACGCCGTCACCGAGCCTGCCACCCTCACCGTCGTCGCGGCCGAGGAGCCGGAGGTTCCGGAGGTGCCCGAGGAGCCGGAGTTGCCTGCGGAGTGGGAGCCGGCGCTCGAGGTGTTCGCCGCTGACGGAGTGACGCCGCTGGGTGAGGCCGAGGTGACCTACGGGGACACCGTGGTGGTCAAGGGGTCCGGGTTCGACCCGGCTGCCAATGTTGGTGGTCGTGGGGTGCCGATCCCCAACGACCTGCCGCAGGGCACCTATGTGGTGTTCGGCAAGTTCCTCGACCAGTGGCAGCCGTCGGCCGGTGCGCCGTCGTCGGCGCGGGTGGTCGGCTCGCAGCAGTGGGCGCTGGCCGAGGGGGTGCTGGACCAGGTACCGCCGCAGTTCCAGGACGCGATCCGGGCGCAGTGGGTGGACATCGCCGAGGACGGCTCGTTCACCGCTGAGCTGGAGGTCGCCCAGCCGGAGGCCGGTTTCCCCGAGGACGGGAGCTTCGGGGTCTACACCTATGGCGCGGGTGGCGTGAAGAACGCCGACCAGGAGCAGTCCGCGCTCCTCAACGTGGTCGACGAGATCACCGAGCCGGAGGTGCCGGTGGAGTGGGAGCCGGCGCTCGAGGTGTTCGCCGCTGATGGCGTGACGCCGCTGGGTGAGGCCGAGGTGACCTACGGGGACACCGTGGTGGTCAAGGGTTCTGGGTTCGATCCGGCGGGCAATGTTGGTGGTCGTGGGGTGCCGATCCCCAACGATCTGCCGCAGGGCACCTATGTGGTGTTCGGCAAGTTCCTCGACCAGTGGCAGCCGTCGGCCGACGCGCCGTCGTCGGCGCGGGTGGTCGGCTCGCAGAAGTGGGCGCTGGCCGAGGGGGTGCTGGACCAGGTCCCGTCGCAGTTCCAGGGCGCGATCCGCGAGCAGTGGGTCGACATCGCGCAGGACGGCACGTTCACCGCGGAGCTGACGCTCTCCGGGCTCGGCAACGACTGGCCGCAGGACGGCAGCTTCGGCGTCTACACCTACGGCGCCGGCGGCGTGACGAACGCCGACCAGGAGCTGAGCGTGCCGGTGACGTTCGTCGACCAGCCGCAGATCGAGGTGTTCGCGGCCGACGGCGTGACGCCGGTGGCCGACTCCCAGCTGGTCCACGGGGACACCGTGGTGGTCAAGGGGTCCGGGTTCGACCCGGCGGGCAACGTCGGTGGTCGTGGGGTGCCGATCCCGGCGGACCTGCCGCAGGGCACCTATGTGGTGTTCGGCAAATTCCTGGACCAGTGGCAGCCCTCGGCCGGTGCGCCGTCGTCGGCGCGGGTGGTCGGCTCGCAGCAGTGGGCGCTGGCCGAGGACGTGCTGGACCAGGTGCCGCCGCAGTTCCAGGGCGCGATCCGCGAGCAGTGGGTCGACATCGCGCAGGATGGCACCTTCACCGCCGAGCTGGAGATCGCCCGCCCGGGTGACGACCGTGAGGGCAACCCGGTGAACTGGCCGGCGGACGGCAGCTTCGGCGTCTACACCTACGCCGCCGGCGGCGTGACGAACGCCGGCCAGGAGCAGTCCGTTCTCCTTGACGTCGTCGAGGAGCGCCGGCCGCAGCTCGAGGTCACCCCGACCGAGGGCCTCACCGTCGACACGGTCGTCAGCGTGCGTGGCACCGGCTACGCGCCGAACCGCGCGATCTCCATCGCTTTCACCCCGAACACCGTCAAGCACGAGGAATTCGGCTGGCCGGTCGGCTGGCTGCAGCACGAGGTGGTCACCACCGACGCGCTCGGCAGCTTCACCCGGGAGACCACCGTCTCCGGCTGGGTGACTGGTACCGGCGACGACTGCAGCGCCGTCGACTGCTTCCTCGCGACCTTCAACTCCGCGCAGGCGAGCGACGCCACCGAGCAGGACCACCGCGCCGAGCGTGACCAGGACGTGTTCGTCCCCGTCACCTTCGTCGCCGGCGACCCGGAGCCCGCGCCGGGCGAGGCGGCCGTCTCGGCCACGCCGAACCCGGTCCGCCAGGGCGAGGAGCTCACCGTCGCCGGCAGCAACCTGCCGGTGGGTGCCGAGGTTGCCGCGCTGCTCGAGCCGGCCTCCGACTCGGCGGCCGGCCACCTCGACTGGGGCGTCAAGGAGTCCTTCCGCTCCTACGTCACCGGGCAGATCGCCCACGGGCAGATCACCCTCGGTGACGGCGCCACGGAGGACGCGGACGGCAGCTACCGCTTCCCGGCCGCCGTCGCGTCGGCCGACCCGTCGTCCGGCTCGACCGTGCTCGGCTTCACCGGCAGCGTCTCCTTCGAGGGCCACGAGATCGACGGCACCTCGGCGCTGGAGATCCACCTCGCGAACCTGCGCATCCAGCTGACCGCAGACTCCGCGGTGCTGGTCGCCGACGCCACCTCCCGCGACTTCCGGGACACCACGAGCACCGGTGAGCTCACCGAGTACCCCGGCGTCGTCCTCGCGACGCTCGACGCCGACGCGTTCGACGTCGAGACGGGCACGGTCGAGGCGACCGCCGCCGCCGCGGTCCTCACCGCCACCGGCGAACCTGCGTTCGGCGGCTTCTACCAGGGCGAGGTCGCGCTCGACCCGCTGAGCGTCGACGTCCGCTACGGCGCCGCCGTCGCCGTCCCGGTGGCGCTCAACGCGCTGGCCGAGACCGGCACGCCGCTGGGGACCGCGACGGTCGACGAGGACGGCGTCTTCGCCACCACGTGGCAGGTGCCGACGGAATTCCCGATCGGCAGCTACGCCGTCGTGCTGCGCGACGTCGACGGCGCCGTGCTGGCGAGCGACTCGCTGGCGGTGCTGACCGCCGTCGAGACGCCCGGCGACGGCGACGGTGAGACGCCCGAAGAGCCGGAGCCGGAGCTGGAGGCGCCCGCGCAGGGCACCGTCGTCGTCGAGCCGGACCCGGTCCGGCAGGGCGCGACCGCGACCTTCAGCGGCAGCGGACTGACCCCGGGCACGGCCGTGGGTGCCGTCGTCGACGCTGCCGGCGCGCCGGGCACCCTCGAGTGGGGTGTCAAGGAGTCGTTCCGCAGCTACATCGGCGGGAACATCGCCCACGGCGAGATCGCGGCGATCGCGCCGGCCACCGAGACCGGTGCCAGCACCTACGTGTTTAGCGAGGGCGCCGGCAGCGGTGACGAGCGGGACGCGACGGCGCAGTTCGCCGGGGCGGTCTCCTTCGCCGGCCACAAGATCGGTGACACGCACGCGCTGGAGGTGACGATCACCGACCCGTCGGTCGTCATCACCGACGGCGTCGGCCAGTTGGTCGCCGACGTCACCTCGCGTGAGTTCATCGACACCACGAGCACCGGGGTGCTGACCGAGTCCATCGACGTCGTGCTCGCTGACCTCGACCTCGGCGCCGGGGACGTGACCGTCGTCGACGGTCGTCTGGTCGGCACCGATGTGCCCGCCACCCTGACCGAGGCCGGCATCCCCGCGTTCGCCGACTTCTACGATGTGGGCGAGGCGCTCGACCCGGTCACGTTCAGCGTCCCGGTCGGGGACGTCACCGAGCTCGACCTCACCGAGCTCGACACGGCGGAGGCCAAGGTCGGCGAGGATGGCACGGTCGAGCTCAGCTGGGCGGTGCCGGCGGACTTCGCGCTCGGCTCGCACAGCGTCCACCTCGTCACCGACGGGGAAGCTGTCGCGGACGCCTCCTTCGGCGTCGTGGCGGCTGCGACCGGCGGCTCGGGCAGCGACCCGGACGACGACGCGACGCCCGCGCCGAAGGCTGGTGGCTCTGGCACGGCGCTGCCGACCACCGGCGCCGATGTCGGCGCGCTGACCGCGCTGGCGGCCGGTGTGCTCCTCGCCGGGGCGGCCGCAGTGGCTGTCCGGCGGCGCGAGACCGCCTGACTCAGGCGCACGGCGGGGCCGCAGGGTGACCCTGCGGCCCCGCCGTCATCTGTTCGCGGAAGGATCCGGCCACAAGACCGGCGTATCGCCCGGCGACCTGCTGCGGCCGGCCGACCATCAGGCTGCGGTGGCGAGGCTTGGTGGCCGGATCCGTCGGACCGGCAACGGCCTGTCGGGGCTCAGCCGCCCAGGTGCGTGACGACGTGATCGACGCACGCGGTGAGCGCGCGGACGTCGTCGGGCTCCACCGCGGGGAACATGCCCACCCGGAGCTGGTTGCGGCCGAGCTTGCGGTACGGCTCGACGTCGACGACGCCGTTGGCGCGCAGGGTGGCAGTGACCGCGGTGGCGTCGATCGACCCGTCGAGGTCGATCGTGCCGACGACCGGCGAGCGGTGCGCCGGGTCCGCCACGAACGGCGTCGCCCACGTGCGGTCTGCCGCCCAGCCGTAGAGGATCTCCGCGGAGGTGGCGGTCCGCTGCGCCGCCCAGCCCAGGCCGCCCTGCTCGAGCATCCAGTCGATCTGCTCGGCCATGAGGACGAGGGTGGCGATCGCCGGGGTGTTGAGCGTCTGGTCCTTGCGCGAGTTGTCGACCGCGGCCGGCAGCGAGAGGAACTCGGGCACCCAGCGGCCGCTCGCCTCGATCTGGGCCACCCGCTCGAGCGCGGCGGGCGACATGACCGCGAACCAGAGCCCGCCGTCGGCGCCGAAGCTCTTCTGCGGGGCGAAGTAGTAGACGTCCGTCTGGGCGAGGTCGACCGCCACGCCGCCGGCGGCCGAGGTCGCGTCGACGACGACGAGCGAGTCGTCCCCGCCGATCCGGCGGACCGGCGCGATGACGCCCGTCGAGGTCTCGTTCTGCGGCCAGGCGTAGACGTCGACGCCGGCGACCGGCTCGAGGACGGCGAGGCTGCCTGGCTCGGCGGTGACCACGTGCGAGTCCTCGAGGAACGGCGCGCGGCCGGTGACGGTGGCGAACTTCTGGCCGAACTCACCGAACGCCCCGTGGGCGGCCCGGGACCGGACGAGCCCGAAGCTCGCCGCGTCCCAGAACGCCGTTGACCCGCCGTTGCCGAGGACAACCTCGTAGCCGTCCGGTGCGCCGAGCAGCTCGGCGACTCCGGCGCGGACCCGGCCCACGAGCGAGCGCACCGGGCGCTGCCGGTGCGAGGTGCCCAGCAGGGTCTCCCCGACCGCGGCGAGCGCCGCGGCGTGAGAGGCACGGACCTTGCTCGGGCCGCAGCCGAAACGGCCGTCGGCGGGCAGGAGGTCGGCAGGGATCGTCAGAGGTGAGGCGCTCATGACCGAATCCTGCCACCCCCGTTCTCCCGACAGCAGACTTGTCCGCGACAGCTGACTTGTCGCCGACAGCAGACTTGTCAGCGCGAGCGAACGTGATCGACCCGGTCGCCGCCCGCAGGGCTCAGGCCCTACGTGTGGCCGAGGCCCGGCCTTCAGTACCTGGTCCCCACGGACACACCCGCGATCCGAACGAGCGTGCGGACAATCCCGCTGTCGGCGCGAAGTGTGGGCCGGTGGCAATCCCGCTGTCGGTGACAAGTCCGCTGTCGGTGACAAGTCTGCTGTCGGTGACAAGTCTGCTGTCGGTGACAAGTCTGCTGTGGGTGATATGCCCTGCTGTCAGGGGTGGGGGGTGGTGCCGGCGACGAGGTCGTGGTGCGCCTCGAGGACGTGGGCGGACCAGCCGGCGGTGCGGCCGCAGATGATGAGCGCGTTGAACATCCGCGCCTCGAAGCCGACGTGGTGGAGCAGGATCGCGGCCCAGAACGGCACGTTGGTGCGTGCCGGTTGCCCCAGCCGCTCCTCGAGCAGCTCCCGGCCGGCCCGCTCGACCGCGCGTGCCGCGGCGTACAACGGCACGTCGAGCCCGGCGCACACCTCGCGGAGGAGGTCGGCGCGAGGATCGGCGGTGCCCTCGACGAAGCCCGGCACGATGGTCTGCTCCCGGAGGGTCTCGCGCACGGCTGCCACCGCGTCGGCACCGTCGTGGACCGCGGTCGCGAGCTGGGCGACCCGGGCGGCGGCACCGGCTGCGAGCGGTCCGCCGACGGCGGCGACCGCGCCGGAGAGGCAGGCGCCGAGGTCGCTGCCGGTGGCGGCGACGGTGCGGGCGATCTGGGTTGAGGGGCTCAGCCCGTCCTCGGCGACGACGGCCCACAGCGCGTCGAGCGCGGCAGCCTTGTCCGCCTGGGTCTCACCGCTCCACCGGATGAGGAAGCGCTCGGCCACCGTCCGGCCGGCCTCGATCTCCTGCTGGGGCACGGCCGGGACGTCGACCCCGCGGGCGGACTGCGCGACGAACGACAGCGCGAGCACCGACGCCCGGGCGAGGTCCTGCCGGGCCCGGTCCGGGGGCGTGTCGAGCAGCGATCGGAAGCCCCACACCGGCGCGATCTGGGCCAGCGCGCTCTGCACGTCCACCCGGGTGTCGCCGGTACGCACCGGCAGCGGGAACGGCTCGGCCGGCGGCAGCGCGGGGGAGACGACGCCGTCGACGAGCAGCCCCCACACCGACTCGAAGCGCTGACCGATCACCGAGGCGAGCGGCACCCCGCGGTAGCTCGGGGCGCCGTCGGCCCCGACGGCGAAGACCGGGGCGGGGCCTGACTGCGAGGACTCGGGGCTCATCACCGCCGATGGTAGGCCGTCGGCGACGTGTCGTGGACCACCTCGCAGACCGGCATCGGCCCGCCGACGGACCGCGCCCTCTATCCTCGTGTGAGGAGCAAGCGAGACGAGGCGGCAAGTATGAGTGACCTGATCGACACCACCGAGATGTACCTCAAGACGGTCTACGAGCTCGGCGAGGAGGGCGTCGTGCCGATGCGCGCCCGGATCGCCGAGCGGCTCGGCCACTCCGGGCCAACGGTTTCGCAGACCGTCGCCCGGATGGAGCGCGACGGTCTGCTCCACCTGGAGGACAACCGGCGGATCGCGCTGTCCCCCGAGGGGCAGAGCAAGGCGACTCACGTCATGCGCAAGCACCGGCTCGCGGAGCGGCTGCTCATCGACGTCATCGGGCTGGAGTGGCCGCTCGTCCACGAGGAGGCGTGCCGCTGGGAGCACGTGATGAGCGAGCAGGTGGAGCGCCGTCTGCTCACCCTCCTCGACCACCCGCACCACGACCCCTACGGCAACCCCATCCCGGGGCTGAGCGAGCTGGGTGACGTCAGTGAGCCGCCGGTCGAGCCGCGGCTGCAGACGCTGGCGCAGGCGGCGCTCGACGCCGACGGCGTCGACCGGGTGGAGGTCGTGCTGCGCCGGATCGGCGAGCCGCTGCAGGTGGACGTCGAGCTGCTGGCGCGGTTCGCGGAGGCAGGGGTACGGCCGGGCCGCACGCTGCGGGTGCAGCGCGGCACCGAGTTCGTCTCCGTGCACGCCGACGACTCGGCCCTCGTTCTCGACCTGCCCGACGACGTCGCCCGTCACCTGTTCGTCGACGCCTGAAACCCCGGCTTCTCGCCGTTCTCGGTGCTCCTCAGGGCATGACTTGCGACACACCTTCCCCAGTGTCGTGATCGGAACGTGACAATTGGGGAAGTGCTCGGGTAGTGTCCGGATCGCTCGTTGAACCCTCCATGTCAGCGAGTGCCCGGACGGAGCTCAACCCTGTCGCCGCCCGTGCTTCCAGATAGACGTCGGCAGGGACGGGGGAACCAGAAGTGGCACCGGCCCAGCCGGTGCCTTGGGGTGAAGCCCATCTCGTCCGCGAGAAGGGCCGGGTTGACTCCGACCCGAACCCGACAGCTCACCTCGTCGGCAGCAGGAGAGGCTTAGTACGTGACCGTGACTTCCATCGGGGCCCGCCACCGCGCGGCTGCCCGTCCCACCACCCCACTGACGGTGCTCGGGCAGGTCGTGACCGGCTCTAGCGCCCGGCGCGGCATGGTCGTTGCCGCATCCTCCGGGCTGGCCCTCACCATGGCTGCCAGCACGGCGATCGCGGCTCCGGAGGGTTCGACCTCCGCGCTCCCGCAGGTCGACGTGTCTGCGCTGTCGAGCCAGGCTCGCGGAGCGCTGACCGTCTCCCCGACCGTGTCGGTCCCCACCGACGTCGAGTTCGACGTCGAGGAGGTCTCGCTCGAGGCCATCCCGCCGAAGACCACGACCGCGGACGACTCCGACCCGGTCGCCGAGCACGTCGCGGCCGAGGCCGCCCGTGTCGCTGAGGCCGAGGCTGCTGCCATCGCCGAGCAGCGTGCCGCCGAGTCCGCCTCGCGCAGCCGTTCCGCTGCCCCGGCTGCCGCCACCGGTTCGTCCGCCGCGGCGTCCACCGAGTCGAGCGGGTCGACCGCGACGGCGCCCGCGCCGGCCGCGTCCGGCAACGCCATCGTCGACATCGCGTTCCGCTACGTCGGCACCCCGTACGTCTGGGGTGGCTCCTCGCCGTCCGGCTTCGACTGCTCCGGCTTCACCTGGTACGTCTTCCAGCAGCTCGGGATCGACATCCCGCGCGGCTCGAGCGCCCAGCGCAACGCGGGCACCGTGGTCTCCGCCTCGGAGGCGCAGCCCGGCGACCTCGTGTGGTGGCCCGGTCACGTCGGCATCTACACCGGCAACGGCAACCACATCGCGGCGCGCAACACCTCCAAGCCGCTGCAGGCCGGCCCGATCTCGCACGTCGGTCGCGGCACGCCGACCTTCATCCGTATCGGCTGACCCACCTCGTTGACCAGCGGGCCCGTACCTCTTCGGTACGGGCCCGCTGGCGTCCGGTGGGCAGGTCGTACCGCCGAACGGGCACGATGCTGCGGCGGGACGCCCACAATGGGACCATCAGAGGAACACCGCCCACTTCCCTTCGGTCGGAGGACCACATGACTCACGAGGACGTCGTCATCGCCGGCGTGGACGGCTCCGAGGCCAGTCTCGCCGCGCTGGACTGGGCGGCCGCCGAGGCCCGCCAGCTTGGCTGGCGGTTGCACATCGTCTGCGCCTACGCGGTGCCGGCGTTCACCGTCGCCTCGCTCGACGGCGGGTTCGCGGCGGTCGACGACACCGCGATCCAGGCCGGTGCGCAGGCGGTGCTCGACGAGGCCGTCGCACGGGTGGGCGGGGACGTCGAGGTCACTGCAGCCCTCGAGCTCGGTGATCCTGCCGGGGTGCTCGTCGAGCTGTCCCGCAGCGCTGGGCTCGCGGTCGTCGGCAACCGGGGTGGCGGCGGCTTCGCCGACCGGTTGCTGGGGACGGTGTCCTCCGCGCTGCCCGCCCACGCCCACTGCCCGACCGTCGTCGTGCCGCTGGTCGATGAGAGCACCGAGCGGTTGACCCCGGTTCGGCGGATCGTCGTCGGCGTCGACGGCTCGGAGTCCGCGACGATCGCGCTGCGCCGCGCCGTCGACGAGGCGATCGCCTGGGACGCGCACCTGACCGCGGTGGCCACCGTGCCGATCGGCGGCGGTGCCGGGTCGCTGGCCTGGCTGCCGGCAGCCGTCGACCGCGACGAGGTGCTCGCCGACGTCAAGGTCGGGCTGGGGGTCGCCTGCGATCGTGCGGTGGACGGCCGCGACGTGAAGCTCAGCCAGCACGCCCTCGACGGCAACGCGGCCGCGCTGCTCGCCGAGTTCTCCACCGCGGTGGACCTCGTCGTCGTCGGGTCTCGTGGCCGCGGCGGGTTCGCGGGGCTGCTGCTCGGCTCGACGAGCCAGGCGGTCCTGCACCACGCGGTCAGCCCGGTGCTCGTGGTGCCGGCGCGCACCGCGCACGAGAGCGAGGGCCCCAGCCCGACCGACGTCCCGTGGCGGCGCCGGCGCCGCTGACCAGCAGCTGGTCAGCCGCGGATCTCCAGGGTGCAGCACTTGGCGCCGCCACCGCCCTTGAGCAGCTCGGAGGTGTCGACCCCGATCGGCTCGAAGCCGCGCTGGGTGAGCGCTGCCGCGAGGTCGGTGGCTCGCGGGTTGACGACGACGTGGCGCCCGTCGCTCACCCCGTTGAGCCCGAGGACGACCGCGTCCTGCTCGCCGGCGATGATCGCGTCCGGGAACAGCCTCTCGAGCACGCGGCGGCTGCCCGGGGAGAAGGCCGGCGGGTAGTACGCGATCTCGTGGTCGGAGAGCGCGAGCAGTGCGGTGTCGAGGTGGTAGAACCGCGGGTCGACGAGCTGCAGCCCGATGACCGGCTTGCCGATGGCCTCCTGCAGCTCGGCGTGCGCCGCGAGCGAGGTGCGGAAACCGGTGCCGGCGAGCACGAGGTCGCCCACGGTGAGGATGTCCCCCTCACCCTCGTTGACCTCCGAGGCGGTGACGGTGGGGAAGCCGGCGTCGGCGAACCACTGCTCGTACGCCGGCCCCTCGGGCATCCGCTGCGGGTAGGTGAACTTGGCCGAGTACACGACGCCGTCGCCCGTGATGGCGCCGTTGGCGGCGTACACCATGTCGGGCAGCCCCGGGACCGGCTCGATGAGGTCCACCCGGTGCCCGAGGCGCAGGTAGGTGTCGTGGAGCTGCTGCCACTGCCGGACCGCTAGGTCGGTGTCGGTCGGCACGTCGCTGTGCATCCAGGGGTTGATCTCGTAGGCGACGGTGAAGTAGGTGGGCCGGCACATGAGGTAGCGCCGTGGCGAGGCTTCGCGGGGTGTCCGCACTTGTCGCCCCTTTCGGGTCGGGGGTGTCTCGGCAGCCTATGGTCCGCGGCGCGCGACCGCCCGGGCCGCCGCCGCGCCGTACCCTGGCGGCATGCGCGAACCCATCTCCGAGGCGGACCTCGACGCGGCCGACTTCTCCGGAGGCTCCCACCGAGGCGTGGCCGACCGGCTGGTCGGTTGGGCGCGCGAGCCCCACCCGGGTGACGTCGTCAGCGCCAGGGAGCTCCTCGTCCGGGCGGGCGAGCAGCTGGAGCAGGCCGAGGACGACGCTGCGGCGGAGCGGCTCTACCGCGAGGCGGTCGCGATGACCGGCGAGGTCTTCCTCGATCCGCGCTGCCACCTGGCGGAGGTCCTCGTCCGTCGCGGCGCGCTCGACGAGGCCCTCGCGGTCGACGCGGAGCTGCGCCGCAGCAGGCCGGACTCGGCGGTGGCCTACCGGTACATGGCAGAGACCTGGCAGAGCCACGGGGACCCACGCCGCGCCCTGGGCTGGTACAACCGCGCCCTGAGCCGCCACGAGCAGGGCGACGGTTTCACCGCCGACGACCTCGGCTGGCTGTGCCACGAGCGGTGGCTGCTGCGCGAGCAGGAGGGGCACCCGCCCGACGAGTACGACCTCGTCGGGATCGGCTGGCTTGAGCAGCCCCGGGAGTAGCCGCCGTCCCTAGCGACGCTGTCCGCTGGGTGGACATCGGGCGTGAGCCCCTTGGCGTGGCCCGGCCGGGTGGCTAACATCGTGGTGACCATCCAGAGCAGCCGAGAGACCTGGCTCGTTGACGCTGCAGCAACCCCGTGCCGTTCCTCGGTACGTGCGGGTGCTTCCGCCAGGACCGATGGAGGCGCCATGAGCTACGTCAGTGATCCCACCCCTGGTTGTCCCGGGCCGTCCGGCTACCCGGACGCCGACCCGACGTGGGGGCCGGCCACGCGGGCCGCGCACGCCGGTCACGTCCGCACCGGTTTCCAGGAGACCTCCGAGGCGCTGTTCCTCACCACGGGTTTCGTCTACGACCGTGCCGCTGACGCCGAGGAGGCCTTCGCAGGTGGCCTCGACCGCTTCACCTACGCCCGCTACGAGAACCCGACCGTCTCGATCTTCGAGGAGCGGCTGCGGTCCCTCGAGGGCGCCGAGGCCTGCTACGCCACGGCCACCGGGATGGCGGCGGTGTTTGCCACGCTCGCGGCGCTGGTCAGCAGCGGGTCACGGATCGTCGCGGCACGTGCGCTCTTCGGTTCCACCCTCACGCTGTTCGAGGACGTCCTTGCCAAGTGGGGAGTGCGCACCGACTACGTCGACGCCCACGACGTCGACGACTGGCGCCGGGCGCTGGCGACCCCGGCGGACGTGGTGTTCTTCGAGACCCCGTCCAACCCGATGCAGGACATCGTCGACGTCCGTGCCGTGAGCCGGCTGGCCCACGACGCGGGCGCCGTCGTCGTCGTCGACAACGTCTTCGCGACGCCGGTCCTGCAGCAGACGCTGCCGCAGGGGGCCGACGTCGTCGTCTACTCCGCGACCAAGCACATCGACGGCCAGGGGCGCACGATGGGGGGCGCGGTGCTCGGCAGCAAGGAGTTCATCGAGGGTCCGTTGCAGCTCATCCTGCGCAACACCGGGCCGAGCCTGAGCCCGTTCAACGCCTGGGTGCTGCTCAAGGGCCTGGAGACGATGCCGCTGCGTGTCAAGGCGCAGACCGACGCGACGCTGCAGCTCTCCGCCTGGTTGGAGACCCTGCCGCAGATCGGGCGGGTGTACTACCCGTTCCTCGACTCCCACCCGCAGGTCGAGCTGGCCCGCTCGCAGATGAGCGGTGGCGGCACCGTCGTCACCTTCGACCTCGCGGTCGACGGCCGGCCGGCCACCCAGGCGGAGGCCTTCGCCTTCCTCGACGCGCTGCAGATCGTGCTGATCTCCAACAACCTTGGCGACGTGAAGTCGCTCGTCACCCACCCGGCGACGACGACGCACCGGCGCCTCGGCCCCGAGGGGCGGGCGGAGGTCGGGATCAGCGACGCGACGATCCGTCTCTCGGTCGGCCTCGAAGACCTGGCCGACCTGCAGCGCGACGTCGAGCGGGCCCTCGCCGCGGTGCCCGCCGCCCGCACCCACCAGCCCGCCTGACCCGAGATCTCCCGCCCCACCCGCCCACCCTTGTCGCCGACAGCAGACTTGTCCGCGACAGCGGGTTTGTCTGCGAGAGCAGGGTTGTCGACGGGCAGACCATCCCCGCTGTCACGACCACGGGGTGGTTCCTGCGTGGACAATCCCGCTGTCACGGCAGGGGTGGGGCGGGGCGGGTGCGGCGGACCCAGCGGTCCATCCGCCACAGCGCGAGGGCAGCCATCGCGTCCAGTGCGTGGTTGAGGGCCGGGCCGGTGAGCGCCGCCGGCAGCGGGCCGCGCAGCCGGGCGTCGTACGTCCACGACACCCTCGCGCGGGTACCTGCTGGGGTGACCGTGATCATCGCGCTGCCGAGCAGCACCGGGCCGACCTTGGCCAGCACGAGGCGACGCGGCGGGGCGACCATCACCACGCGCATCCGGTCGACGAACAGGCCCGCGGTCCGGGCGACGACCAGGTCACCGGCATGAGGCTCGGGCGCCGGCACCGACACGCGGGTGAACGGTACCCAGCGGCCGTGCTCACCGACGGCGGCGGCGAGCCGGAAGGCCTGCTCCGGGGTGAGATCGAGCTCGCGGCCGGCCATGGCACCGACTCTAGCCCCGGTGCCCGCGGCCGTGCCGCGGCGCCGGTTGTGAGCGGGGCGAGCGAGCCGAGTACGCTGTGCGGTGCCCCGCCCTCGTAGCTCAGGGGATAGAGCACCGCTCTCCTAAAGCGGGTGTCGGCAGTTCGAATCTGCCCGAGGGCACAACGAAAACTAGATGTTAGAGACGGCGGTAGTCCGCACTGAGTCCGCAAGAGCTTCAGCGCGTACCGTCGTCAGCCGGTCAGCGACGGTGTCGAGATCGTCGTCAAAGAGGTCTGCGTAGACGTCGAGAGTCATCGACGGCTTCTTGTGGCCGAGCATCCGCTGAACGACCAGCACGCTCGCCCCGGCCCTCACTGCCAGGCTCGCCGCCGTATGCCTCAGCTCGTGCGGTGTCACCTCGACCTCCGCGATCTTCGCTGCGAGGTCGAACCAGTCCCGGCGCATGTTCCGCACGCGGATGGTCCCGCCCCGGCCGGTCGTGAACAGCAGATCGTTCTTCCCCTTGCCCTCACACCGGCCCGCGATGTCCTCGGTCAGGAACGCGGGGAACGGCACGCTCCGGCGCTCCTTATCCTTCGTGGCCGACCAGATCAACTTGCCGTTGACCTCGGTCACCGACTCCTCGACCTGCAGGCGACGGCGCAGCATGTCGACGTGCCGGACCCGTAGCGCGGCGGCTTCACCGATCCGGAGTCCGCAGTACGCGAGGACCAGCACGAGATCCCCGTACTCGTCGCTCGCGTCGGCCAACGCCTCGACCTCGGCAGCGGTCAGATAGTTCCGGTCCCCGAGATCCTGCTCCGGTAGGTCAACGTCCCGAGCCGGATTCACGGCAAGCCGCTTCGAGCGGACGGCCAATGCCAATATGCCGGACAGTACGCCGCTGATCTTCCTGACCGTCCCGCCGGCCAGCGACGTCGAGGACAGCTCGTTGACCCATGCCTGCACGTCCTCGTGCTGCACGTCGACCAGCTTCGTCGTGCCCCACCTCGGCAAGACATGCTTGTCGAGGATCGACCGGTTCCGGGCCTTCGTCGTCTCGCTCCACTTAGGATTCTGCAGCCACGCCCCGGACATCGCATCGACCGTGATCCTCGACCGGCCCGGATCGACGTAGGTCCCCGTTAGCCGCGACGTCGTGACCTCGTCCAGCCACCGCTGCGCGTCGAGCTTCCGCGTGAAGTGCCGAGCATGTTCCTTGCCCGCCGCGTCCCGATACCGGGCGCGGTACTTGTCGTTAGGGCGCTTCTGGATACTCGCCACGACGCCTCATCCTCGCTTCCTCGATCTCCGCGTTGATCTCCTCGGCAGTCAGACGCGCCGTCCAGCGTTGTTCGAGACCCCTCTGCCACTGGTCGCGCCCCCGCTTCACGGCTTCCTCGGGTCCCCCGGTACTCCGCCATGTCTCCGCCGCTTCCCGCGTCGCCGGGTCCCAATCGTCGCGAGCATCTAAGAGTTGAATCACATTTCGTTGGGCAGTCAGGAATCGGCCGGTCTGTTCTCCGATGGCTGTCAGGGCCGCGTGCGAGGTCGACATCAACTTACGGATCGCGGACTCATGCTGCGGGACGGTCATGGTCTGTAGGTCCTCACCGAGGATCGTCGCGATATCTAGGGCCTCGCCCAGCGTCACCTTCCTGGTGCCTCTCAGGATCTTGTAGACCGTGGCCTGGTGGAACCGGTGGCCTCGGCTCGACATTGCATCCGCCAGGGCCTGCTGCGACATGTCGTGTTCTTCGAGCGCATCTCGCAGCGCCCTTGCGAAGTGCTCTTCCGGCGGCGACGTCGTTTGCTCATCGTTGGCTGTCATGGTTGGAGAGTACTCCCGACTGGCCGGGCATGGAAGCTGGACAGACTCTCGACTGTTGTGGCACACTCTGAACCAGACGGGAGATACGTCTAAACAGACTCTACGTTGGAGGGGCCATGCCCGACTTGATGACCACGCCTGAGGTTGCGGAGATGCTACGGACAGCCGAAGCCACATTGCGGTTCTGGCGCTATGAGGGCACCGGGCCGCGCTCCGCGAAGCTCGGTCGCCGCGTCGTCTACCGCCGCAGCGACGTCGAGCAGTGGCTCGAAGAGCAGTTCAGTGCAGATCGGAGCGCGTGATGGGCAGGAAGATCGTGCTCACCAGCACCACCGGCACTCAACCGCTTGAGTTCGTGGCCGGTGACAAGCGCGGTGAGGTCTACATCCGCACCGAGGACGGCGCGGGACAGGTCTACTCCGTCGCCGCGCTCGCCCGCGCGGTCGCTCACGTGGCACTCATCGCGGGCGACGAGGAGGACTAGATGGCGACGATCACAGACAAAAGAATCCCCGCCGGAGTTGCAGCTCCGAACGGGGATCAGACGGATAACAGGGTGGGCCATCACGTCCCGGTCAGCGTACCGCAGACGACCGACATCCCGCTGCTGAACACGATGAACGCTCGCGGGCAGCGGATCGCCACGGCGTACTACGAGTCCGGAGTCGTCGCCGGTATCGAGATGGGACGACGTCAAGCCGAGGAAGAGATGGCGCAGCTCTGGCGCAACGCCCATGCCGTCGTCCAAGCCGTCGCCCGGCGAGATCCGTATGACGTCCTCGCTGATCGTCGTGGTGACCGTCAGCGCGCCGACCGTCAGCGTCAACTGCTCCGGGAAAGGCAGATCGCGTGACCTCAGACATTTACGATCTCTTCCGCAAGCCTCGGGTGGACCCGGTCGCGCCCGAGTCGGTGGCGACGTCGGCCACCCCGTACGCGGCTGCAGCACTCCGAGGTGAGGCCGAGAAGGTCGCTGCAGCTCCCGAGGGCAGCCGCAACGATCAGCTCAACAAGTCGGCGTACGCCACCTCGCAACTGATCGCCGGCGGTGAGCTTCCCGCCACCGAGGCATGGGACGCGCTCACCGCGGCCGCTCGCCATGCCGGTCTCGCTGATCGAGAGATCGAGTCCACGCTCCGATCCGGCTACCAGGCTGGCGCGGCCAACCCACGGTCCACCCCGAACGGTTCCCCGGTTCCCGGAACTCGCCCGGAACCCGGAACCACTACGGTTCCCGGTTCCCGACCCCCTGTATGGGAACCGGGAACCGCTGGCACCGTCCAGCTATATGCCGACGTCGCCGGACTACTCGACGGCACCATCCCCGACCCGCCCGAACCCGACGTGCTGACCAGATCCGACGGGCGCGCGATCTTCTACGCCGGACAGGTCAACTGGATCTTCGGGGATCCCGAGTCCGGTAAGACGTTCGTCGCCCTCGCCGCCGTCGCCGAACACCTCCGCGACGGTGGCCGGGGGATCGTCCTCGACCTCGACCACAACGGCATCCACGCCACCATTCAGCGGCTGGTCATGCTCGGAGCACCCACCGACGCACTGCGGGACCTCTCCCGGTTCCGGTACGTCGAACCCGAGGACTACGAGCACCTGCTCGCGGTCGTCAAAGACTGCCGAACCTGGAAGCCCGGCGTCGCCGTCGTCGACTCCATCGGCGAGCTGCTGCCCCTCTTCGGCGCGTCCAGCAACAGCCCGGACGACTTCACCGGCGTTCACTCCAAGGTCATGAAGCCGCTAGCAATGGCTGGCGCGTCCGTCCTCTGCATCGACCACCTGGCAAAGAACAGTGAGAGCCGAGCAATCGGCGCCACCGGGACAGCGGCCAAAGGACGAGCCATCGGCGGCGTGAGCCTGCGAGTCAAGATCGCTGACCAGTTCACCCCCGGCCGTGGTGGGTCCTGCCATCTGACCATCAACAAGGATCGGCACGGCGGTCTTCGCAAGCACTCCCCTTCAGAGGACAAGGAACCGATCGCAGGAACGTTCGTACTCACCGCCGACCCCCTGACCGGTGACACCACCTGGCGGGTGACCGCCCCGGCCATGACAGACCGGAACCCCGACGAGGTCGCACCACCCGAGGACGTCGCGGCCATCGCTGCACTGGACCCGCTGCCCACCTCGGGGGAGGACGCGCGGGAACGGCTCGGCTGGCGCAAGCAACGCGCACTTGCCGCCCTGCGCGAGTACCGCAAGGCGCCCCCGGCCACGACGGTTCCCGGTTCCCACATAGGGGGTCGGGAACCGGGAACCGCTCTGCACAAGTGCGGTGACTGCGGCGACCCCCTCGACGGACCGTCACTCATGAAGCGCTGCGCCGACAAGCACCAGACCGAGATCAGGAGATCAGCATGAGCATGTTCGACATCAGCGACTACCGGCGGGCAGCCGCCCTGATTCAGCACCACGGGGCCGGGTCCCTCGACGGCATGAACGCGGTGGTGGACGAGGCCAACGAGGCCGACCGCACCACCCACCTCCTGTACTCCCTGCTGGCCATCTATCAGGAGATCGTGCCCGAGCTGCGAACCGACCTGGGGATGAGCCTCATGTCCTCCTACATCTACAAGCTTGCCGGAGCGGAGCAGAGCGAATGATGAAGCCCTGTGTCAACTGCGGACACCTCCTCGAAGAGCGATCACGCTGCACCGACTGCTCAACCGAGCAGAAGAAAGGCCAGACCAGATATGCGCGTAAGCGAACCGCGCGCGAAGCCGGCTACACGACCGAATGGGACAAGCTCTCCCGCATAGCCCGACGCCTACAGCCCTGGTGCAGCGACTGTGGCAGCCCTGACGACCTCACCGCCGACCACTCAAAGAATGCCTGGAACCGGTTCTACGCGGGCAAGCTCATCCGCCTACGAGACATCGACGTCGTCTGCCGAACTTGCAACATCGACCGAGGCACGCCTGGGGGGGAGAGGTTAAGCCGTCTCGCCGGGAGTCCGGCCGGTCAGGCAGAAAGCGCGTTACACACTGGAAGGTTCAAGTGAGGGCGGGTCCTAAGGCGGCTCGGGACCCGTCTGCGCTGCCGTTTCGTCCTCGCTCGCTTGTTCCGTCGGAGCGGTTCGAGAAGTTCGTGGAGAAGTTCATCGTGACGCCGAAGGGCACTGGTGCGCGTAAGGCTATGGCGCTCCGGCCGTGGCAGATCGAGCTGGTCTCGTCGGTGCTGGACGCCTCACCGCGTCCGAGAACAGCCGGTTGGATGATGCCTCGCGGTCAGGGCAAGAGCACGCTGGTGGCTGCGCTGGGCCTGTATGACCTGCTGCTGGGGGATGAGGGCGCGAGCGTGATTGTGGCTGCCGTGGACGAGCGGCAAGCGCAGATCGTCGGCAACACCGCGCGCCGGATGGTGGAGCTTTCCGAGGAACTGTCGACGCGGGTGCAGGTCTACGCCGACCGGCTGACGGTGCCTGTTCGTGGCGCGTCGTTTCAAATCCTCCCGGCGTCTCCTGCTGCGCTGGAAGGTCTGGACTTCACCCTGGCCATCGTGGACGAGATGGGCGTCGTGAACCGCGACGTGTGGGAGGTCATCGCGCTGGCGCAGGGCAAGCGCGAGGTGTCGACGCTTATCGGGATCGGCACGCCGGGACCTGATCCGCACGACAACGTCCTGTCGGATCTCCGGGACTACTCTCGCGCCCATCCTGAGGACGGCAGCCTGGTCTGGCGCGAGTTCTCTGCTGCTGCCTTCACCGATCATGCCGTCGACTGTGCTCACTGCTGGGAGCTGGCGAACCCGGCGCTGGACGACTTCCTTCACCGTGACGCGCTGCAGGCGCTGCTGCCACCAAAGACACGTGAGTCGACGTTTCGGCGGTCGCGGCTGTGTCAGTTCGTCACCGAGACCGAGGGCGCGTTCCTGCCCGAACGGGCCTGGGAGGCACTGAACACCGGGGAGGACATCGAGGACGGCACCGAGGTGGTGATCTCCCTCGATGGCAGCTTCAACAGTGACGCGACGGCGGTCCTGGTGGCCACCATCGGCACCTCGCCCCATATGGACGTCGTCGGGCTGTGGGAGCCACCGGTGGGGGACTCGGATTACCGGGTCCCGGTGGAGGACGTCGAGGACGTCATCCGAGCTGCGTGCAAGCGCTGGAAGGTCCTGGAAGTCGTGGCTGACCCGTTCCGGTGGACTCGCACGCTGCAGGTCCTCGAAAAGGAAGGTCTGCCGATTGTCGAGTTCCCGTGGTCGGTCTCGCGGATCACACCGGCCACGACCGACTTCTACACCGCCTGCATCAATGGCGCGTTGTCCCATTCCGGGGATAAGGACCTGGCGCGGCATGTCGGTAACGCCGTCGTCGTGGAGCACTCCCGAGGCGTCCGCCTCGACAAGTCGCGCCGGGGATCGACTCGGCATATCGACCTCGCAGCTTGCGCGGTCATGGCCCATTCACGAGCTACCTGGCGGGCAATGAAACCAACCCGCCGACGAAAGGCAAGGTCATTCAAATGAGCGAGATCCTTACGGCGCTGCTGCAGCGTCTCGATGAGAAGATCCCGGCGTACGACGTCCTCGATAAGACCTACGCGGGCAAGCCGCCACTGTCGTTCCTGGCACCGGATGCTCGGGAGGTCCTGGGTAAGCGGTTCGGGCACCTCGGGAGCAATCTGTGCCGGTTGGCGGTGACGTCGCTGGGGGAGCGGCTGCGCGTCATCGGCTTCACCCGCGACGGCGTATCGGACCCGCTCGCCTGGGGCGACTGGATCAAGAATGACTTGGACCAGACCGCGCCGGTTGGTCACCGGGAGGCGCTGGCGCTCGGTTCGTCGTTCGTCATCGTGTGGGCCGACGAGCATGGCGAGCCGTCGATCAGTGTCGAGTCGGCGCGTCAGGTCGCGGCCGTCAGAGATCCCGGTACTCGGCAGATCGTCGCGGCGGTGAAGCGCTGGACGACGGCGACGACGACTGAGGCCGTGCTGTACGAGGCCGACAAGATCACGCGGTATCGGGCGCGCGGCGTCGGGTCGACCACCGGCTTCACCGTCGTGGAGACCATCGACAACCCGCTCGGAGTGGTCCCGGTGGTGGAGCTGTCGAACACTGACCGGCTGCTCGCTGAGGGCGTCTCGGAGATGGCCGACACCATGCCACTGCAGGACGCGCTGAACAAGCTGCTGGCAGACATGATGGTCGGCTCGGAGAACTACGCCCGGCCGCGTCGGTACGCCACCGGCATCGAGCTCGAGGAGGACGCGGACGGCAACGTCGTGAACCCGTTCCCCGAGGGCGACAAGATGATGATCGGGGAGGACCCGGCAGCGAAGTTCGGGCAGCTTCCCCCGGCCGACCTCGCATCGTACGAGAAAGCCATCCGCGTCGTGGTGGAGCAGATCGAGGCCGTCTCGGGTCTCCCGGCTCACTATGTCGGGATCACGTCGAACCAGCCGCCGTCAGCCGACGCGCTGCGGGCTGCCGAGGCGTCACTGACCGCGCGAGCCGAGCAGAAGCAACAGACGTTCGGGCGGGCGTGGGAGCGGGTCGCGGCGCTGGCTCACGCGGTGCGCACCGGGACCGATCCGACGACCGTCGATATGCGGGTCCAGTGGGCCGACCCTGCCACCCGCTCGGTTGCGCAAGAGGCCGATGCCGTCGTGAAGCTATTCCAGTCCGGGCTGCTGCCTGCCACGTACGCGCTGGCGAAGCTCGGGTACTCCGATGACGAGATCCGCGACATTCGTGCCGACCGGCGTGCCGAGGCTCTGGACACCGCAGGCACTGACCTGGCCGGGCTGATCGCGTGAGCCTGCACGACACGCTGGGCAATCTCGGGACCGCCACCGGGGCGCAGGTCATGGCGCTGTGGACGCGCTGGGAGGCCGGGGAGTTGACCGAGGCGCAGTTCCGGGCGCTGGCGGGCGCGGTCCTCGTGCGTGCTGGTGCTCGGTC
Organism: Georgenia sunbinii; assembly: GCF_036421875.1. Lineage (NCBI taxonomy): Bacteria > Bacillati > Actinomycetota > Actinomycetes > Allobogoriellales > Allobogoriellaceae > Georgenia > Georgenia sunbinii. The sequence continues at coordinate 109,846 of NZ_JAZGOL010000005.1, read as the reverse complement.
TGCTGCGTTGGCGGACCTGGCGCTCACTGCTGCTCTGTCAGCGGCTCGGCAGGCCGTCGTGGTCCCGGTGGGCCTGGAAGCCGCGCCGGGCGTCCACGCGGCCGCACGTGACGCCGTGGCCGACACGCTGGGATCGGTGTCCTACGAACGTGACGCCCCGGCAGCCGTGGCCGTCCTCGGTAGCGCGTTCGCGTACGAACAGTTCCAGCGGTCCTACGGCGACGGGATGAGATCCCACGGCGTCAGTTACTGGCAGCGCGTGCCCAACGCGGGCGCGTGCGGGGTCTGCGAGGACCTATCCGAGGGCGTCGTCAGCGCCGATATCCCGATGTGGCACCACAAGGGCTGCATGTGCGTGGCCCAACCGATCACCAACTAAGAGGAGAAGATCATGCCCGAGACCAACGAGATCGAGACCACCGAGATCCCCGCCGTCGAGGAGGAGATCCCCGAGGCGACGACCGAGGAGACCACCGAGGCCGACGACACCGAGGAGACGTTCCCGCGCGCGTACGTCGAGGAGCTACGGCAGGAGAACGGCAAGTACCGGCAGCGGGCGCAGCAGACCGACGACCTTGCTGCCCGGCTGCACGTCGAGCTGGTGCGTGCCACCGGCCGACTGGCCGACCCGTCCGACCTCGCCTATGCCGAGGACCACCTGGACAGTCCCGAGGCGCTTGCAGCGGCCGTGGACGAGCTGCTGGCCACCAAGCCTCACCTGGCCAGCCGCAAGCCGCGCGGCAACGTCGGACAGGGCCACACGTCCACAGATAGCGTCAACCTGGCAAGCATTCTCCGAGCCGCTGCAAGTTGAGAGGAACAGAATGACCAGCCCTAACCGATATGCCGTTGCTGCGACCGCCAGCGCGGCGCAGGCAAGAAACAGCACGCAGGACCCCGCTATTCAGAAGCTCGCTGAGGCCGTCGAGTACCTCGGCTATGCGATCGCTGAGATGACGAAGGAAGATAGTTGAGAACGATTCTCAACACGTGGTAAAGTGAGAGGACCGGTCCTGGTGGCCGGTCCTCTCGCACGTGGCCCTGACGGTCAGCGATCGACACATCGAACCGTCAGGAGATAGCCATGACACAGACCACCACCGACCACCCCGAACTTCTCCGGGAGCAGGTCTCTTCCATCCTCATTCAGCCGCTTGAGGCTGAGTCCGTCGTCCTCTCATCGGGCGTACGGATCTTCGACACCGCCGAGCCGCTGCGCATCCCCAAGCTGACCGGGTCCTCGTCTCCCGAGTGGGTCGGTGAGGGCGAGCTGATCCCCGAGCACGACGTCACGTTTGACGAGGTCCGGCTCATGCCGTCCGACCGCGTCAGCATCAAGACACTGATCCGGTTCACCAACGAGCTGGTGCGTCAGTCCGTCATCGGCATCGACAGCGTGTTGCGTCAGCGACTGGTGGCCGACGTCTCCCGCAAGCTCGATACCGCGTTCCTCATCGGTGATGGCACCAACAACACGGTGACGGGCATCGTCAATCAGCCCGGCGTCCAGACCGGCGTGCTCGACGTGGCCGACCCGGACAGCTTCCTCGACGCCCTGGCCCTGTCCAGCGCTGCCGAGGTCCAGCCGAACCGGTGGTTCCTCTCCGGCGCGGACTTCTTCACCGTCCGCAAGATCAAGGACGCCCACGACCGTTACGTCCTGGAGTCCGACATCACCAAGGACACCACGTACCGGCTGTTCGGTGTCCCGGTCACGGTGACGAACAAGCTCCCGGCCGGGACCGCGATCCTGGCGAACACGTCCGAGATCGCCGTGGCCCGCGACACCAACCCCACGGTGAAGGTCCTCGATCAGCGTTACGCCGAGTTTGACGAGATGGCGCTTCGGGTGACGGCACGGTTCGACCTCGGCCTGCTGCGTCCCGAGGGTGTCGTGGTCCTGACCGCTGGGGTCTGACGATGCTTCCTACCGGTCAGGACGTGGCCGACTTCCTCGGTCAGGGCGACGATGAACACCTCGTTGCCCTGGCCGGGGAGCACGTCGCCATCATCGCTGCCATGGCTCGGGCGTACACGCGCGATGGTGGCTTCACCGAGCACCTACCGAAGGACGACGTCGCGGCCGTCATCACCACCGCAACCGCGCGACTGATCGCCAACCCTGAGCAGATCGTGCAAACCGTCGGCGGGACCCGCATCGGTGAAGGCTTCCAAGGGTGGTCACTGGCAGAGACGTTCGTGCTCAACCGGTACAGGAAGAGGGCGAAGTGATCTACCACGACCGCGTGACGGTGATCGAGGTGATCGACACCGGGGAGACCGACGCTTTCGGTCGTCCGATCATCGAGGAGACTGAGGTGCCCTACCCTGCCGAGGTTCGGGCACTGTTCAGCTCGGAGACCGTCGCCGCTGCGCAACAGGTCCAGTCGCGTTACCGCGTGTACATGCCTGCGCGTGCCGAGAAGGCACTTCAGTCTGACGGCGCGCTCTGGTGGCGCGGCAAGCGATTCGAGATCGAGGGCGACGTCGAACCGCACGTGGTGATGGGCAGGCTTCACCACGTCGAGTTCATCGCCCACCGCGTCAGCGGCTAACAGACTGGTGGCCCTCTCGTCTCGGGCCTGGGAGGGCCACCACCAGTCCGCACACAGTCCGCAAGAAGTTCAGCCGAGGCAGATCGGCGTCATCTGTAGCCAACGGTCGAAACGTTGGAATGGCAACACTTCCCGGCGTTACCAGCCCTAGTCGAACCTCGCCGGAATCGGTCTAGACGCTCTCCTAAAGCGGGTGTCGGCAGTTCGAATCTGCCCGAGGGCACCGCGGCGTCACCGACCGCATCGCCTCACTGGTACTCGATGCCCTCGGCCTGCAGGATGTCGGTGAACGCGGTGTGCGCCTCGGTGAACAGGTCCGGGCCGGAGAAGCCGCCGAGGCTGTGGGCCTCGCTCAGGTGCGGCTCCAGCGAGAAGAACCCGTCGAACCCGTCGGCGTGCAGCGCACGGATGGTCTCGGCGACCTCGCCGTCGCCGCGGCCGGCCGCCACCACCGCGCCGCTGCCCAGGTGCGCGTCCTTGATCTGGACGTAGGCGAGGTCGGGCCGGAGCATCTCGTAGGCGTCGGTGTACGGCAGCACCCCGACCTGCACGAAGTTCGCGGCGTCCCACGCGATCTTCAGGTGCGGTGAGCAGACCGAGGCCACGATGTCCACGCAGCGGCGGGGGATGTCGCCGTAGATGTCCTTCTCGTTCTCGTGCAGCAGGACGACGTCGTGCTCGGCCGCCACCTCGGCCAGCGCCGCCATGCGCCGCACCACCTCGCTGCGGTGGCTGTCGGGGTCGCTGCCGGGGCGGATGAAGAAGGAGAACACCCGGATGAAGGGCGCCTCGAACTCGTTGGCCACCGCGGCGGCGTGGCGCATCCGCTCCAGGTGGGGCGCAAAGTCCTCGTCGATGAAGATCTTGCCGATGGGGGACCCGATGCTGGACACCTGCAGCCCGTGGTCGGCCAGCAGCGCTCGGGCCCGGTCACGCTGCTCGGCGCTGAGGTCGAGGATGTTGGTCTCCCAGGCGCTGCGCAGCTCGATGTACCCGAGACCCAGTGAGCGGGCGTGGGCGCACTGCTGCTCGAAGTCGGGTGAGATCTCGTCGGAGAATCCGGAAAGCGTCCACATCGTGCGTTGCTCCTTTGCAATGGTCACCAGGGTGCGCCACTGGTACCGCTGCGGACCTGTGGGCTGGCCGTGATCGAACTGGGCAAGGCCCAGCGGCTCACCGTAGTCGGCGCCGGCGCCTTGGTGAGAGATCGTGCCGTCATTTGCCGTCAGCGGGCCGTGACCAAGTCGTGATCTTCGGCGCTCTTGCGTTTTCCGGCGCAGTCGGACAAGATCGTCACTTGATAGGGCGTGACGCCTGCCCCCCGTGCGCGTCACGCCCTATCTCATGCTCGCAGCCGGTTGATCGCGGTACCCACGGCGGGTCGAGCACGGTCGGGGCCGCCCGCTGGTTAGCGTGGAGAGATGACTCCGTCAGCGTTCTTCGCCCGCTCTGCCGCAGCGGCCCGCCGCACCGGCGATGACGCACAGATGTCGCTCGTCCCCGGCGCCGGGGACGAGCGCCGGACCGCCGAGCCGGTCGATCCCGCGGCCGCGGCCCGTGCTGCCCGGCTCCGCGCGGTCGACGACGCCGCCGACTCCTGGCGCGAGCGGCTGGTCGCGCTCGGGGGTGGCAGTGCCCTCTGGGACGTCACCCTCCTCGGTGACGCCGTCATCGACCTCACCGCCGCCCACCCCTCGGGCACCGCCCAGCTCTACTCCGGCCGGCCGACCCGGCTGTCGAACCTCGTCCGCGAGGGGGAGTCGCTCGTCGCCGCCCGCCGCGGCGCGCGCACCGTCACCGCCCGCACCGACGAGCTGGCCCAGCGCTACGGCGTCGCCCCCACCTGCCTGGCGGTCGGCATCGCCACCTGGACCGAGATGCCGCCGCCTGCCGTGGTGGCCGACGACGGCTCTGCCGGCGGCGAGACCGCACCGTTCACCGACGGCGACAGCGACGCCGCACCGTCCACCGGCGAGGGAGGCGCGGACAGCAGCGCGGCGGCCGACGCAGCACCCGCGCCCGGCCGGCCCCGCACGGTGCGCGCACCGGTGCTGCTGCGACCGGTGCGGGTGGCGCCGCGCGCCGGCCAGGTCGCCGACTTCGACGTCCAGCTCGAGCCGACGGTCGACATCAACCAGGTGCTGCTGCGGGCGTTGCGCGCCAAGGGGGCCACCGTCGACGCCGCCGCGCTCACGGCGAGCACGACGACCTCCGGCGGCTTCTCGCCGCGCGCCGCTCTCAGCCGGCTCGCCCTGCTCGGCAGCGACCACCTCGCCGACTTCGAGATCGAGGAGCGGACGGTCATCGGGCCCTTCGTTCACCCGGGACAGGTGCTCGCCGACGACCTCCACGCCATCTACGACGACCTCGCCGACCACGACGTCGTCGCCGCGCTCGCCGGGGACCCGGCCGCGATCGCGGCACTGGACCAGGCCCTGCCGGAGCGGGTGGGGGCCGACCGGCCGCCCCAGCTCGAGCGTGGCGTCGGCGACCTCGACCCCGACCAGCAGCAAGTCATCGACGCGGTGGCCACCGGCACGTCGCTGTTCGTCGACGCGCCGCCGGGGGCGGACGTGCCTGCCACGCTGGCCGCCGTCGTCGCCGACGCCGTCGCCTCGGGCCGTCGGGTGCTCTACGTCCCCGGCACCCGACGGGTGGGCCGCGCCGTCGTCGGTGCGCTCGGCTCGTTGGGCCTGGAGGACCTCGTCCTCGACCTGTCGACCGACCCACAGTGGCGCCGCACCGCGCCGGAGCAGCTGCGGGCCGGCCTCGCGGCGACCGAGCCACCCGCACAGCTGGAGAGCGTGCGGGCGATCCGCAAGGACCTCGTGGCGAACCGGGAGCGGCTCGCCGCGTACGTGGCGGCGCTGCACACCGAGCGTGAGCCGTGGGGCTGCTCCGCGCACGCTGCGCTGCAGGCGCTCGCCGGGCTCACCGCGGCCCGTCCAGGGCCCCGCACCGACGTGCGGCTCGCGCCGGCGGTGGTCGGTGCGCTCGTCGCAGAGCGCCGCGACCACGCCCGGGAGCGTCTGCTTCGCGCCGGCAGCCTCGGCGCGTACGAGCTGCGGCCGCGCGACACCCCGTGGTTCGGGGCCCGCCTCGACAGTGCCGGCAGCGCCCACGCCGCCCTCGAGCGGACCCAGCGGCTCGGCGAGGTGTCGTTGCCCCGGCTCGCCGACGACGTCGCACGGGTCGCGTTGCAGACCGGACTCACCACCGCGAGCACCGTCGAGGACTGGCTCGAGCAGCTGCGGATGCTCGACGGCGTCCGCGGCGCCCTCGACGTCTTCGTGCCGCAGATCTTCGAACGCTCCGCCGCGGACATGGTCATCGCCACCAGCACCCGCGCCTGGCGCAAGGAGCACGGCCTGACGATGGCCGGCAGCACCCGGCGCCGGCTCCGGAAGCAGGCCAAGGACCTGCTGCGCCCCGGCCGGCCGGTCGACGACCTCCACGCCGAGCTGGTCCGCGTCCAGGAGCAGCGTGAGATCTGGCGCCGCCACTGCCCCAGTGGTGGCTGGCCGCAGCTGCCCGACGGCATGGCCGAGATGGAACGGCACGCCAGCAAGGTCCGCGCGGACCTCGACGCGCTGCAGCCGGTCATCGGCAGCGGTGCCGGCAAGGACGACCTCTTCAGCCTCCCGCTCGACCGGCTCGTCGAGCTCATGGTTGCCCTCGGCGGCGACGGCGAGGCGCTGCGGCTGATGCCCGAGCGGTCCGCGGTGCTCGCCGAGCTCGAGAGCCTCGGTCTGACCGAGCTCGTCGCCGACCTCACCGAGCGCCGGGTGCCCGCGGCGCTGGTGCCGGCCGAGTTCGACCTCGCCTGGTGGAGCTCGGTGCTCGAGGAGATGATCCGCACCGATCCCGCGATGGCCGGCTACGACGGCCCCGTGCTCGTCGCGCTCGCCGAGGAGTTCCGCCGCCTCGACGCCGAGCAGGTCAGCACGCTCACCGCGCCGGTCCGCCGCGCCGTCGTGCGCCGCCTCGCGGCCGAGATGCGCAGCCACCGCGAGGGGGCCAGCCAGCTCGACAGCGAGCTGGCGGCGGGCAGCGGCGCGGACCTGCGGCAGATCTACGCACGCCACCCGCGGCTGGTCGGCGCCATCCGCCCGGCGTGGGCGGTGCCGCCCGTCCTCGTCCCGCAGCTGCTGCCGGCCGGCCCCGGTGCCGACCTCGTCATCCTCGACGGCGTCCACCACCTGCCGGTCGAGCAGGCGGTCGGGGCGATCGCCCGCGCCCGCCAGGTCGTGCTCGTCGGGGACTCGCGAAGGGCGTCCGGCGGCATCGTCGGAGCGCTCGCGCCCCTGCTGCCGAGCCTCACGCTGCCCACCGACCGGGCCGAGCGGGAGGAGGCCATCGCCGGGTTCCTCGCCGCGCACGGCTACAGCGACGTCATCGCACCGGTGCCGGCGCCGCCGTCGCCGGCACAGATGCGGCTGCACGTCATCGCCGGCTCCGGAATGCCGGCGCCGGGAGCGGACGCCGTCGAGAGCGTCCAGGTCGAGGTGGACCACGTGGTCGACCTCGTCATCGAGCACGCGCTAGCCACCCCCGACACCTCGCTGGCGGTGGTCGCGCTCAACGCTCGCCACGCCGACCGCGTCCGCGAGGCGATCCTGTCCGCCGTCCTCGGCAGCCCCTCGGTCGCGAAGTTCTTCGACGCGGCACGCCCCGAGCCGTTCGTGGTGGTCGACGCCGACGGCGCCGCCGGCCTGCGCCGGGACTCGATCGTGCTCAGCCTGGGGTACGCCAAGACCCCGCACGGCAGGGTGCTGCACAACTTCGGCGCGATCAGCGGCCCCGACGGCCTCGCCTGCCTCGTCGACGCCCTCGACGCGGTCCGTGAGCAGCTGACCGTCGTCTCCTGCATCGGTCCGGGCGAGATCGACCGGACGCGGCTGCACCAGCCCGGTCCGGTGCTGCTGGCCGACCTCATCGACTGGGCAGCGCGGCAGGACGCCACGCCTGACGGCCCGAGCTCCGTGGCGGCCGATCCCGACCCGCTGCTCGTCGACCTCGCCGAGCGGCTGTGGCGCCTCGGGCTCACCGTGGTCCCGCGCTACGGCCAGGACGGTGGCGTGCGGGTCCCGCTGGCGATCGGCCACCCCGACCTGCCCGGCGAGCTTGTCGTCGCGGTGCTGACCGACGACGCCGACTACGTCTCCGAGCCGAACCTGCGACGCCGCGACCGGCACTGGGTGCAGCGGCTCGTCGCCCGTGGCTGGCGCGTCCACATGGCGCACTCGACGGCGGTCTTCACCGACCCGCAGGGTGAGGCCGAGGCGATCCTCGCCCTCGTCCTCGAGGTCGTCGACACCCGGCGGCTGGCCGAGAACCCCGTCACCCTCGGCACCGTCGCGCTGCCGCCGCTGGAGCTCGAGGACGACGACGCCACGCCTGACGACGCGACGCCTGACGACGCCACGACTGACGACGCCACGACTGACGGCGCGACGGCCGACGGTACGGCGACCGGTGGTCCGCCGGTCGACCGGGGTCCTCGACCGCCGGTGGAGTCCGGCCGGCCGCTCGGCGGCTACAGCGACGGCGAGCTCGACGAGCTCGCTGGCTGGCTGGACGCCGACGGGACCGAGCGCGACGACGCCGAGCTCGTCGAGCTGCTGCGCCGCGAGCTGGGCCTGCGCCGCGGCAGCGACGTCGACTCCGTGCTCGCGACGGTCGCGGCGCGACGACGCCGATGACCGGCCCCGCCGGCAGCCGCCGGCGGCGCCGCTACGTGGCACCGCCGCACAACCTCGGGCCGTCGTCGGACGCGCTGTTCGACGTGCCGCTGGCCACGCCGGTGAGCAGCTCACCGTCCGGTGCCGGGCCGGCCTCGGCCGGTGCGGTCGCCGCTCGTACCGCCGATGCCGCGGACGAGCCCGAGCTGCTGCCGGAGCGGGCGGGCGAGGACCTCGACGCCGCCTGGGGCGACCGCCCCGACGACGGCGCGCACGAGGAGAGCCTCCGGCGCGACCGTCCCCCGCACTGGGAGTAGCCAGCGAAGCGCCACCGTCGACTGGCAACAGTGCGCTACTGTGGCGCCGCGCCGCTCAGGCGCCCGGACACACAGGAGAAGAGGCGGTCGGAGTGCTCAAGGGCTTCAAAGACTTCATCCTGCGCGGAAACGTCATCGACCTGGCGGTCGCGGTCGTCATCGGTGCTGCCTTCGCGGCGATCGTCGACACGGTCGTCTCCAGCGTCGTCACCCCGGTGCTCAACGCCGCCGGCGGCGCCCAGGCAGACGGGCTCGGCTTCCAGCTGATCGCCAACCGGCCCGACACCTTCATCGACCTCGCGGCGATCATCAACGCGATCATCGTCTTCCTCATCACCGCCGGTGTGGTCTACCTGCTCTTCGTGATGCCGATGAACAAGTTCCAGGAGCGCCGCGCGCGTGGCAAGGAGCCCGAGCCCGAGCCGCTGGCAGACGACATCGCCCTCCTCCAGGAGATCCGCGACCTGCTCAAGGCTCAGGGCCCCGTCCGCTGACCTGAGGATGATCCACCGGCGGCGGTCTTCTCTGCCCCCCCCCCCCCCCCCACAGCCCCGCTCAGCGGCAGCTAGGCCGACGGCTCGGCGTACCTACGGTGCAGGGATGGCGCGCACCGGCACGGCCGACGTGGCGGCTACGGGCTCCGCACCGCGGACCGGTAGACCGCCGTCGCGGCGCGCCTCGGTGCGGTGGCGCCGCCGGGCCTGGCGCCACCGCCACCTCCTCGCGATAGCTGCTGTGGTGCTCGCCGGCGGCGTGGTGACCACCGAGCTGCGGCCACCACCACCGGCGACCGACCACGTCCTCGTCCTCGCTCGCGACCTGCCGGCGGGCGCGCTGCTGGCCGCGGCCGACGTCGAGCTCGTCGAGGTGCCGGCGGCGCTCGCCCCCGCCCGGGCGCTGCACGACCCGACCGAGGTGGTCGGCGGCCGGCTCGCCGTCGGGCTGCCGGCCGGGCTCCCCATCACCGGTCAGCTGCTGGCGGGGGCAGGTCTCGCCGCGGCAGCCCCGGCGGGGCACGTCGTCGTCCCGGTCCGGCTGGCCGACGACGCCATGGCCGCCCTGCTGCGGCCGGGTGACGAGGTCGACCTCCTCACGACCACCGCGGACGCCGCTGGGACCACCGGCGGCGCCGAGGTGGTCGCCCCGGCCGCCCTCGTCATGTCGTTGCACGGTGACGCCGGCGGCGGCCTGCTGGCGACCGCGCCGTCAGCACCGCTCGTGCTGGTCGCGGTGCCTCGTGAACGGGTGGGCGACGTCGTCGGCGCGAACGCCTGGGCACCGCTGCGTGTCGTCGTCCCACCGCCGGACCCGTGACCGGAAGCCGCGGCGTCGGCGCGCGGCGCCGCGCCACGCCGCTTCTGCGGATACGCTCGCCGGGTGTCAGTGTCCTCCCTCGCGCAGCGGCTCGCCATCATCATCGCGGCAGTGCTCGTCGTCGTCCTCGTGGTCGGCGCGATCCTCACCACGGTGCTCGTGCGCCGCCCGCTGCCCGACTACGGTGGCTCCTCGACGCTGCCGATCCTGTCGGGCGAGGTCGAGATCCTCCGCGACGACCAGGGCGTGCCGCAGATCTACGCCGACACCGACACCGACCTGTTCCGTGCCCAGGGCTACGTCCACGCCCAGGACCGGTTCTTCGAGATGGACTACCGGCGCCACGTCACGGCCGGCCGTCTCTCCGAGCTGGTGGGGGAGAACGAGGCAGCCCTGGCGGCCGACAGCGTCATCCGTACCTTCGGCTGGCGGCGGGTCGCCGAGCAGGAGTGGGACCTGCTGACCGCCGAGTCCCGGGGCTTCTTCGAGGCCTACGCGGAGGGCGTCAACGCCTACCTCGGCTCGCGCGAGGCGAGCCAGCTCGGCATGGAGTACACCGTCCTCGGGCTGGTGACCGAGCTCGCCGAGATCGAACCGTGGACCCCGGTCGACTCGCTCGCGTGGCTCAAGGCGATGGCCTGGGACCTGTCGACCAACAACGACCAGGAGCTCGGCCGCGCCGCGGCGCTGCGCCCGCTCGCCGGTGACCTGGGCCGGGTGGCCGAGCTCTATCCGGCCTTCTCGGAGGACCAGAACCTGCCGATCATCGCGCCGTCGCGCGAACCCGCCGCCGCGCCGGCCCCAGAAACCGACGCGGATGCCGGTGCCGCTGGTACCGGCGCGGCTGACGAGCCCGCCGCCGACGCCGCGGCCGCCGAGCCCGACGCCGCCGCGATCGGCAACGCCGCGCTGACCAGTGCTCGCGAGGCGCTGCGCGCCACCCCCCGGCTGCTCGGCGAGGGGGACGGCATCGGCTCGAACTCCTTCGTCGTCGCCGGCGAGCACACCGCCTCCGGCCTTCCGCTGCTGGCCAACGACCCTCATCTGGGCATCAGTGCCCCCGGCATCTGGCACCAGACCGGGCTGCACTGCCGCGAGGTGAGCACGCTGTGCACCTTCGACGTCGCCGGCTTCGGCTTCGCCGGGCTGCCCGGCGTCGTCATCGGGCACAACGCCGAGCTCGCGTGGGGGCTGACGAACATGGGGGCCGACGTCGTCGACTTCTACCTCGAGCGCGTCTACGACGACGGCACCTACCTGCGCGACGGCGAGCGCGTACCGCTCAGCCGCCGGACCGAGACGATCGCCGTCAACGGCGCGGAGGACGTCGCGCTGAGCGTGGCGTCGACCGGCCACGGCCCCATCGTCTCCGGGGTGCTGCCGACGACGACCGCCGCCAACACCACGCCGGTGCCCGAGGGGTCGCCGTCGCCCGGCTTCGGCGGCTACGCCGTCGCGATGTCCTGGACCGCACTGTCTCCCGGCCGCACCGGTGACGCGCTCTTCGCGATCAACCGCGCGACGGACGCCGACACCATCGCGGCAGCGGCCGTGCTCTTCGAGGTCCCCGCCCAGAGCATCGTGTTCGCCACCACTGCCGGGGATATCGGCTTCCAAGCGCCGGGCAAGATCCCGGTGCGCCGCACGGTGGACGGCGCTCCCGTGCCCTCCGACGGCCGCTGGCCGCGGCCCGGCTGGGACTCCCGGTACGACTGGGCGGGCTACGTCGAGCCGGCGGACATGCCCCGCGCGCTCAACCCGGCCGACGGGTTCATCGTCGCCGCCAACCAGGCCGTCACGCTGCGCGACGCGGGGCCGTTCCTCTCCCGCGACTTCGACTACGGCTACCGCTCGCAGCGGCTGCGCGACCTCATCGTCACGGCGGTCGACAGCGGCACCCCGATCGACGCCGCCTGGGCGAACGAGGCGATGAACGACACCGCCAGCCCGTTCGCGGAGATGCTCGTGCCCGCCCTGCTCGACATCCGCGTCGAGGACGACTTCGTGCAGGAGGCCGTCGACCTGCTGGCGACCTGGCAGGACGACGACTACCGGCAGGACGCCGACTCCGCGGCAGCGGCCTACTTCGCGGCGGTCTGGGCGAACCTGCTGGCGCTGACCTTCGGCGACGACCTGCCGGCGTCGATCGCCCCCGACGGCGGGAGCCGCTGGCTGGCCGTCGTGGCACAGCTGATGGCCGACCCCACCAACCCGTTCTGGGACGACCGCACGACCATTAACCTCGTCGAGAGCCGGGACGAGATCCTCCTCCAGGCGCTGGTGAGCGCACGCAACGAGCTGACGAACACGCTCGGCAAGGACCCGAGCTCCTGGGAGTGGGGCCGGCTGCACGTGGCCGCGCCGCAGCACCCCGTGTTCGGCAGCGACGTGCCGGCGCCCCTGTCGTGGTTCGTCAACCCCGCGCCGATCGGCGTCGGCGGCGGCTCCTCCATCGTCAACGCCACCGGGTGGGACGCCGGCGACCGCGAGGACGGCCGGACCGACTTCGCCGTCACCGCCGTCCCGTCGATGCGGATGGTGGTCGAGCTCGGCGACCTCGACTCCTCGGTGTGGGTGAACTTCACCGGGGTGTCCGGCCACCCGGCGGCCGCGCACTACGACGACCAGTTCGAGGCATGGGCGGCGGGGGAGACCTACCCGTGGCCGTTCAGCCGAGCGGCGGTCGAGGCCGCCACGAGCAGCACCAGGACCTTGCACCCGGCAGGCTGACCGACCGCCGCGAGCACCGGTCGAGGGGGTGCCGACGTCAGCCCGCGGAGCGCCCGTCGAGCTGCTGCGCCGAGCGGTCGAGGAGGAACCAGCGCTCCTCGGTGATGACGGCGTCGACCCGGACGTCGTGCTCCTCCCACGGCAGCAGCTGCTCCTCGACGAGCTCGGCCGCGTGGACCATCGCGAACACCGGGATGTCGGCTCGGCGAGTGAGTAGCGCACGGTCGTACCAGCCGCCCCCCTGCCCGAGGCGGGTGCCCTCGCGGTCGACCGCCAGCGCCGGCGCGATGATGGCCTCGGCCATGCCGAGGGCGTCCTTGCCGAGCGGCGGCCCCGACGGCTCCGGCGGCCGGCCCGGCGCCCGCAGGTCGAGGTCCGCGCTGCCGCGGTACTCACCCCAGTCGCGGGCCAGGCCCGGACCGAGCATCGGCAGCAGGACCGTGATGCCCCGGGCGTGCAGGGCGTCGAGCAACGCCCCGGTACCCGGCTCGGTGGCGTTGGAGACGTAGGCGGCAACGCACCTGACGTCACCCACCGCCTCGACGCCGTGCTCGGCGAACGCGTCGGCCGCCTCGTGCCGCTGGCGAGCCGAACGGCTCGACCGGTAGTCGCGGACGGCGCTGCGAAGCGCCTGTTTCACATCATCGAGCTCTAGTCCGGTCGTGCTGGGGAAGCGGATCGCCGTCGACATGCCCTCAGTCTTTCAGGTGTGCGAGCGCTTTGTGGCCTGGCGCTCACCGAGATTCCAGGCACCGGCCGGACGAGTGCGACGCGGTGGGCCGGCCGGGTAGCCTGCCGTCATGGAGCAGCGAAGCAGCGAGCGCCCCCGCGTGCGCAAGGCCGTGGTCCCCGTCGCGGGCCTCGGGACCCGGTTCATCCCCGCCACCAAGGCCATCCCCAAGGAGATGCTCCCGGTGGTGGACCGCCCGGCGATCCAGTACGTCGTCGAGGAGGTCGCCGCCGTCGGGATCAAGGACGTCCTCCTCGTCACCGGCGCCGGCAAGAGCGCTATCGAGGACCACTTCGACCGCAACGTCGCGCTCGAGGTCGCGCTCGAGACGAAGGGCGACGCCGACCGGCTCGCCCAGGTGCGGGAGATCGCCGAGCTCGCCGACGTCCACGGTGTGCGGCAGGGCAAGCCGCTCGGGCTCGGGCACGCGGTGCTCTGCGGCCGTGAGCACGTCGGCGACGAGCCGTTCGCGGTGCTGCTCGGTGACGACCTCATCGACGCCCGCGACGACCTGCTGGCCACGATGATCGACGTCCAGCAGCAGCTCGGCGGGTCCGTCGTCGCGCTGCTCGAGGTCGAGCCCGAGCAGATCAGCCTCTACGGCGCGGCGACCGTCGAGCCGGCGAGCGCGTCCGGCGTGGCCGACGGTGACGTCGTCAAGGTCGTCGGCATGGTCGAGAAGCCCGACCCGGCCGACGCGCCGTCGAACCTTGCCGTCATCGGCCGCTACGTGCTGTCACCGGCCGTCTTCGACGTCCTCGCCGACACCCCGCCCGGGCGTGGTGGGGAGATCCAGCTGACGGACGCGCTGCAGACCCTCGCGCAGCTGCCGGCGGCCGACGGCGGTGGGGTCCACGGCGTCGTGTTCCGCGGCCGGCGCTACGACACCGGCGACAAGCTCGACTACCTCAAGGCGGTCGTGCAGCTGGCGGTCGACCGCGAGGACCTTGGCCCGGAGTTCTCCGCCTGGCTGGAGCAGTTCGTCGCCGGCCGTCACCTCGAGCTCAGCTCGGACCCCGACCGCAGCGTTCCCCGGCCTCGGGACTGACCCCGGTGCGGTCAGTCCAGGAGCATCTGGCCGCCTGCCTCGCGGCGGTCGGCCCCCAGCCGCCGCTCGAGGTGGCCCTCGCCGACGCCGTCGGCTGCATCCTCACCGAGGACGTCCTCGCACCGTCCGACCTGCCCGTCGCCGACCTCGCGGGGCTGGACGGCTACGCGGTACGCGCCTCGGACATCCGGGCGGCGAGCCCCGCCACACCGGTGACGATACGGGTGCTGGACGAGCTGCGCGCCGGCAGCACCGAGCGGCTGCGGCTGCCGAGCAACGCTGCGGTACGGATCGCGTCCGGGGCACCGATGCCGACCGACGCCGACGCCGTCGTGCCGGTGGAGCAGACCGACCGTGGCGCGGCGGCGGTCGCGATCCGCACCGCCAGCGCCGCCGGTGAGAACGTCAACCGGCGGGCCCAGGACCTGCAGGCCGGCCAGGTGGTGCTGCCGGCGGGCGAGCGGGTCGGCGCCCGGCAGGTCGCGCTGCTCGCCGCGGCCGGCCGCGGCCGGGTGACGGTGCACCCCCGGCCCCGCGTCGTCATCGTCTCGGTGGGCGACGAGCTGGTCGAGCCCGGCGCGCCGGCGTCGCCGGGCCAGGTGTTCGACGCCAACGGCCACGCGCTCGCCGCCGCGCTCACCGACGCCGGAGCTGCCGCCTACCGGGTGGCGGCGGTGCCGGACCAGCGCGGCCCGCTGAGCGAGACGCTCGAGGACCAGCTCGTTCGCGCCGACCTCATCATCACCACCGGCGGGCTCAGCGCTGACGACACCGTCAAGGAGGTCCTCGCACCGCTCGGTACGGTCCGGTTCGACAACGTCGCGATGTGGCCGGGACGACAGCTGGGGCTGGGGACCGTCGGGGACGGCACCCCGATCTTCGCGCTGCCCGGCGACCCGGTCGCGGCGCAGGTCGCCTACGAGGTCTTCGTCCGCCCCGCCGTGCTGTCGATGGCCGGCTACACCGAGCTCTACCGCGCCTCCGTCCCGGCGACCGTCACGCGGGGCTGGTACTCACCCGCGGGACGTCGAGAGTTCGTCCGGGTGCAGCTGACCGGCTCCCCGGCCGAGGGGTACCGGGCGACGTCGTCGGGCTCTCCCGCCGCGCTGCTGCTCTCCGGGCTGGCCCGCTCCAACGCGCTCGCGGTGGTCCCCGAGGACGTCACCGATGTCGCGGCCGGCGACGTGCTGCACTGCCTGGTGCTGGACGCCTGATGAGCTGGCCGGTGACGCTCACCGACGGCCTGGTGCGGCTGCGACCGCTGCGCCGGCGAGACCGGATGGCGTGGCAGCGGCTGCGGCGGGCCAACGCCGGCTGGCTGCGGCCCTGGGAGGCGACCAGTCCCGACGGTGAGCTGCCGGCCCCGTCCTTCGTCAGCTATGTCGCCGACCTCAACCGGCAGGCGCGGCGCGGCGGGACCCTGCCGCTGGCCATCGAGTACCGCGGCATCCTCGTGGGACACATCATCGCTGGGCCGGTGTTCGGCGGGGCGCTGCGCGGGACGTCGGTGGGCTACTGGGTGTCGCAGCGAGCGGCCGGCCGGGGGATCGCACCCACCGCGGTGGCGCTGGTGACCGACCACTGCTTCCAGGAGCTGGGCCTGCACCGGGTGGAGATCAACATCCGGCCGGAGAATGCCGCGAGCCTCCGGGTGGTGGCCAAGCTCGGCTTCCACGACGAGGGGCGTCGACGGCGCTACCTCCACATCGACGGCGACTGGCGCGACCACCGGACCTTCGCGCTCCTCGCCGAGGACGTCCCGCGGGGCGTGCTCCGCCGGTACCGGGAGAACGTCCCGGGGACCTCGGCCCAGACAGGTGGACGTCATCCGCGGTGACGTCCTCGGCGCGCCATGACCTTCTCGCCGTCGGCGCGGGCTAGCGTCGGGGTGTGGAGGTTCAGGGCTGGGTGGTCGTCGGGCTCGCCGTCGTCCTGTTCGGATACCTGGTCCCGTCCCTCGCGCGGACGCGGCAGCAGCTGGCCGACTCCCGCATCGAGGACCGGTTCTCCGGAGCGATGCGAGTGGTCGCGACCGGCGGCACCGCCAAGCGGTCGGCCAGCGGTGACCACCACGGCCGGTCCGAGGCCAGGCCCTACCTGCACGATCCGAGGCGACGAACGGAGAACCCCGCCGTGAACAGGTCCATGAGCCCAGCCGGGCACTCGGCCGCCGACGCACGGCGGCTCGCCGCGCTGCGGGCGGCGCGGGCCGCCGAGATCAGCCGTCGCCAGGCGGCCGCCCGTCGCCGGCTCATCCTCACCGTGGCCCTGCTGGTGGCTGGCGTCGCCGGCTGGGCCGCCGTCGCAGCCACCACCGCCAACGTGGCGCTGGGCATCGTGCCGACGGTGCTGCTCGCCGGGGTGCTGGTGCTCGGCCGCCGGGCCGCCAAGGCTGGCGCCCGCCGCAACGCCGCCGACCGGGCGATGATCGCCCGGCTGCAGCTCTCGCCCGCCAGCCGTGGTGACGCGGCCTCCCGGCGGGCGGCGCTCACCGCCGCGGCCGCCGCCCGAGGCCGCCGCGTGACCGGGCCCGGTGCGGCTGGACGCGCGTCCGACGGCGCAGCGGACGACGGCGCAGCGCCGGCGACCGCGACCGAGCAGGTCCCGGACGCGGGGCAGGACGCCGGCCCGGCCGAGGACATTGCCGCCGAGGAGGCGGCACCGTCCGACGACGCCGCCCCCGTTGCTGCCGTCCCCACCGATGCCGCCGAGCCGGCCCAGCCGGGCGAGATCGACGACGCCGCCGAGGCACGGCCGTGGACGCCGGTGCCGGTGCCCGCCCCGGCCTACACGCTCAAGCCCACCGCGCCCCGCCGTGACATCGCCGGCTACGTGCCGACCGAGGCGCCGGTGGTCGCCGAGCCCGCCGCCACCACGACCGACGCGTCCCTCGTGGCCCTCGAGGGCTCGCCGTACGCCGCGGTTGCCGGCACCACGGCGGTCGCCGAGCTGCCCGACGAGACCGCCGACGCCGGGGCCGAGCGGGGCAGCGGCCTCGACCTCGCCTCGGTGCTGGCCCGCCGCCGCGCCGTCGGTGCCTGACCCGTTGCCGGTGTGACCCACGTCAACACCGGCACGAGTTCATCGGGCCGTGCTCCCGGTGCTAAACTCGGATCTGCTCTTCGGAGCGCCTGGGGCTATGGCGCAGTTGGTAGCGCGTCTCGTTCGCAACGAGAAGGTCGGGGGTTCGAATCCCCCTAGCTCCACCCAGGTCGAAGGCCGCTGAACCGGAAGCACCGGGTCGGCGGCCTTCGTCGTTGGTGGATGGGCACGACTGCCCCACCGCGACAACCCCGGCGTAGGCGAGGAACATGGTTCCTGCAGGACCGCATCGTCGGGGCCGCCGTCGGCGCGGCTGGAAGGGCAGGAGCACACGATGGCCACGCACCAGATCGGCTACCTCGTAGGGAGCCTCGCCGCCGGCTCCATCAACCGGACGCTGTCGAAGGCACTCATCAGGCTCGCGCCCGACTCGCTGGCGTTCACCGAGATCCCCATCGGGAACCTGCCGCTGTACAGCTGGGACTACGACGCCGCCTACCCGCCGGAGGGGCGGGAGCTGAAGGAGGCGATCGAGGCGTCCGACGGCATCCTGTTCGTCTCCCCGGAGTACAACCGGTCGATCCCCGGCGCGCTGAAGAACGCGATCGACTGGGCGTCGCGGCCGTGGGGCCAGAACTCCTTCTCGGGCAAGCCCACCGGCATCGTCGGCGCCTCCCCGAGCGGGATCGGGACCGCTGTGATGCAGTCGAACATGCGCAGCGTGCTCAGCTTCCTCAACGCCCCGCAGCTCAATGCCCCCGAGGCCTACGTCACCTTCGACCCCGAGTCCTTCGGCGAGGACGGCGAGTGCCGCAACGAGGCGACGGCCACGTTCCTGCGGCACTACATGGACGAGTACGCGGCCTTCGTCGCGCGGGTGCTGGCCGCCAACGCCCCGGGCCACATCGGCGACCGCGAGCCCATGTGACGAGGCGGCCCCGGCCGGTCTCGCCGCCCGCAGCCCAGGCTGCGGGACCGAGCCGGTGACCGCCGGCTCCCTCGTGCTCGTCCGCCACGGCGAGAGCGCGGCCAACGCCCTCGGCCTGTTCACCGGCACCCTCGACGTCGGGCTCACGCCCACCGGCGAACAGGGCACCCACGACGCCGCGGACCGGCTGGCGGCCACCGGCTGGCGCCCCGACGTCGTCATGGCGTCCGAGCTCGTCCGGTCCTGGCACACCGCCGACATCCTCGCGGCGGCGCTCGGCGGCGGCGCCGTGCAACGTCGGTGGCGGCTGGGGGAGCGCAGCTACGGCGCGCTCACCGGCTACCGCAAGCGCGACGTCGTCGAGCGGTACGGCCACGAGCTCTTCCGCCACTGGCGCCGCTCCCTGGACGGTCGGCCGGAACCGCTGCCGGCGGCCACGGTCGCGTTGTGGCGCTCGCTGCCGCCGTTCGACCGGCTGCCCGCGGACGCGGTGGCCGCCACCGAGTCGCTCGCCGACGTCGTGGCACGGGTCCGCCCGCTCTGGCGCGGCGAGCTCGGCGAGGCGCTGCGGGCCGGCCGGCACGTCCTCGTCGCCGGCCACGGCAACTCGTTGCGCGCGCTGTGCGCGCTCATCGACGACCTCACGCCCGATGAGCTCAGCGAGCTCAACCTGCCCAACGCCCGGCCGCTCGTCTACAGCTTCACTCCCGGGCTGGTGCCGCTCGTGCGCGGCGGGCGCTACCTCGATCCGCACGTCGCCGCGGAAGAGGCCGCGCAGATCGCGGCGCAGGGCGGCACCTGACCCGCTCGCGGAGCCGATCAGGGGCCACGCCGGCCGCGCCCGCCACCGTTCCGGGTGCGACTCCGAGGCCGCGTTGGGCAGAATGTGGCCACGCGTCGCGCCACCGGCGGCGCCGACACCGACGAGGGAGACGCGATGCCGCAGCAGTTGGCGCTGGTCGTCATCGACCTGCAGAACTCCTACTTCGAGGAGCCGGCGCTGGCCGCGGTCCGAGACGATCTCGTCGCTCGGGTCAACGAGCTGATCCGAGCGGCCCGCGCGGGCGGGTGCCCCGTGGTCCTCGCCCGGACGGAGCATGCCCGGGACCGGTCGACCTGGACCCTCAACATGCTCGAGGACGACGAGGGCTTCGCCTTCCCCGGCACCGCCCAGGCCGAGCTCCTCGACGGGCTGGACACCGCCGGTGGCATCGACGTCGTCAAGACCCGCGACAGCGCCTTCCACGGCACCCGGCTGCGCGAGGTGCTGCGCGAGCGCGACGTCGGTGAGGTGCTGCTCTGTGGCGTCTCGACCCACAGCTGCATCGCGCAGTCCGCGACGACGGCCTTCGCCGAGAACCTCCACGCCGCCGTCGCCCGTGACGCGGTCGCCTCCGAGGCCCCGGAGCTGGCCGCCGCGATGCTCGACTTCCTGGACGACGAGATGCGCCAGCCGATACTCCAGCAGGACGACGCCGTCGCCGTCCTCCGGCGCGGGACGCTGGCCGCCGAGCGGCCCGACGAGTCGTTCGAGGAGCGTGACGACGATGCCGCGCCGTGACCGGCTGATCGGCCACTGGGACGGCCTGGCCGACAGCTACGACCAGCGCAGCGCGGCGGTCGAGCGGAGGTACCTCGCCGCCAGCCGCCGCTGGGTGTGCCGGCGGGCCACCGGCGACACCCTCGAGCTCGCCGTCGGCACCGGTCTCAACCTGCCGCACTACCCGCCGGACGTCTCGCTCACTGCCGTCGACTGGAGCGAACGGATGGTCGCCGAGACGGCTCGCCGCGCCGGCACGCTGTCACTGCCGGTCACCGTCCAGCGGGCCGACGCCGCGAGGCTGCCCTTCGGCGACCGGCAGTTCGACACCGTGGTCGCCACCTTCGCGCTGTGCTGCGTGCCCGACGAGCGCGCCGTCATCGGTGAGGCAGCGCGGGTGCTGCGACCCGGCGGCCGGCTGCTCCTCGCCGACCACGTCGTCGCCAGCCAGCTCCTCCTGCGCGGGTTGCAGCACGTGGCCGAGCTCGTCACCGTGCTGTGGCAGGGCGAGCACCTCACCCGCCGACCGCTGCCGGTGGTGCGGCAGCTCGGGCTCGAGATCGTCGAGACCGAACGGCTCAGCCACGGCGCGATCGAGCGCGTCCATGCCCGCACGCCGAGGTAGGTTCCCGGACATGCCCAGCTACGTCCGTCCGGTGGTCGCCGACCAGGTGTTCCGCGACGCGGCCGGCGGCGTCATCGCCTACGGCGACCGGTGGGGTGACGGCTCGCCGCCGGAGGACAGCTACTCGGTCACCGACCACCCCGAGCGGTTCGCGCCGCTCCACCCGGTCGCCGACGCGCTCGTCGACCATCTCGTCGCGACCTACGACGTCGAGGTGCTCGACGACGTCGCGACGGCCGGTGACCTCCTCCGGCCACCTGACGACGCCGTGCGCAGCGTGCGACTGTCGCCCCGAGCCGCCGACGCCGCGTCGCTGACCGTCGTCTGGACCCTCGACCCAGCCGTCGTCGTCCACGCCGGGCTGCTGCACGACTTCGGCTTCCCGGCGTGCGCCTGCGACGCCTGCGACGAGACCTGGCAGACCCAGGCGACCGAGCTGGAGCTGCACGTCACGGCCGTCGTCGCAGGCAGGTTCGGGGAGCGTGTCACGCGCGGACCGCGGCCGTGGGTCCACTACGCCATGGCGGATGACGAGGGCTCGGTCTCCTCCGGCGGCGTCGTCGCGACCGGCGTCCCCGCGGCTCGACGGCGGGCCGCACGGGCGCGCCTGCGGACGCTCGCCGGACCGTGGGCGCCCTGGCCGGTCCGTGCTACCTGACCGGCCGCAGCGTGATACACCGGCGTCATGGACATCTCCGACGTCGTCGCCAGCCTGCGGTCATTCAGCGAGGAGCGGGACTGGATGCAGTTCCACAGCCCGCGCAACCTCGTCCTCGCGCTCGTCGGTGAGGTCGGTGAGCTCGCCGAGCTCGTCCAGTGGCGCACCGACGAGGAGGTGCGCGCGCTCGCGACGGATCCGCAGACCCGGGACGCCGTGGCCGACGAGCTCGCGGACGTCTTCAACTACCTCGTCAGCCTCGCCGACGAGCTCGACATCGACCTCGACGACGCCGTCCACCGCAAGATCGCCAAGAACGCGGTGAAGTACCCTCCCCACCTCGCCCGGGGCACCAGCGCCAAGTACACGGAACTGCCCGACACATGACCTTTCGGACAGCAACACGCCGACCACGTGCCAGATCACTGCGATCGCCACACCTGTGGTTTAGGTGTATTTGACCAAATTTGCTAGTGTCGGCCCGCCGGCATCAGCCCGCGCCCGACCGCCAGCCAGCGGGACCGGTCGCGATGGCCCTCCGGCAGCGCGTCCGATGATCGGACGCCGCGCACGCCTGTGAAATCACAGCCGGATGACCCGCGCGTGGTCGAGACGACCCGCGGGTCGATGCCTCAAGGGGTTGACGTGCGCCGTGAAGTGAAGGGTTGTCCGGTGCCTTTCGAACGAAAGGAACTCCATGCCGGCTGCTGTGCAACAGCTCAGTGCCCCGGTCGTCGTCGGACTGCTCGTGGTCTTCTACGGCGGCACGATGGTGATGGCGATGATGATCAGCAAGAAGCGGGAGAACGCTGACGGCTACATGACCGCAGGGCAGCGGCTCGGCTTCGGCATCTCGGCGGCGTCGATGACGGCGACCTGGATCTGGGCGTCGTCGATGTATGCCTCGGCGACGTCCGGCTACACCTACGGCATCTCCGGCCCGATCCACTACGGGCTGTGGGGCGCGCTGATGATCTTGTTCATCTACCCGTTCGGCCGCCGGATCCGCAAGGTCGCGCCACGGGCGGCCACCCTCGCCGAGGTCATGTACGCCCGCCACGGCCGCTCCAGCCAGCTCATGCTCGCCGGCTCCAACGTGCTCGGTAGTGTCATCAGCCTCACCTCGAACTTCATCGCCGGCGGTGCGCTCATCGCGATGCTGTCGCCGTTCAGCTTCACCCAGGGCATCCTCGCCGTCGCCGCCGGGGTGCTGCTGTACACGCTGTGGTCCGGCTTCCGCGCGTCGGTGCTCACCGACTTCGCCCAGGTCGTCGCGATGCTCGGCGCGGTCGTCGTCATCATCCCGGTGGTGTTCTTCGCCGCCGGAGGACCGGCGATGTTCGAGACCGGCGCGGCCAACCTCACCGTGCAGCAGGGCAACTTCTTCTCCTCGGACGCGTTCTTCAACCAGGGGGCGCCGTACATTGCTGCGGTGCTCGCCTACGCGATCGGCAACCAGACCATCGCGCAGCGGCTCTTCGCGGTCCGGGAGGACCTCATCAAGCCGACGTTCATCACCGCGACCGTCGGCTACGGCGCGACGATCATCGGCATCGGCATGCTCGGGGTCATGGCGCTCTACCTCGGGATCAGCCCGGCCGGCGGTGAGGTCAACAACCTCATCCCGCAGATGGCGGCGACCTACCTCGGTCCGGTCCTGCTCTGCGTGTTCCTCATCATGATCATCGGCGCACTGTCCTCCACGGCCGACTCCGACCTCTCGGCACTGAGCTCGATCATGATGGCCGACGTCTACGGCCAGACCGTCAGCGGCCGTCGGAAGGCGAACCCGCAGACCATGCTGCTCGTCGGCCGGGTCACCATGATCGTCGCGACCGGTGCGGCGCTGTTCTTCGCCAGCGGGCAGATGAACATCCTCGACCTGCTCGTGTTCGTCGGCGCGATGTGGGGCGCCCTGGTGTTCCCCGTCATCGCCAGCTTCTACTGGGGCAAGGTCACCAACAAGGCCTTCACGGTGGCCACGCTGGTGGCGCTCGCGGTGTTCGTCCCGGTGCGGTTCGAGCTGGTCCCGATGGTCACCGGCATCTCGTTCGTGGTGGACGTGCTCGCCGTCGTCGGCGTCGGCGTGGTCCTGGGGCTGATGTGCTTCGGGTTCTTCGGGCTGCGCACCGGCGTCATCGTCGGGGCAGTCGCCGCCGTGGTCGTCGCGCCGTTCGGCATCGGCTTCCTCCACGGGCACACCGTGCTCAGTGCCTCGCTCGTCGCCTACTCGGTGAGCACGATCGTCTGCTACCTCATGTCGTTCCGGAACCCGACGACCTTCGACTTCGCGCTCATCGACAAGCGGATCGGGCACTTCGACGACGCGTCCGACGACGACACCGACGGTGAGCGGACGCTCGCCACGACCGGAAAGGTGAACTGACCCGTGACAACCTTCTTCCTCACCCTGTACGTGCTCGTCTGGCCGGTGATCGTCGCCGGCGTGCTCATCTTCATCTCGCGCGGCTTCCTCAAGGACTGGCGCGAGGCCCGGCGGGAGGGCCGCCGGATCATCTAACGCCGTGCTCACGCCCGAGCCCCGCTAGGTGTGGCTTCTTGCCCCGTGGCAAGGTCAAGAAGCCACACCTAGCGGGAGGCGGGGCCTCGGCCCTGGCCCCAGCGCCGGGCGCCGGGAGCGGCGCAGCGCAGCCTCAGAGGATGCCGGCGCGCAGCTCTGCGCCGGACCGCGGGGACAGCAGCGCGGGCGCGACGTCGAACACGGTCAGCGCACCGGCGGTGCCCTGGGCGTTGAGGCGCACCGCGGCCCGGGCGTACGCGACGAGCACGCTCGCGGTGAACTCGGGGTTGCTGCCGAGGTCGAGGCGGTACTCGATCACCTGCGAGCTCCCCTCACCGGTGGTGCCGCTACGGATGACGAACCCGCCGTGCGGAATGCCCGCGTGGTCACGGGCGAGCTCCTCAGCGGTGATGAAGCTGACCGTGGTGTCGTACTGGTCGAAGTAGTTCGGCATCGTGACGATGGCGTCGCGCACCGTCGCCGCGTCGGCGTCGTCCTCGAGGACGACGAAGCACTCGCGGGTGTGGCGCTGGCGGGTGGTGAGCTCGGGCTGCGCTCCGCTGCGGACGGCATCGACCGCGTCCGGCGAGGGAATCGTGTACTGCACCCCGGCGGCGACCCCGGGGACCCGGCGGATCGCGTCGGAGTGCCCCTGGCTCACGCCGCGGCCCCAGAACGTGTAGGTCTCGCCCTCGGGCAGGATCGCCTCGCCGAAGAGGCGGTTGATCGCGAACACCCCCGGGTCCCAGCCCACCGAGATGATGGCGGTGCTGCCGCCCGCGCGGGCCGGCGCATCGACCGCGGCGAAGTACTCCGGGATGCGCGCGTGGGTGTCGAAGCTGTCCACCATGGTGAACATCGCCGCCACCTCCGGACCCTGGTGCGGCAGGTCGTCCTTCGAGCCGCCGCAGAGGATGACGACGTCGATCTTGCCCTGGTGCTCGGCCAGCGTGTCCCACGCCTTCACCGGTACCTCGGGCGAGGGTGGGGTCAGGGTGTGCGGCGGCCGGCGGGTGAAGACGGCGACGAGCTCCATGTCGGGGCTCTGGGCGATGGCGGCCGCCGCCCCCCGCCCGAGGTTGCCGTACCCGGCGATCGCTACCCGTGTCTTGGCGGCCATGGCGCGCCCCTTCCGTCAGTCCGATGGTGGTCCGTCCCCACGGTAACGGCGGGCCGGGCCGCGCCCGTCCGGGGGATCGGTCCGTGGGCGGCGTCAGGTCTGACGGCGGCGCAGCACGCCGGCGACGAAGTTCGCCTGGCCGGCGTGCTCGAGGCAGTCGTCGACCACGCTGACCAGCCGGACACCGAGCGTCACCGGCGGGTCCCAGCCCTCGTCGACCACCCGGTCGAGGTCCTCGTCGGTCAGTCCCCGGACGAAGGCGAGGGTCCGCTCGTGGACGGCGTCGTAGTAGGCGACGAGGTCGGCCGGCGGCACCCCGCTGACCGCGGCGACGTCGTCGGGGCCGTGGCCGTACCCCGTGTCCGTCGACGGCAGCGGCAGCCCGAACCGCTCGTCCCAGCCGGCGGCGGTCCACCGCTGCTCGTCCCCGGCGACGTCGGAGACGTGGTCGTCCTGCACCCGGGTGAGGTGCCACAGCAGCCATCCCACCGAGTTGGCCTCGGGGTCCAGCTGCACGGCGACGTCGTCGACCCCGAGCCCGTCGACGGCCCGGTGCACCGAGCCCTGCACCCGGGAGAAGGCATCGAGCAGCAGCTCGGTCGCGACGCTCATGTCAGCCCACCAGGCCCTGCTCGGCGAGCCAGTCGGTGGCGATGGTCGCCGAGTCGAGCTGCTCCTCCTGGCTGCGGACGTTGAGCGCGATGAGCTCGTCGGTGGTGAGCACCGCGCTGATGGCGTCGAGCGTCGGCGCGAGCTGCTCGGCGAGGTCTGCGTCCACCAGCGGGACGACGTTCTGCGCGAGGATCATGCTCTCCGGGTCCGCCAGGGTGACGAAGTCGCCGGAGGCGAGGTCCGGGTCGGCGGTGTAGATGTCGCCCATGGTGATCGTGCCGTCGCGGATGGCGTCCTTGGTCAGCGGACCGCCGCTGTCACCGATGGCGAGGAAGTCGACCTCGACCCCGTAGAACTCCCGCAGGCCGTCGGGGCCGTAGGGGCGGGCCTCCAGCTCGGCGTTGCCGCCGATGGTGATCGGGCCGTCGTAGTCCGCGAGGTCGGCGAGGCTCTCGATGCCGTTCTCCGCGGCGAACTCGGCGGCGATGTTGTAGGAGTCGGCGTCCTGCGCCTCCGCGTACTCGAGGACCGCGAGGTCCTCGGGCAGTACGTCGGGCAGCTGCGCGGCGACGTCCTCGCTGCTGCGGGCCTCGGTCTCGGCGTCGTAGAACTGCAGCAGGTTGCCGGTGTACTCCGGCAGCAGCTGGACCTCGCCGCCGGCCATCGCCTCGAGGTAGACGTCACGCTGCCCGATCTGGAACTGCCGCTCGACGGCGAAGCCGGCGTCCTCGAGGGCCTGGGCGTAGATCTCGGCGATGATCTCGTTGGAGTAGTACGCCTGCGAGCCGACGACGACGGCCGCCGCGTCCTGCCCGGTCGAATCGTCGCTGGTCGTCCCGCTGTCGTTGCCGGGGGCGTCCTCGTCGAGCGGGTCGCCGGACCCGCAGGCCGACAGCGTCAGCGCGAGACCGAGGACGGCCGAGATCGTCAGGAGCGAGCGGGGGGAACGGTGGTGCGTCATTGGGCGGTTCCTTCCGAGGTGGTCTGTCCGAGCCTGCCAGGAGCGCCACCGATGCGGGAGACGAGTCGCCCCAGCAGCGCGAAGACGCCGTCGACGGTCAGTGCAAGGACGACGATAGCGATCGCGCCGCCGAGCATCTCGTCGTAGCTGCGCAGCGAGATCCCCCGTTGGATGTAGATGCCCAGCCCGCCGAGGCCGACGTAGGCCGCCAGCACTGCGGTCGCGATGATCTGCAGCGTGGCGTTCCGTAGCCCGCCGACGAGCAGCGGCAGCCCGAGCGGGGCCTCGACTCGGCTGAGCACCTGCCACCGGGTCATCCCCATCGCGCGTGCCGAGTCGACGACGCCGCGGTCGACGTTCTCGATGCCGGCGTAGGCGCCGGCGAGCACCGAGGGGATGCCGAGGACGACGAACACCACGGTGGCGGCGACGACGGCGTCGCCCACCCCGACGATGAGCGTGAGCACGGTGAGCAGCCCGAGCGACGGCAGCGCGCGGCCGGCACCCGACAGCCCGACGGCGAGCTGCTTGCCCCGCCCGGTGTGCCCGACGAGGTAGCCGAGCGGCACCGCGATCACCGCGGAGATGAGCAGCGCGACGAGCGTGTAGTAGAGGTGCTCGCCGATCCGGTCGAGCAGCGTGCCGGTGCCGGACCACTGCTCCGGGGCGGTGAGCCACGCGAGGGCGTCGCCGAACAGCGTCACGACGCCGTCCCCGAGGTCAGCTGCAGCCGGTGCGCGGCCCGGGCGGCCCGGCGCGGCCGGCGGTCACGCCGGGCGGTCCACGGCATGAGCAACCGGCCAAGGACCACGAGCACGACGTCGAAGACGAGGGCGACGACGACGGTCGCCACGATGCCGGTGACGATCTCCGCGACGATCCCGCGCTGCAGCCCGTCCATGAAGAGGTACCCGAGGCTCCGGATCCCGACGAGCACGCCGACGGTCACCAGGCTCACCGTGCTCACCGCGACCACCCGGAGCCCGGCGAGCAGCACCGGTCCGGCGAGCGGCAGCTCCACCGCCCAGAACCGGCCCCACGCCGAGTAGCCCTGGGCGGTCGCCGAGGACCGTACCGCCGGGTCGACGGCGTCGAGCGCGTCGGTGACCGACCGGGTCATGAGCGCGACGGCGTAGACCGTCAGCGCGATGACGACGTTGAGCTCGCTGAGGAACCCGATGCCCAGCAGCGGCGGCAGCAGCACGAACAGTGCCAGCGACGGGATCGTGTACAGCAGCCCGACGGCGGTGAGCAGCAGCCCGCGGGTGCGCCGGTAGCGCCAGGCGAGGACACCGGGCGGCAGCGCGAGCAGGAGGCCGAGGGCGATGGGCAGCACGCTCAGCCGGGCGTGGTCGACCGCGAGGTCGGCGACCAGCGCGTAGTTCGCGGCGAACCAGTCCATCAACGCGGCTCCTCGGCGAGGATCCCGGCGGGCCGCCCGTCGCCGTCGATCACCAGCCGGCGCCCGTCGTGGTGCTCGACCCGCAGGGCACGCCGGCCGCGGTCGGCGCCGATGAAGGAGGCGACGAACTCGTCGGCCGGTGCCGCGAGCAGCTCGGTCGGGGTGCCCTGCTGCACGATGATGCCACCGGTGCCGAGGATGACCACCCGGTCGCCGAGCCGGAACGCCTCGTCGATGTCGTGGGTGACGAACACGACGGTCCTGGCCAACGACTCCTGCAGCCGCAGCAGCTCGTCCTGCAGCTCGGTGCGCACGATCGGGTCGACCGCCCCGAACGGCTCGTCCATCAGCAGGATGTTCGGGTCGGTCGCCAGCGCCCGGGCCACCCCGACGCGCTGCTGCTGGCCGCCGGACAGCTGCGCCGGGTAGCGGCCGGCAAGGTCGGGGGCCAGCCCGACCTTGGCCATGAGCTCGCGGCCACGCTCGACCGCCTCGTCCCGGGGCATCTTGTTGAGGCGCAGCACGGTGGTGATGTTGTCCATCACCCGGCGGTGGGGGAGCAGCCCGGCGCTCTGCATGACGTAGCCGATCCCGCGGCGCAGCGGGACGGCCGGCCGGGTGGCGACGTCGGTGCCGTCGATCTCGACGGTGCCGCTGGTGGGGTCGACCATCCGGTTGATCATCCGCAGCATGGTGGTCTTCCCGGAGCCCGAGGAGCCGACGAGCACGGTCACCTGGCGGGGTGGGATGACGAGGTCGAGGTCGCCGACGGCGACCGTGCCGTCGGGGAAGACCTTGCTCACCGACCGGAACTCGATCACGGCTGACCTCCGTCTGATGCGCGTGTCATCCACCGAGCGTAAGGTCCGAAGCAGCCACGGTCGCAACGAAACGAGGCAACATGTCGGAACAGGCAGCGAGCAATGCGCACGGGCAGGTCGCCGAACGGGCCTACGACGTCGTCGTCATCGGTGCCGGCCCGGTCGGGGAGAACGTCGCCGACCGCGCGGTCCAGGGCGGGCTGAGTGCGGTCGTCGTCGAGGGCGAGCTGGTCGGCGGCGAGTGCTCCTACTGGGCGTGCATGCCCTCGAAGGCGCTGCTGCGCAGCGGGGAGGCACGACGGGCCGCGCTCGCGGTCGCCGGCGCGACGGAGGCGGTCACCGGTGGGCTCGACGTCGCCGCGGTGCTCGCGCGGCGGGACTCCTTCGTGTCCGACTGGGACGACGACGGGCAGGTGACGTGGCTCGAGAGCGCCGGCATCGACCTCGTCCGCGGTCACGGCCGGCTGGCCGGTGACCGCAGAGTCGTGGTGAGCGCTGACGACGGCGAGCAGATCCTCGTCGCGCGCCACGCCGTGGCCGTCTGCACCGGCAGCCGGGCGATGGTGCCCGACATCCCGGGCCTGCGTGACGCCCGGCCGTGGACCAGCCGGGAGGCGACCGCCGTGCGGGACGTGCCGGCGAGCCTCGTGGTGGTCGGCGGCGGCGTGGTGGCCTGCGAGATGGCCACCGCGCTGAGCGACCTCGGCAGCGAGGTGACGATGCTCGTGCGCGGCGGGCTGCTCGGCGGGTACGAGCCGTTCGCCGCGGAGCTGGTGGCCGACTCGTTGACCGGGCGGGGCGTGACGGTCCGCCGCGGTGTCGAGGCCGTGCGCGTCGACCGGGACGCCGACGGCGTGCGGGTGCTGTGCGACGACGACACCGAGGTCCGGGCCGCCGAGATCCTCGTCGCGACCGGCCGGGAGTCACGCAACGACGACATCGGGCTGGACACCGTGGGGCTGGCGCGGGCCGCCGACGGGCCGGGCTGGCTCGCGGTCGACGAGACGCTGCGGGTGCTCGACACGGACGGCGGGCCGGTCGACTGGCTCTACGCCGTCGGGGACGCCAACCACCGCAGCCCGCTCACCCACCAGGGCAAGTACCAGGCGCGGGCCGCGGGCGACGTCATCGTCGCGCGCGCGGCCGGCCGCGCTCCGGACGACGCCCCGTGGGGAGCGCACGTCGCGACCGCCGACCACGCCGCGGCCCCGCAGGTGGTGTTCGCCGACCCACAGGTCGCGGCGGTCGGGCTGACGGCCGGCGCGGCCGAGAATGCCGGCTACCGCACCCGCGTCGTCGAGCTCGACCTCGGTTCGGTGGCGGGCTCGGCGCTCCATGCCGACGGCTACCAGGGCCGGGCGAGCATGGTGGTCGACGAAGAGCACCGGGTGCTGCTCGGGGTGACCTTCGTGGGCCCCGACGTCGCCGAGATGCTCCATGCGGCGACGATCGCCGTCGTCGGCGAGGTTCCCATCGACCGGCTGTGGCACGCGGTGCCGGCCTACCCGACGATGAGCGAGGTCTGGTTGCGGCTGCTGGAGGACTACGGCCGGCCCACCCGCTGAGGCGCTATCGCGGCCCGGCCCCCGTGGCGCCGTCGTTCTGCTGACGCGACCGGGCTGCGCCGACCGCCGCTCCGACGAGCATCCCGACGCTGATGCCGATGCTGATGCCGACCCCGAGGTTGCTCAGGGCGAGGCCGAGGCCGAGGCCGCCGACGACGCCGACGACGACGCCGATCATCAACCACACAGCCAGCGTCGGGTTACCCGATGACTCGTTGTTCTCCTCACTCATACGTCGACAGTACGGTGCCGGGCAGCAGGGCGAAAGGCGAGCCGTCCGCGCGCGGTATACCTGCGCCGTCCCGAGACGGACATGGGGAGATCTCCCCACGCGCCCGGGCCCTGCGATGTTGCGGGACAGGGGGACTTAGGTAGCGTCGTCCGCGTTGTCCACCGAGATTCCAACCCGGAAAGCTCCATGTCTCCTCGTGTATCGGTGATCTGCCCGGCCTTCAACCGTGGCGCCGCGCTGGTGTCCACGCTCAGGTCGGTGCAGGCGCAGTCGATCCCCGACTGGGAGCTCATCGTCGTCTCCGACGGGAGCACCGACGAGACGGACGACGTCGTTCGGGACATGAGCCGTTCGGACCCCCGGATCCGCCTGCACCGCGCGCCGCGACACGGCCATCCGTCCGGGCCGTGCAACATCGGTGCCGAGCTGGCCAGCGCGCCCGTCCATGCCTATCTCGCGCACGACGACCACTGGGAGAGCCACCACCTCGAGGTGCTGCTCAGTGCGCTCGGGCGAGACACCGCCCTGGTGTACGGGCGCGCGGTGCGTGAGGACGGGACCGGGCGTTCCCTGGGGACCACGGAGTGGTTCAGCCAGCTCTGGCACCCTGACATCCAGGCGGTCAACGTCCTGTTCGAGCCCGTCCGAGCGCTCTGGTGGGCGGACGCGGTCGCGGAGGTCGGTGGCTGGCGCGAGAGCGCGGAAGGGCTCGAGGACTGGGACCTGTGGCTCCGGCTCGCCCGCGCCGGGCACCGGTTCACGCCGGTCGGCGACGTGACGGCGCGGATCTACGAGAGCCCGAGCACCCGCAAGCATCAGCTCGCGTGCCCGCACGACGTCCCGCTCGCGGTCTTCCCGGACCCGCGCGAGGCGCGCGCAGCGGTGCGCACGCTGACCGATCGTCGCCTGACCCAGCGCTTCCTCGACGCGTACCGCGAGGACACGATCGCCTGGCACCTGTCGCTGCTCGCTGCCCAGCAGTTCGCGATCCCCGACGGCTGGGACGTCCGCCCGGGCGACCTCGAGGAGGCGATCGCGGACGTCGTCGCGCAGGAGGTCCGTGTCTGGGAGTCGTTGCGCGTTACTCAGACCGCAGACGGGTGGCGCGTCGGCAGCGTTGTCGCCACCCAGACGGCTGAGCACGCCGCGCACATCGCGCAGCTGGTCGCCGCCCATATGCCCCGACTGTCCGCCTGTGTCGCAGAAGCGCTCGGCCGGCCCCTCTTGAGCGGGCCGCCGTTCGCCGGGCGGGCCGAGCACGAGGGGGCCGCCGTATGACTGAGCTGTCGATCCTGCTGCCCGCGGCCGAGTCCTCGACGAGCGACGTGCTCTCCTTCGCCGAGCTGATCAGTGACGGACCGGCGCGTCGCCTGTGGCAGGGCCAGACGTCCGCCGCAGACCCGATACACAGCTTCGTCCGCGCCGCCGGCGCCGGCGCGGCCGTCCCCACCGGCGTCGGCGTCACCCTGATGCCGTTGCGCCACCCGTTCGAAGCGGCGGTCGAGGCCCGCTCGCTGGCCCGGCTGACGGGGCGCGAGGCCGTCGTCGGGTACGGTCCGGGTGGCCGGAGCCTGCAGCAAGCCCTCCTCGGCCGGCCGTACCAGCGTCCGCTGCAAGCGACGCGAGAGTATGTCTCAACGGTCGCCGACCTGCTCGCCGGGCGCAGCGTCGACGTCGCGGGCGACTACGTCACCTGCCGCGCCGCGCTGCCGCCTGCTCCGGCGGAGCAGCCCTCGGTCGAGGTCGGTGTCGGGGTGCTGCGCCCCGGCATGGCCCGGGTGGCCGGTGCGTGCGCGGATGTCGCCATCACCTGGTTGACCCCGCCCCGGTACCTTCGCGAGGTGCTTCGGCCGGCCCTCGAGGCCGGGGCGCGTGAGGCAGGCCGCCGCCCCCCGCGGCTCGTCGCCATGGTCCCGCTCGCCCTCGAGGGGCCCGACGTCGATCTTGCCCAGCTGGTCCTGGCCAGCAACGGTGCGCACCTGCGGCGGGAGCACTACCGCGACATGCTCGTGCGGGCCGGAGTCGCGCTGCACCCGCACAACAGCCGGGCCTCCGCCCTGGAGCTCAACCGCTCCGACGGGTTCCTCCACGGCACCGTCGACGACGTCGTCGACGGGCTGCGTCGTTACGCCGACGCAGGAGTCGACGAGGTCGTGCTCAACGCCACCGGGTCCGCCCAGCTGCGAGGCCTCGGCAGGGCACGGGAGGAGCTCGAGGAGATCCTGCTCCGCGCGACCGCGGCAGTGACCGAAGCCGATCCTGGACAACCGTCCCCCTCGCTGCTCGACGGCACCCCGACACGATAAGGAAGCGATCACCGATGGATACCGACAACATCGCCCCCATCGCCCGGCTCATCGCCTGGCACACCGGCGAGGGCGAGGCGGGCGCGAGGCCCGGAGGCACGACGCGGTCACTCGTCCTCAGCGACGCCGGGCAGCTGGAGCCCGCGGTCGCCGCCGGGCTCGTCGGGCAGGACACGGTCGTCCTGCTCCCACCCGGCCTGACGCCCCCCGAGGACGGCCCCGGGCAGGTACTCGTCTACGACGGCCCCATCGCGACGCCGAGCACCGAGATCACCATCGGCGAGGACTTCTACCTCTACTGCCAGGACTACGCGACCAGCGAGTACCTCTCGGTCATCGGTCCCACGATCGTCGGGATCTTCACCGAGGACGACTTCCGCGCGCTGATCCGCGACGCCGACGCAGCCCGCGCCGAGGGGACCATCCCGGAGTTCCTGCGCTCACCGGCCGTGCGGATCGCCAACGTGCCCGCGCTGCGGGGCGCCGTGGGCGACGGCCCCCGCCAACGACTCTTCGTCGGCCCCGACGGCGTGGTGTCGACGTCCACCGTGGGGCGCCGCATCGGTGACGTCTCCGACGGCATGACGACGCTCGAGGAAGAGTGGCTCACACAGAACACTGGCAGCGCCCACCCGTGCGCGGTGTGCCTCGGCGGAGCAGTCGCCGAGGACGTGCGCAGCGACGCCGTGGCACAGCGACCGTGGCTCGGTCGCTACCTCACCGTTCTCGACACCGTCCGGGAGCTCGCGGTCCGCGGGGTCGCGGACGTGAGCTTCTCCGGGTTCGGCGGCCGGCTCAACGACGGGCTCACGCGTGACCCGGGCCTGGCGGACGACGACGGCGCCGACCGGCCGCTGCTCGCCTGGAACGACCACGAGGCATTCCTGCGCGACCCCGTCCGCAGGAAGACGTTCCGGTTCAACCGGGACGCGGCCGAGGCGGTGGAAGCAGTCATCGCCACCGGGTCGGTCGAGGCTGCCGCCACCCTCGTCCCGCAGTCCGCCGCCGCCCGGGCGGCCGACCAGCTGGCGGCCTACGGCCTCAACGCAGCAGCAACCGGAGAGGTGGTCAACGTATGAGTGTGGCAGGAGCGATAGGGGCCGTGGGAGCCGGCGGCTGGGCCGCGACGAGCGCGGCCATCGTCGCGGCGCGCAGATCCCTGGCGGAGCGGATCTCCGGCGAGGCGAAGGAGAGGCTCGACGCGCTCGGTGACCGCGCCGTCACCGTCGACCTGTACTCCGCGGGCGGCGCCGACGTCTACCACGCGATCACCAAGGGCGACACCTCGGAGGTCAGGGAGCTGCTGGCCCTGCTCCGCGAGGCCGACGGGCCGGTGCTCGAGCTGGCGGCGGGAACCGGCCGGCTCACCCTGCCGCTGCTCGCCACAGGCCGGGAGGTCACCGCGGTGGACCTGTCGGACCCGATGCTGGCGATCCTGCGGCGCGAGCTCGCCGAGCTGCCCGAGGAACGCTCGTCGCGCTGCAAGGTGGTGCGCTTCGACATGGTCCATTTCCGCATCCGGCGACGCGGTGGCTTCGGTGCAGCCATCCTCGGTGGCAGCTCCGTCTCGCTGCTCGACGCCGACGGCCGGCGAAAGACCTTCCGGCGCGTCCACGACCACCTTGCCCCGGGGGGCCTGTTCATGGTCTCGACGGCGGAGGAGGGCCGCGGGGACGAGGCCGGCGCAGCGCAGGGCGAGGAGACCGTCGCCCATGCGGAGGACGGCTCGACCGTCTACGAGTACTGGCCCGAGGGCGGGGCCGAGCGTGTGGTCACCGTGTTCCCCCCGACCCCGCCCGAGGGACCGGTGCCCGTCTACACCACGACCATCGGGGTCCTGCCCACGGCCACCCTCAGTCAGGAGCTGACCGAGGCCGGCTTCGCGGTCCGCGGCGTGCATCCCGTGCGTGGCGCAGATCCTCGCCACCCGATGTCCATCGTCGCGGCGGTCAAGCCGGAATGAGGGACCGATCGGCCCTGTGGCCGGCTCTGCTGCCACCCTCGCAGCACGGTCGAGCCGACCTGCGTGCGGTGGCCGCGCACGGGACCCGCATCAGTTTCGCGGACGGTACGACGCGGCTGTGCGGGACCAGCGGCCTGTGGAACGTCAACCTCGGTTACGGCGACCCCGTCGTGGCCGAGGCCGTGTCCGAGGCGGTGCGCGACGCGTCGTACCTCAGCACCTTCCGCTACGAGAACGACTACGCCCGCCGGGCCGCCGACGAGCTGGTTGCGCTCTGCGGAGCGGACCGCTATCACCGCGTCCTGTTCAGCACCTCGGGCGGCGCAGCGAACGACCTCGTGATGAAGCTGGCACGCCAGTACCAGCTCATCGCCGGCCGGGGCAACGCCCGGCTCGTCGTCGGCCTCCGCGGGAGCTTCCACGGGCTGACGTTCGGCGCGCACGCGCTCACCGGCGAGGACCTGGGGCAGGCCGCCTACGGCATCGACCAACGACTGGTCCGGCACGTGCCGCCGAACGACACCGAGGCGCTACGAACGCTGCTCGGCAGGGCCGGTGAGGCGATCGCCGCCGTCGTCGTCGAACCGGTGCTCGGGACCGGCGCCATCCCCCTCGAGCGGACGTACGTCGAGGAGCTGCTGCGACTGCGGGACGAGCACGGCTTCCTCCTCGTCGCGGACGAGGTCGCGACCGGCTTCGGCCGCACCGGCGTGCCGTTCGCCTCCGGGGGCTGGCCGGCGGCACCGGACATCCTCGTGCTCTCCAAGGCGCTGACCAACGGGGCCGCGGCCGCCTCCGCGGTGCTGCTCGGGCCTCGGGTCGCAGACGCGTTCGTGGCGGCAGACCTCACCCCGGCGCACGCCGAGACCCAGGCAGGCACGCCCCCGAGCATGGCGGCGATCAGCGCTGTCATCGCGCGCGTCCAGGAGCTCGACCTGTTCACCTCGGCCCGTCGGCTCTCGGCGCACCTCGACCTCGGGCTCCGCCGGCTGACCGGGCAGCCGTGGGTCGCCGATGTCACCGGCGCC
Source organism: Georgenia sunbinii (assembly GCF_036421875.1). Taxonomy (NCBI): domain Bacteria; kingdom Bacillati; phylum Actinomycetota; class Actinomycetes; order Allobogoriellales; family Allobogoriellaceae; genus Georgenia; species Georgenia sunbinii. The sequence goes on along the minus strand of NZ_JAZGOL010000005.1, from coordinate 74,147 downwards.
GGCTGCTTCCGAGGCATCCAGATCCACACGGACGACGGCGAGCTGCTACCCGCCGAACGGATCGGCGAGGTCGTGCGGAGCATCGCGGTGGCCGGCGCCGTGGTCCACCCGGGACTGCACGGCATCCAGCTCGTGCCTCCGCTCGTGGCCACCGAGGCCGAGATCGACGAGCTGCTCGATTGCGTCGTCACCGGTGTGGAGATGTACCTCAAGGGCTCGGGCGTGGCGGTGACGGCGTCATGATCGCACTGTCCTTCCAGCAGCCGGAGGTGCTGACCGGCCTCGGCGGTCTGCCCGACTGGCTGGCCGCACACCAAGGAAGCCGCGTCGAGGTCATCGTCGACGGTGCGGTCCTCGACGGCGTGGGGGAGTCGGTGCTGCGGATCCTGCGCCGCCGACGGGAGACGACCGTCCACGTGACCGTGCCGCCGGACCCGGGCAATGGACGCGCGCTCGGCCTGGCCTGGCTGGACGCTGCGCTCGCCGGACCGGCCCCGGACGCGATCGTCGCGGTCGGCGGCGGGCGGATCATGGACGCGGCCAAGCTGCTGGCCGCCTGCCTCTCCGAGTCGTCGGTCCGTCCTCGCCTCGAGTCCGGCGAGCGCTGCGGATGGACTCCGCTGCCCCGGTCCTCAGCCGCACGCATCCCGCTGGTGGCGGTCCCGACGACGCTGGGGACCGGCAGCGAGATGAGCAGGTTCGCGTGCTTTGACGAGCCCGCGGGCCGCAGGCTCGTCCAGAGTGATCTCCTCCGGCCGGACCTGGCCCTGCTCGAGCCGACGGCCACCAGCCAGCTGGGGCCGGCGAGAGTCCTGGAGAGCATCCTCGAGATCTTCGCCCGCACGGCCGGGCCGTACGTCGGCACGACGGCGTGGAAGGCGACGCAGGACCGGGTCTCGGAGACGATCTGCGCCCGCCTGGTCGAGATCGGCACGCAGGTGGAGATCAGCGGCGAGGTGAGCGACGAGGTCCGCCAGGACCTCGCTCATCTGAGCGGGCTGACGCACAGCCAGTGGCTCAACCACGGCCGCGACGCGTTCTCCGACGCGTCGTGGTTCCTGGCGGCCGACCTCGCCACGGCTGCCGGCTCGTCCAAGGCGAGCGCGTTGGCCACGCTGCTGCCTCACGCGTGGCGCACGGACACGCCTGAGGAACCGCTCGTCGCCGCGGACCGGGTCGTTGCACTGTGGTCGGCGGTGACCGCGGCAAACGGTGGTCTGCCACGGTCGCCGGCTGACGGGCTGCGGGCGCTGCTCGATCGCTGGGAGCTGCCGCGCCGGCTCGTTGCCGACATCGGCAGCGCCGAGCTGACGCGGCGCACCGTGCGGCGGTGGAGCGGCGGCCTCCCCATGCTTGCTCGGGTCTCCGGCGGCACGATCGCCGGCCTGTACGACGCGTGCCTGGAGCGCGCGGCGGAGGCAGGGACCCGGGCGCAGACCCTCACCGCGACGCGGTGAGTGCACGACCCGATCACGAAGAAGGGAGGGAGACATGGACGCGACTATGCAGGAGGCCCCGCTCGAGCTGGACCTTCAGGAGCTCGAGGACCTCGAGGCACCGGGCTGGGGGGACGTCATCGGCTTCTCGGCCGGCGTCGTTGCCAGCAGCGCAGCGACCTACATCGGTTCGGCGCTGGCCATCAGCGCGATCACCTGAGGTCAGCACGCTGATCGACAGGTGGATCGCCCTTGACCCCAGGAAGGAGGAATGACATGGAGAACATCATGGAAGCTCCGCTGGAGCTGGATCTCCAGGAGCTCGAGGACCTCGAAGCCCCGGGCTTCTGGAGCGCGTTCAGTGCCGGCGCCGCGGTCGGTTCGGCCGGCGGTGCTGCGTACCTCGCGAGCGCCATCGCGGTGAGCGCCATCACCTGAGGCAGCTGCCGTCCCGGTCGGGTGCACCCGGCCGGGACGGCACGGGTGGCTGTGGGGGCAGGACCGCTGGTCCACGTCCCGCAGCCACGACCCAGCACGACCCCGTAAGGAGCAGAGGTGGAAGAACCACAGCACAGCAGCCCGAGCATCCGGCTGACGAACGTCACCAAGCGTTACGCCGGTGACGCGGTCGCCCTGAAGGACGTCACGTTCCACGCCACCCCTGGTCGTGTCCTAGGCCTGCTCGGGCGCAACGGTGCCGGCAAGACCACGGCGCTGCGCATCCTCATGGGGCTGACGAAGCCCACGGCGGGCGTCGCGCACGTCCTCGGGCAGCCCTACCCGGACCTGCCCCGCGGTGCTCGTCGTGTCGGGACCAGCTTCGACGACTACGGCAGCCTCGTCGGCGCATCCGGCCCACGTGAGCTGTCCATCTTGGCCACGACGCTCGGGGTGCCCCAGCGACGTGCTCGAGAGGTCCTCGAGCTGGTCGGGCTCAGCGGGGTGGGACGCAAGCCGGTGAAGGCCTACTCGACGGGTATGCGCCGGCGCCTGAACCTGGCGATCACGCTGCTGGCCGATCCGGAGGTCGTCGTGCTCGACGAGCCGGCCAACGGCCTCGACCCCGATGGGGTCCGGTGGCTGCGCGACCTCCTCGGCGGCCTGGCCGCCGAGGGACGCACGGTCCTGCTCTCCAGCCACCTCCTCGCCGAGGTCGAGCAGACCGTCCAGGACGTCGTGATCCTGCAGCAGAGCGTGCGCTACAGCGGCTCCCTCGCCGACCTCACCCGTGACGGGACACGTCGCCTGGAGGCGGCCTTCTTCGACGTCCTGGCTGATCAGCCGACGAGCGATCCCGCACGGCACGCCGAGATGATGGACGAGCAGCGAGCGGCAGAAAGGACGGGTCGGTGATGGCACTCGTGCAGGCCGAGCTGAAGAAGATCTGGACCGGCAAGATGTGGTGGGTGCTGCTGGTCATCGCAGTGCCCTGGTGTGCGTACATCGCCTACAGCTTCGGTGTCCTCGAGACCCAGGAGGCAGGACCGGTCGACCCGGCCGCGCTGACGAGGACCGTCGCCCAGCAGTGGTTCCAGATGCACCTGTTCACCAGCGTGCTCGGCGTCATGGCCGTGACCCGCGAGTACTCCAGCAGCACCGTGGCGCGCAGCGTCCTGCTGGGTGGTGGCCGGACCCGACTGTTCTGGTCGAAGACCGCGGCGGCCACGATCGTCGCCGTCCTGTACGGACTGCTCGCCGTCGTGCTGGCCGTCGCCAGCGCCTGGGTCACGCTGCCGCTCCTCGATGTCGAGCCCGTATGGAGCGGTGAGCTGACCCTCACCCTCGTCGGGGTCTTGGCCGCGAGCGTCCTGGCTGCTCCGTGGGGCGCCTTCCTCGGCTGGATCTTCCGCAACCAGGTCGTCGCCATCCTCGTGCTCCTGCTCCTCACCCTCATGGTGGAGCCGTTGCTGCTCCAGGTGAACAGTGAAGCCTTCAACTGGACCTTCTCGGTCGCGCTGCAAGCCATCTACCGTGACCCGCACGAAGGACTGCTGGCGGTGCCGGTGGCCTACGCCGTCGCCGGCGCGTGGATCGTGCTCAGTGGCATCGTGGGTTACTCCATCCTGCGCTCGCGCGACGTCAGGTAGGCCAGCGGTGACGACGACGAACCGGTCCCCGGAGCCTCCTCCCGCGCTCCTTGCGCGCCCGCGCCGAGCGGAGGGGGTCGAGGTCTCTGCGCCCGCGGACGAGGGGGCGCCCTGGGTGGTGAGCCGCGGCGGGTCCTACCTGCGCGTCGGCGCCGACCTCGCCCGGTTGATCGAGGGCCTCGACGGACGCTCGGACCATGAGGAGCTGGCGCTGCGGCTCGGCCCCCGGTGGAGCGCGGACACCGTGCGCCAGGCGGTCGAACGGCTGCACGGCGCCGGTCTCATCGATGACGGGCAGGGCAAGCCGAAGGACGCCAGGCGGCGGCTGAAGTTCGTCCCGCCGCTGACCGTCCAGCTCACCCTGTTCCGCCCGGGCCGGGTCTTCGCCGGCATCGTGCGCTCCGGTCGTGGCCTCGCCAACCGCGTGAGCCTCCTCCTGCTGCTGGCCGTGGCTGTCGCCGGGATCGTGGCGCTCCTGGCGTCACCGGCGCGGACGGTCGCGATCTTGGGCGCTCCGCTGCCGTGGCAGGCCTACCTCGCGGTCATCGTGGCCGGGGTCGTCGCGACCACGCTCCACGAGCTGGGGCACGGCGTGGCGCTGATGCACCAGGGAGGCCGCCCGAGCCGGCTCGGCGTCATGCTCTTCTACCTGGTGCCAGCCATGTTCTGCGACGTGAGTGACGCCTGGCGGCTGCCCCGGCCACGTCAGCGCGTCGTCGTCGCTCTCGCGGGTGTGCTGGTGCAGGCGGTGGTGGGAGGGGTGGCCGCGCTCGCCGCCGTGCTGCTGCCGCTGCCCGATGCCGTCGAGGCCGGCCTGGTCGTGTTCGCAGTCATCAGCTACGCGGCCGGCGTGCTCAACCTCATCCCGTTCGCGAAGTTCGACGGGTACATCGCGCTGATGAGCCATCTCGACCGCCCGAACCTGCGGAGCGACGCCATCGCGGACGCCCGGGACGAGACCGCTCGGGTCCTGCTCGGCGGGCGGCGGGGCGAGCGCCGGCTGCCCGACCTGTCCTGGGCCGTCCCCTACGGGCTGGCCTGTCTCGCGTTCCCGGTCCTCCTTGTCCTGACGGTGCTGGGCGTCTACTCCGACGTCCTCGCCCGTGCGGGTGTCGTGGGGGCGCTCGTTCTGGCCGGGGTCGCGGTCTACCTCATCTTCCTCGCCGTCCGCGGCGCCGTTCGACTGATCACCACAGCTCGCCGCCACGGCGCGAGATGGGGCCGCATCGCCGGGGTCGTGACAGCGGGTGTCGCGGCTGTGGTCGCTGCCCTGGTCGCGGTTCCCGTGCAGTACGGCATCGCCGGCGGATACGTCACTACGCAGGGATCGAGCTATTTCGTCGTCATGGAAGGGACGCAGATGATCGAGACACCATCCGTGGGAGACGAGGTCACGATGTACCAGTCCGGCATCCTGCTGGCGCAGCAGCGCGGGACCGGCCACGTGACCTCCGACTCCGCCCGGCAGATCGAGGCGCCGGTCGAGGCCTTCGTACCGCTCGACGCGGTCGACGACGCGGTACTTCCGGCAACGGCCTGGCCGATCGAGTCGTCGGGCCCGGTGGCCCAAGGTCCGGGCACGGCGGTGCTCGACCTCGGTGATCGCCCGCTCGGGCAGTGGCTCTACCTCACCTATGTCGCTCCGGTGCTGCGATGACCCGGGCGCACCTGGCGTTCTGCCACCCCGGGACGCCCTTCTTCGACCTTGGTGCCCGCGACGAGGACCTGCCCGTGTTCGCCGCTCTGCAGCGCCCCGTGCGGGAGGGCTGGCAGCTGACGCGGGAGCCGCAGTGGACCCACCTGGTGCCCCGAGAGACCGAGCTGGTCGCGCAGGGGTGGAAGATCCATGTCTCGGCGACGCTCGCCAACTGCGACCGTGTCCTCGAGGCCGTGATGGGCTACTGCTACGAGCACGTCCTGCCGTTCAAGGTCCTCCCGGGGCCCGAGCACCTGCGGCGCCGCAACGCCAAGGACGGCGACCGCACCGCGAGCGGCAAGTTCATCACCATCTACCCGCACGACGACGCCACGCTGGAGCGCACCCTGACCGAGCTCGGTGACCTGCTCGACGGGGAGGAGGGGCCGTACATCCTCAGCGACCTGCGATGGCGCGCAGGTCCGCTCTACGTCCGCTACGGCGCCTTCATCACCGAGATCATCGAAGGCGAGCACGGCCGGCCGATCCACTGCATCCGCGATCCCGAGGGCAATCTCGTCGAGGACCGTCGCGGGGTCGCGTTCCGGCCACCGTCGTGGGCCCCGGTGCCTGGCTTCCTCGACGAGGCGCTGCAGGCCCGGCAGCAGGGCCGGCTCGAGGGCTTCAACTACCGGGTGCACGGAGCCATGCACTACTCGAACGGGGGCGGGGTCTACCGTGCCTCCCACGCCGAGACCGGGCAGCCCGTCCTGCTCAAGGAGGCTCGACCTCTCGCGGGGCTGGACGACACGGGCCGGGACGCGGTGGCGAGGCAGGAGACCGAGATCTGGGCGCTGCGCCAGCTTGACGGACTCCCGTCGTCCGCGCGCCTGCTGGACCACGTCCGCGGGCACGAGCACCGGTTCCTGGTACGGGAGTTCGTCGAGGGAGAGAGCCTCGTGCAGGCCGTCACCCGGAAGAACCCCCTCGTGCGCGGCGAGCGCGACCCCGGGGAGAAGGCGGCCTATGCCGCCTGGGCGCTGGACGTGCTGGAGTCGGTCGAGCAGGGGGTGAACGACATGCACGAGCGCGGTGTCGTGTTCGGTGACCTCCATCCTGGCAACGTGCTCGTGCGGGAGGACGGGACGGTCGCCTTCATCGACCTCGAGACCGCCAGCCCCCTCGACACAGCCGCGCCGCAGGTGTTCGCCGCACCCGGGTACCGGGCCCCGGCGTCCTACCGGGGCGAGCAGACCGACCGGTTCGCACTGGGCTGCATGCGGGTTGCGGTCCTCGCGCCGGGGGCGACGGACGGATTCCTCTGGGACACCGGGAGCGTCGACGAGGCCATCCGGTTCGTCCGGGAGGAGTTCGAGCTCTCCGACGAGTACGAGGCCGCCGTGCGCGCCGACCTGGGCGCGCTCGACAAGGCCGTCCCGGAAGCCGCCGGCAGGCCACCGGTCCCCCGCTTCGACGAGGTGACCTGGCCTCAGGTCAGGGGCCAGATCGCTCGCTGGATCATCGACAGCGCGACCCCGGAACGGGAGGACCGGCTGTATCCCGGTGACATCGCGCAGTTCGCGCGCCCGGGGGCGGGGCTGGGCCTCATGCACGGTGCCGCGGGTGTCCTCGTGTCGTTGGCCGACGCAGGGCAGACGCCTCCCGAGGAGCACGTGGACTGGCTGCTGGGGCGGCTGGCGACCGGCCCGGTGGTGAGCACCGGTCTGCACGACGGCCTCGCCGGGATCGCCTATGCCCTCGAACGGCTCGGCGCGAGCGACCGGGCGCGTGAGCTGGCCGAGGCGACTGCGGCCCGTGCGCTTGACGATCTCGACCAGGGCCTGACCTCCGGGCTCGCCGGTGTGGGCCTGAGCCTGGCCTGGTTCGCGACACGCACCGGTGACTCGACGTTCCTGGACGCGGCGACCAGCGTCGCCGACCGGATGCTGGCCGCCGCCCCGGAGCCGACGCCCCCTGGCCTGCTGTACGGCGGGTCAGGCCGTGCGCTGTGCCTCCTGGCCCTCTACGACGCCACCGGGGACACGCAGCTGCTCCTGGCAGCAGACGAGGCGGTACGCACCGACCTGGCGCTCTTCGGTCACGAGGTCGGCGGCCGTCCGGTGCCCCAGGACATCGAGCCGGTGCGCCGGGGCGCGATGGCCGGCCCCGGGGCGCTCGCTGGTGACGGCGGGGTCGCACTCGCGCTGAGCGAGCTGCTGCGCAGGAGAGAGGACGCCGAGCTCGCCGAGGCCGCCAGGCGGATCTCGCGGCGTAGCGCGGGCACGCTGGTCCCGTGGCCGGGGCTGCTCCGCGGCCGCTCCGGGACGCTCCTCGTGGCCGCCGCCGGGGCACCGTCCCCGGACCTGGACCGGCACGTCCAGGGGTTGCGGATGAACGCACTGGCCGGCTCCGAGGGACTCGCGTTCTTCGGCGACAGCCTGCTGCGGCTGTCGTGCGACCTCGGCACCGGGGCCACCGGCGTGCTGGCGGTGCTCGACCGGGTGCTGGGCAGCGGTGGCCGGCCCGGCCCCGCCCCGGTGCACCTGTTCGGGACGGCGTGATCGCCGCCGGTCAGCGACCGTAGAGCACTGAGCGGGGCCCCTGGGGGAGGGGCGCCGTCATCGCCCGCCGACGAGCCGGACCTCGGGGACGTACTCCAGCCACTGCCCGCCACCCTGCTCGAACGCGGCCTCGTTCGTCTTGATCTCCTCGGCGTGGTTCCACGCGAACAGCACCGCGACATCCGCGGTGGTCGAGGCGAAGTCGTCCGCGGCCACCACGGGGATGCCCGAACCGGGGGTCAGTCTCCCCTGCTTGGCCGGGGTGGAGTCGTAGACCCGATCGATGAGATCAGGACCGATCCCCGCGAGGTTGAGGACCGTGGCGCTCTTGGCGGTGGCGCCGTAGCCGACCACCTCGCGCCCCTCGTCCCGCAGCCGGGTGAGGGTGGCGAGGAGATCGTCCCGGACAGCCGTGACACGCGCGGCGAACGCGGCGTAGGTCGCCGGGTCCCCGAGCCCGCTGGCTGCCTCGGCGTCGAGCATCGCCCGGACGGCCGGCCGCACCGGGCGCGCACCCGCACGGGCCAGCGTGTAGCGCACCTCGCCGCCGTGCACCGGCAGACGCTCGACGTCCACCAGCTCGAAACCGTGCTGGCGGGCGAGCCCGCTGACGCTCTGCGCGGAGAACAGGTAGAAGTGCTCGTCATAGATCTGGTCGAAGGAGGTCTTCGCGATGACGTCACCGAGGTAGGGATCCTCGAAGACGAGCACGCCCTGCGGTGCGAGGATCTCCTCGACACCGGCGAGGACGGAGTCGAGGTAGGGCAGGTGACACATCGTGTTGGCGGCGTAGACGACGTCGGCCGCGCCGAGCGATCCCAGGTGGGCGCGGGCACTGTCCGCGTCGAAGAACTCCGTGGTCACCCGCACCCCCCGGGAGCGGGCCACCTCGGCGACCGACGCCGAGGGCTCGAAGCCCAGGTGCGCCAGCCCCGCCCGGGCGACGTGCTCGAGCATGACACCGTCGTTGCACCCGATCTCCACGACGACGGCGCCGTCGTGCCCGCAGTACTCCGTCATGAGGTGCTCGGCCGTCCGCCGGAAGTGCTCGCGCATCCGGGACGAGCCGGAGGAGAAGTAGGGGTAGTCGGCGTGGAACATCTGCTCGCGCGGCACCTCGGCCAGCTGCTGGACGGCGCCGCAGGTCAGGCAGCGTCCCATCTGCAGGTGGTAGGTGAAGCTGGCGATCTCGTCGGCAGGGCGGAAGGCGTCCGACAGCGGCTGCTCGCCGAGGTCGAGGAACTTCTGCACGTCTCCTGAGCAGATCCTGCATCGTGTCACGGTCGTTTGTCTCCGGGGGTCGTGGGGGCTACAGCGAGGCCAGGGCGCTGCGCAGGCCGGTGATGACGGTGTCCTGCTGGGCGTCGGTGAGCGAGGGGTACATCGGAAGGGAGAAGATCTCCTGAGCGAGTCGTTCGGCCACCGGGAACGAGCCGGCCCGGTAGCCGAGGTGGGCGAAGCCGGGCATGAGGTGGACGGGCCAGCGGTAGCTGACGTTGAGTCCCACGCCGTGCTCGGCGAGCAGCTCGATGATCCGGTCGCGCTGCGGGTGGCGGGCTACGTAGAGGTAGTAGGAGTGGACGTTGCCCTCGACGACCGCCGGGAGGACGAGGTCGGTGTCCCCGAGTGCTTCCTCGTACCGGTGGGCGAGGCGACGGCGGGACGCGAGGTACTCGTCGAGGCGGCCGAGCTTGCGCCGGAGGATCTCCGCCTGGACCTCGTCGAGGCGCGAGTTGTGTCCCGGCAGCTCCTCGACCGCGTACCGGTCCGTCATGCCGTAGTAGCGCAACCGGCGCAGCGACGTCGCCACGTCCGGCCGCGCTGTGACGACCGCACCGGCGTCCCCGTAGGCCCCCAGGACCTTGGTCGGGTAGAACGAGTACGCGGCGGCATCGCCGGTGGTGCCGGCCATCTGGCCGTGCTGCAGCGCGCCGTGGGCCTGCGCGCAGTCCTCGAGCAGGGCGATGCCGCGCTCGTCGGCGATGGCGCGCAGCCGCGAGATATCCGCGATCTGGCCGTAGAGGTGGACCGGGAGCAGGCACCGGGTGCGGTCGGTGAGCACGCCGGGGACCTGATCGACGTCCATGAGGTAATCCTCCTCACGGACGTCGACGAAGACCGGGGTGGCGCCGACGGCGTCGATCGCCACGACCGTGGGCGCAGCGGTGTTCGGGACCGTCACCACCTCGTCACCCGGGCCGACGCCGAGCGCGCGGAGCGCGAGGACGATCGCGTTGGTCCCGTTGTCCACGCCGACGCACTCGGCCGGGGCGGTGCTCGAGTGGATGGCGGCGAACTCCTCCTCGAAGCCCGTCACCGACCGGCCGAGCACGAGCCGGCCGGAGGAGAACACGGTGTCCACCGCGTCCAGGATGTCCTCCCGCTCCGCGGTGTACTCCGCGAGGTAGGACCACACGTTGATGCTCATCGATCGCTCCGTCGTCGCTCTGCTGTCTGGATGTAGGACACAAGGTCGCGGACGCCGGCCCGCAGGGTGGCGGCTGGGCGCCAACCGGTGGCCCGCTCGAACGGTTCGCGGTCGACGACGACGTCGAGGAAGTCGGCCGGCACCGCCCAGTCCGGGGCCGGGACCGACTCGACGGGAACGAGCACCCCGCTCACGTCCGCGGCCTCGACCGCGACGAGCTCGGCGAGCTCACGCACCGACAGCTGGTCGGGACCGCCGACGGACCACACCGGGGCGGTCGGCTGCGCGCCGCCGCACCGCGCGGCGCGGACGAAGGCCGTCGCGGCGTCCCGGACGTGCACGAGGTTGCGCCTGACGTCGGCGCCGTGCCAGACGGTCAGCGGCCGGCCACGGACCGCCTGGCGTGCCATCGACGCGACGACCCCTCGTCCGGGGCCGCCGGCGCCGACGCCGTAGACAGTGCTCAGGCGTAGCGTCGCAGACCGTACCCGGCCCTGGGTCGCTGCCTCGGCCAGCAGCTCCTCGAGCGCCTGCTTGCGCCGCTCGTGGTCCGAGGGGGCGTGTGCCGGCTGCCCCGCGGCGGAAGCCGGGGGGACCGTCGAGGCGAGCATGACCAGGGGCGGGACGCGGCCGTGCTCGCCGCTCCGGGTGGCGGTGGCCTCGAGCACCTCGGCGAGGAGTGCGAGCTCCGCGCCGTCCCCGGCGGTGCGCCAGGTGGTCGTCGGGCCGCTGGGGGCGACCAGGTGAATGACCACGTCCGCCCCCGCCACGAGGTCGGCCGCGGCGCCGGGCACCGATAGGTCGCGGGAGATGGCCTGGACATGTGCCGCACCCGGGCTGCCCGGGGGGCGGGTGGACGTGGTGGCGCGGCGACCGACCGTGACGACCTGACGCGGGGCGGCCCCCGGCGTGCCCGGGGTTGCCGCAGCGAGGGCGGCGACCACCTCGCTGCCCAGGTATCCGGTGCCGCCGAGGACGACCGTGCGGCCGGGTGCGGTCACGGCAGGTCACCTCGACCCGTCCGGTGGAGCGAGGACACGCAGGAGAGCAGGCTGCGCAGCTCCATGGTGACGGTCCGGCCCTGCCGGGCCAGCGCCCGCAGCTGGGGGAGGGGCACCCAACGGAAGCCGGGAGGCGGTGGACCGAGCTCGGTCACCGTCACCAGGTGACGGTTCCGGGCGTGGTAGAAGCGGCCCCCCTCGTCCGCGAGGGTGCCGTCGAAGACGATGCGCCCGAGCTCGCCGTCCCGGACCTCGCGCAGCAGAGGCGGCCACGCGTCCGGGGGGAGGTGGCCATGGTTCTCCGGGGCGCACTGGACTGTCGGGCCGACCTCGGCCCGCCCCCAGCTCCCGGTCTCCACGTGCAGCCGCACGAGCGCGTGGAGACCGCCCGGCCCACGGGCGAGGGTGAGGGCGAGCAGCCCGGTGAAGCGTGGCGCAACCATCGGTTGGCACCAGCTGCTGACCTCCCGGCCGCTCGCCTCGACCCGGACCCCGATGACATCGAAGTAGCGTCCGGCCTCGTGGGAGATGGCATCCTCGCCGACCACCCAGCCCGCCATGGCGCCGAGGGGGACCGGACGAGCAGTGAGCACCGCGGCGCGACGTCCCTCGTCGAGCCAGCGGGAGACGTCGGGGTCGATGGTGGTGGCGACGGCGTGGATCGCGGCCGTGGCGTCCGCGGTAAGCCCCGCGGGCAGGCCGCCGAGGATGGACCGCAGGTCCATGTTCACCAGGTCGGCCTGGTCGTGCATACCCCACAGGGTCTCCAGCGGCAGCCAGTGGAACCCGTCCTGCGCCGCGACGTCGGCGCTGGTCTCCACCACCATGTTGCGGTTCTGCTTGGCCAGGAACCGGCCACCGATCTCCGACTGAAGGACGTCGAGGTGGACCTGCCGGGGCGGGGCGGGGCGTGCGGGGTCGTGCAGCTCGAGGAAGTGCTCGAGGTAGGGCACGGCCGCACCGCCATGGACCCCGCTGTAGTTGCTGTGGGTCGCCTGGACGGTCGGTGAGAGCTGAAGCCCGCTGGGGTTGCCGGGCTCGGCCTTGAGCTGGACGAGGGCGCTGACAGTGCCGCCGGCCCGGCGCACGAGCAGGCCGAGCACTCCGACCTCGGGCTGCCGGATGATCGGCTGGTGCCAGCTGCGCCCACGGCCGTCGTCGACCTCGAGGCCGATCACCGAGAAGAAGCGGCCGCTGTCGTGGCTGAACTCCGCGGCGTCGGGCCGGCAGTCCCAGCGGGACACCTCGCGCAGCGGGACCTGGGCGGCGTCGGTGCGCTGGCGGGTGCGTTCCTCCTCGAGGACCCGCAGTACACCGGCGACGTCGGTGGGCACCGCGGCAAAGGTGCTCATGCCGTGACCACCGCCTCGGTGACGAGGCGATGACAGGTCGCGGGCTCCCGTCGCATCGTCGAGCGGCGGCGGGCGAGCTGCTCCGTGCGGCCGGCGCCCATCACGCTCCCTGCTCGGTCACTGTCGAACTGCCGCGATCACGCTGTCATACCGGCGCGCAGACGTGTTCACGCGCGCCGGTCGTCACCGTACCAGAGCACTTCTGCCGTCCGCATCGAGGCGGGAAGGCCGCGGTCATGCCCGGCGGAAGCGGTCGGACACGCCCGGCGGAACCGGTCAGATCCAGAAGCTGCCGAGCCACATCCGGGCGCGCCACGCGTCGTACGCCAGGGTCTGGCCGGTCCACACCGGCCAGAAGAACACGAACAGCGCCAGCGCGAGCAGGCACACCGCGGCGATGACCACGAGGCCCGGCCGGGTGCGCGGCGCCGTCCCGACGAGGTCGTCGCTGCGGACCGCACCGCCGTCGAGCGGCGCGACGTCGCCTCGCCCGCGCGCCCGCGACCAGCCGCCGTGCAACGGTGGCAGCAGGCCGGTGAGCCAGCCGATCGCGAAGGTCAGCGCGAGTGCGACGAACGGGGCCAGCGCGATGGCGTAGAAGGTGAAGATCGTTCGGTGGGAGTAGGCGAACCACGGCAGGTAGGTGGCGGCGTAGCCGGCGAGCACCACCCAGGCGCGCCAGTCGCGTCGCGCGAACGCCGCCCACAGCACGACGACCAGCGCGAGGACGCCGAGCCACCAGATCGCTGGGTTGCCCACCGAGCTGATCGCCTGGACGCAGCGCTCGGCGCCGCAGTCCGGGTCCCCCGGGGCCGGGCTCTGCCAGTAGAAGGAGGTCGGCCGCAGCTGGAGGAGCCAGCCGGCCGGATGGGCCTCGTAGGAGTGCTCGCTGTCGAGTCCGTTGTGGAAGTCCCACATCCGGCGGTGGTACTCCCACCAGGAGTTGAGCGCGTGCGGCAGCCACGCCCGCTCGACGGTGCCGTTCTGCGCCCACTGCTCGGCGGCCCACTGCCGCAGGTAGCCGCCGGAGGACGCGAACCAGGAGAACCAGCCGAGCACGTAGGTCACCGCGGCGACCGGCACGAGGGCGACGAACGCCGGGACGCCGCCCCGGAACACCCCGGCCCCGAACCACAGCCGGGCGCCGATGGCCCGGCGGGCGCACAGGTCCCACACGACGACGACGATCCCGAAGACCGCCAGTGCGTAGATCGAGGACCACTTGACGCCGGCGCCCAGCCCGAGCAGCACGCCGGCGAGCACCAGCCACCACCGGAAGCCGGTGCGCGGCCCCCACGGGTCCGAGAGTCGGCCGTCGCCGCGTGCCGCGAGGTCCGCCGCGGCGGCGCGGGCGAGCCGGCGCCGGCTCTGCTCCCGGTCGAGGAGGACGGCGCCCAGCGCGGCGACGACGAACATGCCGAGGAAGATGTCGAGCAGCCCGATCCGGGAGCCGGTGAGGTGGAGCCCGTCGATCGCCAGCAGGAAGCCGGCGACCGTCCCCAGCAGCGTCGAGCCGAGCAGTCGCCGGGTGATGCGGGCGAGGAGGAGCACGGTGACAGCGCCGGCGATCGCGGCGGAGAAGCGCCAGCCGGCGCCGTTGTCGGCGCCGAACAGCCGCAGCCCGACGGCGATCAGCCACTTGCCGATCTGCGGGTGGACGACGTAGTTCGCCTCGGTCGACAGGTCGGAGAAGTCGCCCTCCTTGAACCGGTCGTTGGCGTCCTCGGCCTCCCACTGCCCCTCGTAGCCCAGGGTGAGCAGCGAGTAGGCCTGCTTGACGTAGTACGTCTCGTCGAAGATCAACCGGGTGGGGTGGTTGAGGTTGACCAGCCGCAGCACGGCGGCGATCGCGGCGACGACGAGCGGGCCGAGCCAGCCCCACAGCCGGTCGGTCGGCCGGGCGCGCAGCAGCCGGGAACGGAGGTCGACCTCGATCTCGTCGGCGCTGCGGCGGTCGACCGTCGTGGCGACGGCCCGCGCGTCCTCGTCGTCGACCGGCGAGGCGGCGAGGTCGGGGGCGGGGCCGGCAGGACGGGGCGTGCTCACGGGGCGAGTGTAGGTGTCGGCCCGGGCGCCGGACGACGGCCTCGGCATCGGTGGGAGACACTGCACGGGTGGACGACGCAGCCGAACCCGATGCCGAGCTCGAGGCCACCGGCACGCCGTGGCGCGGCGAGGGCGGCCAGATCCTCCTCGCCGCCACCCCGATCGGGGACGTGGCCGACGCCCCGCCGCGGCTGCGGTGGGCGCTGGAGCAGGCCGACGTCGTCGCCGCGGAGGACACCCGGCGGCTGATGGCGCTGGCCCGGCGGCTAGGAGTCGCGGTGCCGGGCCGGGTGATGAGCTTCCACGAGCACAACGAGCACGAGCGGGTGCCGACGTTGCTCGAGCGGGCGTCGGCCGGTGACCGGGTGCTCGTCGTCTCCGACGCCGGCATGCCCTCGGTGTCCGATCCGGGCTACCGGCTCGTGGCCGCGGCCGCCGAGGCGGGCGTCGCGGTGAGCGTGCTGCCCGGTCCCAGCGCGGTGCTCACCGCGCTGGCGATCTCCGGGCTGGCGACCGACCGGTTCTGCTTCGAGGGCTTCGTGCCCCGCAAGCCCGGAGAGCGGCAGCGGGCGCTGACCGCGCTCGCCGACGAGCGGCGCACCATGGTCTTCTTCGAGTCCCCGCACCGGCTGGCGGTCACCCTGGAGGCGATGGCGCAGGCGCTGGGCGCCGACCGCCCGGCCGCGGTGTGCCGGGAGATGACCAAGACCTACGAGGAGGTCCGCCGCGGCGGGCTGGCCGAGCTGGCCCGGTGGGCGCAGGACGGCGTGCGCGGGGAGGTCACCGTCGTCGTCGCCGGCGCGACCCCGCGAGCGGCCACCGTCGAGGACCACCTCGCGGAGGTGCTCGCCCGGGTCGATGGCGGGCAGCGGCTCAAGGACGCCGCCGCGGAGGTCGCCGCCGCGACCGGCCTACGTACCCGTGCGCTCTACGAGGCGGCCCTCACCGCCCGCGCCGACTGAGTCGCCCGCACCGACTGACCCGAGCGGAGCACGGCGCTACCGGGCGACGATCACCGGCACCGGTGCCTCGCGGATGCAGGCCGCCGCGATCGACCCCACGAGCAAGGTGCCGATCTTCGAACGGCCCCGGGTGCCGACGACGAGCACGTCGGCGTGCTCCGCGGCGGCGATGAGCACCCGGTCGGGCCGGCCGTGGACGGCGTGGGCCTCGCCGGTGACGTCGTCCCGGTCGCCGATCGCCTCGGCCAGCCGGCGCCGCACCTCGGCAGCGGTGGCGTCCTGCAGCTCGACGACCGACGGCGTGGTCCCGAACGGGGCGTCCGGCGGACGTACCGCCGTCGGGATGGTCCAGGCGCGGACCGCATGGACGGCGACGCCCCGGCGGGCGGCCTCCTCGACGGCGTAGCGCAGCGCCCGCGTGGCGGTCGGGGACCCGTCGTCACCGACGAGCACACCACCGGTGAGCTGCACGGCGGTGTCGATGCCCGCCATCGTCCAGCTGCTCGTCCCCGGTGTCGCCGCCATGGCAGGAGTCTAGGGCGGAACGGCGCGCCGTGGCAGGGTTCTGGAGGGTGGCTGTGGCGTCGCCTGGTCTGCCACGATGAGTGGCATGTCAGACCAGACCCGCGCCCTGCTCGTCGTCGACGCCCAGCCGACGTTCTGCGAGGGCGGCGCGCTGCCGTCACCCGGTGCGAACGCGGTGTGCGAGGCGATCGCCGACTTCGTCGCCGCGCACCGGTCGGAGTACGCGCTCGTCGTCACCACCCAGGACTGGCACATCGACCCCGGCCGGCACTTCGCGCGGCCGCCGGCCGAGCCGGACTTCATCGACACCTGGCCGCCGCACGGTATCGCCGGCACCGCGGAGGCCGAGCTCCACCCGGCGCTGGCGGACCTGGGCGCCGACGCCGCGGTGCGCAAGGGCGAGTACGCCGCCGCGTACTCCGGGTTCGAGGGCACCGACGCCGAGGGCCGGACGCTCGCGCAGGTCCTCGACGGGGTGAGGGCGGTCGACGTCGTCGGTCTCGTGGAGTCGCACTGCGTCAAGGAGACGGCGCTGGACGCGGTGCGGCTCGGGATGGCGGCGCGGGTGCTCACCGACCTCACCGTGCCGGTCAGCCCCGAGCAGGGCGCCGCCGCCCGCGAAGAGCTGCGCGCGGCCGGCGTCGAGATGGTCGCCTCCACCGCCCGGTGAGGGCAGCGCGGGCGGCGTCCCGGTGCCCACCGGCCGGGCCGGGCCGACGCGAACCGGCACGGCGCAACTAGGCTGGCGCCATGACGCATATTCTCTCGGCGGTGGCCTGGCCCTACGCCTCCGGCCCGCGGCACATCGGGCACGTGGCCGGCTTCGGTGTCCCCTCGGACGTCTTCTCCCGCTACATGCGCATGGCCGGCCACGACGTCCTCATGGTCTCGGGCACCGACGAGCACGGCACGCCGATCCTCGTCGCCGCCGACGCCGCGGGGGTCAGCGCCAAGGAGCTCGCGGACCGCAACAACCGGCTCATCGTCGAGGACCTCGTCGCGCTCGGGCTCTCCTACGACCTGTTCACGCGGACGACGACGTCCAACCACTACGCCGTCGTCCAGGAGATGTTCCAAGCGGTCCACGCCAACGGCTACATGGTCGAGCAGACCACCGAGAGCGCGATCTCCCCGTCGACCGGCCGCACGCTGCCCGACCGCTACATCGAGGGCACCTGCCCGATCTGCAAGTACACCGGGGCCCGTGGCGACCAGTGCGACAACTGCGGCAACCAGCTCGACCCCACCGACCTCATCGACCCGCACTCGCGGATCAACGGCGAGACGCCGGAGTTCGTCTCGACCCAGCACTTCTTCCTCGACCTGCCGGCGCTCGCTGACGCGCTCGCCGAGTGGCTCGACGGCCGCGAGGCGTCGGGCACGTGGCGGCCCAACGTCATCCGCTTCTCCCAGAACATCCTCGAGGAGATCAGGCCGCGGGCGATGACCCGCGACATCGACTGGGGCATCCCGGTGCCGCTCGACGGCTGGCGCGAGGACCCTGCCAAGCGGTTGTACGTGTGGTTCGACGCCGTCATCGGCTACCTGTCGGCCTCGATCGAGTGGGCGCGACGCACGGGGGACCCCGAGGCCTGGCGCCAGTGGTGGAACGACCCCGAGGCACTGTCGTACTACTTCATGGGCAAGGACAACATCGTCTTCCACTCCCAGATCTGGCCCGCGGAGATGCTCGCCCACAACGGCGAGGGCTCCCGTGGCGGTACCCGGGGCGTCTACGGCGAGCTCAACCTGCCCACCGAGGTCGTCTCCAGCGAGTTCCTCACCATGGAGGGCAAGAAGTTCTCCTCCTCGCGCGGCGTCGTCATCTACGTGCGTGACGTGCTCGAGCGCTATCAGCCCGACGCCCTGCGCTACTTCATCTCCGCGGCCGGGCCGGAGACCCACGACAGCGACTTCACCTGGGCGGAGTTCCTCAACCGCACCAACGGCGAGCTCGTCGCCGGGTGGGGCAACCTCGTCAACCGGACCGCGTCGATGATCCACAAGAACGTCGGGCAGGTGCCGGCCGTCGGCGAGCTCACCGAGGTCGACCGCGCGCTGCAGCAGCAGATCGCCGCCGGCTTCGACGCCGTCGGCGACCTCATCGGCCGGCACCGTCAGCGTGCCGCGCTCGGCGAGGTGATGCGCCTCGTGGGCGAGGCGAACAAGTACATCACCGCCACCGAGCCCTACAAGCTCAAGGACGAGGGGCAGCAGGAGCGCCGCGCGACCATCCTCCACGTCGCCGTGCAGGCGGTCAGCGACCTCAACATCATGCTCAGCCCGTTCCTGCCGCACAGCGCCAACGCCGTCGACGCCGCCATCGGCGGTACCGGCGACGTCGCCCCGCTGCCGCGGCTCGAGGAGGTCGAGGACCTCGACGGCGGGCCGGGCTACCCGGTCATCACCGGCGACTACTCCGGGGTGCCGACGTGGGGGCAGCGCCCGGTCCGGGTGGGGGAGCCGGTCGGCAAGCCGGCGCCGATCTTCACCAAGCTCGACGACTCGATCGTCGCCGAGGAGCTCACCCGCCTCGGCGTCGAGCCGTGAGCCGCAAGGAGCGCGGCTGGCCACCGGTCCCGGAGCCGCTGCCCGCACCGGTCATCGACAACCACACCCACTTCCCGGTGGGCGCCGACGACGACCCGGGCGTCCGGGACGGCATGGCGCCGCTGAGCGTCGCGGAGCACCTCGCACGTGCCGCTGAGGTGGGCGTCACCCGGATGGTGCAGGTCGGCTGCGACCTCGACACCCTCGCGCCGAGCGTCGCGCTGGCCCACGAGCACCCGCAGGTCGTCGCCTCGCTGGCGATCCACCCGAACGAGGCGCCGCTCCACGCCGGCATCCGGGAGGTCGCGCCGGACGGCCTGGACCCCGCCGTCGCGCCGCGCCACGAGACGTCCCTGGACGACGCCGTCGCCCGGGTCGCCGAGCTTGCCCGCGACGAGCGGGTCCGGGCGATCGGCGAGACCGGCCTCGACTTCTTCCGGGGCGGGGAGCAGGCCCGGCGGGTGCAGCGGGAGTCCTTCCGGGCCCACCTCGCGCTGGCCAAGGAGCTCGACCTGCCGGTGCAGATCCACGACCGGGAGGCGCACGCCGACGTCGTCGACGTCCTCCTCACCGACGGCGCCCCCGCCCGGACGGTGTTCCACTGCTTCTCCGGAGACGTGGAGCTGGCCCGGCGCTGCGCCGAGCACGGCTGGTACCTCTCGGTCGCCGGCCCGGTGACCTTCAAGGCCAACGACCCGCTCCGGGCGGCGCTGCGCGAGGTGCCGGTCGAGCTGCTGCTTGTCGAGACCGATGCGCCCTACCTCACCGCCGCGCCCTACCGGGGCCGGCCCAACGGCCCGTACCTCATGCCGCTGACCGTCCGCCGGCTGGCCGAGGAGACCGGCACCGACCTCACCCGGCTGTGCCACCAGCTGACCGCCACCACCGAGGCCGTCTACGGCACCTGGTAGCACTCTCGGCGTCCACCGCTGCCCGATCGGCACTTGGGATCAGGTCACGAATCGGTTACGGTCTACCACAGGTCAGTCACGCTCGGTCGACGTCGTCGGCCGGGCGCCCTCCCTCAGACAGGACCAGCCGTGCCCGATCTCGAACCCCGGGCGAGACACCGTGAGGTCGTTCCGCCCGCCCACCGCCTGCAGCACGCCGCCCGCCGCGGCCTGCGCGGCGCGGTGCTCACCGCCATCGTCGGCGGCACCCTCGCCTTCGCCGTCGCGACCCCGTCGACGACGACCCAGCCGCTCGCGCCGGTGACCGCCGCCGCCTTCGAGGGCCGGGGCGACGCCGTCGAGCGGCACGCGGCCGGCTCCGCCGTCGCCTCCCGCTTCGAGTCCCGGGTCCCGCTGCCCGGCGCCGCGATCGAGATCGTCGTCGACGGCGAGCCGCAGCAGCTGACGACCTCGGCGACGACGGTTGCCGAGGCGCTGCTCGAGGCCGGCGTGCTCGTCGACGCCGACGACGTGGTGTCGGTGCCCATGGGCCAGCGGCTCTCGCCGGGCATGACGATCGCGATCACCTCGGTCGTGGCGCACGACCGGCACGAGACCGACACCGACCCGTTCGAGACCATCGAGGAGGAGGACGGCTCGCTCCTCACGGGCGAGCGGGAGGTCCTCACCGAGGGCGTCGACGGCGTCACCGCCACGACCGTGCGGATCACCCGCCGCGGCGAGGGCGAGGAGGACCGCGAGGTCATCGCCCGCGCGGTGCTCAGCGAGCGGGTCGACGAGGTCATCCGGGTCGGCACCGCCGAGCCAGAGCCGGAGCCGGAGCCGGTCGCGCCCCCCGCCGCGTCCAGCAGCAGCTCCTCGGGCTCGTCCGGCGACGCACCTGTCCCCACCTTCAGCAGCGGCGACACCCGCGCGATCGGCGCCGAGCTGGCCGGCGCCCGCGGCTGGGGCGGCGACCAGTTCCAGTGCCTCGACCAGCTGTGGGAGCGCGAGTCGAACTGGCGGACCACCGCCGAGAACCCGAGCTCGGGCGCCTACGGCATCCCACAGTCGCTGCCGGGGTCGAAGATGGCCTCGGCCGGTTCCGACTGGCGGACCAACCCGGCCACCCAGATCACCTGGGGGCTGGACTACATCGCCGGCCGCTACGGCACCCCGTGCGGTGCGCTCTCTCACAGCCACGCCCGCGGTTGGTACTGATCCACTGACCCGCTACCCCGCGTGAGCGACCTCACGTAGACCGACGCGTAACGATCCGGTTACATTCGTTGGCGGGTCTCTGGCGAGGCCCCGGTCGCTGCCCGCGACTCACCGCCGGATCAGACAGTGCGCGCACTCGCCGCGCACCCTCCGGGCCCAGCTCTCCGTCAGGCCCTCGTCTGTGCCGGACCTGCTACCCAAGGAATCCTGTGCCCTCGACTCCAGCCGTGCCCGAGAACCTCTACCCCGAGCCGACGCCGTCGCTCGACGACCAGTCGGCTGCCCGCCCCCGCCGCCGGCGCCGCGCCCTCGTCGCCGGGCTGGTCGCGGTCCCGATGCTCATCGGTGGTGGCGTGGCCGTCGCCACCGCGCACAAGACCGTCGAGCTCGACATCGACGGTGTGCAGACCACGGTGACGACTTTCGCCGGTTCGGTCGACGGGTTGCTCACCGAGCAGGACATCGAGCCCGGGGAGCACGACGCCGTCGGGCCCGCCCCGCAGGAGCCGCTGCATGACGGCGCGCTCGTCGTCGTGCGCTCCGCGCAACAGATCCAGGTGGACGTCAACGGGGAGCCGCGCGAGGTGTGGACCACCGCGCAGACGACCGCGGACGCCATCCACACCGTCGGTGAGGCCGGCCGTGCCGTCACGGTGGCCGCCTCCCGGTCGCTGGACGGCACCCGCCGCGCGCTGGACATGCCGCTCGTCGACGGTGAGCCGGTCGACGTCGTCGTCGACGGCGAGACGATCCGGGTGACGCCGAAGGACGAGGCTCACGTCGACGACGTCCTCGCCCTCGCGGAGGTGACCCTCGGCAAGCTCGACGACGCCGTCGTCACCACCGGCAACGACGGCGTCGCGCAGCTGATCGTCACGCGGGTGGCCCACACCCTGCGCGCGGACGCCGAGTCCATCCCGTTCGACACCACCGAGCGGCAGGACGACTCCCTCTACGTCGGCGAGACCCGCGTGGTCGAGGAGGGCGAGGAGGGCCGTCGGGTGCGCGCCCGGCTGGCGGTGCTCACCGGCGAGGACGAGTCGGTCAGCGACCCCAGCAGCTACGTCACCGTGCGCGAGCCGGTCGCACGGGTGGTCGCGGTCGGCACCAAGGAGCGTCCGGTCGCGCGGCCCAGCACCCCGGCCCCGTCGAGCTCGTCGTCCTCCGGTTCCTCGTCTTCTGGTTCCTCGTCTTCTGGTTCGTCGTCCTCCGGCTCTTCGGACTCCGGTTCGTCCGGCTCCTCCGGCGGCGGGGTCTCCGGCGGTGTGTGGGCGTCCCTCGCGCAGTGCGAGTCCGGTGGCAACCCGAGCATCGTCAGTGCCAACGGCCTCTACCACGGGCTCTACCAGTTCTCGGTGGGCACCTGGCAGTCGGTCGGCGGCAGCGGGCTGCCGTCGCAGGCATCGCCCGCGGAGCAGACCCAGCGCGCCCAGGCGCTCCAGGCCCGGTCCGGCTGGGGCCAGTGGCCCGCCTGCTCGGCCAGCCTCGGGCTGCGCTGAGCCGCCGCCTGACGAGGAGCCGCCGCCGCCCCGGCCGCGGCGGCTCGTCGGCGCCTGCGGTGGTTGCGGCTACGCTCGAGGACGTGACTGACCCGCAGCCGGCCGCCCCGGTGCCCCCGCCCGCCGGGGTGAGCGGAGAGGCGCCGCCACCGGCGGCACTCCTCGGCCCCGCTGACGTCCGCGCGCTCGCCGCCCGGCTGGGCATCCGCCCGACCAAGACGCTCGGGCAGAACTTCGTCGTCGACGCCGGCACCGTTCGACGGATCGTGCGGATCGCCGGTACCGGCCCGGGCGACGTCGTCCTCGAGGTCGGGCCGGGACTGGGCTCGCTCACCCTGGCGCTGCTGGCGACCGGCGCGCACGTCGTCGCCATCGAGATCGACCCGGTGCTGGCCGCCGCGTTGCCCGGCACCGTCGCGCAACGGATGCCGGACGCCGCCGGCCGGCTGACCGTGGTCGAAGCCGACGCGATGGCGGTCACCGAGCTGCCCGCGCTGCCCGACGGGACACCGGCCGCGCCGGACGCGCTCGTCGCCAACCTGCCGTACAACGTCGCGGTACCCGTCCTGCTCACCCTCCTCGAGCGGATGCCGAGCCTGCGCAGCGGCCTGGTGATGGTGCAGGCCGAGGTCGCCGACCGGCTCGCCGCGCCGCCGGGCTCGCGCACCTACGGGGTGCCGTCAGCCAAGGCCGCCTGGTACGCCGACACCCAGCGCTCGGCGACGATCGGCCGGACGGTGTTCTGGCCGGTGCCCAACGTCGACTCCGCGCTCGTCCGGCTCGAGCGCCGCGACCCGCCGTCGACCACCGCGGGGCGCGCCGAGGTGTTCGCCGTCGTCGACGCCGCCTTCGGGCAGCGGCGCAAGACGCTGCGGTCCGCGCTGGCTGGCTGGGCAGGTTCACCGGTGCTGGCCGCCGAGGCGGTGACCGCCGCCGGGCTGGACCCGACGCTGCGCGGTGAGCGTCTCGGCATCGTCGACTTCGCCCGGATCGCCGAGCACCGTCCCGTGCCGTCGGCGGCGCAGGAGGCTCGATGACCGAGTCCGTCCACGTACGCGCCCCGGGGAAGATCAACCTCGCGCTACGGGTCGGCGCGCCGGACAGCACCGGCTACCACCCGCTCACCACCGTGTTCCAGGCCGTCGACCTCTACGAGGACGTCACCGCGACCCGGACGGGCGCGTCCGACGGCGAGCTCACGCTGAGCGTCGTCGGCCGCGGCGCCGCGGCCGTTCCCACCGACGCCACCAACCTCGCGGTACGGGCGGCGGAGCTGCTGCGCGAGACCACCGGCGCCACGGCGGGCGCGCACCTGGAGATCGTCAAGCGGGTCCCCGTCGGTGGCGGCATGGGCGGCGGCTCCGCTGACGCCGCCGCGGCGCTGCTCGCCTGCGACCAGCTGTGGGGCCTGGGGCTCGACCGCGCGGAGCTCGTGGCGCTCGGCGGCCAGCTCGGCGCCGACGTCCCGTTCGCCCTCACCGGGCTCACCGCCGTCGGCACCGGCCGCGGCGACGTCGTCACGTCTGCGATGAGCAGCGGCACCTACCACTGGGTGCTGGCCACCCAGGCCCGCGGGACGCCGACACCGACGGTGTTCGCGGAGTTCGACGAGCTCGGCGGGCGGACCGCCGCGCCGCCCGAGCTCGACGACGACCTGCTGGCCGCGCTGCGCGCCGGCGACCCGCTCCAGCTCGCCCGGCACCTTGCCAACGACCTCGAGGAGGCGGCGCTCGAGCTGCGTCCCGAGCTCGCCGACGTCCTCGCGGCCACCGACCGTGCCGGCGCCCTCGCCGCCGTGGTCTCCGGCTCCGGGCCCACGGTCGCGGCGCTGTGCATCGATGCCTCCCACGCCCAGTCCGTCGCCAGCGTGCTGCGCGCCGCGCAGGTGGCCGACGACGTCCTCACCGTCACCGCGCCGACACACGGCGCACGCGTCCTCGAGCACGTCCAGCGCGAGGACTGATCACCGCGCCGGTGGGCGCAGCTGCCTGCCACCGGCCCCGCCCCCGACCGAGAGGGTCCGACCGATGACGACACCAACCACCGCCCCCGACCAGCGGCGCCCCCGTCCCGCGCGCCCGCAGCACGTCCTCACCGTGGTCTCGACCGAGCAGATCGGGCCACACCTGGTGCGGGTGGTCGCCACCGGGGAGTCACTGGCGCAGTTCTCCGACAACGGTGCCACCGACGCCTACGTCAAGCTGGTGTTCGTCGACCCCGCGCTCGGCCTCGAGCCGCCCTACGACATGGCCGCGCTGCGCGAGACGCTGCCGCCCGAGCAGCGCCCGGTGACGCGCACCTACACCGTGCGGTGGGTCGACCGGCCCGCCCGCCGGATCGCCATCGACTTCGTCGTCCACGGGGACACCGGCCTCGCCGCGCCGTGGGCAGCCGCCGCGGTGCCCGGCGACCAGCTCGTGCTCTCCGGCCCCGGCGGTGGCTACATGCCCGACCCGGCGGCCGGCTGGCACGTGCTCGCCGGGGACCTGTCAGCGGTGCCGGCGATCGCCAACGCCCTCGAGGCGCTGCCGGCGTCCGCACGCGGCGTCGCCCACCTGGAGGTCGAGGACGAGGCAGACATCATCGAGCTGGTGAGCCCCAGCCAGGTCCAGGTCCAGTGGCTGGTCAACCCCGACACCGACGACGTCGACTTCCTCGCCCGTGCGCTCGACGCCGGGCCTTGGTCGGCCGAGCCCGGCGTGGTCGCCGAAGACGTCCAGGTGTTCGTGCACGGGGAGCGGGAGTCCATCAAGGCCGCCCGTGCGGTGCTGCGTCGCCGCGAGATCCCCCGCGAGGCGACCTCCATCTCCGGCTACTGGGCGCGGGGCCGCACCGAGGACGTGTTCCAGGCCGAGAAGCGTCAGCCGATCGGCAAGATCGACTGAGCCGCGTCGCCCCTCGGCCGAGCGGGTGCGGCGCTCGGCCGAGCCGGTGCGGCGCTCAGCCGAGCTGGTCGGCGAGGTCCAGCCAACGGTCCTCGAGGGTGTCGGCCTCGTCCTCCAGCCGGGTGATCTCCGCCATCTCGGCGGCGATGGCGACATAGTCGGACTGGTCGATGTCCACGAGCTTGCGGCGGGCCTCGGCGGCGGTGGCGCGCATCCGCTCCATCCGGCGCTCCAGGGACGCCAGCTCCTTGGTCGCCTCGCGCAGCTCGCGGCCCGAGAGCCCGCCGCCGGCGTCGGCCGCGGGCGCGTCGTCGCCGCGCAGCGGAGCTGCCCCGGTGCCCGCCGGCTCGGCGGCCCGCAGCCGCAGGTACTCGTCCACCCCGCCGGGCAGGTGGCGCAGCCGGCCGTCGACGATCGCGTACTGCTGGTCGGTCACCCGCTCGAGCAGGTAGCGGTCGTGAGAGACCACGATGAGCGTCCCCGGCCAGGAGTCGAGCAGGTCCTCCATCGCGGTGAGCATGTCGGTGTCGACGTCGTTGGACGGCTCGTCGAGGATGAGCACGTTGGGCTCGGCGAGCAGCAGCAGGAGCAGCTGGAGGCGCCGCTGCTGGCCGCCGGAGAGCTCACCGACCCGCGTCGAGAGCTGCTCCTTCGCGAAGCCCAGACGCTCGAGCAGCTGGGCCGGCGTCATGTCCTTGCCATCGACGACGAACGT
The DNA here is from genome assembly GCF_036421875.1 of Georgenia sunbinii. Taxonomy (NCBI): domain Bacteria; kingdom Bacillati; phylum Actinomycetota; class Actinomycetes; order Allobogoriellales; family Allobogoriellaceae; genus Georgenia; species Georgenia sunbinii. Next base: position 48,353 of record NZ_JAZGOL010000005.1, on the reverse strand, counting down.
CGCCTGAGTCCGGGCCAGTACCTCGCGTACCCGGTCCCCGGCGATCTCGACGAGGTTGGCGAACTCCTGGTCCAGCACACCGAGCTTGACCGTCTTGCCGCGCTTGACGCGTCCGGAGTCCGGCGCCTGCGTGCCGGCGATGACGTTGAGGAGGGTGGACTTGCCCGAGCCGTTGGCACCGAGGATGCCGGTGCGTTCCCCGGGCGCGATCCGCCACTCGACCTCGCGCAGCACCGGCCGGTCGAAGGCCACCGAGACGTCGAGCAGGTCAATGACGTCCTTGCCGAGCCGCGCCGTCGCCATCTTGGTGAGCTCGACGCGGTCGCGGATCGGCGGCACGTCGGCGATGAGCTGGTTCGCGGCCTCGATGCGGAACTTCGGCTTGGCGGTGCGGGCCGGCGCGCCGCGGCGCAGCCACGCCAGCTCCTTGCGCATGAGGTTCTGCCGCTTCGCCTCGCTGGAGGCGGCCTGCCGGTCACGCTCCACCCGCTGCAGCACGTAGGCGGCGTACCCGCCCTCGAAGGGGTCGACGACGCCGTCGTGCACCTCCCAGGTGGTGGTGGCGACCTCGTCGAGGAACCAGCGGTCGTGAGTGATGACCAGCAGCCCGCCGGTGGCGGCCGGCCAGCGCCGCTGCAGGTGGCGGGCGAGCCAGGTGATGCCCTCGACGTCGAGGTGGTTGGTCGGCTCGTCGAGGCCGATGACGTCCCAGTCACCGACGAGGAGCGCGGCCAGCGCCACCCGGCGCCGCTGGCCACCGCTGAGGCTGCCAACAGTCGCGTCCCACGACAGGTCGCTCACCAGCCCGGAGATGACGTCGCGGACCCGGGGGTCGCCGGCCCACTCGTGCTCGGCGCGGTCACCGACGACGGCGAAGCCCACGGTGGCCGTCGGGTCGAGGGTGTCGCCCTGGTCGAGCACCGCCATCTGCACGCCGCCGCGGCGGGTGACCCGCCCGGCGTTCGGCTCGATGCGGCCGGCGAGCAGCCGCAGCAGGCTGGACTTGCCGTCCCCGTTGCGCCCGACGATGCCGATCCGGTCACCCTGGTCCACCCCGACGGTCACCGAGTCGAGGACGAGCTTGGTCGGGTACTCCAGGTGCAGGGACTCGGCCCCGAGAAGATGTGCCACTGCTCCAGGGTAAGGCGCCCCGGAGACGCCGCCGCGCGGCCGGCGCGGGGCGGCGCCCGCAGCCCGCACCCGGCGCGGGCGTCAGGTCTCGAAGGGGAGGGTGAGGCGGCGCAGCAGGCTGGTGAGCAGGGCGACCTCGTCGTCGTCGAGCTGGGCGAGGAGCTCCTGCTCGGAGTCGAGGAGGTCGGCCATCGCGGCATCGACCTTGGTCCGGCCGTGCTCGGTGAGGCGCACGAGCACCACCCGGCGGTCGGTGGCGCCGACCGCGCGCACGACGAGGCCGTGATCGACCATCCGGTCGATCCGGTGAGTCATCGTGCCCGAGGAGACGAGGGTCTCGGTGAGCAGCCGGCCGGCGGTCAGCTCGTAGGGCTCACCGGCGCGGCGCAGCGCCGACAGCACGTCGAACTCCCAGCCCTCGAGGTCGTGGTCGGTGAAGGCGCGACGGCGGGCGAGGTCGAGGTGGCGGGAGAGGCGCGACACCCGGGAGAAGATGTGCAGCGGCCTCGGGTCGAGGTCCGGCCGTTCCCGTCCCCAGGCCGCGACGATCCGGTCGACCTCGTCCTGAGTCGGCTGGGTGTCGCCCGGGAGTGCCATCCTCCGAGATTACTCGACATCGAGATATCTGCGGAGGAACCGCCCTGCCGGGGCCGGTCGCCCGGCCCCGGCACGCCCGGGTCAGCCTCGCAGGGCTTCGGTGAGCTTCATGCGGCCGCCGGTGNCCCCCCCCCCCCCCCCCCCCCCCCCCCCCCCCCCCCCCCCCCCCCCCCCCCCCACGCCCGGGTCAGCCTCGCAGGGCTTCGGTGAGCTTCATGCGGCCGCCGGTGTGGAGGACGCCGCGCTTGTAGATCCGGCCGGCGATCCACACCAGCAGCGGGATGATCGCCAGTGCGATGACGACGGCGAGCCCGATCTCCCAGGCCGCCACCGCTCCGTACACGCTGCGCATCGGCATCATGAACGGGGCGAAGAACGGCACCTGCGAGAGCACCTTGACGGCGGTGCCGTCCGGGTTGCTGGTGATGAGGAACATCGACAGGTAGAACGGCACGAACATGAGGAACATCAGCGGGGTGGTGACCGCGCCGATCTCCTCCTGCCGGGAGATGAGCGCGGCGAACCCGCCGAAGAGCAGCGAGTAGACCGCGAAGCCGAGCAGGAACCAGACGATCAGCATGAGCAGCGCCAGGCCGAGGTCGACCTCCACCCCGGACATCACCCCGGTGGCCGCCATCGCGGCGAACGTGCCACCCCCGAGGAGCAGGACCTGCGCGAGGCCGACGACGCCGATCCCGAGGATCTTGCCGGCGAGCAGCTCCGATGGCCGGATGGTCGCGAGGAGGATCTCCACGACCCGGGAGGACTTCTCCTCCACGACGCCCATGGCGATGAGCGAGCCGGTGCCGATGAGCGCGAACAGCAGCAGCGAGATCGCCACGATGGCGATGAGGTACTGGGGGCCGAACTGGTCGTCGTCCTCGTCCACGGCGAGCGAGGAGACCTGCGGCACCGCCTGGGCGAGCGCCTGCTGGACCTCGGCGGGGTCGCCGCCGAGCTCGGTCACCTGCACGGTGAGGACGTGCTCCTGGGTGGCGGTGGTGACGAGCGCGACGAGCTGCTCGTCGGGGGTGCTCTGCACCAGCAGCTCAGGGCGGTCCGCGGAGCCGGCGAGGAAGCCGTCGAGGTCGTCCTCGAGAGCCGTCTCGGCCGCGGCGCGATCCATGGTCTCGAGGTCGATGCTGGTGCCCATCGCGGCCGCGGCGGCGGTGAGGTGCGGCTCGAGGTCGGCGACGCCGGCATCGACGGCCACCGTGTAGTCGGCGCCGGTGTCGGCCTCGTCGCGGCTGACGAAGTAGTCGAGCACGAAGACACCCGCGACGAGCACGACGAGCATGATCGCCAGCGAGATGAGGTTGGACTTCGCCAGGAAGCGCACCTTCACCTCGCGCCGGGCGACGAGGCCGATCGCCCGCATGGTGCCGGTACGGCGCTGGTCTGGCTGCTGGTCGTTGCTCACGCGGCGTCCTTCCGTCGGCGGCCCAGACCTCGATGGCCCCGGCGCCCAGCGGTCTCCTCGGTGGGTTCCTCGGTCTCGGTGTCCGTGGTGCTGACGACATCGCGGAAGAGGTCGGACAGGCTCGGGCGGACGGCGGCGAACTCGCGCACCAGGCCGGCGCGCATCGCGGCCTCGAGGAACGGCTGCTCGACGCCGACCTCCTTGCCCTGCAGCTCCACGACGACCTCACGGCCATCGTCGCGCTGCACCGTGGCACCGGGCACCTGCTGCGCCCAGCCCGCGGCGGAGCCGTCGACGACGGCTCGCCACCGGAGGTTGGAGGTTGCCCGCAGCTCGTCCTGGGTCCCCACCGCCACCATGGTGCCGGAGCGGATGATGCCGACCCGGTCGCAGAGCCGCTCGACCAGCTCGAGCTGGTGGGAGGAGAAGATCACCGGCACGCCGTCGGCGGCACGCTCCTGCAGCACGGAGCTCATGACGTCCACCGCGACCGGGTCCAGCCCGGAGAAGGGCTCGTCGAGGACGAGGATCTCCGGGCCGTGGACGAGCGCGGACGCCAGCTGGACGCGCTGCTGGTTGCCCAGCGAGAGCTTCTCGACGTCGTCGCCGCGCCGGCTCGCCACACCGAGCCGCTCGGTCCACTGCTCCATCGCGGTGGTGGCGTCGGCGGTGCCCAGGCCGTGCAGCTTGGCGAGGTAGACCAGCTGGTCGCCGACCTTCATCCGCGGGTACAGGCCACGCTCCTCGGGCATGTAGCCGACGCGGCGACGCATCTGAAGGTCGAGCGGGCGGTCACGCCACCGGACCTCGCCGGAGTCGGCGGCCAGCACACCGAGCGCGATACGCATCGCGGTCGTCTTGCCGGCACCGTTGGACCCGACGAAGCCGAAGATCTCCCCGCTGTCGACAGCAAAGGTGAGGTCGTTCAAGGCCCGCAACGAACCGTAGGACTTGGTGATGTGCTCGAACTCGAGACGTGGCATCGGTGAAGAGCTCCCGGTGGTCGGAGTCGTCGCTCAGGGATGGTGGGCGTCACGACAGTATCTGTCGACCGCCGCGCCCCGCCATCGGGGCCGCGGTGAGTCGCGGCCCGCGGCCGTCACGCGTCGGTCGTCGGCGCGGGCGGCGTCGTCGGCGTGGTAGCAGCAGCCGGTCGCTCGGCGGTGAGGTGCGGGGTGGGCTCCAGGCCGCGCAGGCCGTTCCAGGCGAGGTTGACCAGGTGCGCGGCGACCTGCTCCCGGTCCGGGCTGCGGGCCTCGAGCCACCACTGGCCGGTGAGCGCGATCATCCCGACGAGCATCTGCGCGTACATCGGCGCGGTGTCGGGTGACAGCCGCCGACGGCGGAACTGGTCGGCGAGCATGTGCTCCACCTGGGTGGCGACGTCGCCGATGAGCGAGGAGAACGTACCGGTCGCCTGTGCCACCGGAGAGTCGCGGACGAGGATCCGGAAGCCGTCGGTGTTGGAGTCGATGTACTCCAGCAGTGCGAGCGCCGTGCGCTCGACGATCTTCTTCGGGTGGCCGCCGGTCTTGAGTGACTCGCTCAGCACCCCGAGCAGCTGGTGCAGCTCGCGGTCGACGATGACGGCGTACATCCCCTCCTTGCCGCCGAAGTGCTCGTAGACCACCGGCTTGGAGACCTTTGCCCGGGCGGCGACCTCTTCGACGCTCGTCCCCTCGAAACCCTTCTCGGCGAACAGTGCCCGGCTGACGTCAAGGAGCTGCTCCCGGCGCTGACCGGCGGTCATCCGGGGGCGAGAGGGGCGCGAACGGGTGGTGGACACCGCACCATCATGCCCTGCGCCCGCGACCGGCCCCCGGGCGGCAGAGGTGAGTCATGGCCGGTGCGCCTGGCAGACTGGTCGCTGCGTCGGCGCGGCCGGCGCGGTCCGCCCTGGTGTAACGGCAGCACACAGGCCTTTGGTGCCTTGAGGTCCGGGTTCGAATCCTGGGGGCGGAGCCGGCGGGTGGGTGCCGGCCTTGCCGCCCGGGCTAGAGTAGGAAGGCACGAGTCCGGGTCCGTCCCGGGCTGGAACCCGACGAGGGAGCCGTCCCGAGTGAGCGCTCAGCCAGCCGCCGTCATCGTCCTCGCCGCGGGCGAGGGCACGAGGATGAAGTCCCGCACCCCCAAGGTCCTGCACGCCATCGGTGGTCGTAGCCTGCTCGGCTTCGCGCTCGCCGCCGGCCAGGAGCTGCGGCCCCGCCGCCTCGCCGTCGTCGTCCGTCACGAGCGCGAGACCGTGGCCGCGCACGCGACCGAGCTCGTGCCCGGCGTCGTCGTCGTCGACCAGGACCAGGTCCCGGGCACCGGCCGGGCGGTCCAGTGCGCCCTCGGCGTGCTCGACGCCAAGGAGGAGGCCGGTCGCGCCCACGGCGGCGGCACCGACCGGATCAGCGGTCCGGTCGTCGTCACCGCCGGCGACGTCCCGCTGCTCGACGCCGGCACGCTGGGCGAGCTGCTCGCCGCCCACGAGGCCGACGGCAACGCCATCACGCTGCTGAGCACCCGCCTCGCCGACCCCTCCGGCTACGGCCGGGTCGTGCGCGGCGAGGACGGCGGGGTCACCGCCGTCGTCGAGCACCGCGACGCCACCGAGGAGCAGCGCGAGATCGACGAGATCAACGCCTCCGTCTACGTCTTCGACGCCGAGGTCCTGCGCGACGCGCTCGGCCGGGTGGGGACGCAGAACGACCAGGGTGAGGTGTATCTCACCGACGTCGTCGCGCTCGCCCACGAGGACGGCAAGCGGGTGCGCGCCGTCGTCGCCGACGACCCGTGGCTGGTCGAGGGCGTCAACGACCGCGCCCAGCTCGCCGCGATCGGCGCGGAGCTCAACCGCCGGATCGTCGAGGACTGGATGCGCGAGGGCGTCACCGTTGTCGACCCCGCCACGACCTGGATCGACGTCGACGTCACGCTGTCGCAGGACGTGACGATCCTGCCGGGCAGCCAGCTCCACGGCACGACGACCGTCGGTGACGGCGCCGAGATCGGGCCCGACACCACGCTGCGCGACGTCGTCGTCGGCGCCGGGGCGCAGGTGGTGCGCAGCCACGCCACCGCCGCGGAGATCGGGGCCGGCGCGAACGTCGGCCCGTTCGCCTACCTGCGGCCGGGCACGGTGCTCGGCGACGCCGGCAAGATCGGCACCTTCGTGGAGACCAAGGAGGCGCGGATCGGCGCGGGCTCCAAGGTGCCGCACCTGAGCTACGTCGGGGACGCGGAGATCGGTGAGGGCACCAACATCGGTGCCGCCTCGGTGTTCGTCAACTACGACGGCGTGGCCAAGCACCGCACCAGGATCGGCTCCAACGCACGCACCGGCTCGGACAACATGTTCGTCGCGCCGGTGACCGTCGGCGACGGCGCCTACACCGGCGCCGGCACGGTGGTGCGCCACGACGTGCCCGCCGGCGCGCTGGCGATCAACACCGTCAACCAGCGCAACATCGAGGGCTGGGTGCTGCGCCGACGCGCCGGCACCCCGGCGGCCGACGCAGCGCAGGCGGCGCTGGACGCCGACGCGGGCCGCGAGCTCTCCCCGCAGGCTCGGGCGGAGCTCGCCCGCGGCAACCATGGGCAGGCCGTTCCCCGTGACGGCAACACGACCGAGCAGACCGGGAGCGGCACCGACCGATGACAGGCATCACCACACGCGGCGAGAAGCGGCTCGTCGTCGTCTCTGGACGCGCCCACCAGTCGTTGGCCGACGACGTCGGCCGCGAACTGGGTATCGACCTCGTCCCGACGACGGCCTACGACTTCGCCAACGGCGAGATCTACGTCCGCTTCGAGGAGAGCGTGCGCGGCTCGGACGTGTTCGTCCTGCAGTCGCACACCGCCCCCATCAACCAGTGGTTGATGGAGCAGCTGATCATGGTTGACGCGCTCAAGCGGGCGTCGGCCAAGCGGATCACCGTGGTGGCACCGTTCTACCCCTACGCCCGGCAGGACAAGAAGCACCGCGGCCGCGAGCCGATCTCCGCGCGCCTGGTGGCCGACATGTACAAGACCGCCGGCGCCGACCGGCTGATGTCGATCGACCTGCACGCCGCGCAGACCCAGGGCTTCTTCGACGGGCCGGTCGACCACCTGTGGGCGATGCCGATCCTCACCGACTACGTCCGCTCCCGGGTGGACACCACCAACGTCACGGTCGTCTCGCCCGACGCCGGTCGCATCCGCGTGGCGGAGAAGTGGGCGGCCAAGCTCGGCGGCAGCCCGCTGGCGTTCGTGCACAAGACGCGCGATGTCACGCGGCCCAACCAGTCGGTAGCCAACCGGGTGGTCGGCGAGGTCGAGGGTCGCACCTGCGTGCTCGTCGACGACCTCATCGACACCGGTGGCACGATCGCCGAGGCCGTCAAGGTGCTGCTGGGCGCGGGCGCGCTCGACGTCATCGTCGTCGCGACGCACGGAGTGCTGTCCGACCCGGCGCCCCGGCGGCTGAGCGAGTGCGGTGCGCGTGAGGTGGTCATCACCGACACGCTGCCGATCGAAGCCAGCAAGATGTTCCCCAAGCTCACCGTGCTGCCCATCGCGCCGCTGCTGGCGCGGGCGATCCGCGCGGTGTTCGAGGACGGCTCGGTCACCAGCCTGTTCGACGGCGACTCCTAGTCAGTCACCGGCCGCCCGGCTCAGCCGGGCGGCCGGTGCGCGCTGCACCCGCCCGGCGGCAGGCGGGGGGCGCTAGACCGTGTCGCGCTCGTCGGTCAGCGGCATCGCGGTGACCAGCTCGATGAGCAGCCCGCGCAGCTGGTCGATCTGTGCCGGGGAGAGCGAGTCCCCGATGAGCGACTCCACCGCGTGCGCGTCGTCGAGCGTCGTCAGCGACTGCCGGCCGCTCGGGGTGAGCGCGACCACCTGACGACGACGGTCCGCCGGGTGCCGCTGGCGGGTCACGTGGCCGCTGCGCTCGAGGTTGCGCACCACCCGGCCGACCGCCTGCTCGGTCACGTGCATCTGCGCGGCGACCTGACGCTGCGACAGCGGGCCGCGGGCGAGCACGACGAGCACCGGGACCGAGGCGTGGCTGAGGTCCCAGGACAGCAGGTAGGCGTCCCAGGCGCGCTCGACCCGGCGGGCGGCCGCCGAGAGCAGCCGGCCGGTCGGCCACTTCTCCGGTGACGGGTACGCGATCGTCGGTCGCGTCGCGCCCTCCTCGCCGTCGCCCTCGGCATCGGTGCTGCCGGCTACCGTCACGGTTGCGGTGTGGTCGGCGCCATACCGGCCGCGAGGCGGCCGGAGTTGCGAGGTTGGGCGAGAGCAGGCATATTCCTCAACGTGCTTAGTATCAAGTCGGGTTCCGAACGTCGCAGCCAGCCTACCGGCGCGTCGCGCGGTGGGGCGATCGGGCGGGCGCTGCTGCTGCTCGCCGTGCTGGCGGCGTGGCTGGGGGTGGCCGCTTTCGGCGGGATGGCGCAGGGATCGCTCTCCGAGGTGCAGGAGAACGACCCGGCCGCGTTCCTGCCGTCGAGCGCGGAGTCCACCCGCGCCGACGAGCTCGCCGCTGGGTTCACCGACAGCCAGTCGCTGCCGGCGCTCATCGTCCTCGAGCCGGCCGGCGGCGGCGAGGTGAGCCCCGAGCAGATCGGTGCCGCCGAGGAGCTGGCTGCCCAGATCCCGCAGCACCCGCTGCCCGGCGGTCAGGTTATCGGCGACGTCCTCGCCGGCCCGGTCGTCGTCGTGCCCGCAGAGGACGGCGCGGCACTCATGCTCCCGGTGCCGGTCGATGCCGAGCTCGCCAACGAGCCACTCGGCGACACCGGCGAGCGCACCGTCAACGCCGTCGTCGACGAGCTGCGCACCCTCAGCGCCAACACGCTGCCCGGCGCCGAGCTCACCGGCTGGGTGACCGGCCCGGCCGGCTTCGTCGCCGACCTCGTCAACGCGTTCGCGGGCATCGACGGCGTGCTGCTGCTGGTCGCGCTCGTCGTCGTCCTCGTCATCCTCGTCCTCGTCTACCGCTCGCCGATCCTGCCCTTCACCGTGCTGCTGACCTCGGTGTTCGCGCTCTGCGCGGCCGCCCTCGTGGTCAAGCCGCTCGCCGGCAACGGCACGCTGCTGCTCAACGGGCAGAGCCAGGGGATCTTGTCGATCCTCGTCATCGGCGCCGCGACCGACTACTCGCTGCTGCTCGTCGCGCGCTACCGCGAGGAGCTCACCCGCCACGCCGAGCCGGTCGACGCGATGCGGGCTGCGTGGCGCGCCTCGGTCGAGCCGATCCTCGCCAGCGCCGGCACCGTCATCGTCGGCCTGCTCTGCCTGCTGCTCTCCGACCTCGGCTCCAACGCCAGCCTCGGCCCGGTCGGTGCCATCGGGATCGCCTCGGCGGTGCTCGCCGCGCTGACGCTCCTGCCGGCGCTGCTGCTCGTCGCCGGGCGGCGCTCCCGGGTGCTCTTCTGGCCGCGCCGGCCGGACCACGCCCCCGAGGCGGCCGCCGGCTCGGATCCCGTCACCACCGGGTTGTGGGGCCGGGTCGCCGGCCTCGTCGGCCGCCGGCCGCGCGCGGTGTGGGTGACCGTGGCGGTCGTCCTCGTCGGGCTCGCGGCGTTCCTGCCCACGCTGCAGGCGGACGGCACCGGCGAGACCGAGGTGTTCCTCGGCGACGTCGAGTCCGTCGCCGGCGAAGAGGTCCTGGTCGAGCACTTCGACGCCGGCCAGGTCCAGCCCATCGTCGTCATCACCGCGGAGGGTGAGGCCGACGCCGTCCTCGACGCCGTGCTCGAGGTGGACGGGATCCTCGACGGGCAGATCACCGCCGACCAGGAGTCCGGGCAGCCGGTCGTCGTCGACGGCCTGGTCCAGATCGAGGCCACGACGAGCGACCCCAGCGAGAGCCAGCAGGCCACCGTCACCGCCGCCGAGGTGCGTGACGCCGTGCACGCCGCGGACAGTGAAGCGCTGGTCGGGGGCGCCGCGGCGCAGCGGCTCGACACCCAGGAGACCGCCCGCGCCGACCTGCTGACCATCGTGCCGGTCGTCCTCGTCGTCATCTTCCTTATGCTCGTCCTGCTGCTGCGGGCGATCGTCGCGCCGCTGGTCATCCTCGCGGTCAACGTGCTGTCCTTCGCGGCGACCATGGGGCTGTCGGCGATCTTCTTCAACCACGTCCTCGGCTTCCCGGGCGCCGACGCGACCGTGCCGCTGTTCGGCTTCGTGTTCCTCGTCGCGCTGAGCATCGACTACTCGATCTTCCTGATGACCCGGGTGCGGGAGGAGTCCCTGCGCCACGGCACCAGGTCGGGGGTGCTGCGTGGCCTCGCGGTCACCGGCGGGGTCATCACCTCGGCGGGGCTGGTGCTCGCCGCGACCTTCGGCGCGCTCGTCGTCATCCCGCTGCTGTTCCTCGCACAGCTCGCCTTCATCGTCGCCGTCGGTGTCCTCCTCGACACCTTCGTCGTGCGGAGCCTGCTGGTGCCTGGGATGGTCTACGACATCGGCAGACGGGTGTGGTGGCCCTGGCAGACGCGGATACCCGACGACGGGAAGAGCGGCAGGCACAGCAAATGACGACGGATCGACGGGCGTCCCTCGTGCGACGCCTCGCGGTGACGATCAGCTTCGTCGGCTGCGTGCTCGGCTCGATGGTCGGGGTCGGTGTCTTCGGCGGCACCCCCATCGCCGAGGCCGCCGACGGGCTGCTCGCCGCCGACGCCACCCACCTCGCCCCCGGCTCCGGCGCCTTCTCGGTGTGGACCGTCATCTACATCGGGCTGGGCGCCTACACCCTGTGGCAGTGGTGGGACCCGGCCGACCACCGCCGCATCGGCTGGCTCGTCGTCGCCTCGCTGCTCCTCAACGCCGGCTGGATCCTGGTGGTCCAGGCCGGCCAGGTGTGGGGGAGCGTCGCCGTCATCGTCGTGCTCCTCGCGGTGCTCGCGACGATCTTCCGTCGGCTGCTCGCCCGCCCGCCCCGCAGCCGGGTCGAGACGGTCGTCGCGGACGGCACGCTGGGCCTCTACCTCGGCTGGGTGTCGGTGGCCACCTGCGCCAACCTCGCGGCCGCGCTCGCCGGCAGCGGCGTCACCGGCGGCGGTCGGCCCGCGTGGTGGGCGGCCGCGGTGCTCGCCGTCGTCGCGGTCCTCGGGGTGGCGCTCGCGCGCGCCGGGCGGGGCCGGCTGGCCCCGGCCGCGACGCTGGTGTGGGGACTGTCCTGGATCGCCGTCGCCCGCACCAGCGGCGACCTGATCTCCACCACCACCGCTGTCGCCGCCGGCATCGCCGCCGCGATCGTCGCGGTGGCCACCATGGTCTACCGGTTCCGCGGCACCCGAGGCGCGACCTGATGGAGTCGATCAGCGACGTGGGCGCGCCCGTCCGAGCGTCCCGGCCCATGCTGCGTGACGTTCGCGAGGCCGGGCTCGAGCGCACCGAGGCCGCGCTCGCCCGCTTCTTCGCCGCCGGCGACCGGCAGATCTCCAGCGCCGACCACCGGCGGCTGTGGACGGTGCTGCAGGAGTCGACGGCCGGGGGCAAGCGGTTCCGCCCGGCGCTGTTCCACAGCGTGTACCTCGCGCTGGGCGGCCGGGACACCGACGTCGCCGCCGAGGTAGCCGCCGCCCTCGAGCTGCTCCACACCGCGCTCGTCGTCCACGACGACGTCATCGACGGCGACACCGTGCGCCGCGGCCGCCCTAACGTGTCGGGCACCTTCGCTGCCGACGCCCGCGGGTGGGGGACCGCTGAGGACCGGGCGGCGCACTACGGGGACACTGCGGCGATCCTCGCTGGGGACCTGGCGCTCGCCGGGGCGGTGCGTACCGTCGCGCTGTGCGGGGCACCGGCGCCGGTCGTCCGCCGGCTCCTCGACGTCCTCGACGACGCGATCCACCGGACGGCTGCCGGTGAGCTCACCGACGTCCGGCTGAGCATCGTCGGGGGTGACGACATCGCCGAGACCATCGCCATGGAGCAGCAGAAGACAGCCGTCTACTCCTTCGAGCTGCCGCTGCGGCTCGCCGCCGTGCTCGCCGGCACCGAACCGGCGGAGGAGGCCGCGCTCGGCAACTTCGCCCGGCTCATCGGCGTCGCCTACCAGCTCGGCGACGACCTCGACGGCATGTTCGGCGACCAGACGACGACCGGCAAGAGCACGTTGTCCGACCTCCGTGGCGGCAAGACCACGCCGTTGATCAGCTACGCCCGCACCACCGCGGCCTGGCCGGCGATCAGCCCGTACCTGCACGCCGGCACCGTCGACGAGGAGGACGTCGCCCGGGTGCGCGACCTCCTCGAGCTGTGCGGGGCGCGCGCGTTCGTCGCGGACCTCGTGCAGGAGATGGCCGCCTCCGCCCGCAACGCGGTCGCCCACCTGGCGATCGCCCCGCTGCTCGAGGACTGGGTGCACGCCGTGGTCGCCTGCCGGGAGGGCGCGAGGTGAGCCTCGACCGGCGCTCGCCCGTCTCCCGCTACGACGCCGTGGCCGCCGCCAGCTCCGCCGTCGTCATCGGCTCCTACTCCACCTCTTTCGGGTGGGCCTGCCGGCTGCTGCCGGAGCCCGACCGGGCGCACGTGCGCAACATCTACGCCCTCGTCCGGCTCGCCGACGAGATCGTCGACGATCTCGACCCGTCCTGGCCGGTCGCCGACCGTGCCGAGATGCTCGATGCGCTCGAGGCGGAGACCCACCGCGCCGCGCGTACCGGGCGCAGCGCCAACCTGGTTGTCCACGCCTTCGCCGGCACCGCACGGGAGCACGGGATCACCGCCGAGCTCATCGCGCCCTTCTTCGCCTCGATGCGGGCCGACCTGTCGGTCACCGACCACGACGAGACCAGCCTCGCGGAGTACGTCCACGGTTCCGCGGAGGTCGTCGGGCTGATGTGCCTGCGGGTGTTCCTCCGCCGGGACGAGGACACCTACGCCCGGCTGGCCCCCGGGGCCGCTCGGCTCGGCGCGGCCTTCCAGAAGGTCAACTTCCTCCGCGACCTCGCCGAGGACCGCGACGCCCTGGGCAGGACATACTTCTCCGGCCTCGACCCTGCCACCTTCGGCGACAGCCACCGCGACCTCCTGCTCGACGACATCGACGCCGACCTCGCCGCCGCCGAGCAGGCGCTGCTCGAGCTGCCGGCCGGTGCCCGCCGGGCGGTGCGCGCGGCCCATCTGCTGTTCGCCGAGCTGTCCCGACGGCTACGGAGCACCCCTGCGGCCGAGATCCGCAGCTCCCGGGTGCGGGTGCCCGACACTGTCAAGGCGCGGCTCGTGCTGCGTGCCACGCTCTCCGGCGGGCGCCGATGACCCGGCCACCCACCGCCGTGGTCGTCGGCGGCGGCATCGCGGGGCTCGCCAGCGCCGCACTGCTCGCCCAGGACGGCTACGACGTCGAGCTGCTCGAGCGCGGGCCGGCGCTCGGCGGACGCGCCGGCAGCTGGCACGCCGACGGCTTCCGGTTCGACACCGGGCCCTCGTGGTACCTCATGCCCGAGGTCTTCGACCGCTTCTTCCGGCTGCTCGGCAGCTCGGCGGACGAGGCGCTCGAGCTGAGCACCCTCGACCCCGCCTACCGGGTGTTCTTCGAGGGCGACGCCGAGCCGCTCGACGTGCTGGCGAGCACCGCGGCGAACATCGCCACCTTCGAGCGGGTCGAGCCCGGCGCCGGAAAGCGGCTCGAGGCGTACCTGGAGAGCGCCAGCGACACGTACGACATGGCGCTCGAGCACTTTCTGTACACCAGTTTCACCTCGGTGCGGGAGCTGGCCACCCCGGCGGTCGCCCGCCGGGCCCACCAGCTGCTGCCGCTGCTGCTGCGCTCGCTGCGGTCGCACGTCGCCGCGCGCTTCTCCGACCACCGGTTGCGCCAGGTCCTCGGCTATCCCGCGGTGTTCCTCGGTTCCTCGCCGGAACGCACGCCGAGCATGTACCACCTGATGAGCTCCCTCGACCTCACCGGCGGCGTGCGCTACCCGGCCGGCGGCTTCGCCCGGCTGATCGAGGCGATCGCCGACCTCGCCCGGCAGGCCGGCGCCACGCTGCGCACCGGTGCCACCGCCACCGCGATCGTCACCGAGCCGGTCGCCGGCCGCGGCCGCCGGCGGGCCCGCGCCACCGGGGTGCGGTACCGCGACGCCGGCGGGCACGAGCAGCTGTTGCGGGCGGACGTCGTCGTCGGGGCGACCGACCTCCACCACATCGAGCACCAGCTGCTGCCGGCCGGGCTGCGCGACCACTCCGAGCGCTGGTGGCGGCGCAGCGACCCCGGGCCGGCAGGGGTGCTGGTCTACCTCGGCGTCACCGGCCGGCTGCCGCAGCTGGCCCACCACTCGCTGTTCTTCACCCGGGACTGGGACACCAGCTTCCGCGACATCCGCACCGGCCGCGTCCCTCGGCCGGCCTCGGCGTACGTCTGCACGCCGTCACGCACCGACCCCACGGTGGCGCCCGACGACGACGAGAACGTCTTCATCCTGGTGCCCGTCCCGGCGGACGTCGGGCTCGGTCGCGGCGGCGTCGACGGCGCCGGCTCGCCGGCGGTGGAGGAGATCGCCGACGCCGCGATCGACCAGCTCGCGCGGTGGGCGGACGTCCCAGACCTGCGCGACCGGATCCGGGTCCGGCGCACCGTCGGCCCGGCCGACTTCGCCGCGGACCTGGGCGCCTGGCAGGGCAGCATGCTCGGCCCCGCGCACACGCTGCGGCAGAGCGCGTTCTTCCGCGCCGGCAACGCCGCCCGGCGGGTGGCCGGCCTCTACTACGCCGGGGCGAGCACCATCCCGGGGATCGGCCTACCGATGTGCCTCATCAGCGCCGAGATCCTGTGCGACCGGCTGCGCGCGGAGCGAGGGGGGTCCCGATGATCGCGCTTGCCTACCTCGCCGCGCTGCTCGGGGCGACCGGCTGCATGGCGCTGCTCGACCGACGCTTCGCGCTGGTGCTGTGGCACGACGTCAGGCGAGCGCTGATCGTGCTCGTCGTCGGCGTCGCGTTCTTCCTGCTGTGGGACGTCGCCGCGATCGCCGCCGGCTTCTACCACCGCGGTGAGAGCGAGGCGATGACCGGGATCATGCTGGCGCCCGAGCTGCCGCTCGAGGAGCTCGTCTTCGTCACCTTCCTCTGCTACCTCACCCTCGTCCTCCACGCCCTGCTGGCCCGGGTCCTCGTCCGTCCGCGAGCACCGCGAGAGGAGGCCCGATGAGCTACCTCGGCCTCGCGCTGGCCTTCCTGCTCCCCAGTGCTCTCGTCAGCGTGGTCGCCGCCCGCCGGGCCCGTGGCCGGTGGTGGCTGACGACTGCGCTCACCCTCGCCGTGCTGCTGGTGCTCACCGTGGTCTTCGACTCGGTGATGATCTGGGCGGACCTGTTCCGCTACGACGAGTCCCAGCTCGCCGGCGTCACGCTGCTGCTCGCGCCGGTCGAGGACCTCGCCTGGCCGCTCGCTGCGGGCCTGCTGCTGCCGGCGCTGTGGGAGATCCTGGGACGACGGTCGTCGGTCGAGGAGGAGCAGCGTTGAGCGTGACCGCTGTGCCCGGGGCAGTTCGACAGCTCGTTGGCGCGTCCCGCCCGGTGAGCTGGATCAACACCGCCTACCCGTTCGCCGCTGCCTACCTGATGACCGGCGGCGGGGTCGACCTGCCGCTCGTGGTCGGTGCGCTGTACTTCCTCATCCCGTACAACCTGCTGATGTACGGGATCAACGACGTCTTCGACTACGAGTCCGACCTGCGCAACCCGCGCAAGGGCGGCATCGAGGGCGTCGTCCTCAACCGGCGCTGGCACCGGCTGACGATCGTGGCAGCGGTGGTGAGCAACGTCCCGTTCCTCCTCGTGCTGCTGGCGTGGGGCAGCGTCGCCTCGGCGCTGGTGCTCGCGGTGAGCGTGTTCGCGGTGGTCGCGTACTCCGCGCCTGGGCTGCGGTTCAAGGAGCGGCCGGGCCTGGACTCGCTGACCTCGAGCACCCACTTCGTCAGTCCCGCGGTGTTCGGCCTGGCGCTCGCCGGTGGCGAGCTCACCGGGACGGCCGTCGTCGCGCTGGTCGCGTTCTTCCTCTGGGGCGTGGCCTCGCAGGCGTTCGGCGCGGTGCAGGACGTCGTCGCGGACCGGGAGGGCCGGATCGGCTCGATCGCCACCGCGCTCGGCGCTGCCCGGACGGTGCGGCTGGCCATGGTCCTCTACGCCGCGGCCGGCCTCGTGCTGCTCACCGCCGGCTGGCCGGTGATGCTCGCCGCCGTGCTCGCGGTGCCCTACCTGGTGAGCATCGCCCCGTTCCGCTCGATGACGGACGCCGCCTGCGAGAGCGCCAACGCCGGTTGGCGCCGGTTCCTCTGGCTCAACCTCGTCACCGGCTTCCTCGTCACGCAGCTGTTCATCTGGATCGCGTGGCGGGGCTGATGGGGCAGCAGCGCGACACCGACCGGCCCGCCGCGCCGGCCCGCGCCGCGCTGCGGCTGCTCGCGGTCCACGGCCCGACCGGGCGGCGGGCGGCCGCGCAGGTCGTCGCGGGCGCCGCCGTCGTCAGTGTGCTCGTCAGCCCGCTGCTCGACCCGGTCGCCGTCGCGGTGCTCCTGCTCGTCCTCGGCGGGATCACCCTGCTGCGTGTGCTCGCGGTGCCGGCCGGCCTGCAGGCCCTCACCGGCGGCGCCCTGCTCGCCGCCGCCTGGGCGAGCGTGCTGCAGGTCTACGAGCGGGTGTGGTGGGCGGATATCGCCGCGCACCTTGCCGTCATCGCGGTGCTCGCCGCGTCCGCCGGCACCCTCATGGCCCGCGGCGGCCTGATGCGCTCGGCGCGCAGCAGGGCCGGGTGGTGGGGTGTCATCGTGACGACGACCGCCGTCGGGACCACGCTCGCAGTGGTCTGGGAGATCGCCGAGTGGTGGGGCCACTCCTACGTCGACCCGACCGTCGAGATCGCGCCGGGCGACACCGTCGGCGACCTCGCCGCCGGGATCGTCGGCGCGGCGGTGGCCGGCGTCGTCCTGGCTCGCCGCGGGGCCGATCGATGACGGACAGCGCCGGTGCCGTGGACAACTCTGCTGTCGGCGACAAGTCTGCTGTCGGCGAGAGGTCTGTTGTGGAGGGCGGGGGGTTGACGGTCAGCGTGGTCATCCCGGCACGGAACGACGCGGCGGCGCTGGACCGCTGCCTTGCCGCGCTCGGCTGGCAGACGGTCGCGCCGCTGGAGGTCGTCGTCGTCGACAACGCCTCGACCGACGCGACCGCAGCCGTTGCCCGCAGGCACGGGGCCCGGGTGGTGACCGAGACCAGGGTCGGGATCCCGATGGCGGCCGCCGCGGGCTACGACGCCGCCGGTGGCGAGGTCATCGCCCGGCTCGACGCCGACTCGGTGCCCGGTGCCGACTGGGTCGGGCGTATCACGACCGTGATGGCCGACTGCCGCTGGGATGCCGTCACCGGGGTCGGCCGCTTCTACGAGCTGCCACGCACCGGGGGAGCCGTGGCCGCGGTCTATCTCGGCGCCTACTACCTGCTGTGCCACGCGGCGCTGGGCCACCACGCGCTGTGGGGGTCGAGCATGGCGGTGCGCCGCAGCGCCTGGCTCGACGTCCGCGACGGCGTCCACGACGACGACGCCGAGCTGCACGACGACCTCGACCTCGCTTTTGCGCTCGGGCCCCGGTGCGCGATCCGGCTCGACCGGTCGCTGCGGGTGGGCGTGTCCGCCCGCAGCCTCGTCGGCGGGGCGCAGCTGCGCCGCCGCTTCCGCCGCGCGTTCCGCACCATCTCGGTCAACAGCGAGGTGCTGCCGCCGTGGCAGCGGTGGGCGGTCCGGCTGCGCCCGGAAAGACAGGCATCATGAGGATCTGGTCGCTGCGCCCGGACTACCTCGACCGGCAGGGGCTGATCGCGTGCTGGCGGGAGACGCTGCTGGCCCAGGCGGTGCTCGCCGGCCGTACCCGCGGCTACCGGGGCCACAGCCAGCTCCAGCGGCTCCGGGACTGCCCCGACCCGGTCGCCACCGTCGGTGCCTACCTCGTGGGGCTCCGCGAGGAGGCGACCGCCCGCGGCTACCGGTTCGACGCCACCCGCATCGACCAGCCGGCCGTGATCGAGCCTGCCGGCGTGGTGCTACCTGCGGCGGTGCCGCTCGACGACGCACCGGCCGCCGTCCCGCGGCTGACGGTCACCAGCGGGCAGGTCGACCACGAGTGGGGCCACCTGCTGGCCAAGCTCGCCGTCCGCAGCCCGGACCGTCACGCCGAGCTGCTCGGGGTGACCTCGGTCGCGGTCCACCCGCTCTTCGAGGTGGTGCCGGGGCCGGTCGCCTCCTGGGAGCGGGTCTGACGTTCGCGATGGTCGCCGACCTCGGCTAGCATGGGGCAGTTGCCTCGGCGAGGGCAGTCGGTGACCCCGGCTCCGTGATCGACGCGGTGGTGCTTCTCGGCGCCTCTGCTCGCGCCAGGCGCTGCCGCAGACCCGAAGCCCCAGAGGAGAACCCCGTGGCCGACAACTCCACGCTCACCGCCACCGTCCGCACCGAGTTCGGCAAGGGCGCCGCGCGCCGTACCCGCCGCGCCAGCCAGGTGCCCGCCGTGCTCTACGGCCACGGCACCGACCCCCGTCACCTGGCGCTGCCCGGGCACGACACTTTCCTCGCGCTGAAGGACAACCTCAACGCGCTCCTCACGCTCGACATCGAGGGCGAGGAGCAGCTCGCGCTGGCCAAGGACATCCAGCGCGACCCGGTCCGCCGCGACATCGTCCACCTCGACCTCGTGATCGTCCGCAAGGGCGAGAAGGTCACCGTCGACGTGCCGATCACCATCGTCGGCGAGTCCGGCCCGGGCACCATCCACCAGCTCGAGCTGCAGTACCTGACCGTCACGGTCCCGGCGACCAACATCCCCGAGCACATCGAGGTCAGCATCGAGGGCCTCGAGGACGGCGCGATCGTCCGCGTCTCCGACATCACGCGCCCCGAGGGTGCGGTCATCGAGGTCGACGAGGAGCACGAGGTCGTCATCATCTCCGTGCCGCGGGCGACCGCGGACGACCTCGCCGCCGACGAGGCAGCCGCCGAGGCGGGCGCCGAGGCCGGCACCGAGGGTGGCTCGGAGCCCACGGGCGCCTGATCTCCAGCACGTCCCCGCGTCGCGCCCAGGCTGTGCTCAGCCTGGGCNGCCCAGGCTGTGCTCAGCCTGGGCGCGACGTCGTCCCACGCCCCGAAGGAGGCAGCATGAGCAGCGGCACGTGGCTCGTCGTCGGACTCGGTAACCCGGGTGCGAAGTACGCCGGCAACCGGCACAACGTCGGCGCGATGGTCGTCGACACGCTGGCGCGCCGCGCCGGCACAGCGCTCACCAGCCACAAGGCCCGTGCCCACGCGGCGGACGTGCGCCTCGGCACCCTGCCGGGCGGACGCCCCGGCCCGCGGGTGGTGCTGGCGGTGCCCGGTGGCTACATGAACCTCTCGGGCGGTCCGGTGAATGCGCTGGCCGCCTTCTACGACCTCGAGCCGGACCGGATCCTCGTCGTCCACGACGAGCTCGACCTGCCCCCGCACCGGCTCCGCCTCAAGCGTGGCGGTGGCGAGGGCGGGCACAACGGGCTGCGGTCGATCTCGAGCGCGCTCGGCACCCGCGACTACGTGCGGCTGCGGGTCGGCATCGGGCGCCCGCCCGGGCGGATGGACGCCGCCGACTACGTGCTGCGCGACTTCGCCACCACCGAGCGGCCGGAGGTCCTCGTCACCCTGGAGGAGGCCGCCGACGCCGTCACCGACGTGGTGACCGAGGGCCTGGAGAGTGCGCAGCTGCGGCTGCACACCGAGGGCTGAGCGCTACTCGAACCTCGACGTGTCGCCGGCACCGGCGCGGCGGACCTCCGGGGCGCCGCCGGTGAGGTCGACGACGGTGGTCGGCTCGACCGATGCCACCGGCCCCTCGACGACGACGTCGACGGCGTGCCCGAGCTCCTCGTTGACCACCCAGCCCTCGGACATCGCCTCTTCCTCGTCGGGCCGGATGAGGGTGGAGGTGAGCATCGGCTCGCCGAGCTCGGCGAGGATCGCCAGCGCGATCCGGTGGTCCGGGATGCGTACGCCCACCGTGAGCTTCTTCGGGTGGAGCATCATCCGCGGCACCTCCTTCGTCGCGCTGACGATGAAGGTGTACGGACCGGGAGTCAGCGACTTCACCAGCCGGAAGCCCGAGTTGTTGAGGATGACGAAGCTGCCGGCCTGTGCCAGCGACGCGCACATGAGCGTGAAGTGGTGCTTGGCGTCGAGCCGTCGGATCGAGCGGATCCGTTCCAGCGCCTCCTTGCTGCCCATCCGGGCGCCGAGCGCGTACCCGGAGTCGGTCGGGTAGGCGATGAGGCCGCCGTCGCGCAGCGTGTCGGCAATCTGCGAGAGCCGGCGGGGCTGGGGGTCCTCTGGGTGCAGGTCGATGTAGCGGGCCATCAGTCCAGTGTGCCGCAGCGGCCGCCCGGCGTCCCGTCTTCGGTCGCCGCCACCGGCGCGGCGCCCGGGAGCGCGCACCGTCAGCCGCGCGACGTAGACTCACCCGGCACCCCGGATCCATCGGATCCGGGGCTTACGTGCTGCCCATCAGGCTAGGACCCATGAGACTCTCCGGACTCGTCGCCCCGCTGCTCACCGACCCCGCGTTCGCCGCTGCCGTCGCCGCTGCGCCTCAGCTCGGCGAACGCACGGTGAGCATGCCGCTGGGCACCCGCGCCCCGCTGGTGGCCGCCATCCTCGACGCGGTGAGCGACGCCGACGCCGCGGCCGGAACCGCCGCCCCGCGCCCGGTCGTCGTCGTCACCGCGACCGGCCGGGAGGCCGACGACGCTGCCGCGGCGCTGCGCGCGTTCCTGCCGGAGGACGACGTCGCGGTGCTGCCGGCGTGGGAGACGCTGCCGCACGAGCGGCTCTCGCCCCGTAGCGACACGGTGGCCCGGCGGATCGCCATCTTCCGCCGCCTCGCCCACCCCGGCGCCGGCCGCACCGGCGCGGTCCGGGCGCTCGTCGTCCCGGTGCGGGCACTGCTGCAGCCGGTGGTCGCCGGCCTCGGTGAGCTCGAGCCGGTCGCGCTCGACGTCGGGGACGAACGTGACCTCGAGCAGGTGGCCGCCGCGCTGGCGGGGGCCGCCTACACGCGGGTCGACATGGTCGAGCAGCGCGGCCAGTTCGCCGTCCGCGGTGGCATCCTCGACGTCTTCCCGCCGACGGAGAGCCACCCGATGCGGGTGGAGTTCTGGGGCGACACCGTCGAGGAGATCCGCTGGTTCGCCGTCGCCGACCAGCGCAGCCTGGAGAAGGCCGACCACGGCCTGTGGGCGCCGCCCGCCCGCGAGATCCTGCTGACCGACGAGGTGCGCGCCCGCGCCAGGGCGCTCGCCCCGCAGCTGCCCGCCGCCGCCGAGATGCTCGAGAAGCTGGCCGAGGGCATCGCCGTGGAAGGGATGGAGTCTCTCGCCCCCGCGCTCGTCGACCGGATGGAACCGGTGCTGTCGCTCGTGCCCGCCCGCAGCCTCGTGCTGCTCTCCGAGCCGGAGCGGGTCCGCCGCCGCGCGCACGACCTCGTCGCCACCACCGAGGAGTTCCTCGCCGCCGCGTGGGCCTCCGCCGCCGCCGGTGGCTCCACCCCGCTCGACCTCAGCTCGGCGTCCTTCGCCGGCCTCGAGGAGACCTACGAGCTCGCCGGTGAGCTGGGCCACGGCTGGTGGGGCCTGACGACCCTCTCCGCCGAGCTGCCGACCTCCCCGGAAGGCGACGCCAGCCCCCTCGTCGACGGCGCCGCATCCTCCCTCACCGACGGCGTCGCCCGCGCCGGGAGCGCCACCGAGGACGCCGCCCGCGCCGTCGCCGCCCGCGACGTCGACCCCTACCGCGGTGACGTCACCCGGGCGCTGGCCGAGCTGCGCGCGCTCACCAGCGACGGCTGGCGGCTGCTCATCACCACCCAGGGCCAGGGCCAGGCCCGCCGGATGGTCGAGCAGCTGACCGAGGCCGACGTCCCTGCCCGGCTGGTGGAGGACGTCCTCGACGAGCCGCCGGCCGCCGTCGTCCTCGTCGCCACCGCCTCGGTGCCGCGCGGCTTCGTCGCGCCCGACCTGCGCCTCGCGGTGGTCACGGAGTCCGACATCACCGGCCGCGGGGGCACCTCCACCCGTGACATGCGGCGGATGCCTTCCAAGCGGCGCGGTGTCGTCGACCCGCTCGCGCTGCGCGCCGGCGACTACGTCGTCCACGAGCAGCACGGCGTCGGCAAGTTCATCGAGCTCGTCCAGCGCACCGTCGGCACCGCGAAGAACGCGACCACCCGCGAGTACCTCGTCATCGAGTACGCCGCCTCGAAGCGGGGCCAGGCGGGCGACCGCCTCTACGTGCCGACCGACTCCCTCGACCAGGTGACGAAGTACTCCGGCGGGGAGGCCCCCTCGGTCAACCGGATGGGCGGCTCGGACTGGGCCAAGACCAAGGGCCGGGCCAAGAAGGCCGTCCGGGAGATCGCCGCCGAGCTCATCCGGCTCTACGCCGCGCGGGCCGCGACCAAGGGGCACGCCTTCGCCCCGGACACGCCCTGGCAGCGCGAGCTCGAGGACGCCTTCGCCCACATCGAGACGCCGGACCAGGTCGTGACGATCGACGAGGTCAAGGCCGACATGGAGAAGCAGATGCCGATGGACCGGCTGCTCTCCGGGGACGTCGGCTACGGCAAGACCGAGATCGCGGTCCGCGCCGCCTTCAAGGCGGTGCAGGACGGCAAGCAGGTCGCGGTGCTCGTGCCGACCACGCTCCTCGTCCAGCAGCACTACGACACCTTCTCCGAGCGGTACGCAGGCTTCCCGGTGACGGTCCGCTCGCTGTCGCGGTTCCAGACCGATGCCGAGGCCACCGAGGTGCGTGACGGTCTCACCAGCGGCAAGGTCGACGTCGTCATCGGCACCCACCGCCTGCTCACCGGCGAGATCCGTTTCAAGGACCTCGGCCTGGTGGTCATCGACGAGGAGCAGCGCTTCGGCGTCGAGCACAAGGAGACGCTCAAGCAGCTGCGTACCAACGTCGACGTGCTCGCGATGAGCGCCACCCCCATCCCGCGGACCCTGGAGATGGCGATCACCGGCATCCGGGAGATGTCCACGCTCGCGACGCCGCCGGAGGAGCGCCACCCGATCCTCACCTACGTCGGCCCGCACGAGGAGAAGCAGGTGGCTGCCGCGGTGCGCCGCGAGCTGCTGCGCGAGGGGCAGGTGTTCTACGTCCATAACCGGGTGTCCTCCATCCAGAAGACCGCCTCGCGGCTCGCTGAGCTGGTCCCCGAGGCGCGGATCGCCGTCGCCCACGGGCAGATGGGTGAGCACCAGCTCGAGCGCGTCATCCAGGACTTCTGGAACAAGGAGTTCGACATCCTCGTGTGCACGACGATCATCGAGACCGGGCTGGACATCTCCAACGCCAACACCCTCGTCGTCGAGCGGGCCGACACCTTCGGGCTCTCCCAGCTGCACCAGCTGCGCGGCCGCGTGGGGCGGGGCCGGGAGCGGGCCTACTCCTACTTCCTGTACCCGCCGGAGAAGCCGCTGACCGAGACGGCGCACGACCGGCTCGCGACCATCGCCTCGCACACCGAGCTCGGCTCCGGCATCCAGGTCGCGATGAAGGACCTGGAGATCCGCGGCGCCGGGAACCTGCTCGGCGGCGAGCAGTCCGGGCACATCGCCGGGGTCGGCTTCGACCTGTACATCCGGATGGTGGCCGGCGCCGTCGCGGAGTTCCGCGGCGAGAAGGAGGTCGAGAAGGCCGACGTCAAGATCGAGCTGCCGGTCGACGCGCACATCCCGCACGAGTACATCGGCCACGAGCGGCTGCGGCTGGAGGCCTACGCGAAGATCTCGGCGGCCGACGGCGACGAGGCGATCGACTCGGTGCGGGCCGAGCTCACCGACCGCTACGGCGCGGTGCCGGAGCCGGTCGAGCGGCTGTTCGCGGTCGCCGCGCTGCGCAGCCGGGCCCGCGCGGTCGGCCTCACCGACATCACCGCGCAGGGCAAGTACATGCGGTTCGCGCCGGTCGACCTGCCCGAGTCCGCCCAGCTGCGGCTCAAGCGGCTCTACCCGGGCACCGTGCTCAAGCCGGCGATCCGCACCGTGCTCGTGCCGTTCCCGATGACGGCGAAGGTCGCCGGCAAGCCGCTGCACGACGCCGCGCTGCTGGTGTGGGTCGGCGACCTCATCGACGCCGTGCTCCTCGGCTCGGTGACCGCGGCCGCCGGGGTGGCGACCTCGCCGGCAGCCGGCTGATCCCCGGGCGTGTCCACAGGTGCGGCCCACAGCCCTGTGGGGAGCTCGTCGCCCCCGGCGTGGCACGGGCGGCGATGTCAGTGGCGGGTGTGACAGTGGAAGGGACGGAAGGAGACATCATGAGCACCCTCACCACCGAGCGCCCCGTCACCGAGCACGCCCCGGACGTCGACCGTGACGGCCTCGAGGTCTACTGCGCCGAGGCGCAGGCCTGGGCGCGGACCCGCGACCTGTTCTGCGAGACCTGCGGCGCCACCGACCACGACCTGCGCTGAGGGACCGGCGCCGCGGTCTCTCCCGTACGATGGCCCGGATGCTCTGGCGGTGCGGTGCCGTCGGCACGAGGGAGGTTAGACGGTGACTTCGAGAAGGCTGACCCGCGGCATGGCCGCAGCCACGCTGGTGGCAGGACTCACGCTCGCGGGGTGCTCAGGAAACCCGGGGGCGGCCGCCGTCGTCGACGGGAACGAGGTCACCGAGAGCCAGCTCGCCGAGGCCGTCGCCGACTTCGCCGCGATCACCGGCCAGCCGGTCGAGCCGACCGCGATGCTCGGCACGCTCGTGGTCGGGCCGATCATCTTCGACGTCGCGCAGGAGTACGGCGTCGCAGCCTCCGACGAGGAGTCCGCCGCGCTGCTCGACCAGCAGATCGTTGCCAGCGGCACACCGTTGTTCGAGGAGCCCTACAGCGGTGGCGTGCTCGACGTCGCGCGGATCGCGATCGTCAACCAGACCCTCATGGCCAGCCCCGCCGGCGCCGAGGCGCAGGCCGCCATCGGTGAGCGGATCGCCACCGCCGACGTCGAGGTGAGCTCCCGCTACGGCGAGTTCGACCCGAGGGGCACCGTGGTGCCGACGCAGTTCGACTGGATCGCCGCGCCCCCCGCCCCCGAGCTCGAGGACTTCCAGCCCGTCGACTGACCCCGCCCGGCCCCCACCCTGCTCCCACCCTGGCCGCGACAGCGGGATTGTCCACGCGGCGGCGGCCCCACCGGCCCCCACCCTGGTCGCGACAGCGGGATTGTCCACGCGGCGGCCTCACCGACGGGCCGGACGTGACCCTCGCCACGTCCTGTTGCCCCGGTCATATCGCCTGCCGGAGGTCCCGTGTCGCTTCGGCGTCGGAGCACTATCGTGGACCCGAAAGCTCACCCGTCAATTGAAGGAGTCTTCTGTGGCCAGCATCGAGGCCGTAGGCGCCCGCGAGATTCTCGACTCGCGCGGCAACCCCACCGTGGAGGTCGAGGTCGCACTCGACGACGGCACCGTCGCCCGTGCCCAGGTCCCCTCGGGCGCGTCGACCGGCGCGTTCGAGGCCGTCGAGCGCCGTGATGGCGACAAGGGCCGCTACCTCGGCAAGGGCGTCCAGGACGCCGTCGACGCCGTCGTGGACACCATCGCTCCGGAGGTCCTCGGCATCGAGGCCAGCGAGCAGCGCATCATCGACCAGGTCCTCCTCGACCTGGACGGCACCCCGAACAAGGGCAAGCTCGGCGCCAACGCCATCCTCGGCGTCTCGCTGGCCGTCGCCCGCGCCGCCGCCGAGAGCGCCGGCCTGTCCCTCTTCCGCTACATCGGCGGCCCGAACGCGCACGTGCTGCCGGTGCCGATGATGAACATCCTCAACGGTGGCTCCCACGCGGACTCCAACGTCGACATCCAGGAGTTCATGATCGCGCCGGTCGGCGCCCCGACCTTCAAGGAGGCGCTGCGCTGGGGGGCCGAGGTCACCCACGTGCTCAAGGGCGTGCTCCAGGAGCGCGGCCTCAACACCGGCCTCGGCGACGAGGGCGGCTTCGCCCCCAACCTGCCGAGCAACCGCGACGCCCTCGACCTCATCCTCGAGGCCATCGAGAAGGCCGGCTTCACCCCGGGCAAGGACATCGCGCTCGCACTCGACGTCGCCGCCACCGAGTTCTTCGCCGACGGCGCGTACAACTTCGAGGGTCGGGCGGTGAGCCCGGACGAGATGATCGCGTACTACGCCAAGCTCGTCGAGGACTACCCGCTGATCTCCATCGAGGACCCGCTGTCGGAGGACGAGTGGGCCAGCTGGGCCACGCTCGTCGAGGCCGTCGGTGACAAGGTGCAGATCGTCGGCGACGACCTGTTCGTCACCAACCCCGAGCGCCTCGCCCGCGGCGTGGCCGAGCGCTCGGCCAACTCGCTGCTGGTCAAGGTCAACCAGATCGGCACGCTCACCGAGACCCTCGACGCCGTCTCGCTGGCGCAGCGCAGCGGCTTCACCGCGATGGTCTCGCACCGCTCGGGTGAGACCGAGGACACCACCATCGCCGACCTCGCGGTGGCCGTGAACGCCGGCCAGATCAAGACCGGCGCGCCGGTCCGTGGCGAGCGGGTCGCCAAGTACAACCAGCTGCTCCGCATCGAGGAAGAGCTCGACGACGCCGGTGTCTACGCCGGCCGCTCGGCCTTCCCGCGCACGCAGGCCTGAGGACGACCCCGCCGCCCGCGGCGGGACCGACCGGCCCGGCCCGAGACCACTCGGGGCCGGGCCGGTCGCATGTTCGGCATGGCTCGCATGACGACTCGCGCGAGGCGTTACCCGGTGCGCCGGTGGCGGTGAGAGACGATGAGCGCATGTCTGCCCGACGTCCGACCGGGCCTCGGGGCGCTCCCGGGGCGAACCGGCCGGCCGGTGCCACCACCCGCCCCGCGGGCGGCACCAGCCGTGCCGGAGGTGCCGCGCGCGCCGGCCGGTCGCCGGCTGCCCGCACGACGCCCGGCGGCTCGACCCGCCGGCCCCCGACGGCCCGCCCGGCCGCGACCAGACCGGCGGCCGCGCCGCCGACCAGCGGCCGCGGGCCCGTCGTCGACACCGCCGACGAGACGGCCGCGCCGACGATCACGCTGCGCGGCCTCGGGCTGTTCATCGTGCTGCTCGTCGCCTTCGTCGTCCTCGCCCCGACGCTGCGCCACGCCGTCGAGCAGCAGGAGCAGATGCGCCAGCTGAGCGCGAACATCGAGACCGAGCTGACCCGCAACGAGGCCCTCGAGCTCGAGCTCGAGCAGTGGCAGGACGAGACCTTCGTGCAGGCGCAGGCTCGCGACCGGCTCGGCTATGTCATGCCCGGCGAGCAGACCTACCGGGTGATCGACCCGGAGGTGGTCGTCGGAGAGGAGGCCGAAGAGGAGGTCGGGGCGATCGCGGCGATGCTCGACGCCCCCTGGTACGTGACCATCTGGGACTCGGTGACCATGGCGGGGGAGGCCGGCAGCGGGGACGACGCGACCGGGGACGGCCGCTCGACGAGGTCCGCCGGCTGAGCGTCGGGGATCACACCCAGGAGTTTCTCGGCGTGCGCCCGGTGGGGCACAATCGGCTGGTGCCTCACCGCCGGCCCGCCGCTGCCACTGATTCGCCGCTTCCCGTCGACCCCGGGCCCGGTCCGGGCGTCACCGACGCGGACCTGCGGACGCTCGCCGCTCAGCTCGGCCGGGTGCCGCGCGGCGTCGTCGAGATCGCGGCACGGTGCGTGTGCGGCCGGCCGCTGGTGGTGCGCACCGCGCCCCGCCTCGACGACGGCACGCCGTTCCCCACGAGCTTCTACCTCACCGCGCCGGCGGTCGTGCGGGCGGTGAGCACGCTGGAGGCCGACGGGGTGATGCGGGAGATGACCGAGCGGCTCGAGGCCGACCCGGACCTCGCCGACCGGTACCGCACCGCCCACGAGGACTACCTCGCCCGGCGCGCCGAGCTCGGCGACGTCCCCGAGATCGCCGGCACCTCCGCCGGCGGCATGCCGACCCGCGTCAAGTGCCTCCACGCGCTCGTCGGTCACGCGCTGGCCGTCGGGCCCGGCGTCAACCCGTTCGGTGACGAGGCGCTGGCGCTCATCGCGTCCCGGTGGCGGCCGGACCGCTGCGGCTGCACCGAGATCGACGGCCGCGAGGACGCCACCGGCCCTGCCACCGAGGACCCGCGATGACCCGCGTCGCCGCCATCGACTGCGGCACCAACTCGATCCGGCTGCTCATCGGCGACATCGACCGGTCGCGGCGCCTCACCGACGTCGTCCGCCGGATGGAGGTGGTCCGGCTCGGCCAGGGCGTGGACCGCACCGGGCTGCTCGACCCCGAGGCGCTGGAGCGCACGCTGCACGTCACCCGTGAGTACGCCGACGCCTGCCGGGAGCACGGCGTCGAGGTGATCCGCTTCGTGGCGACCTCGGCCACCCGCGACGCCGGCAACCGCCACACCTTCGTCTCCGGCGTCCGTAAGATCCTCGGCGTCGAGCCGGAAGTTATCAGCGGCCAGGAGGAAGCGGCGCTCTCCTTCGCCGGTGCGAGCAGCGTCGTCGAGCCGGAGGCGGCGCGGCCGCTGCTCGTCGTCGACATCGGCGGCGGCTCCACCGAGATCGTGCTCGGCAACGACGTGCCGATCGCCGCGGCCTCGATGGACATCGGCAGCGTCCGGCTCACCGAGCGTCACCTGCGGTCCGACCCGCCGGGGAGCAAGCGGTGCCGCGCGGCCCGGCACGACATCCGCGAAGGCCTCGACCGGATCGCCGAGGTGGTCCCGCTGGACCGGACGGCCACCGTCGTCGGCGTCGCCGGCTCGATCACCACCGTCACCGCCCACGCGCTGGGGCTCACCAGCTACGACCGAGACCGGATCGACGGCGCCCAGCTGCCGGTCGAGACCGTGCTCGCGTCGTGCGAGGCGCTGCTCACCGCCAAGCGCAAGGAGCGGGCCGCGATGGGGTTCATGCACCCCGGGCGGGTGGACGTCATCGGCGCCGGCGCGCTCATCTGGGCGGAGGTCATCGAGTACGTCCGGCGGCTCAGCGGTGACGTCACCACGGTGCGCACCAGCGAGCACGACATCCTCGACGGGATCGCACTGAGCATCAGCTGACCGCGGTCCACGTGTCCGCCGGCCCCACCCGCGCTAGGTTGGGGTGCCACGTGGGAACGGAGCGATGATGAGTTTTGTCGAGATCCGCAAGGGCCTGGTCGGCGTGGTCGCCGACACCACCGCCATCTCCAAGGTGGACCCGGAGAGCAACTCGCTGCTCTACCGCGGCTACCCGGTGCAGGAGCTGGCCGCCCGCTGCTCCTTCGAGGAGGTCGCCTACCTGCTGTGGCACGGGGAGCTGCCGACCGAGGAGCAGCGTGCCGCGCTCGCCGCCGAGGGCCGTGCGCAACGGGCGCTGGCCGACCCGGTGCGCCGGGCGATCGACCTCGTCCCGCTCACCGCCCACCCGATGGACACGCTGCGCACCGCGGTGAGCGTCATCGGGGCGACCGACCCGCGCGCCGCGGACCCGTCGGCGGACTATGCCAA
Source organism: Georgenia sunbinii (assembly GCF_036421875.1). Classification (NCBI taxonomy): domain Bacteria; kingdom Bacillati; phylum Actinomycetota; class Actinomycetes; order Allobogoriellales; family Allobogoriellaceae; genus Georgenia; species Georgenia sunbinii. Next base: position 18,694 of record NZ_JAZGOL010000005.1, on the reverse strand, counting down.
GTCGGTGCGGCTGCTGAGCCAGGTGCCGGCGATCATCGCCTACGACCAGCGGCGACGGCGCGGGCAGGACCTCGTCGACCCGCGTCCCGATCTCGGCTACGTGGAGAACTTCCTCCACATGACCTTCGGCGAGGAGCCGCCGCCGGTGGTCGTCGACGCGTTCAGGGTTGCCCTCATCCTCTACGCCGAGCACTCCTTCAACGCCTCGACCTTCACCGCCCGGGTGATCACCTCGACGCAGTCCGACCTGTACTCGGCGGTGGTGGGCGCGATCGGGGCGCTCAAGGGGCCGTTGCACGGCGGGGCGAACGAGGCCGTCATGCAGGTGCTCGACGAGATCGGCAGCGCCGACCGCGCCGAGGAGTGGCTCGACCAGGCGCTGGCCGACGGGCGCAAGATCATGGGCTTCGGGCACCGCGTCTACAAGCGTGGTGACTCCCGGGTGCCGAGCATGAAGGCGGCGCTCGACCGGCTCGTCGCCCACCACGGCAGCCAAGAGCTCGCCGAGATGTACGACGCGCTGCAGGCGGCGATGCTCGACCGCAAGGACATCCACCCGAACCTCGACTACCCCTCGGGGCCGGCGTTCCACCTCATGGGGTTCGACACCCCGACGTTCACCCCGCTGTTCGTCGCCGCCCGGGTGGTCGGCTGGACGGCCCACGTGATGGAGCAGGCGGCCGACAACGCCCTCATCCGGCCGTTGAGCGACTACAGCGGCCCCGCCGAGCGTCACCTGTGAGCGTTGCCCCGGGCGCCGGCAGCTTCGTCCCGCCGGGCACCGGCTGGCCCGGCGACCAGGCCACCCCGCAGACGCCGGTGGCCCGGTCAGCCGCCGGCGTGCGCCGGCTGGCGGCCGGCAGTCCTGACCTCACCGTGCTCGATGCCCGGTCCACCGTGTGCCGCGCCTGCCCCCGGCTGGTCGCGTGGCGTGAACGCGCCGCCGTCGTCAAGCGACGCTCGTTCGCCGCGGAGACGTACTGGGGCCGACCGGCCGCCGGCTTCGGCGACCCCGCCGGGCACCTGCTGATCGTCGGGCTGGCCCCGGCCGCGCACGGTGCCAACCGCACCGGTCGGCTGTTCACCGGCGACCGCTCGGGGGACTGGATCTTCGCGGCGCTCCACCGGGCCGGCTACGCGAACCAGCCGGTGTCGGTGGCCGCGGACGACGGGTTGCGGCTCACCGGTGCCCGGATGGTCTCGGCGGTGCGCTGCGCGCCACCGGGCAACGCCCCCGAGCCGGCCGAGCGGGCCGCCTGCGCCGGCTGGCTCGAGCGGGAGATCACGCTGATGACACCGACGACGACGGCGATCCTTGCGCTGGGCGGTATCGCGTGGCAGGCGACGTTGCGGGCGCTGGCCGCTCTCGGCTGGCAGCTGCCGCGACCGCGGCCGGCCTTCGGTCACGGCGCGACGGCACGGGTGGTCACGCCGTCGGGCCGGGAGATCGTCGTCGTCGGCAGCTACCACGTGTCCCAGCAGAACACTTTCACCGGCCGGCTGACCGAGGCGATGCTCGACGACGTCCTCGCCCGCTGCCGGGAGACCGCGCGGCCCGATCCGCCGTCGCGTCCGTAGGATGGCTCCGCGCGGCCACGGCGGCCGTGCCTGCCCCCATAGCCCAATCGGCAGAGGCAACCGACTTAAAATCGGCTCAGTGCGGGTTCGAGTCCCGCTGGGGGTACCGGTGCGCGAGCGGTGCGAAGCTGTGATGTCACGCACCGCCTCGGTGCCGAGAACGGCGACAACCCGCGGGTTTGCTGCCGCACTGCGGACCTCCCTGGTGCGTTCTCGGCGGCCGCGGCTAGCATCGAGGGATGAGCTCCGCCACCAGCACGACCTCGCCCGCCCGCCGCTCACCCGGACAGCGCCGCACCAAGCGCATCCTCATCCTCGGCGGAGGGTACATCGGTCTCTACACCGCCCTCGGGCTGCGTAAGAAGCTCGGGCGCGAAGAGGTCGAGATCGCCGTCGTCGACCCCCGCTCCTACATGACCTACCAGGCATTCCTGCCCGAGGCGGCCGCCGGGGCGCTCGAGCCCCGCCACGTCGTCGCCCCGCACCGGCGCCTGCTGCGCGGCTGCACGCTCGTCACCGGCAGCGTCACCGAGATCCGCCACGCCGACCGCCGCGTCGTCATCGAGCCGGTCGAGGAGGGTGACTCCTACGAGCTCGCCTACGACGAGCTCGTCGTCGGCCTCGGCTCTGTCGCGCGCACGCTGCCCATCCCCGGGCTGGCGGAGTTCGGCATCGGCTTCAAGCACGTCGAGGAGGCCACCGCGCTGCGCAACCAGGTGCTCGGCAAGATGGACGTCGCCGCCTCGACCTGGGACGCCGAGCAGCGCCGGCGCAAGCTCACCTTCGTCTTCGTCGGTGGCGGGTTCGCCGGCATCGAGGCGCTGGGTGAGATCGAGGACATGGCCACCGCCGCGGCCAAGCAGTTCGACTCCATCTCCCGCGAGGACATGCGGTTCGTGCTCGTCGAGGGCGCCGGTCGGATCCTGCCGGAGGTCGGCGAGGAGCTCGGCGGCTACGCCCTCGAGCAGCTGCGAGCCCGCGGCGTCGAGATCCGGCTCAACACCTTCCTCGAGTCCTGCATCGATGGCGACATCAAGCTCTCCGACGGCGAGGAGTTCCAGGCGGACACCCTGGTGTGGACCGCCGGGGTCAAGGCCCACCCGATCCTGGGCAACTCCGACCTGCCGCTCGACGAGCGTGGCCGGGTGCGGACCAACGCCGCGCTCCAGGTCGCCGGCGACGACGGCGCGGTGGACGGCGCCTGGGCGGCCGGTGACTGCGCGGCGGTCCCGGACCTCACGTCTGACGTCCCCGGTGCCACCTGCGGACCCACCGCGCAGCACGCGGTCCGTCAGGGCCGGCAGATGGCTGCCAACCTCGCGCTGGCGGTACGCGACCAGCCGCCGGTGAACTACGTGCACGAGAACGTCGGCACGGTGGCGTCGCTGGGCCTGGGCAAGGGCGTGGCCAACGTCGGCGGCTTCAAGCTGCGCGGCCCGGTCGCCTGGTTCATGCACCGCACGTACCACATGTGGGCGATGCCGACCTTCAACCGCAAGGTGCGGATCGTGCTCGACTGGACCACCGCGCTCTTCTTCCGCCGCGAGCTGGTCGCGCTGGGCTCCCTGCAGAGCCCGCGGGCGTCCTTCGTGGCTGCGGCGACCGTCGATCCGAAGAAGGAGCCGGCACCGACCGCGACCTGAGGCCGCCGGGGCGCCGGGCGTCAACCGCCCGGCGTCACCAACCCGGTCTCGTAGGCCAGCACGACGGCCTGCACCCGGTCGCGCAGGTCGAGCTTCGACAGCACCTTGCCGACGTGCGTCTTGACCGTCGCCTCGGAGACGACGAGCCGCGCAGCGATCTCGTGGTTCGACAATCCCTCCGCCACGAGGGTGAGGACCTCCAGCTCACGGGCGGTCAGCGACCCGAGCCGCTCCACGGTGCCCACCGGCCCGGCCGTGCCCTGCGCGGGCAGCTGCGCGGCGAACAGCTCGAGCATCCGGCGGGTCACCCGCGGGGAGACGACGGCGTCTCCCGCCGAGACGGTGTGGATGGCCGCGACCAGCTCCGCCGGCCGGGTGTCCTTGAGGAGGAAGCCGCTGGCTCCGGCGTGCAGCCCGGCGAAGGCATACTCGTCGAGGTCGAAGGTGGTGAGGATGAGCACCCGGCACTGCGGGTGGTCGGCGACGATCCGCTCGGTGGCCTCGATGCCGTTGAGGCGCGGCATCCGCACGTCCATGAGGATGACGTCGGGCAGCAGGGCCCCGGCCATCGTCACCGCGGCCGCGCCGTCGGCCGCCTCACCGACCACCTCGATGTCGTCCTCGGCGTCGAGCACCAGCCGGAAGCCCATCCGCAGCAGCGCCTGGTCGTCGGCGAGCAGCACCCGGATCGTCATTCGTCCTCCTCGGTCCAGCGCAGCAGCGCTCGCACCCGCCACCCGGTGCTCGTCGGTCCGGCGTCGACATGTCCGTCATACACTGCCGCACGCTCGCGCATCCCGACCAGCCCGCGGCCGTCCGCGCTGACCGGGGCGGGGCCGCCGTCGTCGTTGTCCACCTCGATGACCACTCGGCCCTGCCACCGCTCGATGGTGACCGCGATCCGCGGCGCGCCCGGCGCGTGCCGCAGCGCGTTGGTGAGCGACTCCTGGACGACCCGGTAGACCGCCAGCTGGAGGCCGGCGTCGTGGGGCAGCGGGGGACCGGACTCCTCGAAGGTCACCGGCAGGCCGGCGGCCTGGAACTGTGCAACGAGGTCGCCGAGGCTGGGGGCCGCAGTCGGCTGCGGGCTCAGCGGGGCGGCGCCGGACCCGTCCGGCTCCTCGCGCAGCACTCCCAGCACCCGGCGGGTGTCGGCCAGCGCGGACCGGCCGGCGGCCGACAGCTCCGCGAGCGCCTCGCGCGCCTGCTCGGGCCGGCGGTCGAGGGCGGCCGCGGCGCCGTCGGAAAGCGCGACCATGACCGAGAGGCTGTGCGCGACGACGTCGTGCATCTCCCGGGCGATCCGGTTGCGCTCGGCGACGAGGGCGATCTGCTCGCGCTGGTCGCGCTCGAGAGCGAGCTGGGCGGTGCGCTCCACCAGCGACGCGACGTGCAGCCGCCGGCCCCGGGCCGCGGCACCGAGTGCGAGCGCGATCACCGACAGCGCCAGCTGCGTCGACCCGGTGACGAGCAGTGCCTGGGTGGCGGTGAGCTCGATGGCGTCGGTGTCGGGGCCGGTGGTCACGACCGTCTGGCCATGATTGGTGGCCCACTGCGCGTAACCGGCGACGTAGAGAAGATTGACCACCACGAGGCTGCCCCACGCCACCGCCGGGCGGCGGAACGCGGCGACCGCGTACAGCGCGAGGACAGAGGCGATCTCGATCCCGACTGCGTCGCCCAGCACGAGGAGCGCGACGAGCAGCGCCGCGGTCACCAGGCCGAGCACGAGCACCGGCTCGTGGCGCCGGCGCAGCAGCGCGCCGCCGGCGACCAGCGCGAGCACGACGGCGGCCAGCGGGTTGCCTTGTCCTGCCACCGACCAGATGATCGTGGCGATCGCCGGCAGGAGGTACCAGCACGCGACGACGACGTCCATGACGGCCGGGTGCCGGTGGAAGAACCGGCGCACCGGCCCCAGCCGCCGGGCAGAGAGCGCGGTGATCGGCTCCGTCAGCGGAGGCAGGCCGCCTGAGGGAAGGTCGCCCGGGGGCAGGGACGGCACCGGGGGACGGCCGCCGTGCGGCACGTCCCCCGGTGCGGTAGGCCGCGTCGTGCTCAGGCGTCCCTCCTACGCAGGAGCACCGCGGCGGCTGTGAGGGCGACGGCGATGTAGATCGCGAAGACGCCGAGCCCGGCCCACGGGTCGAGGAGGGGTGGGATGCCCTGCATGGCCATCTCCATCCCCGGGCTGTCGATCGCGATGATCCGCTCGCCGGCCGTGGTGGGCAGGTAGGGGTAGAAGTCCTGCAGGAAGTCGACCGCGCCCATGGCGAGCTGGAAGATGATCGGCAGCAGCAGGAGGATGCCCAGCACGGTGGCGATCGCGCCGGCGGAGTGGCGCAGCAGCGCCCCGATGGCGAGCCCGAAGAGCCCGACGGCCGCCAGGTACAGCCCGGTGCCCCAGAACATCCGGAGGACGTCAGGGTCGCCGAGGTCGGCCGCGCCGCCGACGTCCGACAGCATCGGCGCCGTCACGAGGTATGACAGCCCGACCCCGATGACGCCGACGACGAACGACACGACCACGATGAGGATCGCCTTGGCACCCAGCACCGGCAGCCGGCTCGGCACCGCGGCCAGCGTCGAGCGGATCATGCCGGTGGAGTACTCGCCGGAGATCATGAGCACGCCGAGCACCGCGATGACCAGCTGGGCCATCGAGTAGGTCAGGCCGAGCACCATCGTGGCGTCCAGGCCGGCGTCGAAGCCGGCCTCGGCCGACTGGGACAGCCCGAAGGCCATGAGCAGCGCCATGAGGACCATCGACACGAGGGTCGCGCCGATCGCCCAGTAGGTGGAGCGCAGCGACCAGAACTTCAGCCACTCGGAGCGCATCACGCGCGGGAAGCTGACGGGGCGGACGGTGACGGGCGCGGGGCCCTGAGCGACGGCGGTCATCGCGCGGATCCTTCCTGGAGGTGTGCGGGCACGGCGTGGGCGACGTGGCCCTCGGCGGACTCGGAGCGGTACTCGACGTCGTCCTGGGTGAGGGAGAGGTAGGCGTCCTCGAGGGAGGCCCGGACCGGTGTCAGCTCGTGCAGCACGATCCCGGCACCGGCCGCGGCCTCACCGATCTCCTCCGCCGGCCGGCCGAGGACCTCGAGCAGGCCCGGCTCGGAGGTCCGGATGGTCACGCCGTCCCGGGTCAGCAGCTCGGCGAGCTCGGTGGCTCGCGGCGAGCGGACCTTGACGGTGGTCCCTTGGCTGGCGTCGATGACGTCCTGGACCGGGCCGGCGGCGATGATCTTGCCGCGGCCGATGACCAGCAGCTGGTCGGCGGTCTGCGCCATCTCGCTCATCAGGTGGGAGGAGAGGAAGACGGTGCGCCCCTCGCCGGCGAGGTACCGCACCATGGTGCGGACCCACTTGACGCCCTCGGGGTCGAGGCCGTTGACCGGCTCGTCGAGGATGAGCGTGCGGGGGTCACCGAGCAACGCCGAGGCGATGCCCAGCCGCTGCCCCATGCCCAGCGAGAAGCCGCCGACCCGCTTCTTGGCTACCGCCTGCAGCCCGGTCATCTCGATGACCTCGGAGACCCGGCTCTTGGCGATGCCGTGCGTGGCGGCCATCGCCCGCAGGTGGCTGTAGGCGCTGCGGCTGGTGTGGACCGCTTTCGCGTCCAGCAGCGCCCCAACCTCGTGCAGCGGGGCGCGGTGCTTGGCGTACGGCTTGCCGTTGACCGTCACGCGGCCCGACGTCGGCCGGTCCAGGCCGACGATCATCCGCATCGTGGTGGACTTCCCGGCCCCGTTGGGTCCGAGGAAGCCGGTCACCGTCCCGGGCGCCACCGTGAAGCTGACACGGTCGACGGCCGTCTTCGGGCCGTAGCGCTTGGTGAGCTCGTGGGCCTCGATCATGAGATCCCTCCCTTTCGTCGGTCCCACGCTATGGCCTGCGACCGCCGTGGAGCATCGTCTGTGGGCTGATTCGGCCGGCGGTGCCGTCACCCCGCTGGTTGACGGACTCATCCTCAGGGATGAGGCGGGGCTGGCGGTGTGGCCCGGGGAACACCTGGTGGTGCCTGGACGTTGGACCGGTGAGACCGTGCCGCACCGAGCGAGCCGGTACGGCACATAGGATGGACCCCGACGACCCGCCCGGACGTCGGCGCCCCGCCGGCCGTCGCACAACCAGGAGGCCCACCTCGTGAGCAACCCCGTCTTCGAGAACAGTCCGCACTTCGGCGAGAAGCGCCGAGGCCGGAACGTTCCGAGCAGCACGCCGAACGGCTACCCCGTGCACCCGGGCTACGCGCCCGGCGGTACCACCGGCACGATGGCCCCGCCGGTGCCGAGCCCCACCGACCGGCAGTTCGAGCACCTCACGCAGAGCTACCAGCAGCCGTCGGCCGGCCCGGTGAACACCGGCCGGATGACCTATGACGACGTCATCATCAAGACCGGTGGCCTGCTCACGCTCGTCATCGCGATGGCCGCCGTCAACTGGTTCCTCCTCGGCGGCAACATGATCGTCACCATCGGTGGCCTCGTCGTCGGGCTGGTCCTCGGTCTGGTCAACGCCTTCAAGAAGGAGCCGAGCCCCGCGCTCATCGCCGGCTACGCGGCGGCCGAGGGGCTGTTCCTCGGTGGCATCTCGATGTTCTTCGAGCTCATGTACCCCGGGATCGTGCTCCAGGCCGTGCTCGCGACCGTCGCCACCTTCGTCGCGACGCTGGTGCTGTTCAAGAGCGGCACGATCCGGGTCACCCCGAAGCTCACCCGGTTCGTCCTCATCGCGCTGGTCGGCTACGCGCTGTTCTCGCTGGTCAACATCGGCGTGATGCTGTTCGGCTCGGGCGACGCGGCGTGGGGGCTGCGCTCGAGCGTCGAGATCATGGGGATCCCGCTCGGCGTGTTCGTCGGCATCTTCGCGGTCGGCCTCGCGGCGCTCTGCCTCATCATGGACTTCGACGCGATCAAGCGCGGCGTAGAGCAGGGCGCCCCGGCGCGCTTCGCGTGGTCGGCCGCCTTCGGGCTGCTCGTCACCCTCGTGTGGCTCTACCTCGAGTTCCTGCGCCTGATCGCCATCCTGCGCAACTGACCTCGCAACCTCGGCCACGGGCCTCGGCACACCACGTGCCGGGGCCCGTCGTCGTCCCCGGGGCGGTCCTCGCGCCAGCCGGATGAGGCCGGTCGCCACCGGGGGATGATGGTGGCATGAGAATCGGGATCGAGATCCTTCCCCAGCAGCGGTGGCGAGCGGGGGCTGCGCTGTGGCAGCGCGCCGAGGCGATGGGCTTCGACCACGCCTGGACCTTCGACCACCTTGCCTGGCGCACGCTCGTCGACGAGCCGTGGTTCGCCACCGTGCCCACCCTCACGGCGGCGGCGATGGTCACCTCGACGATCCGGCTCGGCACCTGGGTCGCGTCGCCCAACTACCGCCACCCGGTGACCTTCGCCAAGGAGCTGATGTCGCTCGACGATATCTCTGCCGGCCGCATCCTGCTCGGTGTCGGCTCTGGCGGGACGGGCGTCGACGCCGACGTCCTCGGCCGGCCACGTCTCGACGGGCCGGCGCGTCAGCAGCGGTTCACCGAGTTCGTCGAGCTGCTCGACCAGCTGCTCAGGCACGAGCGCACGACGTGGTCGGGGGAGTACTTCAGCGCGGTCGACGCCCGGATGATCCCCGGCAGCACTCAGCAGCCGCGGATGCCGTTCGTCGTCGCCGCCAACGGGCCGCGGTCGATGGCGCTCGCCGCCGCCCACGGGGAGGGCTGGGCGACAGTCGGGACGCACGGGTTGGCCGAGGACGAGTGGTGGACCGGTGTGGCCAGGCTCGCCGCCCGGTTCAGCGAGATCGAGGCCGAGCACGGCCGCTCCGGCATGCCGCGCTACCTCGACCTCGACACCGCCGCCTACACGCTCGACTCCGTCGACCACGTCGAGGACAGCGTGGGACGGGCCCGGGAGCTCGGCTTCACCGACGTCCTCGTCCACTGGCCGCGCCAGTCCGGGATCTACGCAGGCGACGAATCAGTGCTCGAGGCCCTCGCCGAGCGCCTCCCCGCCCTGCAGTAACCCCGCGGCACCCGCCGCCCGCCAGCACCGACCTATGCGGGGGAGAGTGGGCAGGGGCGGGCGGGGTGGGTTAGTCCTCGGGGGTGCCGAGGGGGTGGCTGGCGGACGGCGCGCGGTGCCGGGCGTCGGGGGAGCTCGCCGACCCTTGCTCGGTGCGGTGGGCACGCCCGGCTCGGCTCGCGCGCTTGTCGGCCCGCCGTTCCACGCGTCGCTCGACGAGCAGGTAGAGCACCGGCACGAGGAGCAGGGTGAGGAACGTCGAGGTCACCAGCCCGCCGATGACGACGAGCGCCAGCGGCTGGGAGATGAACGCGCTGCCGCCGGTGATCCCGATCGCCATCGGGGTCAGTGCGGCGATCGTCGCCGCCGCCGTCATGAGGATCGGTGCCAGCCGGTGCCGGCCGCCCTCCTCGATGGCGTCGCGGATGCTCATCCCCTGGCGGCGGTACTGGTTGATGAGGTCGATGAGCACGATCGCGTTGGTCACGACGACGCCGACGAGCATGAGCGCACCGATGAGCGCCGGTACCCCCAGCGGCGTGCCGGTGACGAGCAGGAGGGCGATCGCGCCGGTCGCCGCGAACGGCACCGAGATCAGCAGGATGAGCGGCTGGATCAGCGAGTTGAACGTCGCCACCATGACGAGGTAGACGATCGCGATCGCGAGCAGCAGCGCCAGTGCGAGGCTCTCGAACGCATCACCCTGATCGGCGCTGATGCCGCCGATCTCCGCCGTGACACCGGCGGGCAGGTCGAGCCCGTCGAGCGCGGTCTGCAGGTCCGCGGTGACCGCGCCGAGGTCGGTGACGGTCGCGGTGGCGGTGACCGAGGCACTGCGCAGCCCGTCGGCGCGGGTGACGCTCACCGGCTGCGCGACCTCGTCGACGGTGGCGATCTCGCTCAGCGGCACCATGCCGGTCGCCGTGGTCACCGGCAGTGACTCCAGCTCCGCCGTCGTCGCGGGCACCTGGCCTGCCTGGAGCACGACGTCGCTGCGTCCGGTGCCGGTGTTGATCGACCCGATGGTCGAGCCCCGGAGCGCGGCCGAGACCACCTGGCCGACCTGAGCCTCGGTGGTACCGAGGGCAGCGGCCGCCTCACGGTCGACCTCGACGTGGACCGTCGGTAGGTCGGCGGCAAGGTTCGACGCGACGTCGGCGGTGGCGTCGATGCTGCTGACAGCGTCGACGACGTCCTCGGTCGCGGTGGTGACGTCGTCGCCGTCGGCGCCCGAGACGACGACCTCGAGCCCGCCGGCGAAGCCCGCCATGCCGGCGCTGACGGTGAGCTCACCGGCGCCGTCGACCGCGGTGAGCCGGTCGCGCAGGTCGGCCTCGATGGCCGCGGCGTCCGCGTCGAGGTCGAGGGTGATGGCGAAGGTGGTATCGCCGCCGCCGCCGAGGAACGCCATCTCAGCGCCGCCGGAACCGCCGGTGACCTGGTAGGTGGTGACGTCGTCGAGCTCGGCGACGACCTCCTCGACCTGGGCCGCGGCCTCGTCGGCGGCCGCCAGCGACGTGCCGGCGGGCAGCGACTGCGTGACGTTGAGGGTGTTCTGGCCGGTGTCCCCGATGAACTCGGTCTCCAGCTGGGTGGCCATCCCCAGGGTGCCGGCGAAGATCGCGGCGGCGGCCACGAGGGTGACCCACGGCCGGCGGGCCACGCCGCGCAGCGTGCGGACGTAGGAGCGTTGCAGCAGGCCGGTGCGCTCCTTCTGCTCCGCGGCCTCCCGGACCGCCTGTGCGTCCGGGCCGCTGTCGGGGGAGCGGAGGAACCAGTAGGCGATGACCGGCACGATGGTCAGCGCGACGAGCAGCGAGGCGAGCAGCGCGAGCGCGACGGTGAAGGCGAACGGCCGGAAGAGCTCGCCGACCATGCCGCTGACCAGCCCGATCGGCACGAACACGGCGGCGGTGGCGATCGTCGCGGAGGTGATCGCGCCGGCAACCTCACGCACGGCGTCGAGGATCGCGGTGCGTCGGTCCTTGCCGTAGGACAGGTGCCGGTTGATGTTCTCGATGACGACGATCGAGTCGTCGACGACGCGCCCGATGGAGACCGTCAGCGCCGCGAGCGTGAAGAGGTTGAGGGAGAACCCGACGACCTTGAGCCCGATGAGCGCGACGATGAGCGACAGCGGGATCGACACCGCTGTCACCGCCGTCGGGCGGACCTTGCGCAGGAACAGCAGGATGACGACGACGGCGAAGACCAGTCCCAGCAGGCCCTCGGTGGTGAGGTCCTCGATGGACTGCTCGATGAACGGTGCCTGGTCGAACACCACGACGATCTGGGCGTCAGCGCCGAGGACGGTCTCGAACTCGGCGAGCTGCTCCTGGACCGCCTCGGAGATCTCGACGGTGTTGCCGTCCGGGGTCTTGGTGACCGCGATGCCGAAGCTGTCGCGGCCGTCGGTGCGGGTGAAGGACGACGCCGCGACGGGCTCGGCGGAGACGTCGGCGACGGCATCGAGCCGGACCGGGCCGGCCTCGGTCGCGAGGGGCAGCGCGGCGATGTCCTCGGCGGAGGTGAGCCGGTCACCGGTCTCGACCGACAGGGTGCGGTCGCCCTCGGTGAGGCTGCCGCCGGGCACGACGACGCCGTTGGTCTGCAGCAGCGTGCCGATCGCGTCGGGGCCGAGGCCGGCGGCGGCGAGCGCGGCGAGGTCGACGTCGATGGTCACCTGGTCGTCGCTGGCCCCGGTGAGCTGGACGTCGCGCACCCCGTCGATCCGTTCGATCTCCGGGACGACGACGGTGCGCAGGGTCTCGACCGCCTCGTCCTGGTCGCCGTCGGTGGTGGCGGAGAGCTGGACGACGGGCAGGTCGTCGACACCGCCGCTGATCACCTGGGTGTCGGCCGCATCGGGAAGCGCCGCGGAGAGCCGGGCGATGGCCGCCTGGTACTCCTGCTGGGCGTTGGTGACGTCCGTGCCGTACTCGAGCTCGAGCATGACGACCGACAGGTTCGCGCTCGACGTCGAGGTGGTGCCCTCGAGACCGGCGACGACGCCGGCCGCCTGCTCCACCGGGTCGGTCACCTGCTGCTCGACGACCTCGGGCGAGGCGCCGGGGTAGCTCGTGACCGCGCCGACGATCGGCAGGTCCAGCGACGGGATGAGCTCCTGCTTGAGCGAGGTGGTCGCCCACAGGCCGCCGATGACGGCGAGGATGGTGGCGAGCGCGACCAGGGCGCGATTGCTGAGGCTGAACCGGGCGAGAGTGCCCACGCGTTCTCCAGGGTTAAGATGGTTCGGTACGGACTAATACTTAGGTTGACCGAAAGTAAGGTTACACGTGGCCGAGCGGGCAGACCTCATCGTGGCGGTGACCGAGGCGCAGGCGAGCATCACCGGCCTTCTCGCGCACGAGCAGTCCGAGCTGATCCTCAGCTCCCCGCTGACCATGGCGCAGCTGAAGATGCTCATGCTGCTGCGGATCCACGGAGCGACCGGCGGCCACGAGCTCGCCACCCACCTGCGGGTCTCGATGCCCAGTGTCTCAGGCATGGTGGACCGGCTGGCCACCCGGGGGCTGGTGGAGCGGCGCGAGGACCCGGCGGACCGACGGGTGCGCCTGGTCGCGCTCAGCGACCGTGGCTCGGCGATGATCGCCGAGCATGAGGCCGTCGGCCGCGAGATCAGCGACGAGATCTTCGCCGACCTCGACGTCGAGGACCTGAGGGCGCTGGCCCGCGGGCTCGGCGCGGTGCAGCGGGCGGCGGCTCGCCGCGCCGAGCGCAGGGGCCTCACCGCGCCGCCGGCACGCGACGCCGGTGGCTGCCGCGGGGACGATCCCGCCGCCAACCCGTAAGGTTGTTGCCCATGAGCAACCTCCCCACCGCCTCCGGTTCCTTCGGCGACAAGCCGACCATCACCTTCCCCGGCACCCCGGCCCCCGAGGGCCTGCAGGTGTCGGTCCTCGAGCCCGGCGACGGCCCCGTCGTCGAGGTCGGCGACACCATCGTCGTCAACTACCTCGGCCAGGTGTGGGACGGGTCGATCTTCGACACCTCCTACGACCGCGGCCAGACCATCTCCTTCCCGATCGGGATGGGCATGGTCATCGGCGGCTGGGACGACGGTCTTGTCGGCAAGGCCATCGGCTCCCGCGTGCTGCTGTCGATCCCGCCGGAGCACGGCTACGGCGAGCGTGGCGTGCCGCAGGCCGGCATCAAGGGCGGCGACACCCTCGTGTTCGTCGTCGACGTCGTCGGGGTGGAGTAGCCGGCTCGTTAGCGCTGCATCAGCCGACGACGTCGCGGCGGACCGGCAGTGCCAGTGCCACCACGGCAGCCGTCGCCGCATATCCGAGAAGGACGAGCCCGCCGAGCCAGGGATCGCCGACCACGGGCACGCCGGTCCCCGTCTGCTGGCCAACGGCGTCGACGAGGTAGGTGGACCGGGTGAGCGCGGTCGTGGCGCCGCCGGGCAGCAGGGCGTAGACGGCGTTGATGCCGGGGAGCAGCATGACGAGGGGCTCGACGAGGTAGAAGGCCCCACCGTCGCGGCGGCCGCGAGCAGCTGGTGACGGGCGATGGCACCGATCCCGACCCCGATGAGCGTGTAGACCGCGGCGGCGACGGCGATGCGCAGCAGCTGGTCGATCACATCGCCAACAGGTGCGCCGACGGCCGTGCCATGGGCCGCAGTCGCGGCGTACAGGGCGATGCCCGCGGCGACCGCGCTCAGCACGCCGTAGCTGAGGCCGAGGCCGGTGTAGGTGACGAGCTTGGCGGCGAGCACGCGACCGCGCCGTGGGACCGCCACGAACGTGGTGCTCACGGTGCGGTGCTGGTACTCGCTGGTCATCGCCAGGGTGCCGAGCAGAGCCGGCACGAAGAGCAGGACGCCGAGCAGGCCCAGCACTGCGGAGACGCCCTCGGGAGTGTCAAGGCCGGGCATCGGTGGCGTCGCGTTCTCGGGGCCGACGGCGGCGATCAGGCCGACCATTCCGGCGCCGAGGACGACCGCGAGGAGTGCCGCCCAGCGGGGCAGGCGGGTGGCGAGGAGGCGGATGGTTTCGCCGTGGATGAGGCGTCTCATGTCGTCCCTCCGGTGAGTGCGAGAAACGACTCCGTCAGCGTCCTGTGGGCGCCTCGGACCTCTGGCAGGGAGGCCGCGGAGACGAGGCGGCCCTGGTCGATGAGAACCACGTCGTGGGCCACCTCCTCGAGCTCGGCGAGGACGTGGCTGGAGACCAGCACGGTCCGGCCCTCGGCCGCGCAGTCCGCGAGGAACCGGTGCAACCAGGCAGTGCCGGCGGGATCGAGGCCGTTGCCGGGTTCGTCCAGCAGCAGGATGGGCGGGTCGCCCAGCAGTGCGGTCGCGAGGTGGAGCCGTTGCCGCATGCCGGTCGAGAAGCCGCCGGTCCGGCGGTCGGCGAAACCGCCCATGTCGACGAGGTCGATCACCTCGTCGACCCGCGGCCGCGCGATCCCGCTGAGCGCCGCGTAGGTGCGCAGGTGGTCACGTCCGGTGGAGCCCGGGTGCGAGCGGGCGGAATCGAGCACCGCGCCCACGGTTCGGGCGGGGTGCACCAGCATCCGGTAGGTGGTGCCGTCGATGAGGACTCGACCGGCATCCGGGGGCGGGAACTGACCACTGCGCAGCTGCGGGAGGCGATGCCGGACGTCACCGCCGCAACTCTCTACCGGCACGTGGCGACGCTCATCGAGGCCGGGATCTTCGCCGTCGTCCGGGAACGTCGTGTCCGTGGCGCCGTCGAACGCACCCTGGCGCTGGGCGGACGGGCTCCCCGGCTCGACGCGGCGGGGCTGGGGCAGATGAGCACCGGCGAGCTGCGTCGGGCGTTCGCCGTGTTCCTCGCCCACCTCGCCGCGGACGTCGACCGCTTCCTCGAGGCGGACTCGGCGGGGCAGGGCGAGGTGCGGGACCTCATGGGGTTGGGCCAGATGCCGCTACGGGTGTCGGTCGACGAGCTCGGTGCGCTCCAGCAGGAGCTCCAGGCGGTGCTGCAGCGCTACGTCGACACGGGGGAAGGCGACAGTCCGCGCGTGGTGCTCAGCACCGTGCTGCTGCCGAGTACCTGACCGGTCAGCGCGCGGGCGGCGCCACGCTCGCGGATCGATCAGGCATCGGCGTCGAGCGCCCGTTCGACCACCTCGTCGGTGATGACGTGTCCCGGCACGTGGGGGAGCATGGCGGGCAGCACGTCCTGCTGCGCCGGGACCTCGTCCTGCCGCACCAGCCCGACCGGGCAGCTGAAGCCGTTGGGCCCGTGGTTGCAGTACCCGCCCGGGTTCTTGTGCAGGTACTGCTGGTGGTACTCCTCGGCGTAGTAGAACGTGGCCGCCGGCGCGATCTCGGTGACTACCGGGCCGTGGCCGGCGGCCGCGAGGACCTCGCCGAACGCGTCCCGGGTGACAGCCGCCGCGTGCTGCTGGGCCGGTGTGGTCCAGTAGATCGCCGACCGGTACTGGGTGCCGACGTCGTTGCCCTGGCGGTTGGGCGTCGTGGGGTCGTGGTTCTCCCAGAACGCCTTGAGCAGCTGCTCGGGCGAGACTCGCGTGGGGTCGTAGACCACCTGGACGGCCTCGGTGTGGCCGGTCTGCCCGGTGCAGACCTCGGCGTACGTGGGGTTCGGCGTGAAGCCGCCCTGGTAGCCGGCGGCGGTGGAGATCACGCCGTCGAGGCGCCAGAAGATCCGCTCCGCGCCCCAGAAGCAACCCATGGCGACGTAGAGCACCTCGGCGGCCTCGGGCCACGGGCCCTGCAGCGGCGCGTCGAGCACCTCGTGGCGCTCGGGCGCCGGGGAGCCGGGCTGCGGCCGGCCGGACAGCGCCTGCTCGGCCGTGACCATCGTGGGTGTCGGGCGGAAGAACATTAGCGGGCCTCTCATGACGACGACGGGCAGGATGCCGGCTGCCTCACGGGGGGACAGGCAGCCGGCATCACCAGGTGCAACATACGGGGCGCCGGTCTTCTTCCCGGCCGCTGCCCGCGCGTGGTCGTCCGGCGGTTCTGGCGGTGCGGGACGTAGGCTGAGCCGCGGCAGACCCCTGACGATGGTAGGAGACCATGGCTGAGAACCCATCCGGCTGGTGGTCGCGGCTCACGCCCGCACGGCGCGACAGCGGCACCCCAGCCCGTGCGCCACGAACCGGCGCCGACTCGGCCGGCACCGACCTGCTCCCCGCCCGCACCGCCGGGCGGCCCGCCGTCGAGGCCGCGCCCTACGTGCCGGGGTCGGTGCGGACGGCCGCCGCGTGGGCCTGGCGGCTGCTGGTCATCGCGGCGGCGAGCGCCCTGGTCGGCTATCTCATCATCACGTTCAAGCTCGTCGTCGTCGCCTTCGTCATCGCGCTCCTGCTCGCGGTGCTGCTCGACCCGGTCGCGACCTGGCTGCGCAAGCGGCTGCGGTTCCCCCGCGCGCTGGCCGCGCTGACCACCATCGTCCTCATGCTCGGGGTCGTCACCACGCTGCTGACCCTCGCCGGCCGGTCGATCATCGGGGGCTTCGCCGACCTCGCCTCCCAGGCCACCGCCGGGTTCAGCGAGCTGCTCGACTGGTTGACGTCCGGGCCGCTGGCGATCGGTCAGACCCAGCTCGACACCTGGATCGAGGAGGGGCTGGGGCAGCTCGAGGCCAACAGCGGCGTGCTGGTCTCCGGTGCGCTCGGGGCCGCCACCTCGGCCGGGCAGATCGTCACCGGCGCGCTCATCGCGCTGTTCTGCCTCTTCTTCTTCCTCAAGGAGGGGCGCCGCATCTGGCAGTGGTTCGTCCGGCTGGCCCCGGTACCGAGCCGGGAGCGGATCAACGAGGCGGGCATCCGCGGCTGGCTCACCCTCGGCGGCTACACCCGCACCCAGATCCTCGTCGCGTTCGTCGACTCCGTCGGCATCGGGATCGGTGCCGCGATCCTCGGGCTGCCGCTCGTGCTGCCGCTGACGATCCTCGTCTTCCTCGGCTCGTTCATCCCGATCATCGGGGCGCTGGTCAGCGGGTCGGTCGCGGTCCTCGTCGCGCTGGTCGACCAGGACGTGAAGACCGCCCTCATCATGCTCGGGATCGTGCTGCTGGTGCAGCAGGTCGAGGGCAACCTCCTGCAGCCGTGGCTGATGGGCAACGCCGTCTCGCTGCACCCGGTCGCGGTGCTGCTCGCGGTGACCGCCGGCACCGGGGTCGCCGGCATCCTCGGCGCGCTGCTGTCGGTGCCGATCGCCGGGGTCGTCAACACCGTGGTGCTGTATCTGCACGGCCACGACAAACATCCCAAGGCCGCGACGGACTGGCACCGCCCGGGTGGACCGCCGGGCATCTTGTTCCGGTCGATCGCGGATTCCTACGGTGGTGACCAGACCGGTGCGCTGGCAGCGGCCATCGACGCCGACGACGACGAGAAGCCGGCGTCGCCGGACCGCGCGGACTGATGGCTGCGGCCGGCGTCATCGGGCTCGCCGAGATAGAGGCGGCGGCCCGGCTGCTCACCGACGTCGCCTGGCGCACCCCGGTCGAGGAGAGCACCACGCTCTCCCGGCTCGCCGGCACCCGGGTGCTGCTCAAGTGCGAGAACCTGCAGCGCACCGGCTCGTTCAAGCTGCGCGGGGCGTACAGCCGGTTGTGGCGCCTGACGCCTGAGCAGCGGGCCCGTGGCGTCGTGGCGGCCAGTGCCGGCAACCATGCCCAGGGCGTGGCGTTCGCGGCGCAGCGGCTGGGCACCCCGGCGCTGGTGTACATGCCGGAGAACGTCGCGCTGCCCAAGCTCGCCGCCACCGAGAGCTACGGCGCGCAGGTCCGGCTGCACGGCGCCACCATCGCGGAGGCGCTGACCGAGGCGCAGCGGGAGGCAGCGCGCAGCGGTCGGGTCTTCATCGCGCCGTTCGACCACGTCGACGTCATCACCGGGCAGGCGACCATCGCGCTCGAGATCATCGACCAGGTGCCCGACGTCGGCACCATCGTCGTCCCCACCGGCGGTGGCGGCCTGCTCGCCGGGGTCGCGGCGGCGGTCGCGGCGACCGGCCGGGACATCGACGTCGTCGGGGTGCAGGCCGCGGGTGCCGCCGCCTTCCCCGGCTCCCTCGAGGCTGGGCGGCCGGTGGTGCTGCCGGCCATGACGACGATGGCCGACGGCATCGCGGTGCCGTCGCCCAGCGAGCTCACGCTGGGGATCGTGCGTGACACCGGGACCAGGGTGGTGACGGTCACCGAGGAGCAGATCGGCCAGGCCATCCTGCTGCTGAGCGAGCGCGCGAAGCTCGTCGTGGAGCCCGCCGGGGCGGTCGGTGCGGCCCTGGTCATGGCCGGTGCTCGCCCGCTGCGCGGCACCGTGGTGGTCATCCTCTCCGGCGGCAACGTCGACACCCTCGTGCTCGACCGGGTGCTGCGCCACGGCCTGGTGAGCGCCGGCCGCTACCTGCAGCTGCAGCTGCGGGTGCCTGACCAGCCCGGCTCGCTGGCCGCGCTGCTCGCGGTGCTCGCCGGCACC
>NZ_JAZGOL010000004.1:0-348196 GCF_036421875.1 Georgenia sunbinii | reverse complement strand
CCGCACGGTGCGCGGACGCGGTGGCTCTCGGGTGCTTCCTTCGGTGAGCAGCTCCGGGAGCGAAGCGCAGACGGTGGGCTGCGTGCGGATCTCGACGAGCTGGCGGGCGGGACGTTGGCCGAGCTATGACTTCGGGGCTCCTGGACACGTCCGTCGTCATCGCGCGCGGGGTGGACCGTCCGCTCGGTGCCTTGCCTGACAGGGTTGCGGTGTCGGTGGTGACCATCGGAGAGCTGGAGCTGGGGGTGCTGGCTACCACGGACGACGATGTTCGAGCCCGGCGCGCCGACACGTTGGCGCTGGCACGGGAGGCGGACCCGCTCCCGATCACGGAGGCGGTGATGACCGCATGGGCGCGACTGGTCGTCGACTGTCGTGCTGCCGGGATACACCGAACGGTCAGGCTCACCGATGCGCTGATCGCGGCGACCGCGGTCACTCACGGCCTCCCGGTGGTCACGCAGGACGAGGACTTCGAGCGCATCGCCGTGGCCCACCCGGCGCTGCGGGTGCACCTGGTGTGATCGTCTCGCTCCCGGCGGGTGCCCCAGATTGCTAGGTGTGGCTTCCTGGTTCCCACGGAGCCAAGAGGCCACACCCAGCGGCCGACGACGCGAGCGTCGACTTACTCCGACGGTTGCCAGAACGGGGCGACGTAGATGACGGCTGGGGGCGCACCGCCGGACTCGTCCGGGCGCGACTGGTCGTCCTCCGGGCCGTGGCACACCTGGGCGACCGGATCGTAGCTGCCCTGCGCTCCCGCGACAGCAGCCTCCGCGCCGAGCATCCCGGGAAGGATGACGAACGGGCCGTCGGACCGCGTCGTCTCCCGTACCGACAGGTTCGACTCGATGACCGGCCGCACGGCCGGCGGAAACGACGGCAGCAGCGTCCGGATGCCACGTTCCTCGGCGGTGGCCGAGGCATCGCCCTGCAGACCGAAGGCGGCCACCGAAATCCACAACGCCGCGTCCGCGCCGTACGGGAAGATCAGCCCCCTGATGTTGGGCATGATCTGGCCTGCAGCCGTGAACTGACCCGAGGCCATCGCGACGGAGCCGGCCGGCGCCCGGTAGACGCCCATGGCGTACTGCCAGCCGGACACCGGGCCCACCGGAACGGCACGGCTGAACTGCCCCGCGGCCCCGGCCGGCACCGCAACCGGCGCCTGCGCGGTGCTCGTGCTCATGGTGGCTCGAGCCGCCCGTTGCCAGGGCGCCTGCTGCAGGGCATCGTCGGTCAACGCCCAAATACCGGTCCGGCCGCGCAGCTGCCCGATCAGCTGACCGGACTCCGACCTCGCCATGATCGCCGCCTGTGCCTCCGGGGTGGTGAAGTGCACGAGGTTGGGGCTCTGCCCCGACGCCGCGCCTCCCGCACCGCCGAAGATCCGGACGGCGCCGCCGACGACCACACCGATCACCGCGCCGGTGCCGGCGTCGATGATGTAGGCACGGGTGCCGGAGAACTCGCCCGCGCCGACGTCCTGCACCCCGCGGAACGCCATCGCGCTCCCGGCACCGCTGACCCCCGCCGCGGCGACCACCCCGTACCCGGCGCGGGCGAGGCCAGAGGCGATCCCGCCCGGGACGGCGAACAGCGCGAGCGCCTCGCCCGCCACCTGGAGCTCGGAGACGCTCGGTTGCAGGTTGCCGCTCGCGACGTCCTCCGGCGACGGCGCGTTCGCGACGTTCGGCCGCAGCAGGACGTAGGCGGCCGCCGCGACCGGGATGAGCCAGAACAGGCCGTGCGGCACGTCCGGGTCGGCGCCGACGCCGTCGTGACCGTGCTGCACCGCGGACTCCGCGGTCGCGGCGTCGGACACCTGCGTCGCTCCCTGTGTCTGGCGAGCGTGCGCGAGCTCGTGCGCGAGCACGGCCGACCGCCCGGGCCCTCCGGACTCGTCGAGACCGGCGCCGAGAGCGACCTCACCGCGGAAGGTGTAGGCGTGCACGCCCATCGCGGCCGCCGCCCGGTGGCTCTGGGCGGAGTCGTGCACCGGCACCGCGTCGCTCTCGTGGATGCCTGGTCGCGCGTCGACGGCGAACAGGTCGGGTGTGCGCGCGAGGCCGGCTGCCGCGGCGGCCGCGCTGGGACCGGTCGCCGTCGGAAGCTGCCCGCCGAGCAGTGCGAGCGCGGCGCGCGTCGGTGGGCCTGGACGGGCTCGAGCAGGCGAGTCGAGCACCGAGGCCACGGCCCGGTTGCCGACCCTTCGCTGGAGTGCGAGCAGGGCATGGGGCGGACTGGCGCCGAACCTCGGCGTGCCGGTCGTGGGCCGGGCGGCCGCGGCAGGACGTTCGGAGCGGGCGCGTCCCGCCGGACGCAGGGCCTCCTTGCCGTCCATGCCCGCCAGTCCACACCTGTTGCGAGCCCCAGGCAACGACTGGGGCGGACCGCTGCCTGTTCGGGCAGCGGCGCGCTCATCGGGTGTCAGTCGATGATGACGCCGAGGTTCGCGGCCACGTTGACGACCGGCTGCTCGTGGAGCGGCACGACCAGATCCACATCGCCACGTGAGCGGGGTGAGCGGCCAATAGCGTCACGCGGTGGGTGTGGTGGCCTTGGAAAAGTGGTTGCGCGCAGGGCGGCGGGTGGCGACCTTCAGACCAGCGGCCCTGATCAGCGCCGTCACATCCATCTTCTCGTCCGCAGGCCAGTCCCCAGGGCCCGCGTCGCCGAACAGCGCGAGGGCGGCTGCAGTGTCACGGGTGGTGAACCTCGCCTGGTAGATGACGCCGTCGAAGCCGTGTGCATGGCACCCACTGGCCCACCTCTGCGTCAGGGCGTAGTCCGGTGAGGTGGCGAGCTCGAGGGGGTGGAAGTTTGCCGAGAGCTCGGCCGCAGTGTCGGCTAACGTCACCCCCTTCTGCAGCCGCAGGCGCGAGACTCTCGCCTCCGAGACTGCGCTGGCGGGGACTTCGCCGTGATCCATGAGTTCAGGGCCGAAGCGTTCCCGCAGCGCCACGAGGGCATCCGTCGCCGCGTAGCAGGTCCCGCCCGGGGCAGGAAGGTCGAAGCGGCCGCCCTCGTCCGGGTCTGCCGAGGCGCTGGAAAAGTACACGGGGCCGTAGTCCTTGTGATGCGAGCGGTAGACCACCTCACCCGTGGCGAGCTCGCGGCTGGGGTAGCCGTGGAGGTCTATGGGAGGAGGGAGGAACGAGGTGGCCCGTCGCCGGGCGGTCACTGTGCCATCCTGTGCGCCCTGCGCCTGGCTGACGCGATGACGACGGCAGGGTCGCCTCCTTCCGCCAGCCACTGCGAGGCACTCTTGCCGTCGAGGTCCGGGGACCTGCCGGTGAACCACAGGGTGCGCGTCCAGTCATCCATCACGGGCGCCAGCGCCTTGACCGCCTCGGCAACTCCGGGGCGCACCGTCCCGTCGGAGGTGAACTGCCACGCGGGGTAGATGGTGTGACTGTCTGCTGTCTTCATGGCCAGCATGTCGCTGCGCTGGAGGCGCTTGTGGAGTGCCTGACGGGAGATGCCGAGCCAGGACACGAGGTCGGCAGTCTCGTAGACCGGCCCGACAGCCTCGGCGGTCGCGCTCTCGTGGGGGAGTGCCGAGGAGATGCGCCCGGCGAGGTCGAGGAGGTCATCGCCGGTGCTTGCGGCCAGCAGCGCATCCGGCAGGACCGGTTCCAGCAGCGCGAGCAAGTGGTCAAGGCGATCGACCACGACGGACCACTCGGAGGGCTGGTCCGTTACCTGCTTCTTGGTCTTCAGGCGCGCCGGGCTCTGCGTCGCCCGCACGCCCTGCTTGCCATAGCGCAAACTGCTTCTCGACGAGACGGCTCTGGAGCTCGTGCTCCTGACTAGTCCCGTGGCTTTGCTCATGCTGCTCGCCGCGGCACGACCGACGGAGCGGCGGCCCGCGCCTGATGCTTCAGTGCCTGCCATGAAAGCCCGGGAAGCGCCCCGGGCCCGAGCAGCGTAGTTCGCCCGCCTTGAAGGGCGACATGTGTCGACGCGCATGAGGGCGCGCAGGATGCCCCGGGGTCAGGCAGCTACCTGAGCGTGGGCCGCGGGGCGAGGAAGGTCTCGAGCACCTGCGCGACGCCGTCCTCCTGAACGGGCGGTGCCACGTGCTGCGCTGCGGCCAGCGCTTCGCTGTGCCCGTTGTGCATGGCGAACCCGTGGCCGGCCCAGTGCAGCATCTCGACGTCGTTGGGCATGTCCCCGAACGCGACGACGTCGGCCTGGTCGACGCCGAGAGCACGTGCGTGCCTGGCGAGCGCCGAGGCCTTGGTGACCCCCGGCGGGCCGAGCTCGAGGAGCGGGCTCGCGACGCTGGAGCGGGTCACGCTGACAATGTGTCCGGCCCGGCTGCGCCCCGTCTCAAGCATCATGTCCGGGTCGGACGCCGGGCTCATCACCATGATCTTGATGATGTCCTCGACCTCGATGAGCTCGGTGGTCGAGCGCACCAGCGTCACCGGTGGCCCCACCGGAACGAGGCCCTCGCGCCGGCCGCTCGTGCGTACCTGCTCGAAGCCGGGACCGACGCGTAGCTCCCCGGGCGTCTCGACGGCGAACACGGCGTCCGGCAGCGCGGCAGCGAACCGGTCCACCGCCTGCGCCACATGCGCCGGCGAGATCGCGCTGATCTCGAGCAGCTCCAGGGTCAGGGCATCGACGACGATCGCGCCGTTGGCAGCGATGACCGGCCCGGTCAGGCCCGTGGCCTGGACGACCGGCGGCAGCCACCGCGGTGGCCGCCCGGTCACCAGCACCACGTCCACCCCACGCTCGGTGTACTGCTGCAGCGCGGCGCGGGTGCGGGCGCTCACGGTGCCCCCGTGCGGCACGATCGTGCCGTCGATGTCGGTTGCCACCAGACGGGGCATGACGTCAGGCCAAGCCTCCACCAAGCTCCTCAGTTCGACAAGACGGTTGCTCTTCCGTCTCGACGGTACCTTCAACGGGCTGCGGGGCCGATCAGGCGATGCCGTCCCGGCGCCGCCACCCGTCGTCCTGGGCGCCGCCAACGGTGAAAGGATGCCTGGCATGCGTACCGACCGATGGCTCGACGTCGCCCGTGCGACCGGCCTTCTCAATCCCTCGGGCGCCGTGGCCCCGACGATCTTCGCCGAGATGTCCGAGCTGGCGGCCCGCACCGGCGCCGTCAACCTCGGCCAGGGATTCCCCGACGTCGACGGCCCGCCCCACATCAGAGACGCGGCGATCGCCGCGGTGCGCGACGGCTTCAACCAGTACCCGCCGGGTGCCGGGATCCCCGAGCTGCGGGAGGGCGTCGCGGCGCACCAAGCTCGCCAGTACGGCCTCGCCGTCGACCCGGACACCGAGGTGCTCGTCACCGCCGGTGCCACCGAGGCGCTGGCCGCGACGATCCTCGCGCTCGCTGGCCCGGGCGACGAGGTCCTCACCCTCGAGCCGTTCTACGACTCCTACGCGGCAGCGATCGCGATGGCCGGCGCCACCCATCGCACCGTGTCGCTGCACCCCGGGCCCGACGGCTTCCACCTCGACCCCGCCGAGCTGCGGGCGGCGTTCACCGACCGCACCCGGATCGTGCTGGTCAACACCCCGCACAACCCGACCGGCACCGTGCTCAGCACCGAAGAGCTCACGCTCATCGCCGAGCTCGCTGCCGCCCGGGACGCCGTCATCGTCACCGACGAGGTATACGAGCACCTCACCTACGACGGCGTCCGGCACGTGCCGATGGCCACCCTGCCCGCCGCGGCCGGTCGCACGCTGACGATCTCCTCGGCCGGCAAGACGCTGTCCTTCACCGGCTGGAAGGTCGGCTGGATCCACGGCCCGGCCGAGCTCGTCACCGCGGTGCGGACCGTCAAGCAGTTCCTCACCTACGTCGCCTCCGGGCCGTTCCAGTACGCCGTCGCCACCGCGCTCACCGACGCCGACGGCGCCACGGGGGAGTACGTCGCCGGGCTCGCTGCCTCGCTGCAGTCTCGCCGTGACCTGCTGCTCGAGGCGCTCGACGGCGCCGGGTTCGCCACCGTCCGGCCGGCCGGGACGTACTTCGTCGTCGCCGACGCCGCACCGCTGGGGTTCGAGGATGCCGTCGAGCTGTGCCACCAGCTGCCTGAGCTGGCCGGCGTCGTCGCCATCCCGGTCACCGCGTTCTGCGCGCCTGGTTCGGCCACGACGCAGGCGCTGCGCTCCTGGGTCCGCTTCACCTACGTCAAGCAGGAGAGCGTGCTGCACCAGGCGGCCGAGGGGCTCGCGCGCTTCCGTAGCTGAGCCGGGCCGCGTCGCCCAAATCGCGGACCCGTCGAAGGATCAGGTTCAGCATATGAGATGCTGATCTCTACCACTGGACCGGCGATCCAGCCCTCGTAGGCTGGCGCCTGCTGCGAGCCGCGCACGCCGGCGCGACTCGTGCCCATGACACCCGGGAGGCCCGATGATCGATCTTGAGGACGTCTCCAAGACTTTCCGTACCTCGGGCGGCGAGGTCCGTGCTCTCGACCACGTGAGCATGCACGTCGAGCCGGGCGAGATCTTCGGGATCGTCGGGCAGTCCGGGGCGGGCAAGTCGACGCTCATCCGCACCGTCAACGCCCTCGAGACGCCAGACTCCGGGACCATCACCGTCGACGGTCGCACCATGACCCAGCTGAGCGGGCGCGAGCTGCGCGAGGCGCGGCGCCGGGCCGGCATGATCTTCCAGCACTTCAACCTGCTGAGCTCGCGCACCGCGAGGAGCAACGTCGAGCTGGCGCTGGAGATCGCCGGCGCCGACCGCTCCTCCCGGCGTGCGCGTGCCACGGAGATCCTCGAGCTGGTCGGGCTCACCGACCGCGCCGACGCCTACCCCGCGCAGCTCTCGGGCGGGCAGAAGCAGCGCGTCGGCATCGCCCGCGCGCTGGCGGACAACCCCAGCGTGCTGCTCTCCGACGAGGCCACCTCGGCCCTGGACCCGGAGACCACCCGTTCGGTGCTCGACCTCATCCGCCGGCTCAGCCACGAGCTCGGGCTCACCGTGCTGCTCATCACGCACGAGATGGAAGTCATCAAGCGGATCTGCGACTCCGCAGCGCTGATGGAGAACGGCCGGATCATCGAGCACGGCCCGATGGAACAGCTGCTCACCACCCCCGGCTCCCGGCTCGCCGCCGAGCTGTTCCAGCTCGGGCAGCTACCGCCGGAGCGCGGCACCCGGATCATCGACATCACCTTCACCAAGATGACGTCCTCCGAGCCGGTCATCGCCCGCCTCGCCCGCGACCAGGGCCTCGACGTCACCATCCTCGGCGCCGCCATCGAGACGATCCACGAGGGCACCCAGACCGGTCGCACCCGCCTCGAGATCCCCGGCACCGCCGAGCAGGTCGAGGCAGCCATCACCTACCTGCGCGGGCAGGGTCTCTTCGTGGAGGTCGTCCGATGATCGATCGCAACGACCCGAACTTCTGGTCCGACCTCACCAGCGTCGTCACCACGGCGACCTGGCAGACCCTCTACATGGTGTTCGTGTCGCTGGCGATCACCGTCGTCGTTGGGATCGCCGTCGGGCTGCTGCTCGTCACCACCGAGGAGGGCGGCCTGTACGCCCGGCCGTTCGGCTCCCGGGCGCTGGGCAAGGTGCTCAACTGGGTTCTCGACGTCGTCGTCAACATCGGACGCTCGATCCCGTTCATCATCCTCATGATCCTGCTCATCCCGTTCACCCGGTTGATCGTGGGGTCGTTCATCGGCGCCACCGCCTCGATCGTGCCGCTGACCATCGCCGGCATTCCGTTCTTCGCCCGACTCGTGGAGATCGCGGTGCGCGAGGTGCCCCGCGGGCTCATCGACGCGGCCGTCTCCCTCGGTGCCACCAAGCGCACCATCCTGTTCAAGGTGCTGCTCGCCGAGGCCGTCCCGGCACTCACCCTCGGGCTGTCCACCACCGTCGTCGGGCTCATCGGCTACTCCGCCATGGTCGGCGCGGTCGGCGGCGGCGGCCTCGGTGACGTCGCTTTCCGGTACGGGTACCAGCGCTACAGCCTCGAGTACATGCTCGTCGTCGTCGTGGTCCTCGTCGTCATCGTCCAGATCCTCCAAAGCGTCGGGAACTACGTTGCCCGTCGTGCCTCCCACCGCTGAGAAAGAGAACTAATGCGCTTCTCCCGCACCCTTCCCATCGCCGTCGTCGCCGCGCTCGCGCTGAGCGCCTGCGGCGGAGGCGACGACTCGTCCTCCGACGCCGACTCCGACACCATCCGGGTCGCCGCACTCGCCGTGCCCGCGGGCGACATGCTCCGCTTCGTCGCCGAGGAGCTCGCTCCGGCCGAGGGCCTGACGGTCGAGTTCGTTGAGTTCAGCGACTACAACACGCCCAACCCGGCAGTGGTCGACGGTGACGCGGACGCCAACCTGTTCCAGAACACCACCTTCATGGAGACCTTCAACGAGGCCATGGGTGAGGACCTGGTCTCGGTCGGCGAGATCTACCTGCCGCGCATGGGCCTGTACTCCAACGACTTCGGCTCGTTGGAGGAGCTGCCCGACGGCGCGTCGGTCGCCATCCCCAACGACCCGACGAACGAGGGCCGGGCGCTCAAGCTGCTCGCTGCCCACGGCCTGATCGAGGTCACCGACGAGCCGATCACGATCAACGACATCACCGCCAACCCGCGGAACATCGACTTCGTCGAGATCGAGAACGCCACTTTGCCGCAGGCCGTCGAGGACCAGGACGCCGCCATCGTCACCGCCGCGTTCGCGCTGCCGGCCGGGCTGAGCGAGGACAAGATGATCCTCGCCGAGGAGAGCGACTCCGAGTACTACAACGTCCTTACCACGACGCCGGAGCTGGCCGACGACCCGCGCATCGCCACCCTCTACGAGCTGCTCACCTCCGACGAGATGGCCCAGTTCATCGCCGACGAGTACCAGGGCGTCATCATCCCCGCGGAGTGACCCCAGCCTGAGAACGACCACGGCGGCGCGCGGCTCCCAGAGCCCCGCGCCGCCGTTCTGTCTTTTCCGCCGGCCCGCAAACGCGCTGACAGCAGGATTGTCTGCAGGTAGAGCCCGGACCCCACGCGCCCGCGCCACCCCTACCCCTGCCCCTGCGCCGACAGCAGGATTGTCCGCAGCGTCCCGGGAAACTCTCCGCGCTGGACGGCGCGTGCGGTGGACAATCCCGCTGTCGGTGAGGGGGGAAGGGCGCCGTGCGGTGGGCAATCCCGCTGTCGGTGAGGGGGAGGGCGCCGGGCGGTGGACAATCCCGCTGTCGGCGCGTGTGGGTGGGGGTGAGAGGGCGGGGCGGGGACGACCTAGCGGGCGGGGGAGGGGGCGCCGGGCGCGACGCGGTAGCGCCGCAGGCTCAGCGCCGGGTTGGTCTCGCGGACCTGGTCGAGGCGGGCGCGCTCGAGCGGCGCGACGCCGACGCCGGGCACCTCGCCGAGTGCCGCCAGCGCGGTGCCCATCGGGTCGAGGATGACGCTGTGGCCGACGCCGCTGCGGCCGGTCTGGTCCGCGGCGACCACGTAGACGGTGTTCTCGATCGCGCGGGCGCGCAGCAGCGTGCCCCAGTGGTACTCCTTCAGTGGTCCGGGCATCCACGCCGCGGGGATCGCGAGGACGTCCGCGCCGGCGTCGACCAGGGCACGCGAGCTCTCCGGGAACCGGACGTCGTAGCAGGTCTGCAGGCCGACCTTGAAGCCGTCGACGTCGAGTAGCACCGGCTCCTGCGGGTCCGCGGCGATCACCCGGTCCGACTCCCGGTAGCCGAACGCGTCGTAGAGGTGGACCTTGCGGTAGACCGCGCGCAGCTCGCCACCCTGAAGGCCGACCAGCGCGTTGTGGATGCGGGCGCCGTCGGCCGACTCGTTGATACCGGCGACGATCGTGACGTCCAACGAGGCGGAGAGCGCCGCGAGCCGCGACACCGCGGGGCCGTCGAGCGGCTCGGCGCTGTCGACGAAGCTGGTGCCCATCGACGATGCGGTGAACACCGCGAACTCCGGCAGCACCACCAGCCGCGCACCGCGCTCCGCCGCCGTCGTCACCTGCTCCTCGATGGTGCGTAGGTTGGCGGACTTGTCCTCACCCGGCGCGAACTGCGCCACGGCGACGGTCAGGGACATGAGTGTGCTCCTCGCAGCGGTGGTGGCTCGTCGATATGGGGCAAGTCTAGGTCCGCGATCCACGCCGCTGGGTCGTGCGACGTGCACAGGTCGGTGCCGCTGATGACCCATGTGGCGCCATTGGCGACGCAGGCCCTGGCGCGCTCCTCATTGACCGAGCCGTCGACGCCGAGGAGCTCGCGACCGCGCAGTGCGCGCAGCCGGGCGAGCGTCCCGGACCGGAAGGTGGAACCCGCCTGGCCGGGTTCCACCGCCATCACCAGGATGCCGACGTCGTCCGGGTAGCTCTCCAGTGCTGGGAGCGGGGTGTCAGGCGAGACGGCAAGCACGGCGGTACGTCCTGCACCCCGGATCAGCTCGACCGCCACTTCATGGCCGGTCGCCTCGATGTGCACGATGATCGTGTCGCACACCGCAGCCCACTCCGGGACTGCCGCGACGGGGTCTGCCACCATGAGGTGAGCCTCCCCGGGCAGCCCGGTCAGCGCGTTGAGCCGGGCGGCGCGCTGCGGCGTGAACCCACCCGCGGCGCCCAACGTCCCGTCGGAGTGGTCCCAGTGCCACCGCCGCAGACCCGCCGCGGCAAGCTGGGTCGCGCGCGCCTCCTGCTCGGCCACGGGCACCGACCACAGTGACGCGGCGATGCGGGTGGGGCCGTGTTCGGTCCTGCTCATCGTGCGTCGTCCTGCACCGCGCTCACCAGCGTGAGGGCCGCCTCGGCGAGGTTGCGGTCCGTCACCACCTCGGTGCACAGCCGGCCACGGGCGATGGCGACGACTGCCCTGGCCTTCTCCCGGCCGGCGGCGATGGCGACCACCCGCGGGGTGCGGCGCAGCTGCTCGGTCGAGATCGCGATGCAGCGCTGCTCGAACTCGGCGTCGATGAGCTCGCCGTCGTCGTCGACGAGGCTGGCGACCACCTCCGCCACCGCGCCGGCCTCCCGGAGCCGCTCCTGGTCCACGCGGTCGAGGGACTCCCACAGCTGAGAGGTCGACGGCTCGACGGAGCCGACGGCGACGACGGCCGTGGTGACCGTGTCGAACATCCGGATGGCCCGGCCGACGTCGGACTGGCGTCGCAGTGCGTCCGCCGTCCGCGGATCGTCGACGACCAGCGGCGCGAAGATCGGCGTCGCGGAGCCGCCGGCGTTGAGTGCCACCCGGCGCACGATCTCGACCGGCGACATCTCCAGGTCGGAGCCGACCGTCCCGGTGAGCTGGACGACGTCCACCTCGGGCAGCGGCGGCATCGCGGCGCTCATCGCGGTGAGGGTGCGGCCCCAGGCCATGCCGACGACCTCACCGGCGGTCAGCGTCCGACCGAGATGCTCCGCGGCGGCGGCACCGACGAGTCGACGAGCCTCGTCGGTGTCCTCCGGCGTCTCGACGACGATGGCGCGCCGCAGGTTGAGCGCGCGAGCGAGCCTGTCGGCGAGCTCGGGGACGGGTATCGCCCGGTCGTCGACCCGGATCGTCACCACGCCCTGATCACGTGCCGCGACCAGCAGGCGGGCGACCTTGAAGCGGGAGATCCCGAGGTTGTCGGCGATCTGGGACTTGCTGAGGTCCTCGAGGTAGTACTGCCGGGCGGCCGCGACCATGGTCGCGCGGTCCACTTCGGGCCCTACCTGAATCTCGCTGCTCATGTGAGCAGACTAGCCCGCACTCGACCTGGCTGGTTGCCCGATGAGCCTCGGTGATCTCGAGGGTTGCTATCGATGCCTGTTCGTCGTACTGTTCCGAAACGAGCGGTGAGTCCGCTCACATGAGCAGACGAGGCAGCGTCACGCTGCGAGGAGGCAGTGACATGATCCGTCGACGACGAGTCCCGGAGGAACTGGGGATCACCATCGTGATCATCCTGGTGGCAGGTGCTATCGGGCTGATCTCCCCCCGCTTCCTCTCGCTCGGGAACCTCGAGCTCCTGCTGCTCAACGGGACCGTGATCGCCTTCCTGGCGCTCGGTCAGGCGTTCGTGCTGCTCACCGGGGGCATTGACCTGTCGACCGGATCGGTCATCGCCCTGACCGGGATGGTGGCGGCACTGGCCATGCGTTCCGGGATGCCGTGGTGGGCGGCCGCCGTGACCGCGATCGCCGTCGGTGCGCTCGTGGGCGTGATCAACGGTGCGCTCGTGCACTTCCTCAAGTTGCCACCATTCATCGTCACCTTCGCGGCGTTCGGGTATGCGGCGTCGATCCCACTCATCCTCACCGGCGCCAACTCGGTCAACGTCGCCGACCCGACGTTCGCGATCATCGGCCGAGGCGCACTGTTCGGGATCCCGATGCCGGTGGTGCTCGTGGCGGTGGCCGCCATCATCTTCGTCGTCATGCTGCGGCTCACCCCGACCGGTGTCCACATCTACGCCGTCGGCGGCAACCGCGAGACGGCGCGCCTCGCCGGCATCCCGATCGGACGGGTGACGATCCTTGCGTATGTGCTCAGTGGGATGTGCGCGGCGATGGGCGGCCTCATCACCACGAGCCGGTTGATGGTCGGCTACCCCTCGGCCGGCTCCGGGAACGAGCTGTTCTACTCGATCGCCGCGGCCGTTGTCGGCGGGGTCAGCCTCTTCGGCGGGATCGGCTCGGTCCAGGGCGCTCTGCTCGGAGCGGTGCTCATCGCGACCGTCTCCAACGGCATGAACGTCGTCGGCGTGCAGAGCTACTGGCAGCCCCTCGTCATCGGCGTGATCATCCTCGCCGGCGTCACGCTCGACACCTACCGGCGCCAGATGTCGCTGTCCGAGCTGCTGCGACGGCAGTCGAGATCGGCACCGCCCGCCCTAGGGGAGCCGGCGGTCGCCGCCGTCGTGCCGGGATCCCCTGACCGGACGTCGGACTCCGACGAGCCCCGGACCTAGAGACCAACTTCCCACGTCGCCCACACCCGTGGTCGGCATCGAACGATCAGGAGAATCAGCAATGTTGCTCAGAAACTGGCGTCCCAAGGTCGGAGCCGCCGCAGTCATCGGAATCCTCGCGCTGGGAGCGTGCTCGGGAGCGGTCGACACCGGCACCGGCTCGGGCGACAACGCAACGGACGAGGCAGGGGACATCGCTCGCCCGGAGGCGTGTGACGCCGAGAACCCCTACATCGCCGTCGCGCTGCCCAACCTCACCAACCCCTACTACGTCGCCATGCAGGAAGGCTTCGAGCAGGCCGGGGAGGAGCACGGCTTCGACGTCGAGGTGCAGATCGCCAACGACGACGACGCTAACCAGCTCGCCCAGGTCGAGGCCATGCTCGGCAAGCAGCCGTGCGCGCTCGCGCTCAACGCGGTGAAGTCCGAGCCCGCTGCCGCGATCGTCAATGCGGCCAACCAGGCCGGCGTCCCCGTGTTCACCGTCAACGTGGCCGTCGACGAAGCGTCGCTGGAGGCCCAGAGCGCGAGCATCGTGCAGTACCTCGGCGCTGACAACGTCGCCGGCGGACGGCAGACCGCGGAGCAGGTGCTCGCCGACTTCGGTGACGACGCGGAGCTGGTCATCGGGTTCGTCACCGAGCCCGACGAGGTTCCGACGCGGCTGCGCGACGAGGGCTTCGAGGAGGCCATCGCCGCCAACCCGAACGCCGAGGTCGTGGCCCGCGTCGACGGCAACGTCAAGCCCGACGACTCGATGCAGGCAGCGTCCGAGATGCTCTCGGGCAACCCCGACATCAACGTCATCTTCGCCTCCACCGGCCCCGGCACCTACGGCGCCCTGCAGGCGCTGCCGGCCAGCTCCGACGTCAAGGTCTACGGGTTCTGCGCATCGGAGGAGACGCTGACCGAGCAGTATGCGGGTTGCGTCGCCCAGGAGCCCAGCGTCTACGGCCAGGACGTCATCGGCCAGATCGCCGCATGGCTCGACGGCGAGACGCCGGAGGCCGAGATCCTCAAGGACCTCAAGCTCTTCACCACCGGTGACACGCCGGCCGCGGGCGAGGTGGGCTGACATGACATCGGGACGGACGGCGACGGCGCAGCACGAGGGGCTGCGCGTCGAGAACATCGTCAAGAGGTACTCGGGCGTCCCGGTACTGCACGGCGTCTCAGTCGCCGTCCGTCCCGGAGAAGTGCTCGGACTGGTCGGCCACAACGGGGCCGGCAAGTCCACCCTGCTGCGCGTGCTCAGCGGGGCCACGGCCCCGGACGCCGGCACCATCGCCGTCGACGGCGAGCTGCGGAGCTTCGGCTCACCCGCAGACGCCATCGACGCGGGGATCGCCACGGTCTACCAGGAGCTGTCGTTGCTCGATAACCTCACGGTGGCCCAGAACGCATTCCTCGGGGACGAGGCCACCTCGGGCGGGCTGCTGCGGCGAGCTGACATGCGGGACCAGGCACGCCAGCTGGTCGCCGACTTCGGCCTCTCGGTCGACGTCGACGCCAAGCTCGGCAGCTACCCGGTCGCCACCCGGCAGCTCCTCGAGATCGCGGTGGCGATCCACCGTGACGCGCAGTACCTGCTGCTCGACGAGCCCACGACCAGCCTCGAGGGCAAGCAGATCGACCACCTGCTCGAGGTGGTCAAGGGACTGGCGACCGAGCGCGGGATGGGGGTGCTCATGGTCAACCACAAGATGGACGAGCTCTACACGGTCGCTGACCGGATCGCGGCACTCGTGGACGGCGAGCTCCGGATCGACGCCCGCGTCGACGAGGTGAGCCGGGAGGACGTTATCGCGGCCATCGTCGGCGAGGAGACGGCGGCGCCCGCACCTGCCGTGGTGACCGCGCCGCCCGAGCGGCGAGCCGGCACCGGCGCCCGACAGCCGGCCGGCGGGATCCATCTCGAGGTGAAGGACGTCCGCAGCAACGTGCTCAACGGCTTCAACCTCACCGCCGAGCCGGGACGCGTCGTCGGCATCTACGGCCTGGTCGGATCGGGCCGCACCGAGTTCCTCCGCTCGCTCGTCGGCCTCGAGCGGCTCACCCGCGGCAGCATCCTGCTCGACGGCAAGCCGTTCCGCCCCAAGGGGCCGGGCCACGCGCAGGGCGCGGGAGTGGTCTACCTGACCGAGGAGCGCAAGCAGGACGGCATCGTCGCGAACCTCGACAGCCTCATGAACGTCGCGCTACCCGTCCTCAAGCGGCACCGTCGCCTCGGCCTGCTGAGCATGCGCTCGCTGCGCGGCGAGGCCGCCGACTTCACCACGCGCCTGCGCGTTCGTGGCGACGTCTCGAACCCGGTCTCCAGCCTCTCGGGCGGCAACCAGCAGAAGGTGCTGCTGGCCCGGGCGCTGGCGCAGCGCCCGCGGCTCCTGCTCCTCGACGAGCCGACGAAGGGCGTCGACATCGGCGTCAAGGCCGAGATCCACCGCATCATCCGAGCACTGGCGCACGAGGACGGCATGACCGTCGTCCTGGTCTCCAGCGAGGAGGAGGAAGTGGCCGACGTCGCCGACGACATCGTCGTGGCCGCTCACGGGCGCTGCTCGGGCACCCCGCTCGAGGAGGACGAGCGCGGCGCCAAGGAGCTTCGCCTGGCCGCCTGGAGTGCCGCATAGCGCCTGGAGTGCCGCAGAGGCACGGCGCAGGACCGTATCTCACCCCATGACAAGCACGGAGGAAAGAACAAGTGACGGATGACCACAGCGATCTGCTCGACGCAGCGCGCGACCTGATCCGGCGGGAGGCCGGTGGGGTCGAGGCGGTCGCCGAGCAGCTCGACGACTCCTTCCTGCGGGTCGTGCAGCTCCTCCTGGCGTGCCGGGGCAAGGTGTTCGTCACCGGCTCGGGGACGTCGGGCGCGATCGCTCGCCGGATGGCCCACCTCCTGTCCGTCTGCGGCACGCCGGCAGTGTTCGTCTCTGCGATGGACGCCCTGCACGGCACCATGGGCGTGTTCGCGAAGGACGACGTGCTCATCACGATCTCCCGGGGCGGGGAGACCGACGAGCTGAACCAGCTCTCCACCCGCGTGCAGCAGCGAGAGGTGCCGGTGGTGGCACTCACCGCCAAGGCCACCTCGACCCTCGCGGGACTCGCGGACGTCGTCGTCATCATCGATTCCGGGCCGGAGGTCGACCCCGGTGGGGTCATCGCCATGGGCTCGACGCTCGCCGGCGCGGTCTGGGGCGACGCGCTGGCGTACGTGCTCATGCGGGTACGTGGCTACGGCTGGGACGAGGTGCTGTTCACCCACCCCGCCGGCGCGGTCGGCAAGATCACGACGGCACCCGAGAGCCTGGCCGCACTGCAGCCGGCGCCGGGCCGCCCGGAGCCTGGGAGCGCCTGATGGGAGTCGTCGCCGGGGTGGACTCCTCCACCCAGTCCTGCACGGTCGAGCTGCGCGACGCCGCCAGCGGGACGCTCCTCGGTACCGGATCGGCACCGCACCCACCGACCACGCCGCCGGTGAGCGAGCAGCGTGTCGAGGACTGGTGGGCCGCCATGACGGCGGCGTTCGGTGCGGCACTGCACTCGGCGGGGCTCCGCGCCGACGAGGTCGATGCCATCAGCGTGGCGGCACAGTGCCACGGCATGGTGCTCCTGGACGACGGCGGTCGCGCGCTTCGGCCGGTGAAGTTGTGGAACGACACTACGTCGGCGCCCCAGGCGCGCCGGATGGTGGCCGAGCTCGGCGACGCCGGGTGGGCCGACGCCGTCGGATCTGTCCCGACCGCGGCCTTCACCATCACGAAGCTCGCCTGGCTCGCCGAGCACGAGCCCGAGCTGCTGGCCCGAACCGCGACCGTGCTGCTGCCGCACGACTACCTCACGTGGCGGCTGACGGGACGGCCCGCGACTGACCGGTCGGAGGCCAGCGGCACCGGGTACTACTCGGCGCACGAGGGACGGTGGATGCCCGAGATGCTCGAGCGATTCGTGTCGGAGGACAAGAACTGGGCGACGGCGCTTCCCGTGGTGCTGGGTCCCGACGAGCCTGCAGGGCGGGCCCGCAGCGCCGGCGCCCGCGAGCTCGGGCTCCGGCCCGACGTCGTCGTCGGCGCAGGTGCCGGTGACCAGCACGCTGGGGCGCTGGGCATGGGCCTGCGACCGGGGGAGGTGCTCTACAGCCTGGGCACCTCCGGGGTGGTGATGACGACGTCGCCCACTGCCGTGCACGATCACGCCGGCTGGGTGGACGGCGTGGCCGACGCCGCCGGCGGCTACCTGCCGCTCGTCTGCACCCTCAACTGCACGAAGGTCACCGACTTCGCCGGGCGTCTCCTCGGCGTCGACCACGACGAGCTCGCCCGGCTTGCGCTCGCGGCCGACGTCCGGCCCGAGCGGCCGGTGCTGGCCGCCTACCTCGAGGGGGAGCGGTCACCGGCCCTGCCCGATGCGACCGGGATCCTCGGCGGCATCCGGACTGACACGACGCGCGAGGAGGTGGCGCTGGCTGCCTTCGAAGGCGTTCTGCTCGGTCTGGTGCGCGGACATCGGGCGATCGAGGCGGCCGGCGCGGACGCGTCAGGCACAGTGCTCGTCGCGGGTGGCGGGTCGCGGTCGCCGGCCTACCGGCAGGTGCTCGCCGACCTGCTCGGCGTGCCCGTCCACGTGAGGGACGTGCCTGAGGCGACCGCGCGCGGTGCGTGTGTGCAGGCGGCCGCGGTGCTCACCGGTGAGCCGGTCGTGTCGGTGCGCGACGCGTGGCAGCCACCGTCCGTGGGCAGCACCCAGCCCCGGGCTCGCTCGGGCGACGATCTGGAACAGCGGTACCTTGCGCTGGCGAGAGCCGCCGGCGACCACTCATCGGAGGACGCATGAAGCTCTATCTCGACAGTGCCGACATGGGGGCGCTGCGCCCGCTGATGCGGACGGGGCTGTTCGCCGGTGTGACGACC
This sequence comes from Georgenia sunbinii, assembly GCF_036421875.1. NCBI lineage: Bacteria > Bacillati > Actinomycetota > Actinomycetes > Allobogoriellales > Allobogoriellaceae > Georgenia > Georgenia sunbinii. Next base: position 330,357 of record NZ_JAZGOL010000004.1, on the reverse strand, counting down.
AACCCGCTGATCCTCAGCAGGGCGGGGCTCGACCAGACCCACGTCCGTGGCCTCGTGACGGAGCTGTTCGCCGCAGGTGCCGGCCAGGTGTTCGTGCAGACCGTCACGGACGGGGTCGAGGAGCTCGTGCGCGAGGGCCGGGAGATCGCCGCCCTCGGGGAGCGGGTCGTCGCGAAGATCCCGGCGACCCGCGACGGCTTCGCCGCGGCCCGGCGACTCGCGGACGACGACGTACCGGTCCTCATCACGGCGGTCTACCACGCACGGCAGGCGCTGCTGGCCCGTGCTGCCGGCGCGTGGGGGATCGCCCCGTACGTCGGTCGGATGAGTGACGCGGGACGAGACGGGCTCGCCCAGGTGGCTGCCATGCAGCAGCTCCTCGACGGGACCGGCGTGCGCGTGCTGGCCGCCAGCATCCGGTCCGCCGACGTCGTGTGCGAGCTGGCTGCGCTGGGCATCCACTCGGTCACCGTGTCGACGACCGTCGCCGACGAGCTGTTCGAGGACGAGCTGACCGCGCGTGCGGTGGCGGAGTTCGCGGCGATCTCGCGCGGCTGAGCCGCGCCCGACGTTGGGTCGCTCTTCCGGGCAGCAGGTCGACCATAATTTCCGGACATAAGGTCCCGGAAGAGCGACCTAAGGTTAGGGCGGCGGCCCGGCTCAGCGCCGGGCGGTCACAGGGCCGGGTCGACCCAGCCCGTCTGAACCACCTGGAAGCCGGTCTCGCGGGTGACCAGCAGGAGCGCCGGGCGAGGACCACGTGCAGGTCCACGTCGCGGGCCTGGGCGAGCAGCGGTTGCAGGGCGGCGATCGGGGTGCCGCTGCTGGTGGCGACGAGCTCGTAGTCGTCGACGACGATGAACGCGGGCAGCGACCGTGACGACTACCAGAGCAAGCGCTGGCCGGCCACTACCTCAACGCCTACGTCGACACCGTGGGCTCGGGCACCTTCGCCAACGGCTCCGAGCTCTGGGAGTACTCCTTTGCCCAGGGCCGGACCGGGACCGCGGACGTCATGAGCGTCCACATCGAGGACTTCGTCCGAGCCCTGTCGCGTCCCGACGCACCGACAGCGTCTACGGTGAGGTGACCGGAGGGTCCGGTGAATCAGCGGGCTACCGCCTCCACTTTGACGAGAGCACCACCCGCAACTTCGCGCGCACGTTCGGCGACCTCGCGCTGGACCGCCCAGACCAGGTGGTCACCGCGGAGAACCCCGGCGCGCGCGAGAACCCGCCGGCACTGCAGCGCGTCTTCAACGCGGCCGTGGCGACAACGCGAACTCTCGAGTCCTACGCCGATCCGAACCGTGCACCGGTGACGGTGATGGACGAGGGGGCCGGCTCCCTCGTCTACCTCACGGAGAGCTCCGAGCTCGTCCTGGTCGACGCGGCCGAGGACGAGGACGCGTACGGCGAGTACCTCAAGAAGGTGCTCGGAGCGGGCGTGGGCATGACCCCGTGAGCAGTATCCTGGTGGTTGGCGCGCCGGCCGACGCCGCCGTCGGCCTGACGGCCGACGCGGTCCTCGACCAGGTGATCGACACCGACCACGCCGACCGACAGGTGAGCACCGAGGCAGGGGCGGACCAGCTGGTCTGCTCGCTGCTCCAGGACCAGGGGGAGACGGCGATCATCGACGCAGGAGCGTGGGAGGAGGGCAAGGACCCGGTGACCTGGGCCGAGGCCGATGGCCTCTCGGAGTTGCAAACCTTTATCCGCGACGGCGAGCTCATGCCCATCGAGGAGATCCGGGCGGATGACGCGAGACGTGAGGCGTTCTTCATCAGCTTCCTCAGCGCGGAGGACGGCGGGGCTGATGTACTTCGGATCATGTACGACCAGGTGCAGGAAGCCACCGGGTCCGGTGCGGTCATCGCGGCGGACGACTACAACGCCACTGGTGGGTGAGGCGATGAACGGCATCAGGCGTGGGCACGCGGACGCGGCAGCTACCGCGGGAGGCAGGAGCCGCCCGGGTGCGTGGGCCGTGGTCGCGGTGCTCGCGCTCGGCCTCGGGAGCTGCTCTTCCGATCCCGATCCCGACGAGGTCATTCGCGAGGGTCGGGTGCCTCCGGGCGACACCTGGTGCCGGCTGCTGCCGGACGGCCAGGTCCAGGCACTGCTCGGCGACGTGGATCCTGAGCGGGTCCGGCAGGTGGGCGACGTGACGCCCATCGGCGGGGTGACCCAGCGGTGCAACATCGTCTGGGCCGACGGGGACACGCCGGTGGAGATCGTCGCGCTGCGGACGTGGAGTTCTCCCGGAGGGCAGGCTTTCGTCGACGAGGTCACCCGGATGCGCGACCTGTTCGGCCCGGACGGCGGCCGGCTCGCCTCGGACGAGGTGCGCGAGGTGCTGCCCGGCGTGTACTACGTCGAGGCCGACGGACAGCTCGCCGCGCACCTGGCGTGCGACGTCGGCGCGGAGCTGCCCGAGCTGCTGACCGGTCGCCTGTCCATGACGCCCACCGAATCCGGCCGACTGCCGACGACCGAGGAGCTCGCGACGGTAGGGGAAGAGCTCGCGGAGCTGGCCCCCTGGTCGCACCAGTGCGCCGGCGCGGTCACCCCGCTCGGTGCGCAGGACTGGGAGGCGCTGGGAGACCGGTACTTCGAGCTGCAGGACGAGGGCTGACCGCGGGGGCTGTGGGCACGGGCCTGGGCCGCGTCGATAGACTGGGCCCACCATGACCGATACCTCTGCTCCCACGACCGACGACGGCGCCCGCTCCGGCGCCGTCCGCGTCCGCTTCTGCCCCTCGCCGACCGGGGTCCCGCACGTCGGGCTCATCCGGACCGCGCTGTTCAACTGGGCGTACGCCCGGCACACCGGCGGCACCATGGTGTTCCGGATCGAGGACACCGACGCCGCGCGGGACTCCGAGGAGAGCTACCAGCAGCTGCTCGAGGCGATGCGCTGGCTCGGGCTGGACTGGGACGAGGGTGTGGAGGTCGGCGGGCCGCACGAGCCCTACCGGCAGTCCCAGCGGATGGCGCTGTACGCCGACGTCGCGACGCGGCTGGTCGAGGCCGGTCACGCCTACGAGTCGTTCTCGACGCCGGAGGAGGTCGAGGCACGCCACCGCGCCGCCGGGCGCGACCCGAAGCTCGGCTACGACGGCTTCGACCGTGACCTCACCGAGGAGCAGAAGGCCGCGTTCCGGGCCGAGGGCCGCCAGCCGGTGCTGCGGGTCCGGATGCCGGAGGAGGACGTCTCCTTCGACGACGTCGTGCGGGGCGAGGTGACCTTCAAGGGCGGCTCCGTGCCGGACTTCGTCATCGTGCGCGGCAACGGCCAGCCGCTGTACACGCTGGTCAACCCGGTGGACGACGCCGTCATGAACATCACCCACGTGCTGCGCGGCGAGGACCTGCTGTCCTCCACGCCGCGCCAGGTGGTGCTCTACCGGGCGCTGCTGGACATCGGTGTCGCGTCGGTGATGCCCAAGTTCGGGCACCTGCCGTACGTCATGGGCCAGGGCAACAAGAAGCTCTCCAAGCGTGATCCGGAGTCCAACCTCTTCCTCCACCGGCAGCGGGGCTTCATCCCCGAGGGGCTGCTCAACTACCTCGCGCTGCTCGGCTGGGCGATCGCGCCGGACAACGACATCTTCTCCGTCGAGGAGATGATCGCGGCGTTCGACGTCGCCGACGTCAACCCGAACCCGGCACGCTTCGACATCAAGAAAGCCGAGGCGATCAACGCCACCCACGTGCGCCTGCTCGGCGCCGAGGACTTCCGCGACCGCCTGGTGCCGTACCTGCACGACGCCGGCGTGGTGCCGGCCGCGTCCTTCGCCGACCTGTCGCCGAAGTTCCAGGCGCTGCTGACGGCATCGGCGCTGCTGGTGCAGGAACGGATGACCCTGCTCGGCGAGGCGCCGGGCATGCTCGGCTTCCTGTTCGTGGCCGACGAGGACGTCGTCGTCGAGGAGGACTCCCGCAAGGCGCTGCGGCCCGAGGCGGCCGAGGTGCTCGACCGGTCTCTCGCTGTTCTCGAGGGCCTGGCCGACTTCTCGCCGGAGGCGCAGCAGGAGGCGCTGCGCGCGGTCCTCGTCGACGAGATGGGGATCAAGCCCAAGTTCGCGTTCGCGCCGCTGCGCGTCGGGATCACCGGACGGCGCGTCTCTCCGCCGCTGTTCGAGTCGATGGAGATCCTCGGCCAGGAGTCCTCGCTGGTGCGGCTGCGCGGGTTGCGCGCGCAGCTGTAGTTGACCGCGGCCGTGTGTCGGTTGCTACCCGGCCCGGCCGGCTCGTTCGTGCCTCCGCGATGTCAGTGGCGTCCGGCATGATCCAGACATGCCCCCCATCGACCACCTGCCAACTCCGGCTGTGAGTCCGGAGTTCGCCGATCCGCGCATCGCTGAGGCACTGGTTGACGCCATCGCAGGATGGGCAGTGTGGTGCCACCGGCGCGTCGACAGCGTCCATCCGCTGGAGGGCGAGCGGGGCCGGGCCCGCCATTCGATGGACTGCTCGCCACCACCGGACCCCTGGCTTGCGTACCTTCCGGAAGAGCGCGGAATGGCAAACGTCGATGCCGTCCAAGGTCAGGTCGTGGTCCCGCTGGCGGTGGTGCAGAAGCAGCCGATGCGCGAGCTCAATGCTGCTGACCGCGAGGGGCGACCTATCCCGCTGCTTGGCATGGCGGAGAATATCCAGCTCGCGGTGGCGATGCTCAAGCGCGTCCTCTCACGTGAAGGGATTGATGTCCCGGCGGAGCTGGAGATGTTGCTGAAGCGGGTCGCAGGCGCAGCTCGCGCGGGCGATGCCTCGCCGACCAACGTCGCCGAGGCGCTCATCGCCAGCGGGGCCTGGGACGGACAGACGTACTGGGACCCGGAAGCGCTCTCGCCGGGAGCGGCCGACCTCCTTCGTGACTTTGCAGCTGGCTTCTTGTTGGCAGGGCTACTCCCCGCGAACGACGTCGGAGTACGCCAGGTCATCAAGTTCTCGTTCCACTGGCGGATCGAACCCATCGATGGACCGCTGGCCTCGTTGTGGCGGCGTGCGCAAGTCAGCCTGCGCGCCGGGTCTCGCGTGATCGAGCTTCCGATGACGGCACCGAGCGACACGCGTTCGTATCACATGGAGTTCCAGACCCCGCCCGAGCTCGACTGCATACGACTCGATCTGCCGGCCGATGGAGCTCAGTGGCAACCTGGGGTGATGGACACCAGCGGGCAGCCGGTTGCTCACGTCCACGGTAGATATCAGATGCCGCCGGACGGCATCGCTCGGGCACACCTTGTGGTGCCTCGCCGTGGGTTGTGGACCTACGCAATGCTTGCGACGACGATCACCGTCATCACCATGTGGCTCGTGCTGCTGCTACCCGGGGCGATGACGACTCTGAGGCAGTCTGGTGAGGGCGCGGCGGCAATCCTCCTCGCGCTGCCGGCAGTGCTCATCGGGTTCGCCGCCAGACGCCGGGAAAGTGCGCTGGCCGCCTGGATGCTCTCGCCGTTGCGCGGGTTGATGCTCACCTGCTCGCTGATCCTCTTCACCCTTGGCTGGGCACTGGTGGGCGAGCTGCGGGAGCCGTGGAACTCGGCCTTATGGATCTCCGCAGCCATCCTCGCGACGATCCTGCTGCTGTCGATCGCAGTAGTGGGCCCGTGGTTGGGCCGACAGCGTCATGACGCGGAGGTAGGATCAGGGATACCGGACTCTTTGGAGGGGCATGATGGCGTCGCCCACGAGTGACAACCAGCGCAAGGATGCGCAAGGCATGACCGGCGGCGCCAATGGTGGCCGGATGACCACTATCGCTCTGAAGCGGTCGTCCATCGCGCGGAGGGAGGCAGGCGGGGGATGGTCAGCCAGCTCCAACTCGCTGCGCAGCCCCCGCTCGAAGGTCGGGAAGAGTCGTTACTCCACCGATTGATCCGCTACCCGGCCCGGCCCGCTGCCGGCTCAGCGAGCGGCGGCCACCTTGGCACTGTTCGGGATGGCCGCCGCGATGCCGGCCGCGACGAGTGCACCGCCGCAGCCGATGAGCAACGAGACGATGAACCCGGGCAGCGCCGGGACGAGGTGACCGCCGACGGCGTGGGTCATCGAACCGAGAACGGCGCCGATGACCGCGGCGGAGACCGAGGTGCCGATCGCGCGCATGAGTGAGTTGAGGCCGTTCGCCGCCGTCTTCTCGTGGGCCGGCACGGCGCTCATGATCAGGGCCGGCATCGCGCCGAAGGCGAACCCGATGCCGCAGCCGACGACGAGCGTGGTCACGAGCAGCAGCACGAGCGTCCCGACGACGGGCGAGGTGTCGCCGACCGGCCGGTTGCCGACCGTGGCGAGCACGAGCGCGGTGGCGCCGTAGCCGGCGGCGATGACGATGCCGGCAAGAGTGAGCGTGACCTTCGGGCCGTGGTTGCGGCTGATCCACGCGCCGACGTTGGAGACCGCCATCATGCCGATGCCCATCGGGGCGATCCACAGGCCCATCTGGATCATCGACTGGCCGAGGCCGTAGCCGGTCTCGACCGGTAGCTGCATGACCTGCGGCACGATGAGGTTCATCGAGTACATCGCGAAGCCGATGAGGATCGAGGCGATGTTGGTCAGCAGCACGACCGGCGTCGCCGCGGTGCGTAGGTCGACGAGCGGGCCGCGACGGCGCAGCTCGTACCAGCCCCACACCGTGAGGAGCGCGACGGCCGCCGCGAAGCAGCCGAGGGTCGTGCCGCTGGTCCAGCCCACTCGGCGCCCTTGGACACGCCGAGCAGCAGCGTGACGAGCGCCGCGGCGAGGCCGGCCGCCCCGACGTAGTCGAAGCTGTGAGCGTTGCCGTGGGGCCGGTGCGCGGGGATGGTGCGCCAGACGACGACGGCGAGCACCGCGGCCGCGGCGGCGGTGGCCCAGAACAGCACCCGCCAGCTGGTGAACTCGGTGACCGCGGCCGCGACCGGCAGGCCGAGGGCTCCGCCGATCCCCATCGAGGAGCTCATGAGGGCGATGGCGCTGCCGACCTTCTCCTTGGGCAGCACGTCATGCAGCAGGGAGATGCCGAGCGGCACGATTCCGGTCGCCAGTCCCTGGAGGCCGCGGCCGACGATCATGACGACGACGTTGGGTGCGACCGCGCAGACGATCGACCCGAGGACGAACGGGACGATCGCGACGAGGAGCATGCGCTTCTTGCCGTACATGTCCGCCAGCCGGCCGACGACCGGGGTCGACACCGCGCCCACCAGCAGGGTCACCGTGATGACCCACGACGTGTTGGCGGCGGAGGTGTCGAAGATCTGCGGCAGGATGCCGATGATCGGCACCACCAGGGTCTGGGCCAGAGAGATGACGATGCCCGCGACGGCGAGGACGGCGACGATCGTGCCGGGCTTGGTGCCCACCTGGGAGGAGTCTGCCGAGGATTCGCTCGTCTGGAGTACCGTCACGAACATGCACGATACACATCGTATGCACGATGCACAAAGAGATGCCAGACTATGGCCATGACCTGCGATCCGATCGTCGCCGTCGAGTACGAGGCCATGGTGTTCGGGCGTCACCTGACCTCGCTCCCGGGCCGGTCCCGCCGGAGCCAGGGCGTGCTCGACACCAGCGCCTACACCCTGCTCGCGCTGCTCCAGGTCGGTGGTCCCGCGAGCATCAGGCAGCTGAGCGCTATCACCGGCCTCGACGCCTCCACGCTCAACCGGCAGACCGCCGCGCTCCTGCGGGACCACTACGCCGAGCGGATCCCGGACCCCGACGGCGGGGTGGCCCGCAAGTTCCGCATCACCGGCACCGGAGAGCGGGCACTCGAGGAGGAGCGCGCCGCCAGCCGCGAGGCGCTCGCAGCGCTGACGGCCGACTGGACCGAGGCGGACCGTGTGGCTCTCGGCAGTCTCCTGGGCCGCCTCAACCGCGCCGTCGAGCAGCGTTCCGGGCGGGCCTGGCCGCGCCCGGCGGGCTGACGCTCGTCGTCGTCGGGCGTGACGGAACGAGCGAAGGCCGCCCGGATCAGTCGCCGGACGGCCCTCGCTCGCGTGTCAGATCAGTGGGCTACCACTTGATCATCGTGTCGTTGGCGATGTTGTAGTACATGCCCATGTGCGTGTAGAAGTTCAGCGCACCGAACAGTGTGAAGGCGATACCACCGAGCAGGAAGGCCCACACCGCCCAGCGCAGCAGCCGCGGCCGGTTGGTCCAGAACGCGATGGCGAAGAGCAGCGCACCGAGGGCGACGACGCCCCACAGGCCACCGAGGAAGATCGCCTCGATGAGCGGTAGGTGGCCGAAGCGCCCGGTGATCGGCTCCTCCGGCGGAGCGGCACCGAGCTGGTAGCGGACCAACGAGATCGCGATGACGGCCATCCCCAGGCCGAGCACGCCGACGAAGATGCTGGTCGGCTTGAGTGACTCGAGGGTCTTGGTGTTGGCGACCTCGATCTCGCCGTCGAAGTCCGAGCGGTGACGCCACAGGTAGATCGCGGCCGCCAGGAGCAGCGCGCCGAAGCCCGCCGCCGGCTGGCCGAAGGCGATGTTTGCGTACTCGAAGCCGTCGCCGCCGTAGGGCCAGGTCACCGTGGTGTGCAGACCCAGGATGAAGAGCAGCAGGCCGGTGACGCCGAAGAACGCCGCCCAGCCCTCGCTGCGGATCCGCTCGTTGCGGATGAGGTCCGAGAGGAACTTCGCGAAGCCCAGCAGGCCTGCGCCCGCCGTGATGGCGATGAGTTCGTTATAGACGACCAAGTCAGCAATTCCTTCCTTGTGAAGGCGGCAAATCCGCCCGAAAGATCATCAATCATTAGTGGCAAGGCTACGGCGCGCCGGTCTATTCCCCCTGGATACGCCCGGGTGGCCATTTGTCGCGCTGCCCCGCCGTCGTTCATGATCGCGCCGTCGTCGCGACACCCGCTGTTCGCCCCGCGGTGATTGGCTGCGCCGGGCTCCCGTGCCCGGGGGCCGATCATCAAGGATGGGAGAAACGTGCGTCGACGACGCTCATTGACCAGGTGCCTGGCCACCGCCACCGTGCTCGCAGCAGCCGGCGCCGTCGTGGTGGCCCCCGGTGCGGCCACCCCCGCCGAGGCTGCGGTGAACGCCGAGGACCCGGGCTCACGATTCACCCTCGCGGTGCTGCCGGACACGCAGTTCTACTCGCGCTACGCCGACGACCAGTTCGGGCCGCGCCACGGCACCAACCCGTTCGCGGCGCAGACGGAGTGGCTCGTCGAGGTGCAGGACGAGCTCAACATCCCGTTCGTCGCGCACGTGGGCGACGTCGTCGACCGCGCCGGGGTGGACAGCGAGTGGCGGGCGGCCGACGCCGCGATGGCGACGCTCGAGGACGGCGGTCTCGCCTACTCGGTCCTGCCCGGCAACCACGACCTGCTGACCCCCGACGACCGTCTCACCGACCGCGACTACGACCTTGCCGCCGAGCCCTACCTCGACTGGTTCGGGCCCGAGCGCGCGCAGGCGCAGCACACCGACGGCGGCACCGACGAGACCGGGCTGAGCCAGTACCAGATCTTCGAGGCCGAGGGGCAGCGCTTCCTCGTGCTCGCGCTGACCTGGCGCGCGTCGGACGAGACGATCGCCTGGGCGGACGAGGTGATGGCCGCCAACCCCACGCTGCCCACCATCCTCACCACGCACTCGCTGATCAGTGTCGCGAGCGACGGCGTCTCGCCGGTGGACACCGCCTACGGCGACGAGCTGTGGGAGAAGCTGATCTCGGGCAACGACCAGATCTTCCTCACCCTCAACGGCCACTTCCACGGCACCACCTACCAGACCCGCCTCAACGACGCGGGCAACGGCGTCACCCAGGTGCTCATGGACCACCAGATGGCGTACGACGGCGGCAACGGCTACCTCGGACTGTTCGAGTTCGACCTCGACAACGACCAGATCGCCGTCCAGACGGCGTCGCCGTGGGTGGTGGCCAAGCCGCAGGACGTGCTGACCCCCTACGACCAGCCCTTCCTCGAGGGACCCACCCAGCAGTACGTCTTCGACATCGACTTCGCCGAGCGGTTCGGCGACTTCGCGCCGGACTTCGGGCCCGGCGACGGCCAGTACCCGTCGCTGTCGCAGCGCGCCCGCCAGCTCCTGCTCGACGGCTTCGAGGGCCCCGACCCGGTCCTCAACTCGCTGCCCGGGTCGGCCGAGGACTTCGTGCGCGCCGAGGGCACCCTCGCCCACTGGCGGCCGAGCGAGGCCGACGCGGGCGCCGACGGCGTGCTCGCCGAGGGCGCCGCGGTGCCGGACATCAGCGGTGGCGGCAACGACCTCCACCGGGTGGCGCTGGCAGAGTCCGGGTCGGAGATCGCCCAGCTCGACGACGTGACGGTCACCGACGAGGGCCACGCGTTCTCCGCCGACGGCGCCGCGGTGTGCTTCGCCGAGAGCGACCGCACCACCGAGCGCTTCAGCTACCTCAGCACCGGCGTGGACGCGGCGGTCAACGACGCCGAGCTCGACGGCGGCTACACCATCGAGACCTTCGTGCAGGTGGCCGACGACTGGTCGGTCGACGCGAACCAGTGGAGCAAGGCGCTGACCCGCAGCGGCAACCGCTCCACCCTCGACGGCATGCCGTGGTCGCAGTGGGACTTCACCGCCTCCCCGACGGCGCTGGGCATCTCCAACCTCAAGGAGTTCCAGTGGACCGAGGTGCCGGCCGACACCACCGTCGGTGACCGCACCGCGTGGTCCGGCGAGATCCTCGTCGGCCGCTGGCTGCACGTCGCGGTCGTCAACGATGTGCAGGCCGGGTCGACGACGATGTTCATCGACGGCGCCCCGGTGCTGCGCAACTCGACCGGCACCGGCGGCATGAGCTTCAACGAGGGCATGCCGTGGATCATCGGCGCGGACTGGGTCGACGACAGCGCGGCGAACGGCTGGCACGGCTGCGTGGGGGAGACCCGCATCATCGACCGCCCCACCGGCGCGGACGAGTGGCTCACCGCCCGCCCCGACCTCGAGGCGGACTTCACCCTCACCGCGGACGCGGCCGCGACCGACGAGGGCGCTCCCCTGCCGCAGCTGACCGGCACCGGGCTGGCCGGCACGACGGTGGTGGTCGAGGGCGCGGCTCGGGCGGAGTCCGTCGTCGCCGAGGACGGCACGTGGACCGCGGTCCTCGAGCCGGCCGACGCCGAGCTGGCCGCCGGGACGCACGACCTTGTCGTGACGCAGGGCTTCGGCGAGCGCCGGTCGGCGCCGCTGAGCGCCGCGCTGACCGTGCTCGCGGTCGACACGGAGCCGGCCCCGACGCCGTCGCCGACCGACGACGCGACGCCGGCGCCCGAGCACCCGGGTGACGACGTCCCGAGGCCCGAGGATGACCCCGCACCCGGTGGTGACGGGTCCGATGATGCGGCAGACGGCGGCACCGGCGACGGTACCGACGTCGACCTGGCGCAGACCGGCGCGGAGGGGGCGGCCGCCGTCGTCGTCCTCGCACTGCTGCTGCTGGTCTCCGGCGGCGCTGCGGTGGTCGCCATCCGCGAGCGGAAGATGACCGTGTAGCGCGAGCGGGCGGGGCTCGTCGTCGGAGCCCCGCCCGTGCGACGGCGGGCTGGACAGCCCTACCCGATGTAGAGCTCCGCGACGTCGTTACGCCGGGTGGCGAGCTGCCTCACCAGCGCCGAGAGTTCCCCGGCCCGTGCGAGGAGCTGCTCGAGCTCCGCCGCGTCGGCCACCGTGGCAGCGGCGTCCGCCTGCAGCGTCGAGAGCTCGGCGTCGAGCACCGCGTACTGGCCAGGCTCAATCACCACGCCCTCCGCGAACCGCGGGACGAGCGTCAGCCCGGCGGCCTCGGCGAGGGGCAGCCAGGTGCGACGAAACGTCTCCTCGGTCGCGACCGGCAGGTAGGAGGTCCCGACCGATCCCGGACGGTAGGTGACGACGGCGGCGACCGACATGGCTCAAGGTCCCACGGGTTGCGTGTCGCGGTCGGGGAGCGGCGGCGGCAGGATCCTGACGCCGAACTCGACCGTGAAGGTCCAGCCCGGGAAGGTGGTGCGGAGCGCAGCAAGCTCGGCGTGCACCGCCGCGCGGAGAGCAGGCGAGTCGCCGTCGAGCTTGAAGTGCAGCCGGCGGATCTGCTGGAGCCGCGACAGCTCGGGGACCGTCGACGACCCACCTGACGTGGGGCGCGTGGCCGCCGCGGACTGCAGGGCCTGGATCCGCTTGGTGGTCTTGGTCGTGATCTGCTTGGCCGCCCACTGCGCCTCGGTCTGCGCACGCTGACGGGTGCGCGGGTTGACCCGCTCCAGGCCGGACACCGACTTGTTCTCGACGAACCGTCCCCGCGCGAGGTCGACGCCGTCGAACTCACCGATGGGGCTCCTGCCGGCATTGACGAGCTCGACGCCCCGGTAGTACTGCACCACCTCCCGCGGACCCGAGATCGCTGCTTCGCCGGCCTGCACGCGGCGCACACGTTCGGTCAACCAGGTACCCGACCTGCTCTCCCCGAACGAGCGACCGAGCTTCGAGGAGCGAAAGACCCGCATCCCGGCGCCCAGACCGAGGGACGCGGCGTACATCACGAGTGCCTCCAGCAGCTTCCCGAGCAGCAGGCCGACGGCCTCGGCGAGCTGCCGGGCAGCGCGGTCCAGGGTGTCGCGGTCGCCCCGGGCGCGCCACACGGTGGCGAGGAACGTCCCGAACGCGCTGCCGACGTCGGCGAGCGCCTGGGCGGCCCAGACGATGAGCAGCCCGAGCCCCAGCCACTTGAGGAGCACCATGCCGACCTCGAAACCTGCGGCCGCTCCGGGGGCGGCCCCGACGCCGCCGGCGAGCGCACCGATGCCCGCCCCGATCGCGGTGGACACGGCGAGGATGCCGGCGGCGCCGACAAGCGTGATGCCCAGGGAGACGAGGGCGTCGACGAACGAGTCGCCGAGGTGGCGCATGATCGCCTCGGCCATGTACTGGCCGGACAGTCCGAACGCGGTCGCGAAGTCGTCGTACAGCTCGCCGGCGCGCTCGACGACGCCGGCGACGCCGACCGCGTCCGCGATGTCGTAGCTCAGCGAGCCGGAGCCGACCACGCCTTTGAGGCTGCGGGCGAATGTCAGCCCAGGGACCCAGATCAGGCGGTCTGCCTGGAAGTGCACCTCGCGCCAGCCGTCGGTCGTGTCGGGCACGGTGACGCCGTTGGCCCAGGCCAGCACGTTGACGTAGAAGCGCAGGTCCTGCCCCCAGTCGTCCGCGACCTCGCTGTAGTACTGCTCCGCGATCGCGATGGCCGCGCCCGGGACGCCGCCGGCCACCCGGTGCAGGTGCGCCTCGGGGGCCGGCAGCTGGGACCAGATGTATGTCCGGGCCACGTAGCCGAGGTCGCCGTCGGGAGTCGACACGAAGTACCAGTCCCCGGGGAACTGCTTGACGACCTGGACGTGGGTGTCGAACGGCAGGCCCCGGACGACGTTGTCCGCGGCCGTGTCCGGCGTCGCCCGGAGCCGGACCTCGGGGGCCTCGTCGCGGTTGAGGACCCCGACCTTGCCGACGGCCTCCCCACCGTCGGGGATGGTTGTTGGCGCCGGGACCGGGCCCGCCCCGCTCGACGCGAGGCCCCGCCTGGCCTCCTCCTCGTGCAGGACCCGCAAGTTCGGGCGGAGCAGCTCGGCGTCCGTCGGCGAGAGGGCGAGCTCGAGCTCGACGGCGGCGATCTCGTCGCGCAGCGCCTGGTCGCTGAGGGTCCCGGCGAACATCGGCGTGATGGTGGTGTCGGTGGCGCTGCGCTGCACCAGCAGCCGCGAGACGGCACGGTTCCCGGCCAGGCCCTGCAGGCGCAGGATGTCGAGCCCGCCGGGGCCGTGCGGTGGCCGCCGGGCCGCCGTCGTTGCGTCACGGGCGCCGGCGGTGTCGCGGTGCGCCTTTGCTCCCGATGCCGGACGCGCGGCTGCAGGCTGCGGCGCAGGCACCGTCATGCCTCGGAGTGTGACGACTCGTTGGCTGCCGGACAAGACCGGCAGCGGTAGCACGGCGGGCAGATCCGGGCGCCCAATCGGGCAGCACGATGCCGGGACCGACGCAGCCGTCTGAGGGGACGACCTCACGGGCATACCGGTCGAGCAGCTCGGCCACCTGACGGGCTGGGACAGCGCACCGAGTGACCGCAGCAGGCCTCGTCGGGCCTCGGGCTAGTCGAGCTCGCCGGTGGTGAGGAACGCGTCGAGGGCCGCGCGGGCGCCGTCGTCGGCCATTCCCTGGGCGACCAGCCAGGTGGGGGAGTAGTAGGTGTCGAGGTAGCGGTCGCCGCCGTCGCAGATGAGGGTGACGACGCTGCCGCGGCGCCCCTCGCGCAGCATCCGGGCGACGACCCGGAAGGTGGCGACGAGGTTCGTGCCGGTGGAGGGGCCGGCGCGCATCCCGGTGCGGTCGGCGAGAAGACGCATCGCGGCGATCGACTCGGTGTCGGCCACGGTGAGGACGTCGTCGATGACACCCGGGACGAACGACGGCTCCACCCGGCCGCGGCCGATGCCCTCGATGCGTGCGCCGTCGGACGTGAGGTCGCGCCGGCCGGTGCGCCACGCCTCGGCGAACACCGAACCTTCCGGGTCGGCCAGCGCCAGCTGCGTCGGCACGCCGAGGTAGCGGCAGTAGCGGCCGATCGTCGCGCTGGTCCCGCCGGTGCCGGCGGCGACGACGATCCACTCCGGGACCGGGTGACGCTCGAGCTCGAGCTGCTCGAAGATCGAGCAGGCGATGTTGTTGTTGCCGCGCCAGTCGGTGGCGGTCGAGGCGTTGGCGAACTGGTCGAGGTAGTGCCAGCCGGGCTGCGCCCCGAGCCGCTCCGCCTCGGCGTAGACGCTCGGTGCGTCCGCGACCAGGTGGCAGCGCCCGCCGTGGTGCTCGATGAGCTGCAGCTTGGCCGGCGAGGTGTCGGTCGGCACGACGGCGACGAACGGCAGCCCGAGCAGCCGCGCGAAGTACGCCTCGGAGACCGCGGTGGAACCGCTCGACGCCTCCACCAGCGTGGTGCCCGGCCCGATGTCGCCGTTGGCCAGGCCGTAGAGGAACAGCGACCGGGCGAGCCGGTGCTTGAGCGACCCCGTCGGGTGGACCGACTCGTCCTTGAGGTAGAGGTCGATGCCCCACTCGGCCGGCAGGTCGAGGACACGCAGGTGGGTGTCGGCGCTGCGCTGCGCGTCCGCCTGGACGCGCCGGACCGCCTCGCTGACCCAGTCACGGGCAGTCGCCACGGCGGCCTCGCAATCTCTCAGCGCTAGGAACAGGAACACCATGCCACGGGTGGCGGCTGCGGGTGGGCGGCCGCGACCCCCTGACGTTGGGTGGCTCTTGTGGGCGCACGGTCGACCATGAAGACCGAACATGAGGTCCCAGATGATCTACCGAAGGTTCGGGCCCCGCCGCCCCGCCCCTGATGCGCCCAGCTCGCACATGCGGGACACTCCGGGCTATTCGGCTGACAGCGGAGTCGGCCGAGGACGCGAGGGGACGTGGAGCGGTGAGACCTGTACGCGCAGTAGCGCTGACGGCAGTGGCGAGCATGGTGGTCCTTGGTGCGGGGGCGCTGCCCGCCCAGGCCGACCCCGCCGTGGTGGGCGCGGACGCGTTGAGCGAGGTGCGACCGGAGGGGGCACGGGTGGTGGCGGCCGCGGTGGAGCTCACCGAGGAGCTGCCGGCTGACCTCGACATCCCGCTGGCAGACGTGTCGGTCACGGTGGGCACCGAGGCCCGAACGGTGGTCGACGCCTATGTTGCCGGTGCCGCGGACGTCGGCGCTCCGGCGGAGGGCGGCCGCTACCTCTACGTCGACCTCGACCCTGCCGACGAGAACGCGGTGGCCATCTACCCGGACGAGCTGGTCGGCGAGTACACGATCGGCCTGGCAAGCGATGTGCTCGACAGCGACGGTGCGCTGGCGATCCCCGCCTTCGAGGTCACCAACCGCGCGGTCCGGACGGCCGTGGTCGACGATTTCGCCGCCGGCTCGTACACCGGATCGTCCGGCGCGACGTTGAACTACCGCCTCTTCGCGCCGTCGGGCATCGAGGAAGACGACGGTGCGAGCCAGGTCCCGCTCGTCGTCTTCCTCCACGGCGGGGGAGAGGTGGGCGAGGACAACGTCGCCCAGCTCACCGCCAACCAGGGTGCGGTCGCATTCGCCGCCCCGCAGTGGCAGGGCGGCCATCCGGCCTACGTGCTGGCGCCGCAGCTGCCGATGCCGGAGGACTCCCAGTGGGAGATGCCCGACATCCAGGCGACGCTCGCCGAGCTCATCGACGACGTCGCCGACCGACCGGCCGTCGACGACGACCGGGTCTACCTCACCGGCCTGTCCCGAGGCGCCCGGGGAGCGCTCCAGCTGCTCCCCACCGCACCGGACCGGTTCGCCGGGGCGCTGCTCGCCGCGGGACGGGCGAGCCAGAGCGGCGAGACCGAGCACGTCGCTGCACTGTTGGACCTGCCGCTGTGGGCGACCCACGCGATCGACGACGACGTCGTCTCCTACGTCGAGGGGACGCGGGCGTTCATGGCGACTCTCGAGGCTGCTGGCGCCGAGGTCACGCGTGGCACGTGGAGCGGGTCGTTGCCCGAGGACGAGGCCGAGTCGGCCGCAGCAGCACTGTGGGAGGACGCCGCAGCGTCCGGCAGCAACACGCTGTTCACCACGTTCACCGCCGGGACCACGCCGGTCTCCCCGCACCACTCGTGGATCGCGACCTTCGGCAACGACGTGATGCGCGAGTGGCTCTTCGCCCAGCAGCGCGAGGACGCCGAGCCGGCGCCCACCCCGACGCCCACCCCGGCGCCCGAGCCGACGCCGACGCCCGAGCCGCCCCCCACCCCGACGCCTGAGCCGACGACGGCGGAGCCCGAGCCGACCGCGACCACGCAGGTGCCGCCGTCGTCAGCCCCGGACGGCGACGCGGGCGTGACGCCGAACCGTCCGGGTGGGTCGGCCGGCGGCGGCCAGCTGCCCTCGACCGGGGTGCCGGCACTCGCGGTTGCTGGCCTCGTGGGGCTGCTGCTCCTCGGCGGTGCGGCGGGACTCACCGCTCGCCGGCGGGCGATGAGGGCGCACTGAGCGGCCCTCTGACGCAGAACGGAACGATCCGTCGGTCCTGCCGGGCTGGCGTTACAACTAGCACAGCACTCGCCGCAGCGGCCCTCCGGCTGCCGAACGTCTTGCCCTCCGGGATCGAGATGTGCCAACAGAGCTCGTTTCTCACATAGAGGACAGGCGTCCTGGGTGAAGGGTGCCGTCGCAGAGCTGCGACAGGCTCGCCGAGTAGCTGTGCGACGAGGTCAGCCGCCGAGCAAGCACGGCAGCCGACCTGGCAGACGCGCCGGATCAGCCCGGCGGGATGCCGACCGACTCGGTGCCCCTGACGGACGTGTTGCCGGAGCGCCGACCACCAGACAGGAAGAACCACGATGACCACCGACACCGCTGGCACCGAAGCATCGTCCGCCACCACAATGCTCTCCATCATCGCGACGGACGACCTCGCCCAGACTGTGCGGGGGGAGATCGAGGAGTTCGACTACCCCGCGCACTCGTGGCCGGTCCAGCACCAGGACGCCGGCCAGAAGGTGCTCGACGTGCTGATCGTCGGGGCGGGGCAGGCGGGTCTCACCGCCGCCATCCGGCTCCACCGCGAGGGGATCCGGAACATCGAAGTGGTCGACGCTGCCGAGCCGGGACGTGAGGGGCCATGGGTGACCTGGGCCCGGATGGAGACCCTCCGGACCGTGAAGACGCTCCACGGTCCGGAGAGCGGGATCCGGTCGGCGAGCTTCCGCAGCTGGTACGAGCACCGGTTCGGTGCCGACGCCTACGCCGCGATGGAGCTGATCCCCCGCGAAACCTGGGGGGAGTACCTCGGTTGGCTGCGGCAGGCAACCGGCATCGTCGTCACGAACGGCACGGTGGTCACCACGATCCGGCCACATGGCCGGCGCTGGCTTGCCGAGCTGCACGGTCCTGACGGCGCACGCACCGTCGTCGCCCGGAAGATCCTCGCCTGTACCGGCATCGACGGCGTGGGTGGGGGCGCGGCCCCCGGCGCCATCGAGGCCCTGCCCGCGGGCAGCTGGGCCCACAGCTCGGACATGATCGACCTCGAGGCGGTCCGCGGCCGGACGGTGGCGGTCGTCGGGGTCGGGGCGTCGGCCTTCGACAACGCCGCCGCGGCGCTGGAGGCCGGCGCAGCGAAGGTGATCCAGCTCGGCCGCCGGGCTACGCTGCCGACGCTCAACTCGCTGCGGCACCTGGAGAGCAAGGGGATCTTCCGCCACTTCTCCGCGTTGTCCGACGACACCCGGCTCGCGTTCAAGCGTGCTGAGCTCGCGCTCGCGATGCCGGCGCCGACCCACTCCGTCGACCGGTGCCGGCGCCACGAGAACTACTCGCTCCTGCTCGACGCCGGCATCGACGGCGCCGCCGCCGACGCCGGAGGAGTCACGCTGCACACCGCGCAGGGCGACGTCGCGGTCGACTTCGTCATCGCTGCCACGGGCTTCCGGGTGGACCTCCACCGCGTGTCGTGGCTCGCGGAGGTGGCCGACCGCATCCTCCTGTGGGGGGACCGGCACGACCTCACCCGGGACACGATCGACCGTCACCTGGGTGGCTGCCCCTACCTGGGCCCGGGTGCCAGCGTGCAGCCTCGCGACGAGGCCGACGTCGCGCTGCCCAACCTCCATCTGATGAACGCTGCCGCGCAGGTGAGTTTCGGACCGGTGGCGATCGGCATCAACGGTCTGCCGTGGTTCAGCGACAACGTCGTTCACACCATCGCGCGTGACCTCCTCGTCGAGGACGGGGCCGACCTGCTGGCCGCGTTCGTCGAGCAGACCAGCACCGACGCCCTCGCCGCTACCCGATGACCAGCACAAGGAGCACCATGTCTCTTCCCCGCCCCCGTCCCCGTCGTGCCCTGGTCGCGCTCGCGGCAGTCGGTCTGCTTGCCGCCGGCTGCAGTGACAGCGCGACCGCCGGTGACGACGACGGCACTGCGACACCGTTCGAGGGTGACGCCATCGAGGTGACCATCCAGTACGACTGGGCGCCACTGGCGTACCGGGACGACGCAGGCGAGCCGACGGGTTACTACATCGAGCTCATCGAGGCGATCGGCGCCGAGCTGGACAAGACGATCAGCTGGAACGAGACGACGTTCGCCCAGGTGATCCCGGGGGTGCAGAGCGGCAAGTACGACATCGGCGCCGGGACGGATGCCACCGTGGAGCGCCAGCAGGTGGTGGACATCGCAGCCACCGAGCAGTCCGGGTATGCCTTCATCACCCGGGCCGACGGCGGCCACGAGGTTGGCGACGATCTCGACGAGCTGTGCGGATCCACTGTCGGGGTGCTGGCCGGCCAGTCGACCATCCCGATCCTCGAGGCGCGCTCGGCTCAGTGCGAGACCGACGGCGTCGCACCGATCGAGATCGCCACGTTCCCGGACCAGGCGAGCGCCCAACTAGCTGTGCAGAGCGGCCGCGCCGATGTCGCCACCGCGTACCGGGTGTTCATGCTGCACGCGGTCGAGGTCGAGCCGGACCTCGTCGAGACCGGGCCGCAGATGATCAATGCCGGGTTCACCGGGATGTCGTTCGCCAAGGGCGCCGGCACCGCCGAGGCGTTCTCGGCAGCGCTCAACAACCTCATCGAGGACGGTACCTACGCCGAGCTGCTCGAGCGTTACGGGGTGGCGGACCTCGCCCTGGCGGAGTCCACGGTCAACCCGGCCGGGTAGTGCCGGAGGGTCGGGCGAGGCACGGTGCTGTCCCGGTCCAACCTGCCGCAGCTGCTCGATCGGGGATACTGGCCCGATGAGGATTCGCGGCCGACGCCGACCCGAGGTTCCCGCGGACGTTCCCGAGGGGTTCTGGGTCGCCGAGGCCGTTGCCATGCAGCGGACGGTCGTGGGCGCGCTGCGGAGCCTGGAGACCGGCATGGAGGCGATCCCGGCTCGGCTGCAGTTCTCCCGCGGCGCCGAGGACCACGTCGTCGTGCTCTGGCGCAACGTCATCGTCGGCTTCGTCCCGCCCACCCACCGCGACGAGCTGCGCCGTCAGCTCGACGACGCGGTGACCGCGCCACTCGTCGCTGACGGCCACGTCCGCCGCCACGACGGCGTCTGGCGGGTCTGGGCCGGCCCGGCATGGCCGGTGGCGGAGGGGCCGCCGCAGCCGCCGCCCGACGAGATCGACCCGCCCTCGAACGCCATCTTCGGCTTCCCGCTGCGCAGCTGAGCGCGGCATGTCGGACCCTTCTGCCATGCTGGCAGTACGTGATTCCGACGGCAACGGGCCCGCTGCAGGGCCAGGAGGACAGGCGATGATGACCGAGTCGAGCACGTGGTACGAGGAGTTCAAGGTCTCCGGGGACAACCTGGTCGCGAAGGTGCGGGAGCTGATCCGCGAGGGCAACGTCCGGCGGGTGTTCATCAAGAACGACAAGGGCGCCACGCTGCTGGAGATCCCGTTGACCGCCGGGGTGGCGGTGACCGCGATCGCCGCGGCCGTCTCACCCGTGCTCGTGGCGGTCGGTGCTGTCGCGGCGCTGCTCACGCAGGTGACGGTCGGCGTCGAGCGTGGCGGTCCGCCGGCCGGCGGCACGGGCGACGAGTCCGTCGTCGAGGTGCTGGAGTGACCCCGAGCTGACGGCGGCGCCGGCGACCTGACGGCGGCTTGCCGCGGGCCGGCGCCGGGCTAGCATCGAGGCTCGCCGTCGGGTGGGTGCCTGCGTGCAGAAGGGGCCGCTCGTGCCGGAAAAGTTGTGGACGAAGAACTACACGCTCGCCCTCGCGGTGGCTTTCCTGATCTCCATGGTGTTCTACATGTTGATGACCACCATGGTCCTCTACGCCACCGAGGAGTTCGGCGCCGGTGACGTCCTCGCCGGGCTCGCCTCGTCGATATTCGTCATCGGAGCGGTCGCGGCCAGGCTGGTGGCGGGGCCGGCGACCGACCGTCTCGGCCGCCGTCGGGTGCTGCTCGTCGCGCTGGTGCTCGGCACCATCGCCGCTCTCGCCTATTTCCCGGCCGACGGGCTGGTCGCACTGCTCGTGGTGCGGCTCGTCCACGGCATCGCCTTCGGTGCCGCGCACACTGCCGCCAGCGCGATCGTCCAGACGCTGATCCCGCCTGCCCGGCGCGCCGAGGGTACCGGCTACCACGGCGCCACCACGACCCTCGGGACTGCCGTCGGCCCGCTCGTCGCCGTGCTGCTCACCGCCGACAGCGGCTACGACGCCGTGTTCGTCGTCACCGCGACGGTCTCCGTCATCGCATTGGGAGCCGGCGTGTGGCTGCGCGCCCCGAAGAGCAGCACGCCGGTCCCCGTGGTGGGGGGCCGGCGCCGGCTCGTCGAGGCTGCGGCAGTGCCGATCGCCTCGTTCATCTTCATCTGCGCCACCGCCTTCTCCGGCGTCGTGGCCTTCGTCAGCGCCTACGCCACCGACCTCGGCCTCACGACGGCTGCCGCAGTGTTCTTCCTCGTCTACGCGGTTGTCGTCATCGTGACCCGACCGTTCCTGGGACGGCTGCAGGACGCCCGTGGCGACAACATCGTCATCTACCCGGCGATCCTGTGCTTCGCCGCTGGGCTCGGCACGCTCGCCGTCACCCAGACCAGCGCCGTCCTGCTCATCGCCGCCGGCCTCCTCGGCCTGGGCTGGGGAAGCCTCATGTCGGCCGGGCAGGCGGTGGCCGTGCGCCGCGCGCCGATCGTCAGCGTCGGCCTCACCATCTCGACCTACTTCCTGCTCGTCGACCTCGGCATGGGATTCGGCCCGATCGTCCTCGGCGTGGTCGTCGGGCAGCTCGACTACCGCTGGATGTACGCGACCCTCGCCGTCGTCATGCTGGCGAGCTGCCTCTACTACCGCGCCGTCCACGGCAAGCGCCTCGGCCATGCCGACCAGGTGCCCGCTGCGGTTCCCGCCGCCAACCCGGCAGTCGGGGCGCCCACCTCACGCGAGTAGCGCAGCCGCTGCGCTACCAGATCTCCGTCCTCCGACAGCCCTGAGCAGTCGGGCATCCTGCCATCCGGACAATCTGCCGTCGGCCGGCCACGCTGAGAGACGCCCGTCCTGCCGGCAGGTCCCACGGCCACCATGGCGGGCGGTGGCCGGATGGTTGCTGCACGACGAGTACAGGTAGGGCGGGCATGGCGGAGCAGGCACGGGTCGCACTGGTGACCGGGGCATCACAGGGCATCGGTGCGGCGATCGCGAGACGGCTGGCGAACGACGGGATCGACGTCGTCCTCACCCACCGCAACCCGCAGACCGCCGGACTCGCCGCCGCGGTCGCCGACGACGTCCGTGGCGCCGGCCGCCGCGCCCACGTCCTGCAGTTCGACGGCGACGTCGATGCCGACGTGAGCGCACTGGTCGACCGGGCCACGGCGTCTGGGGCCGGCTCGACGTGCTCGTGAACAACGCGGCCGTCGCGCACTACCGCGACGTCCTCGACATCACCGACGCGCAGATCTCGCAGTCGCTCGCCGTCAACGTCGCCACCCCGTACCGGCTGGCCCGCGACGCCGCTCGCGTGCTGCCCGAGGGCGGCCGGATCATCTCGATCGGCAGCACCGTCGCCAGCCGGGTCCCGCGCGCCACCGCCTCGCTCTACGCCACCACCAAGGCGGCGCTCGTCGGCATGACCAAGGGGCTGGCCCGCGACCTCGCGCCGCGCGGCATCACCGTCAACCTGGTCAGCCCCGGCACCACCCGCACCGGGATGAGCCCGGACGAGGGCTCGGACGCCGAGGCCCTGATGGTCTCCTTCAACGCCCTCAAGCACTTCGCCGAGCCGCGTGACATCGCCAGCCTCGTCGGCTTCGTCGCGTCGCCCGACGCCCGTTTCGTCACCGGCGCGAACCTGTGCGTCGACGGCGGATACACCTCGTGATGGCAACCGTGGCCACCGACATCGCGCGCCTTGAGCCCACCGAGGGCAGCCGGCCGCTGCTTGCCGAGCCCTCCGCTACCGACGAGGAGATGACGGCGTCATGACCCAGCAGCACGTCGCGGCACCAGCCGAGCTGACCCAGCCGGTTCCGCCGGACACCCCCCTCGGCCGGGCGCTCGCCGCGCCCGCGCTCGAACGCAGCCACGCCAACGGGCTGCTGCTCGGCCGGCTGGTCTCCGTGCTCGCCGTCGTCGCGGTCGGGGCCTTCATCGTCATCCTCGCCCGCAACGACGCGATGGACTGGCCGACCTTCGCCGAGTACCTGGTCAACGAGCGGATCCTCGCCGGGCTGCGGATGACGCTGGGCCTCACCGCCGCGGTCACCGTCGCGAGCTTCGCGCTGGGCACCGTGATCGCCGCGATGCGGCTGTCAGCCGTGCGCGGCATCAGCGCGATCGCGTGGGGCTACGTCTCGGTGTTCCGCACCATCCCGTTGCTCGTGCAGCTGCTGCTGTGGTTCAACATCGGCTACCTGTTCCCGACCCTCGGGGTGGCGCTGCCGTTCACCGACCTGTCGTGGAGCGTCAACACCAACAACCTCATCTCCGCGACGACGGCGGCGTTCATCGGGCTCACCCTGCATGAGACCGCCTACGCCGCGGAGGTCATCCGCGGCGGCATCCTCTCGGTGGACCGCGGCCAGCACGAGGCCGCTCACGCCGTCGGGCTGAGCAAGACCAGGACGCTGTTCGCCGTCGTGCTGCCCAACGCGATGCGCTCGATCATCCCCGCCGGGATGGGCCTGCTCATCGGCACCCTCAAGCACACCGCGGTGGTCAGCTACCTCGCGGTCTCCGACCTGCTCTACTCCGTGCAGCTCATCTACAACGCGAACTACCAGGTCATCCCGCTGCTCATGGTCGCGGTGTTCTGGTACGCGGTGTGCACCTCGGTGCTCTCGGTGCTCCAGCACGTGCTCGAGCGCCACTTCATCAAGCGCTACACCAGGGGGTCCTGATGTCCGCGGTTCCTCGCCTGCAGGCCGCGCCCGCCGAGGCCGCCCGGCCGGTGCTCCGGCTGCGCGGGGTGACGAAGAGCTTTGGCGACGTGCACGCGGTGCGCGGCGTCGACCTCGACGTCGCGCAGGGCGAGGTGGTGTGCATCGTCGGTCCGTCCGGCTCGGGCAAGTCGACCCTGCTGCGGTGCCTCAACCTCATCGAGCGGCCGGACGCCGGTCTCGTCGAGGTCGACGGCGAGCTCATCGGCTATGCCGACCGCGGCGGCGCGCTGCGTCGCCTCAGCCCGCGGCGCACCGCCCGGCAGATCGCCCGGATCGGGATGGTGTTCCAGCAGTTCAACCTGTTCGCCACGATGACCGCGCTGGAGAACGTCGCCTACGGCCCGCGCCGGGTGCTCGGCCTCAGCGCGGCCGCGGCCCGCGCCCGCGCCACCGACCTGCTCGCCCGGGTCGGCCTGGCAGACAAGGCCGGCTCCTACCCCCGCCAGCTCTCCGGCGGGCAGCAGCAGCGGGTGGCGATCGCCCGCGCGATGGCGATGGAGCCCGCCGTCCTGCTCTTCGACGAGCCGACGAGCGCACTCGACCCCGAGCTGGTGGGGGAGGTCCTCGGCGTGATGGAGGAGCTCGCTCGCACCGGCACGACGATGCTCGTCGTCACCCACGAGATGTCCTTCGCCCGGCGTGCCGCGCACCGCGTGCTGTTCTTCGACGACGGCCACGTCATCGAGCACGGCACCCCCGAGGACGTCTTCGACCACCCCGCCAACCCACGCACCCGCGCGTTCCTCGCCGGCGTGCGCTGACCCCTCTCTGGAGAACCATGGCTTCCTCGCGCTTCCCTGCTGCCGTCACCCTGCTCGGCGTCGTCGGCCTGCTCGCCGCCAGCTGCTCAGCGGGCGCCGCCGACGCCGGTGACAACGACGCGCCCTTCGCGGGTGACACGATCGAGGCGACCATCCAGTACGACTGGGCGCCGCTGGCCTACCGGGACAACGCCGGTGAGCCGGCCGGCATGTACATCGACCTTCTCGACGCGGTCGCGGTGGAGCTCGACGCCGCCATCGAGTGGAACGAGACCACCTTCGCCCAGGTCATCCCGGGCGTGCAGAGCGGCAAGTACGACATCGGCGTGGGGGCCGATGCCACGTCGGAGCGCCAGCAGGTCGTCGACGTCGTCAGCACCCAGCAGGCTGGGCACGCGTTCCTCACCCGAGCCGAGGACGGCCTCGAGGTCGACGACGAGCTCGCCGAGCTGTGCGGCGCGACGGTCGCTGTGCTTGCCGGCCAGTCGACCGTCCCGGTCCTCGAGGAGCGGTCCGAGGAGTGCGTCGCTGACGGCGCCGAGGCGATCGAGCTGGCGACCTTCCCGGACCAGGCCTCCGCGCAGCTCGCGGTGCAGAGCGGTCGCGCGGACGTCGCCACCGCCTACCGTGCGTTCATCCAGCAGGCGGTGAAGATCGAGCCGGACCTGGCGGCGACCGGCCCGGCGATCACCTCCGGCTTCTCCGGCATGACCTTCGCCAAGGGCAGCGGCCAGGCCGAGGCCTTCGCGGAGGCCCTCGACGCCGTCATCGCCAGCGGCCGCTACGGCGAGATCCTCGCCGAGCACGACCTCACCGAGGTCGCCGTCGACGAGGCCCGCGTCAACCCGGCCGAGTAGCCGACCCAGTCGCGCCTGCCCCCGCCCGCGCCGGCCCCGCCCGCGCCTGCCCCCTGGCAGCGACCGGCCTGACCGCCGCCGAGGCCCTGCTCGCCGACCGCGACGACGTCATCCGCACGGCGCTCGGCACCGCACGCTGAGGTTGCCGCAACCGACCGACCGCTAGGTGTGGTGACGTCTGGGAGAGTCGGAGCATGAAGCTCTCGATCGTCGACCTCGGCACCGTCGCCCCCGGAACCACCGAGACGGAGGCGCTCGCGGATGCCCTCGAGACCGCGCGGCATGCCGAAGCCGTGGGATTCCACCGGATCTGGTTCGCCGAGCACCATCTCAGCGGGTCGGGAGCGTCGCACCACCCCGAGCTGCTCATCGCCGCCGCGGCGATGCAGACCTCCCGCATCCGGCTCGGGTCGGGTGCGGTGCTGATGAACCACTACAGCCCGTTCAAGGTCGCCGAGATGTTCAAGCAGCTGGAGGCAATGGCGCCCGGTCGCATCGACCTCGGGATGGGGCGCGCCACCGCCGGGCCGGTCATCGACCTCGCGCTGCAGCAGAACCGGGAGCACCCGGTCCGTGCCGACCACCAGCAGCAGGTCCTCGAGACCGTCACATGGCTGTATGACGCATTCCCGCCGGACCACCCGTTCGCCGGCCACCGCCTGCTCGACTCCGTGCCCCACGTGCCGCAGACCTGGTTGCTCGGCTCCAGCCCGAGCGGCTCCGGCCTCGCCGCCGGCCTGGGCATCGGCTACACCTTCGCCGGCTTCATCAACCCCGTCGGTGCGGCCCCGGCGCTGCGCAACTACCGCGACACCTTCCAGCCGCAAGGCTTCGGGCTGGACTCGCCGCGGGCGATCCTCGCCATCAACGTCACCGTCGGCGAGACGCGCGCCGAGGGGCAGCGGCTGGCGAGCTCGGCCACCGGCTTCTACGCGCGGCTCGGCCGGGCCGGCCGCCGCGCCGGGTCGGTCACCGTGCCGTCCGTCGACGAGGCACTGCGGGAGATGACCGACGCCGAGCGCGAGGAGCCGACGTCGATCATCGACGGCCGGTGGCCCCGGTTCGTCGCCGGCGGACCCGCCGACGTCCGCGCCACCCTGGAGCAGATGGCCGAGGAGAGTGGTGCCGACGAGATCATGATGCAGGACCTCATCGCCGACCCGGGCGACCGCCGTCGCTCCCACGCACTGCTGGCCGACGCCTTCGGGCTGTAGCCGCGTGCCACGTACGATCCGAGATCCGCTGGATGCTGCTGAGAGAGACTGATCGATGTCGAACCCCACGGGTGGCCACCACGAGATCCGCGTCCCGTTCGACGAGGTCCTCCGCGTCGTCCGGAGCGCCACCGAACGGCTCGGGATCACCGGTGAGCGCGGTGATCTGTGCGCGCGGCTGTTCGTCGAGGCCACCCGGGACGGCGTCTACTCCCACGGCGTGGAGCGCTTCGCCACCTTCGCGCGGAACGTCAACGACGGGCTGGTCGACGTGACCGCCCGCCCGGAGCGGGTCTCCGGCGGCGCCGCCATCGAACGGTGGGACGGGCAGCGCGGGCCGGGGAACCTCAACGCCTGGTTCGCCATGGACCGGGCGATCGTCCTGGCCCGCGAGCACGGGATGGGAGCGGTGGCGCTGGGGAACAGCAACCACTGGATGCGCGGCGGTTCTTACGGGTGGCAGGCCGTCGAGGCCGGCATGGCCGCGATGTGCTGGTCGAACACCCTCCCGAACACCTCGGGCGCCGGTGAGCCGCCCGTGGTGGGCAACAACCCGTTCGTCATCGGGCTGCCGCGCGCTGCCGGCCCGCTCGTGCTGGACATGGCGCTGAGCCAGTTCTCCGTCGGAGTCATGGGCGGCTACGCGCAGCGGGGTGAGCGGCTGCCGGTGCCTGGCGGATTCGACGCGGCCGGCGGGCTGACCGACGACGCCGCCGCGATCGTCAGCGGCGGGTTCGGTGCTGCGATCGGCCACTGGAAGGGCTTCGCGCTGGCGGTGGCGCTCGACGCGTGGGCGGCGATGCTCTCCGGCGGCCGAGCGACCCACCAGCTCGGGGACGACCCCGCCAAGGAGTCCGGGCAGACCCAGTTCTTCCTCGCGGTGGACCCCGCCGCGGTGTCCGGCCCGGCCGAGAGTGAGGCGATGCTGGACGGCGTCGTCGCCGCGCTGAAGTCCGCGCCAGGAGCGGCCGCGCCGGGAGCGGACGGCGGCGAGCTGCGGTACCCCGGTGAGGGCACGGTGCGCACCCGCGAGGAGAACCTGGCCAACGGACTTCCCGTCCGGCGCGACACGTGGGACGCACTGCGCACCGAGACCTGATCCCGCGATCGCGGGCCCATACCTGATCCCGCCGTCGCGGACCATCGCCGACGCGCCCCGTCTATGGTGTCGGGAACGCCCGGCACCGCCGAGCGCCCGCCGTCGAAAGGGAACGTCTCCATGCATGAGGTCAAGGCCGTCGTCGTCAAGGCGAAGAACGAACCCGCCACCGTCGAGACCATCCTCGTCCCCGACCCCGGGCCGGGCGAGGCGCTCGTGGACGTCATCACCTGCGGGGTGTGCCAGACCGACCTGCACTACAAGGTCGGCGGGGTCAGCGACGACTTCCCGTTCCTGCTCGGGCACGAGGCGGCCGGCGTCGTCTCCGCGGTGGGCGAGGGCGTCACCGAGGTCGCCGTCGGTGACAACGTCATCCTCAACTGGCGCGCGGTGTGCGGGGACTGCCGCGCCTGCCGCAAGGGCCAGCCCTGGTACTGCTTCGCCACCCACAACGCCACCCAGAAGATGACCCTGCAGGACGGCACCGAGCTCTCGCCGGCGCTGGGCATCGGCGCGTTCGCCGAGAAGACGCTCGTCGCGGCCGGGCAGTGCACGAAGATCGAGGGCGACATCGCGCCGGAGCAGTTCGCGGCGCTCGGGCTGCTCGGCTGCGGCGTCATGGCCGGCATCGGTGCCGCCATCAACACCGGCGCGGTGCAGCGCGGCGAGTCGGTGGCCGTCATCGGCTGCGGCGGTGTCGGGACCGCGGCGATCGCCGGGGCCGTGCTCGCCGGGGCGACGACGATCATCGCCGTCGACCTCGACGACGAGAAGCTCGCCACCGCCCGCAGCTTCGGCGCCACCCACACCGTCAACTCCCGCGAGCAGGACCCGGTCGAGGCCATCCGCGAGCACACCGGCGGCTTCGGCGCGGACGTCGTCATCGACGCCGTCGGGATCGCCGCCACCTTCGCGCAGGCCTTCGAGGCCCGCGACCTCGCCGGCCGGGTGGTGCTCGTCGGCGTGCCCGACCCGGGCACCACCTGGGAGATCCCGCTGGACCAGGTGTTCGGCCGCGGCGGCGCGATCAAGTCCGCCTGGTACGGCGACACGCTGCCCTCGCGCGACTTCCCGATGCTCGTCGACCAGTACCGCCTCGGCCGCCTCGACCTGGACGCCTTCGTCACCGAGCGCATCGGCATCGACGAGGTCGAGCCCGCCTTCGACAAGATGACGGCCGGCAAGGTGCTGCGCTCCGTCGTCGAGATCAACCCCGCCCCCGAGCAGACCGGAGCCGCCCGATGACCACTGTGCGAACTGATCAGAGCGGCCGCGTCCGCGTCGAGAACCTCGTCACGAGCGGGACATTCTCGCTCGACGGCGGGACCTGGGAGGTCGACAACAACGTGTGGATCGTCGGCGACGACGACGAGTGCCTGGTCATCGACCCGGCGCACGACACCGTCGCCGTCGTCGAAGCGGTCGGCGGCCGGAAGGTCGTGGCCGTGCTGCTCACCCATGGCCACGACGACCACATCCGCGCCGTGCGCGACGTCGCCGGCCAGGTCGGCGCGCCGGTCCACCTCAACCCGGCCGACGCCATGCTCTGGGAGCAGGTCTACCCCGGCACGACGGCGGACGCCGAGATCGCCGACGGCGATGAGTTCACCGTGGCCGGCATGACGCTGACCGCGCTGCACACGCCCGGCCACTCGCCCGGGTCGACCTGCTTCTACGCACCTGGGCTGGGCGACGGCGGCGTGCTGCTCTCCGGGGACACGCTGTTCAACGGCGGACCCGGGGCGACCGGCCGGTCCTACTCGGACTTCCCGACCATCATCGAGTCCATCCGGGACCGGATCTTCACGCTGCCGGAGTCCACCGAGGTCCTCACCGGCCACGGCGACGCGACCTCGGTCGGCGCCGAGAAGCCGCACCTGGACGAGTGGATCGCCCGCGGCAGCTGACACCGGCCGGGCCGGCGCGTCATGGCGCCGGCCCGCCCGCCCAGCCGCCTTGCCCCGGTTGCGGTTCCTGCGGGCAGGAGGACGCTGGCTGAGGAACCTCGACCAGCACCGGAGCAGGGGAGTGCCGATGACGCGCACCGATCGCATCGCCGACGTCTGGGGGACACGAACCCCCTACGCCCGCGGGGCCGCCTGGCCCACCCGGGTGGACACCCACCTCGAGGAGGGGCTCACCGCCG
Organism: Georgenia sunbinii; assembly: GCF_036421875.1. Classification (NCBI taxonomy): domain Bacteria; kingdom Bacillati; phylum Actinomycetota; class Actinomycetes; order Allobogoriellales; family Allobogoriellaceae; genus Georgenia; species Georgenia sunbinii. The sequence goes on along the minus strand of NZ_JAZGOL010000004.1, from coordinate 300,349 downwards.
CCGATGTCGACCGGTGGGTGCAGACGGCCTCGATCCTGCACTCCAACGGCGATGCCCTCGACATCGCCGTCAAGGACGACCAGATGGTCGGGGTCCGGGGCCGCGCCGTCGACCGCGTCAACCACGGCCGGCTCGGCCCCAAGGACCTGTTCGGCTGGCAGGCGAACTCCTCGCCCGACCGGCTCACCCGCCCGCTGGTGCGCAAGGGCGGCCGGCTGGTGGAGACGTCGTGGGACGAGGCGATGGACGCCGTCGTCGGCCGGACCACGGAGCTGCTGGCCGAGCAAGGCCCGTCCGCCGTCGGCTTCTACACCACCGGCCAGCTGTTCCTCGAGGACTACTACACCCTCGGGCTCATCGCCCACGGCGGCATCGGCACCAACCACGTCGACGGCAACACCCGGCTGTGCACGGCCACCGCGGCGGCCGCCCTCAAGGAGTCCTTCGCCTCCGACGGTCAGCCCGGCTCGTACACCGACATCGACCATGCCGACGTCATCGCGCTCTACGGGCACAACATGGCCGAGACGCAGACCGTGCTGTGGATGCGCATCCTCGACCGGCTCGCCGGCCCCAACCCGCCGAAGATCATCTGCGTCGACCCGCGCCTGACGCCGGTGGCCCAGGTCGCCGACGTCCACCTCGCGCCGCGGCCGGGCACGAACCTCGCCCTGATGAACGGCCTGCTCCACGAGATCATCGCGAACGGCTGGGTGGACCACGACTACCTCGCCGCCCACGCCGTCGGCTACGACGAGCTGGCCGAGCGGGTCCAGGACTACACGCCCGAGTGGGTCGCGACGCTGTGCGACGTCCCGGCCGACGACCTCCGCGAGGCAGCCCGCCTCATCGGCACCACCGAGCACCTGATGTCCACGGTGCTGCAGGGTTTCTACCAGTCGCACCAGGCGACCGCCGCCTCGGTGCAGGTGAACAACATCCACATCGTCCGCGGCATGCTCGGGCGGCCCGGGTGCGGCCTGCTGCAGATGAACGGCCAGCCCACCGCGGAGAACACCCGCGAGGCGGGCGGCGACGGCGACCTGCCGGGGTTCCGCAACTGGTCCAACCCGGCCCACGTGGCCGAGCTCGCCCGGGTGTGGAACGTCGAGCCGATGGACATCCCGCACTACGCCCCGCCCACCCACGTCATGCAGATGATGCGCTACGTCGAGGAAGGCTCCATCGGCCTGCTGTGGGTGCAGGCCACCAACCCCGCCGTCTCCCTGCCGGAGCTGTCGCGGATCCGCTCGATCCTGTCGCAGGAACGGCTCTTCCTCGTGGTGCAGGACATCTTCCTGTCCGAGACCGCCCAGCTCGCCGACGTCGTGCTCCCGGCCGCCACGTGGGGGGAGAAGACCGGCACGTTCACCAACGTCGACCGCACCGTGCACCTGTCGGAGAAGGCCGTCGAGCCGCCGGGGGAGGCCCGCCCGGACCTCGACATCCTCATCGACTTCGCCCACCGCCTGGGGCTGAAGGACAAGGACGGCGCGCCGCTGGTCACGTGGTCGACCGCCGAGGGCGCCTTCGAGGCGTGGAAGGAGTGCAGCCGCGGCCGGCCGTGCGACTACACCGGCATCACCTACGACAAGCTGCGCGGCGGCAGCGGCATCCAGTGGCCGTGCACCGAGGAGGCCCCGGACGGCACCGAACGGCTCTACGCCGACGGCCAGTTCTTCGCCGACCCCGACTACTGCGAGGCTTACGGCCGCGACCTGCTCACCGGTGCGCCGTTCGAGCCGACCGAGTACCGGGCGATGAACCCCGATGGGAAGGCGATCATCCGGGCCGCCGAGTACCTCGCCCCGCACGAGACGCCGAGCGACGACTACCCGCTGCAGCTCATCACCGGCCGCACCGTCTACCACTTCCACACCCGCACCAAGACGGCCCGCGCGCCGCAGCTGCAGGCGGCCGCGCCGGAGGTGTGGGTGGAGCTGTCCGCCCACGATGCCGAGGTACTCGATCTCGGCGAGGGGGACCTCGCGGAGATCACCACCCCGCGCGGCAGCGTCCAGGCGCACGTGCGGGTCTCCGGGATCCGCGACGGCGTCGTCTTCCTGCCCTTCCACTACGGCTACTGGGACCGCGGCGGCCACGAGCCCGACGGCGTGGGCCGGGCCGCCAACGAGCTCACCATGACGGACTGGGACCCGGTGTCCAAGCAGCCGCTGTTCAAGACCGCGGCCTGCGCGGTCGCGCTGGTCCGACGCGGTGACGGCGGCCCCTCGGCTGCCCCGACGACGACGACGACGGCGTCCGCTCCCGTGGCGGGCGACCTGCCACCGACGCGGGGCGGACCCGGCGCCGACGTCGAGGAGGACCTGGCCGTGGGAGGTGCGTCATGAAGATCGGACTGGTGCTCAACGAGCTGCACCGCTCGGAGAACGACCTCGCCCACGAGCTGCTGCAGATCGCCGACCGCCACAAGGTGGACCACGAGATCTACCACGTCGCCCGCGACCTGGCGGCGTGGTCGCAGCGGCACGTGCGCGAGCTCGCCCGCATCGCGGAGCAGTACGGCGAGTCGCTCAACCCCGAGCCCGAGGGCGAGGCCCGGCTGGCCGGCAAGCTGCTCGAGAAGGGCGCGGAGATGGCAGGTCGGCTCAAGGCGCCCGGCCTCCTGCTGCTGCGCGACCTGCGAGAGATCCACATGAAGGTCGCCGGCGTCTCCCTCGACTGGGAGATGCTCGCGCAGGCCGCGCAGGGCATCAAGCACGCCGAACTGCTCGACGTCGCCTCCAGGTGCCACGCCGACACGCTGCGCCAGCTCAAGTGGTCCAACGCGAAGCTGAAGGAGGAGTCGACCCAGATCCTCGTCAGCTGACGGACCTGGAGCGCCGCCGTCGACGCTCTGGCGCGTCGCTGGGCGGGCGAGCACACTGGTGCCATGAGCACCGACGACTCAGCTCAGAACGCACTCTCGCAGGACGGCGGCCCGGCGACCGGTCTGCCGGCAGCGACGCCGACGGTGTGGCCGAGCATCGGCTTCACCGACGTCGACGCCGGGATCCGGTTCCTCACCGAGGTCCTCGGCTTCGTGGTCACCGCGCTGCACCGCGACGACGACGGGACCGTCGTCCACGCCGAGGCCCGCTGGCCGGACGGCGGCGGCGTCATGTTCGGCTCCCGCGACAAACCGGGGGACTGGGGCGCGCTCGGCCCACAGGGCGTCTACGTCGTCGCCGCCGAGGCCACGACGGTCGACGCCGTGTGGCAGCGGGTGCAGGCCGCCGACGACGTCGAAGTCCTCCAGCCGCTCCACGGGACCGGGTACGACCCGCGGACCTTCAGCGTGCGCGACCGCGACGGCAACCTGTGGAGCATCGGGACCTACCGCGGCGAATAGCGGCGCGGACGGTGGCGCCATGGCCGCAATGGCCCCGTCCGGTGGGGCGGCCTGGTTGGATGGCCTGGTGAACACGTTCGAGACGCCGTCGGGCGAGGCCGGCGGAGCAGCGGCGCGAGGCGCGGTGGTCGCCGTCAACGTGCTGTTCGAGGTCCGGGACACCGACCGGCCCGGCCACCCGACCGGCATCGACAAGCGGCCGGTGAGCGGCGACGTCGCCGTCGGCGAGCTCGGGGTGGCGGGGGACCGTCAGGTCGACCAGGTCCACCACGGGGGGCCGGACCGGGCCGTCTACGCCTACGCCGCCGAGGACCTCGACTGGTGGGCCGCCCAGCTGGACCGGAGGCTGACTCCCGGGCTGTTCGGTGAGAACCTCACCCTCGCGGGCGTCGACGTCACCGGCGCCATCATCGGCGAGCGGTGGCTGGTCGGTGGCAACCTGCTGCTCGAGGTCACCATGCCGCGCACCCCGTGCTACAAGTTCGCCCACCGGATGGGCGAGAAGCGGTGGATCCGCCGCTTCAACGAGGCCGGCATGCCCGGCGCCTACCTGCGCGTGCTGGCCGAGGGACCGATCAGCGAGGGCGACGAGGTCGTCGTCGTCCGCCGGCCCGACCACGGCGTCACGCTCGGCGACACCTTCCCCGAGCCCCGGCCCGAGCCCATGGCACGGCTCCTCGCGGCAGCGGACGACGGCGAGGTACGCCTCGCCCAGCCGATGCGCGAGCGGGCCGAGCACGGCGCGCGGCAGCTGTCGGGAAGCTGATCGCGGTGAGTGAGGCGATGACCCGGGCGCCTGGGCCGACGGCGGACGGTGCTCCCAGTGGCCGGTGACGCGCCCGTGGGGCTGTTCGTCGGCCTCACGACGATGGACGTCCTCCACCGGACCGCCCGGCCGCCGGCACCCAACGAGAAGGTCACCGCGACCCGCCAGGACGTCGCCGCCGGCGGGCCGGCCGCCAACGCGGCGGTGACCTTCGCTGCCCTCGGGGGCAGGCCCCGGCTGCTCACCGGGCTGGGCGCGAGCGCGCCGGCCGTTGTCGCCGGGGAGGACCTGCGCCGCCACGGCGTGGCGGTGGTCGACGCCGCGGCGCCCGACTACCCGCTCGCGGTCTCGGCCGTGGTGGTCGTCGAGAGCACCGGGGAGCGCAGCGTGGTCTCGCCCGACGCCGGGCTCGCCGACGTGCCCGCGCCCGACGACGTCGACCTCGACGGCGTCACGGTGGTGCTGCTCGACGGGCACCACCCCGCCCTCGCCAGGGCGACGCTCGCCGCGCTCGACGTTCACGACGCTCGCGGCACTCACGGCCCGACGCCTGGCCAGCCGGCGCGGCCCGTCGTCGTGCTCGACTGCGGGCGCTGGCGGCCGGTGTTCGACGAGCTGCTCCCGGTGGCCGACGTCGCCGCGCTCTCGGCGGACTTCCGGGTGCCCGGCGTCGACGGCGGCCCGGCCGAGACAGCGCGGGCGGTGCTGGCGAGAGGAGCGCGCGCCGTCGTCATCACCGACGGCGGCCACCCGGTGCGCTGGTGGGCCGCCGGCACCAGCGGCAGCCACGCCGTCGGGCGGGTGCCGGTGCGTGACACGCTCGGTGCCGGCGACGCGTTCCACGGCGGGCTCGCCGCCGCGCTCGCCCACGGGCAGGAGCTGGCGACGGCGGTGGCGCTCGCCTCCGAGGTCGCCGGCCGGCGGGTGGCGAGCGTCGGGCCGCGCGACTGGCTCACCGGCGTGCCGCGGTGGTGGCCGTGAGCCCCGGGCAGCCGGTGCGGCTGACGGTGGCGGAGCTCGTCGAGCGAGCCGGACGGCTGGTGGGCACCGGAGGCAGACGGCTGCTCGGGATCGTCGGCGCGCCGGGAGCAGGGAAGTCGACGCTGGCGAGCCGGCTGGTGGTGGCGCTCGGCACGGACCTCGCCGTCGCGGTCGGCATGGACGGGTTCCACCTGTCCAACGCGGTGCTGCGCGACCTCGGCCGTCACGAGCGCAAGGGCGCCATCGACACCTTCGACAGCCACGGGTACGCGGCGCTGCTGACGCGGCTGCGCGCCGCCCGGCCGGGGGACGACCCGATCTACGCGCCGGTGTTCGACCGGGACCTCGAGGAGCCGATCGCCGGCGGGGTCGCGGTCCCGGCCGGCGTGCCGCTCGTGGTCACCGAGGGCAACTACCTGCTCGCCGACGGCCCCGGCTGGGAGAACGCCCGCCGGAGCCTGGCCGAGGTGTGGTTCCTCATGCCCGCCGACGACCTTCGGGTGGAGCGCCTCATCGCCCGGCACATGGCGCACGGCCGCAGCGAGGCCGAGGCGAGGTCGTGGTCGCTCGGCAGCGACCAGCTGAACGCCGAGCTCATCGCCGCCACCGCGGCCGGCGCGGACCTCGTCGTCGAGGTGGTGTGACAACGCTCACTTGATTGCCGGTGTGAGCACCGCCACCGGAAAAATTTTTGGCGGCTCCGCGGTCGACAGGGTAATGTCAACGCCCGGTAGGACGTTCGCTCCGAGGTGCTCAGCGCCCCGGATCCAGCGGTCGGAATACCTCCTTGGGGTATGGTGTAATTGGCAGCACGAGTGGTTCTGATCCACTTAGTCTAGGTTCGAGTCCTGGTACCCCAGCGGTTTGGAGTCGCCCAGAAGATCGGGTAGTCTTCACCAGGCAGAAATGCGCAAGGCCCCGTCGTCTAGCGGCCTAGGACACCGCCCTCTCACGGCGGCGGCGCCGGTTCGAATCCGGTCGGGGCTACGACAGAAGAAGGCTTCCACCCAGTGCGGGTGGGGGCCTTCTTCGCTTTCTCGGAACGTTCGCCGGGGCGCCACGGCCGGCGCGCGTCGGACGCCGGCGAACGAACCGGAAACTTCCACCCACCGCGCCCTGGGCACCGCGCCGCCGCGCGGCCACCATGGGACCTCAGCAACCAGGAGGTCCACCATGAGCATCGGTCCGGGAGGCGTCAGCCACGGCGCAGATGTCGAGGCGCTACGGGCAAGGGCCCGCGAGCTGGCCGACCGCGCCCACGAGATCCTCCTCGTCCAGGTCCGGCTCACCGCGCGGGCCTACGACCTCACCTGGAACGGGCCCGACGCCGCCCGGTTCCGCGCGGAGTGGGAGGCAGACCACTCCCCGCGTATCTCGGCCGTCTGCGGTGCCCTCAACCGGGCCGCTCACGAGATCGCGCAGCAGGCCGACGCCCAGGAGGCGGCGAGCTCACCGGAGGGCACCGTCTCCGCCGCCGGGGACGACCTCCGGACCCGGCTCCGCTTCCAGGCCGACGTCCTCGCCATGCTGCCGGACGCGGCGAAGCTCGGCCAGGTGCTCGGGCTGAGCAAGGAAGCCGCGCACAACCTCCTCCGGCTCGACGAGGTCTGGTCGCTGCAGGAGCTGGGGCGCTCGGGGTTCGCGCAGGGTGCGGGGCAGGTGCTCGGGGGACTGGGCGTGCTGGTCAACGCGCACGGCGTCTACGAGGGTGTGCAGACCGGCGACATGGCGCAGGTGACGCAGAGCGGCGTCCCGCTCGGCGTCGGCGGGCTGGCGGCGGCCGGCCTGATCGGCAGCGGGACGGCGGCAGCGATCACCGTGCCGTTCGCGGTCGGCTCCCTCGTCGGCAACGAGATCAACGACGCGATGGAAGGCACCGCGTACGGCGACCGCGTCACCGCCAACTTCGACGCGGTCTTCGACCAGTTCGGCGCCCTGGGCATGGTGCTCACCCCGGCCGTGCTCGTCCAGAGCGGCCTGGACATGATCGTCCCGACGAGCGACGACGGCGTCATCGGCGAGCGCGGCGGCGGGCGCTGACGGTGTGAACCTGTCCGTTCGGAACTTACGGGAGGAGAGTGAACGCGTCGACATGGGCTGGGCGCACCACGGTGAAGTGGCGTCGGTCGACGGTGGCGATCTCGCTGATGCCGAGACGTTCGGCGGTCGCCACGACCGAGGCATCCACGGTACCCAATGGCAGGTCCCGGTAGCGCGCGACCAGCTCGGCGATGCGTAGCCAGTCGGCTGCAGCAACCGGCTCGACGGTGAACGAGCCGCTGGCCAGGTCCCCGAGGAAGCGGATCTCCGGACCCGTCCCGAGTCGAGTTGCCAGGAGGTAGGCGACCTCGGTGACGACCAGGGCGGGGACGATGAGCGGACCGGCATGGGTCTCAAGAAGTTCCAGCGAGGCCGCGTGGTGCGCATCGTCGGCGTCGACGTAGGCGTAGAGCGGCCCGGCGTCGACGATGAGCGCCGCTATCGTCCGACCTCGGAGGCGAGGATCTCTTCGATGCGCTCGGAGACGTCGCTGCGTCCGCTTCGTCCGGCTGCGGCAGCACCGAGCCGGCGCCGCGTCGAGGGGCCGCCGAGGTGCGCCTCGAGCGCTTCGCGGGTGATATCCGCGATGGTCGTTCCTCGACGTTCGGCCTCGTGCCGCAGCCGGGCGTCGAGCGCATCTGGGATCTTGACAGTGGTGCGCTTCATGTATGCCAGCATACCGAGCGGGAGGCGTCGGCGGTGACCGGACCGGTCGCGGCAGCCTCTAACCTTGAGCCAGCGACAGGAAGGACGCCACGATGCTGCGAGTACGGGTCCGAGGTGCCGGCGTCCCCGCCGTCGTCCTCGGTACGGGGGACCGACTGCTCATGGGCCGGGCGCCCGACGGTGCGCTGGCCGACGACGACCCCGAGGGCCAGCTGCGCGTCACGACACTGGCCCTGCCGCGGGTCGCGCCGCACGTGTCGCGGGTGGTCGGCGAGGTGACCGTGGGTGACGAGGTGGTGCGGCTGCGGTGGCTCGGCTCGACGACGGCGCAGCTGTCCAGCCTGTTCGACGCTCCGGGTGGCGCCCGGCGGGTGGCGCTGGCCGACGGCATGGGGGCACTGCTCGACGAGGGGGAGAACCAGATCCTCGTGCTCCGCGGCCGGGAGACCGGCACCGGCAGCTTCACCGACCTCGTCATCGTGCTGGAGGTCGAGGAGGTCAGCCCGGCCCCGGCCGTCACCGTCGCGGCAGCGCCGGACATCGACGCCGACGCCACCGTGACGACGCGAGCCCCGCAGCTCGAGCGGTACTCACGGGAGTGGTACGTCGCCCTCGCGCTGGCCGAGCCGTGGCTCACCGGCGCCGACGACTACCCCCGGCCGGCCTCCAACCGGGAGATCTACGAGCGGGTGCTGGCGCTGCGCGGGCACGCGTGGAACCTCGAGCGCCCGCAGCGGGTGGACGACGCGATCCGGTCGGTCGCCCGGCTGGCGTTCGGGCCCGACGACGATCCGTTCACCTCGACCGCCGGCCGGGTGCAGAACGTGCGCTTCGCCGTCGGCCGCCGGACCGCCGAGGTACGCCTGGTGACGACCGACGACCTCGACTCAGTCACCGCCGCGATGGCCCGCGGCGACGGCCTCAACCCCGGCCGGAGCAGCTGAGTCGCTGGTTCAGCTCAGTCGCTGGGTGAGGTGGACGTCGACGCCGTCGCCCACGCCCTTGCCGATGGCCTTGAGGATCGCGGCCTTGACCGGCAGCATGTGCCGGCCGTCGCCCACCGGCATCAGCGAGGTGCTCAGTGCTGCGCCGTCGACGGTGCCGACCACCTTCGCTGCCCTCCTGGTCCCGAGCATCTCGGCAGAGCCCGGGACGACGACGCAGGTCCAGGCGACACCACCGAGCTCCGGCAGCAGGGTGGCGGTGAAGGAGTGGTCGAGCGGCTCGGGCTCGCGCGGCGTCATCAGCGTGCCGCCTTCTCGGTGGCGGCGGCGTGGACAAAGCCAGCCAGCTCGGCGGCCATCGGTTCGGGCTCCCAGGAGTGGAAGGCGCCCGCGACCCGCGCCTGGCGTGCCCCGGGGACAGCCGCGGCGATGAGTGCCGCCGACTCGATCATCTCGTCGAAGGTCTCCGTGCCGGCCATCGCGAGGACCGGGACGTCGATGCCCGCGAACAGCTCGGCGTGCGGCGCGGACGCCGCCCAGCCGAGGGACTCCGCGTCGGCGCGGAGGGAGACCGTCTGCTCGACGAGCTCGGGCCACTCGGGGGACCGCTTGGCTTCCGCCAGCCACTGCGGCGGCATGTCCTTCATGTAGAACTCGCGGGCCGCTGCCAGCTCACCGGCGTCGAGCCGGCGCAGGAAGCCGTCGATCCAGTCGCGGGTCGCGGCGCGATCACCGGCGATCGGCGCCTCCCACAGGGCCAGGCCGGTGACCGGCAGCCCACCGACAGCCGCCCGCAGTGCGATCGTGCACCCGGAGGAGTGGCCGCACAGCACCGCGCTGCCGCCGACGACGTCGATGAGTGCGGCGACGGCGGCGAGCTCGCGGTCCAGGTCGAGGCGTTCCGTCGCGGGGCTGTCGCCGCGGCCGAGCCGGTCGAAGACGACCGTGGTCACGCCGAGCGGGACCATCGCCTCCGCCGTCGCTGTCGTCACCGGGTCGGTCGCCCGGTGCGGGCCGGCGCCGGCGACGAAGATCAGTGCGGGGCCGTCGCCACGCCGGTCGTAGGCGACGCGGTCGCCGCGTGAAGTGGTGACGTACTCGGTCATGACGGCCTCCTGGGGACGGGACTGGCGTGTCGGTACCGCTGGATCAAACTGGACGGTACAGTACTGGGAGTCGATTGGGGAGGGGCCGTGATGCAGCAGCTGCCTCCGATGGGCTCACCAGCCGGCAACGAGCCGCTCACGAGCTCGGAGCGCAAGCGGCGTGCGATCCTCGCGGCCGCGGAGGAGCTCTTTCTCGACGCCGGCTACCTCGGCACCAGCATGGACGAGGTCGCTGCCCGGGCGAAGGTGTCCAAGCAGACCGTCTACGCGCACGCCGGCAGCAAGGAGGCGCTGTTCGTCGCGCTCGTCTCCGCGATGACCACCGGCGCCGGTGACGCCGTGCACGCCTGGGACGGCGCGGAGCCTGCGGTGGACGACGACGTCGAGCGGTACCTGCGCGAGTACGCTGAGCGGCAGCTCGCCGTCGTCCTCACGCCGCGGCTGCTCCGGCTGCGGCGCCTGGTCATCGGCGAGGTGGCCCGCTTCCCCGACCTTGCCCGGGCGCTGTACGAGGCCGGCCCGCAGCGGGCCATCGCCGCGATGGCAGGGGCCTTCGAGCGGCTCACCGCTCGTGGCCTGCTCGACGTCGCGGACCCGGTCGAGGCGGCGACGACCTTCAACTGGCTGATCATGGGCGGTCCGGTGAACGAGGCCATGCTCCTGGGCGACGACGCGATCCTCGCCCCTTCGCGGCGCCGTGCCCACGCCCGTCACGTCGTGCAGGTCTTCCTCGCGGCCTACGGCGTGCGCTGACGGACTCACCGCCGGGCGAACAGCTGTCAAGCGGAAGGTTCCGCATTAACCTCCGGAAGTTTCCACCCCTGGTGCGCTGGATATCGCGGCTCTGCTCATTCTAGTGTCCTTAGTGCCGGAGAAGCCGGCGGGTGAGGACCAGGAGAAATGACATGAGCCACGACGCTTCACGTTTCCACGGAATTGACACTGGCTATGCGCGGCAGAGCTCGCGTGAGATGGACGCCAGCGCTCAGGACCTCGGCGGCATGGTCGGCAACATCTCGGCGATGCTCGAGTCCGTCGTCTGGATCGGCCCGTCCGCCAAGCGTTTCAAGCAGGACTGGGACGGCTCGCTACGCCCGGAGCTCGAGGCTGCCGGCCAGTCGCTGAGCGAGAGCGCTCGCGAGCTGCAGCGGCGCGCCGAGATGCAGGACGAAGTCAGCCAATAGGCGACAGGTCCCCGCGACGGAAACTTCCGCCCCGGGCCGCTTGCCCCGCAGAACAATGACTCACTAACGTCATTCGCACCATCCGAACATCAATTCAGAAAGGAGGCCGACAATGTTCCAGGGAGCAGATGTCAGTGGGCTGGACACGATGGCGCAGAAGGCGCAGGACGGTGCGGACTACGCGAAGAAGATCGCGATGGCGCTGAAGATCGTCGTCCGGGCGCTGAAGGCGATGTCATGGACCGGCTGGGCGGCCGGCTACGCCATCTACCTCGAAGGCACCGTCATCCCGTGGGTCGAGGCCACCGGCGAGGCGCTCGAGCGGTTCGCGCAGATCCTGCGCGCGGCCTCCGCGCTGCAGAAGGCGGTCAGCAGCGACTCGCCCACCGCGGCCATCCCCGCCGTCCAGTACGTCTCGCCGCAGCTTCCGGCGTCGACCGCGGTCAACGCGCCGACGCTGCGAGCCCCGGACACCGCGACCGGCAACGGCGCGATGCCGACGGTCGCCGTGGGCGAGGGGGCCGTGGTGATCATCCCGATCAGCATCGGCGGCACCTCGAGCTCGCTCGGCCAGACCGGCGCCCAGGGTGGCGGCAGCAGCGTCACCACGCCCGGCGGGATCACCGTCTCCTGGGGTGGCGGCACCGGCGCCGCCGGCACATCGGCCACCGGCAGCACCCCGCAGACCGGCATCCCGTCGTCCTTCGGTGGCGTGGGCTCGGTCGGCACCGGCGGCAACCAGCCGGCGCTCACCGCGGTGCCGCCAGCAGTGGCCATCGGGCCGTCGTCCGTCGGCGGGTCTGGCGGCGCCGTCGGTGGCGGTGCCCTCGGCAGCGCCTCCGGCTCGCTCGGCCTCGCGGCCGGCGCCATCGGGGCGGGGACGGCGCTCGGCGGCGGGGGAGCGCTCGGGGGAGGAGGATCGCTCGGCGGCGCGACGACCGGGACTGGCTCGCTCGGTGCGGCCGGGTCGCTGGGGACGTGGTCCGGCGCTGGCGGCGGCTCCGGCGCCAGCTCGTTCGGCGGCGGCTCCGGGGGTGGCTCTGGCACCGGTTCGTTCGGCGGCGGCTCCAGCGGCGGTGTGAGCGGTGGCTCATTGGGTAGCACCGGTGGCGGTTCGCTCGGCGGCAGTGGCTCGCTGGGCAGTTCCGGCGGATCGCTGGGCTCCGGCTCCGGTGGCGGTCCGTTGGCCACCGGTAGTGGTTCGCTCGGCGGCAGCTCCGGCAGCTCCGGCAGCTCCGGCAGCTCCGGCAGCAGCGGCCCCGGTGGAGACACCGGCGGCTCTGCCACCGGCGGCCCCACCAACGGCGCCGGCCGATCGTCCGGCGTCATGGGAGACCCCGCGGTCCGGGCGACCCCGGTGGCGGTCGGTGGCGGTGGCGGTGGCGGCCTGTCGCTGGGTGCCCCAGGCGTCATCGACGCCGGCTCGTCGTCGGTGAACCCGGCGGCCATCGCAGCACCGCTGGGCCTCGCCGGCCTCGGCGCGGCCGGGCTCGGCGCCCTGCGTGGTCGCCGTGGCGGCGACGACCCGGAAGGAGGCGACCTTCTCGACGTCGACGACCAGTGAGCCACGAGCCACCACACCAGATGACCGGCCGGCAGGCCAGCAGTACCGAAGCACCACAACACCATCAGCGCATTACCCACCGAAAGGATGCATGACATGAGCACCGGAACCCTCTACGGGATGGACATCAACGCCGCACGGGACCTCGTCCGCGTGATGAACGCTGATGCCGACACCATCAACCAGCTCACCGCCCGCCTCACCCAGCACCTCGAGGCCACCCCCTGGTACGGGCCGGACGCCCAGCGCTTCCGCGGCGACTGGACCGGGCAGTACGTCCCCGCCCTGCAGAACGTGGTCCGCGCCCTCCAGGAGAACGCGCAGATCCTCAACCAGCAGGCCGAGGACCAGGAGCGCGCCTCCAGCTGATCGCGCGGCAAGCAACGAGCCCGGGCCGGGCACCTCGTCTGAGGTGCCCGGCCCGGGCTCGTTCGTCGTGCCGGCGGTTGCTCGGTGCCGCTCGGCGCCGGGTCAGTGGTCCCGGTGTCCGCCGGCTTCGTCGGCGCCACCGTCGTCATCTTCGACGGCACCACCGCCGTCGTCGGCACCGTCGTCATCGTCCCCGTCGTCGTCGGCACCGCCGTCGTCGTCGTCCCCGCCGTCGTCGGCGTGGTGGTGGCCGGTGTCGGGCAGGTCGGTGGGCGGCTCGGCGCCCGGCTCGAGCACGAGGAACTGGCCCATGAGCCCGAAGTCCTCGTGACGCAACAGGTGACAGTGGTACATGTACGGGAACTCGGCGCTGGTGTAGTTCTCAAACCGCATGATCAGGCGGTACTCGCGCTGCGGCTCGGTGTAGATGGTGTCCTTGCGGCCCGCCAGCTCGGGCGGCGGCGCCGCGCCGTCGATCGACAGCACCTCGAACTGCACGTCATGGATGTGGAAGTTGTGCGGGATGCTGTCGAGGTTGGTGATCTCCCAGATCTCGGTGGTGCCGACGGTGACTACCTCGTCGATGCGGCTCATGTCCATCAGCTGGCCGTTGAGCCGTAGGTTCTCCATCTCGAAATGGCGGGTGACGGTGGCGTCGGCCTCCGACAGCCGTTCGTAATCCGACAGCTGCTCGGCGATCTCGGTCGACGGCGCAAGCTCGTCGGCCGCCTGCAGCCGCAGGATGTCGCGGGTCTGCAAGGTGCCGTAGCCCTCCGGGTCGGCGATGACGCCGAGCCGCTGCGGGTAGGAGCGCAGCATGACGTCCTCGCCCGGCTCCAGCTCGACGACGATCTCGGCCCGCTCGGCGGGGGTGAGCTGGATCCGGTTGGTCTCGTGGGGCTCCTCGAGCAGGCCGCCGTCGGTGGCGACGAGCTGGAAGGAACGGTTGTCGTCGAAGCCGAAGTTGTAGCTCCGCAGCGTCGACCCGTTGAGCAGGCGCAGCCGGACGCGCTCGGTGGTCACTTCCTGGACGGCGCCGACGGTGCCGTTGACCATGATCGTCTTCCCCATGACGCCGCTGGGCAGCGGGGAGACCAGCGTGAGCTCGCCGTCCTCGTCGAAGTCCTTGTCCTGCACGATCAGCGGGATGTCGTCCACCCCGTACTCCTGCGGCAGCCCCGACGCGTCACTGGTGGCGTCGTCGAGGATGAACATGCCGGACAGTCCGCGGTAGACGTGCTTCTCGGTGAGGCCGTGCGGGTGCGGGTGGTACCAGAGCGTCGCGGCGGGCTGGTCGATGAGCCAGGTGGGCCGCCAGGTGCCGCCCGGCTCGACCTCCTGGTGCGGGCCGCCGTCCATCTCCGGGGGCAGGTGCATGCCGTGCCAGTGGACGCTGGTCGTCTCGTCGATGGCGTTGGTGAACTCCACCGCCACCTGCTCACCCTGCCGGGCGCGCAGCGTGGGGCCGAGGAAGTCGCCGTTGAAGCCCCAGGTGCTGGTCTCCTCGCCCGGGTGGAAGGACATGGTGCCCTCCTGCGCGGTCAGCTCGAAGACCCGGGTGCCGTCCTCGTCCACGCGGGAGTCGGCCAGCGGCGGGATGGCGAGCGGCTCGGTGAAGCCCTCCTCGGCTGGCGGCTCCACCGGCCCGGGCTGGTTGCCGACGCCGGACGTCGCGCGCCGGATGCCGAGAGAGTCGGTGCCGTCGCCGTCCCAGTCGCCGACGATCGAGATGTCGTCGGGTCGGCCGTAGCGGACCGAGCGCTCCGCCGGCCCGGACCGCAGCTCCTCGCTGAGGAAGTACTGGGAGCTGCGCCGCACGGCGAGGGAATCGGCGCCGGAGCCGTTCCAGTCACCGACGTAGACCTCGTCGCCATTGCGCCCGAAGCACACGACGGTCGACGCCGGCCCGGAAGCCATCGCGTTGTTGATGAAGTAGTCGAAGCCGCGCCGTACCGCGAAGGAGTCGCGGCCGTCGCCGTCCCAGTCGCCGACGAGCACGACGTCGTCGTCCCGGCCGTAGCGTACGACGCTGTCCGGCGCACCGCCGCGCAGCGAGTTCTTCACGTGGTACGTCGATCCCCGGCGCACAGCGAGCGTGTCGCGGCCGTCACCGTTCCAGTCGCCCACGAGGATCTCGTCCTGCGGCCGGCCGTAGCTGACGACGACGTCCGCCGGTCCGCCGTCGAGGGAGTTGGTGAAGTAGAACCTGTCGCCGCGGCGGACGGCGAGGGTGTCGATGCCGTCGCCGTCCCAGTCGCCGACGTAGACGAGGTCGCCGGATCGCCCGTAGGTGATGACCCGGGCGGCGGCCTGCGAGCGGTTGTCGGCCAGGTAGTAGGTGTTGCCGTGGCGGTTGACGTCGTCGGCAGCAGAGGTTGCGGTGACGACAGGGGCCGTGGGTGGAGGTGTCGCGAGCGCGGCGGAGCCGGCGGCGAGGGGTGCTGCCAGGGACAGGGCTGCTCCCAGGGCCACCGCAGCACTTGTGGAGGGGCGCATGCTGAAGATGTCCTTTCACTGACGATACGCAGAGGGAGGGCGCGGGTCTTTCCGCACTCGCATCGCAGATCGAGAGGATAGTCCAACTAAAGGCGACCGGGCTAGGACTTCCGTCCCAGGCGTGGCGGTCCCGGCCACCGGGAGTGACCAGTGGCCGGGACGCCCGGGACTTCCGGGCGGTGAGCGTCAGGCTGCCGCGTCGGCGAGGAAGGTGCGGCACCGCGCCGCTTCCTCCTCCTCACCGATGGCGGCGGCGGCGTCGGCCAGCGCGGTCAGAGCGGCGAGGAATCCCTGGTTGGGGACGTGGTCGGCCGGGATCGGGCCCTGGCCGCGCCAGCCGGCGCGACGAAGGGCGTCGAGGCCGCGGTGGTAGCCGGTGCGGGCGAAGGCGTAGGAAGCGACCGGGTCGTCGGACGCCATCGCGTCCTGGGCCAGCAGCGCCCACACGTGGCTCGCTGCCGGGAGGCGAGCGGCGACCGAACGCAAGTCCTCGCCGTCGGCCAGCGCCGCGCGGGCGACCATGTCGGGGTGGTCGTCGGGCAGGTAGGTGGGCTCGGGACCGAGCAGATTCTTGACCATGAGCCCAGTGTCTCAGCCTCGACGACGACGGCGGCCGAGCTGTCGATTGCGGAAGTTTCCACCCCTCCCGCGCTGGACCGGGCGTGGCGCGCTCCCTAGCGTCGTTCCCAGACGCCGGCAGCAGCGCCGGCGAGGTGACGGAGAGGGACCACGCGATGTGGCGGTTGAGTGTGTTGCCGAGTGCGGAGAGCCAGCTCTCCGCGGTCGACGTCGTCGTCAGTGCGGAGCCGGACGGCTCGGTCGCCGACCTCGCCGCCGGCCTCGGGGCTCACCTCTCGGGCGGCGGCAGCAAGCTGCTGCTCGCCCCCACCACCGACGGCCGGCCGTGGCCCGCCTCCCGTCGGCTCACCGACGCCGGCCTGCACGACGGCGACGTCCTCACCGTCACCTCGGTGACCGAGGACTGGCTCACCCGCCCCGCGGCCGCCGTCCGCGCTCGCGCCGTCGCCCACGTGCTCGCCGGGCCGGACGCCGGGCTGCAGGTGCCGATCACCGGTGACGTCGTCACCGTCGGCCGCGGCGCCGACGCCGGTGTCCGGCTGACCGACCCGCTCGTCAGCCGCGACCACGCCCAGCTCATGCTCGCCGAGACCCCGCTCGTGCGGGACACCGGCTCGGCGCACGGCACCCGGGTCGACGGCCGGCCGGTGACGACCACGACCCCCCTCGCGTGGGGCGACCGCATCGAGCTCGGCGACACCGTCCTCACCGTGCGCGAGGGCGCCGCCCCGGCCCGGGGCCGCAGCGTGCTGCGACCGCCGCGGTTCGGCGAGTCGGTCGTCGCCGCCGAGCTCGAGATCCCCAGCCCGCCGGCGTCCCCGCGCCACATCCCGTTCCCGTGGCCGATGATGCTCATGCCGGCACTCATGGGCGGCGCGATGTTCGCGTGGTCCCGCAGCCCGATCTCGCTGGTCTTCATGCTCGGATTCCCGATGATGATGGTCGTCAACCACGTCGTGCAGAAGCGCCAGGCACGCCGCGAGCACGAGACCGAGGCACGGCTCTGGCGCTCCGACGTCGCCGGCGTCCTCACCACGCTCGACACCGCCGCCGCGCACCAGCGCGAGCACGCCGAGGACGACGAGCCGGACCTCGCCGTCGTCCGTAGCCGTGCGACGTCACGCCACCATCGGGTGTGGGTGCGCCAGGCCGACGACGCCGACTTCCTCACCGCCCGCGCCGGCCGCGGCCCGCGCCCCGCGCTCGTGCGCGGCAAGCTGCCCACCGGCGGGGACCGCACGCTGCGCGCCGAGGCCGCGACCGCCGTCGGCCAGCGCGCGACCCTCGCCGACCAGCCGGTCCCCGTGCCGTTCGCCGAGCACGCGCTCGTCGCCGCCACCGGCGCCCCGGAGACCGTCGACGCGTGGGCCCGCGCCGTCCTCGTCCGGCTCGGCGTCTCCCACTCGCCGACGGACCTGACGATCGCCGCGGCGCTGGGCCCGCGCCGGTCGGGCATCGAGTCGTGGCTGCGCTGGCTGCCCCACGCCGCGCAGCGCAGCGGCGGCGGCCCGTGCGTCGCCGTCGGGGCGGGGGAGTCGCAGTCGCTGGTCGCCGATGTCCTCTCCGCCGACGGTGGGGCCAGCCACACGCTGTGCATCGTCGACGAGCACGCCGGGCTGCCGCGTCGGCTGGTCGAGCAGCTCGCCGCCGTCGCCGCGGACCCCGAGCGGCGGCTGCGGCTGCTGTGGCTCGGCGAGCACCTCGAGGAGGTGCCGGCCGCCACCGGTCTCGCGGTGGACCTCGCCGACTCGGCGATCAAGGTCCGCGACCGCGGCGGGGTCTCGCCGCTGACGAGCATCGACCAGCTCGACCTCGCCGGCGCCTGGCGCACCGCCCGCGCACTGTCCGGCTACGTCGACGAGGCGGCGACCATCGGCGCCGAGGCGCTCGTCCCGCAGCAGGTCCGGCTGCCCGGCCTCACCGCGGACCTGCCGGTGCCCGACGACGCCGACGCGATCCTCGCCCGCTGGCACACCAGCCGCGGGCTGCGCGCCCAGCTCGGCGCCGGGGCCGACGGCGTCGTCACCATCGACCTGCGCGAGGACGGCCCGCACGGGCTGGTCGCCGGCACCACCGGCGCCGGCAAGAGCGAGCTGCTGCAGTCGCTCATCAGCTCCCTGGCGCTGAACAACCCGCCGTCGCGCATCAACTTCCTGCTCGTCGACTACAAGGGCGGCGCCGCGTTCCGCGAGTGCGCCGAGCTGCCGCACACCGTCGGCTACATCACCGACCTCACGCCGGCGCTGGTGCAGCGGGCACTGATCTCGCTCCACGCCGAGCTGACGTCGCGCGAGCACCTGCTCAACGAGTACGGCGCCAAGGACCTCATGGCGCTCGAGGCCAGCCACCCCGAGGTCGCGCCGCCGTCGATGCTCATCTGCGTCGACGAGTTCGCCGCGCTGCTCGCCGAGGTGCCCGAGTTCGTCGACGGCATGGTCTCCATCGCCCAGCGCGGCCGCTCCCTCGGCATGCACATGCTGCTCGCTACCCAGCGGCCGGCGGGGGTGGTGACTCCGCAGATCAAGGCCAACACCGACCTGCGTATCGCGCTGCGGGTCGCGTCGACCGACGACTCCGTCGACGTCATCGACGCCCCCGACGCGGCCTCGATCTCCCGCCGCACCCCCGGCCGGGCCTGGCTGCGGCGCACCGGGCACGGCACCCGCGAGCTGGTGCAGGTCGCCTGGGTCGGGGCCCGCGAGCAGGTCGCCGAGCAGCGTGACCGGGTGCGGGTCGAGCCCTTCACCGTGCGCCCCCTCGCCGCCCCCGCCCCCACCGCCCCCACCCCCCTTGCCGCGAGAGCGGGATTGTCCACGGGAGCCCCTCTTGCCGCGAGAGCGGGATTGTCGACGGGAGCCCCTCTTGCCGCGAGAGCGGGATTGTCGACGGGAGCCCCTCTTGCCGCGAGAGCGGGATTGTCGACGGGAGCAGACAACTCTGCTGTCGGCGACAAGTCTGCTGTCGGCGACAAGTCTGCTGTCGGCGACAAGTCTGCTGTCGGCGACAAGTCTGCTGTCGGGGACAAGTCTGCTGTGGGGGACAAGTCTGCTGTCGGCGATAAGTCGGCTGTGGGGGACAAGTCGGCTGTGGGCGAGGAGGGGCGTGGGGGCGAGCACTCGCAGACCGACCTGGAGCGGATCGTCACCGGCACGACGACGGCGTTCCGGCGCTCCGGGCGGCCGGCGCCCAAGCGGCCGTGGCTGCCGGCGATGCCCGAGGTCATGCCGGTCGCCGCGACGGCGCCGGGCCGGTTCGTGCTCGGCGACGACGAGCACGCCGACGGCCTCACGTCGGCAGCCCAAGGCCCCGGCCAGGCGCTGCTCGGCATGGTCGACCGACCGGCTGAGCAGCAGCAGCTGCCGTGGGTGGTCGACTACGGCCGCGCCGGGCACCTGCTCGTGTTCGGTGCCTCCGGCTCCGGCAAGACCGAGCTGCTGCGCACCCTCGCCGCCACGGTCACCGCCGCGGACGAGCCGGCCCCGCCGTGCGTCTACGCGATCGACGCCGGTGGCGGCGGCCTCTCGGTTGCTGAGCGGCTGCCGTCGGTCGGTGGCGTCGTCCCGGTCCAGCAGCTCGAGCGGGTGCTGCGCCTCATCCGGATGCTCCACCGCACCGTCGAGCACCGCGGCGCCGTGCTCGCCGCCCACGGCGTCGCCGACATCGGCGCCCTCGCCCAGGTGGGCGAGCCGATGCGGCGCATCCACCTGCTCGTCGACAACCTGCCAGCGGTGATGGAGGCGCTCGAGGGCGGCGGGTCGCTGCGCCGCCAGCACGGCGAGCAGCTCGTGACGATCCTGCAGGAGGGCCGCCGCTGCGGCGTGCACGTCACCGCCACCGCGCCGCAGCGCACCGGACTGCCGAGCGCGCTGCAGGCCGCTTTCGGCCAACGGCTCGTACTGCGGATGACCGTGATCGACGACTACGCCATGCTCGGCGTCCCCGCCGACGTCCTCGACGCCGACTCCGCGCCCGGTCGCGGCCTCGCCGGCAAGGACGCGGTGCAGATCGCCAGCGTCGGCGGCGCCGGCACCCCGCTGCAGGCCGAGCGGCTCGACGCGCTCGCGGGCGTCGTCGCCGACCGGTACGAGAACGAGCCCAGCGCCCCTGTGCCGGTCATGCCGTCGCTCCTGCCCCAGCACCTGCTCCCGGCACCCACCGCCGACGACGTTGTGCTCGGCGTCGAGGAGAACGTCGTCTCCGCCGTCGGGCTGGCGCTGCTCGGCGGCCCGCTGCTGGTCACCGGCCGTGCCCGCTCCGGGCGCACCGGCTTCCTCGCCGGCCTGGCGCAGCTCGTCCGGCGCGGCGCCGAGCCGCCGGTGGAGATCGTGCTCGTCGGCCCCCGCGCGGACCAGCCGGTCGCGGCGTCGGGCGGGCCGACCGAGCCCGGCGAGCTGGCCGACGTCGTCCTCACCACGCCGACGGCGGCCGCGGACTGGGCGACCGGCGTCACCGCTGCCGAGGACGGCGGCTGGCGGCTGCTGCTCGTCGACGACGTCCACGAGTGGGAGCGCGCCTGGGAGGCGAACGGCGAGGAGCGCCGGGCGCTCGAGGCGCTGTCCACCGTCGTCAGCGAGGGGCCGGCCACCCGCACCGCCGTCGTCGGCGCCACCGACCCCGACGAGGCGCGCTCGCGCCAGCACATCCCGGGACTGACCTCGGTGCTCCGGCGCTCGCGGCGCGCGGTGCTGCTCGCCCCGGAGATGGCCGACGGCAGCCTCGTCTCCGCGCAGGTCCCGATGAACAGCCACGAGCCGCTCACCGGCCCCGGCCGCGGGCTGCTGGTCAGCGGCGGGACGACCCACGTCGTCCACGTACTATCTCCGGGAATGACCGAGGAGACGTCATGAGAACGACAATCGCGGGCGCATGGCGGCGCCTGACCCGGCGGGGCAACCGTGAGCGCGGCTTCGTCGAGGCCGGCGTGGCAGCCGCGGGTGCGGTCCTCGTCGTCGGCGCGCTCGTCGGCAACGGCGTGGCCAGCACCGTGATGGAGATGTCGGACGGCCAGACCTGGCTGCCCGACGAGGACGGCCGGATCGTCCAGATCAACCCCGCCACCGGCCAGCCCGAGCGACGACTGGTCGTGGGGGAGCCGGGCAGCGAGCTCGAGGTCGCCCAGCGCGACGGGCACCTCGTCGTCACCGATCTCACCACCGGCGCCGTCACCTCGATCGACCTCACCACCCTCATCGCCGCCGGCACCCGCGGCACCGACGGCGAGGGCACCAAGGTGCTGCTCGGCGGCGGGCTCGTCGTCCTCGTCGACCTCGAGCCGGGCACCGTGCGCGCCGTCTCCCCGCTGACGCTGGCCGACCTCGGCCGCCCCTACCGCACCGACGACCTCGTCGACGCCGTCATCGACGACACCGGCGAGGTGTGGCTGATGACCGCCGACGGTGAGCTGCGGTCGGTCACCTTCAACGAGGCCGCCGGTTCGTGGAGCGTGGGCACCGACCGGCCGGTCACCGGCGCCGGCCCGCAGACCCGGCTGCTGCCGCACGAGGCCGGCACCACGGTGGTCGCGCCCGACGGCGGCGTCGTGCTCCAGATCGGCGCCGGCCCGGACCTCGCGGTGAGCGTGCCCCACCTCGAGGGTGAGGTGGCGCCGGCCGAACGTTCTCCGGCCGACCTCGCCCCGGTCTCGGTGCCCGACCAGGGGCTCGTGCTGCTGCTGTCGGACCGTGAGCTGCGCAGCGTCGCCGTCAGCGAGATCGGCTGCTCGCGGCCCACGACGCCGCAGGTGTTCGCCGGCAAGGTGTACGTGCCGTGCTTGGGCGACGGCCGGGTGGTCGTGCTCGACCGCGACGGTGCCCGCGCGGCGGACGACATCATCGTGCCCGGGGGCGGGGACGCCGAGCTCATCGTCGACGACGGCCGGCTCATCGTTCGCACGCCGGACGACGGCCGCATCGTCATCGTGCAGGAGGACGGCTCCACCTCGACCGTCGACATCTCCGCGGCCGACGTGCCGGTGCAGGACGCCAACCGAGCCACGCCGAGCCGGCCCGCGGCGCCAGGCGGCCCGGCCGGGGCGGGCGCGCCGTCGCCGAACCCGCCGCCGGTGACCCCGCCGGCCGGCCCGCAGCCGCCGGACCCCACCGCGCCGACGCCACCGGCCCCGCCGGGGAGCGAGTCGGCGCCGCGTGACCCGCAGGACGACGCGCCGCGCAGCGAGCCGACCCGGACGCCCGAGCGCCCCGGGGCCACTGACGGGCCGACCGCCCCGGCGCCCGGGAGCCCGGACGACGAGCCGACCGGCGGCGCGGACGACGAAGCGACCGACCGCCCGGACGACGAAGCGACCGACGGCCCTGGGGACCCGGCGGACCGCCCGGGCGATGACTCGACCGACGGCCCTGGCGACCCGACCGACGGTCCTGGCGATGACTCGACTGATGGTCCTGGTGACCCGACGGACGACCCGACCGACGACCCGACCGACGACGACCCGGCCGACCGCAACGCGCGCGACGTGACGGCCCGTCTGCTGGCCAACGGCGACGTCGTCGTCGCCTGGGGCCAGCCGGCACAGCTCGCGCGGGAGCACATCGTCACCGCCTCCGACGGCTCGGACGCGGTCACCGTCCCCGGCACCAGCTCGGCCGCCACGCTCACCGGGCTGGCCTGCGGCCGTGACCTCACCGTCCGGGTCGACTCCCACCACGCCGCCGGTACGTCCGGCAGCGCGACGACCACGGTCACCACCGCGGACTGCGCGCAGCCCACCCCCGACCCGGTCGACCCGGCGCCGACGAACGTCATGGCGTTGCCGCTGGCTGATGGCGACGTCCGGGTGTCGTGGACCGCGCCGCAGGAGCTCCCCGCGGGCTACGTGGTCGCCACGTCGGATGACTCTGCCTCGGTCACCGCAGGCGGCGTCGCGACGTCGGCCACGCTGGCCGGCCTCGCGTGCGACCGTACCTTCACGGTCACGGTGACCGCCGACCACGGCGGTGGGCACAGCGGATCAGCATCCGCCATCGTCCGTACCGCGGCCTGCCCCACCGACCCGGCGCCGTCGGGCGTCACCGCCCAGCTGCAGGGCAACGGCGACGTCGCGGTCGCGTGGACCGCGCCGGCGGACCGGCCGTCGAGCTACGCGGTGGCCGCCTCGGACGGCTCGGGCGCGGTGAACGCCGGCGGCGGCGCGACCTCTGCCACCCTCAGCGGGCTCACCTGCGAGCGCGACCTCACCGTCACCGTCACCGCCCACCACGCCGGCGGCGTCACTGGGGCCGGCTCCGCGGCCGTGACAACCGCGGCCTGCCCGCCGCCGGAGGCGGACCCGGCGAGCCCCGCCGGCAACGTCAGCGCCACCGCGCTGGGCGACGGGACGGTGCGGGTGAGCTGGACCGGGGCCGCGTCCGGCGCGGACAGCTACGTCGTGCGACCGGTCGGCGGCAGCGGGACGACGGCGTCGGCCTCGGCGCGCGAGATCGTCGTCTCGGGCCTCGCCCCTGGCGGCAGCTACCGCTTCGAGGTGGAGACCCAGCTGGGGACGACGACGTCGGTCTCCGCCCCGAGCGGCCAGGTGACCGTGGCGAACGTGCCGTCGGCCGTCGGCGGGCTCAGCGCCTCGGTCACCGACCGCAGCGCGAGCACCGTCAATGTTGCGGTCAGCTTCAACGCCGCCGCCGCGAACGGCTCCGCGGTGACGTCGTACCGGGTCGAGTACTCCGGCGGTGGGGCCTCCGGCGGTACGACGCTCGACGGCACCTCGACGTCGCTGAGCATCTCCTGCGGCGGACAGGCGCTGTGCACCGGCGGTGGCGCGCTAACCGTCTCCGTCCGGGCGACGAACGGCGTCGGCCAGGGCGCCGCGACGTCGACCTCGGTCAACGTGCCGGCCCCGCCCCCGCCGCCGCCGGCGAACGGGGACGCTCGGGTGAGCAGCATCTACTCCCAGCCGCCCGGGCTCTACGACAACGACATCCCGATGTACGCGATGCTCTCCTCCCACCCGAGCTGGGCGGCGTACCAGGGCACCTGCCGGATCAACGTCTCGGGCGGGATCAGCGCCTCGTGGGTGATCAACTGCGCGGCGGGCGGCCAGATGTTCCTCGGGATGGCACGGCCGATGAGTGAGGTCTCGGTGTCGGTGACCGCCGTCGAGGCAGGGGTCACCTCGGGCACCGCGACCGACCGCGCCCCCGCCCGGAACACGTGGGCGCACTGCGACATGACCACCGGCATCTGCACCGACCCGGTCTCGCTGCCCGGCGACCCGCCGGTCGAAATCGTCCCGGCGCCGTGGACCCCGCCGGAGGTGCCCAACCCGCCGGTGCTCGTCGCAGGTCTGCTGATGTTCGGCCTCGCCGGCACCCTCCGCGGCCTGCGCGGCCGAACCCCCACCCCCACACCCGCCCGCCCCCTCCCCGCGACAGCAGACTTGTCCCCGACAGCAGGATTGTCGCCGACAGCCGACTTGTCGCCGACAGCAGGATTGTCCGCGACAGCAGGATTGTCCGCAGCCCCCGAGAACAGGAACCAGAACCGATGAGCGCCACCCCGATCGAGCAGCCGACCGAGACCGACATCGCCTCGTTCCGGCTGGTGCACGACGCCGCCGTCGACGCCGTCGCCCGGGTCCTCCACGGCAAGCGGCCGATGATCGAGCTGGCGCTGGTCTCGCTGTTCGCCGGCGGCCACGTGCTCCTCGAGGACGTCCCGGGTACCGGCAAGACGACGCTCGCCAGGGCGATGGCCGCAGCGCTGGGCGGCAGCTCGAGCCGGATCCAGTTCACCCCTGACCTGCTGCCCGCCGACGTCACCGGCACCTCGGTGCTCGAGCCCGGCAGCAGCGAGATCCGTTTCCGGCCGGGCCCGGTCTTCACCAACGTGCTGCTCGCCGACGAGATCAACCGGGCCGCCGCCAAGACACAGTCCGCGCTGCTCGAGGTCATGGCCGAGCGCACCGTGACGGTCGACGGCGTGGGGCACGTCGTCCCCGACCCGTTCGTCGTCATCGCGACGCAGAACCCGATCGACCTCGACGGCACCTACCGGCTGCCCGAGGCGCAGCTCGACCGCTTCCTCGTGCGGATCAGCCTCGGCTATCCCGACGCCGAGCACGAGATCGAGGTGCTGCGGCCCGGTGGCGGCGCCGGGGTCATCGAGGACGTGCCGGAGGTCGCCTCCCCGGAGCAGATCAGCGCCGCCAGCCGGATGCTGCGCCGCGTCCACGTCGCCGACCCGATCCTGCGGTACATCCGTGAGCTCGGCGCCGCCAGCCGCAGTGACGAGCGGCTCCGGCTCGGCGCGAGCACCCGGGCGCTGCGCGGCATGGTGCAGTGCGCGCAGGTGTTCGCCGCTACCCAGGGCCGGCACTTCGTGGTCCCCAGTGACGTGCAGCGGCTGGCCGTGCCGGTCCTCGCCCACCGGCTGGTACTCACCCGTGACGCGATCCTCGCCGGGACGTTCACCGCGGACGTCGTCAGCGAGCTCGTCGACCGCGTGGAGGCACCCCGCCCGGTGCCGGCATGACCGCCACCGCGGAGCCCCGGCCGGCCGGGTCGGCGAGGCCCGGCGGGTCAGCTGGGGACACCGGGTCGACCAGCACGCCTCGGGCCGCTGGGCCGACTGGATCGGCTGGGCCAGCAGGCGCCGCCGGACCCGCCGGATCGGCCAGCACCCCCTCGTCCGGCTCGCGCGACGCACGGACGTCCCGGGCCACCCGGCCGACAGCGCGGGGATGGGCCACCGGCGCCACCGCCGCGGTCCTCCTGGGATTCGGCTGGTGGGCGAGCTACCCGGGCGTCGTCGGCCTCGGGCTGGCGCTGGCGGTCCTCCTCGCCTGCGCCGGCGTCGGGCTGGCCGTCCCCGCACCGGTGACGGTCCGACGCACCGCCAGGCCACCGCGCGTCGCCCGGCTCGACGACTGCGTGGCCACCGTCGAGGTCGCCAACGCCTCCGGCTGGCTGGCGGTGCACGCCCGCGGCCTCGACCTCGTCGACGGTGAGGCCACCGAGTTCCCGCTGCCGAGGCTCGCGCCGGGGGAGCGGGTGAGTGCCGACGTACCGATCCCCACCCACCGCCGCGGCGTCATCGAGTTCGGGCCGCTCATCCTGTTCCGCTCCTCGCTCGCCGACCTGCTGCGGGCGCGGCGGAGCTACGGCACCTACACCTCGGTGCTCGTCGAGCCGCGGGTGCTCGACGCGGTCGGCCTGCCCGCCGGCGCGCGCCGCGGCCACGTCGGCTCGGACGAGCGCATCGCCCACGGCGGCACCGATCTCGTCGGCATGCGCGAGTACACGCCCGGCGACGACCTGCGCCGGGTCCACTGGAGCACCAGCGCCCGGCGCGGCACCCTCATGGTCCGCGAGGACGCCGACCCCTCCGCCCCGCACCTGACCGTGCTGCTCGACGACCGCGCCGACAGCTACGACGGTGACGACTTCGAGGAGGCGGTCGACGTCGCCGCCAGCCTCCTGGCCACCGCCGCGTCCGTCGCCAGCCCCGGTCGGGTGCGGTCGCTCTCCGGAGCGGTTGACGAGCAGAGCCCGGTCAGCGCCGTCAGCGCCGGTCTCGACCCCGCCATCCTCGGCGCGCTCGCCGAGGTCACCACCGTCACCGGGCCCGTCCCGCCGGCGCACCGCGCGCTCGTGGGAGCGCCCGACGTCCTCGCCATCATCACCGGCCGCCACGCCGACCTCGCCGACTTGCTGCTCGACGCCGTCGCCGCCCCCGCCGGGATCGTGCTCGTCGTCGACACGGCCCCGGACGCGATGGTCGCCGCCCGCCAGGGCGTCACGGTGCTGCGCGGCCCCCGCGCGGAGGACCTCGTCCACGGCTGGCGCACGGTGGTCGCGGCATGAGCACGCGGAACGCCGCGCCAGGCCCGGCTGCCGGTCGACGGGCTGCGTCTGCGGGCACGCCCGTAACCCGTCCGGCCACGGCGGCAGGCGCGCCCGCAAGGGGCGGCCCCGGGGCGGTCGCTGCGGCCGTCGCACCCGCGATGCGCCACCGGGTGGCCATCGTGCTGTGGAGCGCGTTCGTCCTCGCGCTGGCAGCCGTCCCGCTCGCAGGCGCCTACGACTCGTCGTGGGTCGTTCTTGTCCTCGCCGCCGCGGCCCTCGTGCCGTTCGGCCTCGTCTCGCTCGGTGCCCGGCTCGGCGTTGGTCGGTGGGCGGTCGCCGTCGCCGGGGTCGCGCTGGGCGTCGCCGGCCTCATGGTCATCCTGCGTCCGGTGGTCGACGCCCACCCGCTGCCCTCGTGGCGGGCCGGCGCGCCCGCACTCGACCCGCTCGCCCCGCTCATCGACGCCGTCCCGCGGCTACTGACCGCACCGCGCCCAGCCCCGCCGGCTCCCGACCTGCTCGCCCCGGCCGTGCTCCTGGTGTGGCTGGCCGCGCTGGCCGTCGCGCTTGTCGTGGTCCCGGCGCTCACCGCTCGTGCTGCGCCGCTGATCGGGGCCGCGGTGATCTATGTCGTCGGTGCCCTGCTGACCGCGGGTGAGGGGGACCGCTCCGGGGTGGTGGCGCTCGCTGTCGTCGTCGTCATCGTGGCCGGTTGGATCGCCCTGCCCGGCCGCTCGGCGCCGGCCGAGACGACCCACCGCCGAGCGCTCCTGCTGCCGACCGCCGGTGCGGTCGTCGCGGCCTCCTTCGCGCTGGTCGCGGCGTCGCTGCCGACCACCGGCTCGTTCGAGCCCCGCGTTCACGTGCCGCCACCGCAGCTGCCGGCCACCGCGTCGAACCCCGTCCCGGAGGTCTCCGCGTGGAACCTCGACGGTGATCGCCCGCTGTTCGTCGTCGCGCCGCGCAGCCAGCCGCTGCCGGAGCGGATGGCGCTGGCGACGTTGGCCGACTTCGACGGTGCGGCGTGGACGCTCGATGCCCGGCTGCGCGCGATCGGTGTCGTCGACGAGCCGCTGCTGCCCGCCGGGCAGCGCCGCGCCAGCACCGACCTCGTCATCCGCGTCGACCAGCTCAGCGGGGCATGGCTGCCGTCGTCGGGTGTCACAACCGCGAGCAGCGGCGCCGCACCCGTGGCCGACGTCGACGCCGGCTCCCTCGTGCTGCCCGACGGGGTTGCCGCGGGCCTGGCCGTGACGCTCACCGGCAGCCATGACGCGCCCACCGAGGCCGAAGTGGAGCGCGCCGGTGTACCGCCCGCGACGGAAGCGGCGCGTTTCCTCGAGCTGCCACGGGCCCCGCAAGAGCTGCGCGATGAGGCCGCCGAGATCACCGACGGCGCGACGAGCCGGCTCGAGCAGGCGCTCGCGATCGAGGACGCGGTGCGCGGCGGGCGCGTCAACGACCTCGCCGCGCAGTCCGGCTCGTCCTACGGCCGGCTGATGGAGTTCCTCTTCCTGCCCGAGGGCGAGGCCGGTCAGGTGGGCACCGCGGAGCAGTTCGCCGGGGCCTTCGCGGTGCTCGGGCGCAGCGTCGGGCTGCCGACCCGGCTCGTCGTCGGCTTCGACATCGAGGCGGCGGTCGAGGACGGCGCGACCGCGGCACTGGCGGACCCGGCTGCCGGCGCCGCACCCGCGGATGGTGGTGAGGGGACCGGTGTCGTCGTCCGAGGTCGGCACGCGACGATCTGGCCGGAGGTGTACTTCGCCAACGCCGGCTGGGTTGCGTTCCAGCCGACCCCGGACGAGTCGACGACCACGCCGCCGGCCGCCGCCGAGACGGAGGTCGAGCAGGAGACGGAGGAGTCCACCGCCCAGTCCACCTCCGAGCCGCGCGAGCAGACCGACGCGCCGCGCCCGGCGGACTCCTCGTGGACCGAGGAGCTGAGCTTCGGCACCGCAATCGTGGCAGTCGGTGGGATCCTGGCGACGCTCCTCGTGGTCCTCGTGCTGGGCGCACTCGCGGTGCGGCTGGTGCGGCGCCGGCGGTGGCGTGCGGCCGGTGCACGAGGGGCGTGGGCGCACGTGCTCGATGCATTCGTCCTGCATGGCCGCACGCCACGGCCGGGCGAGACCCCGCCGAGTCTCGTCGCCGAGCTCGAGCCGGAGGTGCGTGAGCCGGCACTCGCGCTCGCCGGCCGGGCCGAGGCGGAGGCCTTCGGGCCGCGGGCCGCGGTCGACCGCGAGGCCAGGGGCGGCCGGGAGTCGGCCGAGCACTGGCAGGAAGCGCAGCTCGTCGCACGATCGCTGCGTGCCCGGCTGCCGTGGTGGCGCCGTGCGTGGTGGTGGGTCTCGCTGCGGGTGCTGCGGACCGAGCGCCGGCGCTGACTACGCTGCCGTGATGCGCGCTGGACGGCTCCGCGGCCGGGCTGCACGAGCACCTGGGCTATGAGGAGTCTGATGCTCTGGTCCCCGGGCAGTGGCTCGAACGCGAGCCGGCGCCCGGCCGGACCGTTTGACGGGGCGGACCGAGGACCGTGGCACCGCTCGCAGCCGCTGGGGGAGGGTGTGCAGATTCAGACTTGAAGTCACAGGCCCTCCCGGCATCGGCACCGCAGATGCCGGGAGAACCTGCGCTTGTAGCCGCATCTGCGGCGTTGCCTTTGGACCCTCGCGGACTTCATGTCGGGATCCGCAGACCCGCGAGGCGTCGGGTCCGTCCACAGCGCCGCCTGACGTTCCGGCGGTGGAATTCGTTTCTCGGGCAGCGTCAGCCCATGGACGCACTGGAGCGACTCGCCAGCCTCGGCGGAGTGGCGCGACGGTCTGCGCTCGGCCGTTCGGCCGGTGTTGCGCGTGCCCTTGCCGATGCGTACGCGGCCGGTGCGCTGCGAGACCTTGGTGGTGGCTGGATCGCGGCGGTCGGCGCGGACGCCGCAGTTGTGGCCGCACGGCGGTTCGGTGCCACGATCACCTGCGCCACCGCAGCCCGCTTCCACGGTCTTGCGCTGCTCACCGAGCCCGACCAGGTCCACCTGGCCGTCCCGATCGACCGTGGGACGGGTTCCCGCCGCGGAGGTCTACGGGCGGTGGTGCACCGCGAGGGCCTGTGGACCGAGCCGGAGGAGACTAGCGTCCCGCTCGCGCCGGTCGCCGAGGTGCTCGCCCGGGCGCTGCGCTGCCTGCCACCGCGCGAGGCGGTGGTGATGATCGACTCGGCGCTGAACCAGCGGCTCATCGAGGTGGAGGAGATCGTGCGGTCCCTTGCCGGCCCAGGCAGCCCGCGGGCACGCCGGACGCTGGAACGGTGCGACGCCGGCAGCCGCTCGGTGAACGAGACGATCGCCCGGCTCGAGCTGATCGAGGCCGGGCTCCGGGTGGCTGCAGCCGTGGTCATCGAAGGGGTCGGCGAGGTGGACCTCGTCATCGAGGGCCGCGTGGTCGTCGAGTGCGACGGGTACGCCTACCACTCGGGGCGCCGGGAGTACCAGCGGGACCGCCAGCGCGACCGTGCCCTCGTGGCCCTGGGCTACCGCGTGCTGCGGTTCACCTCGACGGAGATCCTGCGCGCACCGCAGGACGTGGTCGTGGCGGTGCTGCAAGCGCTGGCGGCACCGGCCGTCCCGGCTGCGTGACCGCCGCCCCAGGTCAGGGGCGGGTGATGCAGACCGCGGGGCTGGCACCGGAGGTGAGCCGCCCCTCGTCCATCGCATAGCCGGCCACGGCGAAGCAGACCTCGCTCGCGTTCGGGTCGACCCCTTCGACCGTGTACTCCTCCGCTGTGCCCGCCACGTACCTGATGACCTCGTCCTCCCCGGGGTCGAGGACGAGGATGTGGTCGACGTCCGCCACCGGTGGTGCCCAGGTGAGCAGCACCGACGTGCCGTTGTCGAGGACCGCCGGGTTACGCGGCGCCAGGTCCGGGTCGCCGGTGCTCGCCTGGATGGGGCCGGTCATCGTCGGGACCGGATCGGTCATAGTCGGCACCTCGGCGGCGTCGATGGCCGTCGGCGTCGGGTCCGGCTCGTCGTCGTTGCCCAGGAGGGCGGAGAGCACCCCGAAGCCCGTCCCCACGACGAGGGCCCCGCCGATGAAGGCTGCGATCTTCGTCCACGGGTTGCCGCGGACCTCCGGCTCGTCGGCCGAGCCGGCCTCCTCCGGCCCGGTCGGCTGGGGCTCGGGCCGGGCGGAGGTGTGCTCGGCGTCCACGGGGCGGGTCTCGACGATGCTCGCCAGCGCGGACGGCGCAACAGGGCCGGCCGCGACGGAGCCGGTCCCGCGCGCGGGGCCGGCCTCCTGCGCCGGGTCTGCCGGCTGCTCCTGCCAGGCGTCGAACATCTCCGGGGGCGGTGGGCCGGTGACGTCGTCGGCCGGGTCGTCCGGCGTGCTCGCCGCCGCCGTGCCGGGTGCGGTAGATCCCGCAGACACCGCTGCTGCGGCTGCCGCCGGGCTTGCCACCGCCCGTGGCGATGCCGCCGTCGGTAGGGGCTCGGCGACGTCCGGGGCGCCACCGCTCGCCGGGGGCACACCACCGGAGGCCGGCGCCCACGACCGCTGCTCGGTCGGCACCGTGCGCAGCGCAGCGAGCACGTCGGTGGCGCTCCACGTGCGGTCCTCGCGCCGCGGGGTGAGGCAGGCGTCGACGACGCCCCGCAGCTGAGCGGGCAGGTCCTCGCGGAGCGGCCGGCGCTGGTTCATCCGCACCCGGCGCAGGTAGGCGAGCGCGGAGTCGTCGTCGGGGTCGTCACTGGCGAACGGCGCCCGGCCGTCGAGCAGCGTGAAGAGGCTGGAGCCGAGCGACCAGACGTCGTCGGCCTCGGTCGGCTCAGCGCCGTCGAGGACCTGAGGCGACGCGTGCCGGTAACTGAAGCGCTCGAGCGACGCGGTGTGGCCGGCGTCGGCCATCCGGGCGATGCCGAAGTCGCTGAGCACGTATGAGGTCGGCAGCAGCAGCACGTTCTGCGGCTTGACGTCACGGTGCAGGACGCCGTGCGCGTGGGCGAAGGCGAGCGCATCGGCCACTGCGGTGCCGGCGGCGACCACCTCGGACACCGGCAGCGGACCGTGGGCACGCAGCCGGTCGTGGAGCGAGCCGAGGTCGTGGAACTCCATCACCAGGCAGGGGCGGCCGTCGGCGGTGGTCGTGGTGTCGAGCACGCTGACGATGTGCGGGTGCTGCCGGCCGAGGCGGACGGTGATCTCCAGCTCGCGCGCGAACCGGGCCTTGGCCGTCGGGTCGGTGATGTCGACGACCTTGATCGCGACGTCACGGTCGAGGCGGGACTGGCGGGCGCGGTAGACGATGCTGTCGCCGCCGCGGGCGACCTCGGTGAGCTCGGAGTAGCCCTCGAGCGTCATCGCGCCGGTGGCCCTCGGGGCAGCAGCGGACGACGGCGCTGGTGCCCACTCGTCCTGCGTCGCCACCCGACCCCCGAAGTCTCGGCACCGTGCCAGCTGTCTGTCGGTGTAGACAATAGCGATCGGTGCGTCGCGGCGCGGTCGCGTCCAGCCGGCCAGGCGCCGGCCCCGAGCCTGGGAGACTGGCCCGGATCCCGACGAGGTGCCGGAGGAGGTGCGCGGATGCTTGCTGCCATCGGACGGGGCGCCAGGGCGGGCGCGGTCCACCGATGAGTGCGCGTTCACCGCGCCGCGATTTCGCGCTGCTGCTGCTGGCGACCGTCACCTGCCTGAGCAACTACGCAGCGCTGCTGTCGGTCGTCCCGCTGTGGGCGGCCTCGGCGGGGAGCACCGCGACCGGCGTCGGCGCGACGACGACGGCGATGATGGCGGCGACCGCGGCCACCCAGCTCGCCATGGGGCCGCTGCTCCGGCGCCTGTCGCTGCGGCGGATGCTCACCGGTGGTGCGCTCGTCATGACGCTCGCGACGCCGTTCTACCTGCTCTCGGCCGAGCTGGTGCCGGTGCTCGTGGTCTCTGCGGTCCGCGGCGTGGGGTTCGCGCTGCTGGTGGTGGCCGGCAGCGCGCTGGTTGCCGAGATCGTGCCGGCGCAGCGTCTGGCTCGCGGAGCGGCGGCCTACGGGCTGGCTGCTGGCCTGCCGCAGCTGGTGGCGCTGCCGCTCGGCGTGTGGGTGGCTCAGCGGTGGTCGTTCACACCGGTGTTCGTCGCCGCGACGGTGCTGGCACTGGTGGCCGTGCCGCTCGGCGCGGCACTGACCGCCGGTGGCGAGAAGGGCAGCGGTGGTGCCCGCCCGGATCCGGGCGGTGGTGGAGGGGGCGCGGCCGTCACGCTACGGCCGCTCGTCGCCCCGGCGCTGGTGTTCTTCACGTTGACGATGGGCTTCGGCGGCATCGTCACCTTCCTCCCGCTGGCGGTCCCCGACGCCGCCACCGCCCCGGCGGCGCTCTTCGTCGCGTCCCTCTGCATGCTCGTCGGCCGGATGGCGGCCGGGATGGCTGGCGACCGGCTCACCGCCGGCCGGCAGCTGCTGCCCGGAGCGCTCGTCGGTGCGGCCGGAATGGTCGGTATCGCGCTCGGGACGACGGCGGGAGGTGGGGCCTGGGTGGCCGTCGGTGCCGGGCTCTTCGGCCTGGGCCTGGGGATCGTGCAGAACGACTCGCTGGTGCTGATCCTCGGCCGCGCCGGCCCGGGACGGCACGGCACGGCGAGCGCGGTGTGGAACTTCGCGTACGACGGCGGCACCGGCGCAGGGGCGGTGCTGCTCGGTGCGGTCGTGGCCGGCGCCGACTACCCGTGGGCCTTCGCCGCCAGCGCACTGGTCATCGCCGTGGTGGCCCCGGCAGGCCGCATCCGCCGCCGGACGTAAGACCGCCCACCCGGCAGCCCATGCCCCACCCCATCCGTGACAGCTGGATTGTCCACGCTCAGGGGACACCGCCCCATCCGTGACAGCTGGATTGTCCACGCTCAGGCGACAGCCCATGCGGCAGCGACGTCACCTCCGCCATCGCGCACGCATCTGCCGCTCGTCGACAACCCTGCTGTCGGTGACAAGTCGGCTGTCGGCGATAAGTCTGCTGTGGGCGACAAGTCGGCTGTCGGTGACAATCCCGCTCTCGGCGAGAGGGAGAGGGAGAAGGAGTGGGGGAGGGCGGGGCTAGCCGTGGGCGGTGTCTTCGGTGCGGCGCAGGACCTCGGTGAGGCGGTTGGCGGCCGAGACCACGGCGCCGGCGTGCAGCCGGCCGGGCTGACGGCCCATCCGCTCCATCGGGCCGGACACCGAGACGGCGGCGAGCACCTTGCCGGACGGCCCGCGCACGGGTGCGGAGACCGACGCGACGCCAGGCTCGCGCTCACCGACCGACTGCGCCCAGCCGCGCCGGCGCACCCCGGAGAGCACGGTGGCGGTGAAGCTGGCGCCCTGCAGGCCGCGGTGGAGCCGGTCCGGCTCCTCCCACGCGAGCAGGATCTGGGCGGCCGAGCCGGCGAGCATCGTCAGCGTCGCACCGACCGGGATCGAGTCGCGCAGTCCCATCGGCCGCTCGGCCGCGGCGACGCAGATGCGCTGCTCGGCCTGGCGGCGGTAGAGCTGCACCGACTCCCCGGTGTGGTCGCGGACCGCGGTGAGCACCGGGCCGGCGGCGGCCAGCAGCCGGTCCTCGCCGGCGGCGGAGGCCAGCTCGCTCAGCCGGGGGCCGAGGATGAACCGGCCCTGGGTGTCGCGGGCGACGAAACGGTGAAATTCGAGGGCGACGGCGAGACGATGGGCGGTGGGCCTGGCGAGGTGGGTGGTGGCGACCAGCTGGGCAAGGGTCGCCGGGCCAGCCTCGAGAGCGCCGAGGACGGTGGCTGCCTTGTCTAGGACGCCGACTCCGCTAGAGTTGTCCATGGACCGATATTGACATCTCAACCAGTGAGATGCAAGTCTGCGGTACGACGCGAGTCGTGACTGCTGCGAACGAACTAAGGGAAGGGCGCGACACCCAGGCGCCCGGGAGGCGAACATCATGAGTGGCACGCTGGCAGAGAAGGTCTGGCACTCGCACGTGGTGCGTGAGGGGACCGACGGGGCCCCCGACCTGCTGTACATCGACCTGCACCTCGTCCACGAGGTCACCAGCCCGCAGGCCTTCGAGGGCCTTCGGCTGGCCGGCCGGCCGGTACGGCGCCCGGACCTGACGATCGCGACGGAGGACCACAACACCCCGACGCTGAACATCGACCTGCCGATCGCGGACCCCACGAGCCGCACCCAGATCCAGACGCTGCGCAACAACACCAAGGAGTTCGGCGTCCGGATCCACTCCCTCGGGGACGCCGACCAGGGCATCGTGCACGTCGTCGGGCCGCAGCTGGGCCTGACCATGCCCGGGCTGACGGTCGTCTGCGGCGACTCCCACACGAGCACCCACGGCGCGTTCGGCGCGCTCGCCTTCGGCATCGGCACCAGCGAGGTCGAGCACGTGCTCGCCACCCAGACGCTCCCGCTCGCCCCGTTCAAGACGATGGCGATCAACATCGAGGGCAAGCTTCGCGAGGGCACCACCGCCAAGGACATCATCCTCGCCGTCATCGCCAAGATCGGCACCGGCGGCGGCCAGGGCTACGTCCTGGAGTACCGCGGCGAGGCCATCCGCGCGCTGTCGATGGAAGCCCGCATGACGATCTGCAACATGTCGATCGAGGCGGGCGCCCGCGCCGGCATGATCGCCCCCGACGAGACCACCTTCGAGTACCTCAAGGGCCGCCCGCACGCGCCCGAAGGCGCCGACTGGGACGCCGCCGTCGAGAACTGGCGCACACTGCGCACCGACGACGACGCCGTCTTCGACGCCGAGGTCACCCTCGACGCCTCCACCCTCGAGCCCTTCGTCACCTGGGGCACCAACCCGGGCCAGGGCCTGCCGCTGTCGGCCGCCGTGCCGAACCCGGTCGACATCGCCGAGGCCGGTGAGCGGGTCGCCGCCGAGCGTGCGCTGGAGTACATGGGCCTCGAGGCCGGCACCCCGCTGCGCGACATCGCGGTGGACACCGTCTTCATCGGCTCCTGCACCAACGGCCGCATCGAGGACCTGCGCGCCGTCGTCGACGTCATCAAGGACCGCAAGAAGCACGACGACGTCCGCGTCCTCGTCGTCCCGGGCTCGGCCCGGGTGCGGCTGCAGGCGGAAGCCGAGGGCCTGGACCAGGTCTTCCTCGACTTCGGCGCCGAGTGGCGCAACGCTGGCTGCTCGATGTGCCTGGGGATGAACCCCGACCAGCTCAAGCCGGGGGAGCGCGCCGCGTCGACCTCCAACCGCAACTTCGAGGGCCGGCAGGGCAAGGGTGGACGCACCCACCTCGTCTCGCCGCTCGTCGCTGCCGCCACCGCCATCCGGGGGACGCTGTCCTCGCCGGCCGACCTCGAGCCCTCGCTCGTCGACGCCTGATCGGGAGAGAACACCATGGAGAAGATCACCCAGCACACCGGCGTCGGCGTCCCGCTGCGACGCAGCAACGTCGACACCGACCAGATCATCCCGGCCGTCTACCTCAAGCGGGTCACCCGCACCGGGTTCGAGGACGCGCTGTTCGCCGCCTGGCGCAGCGACCCGGACTTCATCCTCAACCAGGACGCCTACCGCAGCGGCTCGGTGCTCGTCGCCGGCCCGGACTTCGGCACCGGCTCCTCGCGTGAGCACGCCGTGTGGGCTCTGAAGGACTACGGCTTCCGCGCCGTCATCGCCTCCCGGTTCGCCGACATCTTCCGCGGCAACTCCGGCAAGCAGGGCCTGGTGGCCGCGATGGTCGACCAGCAGGACGTCGAGCAGATCTGGAAGGTCCTGGAGACCGCGCCGGGCACCGAGGTGACCGTCGACCTCGTCTCGCGCACCGTCACCTGCGGCGAGGTCACCGCGCCGTTCCAGATCGACGACTACACCCGCTGGCGGCTGCTCGAGGGGCTGGACGACATCGGCCTCACCCTCCAGCACGCCGACGAGATCACCGAGTTCGAGCAGACCCGCGAGGCTTGGCGCCCGACGACACTGCCGGCCAAGCACCTGCCCCCGGTGGAGATCGTCGCAGCCCGCCCGGTCGACGAGCCGACCGGCCTGCCGGCCCACCAGGACGCCCCGCTCAGCTGACACGCCTGCACCACACATCGCCCGGCCCGGCCTCACCGCCGCGCCGGGCGATGTTGTCTCTGCCTGCCGCCTGGACGATCCGGCAGCCTCCAGCACGGGGCGCTGTGGCCAACCCCACGTCGGCGTGCGCGCCGGCGCGGCGACCACCCGTGAACTGCGCCGTTGTCCGGGGCCGGGGCACGAATCTCCTCGCCGCCCTCACATCTCGCACACGCCCTTGCCGTGCGGTGGGGACACCACGGCCTATCCTGAACTGTCCGAGGCGCACCGGTCTCGGTTGTCGATGAGGTGGGTATGAGCGCAATCCTGCAGGTCCGTGGTGGTTCTCCGCTGAAGGGCGAGATCACCGTCCGCGGGGCGAAGAACTTCGTCTCCAAAGCGATGGTCGCCGCACTGCTCGGTGAGGGCCCGTCGGAGATCCGCAACGTCCCCCAGATCAAGGACGTCGAGGTCGTCTCCGGCCTGCTCCAGCTGCACGGCGTCGACGTGGACTACGACGCCGTCGCCGGTGTCCTCAAGCTGGATCCCAGCAACGTCGAGACCGCGCACGTCGCCGACATCGACGCCCACGCCGGCTCCAGCCGTATCCCGATCCTGTTGTGCGGGCCGCTGCTGCACCGCCTCGGCGAGGCGATCATCCCCGACCTCGGCGGCTGCCGGATCGGGGACCGCCCGATCGACTTCCACCTCGAGATCCTGCGCAACTTCGGTGCCGTCGTCGACAAGCGCCCGCAGGGCATCCACATCACCGCACCCAAGGGCCTCACCGGTGCCAAGGTGCGGCTGCCCTACCCGAGCGTCGGCGCCACCGAGCAGCTGCTGCTCACCGCGGTGCGAGCCAAGGGCAAGACCGAGCTGAGCAACGCTGCCACCGAGCCGGAGATCATGGCGCTCATCGCCCTCCTGCAGCGGATGGGCGCGATCATCTCGGTCGACACCGAGCGCGTCATCCGCATCGAGGGCGTCGACAAGCTGGGCGGCGCGACCTACACCGCGCTGAGCGACCGCATCGAGGCCGGCTCCTGGGCGTGCGCGGCGCTGGCCACCGGTGGCGACATCATGGTCCGCGGTGCCGAGCAGCAGGGCATGACGGCGTTCCTCAACACCTTCCGCAAGGTCGGCGGGGCCTTCGAGGTCAGCGACGAGGGCATCCGTTTCTGGCACCCCGGCGGTGACCTCAAGCCGATCGTCATCGAGACCGACGTCCACCCGGGCTTCATGACCGACTGGCAGCAGCCGTTGGTCGTCGCGCTGACCCAGGCCTCCGGGCTGTCGATCGTGCACGAGACGGTGTACGAGAACCGGTTCGGCTTCACCGAGGCGCTGCGGGGGATGGGCGCCACCATCCAGGTCTATCGCGAGTGCCTGGGCGGCTCGCCGTGCCGCTTCGGGCACCGCAACTTCAACCACTCCGCCGTCGTCTCCGGGCCGACGCCGCTGCGCGCCGCCGACATCGAGGTCCCCGACCTCCGTGGCGGCTTCTCCCACCTCATCGCGGCGCTCGCCGCCGAGGGCACCTCGCGGGTGAGCGGCATCGACATCATCTACCGCGGGTACGAGGACTTCATGGGCAAGCTGCGGGCCCTGGGCGCCGACGTCGAGCCGGTGTCCTGACCTCGTCCTTCTGCGCCGAGATCGGGTATCTCGGCGCAGAAGGACGTCTGTGGCCGTCTCCTGCGCCGAGACCGGGTATCTCGGCGGGGCGGGGTGGGGCGCCCATGACACGTGTCATGCCTAGACCGTGGAACGCACACCTGAGGCGGTGACACCGTGCACTGCCGGTGGCCTGGATCCGGGTGGATGGTGGCTACATGACCACCACCGACCTGTCCCGCACCGTCATCTCCGTCACTGACCTGCACCGGCGCTACGGCTCCGGCAAGGGCTCCTTCTCCGCCGTCAGCGGGGTGGACCTGTCCGTCCGCCGCGGCGAGCTGTTCGCCCTGCTCGGCACCAACGGCGCCGGCAAGACCTCGCTCCTCGAGGTCATCGAGGGCCTCGCCCCCGCCAGCTCGGGCCAGGCCCGGGTGTTCGGCAAGGACCCGTTCCGCGACCGCCACCACGTCCGGCCCCGCACCGGGATCATGCTCCAGGAGGCCGGCTTCCCGTCGGACCTCACCACCGTGGAGACCGCCCGGATGTGGCACGGCACCCTCGGCCGCCCGATGCACGTGGGCAACGCCCTCGAGGCCGTCGGCCTGGGCCACCGGGCCGACGTCCAGGTGAAGTCGCTGTCCGGCGGCGAGCGTCGCCGGCTCGACCTCGCGCTGGCGATCATGGGCCGCCCCGAAATCCTCTTCCTCGACGAGCCGACCACCGGCCTGGACCCGCAGTCGCGCCGCGACGCCTGGGAGCTGGTCCGCCAGCTGCTCGAGTCCGGCACCACCATCGTGCTCACCACCCACTACCTCGACGAGGCCGAGGAGCTGGCCGACCGGCTGGCCATCATGCACGCCGGCCGGATCGTGCGGGAGGGCACCGTGGCGCAGATCGTCGCCGACGAGCCGGCCCGGATCCAGTTCCGCACCACCGACGGCACCCTCAACGACCCGGCGGTCGTCGGCGGGCTGCCTGCCGTGGCGGACGTGTCGCGCGGCCGCACCGGGCTGCTCCAGCTCGAGTCGCGCGACCTGCAGGTCTCGCTGACCGCGCTCCTCGACCTTGCCCGCACCTCCGGCGTCGAGCTCACCAGCCTCGAGGCCAGCCACGCCTCCCTCGAGCGCGCGTTCCTCGCCATCGCCAACGACGACGGCGCCGCGGCTGCGGCCGCACCCGCTCCCGCCGCCGAGCTCGCGTCCGCGTGACAGCCGTCGAGCCCCACCTCCCTCACTCCGTGCCGGCCCACCCCGGCTCCCCGAAAGGACTCACCATGACCACCACGACCTCCCGTCCGGCCGTATCGACCGAGGCCGCCCCGGCCCGGGCCACGGCCGTCCGACGGCTCACCGCCCTCATCCGCGCCGAGGTGCTGCTCCTCGTGCGCAACCGGACCACGCTGTTCAACGCCATCGCCCTCGGGCCGCTCATCGTCGTCTTCCTCGGCTGGACCGCCGGCGACGCGATCGCCGGTGACGCGGCCGCCGACCTCGCGGGCACGATGCTCGGCATGCTGATCGCACTGGCACTGTCGATCGTCGTCTACTACAACCTCACGACGACGTTCGTCGCGCGCCGTGAGGAGCTCGTCCTCAAGCGACTGCTCACCGGCGACGTGTCGCGCGGTGAGATCATCGCCGCGTACGCCGCGCCCGCGGTGCTCATCACGGTGGCACAGCTCGTGCTCGCGGTCGTGGCGATGGCGATCTGGCTCGACCTGCCGCAGGTGCAGAACGTGCTGTGGCTCGCCGTCGCCCTCGTCGGTGGTGTCGTCGTCTTCACGCTGCTGGCGGTCGCGTCCTCCGGGCTCACCCGCACCGTGGAGACCGCGCAGCTGACCACGATGCCGATCCTCGTGGTCGCCACCGCGCTGTCCGGGATCGTGGTGCCGCTGCACATCCTGCCCGAGATCGTCGAGCAGGTTGCGCAGTGGACCCCGATGTACCCCGTCGTCGCGCTCATCCAGCACGGTCTGGGTAACCCGGCGCTGGACGGCACCATCGCGAGCGGCGCCTTTGCTGACGTCCAGCAGCCGCTCGCGGCGCTGGCGCTGTGGGTCGTGCTCGGCATCCTCGCGGCCCGCCGCTGGATGCGGTGGGAGCCGCGCCGCTGAAAAACTACCCGGGGCCGGTCTGGAGGGGACCGGCCCCGGGTTCTCGCCGTCGGCGAGCCGGTCGGCCGCGAGCCGGCCGGCTCGCCGCCGCGTCCCCTCCGCGTCGAGCCGTCAGCCCCGCGTTGCCGCACTCTGAGAGGATCGACCGATGACCGGCCTGCTCGCTGTGTGGAACCGACGCTCGGGACCCGAGCGCTTCGAGACCTACACCCGCTGGACCCTCTACATCCTGCTGGCCTTCATCCCGCTTGTCGCGGTGGCCCTCATGGTGGTCTCCTTCGACGAGCGGCCCGAGTCCGGCTGGCCGGTGATCTACCCGCTGCTCACCCTGGTGCAGGTCGCCGTCGCCATCGTCGTCATCGGTGACGGCATCACCAGCTTCCGCGAGCGCAAGCCGCAGCGGCGAGGCCTGGTCCTTCTGATGCTGATCGTGACCGCGGTGGTGGCGGCGGCTGCCGTCGTCACCATCCCGGTACCGTTCGAACCCGGCTGGCAGGGGCGTGGTGCCGCCGTCGCGTTGGTGCTCAGCACCGCGATGTTCGCCTTCACCCCGACCCTCACCAGCGGCCCCGTCATGCTCTGCGGGTTGGGGATCGCTGCTGTCGGCACCGCACTCTCCGTCGGCACGCTCGACCGCCCCATGCTGGTGACGAACTTCGTCATCGTCGGCATGGTGGTCGGCGCCATGGGGCTGAGCTTCCGGATCTCCATCTGGATGCTCGGCATCCTGTGGGAGCAGGAGCGTTCCCGCGGCCTGCAGGCGCGGCTCGCCGTCGCCGAGGAGCGCCTGCGGTTCTCCCGCGACCTGCACGACGTCGTCGGACGCACGCTCTCCGCGGTGACGCTCAAGAGCGAGCTCGCCGCGGAGCTGTCGCGGCGTGGCAAGGCCGAGGACGCGGCGGAGCAGATGCTCGAGGTCCGTGAGCTGGCCAGTGGCTCGTTGCGTGAGGTGCGCGCCGTCGTCGCCGGGTACCGGCAGGCCGACCTCGCCACCGAGCTCGCCGGTGCGCGCTCGATGCTGCGCTCGGCAGGCGTCGCGACCCGGGTCATCGGTGACGAGGGGGCGCTGCCGGCGCCGGTGCAGGCCGCGCTCGCGTGGGTGATCAGGGAGGGCGTGACGAACGTCGTGCGTCACGCGGATGCGACGCGCTGCACCATCGACCTGGCGGTGGGCAGCGACGCCGCCGGCGCGACGGTCGCGCGGCTGCGGCTGACCAACGACGGCGCGCCGACCCAGCAGCACCCGACCGGCGGCTCCGGCCTCGTCGGGCTCGCCGAGCGGCTCGCGCCCCTCGGTGGCACGATCACGACGACGCAGCGCCACGGCACCTTCACGCTCGAGGCGTCGGTGCCGGTCACGGCCCGCGCCGGGGGCGCGGCCGCGGGGGCTGGCATAGCCGCGGCGGCTGGCACGGTGGACGAGACGGCCGTCGGGGGAGAGGTGGCCGACGCGGCAGACGTCGGGCACGCCGACCTGCCGGCGGATGGCACGATGGACCGGCCATGATCCGCATCCTGCTCGCCGACGACGAGAATCTCATCCGCGACGCCCTCGCCGGCCTGCTCGGGCTCGAGGACGACATCGAGGTCATCGCGCAGGCGGCGTCCGGCACCGAGGCGGTGGCCGCCGGCCTCAAGCACCGGCCCGACGTCGCCGTGCTCGACCTCCAGATGCCGGGGCTCGACGGCATCAAGGTGGCCCAGCAGCTCGCGGTGGACGTGCCCGGCTGCCGGGCGATCATCGTCACCAGCCACGGCCGGCCCGGGTACCTCAAGCGGGCCCTCGAGGCCGGGGTGGCCGGCTTCCTCCCCAAGACCGTCTCCGGGCGGGTGCTGGCCGACGTCGTCCGCCAGGTCCACGGTGGCGGGCGCTACGTGGACCCCGAGCTCGCCGCGGAGGCGATCAGCGCCGGGGACTCCCCGCTGACGCCGCGGGAGTCCGACGTCCTCGAGCTCGCCGCCGACGGCACCCCGGTCGAAGAGATCGCCGTCCGCGCCCACCTGAGCCCGGGCACGGTGCGCAACTATCTCTCGGCCGCCGCGCTCAAGCTCGGTGCCGCCAACCGGCACGACGCCGTGCGCGTCGCCCGCCGGCACGGCTGGATCTGATCGCCGCGGCCGGCCGGCCGGTCACGCTGAGACGTGCTCGGCTGCCGGCTGGTCGGCAGGGGTCTTGCGCAGCAGGACGCCGGTGATCACGGCGGCGAGGACGAGGATGCCCGCGCCGACGCCGGCGGCGGTGGTGAACCCGACCGTGAACGCCTCGAAGGCCTGCGTGACGAGGTGGACGACGTCGACGAGCATCTCGGGGCGCTCGTCCTCGCGATCATCAACGGCATGATCCTGCAGTGGTTCATCACCCCTGAGACAACTCCTGCCGCGGCGCAGATCGCCGACGCCATCAGGCGGCTCGCGGGGATCGGCGTGGACAAGTCTGCTGTCGGTGACAAGTCTGCTGTCGGTGACGGGGCGGCCGGGATGA
The DNA here is from genome assembly GCF_036421875.1 of Georgenia sunbinii. NCBI lineage: Bacteria > Bacillati > Actinomycetota > Actinomycetes > Allobogoriellales > Allobogoriellaceae > Georgenia > Georgenia sunbinii. The sequence goes on along the minus strand of NZ_JAZGOL010000004.1, from coordinate 257,275 downwards.
GCACGTAGGATTCAGCAGATGACCAGCCGGACCATGACACCTGTCTACCGCGTCGCGGCCAACGTCATTCTGCCGATCATGCGACTGGTTGCCCGGCGGGACTGGCAGGGCGCCGAGCACCTCCCGAAGACCGGTGGGTTCATCGCGGTGGGCAACCACGTGACGAACCTCGACGCCGTCGTCTTCGCGCACTTCCTCTACGACCACGGCGCGCCGCCGCTGTTCCTCGCCAAGCACTCGCTGTTCGAGGTCCCGGTGTTCGGCGCGGCGCTGCGCAGCTCGGGGCAGATCCCGGTCCACCGCAACAGTGCCGGCGCCTCCGCGGCGCTCGGCCCGGCTCGCAAGGTCCTCGACTCCGGCAACGTCCTCGGCATGTTCCCCGAGGGCACCTTCACCCGGGACCCGCAGATGTGGCCGATGACCGCCCGCACCGGCGCCGCCCGGCTGGCACTGGCGACCCAGGTGCCGATCATCCCGGTCGCGCAGTGGGGGGCCCAGGACATCCTCGGCCGGTACGCCAAGGTCCCGCACCTGCTGCCCCGCAAGACCTTGCACGTGCACGCCGGCCCGCCGGTCCACCTGACCGACCTCTACGACCGGCCCACCGACCCGGCGGCGCTGCGCGAAGCCACCGAGCGGATCATGCGCACGCTCACCGGTATGGTCGCCGACATCCGGGGCGAGCAGCCGCCCGCCCGTATGTACGACGTCCGTACCGACGGCGACCCGCGGGCGGCCCAGCTGGCCGCCAAGGCAGCCCGGCGGCGGGTACGCAAGAGTGAGGACCATGACTGACCAACCAGTGCCCGTCGCGGTGCTCGGCACCGGCAGCTGGGGCACCACCTTCGCCGCCGTCCTCGCCAATGCCGGCGCCCAGGTGCGGATGTGGGGCCGCTCGGCGCCCACCTGCGAGGCGATCACCGCCACCCACCGCAACGAGCGTTACCTGCCCGGCATCGACCTGCCGGCGAGCATCACCGCGTCGACCGACCTCGCGCAGGTGGTGCCGGGCGCGAAGGTCGTCGCGGTCGCGCTGCCGTCGCAGATCGTGCGCGGGGTGCTCGGCGACGTCGCCGGGCTGCTCGAGCCGGACGCCGTCGTCGTCTCGCTGATGAAGGGCATCGAGCTCGGCAGCGGGGAGCGGATGAGCGAGGTGCTCGCCGAGGCGCTGGGCATCGCGGCGGGCCGTGTCGCCGTGGTCTCGGGGCCCAACCTGGCACGGGAGATCGCGGTGCACCAGCCGACCGCCACGGTGGTCGCCGCCAGTGATCCCCGCACCGCCGACCTGGTGGCCCAGGTGTGCGCCAACGGCTACTTCCGCCCCTACACGAACGGTGACGTCGTCGGCGTGGAGCTCGGCGGCGCGGTGAAGAACGTCATCGCGCTCGCGGTGGGGATGGCGCAGGGCGCCGGCTTCGGTGACAACACCACGGCGACGATCATCACCCGCGGGCTCGCCGAGACCACCCGCCTCGGGGTGGCGCTCGGCGCGCAGCCGGAGACCTTCGCCGGGCTCGCCGGCATGGGCGACCTCGTGGCCACCTGCGCGTCTACGTTGTCGCGCAACAACACGCTGGGCCGTCACGTCGGGCGAGGCATGAGCCTGGCCGAGGCGACCGCAGCGACGGGCGGCACCGCGGAGGGCGTCAAGTCCTGCAGCGCGGTGCTCGAGGTGGCCGCCGCGCACGGCGTCGACATGCCCATCACCCAGGCGGTCGCGGCCGTCCTGCACGACGGGCTGCCGGTCAGCGCGATGACCGAGGCGCTGCTGTCGCGGCCCCGCAAGGCCGAGGGCGCCTGAGGGGCACCCGCGGCGCCTGAGGGGCACCCGCGGCGCCTGAGGGGCACCCGCCGCCGCGGGATCCGCTCAGGCGCGGCTGATCTGGATGTCGCCGCTGACCGTGCCGAGCCGTAGCTCGAGCCGCTGCTCGTCAGGCAGTGGCTCCGTGGCCGACTCCAGCGAGGAGCGCATCCGCCCGGAGATGGTGGTGCAGTCGAGCAGGACCGCCGCGCCGCGCACCACCGCCACGGAGACGTTCCCGGAGGTGGCCCGCAGCTCGAGCTCGCCGGCCTCGGCGCGCCACACGTTGACGTCGCCGGAGGCGGTGCGCGCGGCGACGGCGCCGTTGGCCCGGTCGACGCTCACCGAGCCGGAGCCGCTCGTGGCCGTGAGGTGCGAGGCGACGTCGACCGTCACGTCACCCGACCCGGTGCGGGTGGACAGCGACTCCCGGACGGTGCCGACCGCGACGTCGCCTGATCCGGTGGTGATCCGGCCGGTGCCCAGCCAGGCGACCTGGACGTCGCCTGAGCCGGCGGTGACCTCGACCTCGGCCGCCTCCGCGAGGGAGACGTTCCCCGAGCCGGTCCTCACCGAGGCGCGAGTCAGCGGAGCGGTGCAGGTGATGTCGCCGGAGCCGGTCCCGACCTGGAGGCTGGACCCGGGGGGCACCGCCACGTAGATGCAGGTAGCGCCGCGGGAGAAGAACCGGGGCAGGCGCGTCTCGATGTGGAGCACGCTCCCGGTCAGCTCGACGACCGTGCCGGCGGCGAAGGCGCCGCGCTCGGCGGCGTCACGGCTCGACTCCAGACGGACGGTCGCGGTGCCGGGCTCAGCCGCGGTGACGACGAGGTCGGAGGAGCGGACAGTGGCCCGGACCTGGATCGGACCGGCAACGGTGAACTCGTGGTTCATGGCGAGATCCTTGCGGTGGCTCGGGCCCTCACAGCGACTGCTCGTCGGTGCGGCGGCGGGCGGGATGGAACGGGGTGGTGCGCACGCGGACCGCGGCGGCGTGCCGCTGGCGGCCGTCGGCCTCGCGAACGAGGTCGCGTGCGACGGCCGGGTCCGGGTCGAACCACTGGTCCATCACTGCTCCTCGGGGGTGCTGCGGCGCCGGGGCCGGCGGTAGCTGCGGGCCGGGTGCCGTCGCGCGGCGCTGGTCGCCCGGATGTAGGCGGCGGCATCGATGCCGAACAGTCGTGGATCCATGGTGCTGGCCTTCCTAGCGGGCCCAGCCGGTCAGGCGCCGGCCGGTGGTGGACTGGGGTTCGGAGGCGGGGCGGGCGCCGGTGAGCTGGGCCTGCGCGGCGCGGACCAGCCAGGTGTTGACGGAGACGCCCTCACGGGCAGCGGCGTCCTCGACCCGCTCCTTGACGTTCTCCGGCAGCCGGAGCGAGACCCGGGCGGTGGCGCCCTCACCGTCGTCGGGCGCGGGGGGTGGCGGTGGGGCCGGCGGCACGGGCGGGACCGGGACGGTCGGGTCCTCCGCGCGCGGCCGGTGCTGGACAACGATCTCCGGCTGGCCACCGCGCAGCCGGACCTCGACGACGTCACCGTCCAGCTCGACCGTCACCTCGGAGGCGATGTCGGAGGCCAGCTCCATGAGCGTGAGGCGCAGTGACGGCTCGAGGACCTGGGCGAGGTCGTCGGCGGCCTGCTGGACGGCGTCGGGCGCGGTGCGGGTCGCCGCGGTGAGCGAGTCCCGGATCCCGGAGAGGTATGCGCTGAGGTCCATGACGCCATCATGACATCATCATGATGTCACCGCAAGGGGTGGTGGCGTCAGAAGTGAGGTGGCGGTGGCGTCATGGGCGCGGCGGGGCCGCGCAGTCAGTCCTCGCGGATGTCGATGACCAGCCGGGCCGGCTCGGCCAGCGCGAAGGCACGGAACTCTGCTCGGCCGTCGTCGACGCCGATGAACAGCTGGGTCAGCCCCTCGAAGGTCCCGACGTAGTGGACCTCCTCGACGACGTCCTCGCCGTCGAGCACCATCGCGCCGTCGAGGTGGTCCTCGCCCTCGTCGGGGTAGCGGGTGCCGGTGACGTACACCTGGAGGACGGCGTCGCCGTCGACGTCGAGACGGTCGCCCTTGCCGTCGGTGATCGCCTCGTCGACGTACTCGATCCGCCAGCCGGGGACGGCGTCGCCCTCGAGGTCGACGACGACCCGGTCGAAGCCGTCGTGGTCACCCACGCGCAGCCCGACCGGCAGCAGCATCCCGCCGCTCGGTGGACCGCTCTCGGCGACGGTGGTGCTTGGCAGCCACTCGGGCAGCGAGCTGCCGGCGGTCGCCTCGGTCGTCGGCAGCTCGGGCTCGGTCGTGGCCGAGGGGGTCGGCGCTGGGTCGGTGGTGTCCGTGGGGGTGCCGGTGGCGTCGTCGGTCGGCTCGTCGGTGGCGTCGAGGTCGATCGGTGGCGGGTTGATTGTCGGGCCGTCGTCGGGCTCGGCGTCGGTGCAGGCGGTGAGGGTGAGCGCGGCGGCAACGAGCACGGCGGCCCGCCGAAGGACGAGGGTGCGGTGGGTGGTCATGGCTGCCTCTCGTCGCGGGCCGGGCCGTCGGTGCCCGGGGTGTCGCCGTCCTTGGTCGTGGTCGTGGCTGCTGCGGACCGCAGCGCGTCGGACAGGTCGGTCCACAGGTCCTCGACGTCCTCGATCCCCACGGACAGCCGCAGGAGGTCGTCGGGCACCGTGGCGGCCTCGGAGCTGAACCGGCGGCGCCGCTCGAGGCTCGACTCCACACCACCGAGGCTCGTCGCCGGCACCCACAGCCGCACGGCGGACGCGAGGGCGTCGGCCGCGGCGACCCCGCCGCGGGGCCGCAGGGTGAGGATCGAGCCGTAGCCGGTCATCTGGGCGGTCGCCCGCCGGTGCTGCGGGTGGGTGGCCATCGAGGGGTGGTTGACCGCGAGGACGTCCGGGTGCTCGGCCAGCCGGTGCGCCAGGGTCACCGCGTTCGCCTGTGACCGCTCCACGCGCAGCGCCAGCGTGCGCAGCCCGCGCAGCGCGAGCCACGTCTCCCACGGCCCCGCGATGCCGCCACCGATGTCGCGCGCCAGCCGGATCTGACGATAGATCTCGGGGTCGTTGGTGACGGCGGCGCCGAGCACGACGTCGGAGTGGCCGGCGAGGTACTTGGTCACCGAGTGGACGACGACGTCGGCCCCGAGCTCGAGCGGCTGCTGCGCCAACGGTGTGGCGAAGGTGTTGTCGACCCCGACCAGGGCGCCGGCCGCGTGCCCGGCAGCGATGAGCGCGGGCAGGTCGGCGATCTCGAGCATCGGGTTGGTGGGCGTCTCCACCCAGACCAGCGACGTCGGACCGGCGTTGATCGCCTCGATGACGGCCGCGGTGTCGGCGATGTCCACCTCGACGACGTCGACGTCGCTGCGCTGCGCGAGACGGCGGGCTGCGACGAGCGAGGCGTGGTAGCTGTGCCGGGGCACGACGAGGCGCGTCCCCGGCCGGGTGAGGTCGAGCGCCGCGGAGATCGCGGCCATCCCGGAGGCGAAGACCAGTCCGGGCTCGCTCGCCCGCTCGAGGCCGGCCAGCGCCTCCTCGAAGGGCTCCCAGCTCTCCGTGCCGAGCCGGGTGTAGACCCGCCCGCCGGGCGCGACCTCGCCGCGGCCGATGTACGTCGACGACATCACCACCGGCGGGTTGACCGGCTCGCCCTCGTCCCGCGGCGGCCGACCGGCGACGACGGCGTACGTCGCCGCGGCGAGCCGCCGTGCGTCTGGCGGAGACGAGGCGTCGCGGTCCGCCGGCGAGGCTCCCGCGGTGGGAACCGCGGGAGCGCTGGTGCCGTCGTGGGGGCTGGTCGGCGAGGTCTCGGTCACCGGTCCAGCGTAGGCCGGTCCGGTGCCTGCGGCCCACGCGGCTCGCGTGACGCCCGAGGCTGGACCGGCTCGCCGTCGTCGCTGGGGCAGCGCGTCGGGTGCTCCGGGTATCGTCACCGGCGATGAGCGAATCAACCTCGCCCGCGGCTGGCGCCGCCGGCCCCACGCCCCACGCCGCCGGCCCCGCGCCCCGTACTGCCGGCTCCGAGTCCCGCACCCGTGTCGCCCTCGTCTTTGGCGGGCGTAGCGGGGAGCACGCGATCAGCTGCGCCACCGCGGCCGGTGTCCTGCGAGCCCTCGACCGTGAGAAGTACGACGTCCTGCCGGTCGGCATCACGCGTTCCGGCCAGTGGGTGCTTGTCCCGGACGACCCCGATGCGCTCGCACTGCGCGGGGACCAGCTGCCCGAGGTCGGTGCCGCCGCCTCCGACGTGGTCCTGCCGATGTCCGACAGCTCGCGCGACCTCACGGCCACCGAGCCTGGGCAGCTGCCGGTGGTGCTCGGCGAGGTCGACGTCGTCTTCCCGGTGCTGCACGGCCCCTACGGGGAGGACGGCACGCTGCAGGGCATGCTCGAGATGGCCCAGCTGCCCTACGTCGGTTCGGGCGTGCTCGCCTCCGCGGTCGGCATGGACAAGCACTACATGAAGGTGGTCCTCGCCGGCCACGGTCTGCCGATCGGCCCGTTCACCGTCATCTCCCCGCGTCAGTGGCGCACCGACCGGGGCGCGGCGCTGGACGCCGTGGAGAGCCTCGGCTTCCCGGTCTTCGTCAAGCCCGCGCGAGCAGGCTCATCCCTGGGGATCAGCCGGATCACCAGCGCCGACGGTCTCGACGCGGCTGTCGCTGAAGCGCAGCGGCACGACCCCAAGGTCATCGTCGAGGCGGCCCTCGAGGGTCGCGAGATCGAGTGCGGGGTGCTTCAGGGCCGCGGCGACGCCTCGCCCCGTACCGCGCTGCCGGGAGAGATCGTCGTCGCCGACCACGACTTCTACGACTTCGAGTCCAAGTACCTCGGGGCCGGCGAGGTCGACCTCCGCTGCCCCGCCGACCTGCCTGACGGCGTCACCCAGCGGGTGCGCGACCTCGCGGCCCGAGCCTTCGAGGCGCTCAGCTGCGAGGGCCTCGCGCGGGTGGACTTCTTCGTCACGGACTCCGGCGCGGTGACCATCAACGAGATCAACACCATGCCGGGCTTCACCCCGTACTCGATGTACCCGATGATGTGGGACCGCAGCGGGGTCAGCTACGTCGAGCTGGTCGACGAGCTCATCCAGCTCGCACTGGAACGGCCCGTCGGGCTGCGCTGACTCCCACTGGCCCAGGACCGGCCCACCGGTCGAGGACCGGCGCGGGCGACTCAGTAGACGTCGCTGACGCCCACGCAGTGCCGCTCCGCCGGGGACAGCTCGACGGCGGGACCGAGGGAGACCAGGACGGCGGTCGGCTGGTCGCCGCCCTGCTCGGTGGGAACCACCACCTCGATGGCCGGCACCCGGCCGTAGGTGATGAACGTCCACGCGCCGTCGTCGCGCTGGGCGTGCTCGGGGATCATCGGGTCGTCGCCCTCGAGGGCGAGCCAGTCGATCGACGTGCCGTCGGCCTCGACCGTGATGCAGCGCTCGGTCGTCGGCGGGGGCGGCTCGACGCCGCAGCGCAGGCTGATCGGCGGGTCGCCCCACGCCGCGGTCGCCTGGTTGCCGATGGACCGGCGCTCGGCGTCCCCGATCGTCCCGGGCAGCACCTGAAGGACCTCCGCGCAGGCGGGGTCGGCGGCATACGTCGCCGGCGGCAGCGAGACCGGGTCCGCGCAGCCCGCCAGCAGCATTGCCGTCGCACCGAGGACGATGGCCGTGCCCGCGCGCCGTTTCGCCGGCCCTGTCGTCGTCCTCATCACGGCACTCACCGTAACCCGCCCGCGGTGCAGGTCGTGCCGCCCGGTAGCGTGGCCGGGTGACCACCCGTCAAGGCCCGGACCGTCCACCCCTCACCGTGGCCGACCTCAGCGAGGGCGAGCTCCTCGCCCGCTTCACGCCGCTGCTGCCGCGCGGCCGGCGCACCCTCGTACCGAACGGCGACGACGCCGCGGTCGTCGCGGCACCCGACGGCCGGTTCGTCGTCTCCACCGACGTGCTCGTCGAGAACCACCACTTCCGTCGCGGCTGGGGCACCGCGCGCGACCTCGGCGCCCGTGCCGCGGCGCAGAACCTCGCCGACATCGCCGCGATGGGCGCGGTCCCGAGCAGCATGGTCGTCGCCCTCGTGCTGCCCGCGACGACGACGGTCGAGTGGGTGCTCGACCTCGCGCGAGGCCTGGCCGACGCCTGCGGGCCGATCGGCGTCGGCGTCGACGGCGGTGACCTGAGCGCCGGGGAGCAGGTCGTCGTCGCGGTGACCGTCCACGGCGACCTCGAGGGCCGGGATCCCGTGCTGCGCTCCGGCGCGCGGCCCGGGGACGTGCTGGCTCACGCCGGCGTGCTCGGTCACGGAGCCGCCGGGTACGCGGTGCTGGCGGCGCGCGATCGCGAGGACGGCAGTCCGGTGCCGGCAGCCCGGGCGGGCGGGGGCAGTGACGATCGGCCGGCGGGCGGCGGTGACTTACGTGACGACATCACCTCCGTCGTCGTCGGTGCGTTCCTGCGGCCGGACCCGCCGCTGAGCGCGGGGCCGGTGGCGGCCGACGGGGGCGCCACCGCGATGATGGACGTGAGTGACGGGCTCCTGCGCGACGCCGACCGGATGGCGCGGGCGTCGGGCGTCGTGCTCGTCCTCGACCCCCTGGCGCAGAGCGCTGCGGAGGACCTCACGATGCTCACGCCGCTCGCCCGGAGCCTCGGCGCGGATCCGGTCGTCTGGGCGCTGACCGGGGGAGAGGACCACGGGATGCTCGCGAGCTTCCCGGCCGACGCCCCCTTACCGCCCGGCTTTCGCCGGATCGGCGAGGTGCGGGAGCCGGACGAGGCTGGTCCTCGGGTGTCGACGAACGACGCCGATCTGCCCGACGAGGCAACTGGTACCGCCGGCGGTTGGGACCACTTCCGGCGGGTCTGACGCGTGCTCAGCGGTCGAACTGCTCCCAGAAGCGGAGATGGTGGACCTTCGCGACGTCCACCGGACCGATGCCGCCCGCACCGGGCGCGAGCCGTTGCACGTACGGGGCCGGCCGCGCCGGCAGGCCGCTGTCTCCGTCGATCAAGTGGTGGCGGTGGGTGCCGAACGCGGGCCACCGCGGGCCGTCGGCAGCATCGGGCCTGCCGGTCGCGGCGAAGGTCGCCCAGTACTCGATCATCTGCTCGGACAGCCGTTGCTGCTCGGGCGTGAACTGTGGCGAGTGCCCAGCGAGGTCGAAGAACGACCACAGGTCGGAGGTGTGGTAGGCGCCCATCCGCATGGGTGGTGGTCCCGGTATGCCGAGCGGCGGCGCCGGGTCGGCGAACTCGTACTGGTACACCGGCACCCGTCGCGAGAGTGTCCGCGCCACGTCGAGCTGGGAGGTCGCCCACTTGCTGTCGGTGACGATCGCGGCCCACACCGCGGCACCCGAGTCGTACTCGGCGCGGGGATACTCCGCCGACACCTTCTCCTCGTCCTGCCCGAAGGTCTCCGTCATGACGGCGTCGTAGGTCTCCTCGCTCATCGGGCCGGCCCCGTCCTCGTACATCGACACCGGCAGGGTGGACTCGTCGCGGGTGTGCCCGGACAGCACCGGCACCCGGTGGAAGCGGCCCTCGCGCAGCGCGGCCGCCGGCTCCGTGGGCAGCAGCTCGTTGCCGTAGGCCGGTTGGATGAATGCCCCGTGCCACGGCATGAGCGCCTCCACCGGCAGGTCCCGCAGGCAGGCGAGCGCTGCCGCCGGATCGTCGGTCGAGCAGCCGAGGGAAGCTGCCGCCTCCTGCCCGCGCGCCTCGACGGTCGCGGACGGCAGGAGGATCGAGTCGGCCGGCTCACCCCGGTAGACGGAGTTGGCCAGCCACTCGACGCCGCAGGACCCGCTCTGCATGATGGCCGCGTCGAACAGCCCCCCGGCCGACGGCGAGGTCAGGTGGGCGCAGCCGCTCACCGCGCCCGCGGACTGGCCGGCGATGGTCACGTTGTCCGGGTCACCGCCGAACGCCGCGGCGTTGTCCTGCACCCAGGACAGCGCCGCCTGCTGGTCGCTCAGGCCGAAGGTGCCTGAGCCGTCCAGGCCGGGGTGACCGTAGTTGCCGAAGACGCCGAGGCGGTAGTTGGTCGTCACGACGATCACGTCGCCGCCCGTCACGAGGCGCTGCGGGTCGTAGTTGTGCCCGGCCCCCATGTAGAAGCCGCCGCCGTGGAACCACACGATCACCGGCAACGGCTCATGCGACTCCCGCGCCGGGGTGGTGACGTTGAGGTACAGGCAGTTCTCAGCGCTGCTTCCCCCAGGTACCTCGCCGTCGCCCTGCGCGCAGGCGGGGCCGGGCGCGGTGGCGTCGCGCACCCCGTCCCACGGCGACGGTGGCTGCGGGTCCTGCCAACGCAGGTCACCGACCGGCGGGGCCGCGAACGGAATTCCTTGGAACCTGCGGACCTCGTCGTCGGCCGTGCCGCGCACCGCACCGTCCTCGGTCCGCACGAGGGTGTGGTCGACGGATGATGCAGGGTCGTGGTGCCCGTCTGCGGCGGCCGTGGTGCCCAGCGGGGCGGCGACCAGGACCGCGAGGGCCAGCAGTGTGACCGACCGGCGGCGCCATCGGCCGGGGTGGGTACCAGCAGCGGGTCCGGGCGGTGAGATGTGCGCGTCCATCGGGAGCTGTCCTCTCCGCGTGGGCCCGGACGGTCCATGGCACGGCGGGTCCGCAGCCCGGCGCCACGCGTCGTCGATTCCGTCGTCGTGGCGCGTCGTGCGCGTCCGACCATCGGTACCCCGCTCCCACCGGGGCCCGGCGTACCCGGTCCGTGCCGGGCACCCGACGTACGACCGGGAGCTGACCACTGTCCCTCGCCCGTACGCGGGCATCCGGTCACGTTAATGAAGGCGTCAGCCGCCGGCAACCGGAAATGCGCCCTGGTCGACCTCCGCGACGAACAGCTCGCACGTGGCGTTGTAGAACCGGTCGGTGCTGCCGTGGTGCAGCATGCCGATCCGGGTCGCGACCCGTTGGGAGGCCACGTTGTCGGCGTGCGTGACGGCGACGACGCGCTCCAACCCGCCGTCGAAGGCGTGTGTGAGCGCGCAGCCGGCGGCCTCGGTCGCGATGCTGCGGCCCCAGGAGTCGGGGTGCAGGTGCCAACCGATCTCGATCTCGCCGGACGGCTCGAGCGGCGTCGTCGGGCCGGAGGCGGGGATCTCCTTGAGCAGGAGCGTGCCGTGGCGCTCGCCGGTGCGGCGGTCGGCGACGAGCCAGATCCCGAGCACGGGGTCCTCGAGCGCCCGGTAGCGCGCCACCCGGGCCACCGCCTCGGCGCGGTCGGCCATGATGCGGGGAGCGGTCCCGATGAACTGCTGGACCTCCCACCGCGAGTACATGTCGAGGGCGAAGTCGACGTCGTCCAGGTCCCACGCGCGCAGCCGGAGGCGGTCGGTGGTGAGCTCCGGCATCGTGCCACGGTAGTCCTCGTGGTGACAGCCAGGCGCGTCGTGGGAACACCAAAAGGACCGTCCGACTTTCGTCGAACGGTCCCTCAAGCAGTGCGAGGTCCGCGTGCCCTACCGGCCACGCGTGGATGACCTCAGTGGGCGCGCTGCACCTTGCCGGCCTTGAGGCACGAGGTGCACACGTTCAGGCGCTTCGGGGTGCCGTTATCCACGGTGCGCACCCGCTGGATGTTCGGGTTCCAACGACGGCTCGTCCGCACGTGTGAGTGCGAGACGCTCTTGCCGAAGCTGGGGTGCTTGCCGCAGACGTCGCAGGTGGCAGCCACGGTCGTTCTCCTGAATCTCTTGCTGGCAACACGATCGAGCCGATCGTGGATGGTCTGTAGGCCCTCGGCGTGAACCGGAGAACCGAACCCGTGAGGGCAACCTCAGCAGGATAGCCGACGTCACCCGGCAGCCCCAAACGGCTTGGCGCGACGTCCGTCACTCCCGGTCGGCCAGACCGTGCCCGGGTCGTCCACATCATGCCCGGTGCACCGCGGTGGTGTCACCGCGACGGACTAACCTGGAGTGTCATCCAGCCCATCGCCAGGAAGGACCAGGACGTGGCCGACGCGCTGCAGGTGCTCGACGCGCGATCCGTCCGGCGCTGGTTCGAGCACGCCCTGCGCTCCGTGCTCGCCGTCCGCGAGCAGGTCGACGTCCTCAACGTCTTCCCGGTGCCCGACGGCGACACCGGCACCAACCTCGTGCTCACCCTCGCCGGTGCCGCCGACGCCGCCGCGCAGCTGCCGGCCGATGCCTCGCTCACCCGGCTCACCGCCGGCGCTGCCCGCGGCGCGCTGGTCAACGCTCGGGGCAACTCCGGCGTCATCCTCAGCCAGGCGATGCGCGGCCTGGCCCACGGCGTCGCCGGGCTGGACGAGGTCGACGGCGCCGCGTTCGCTCGCGCGCTGACGTCCGCCGCCGACGGCGCCCGCGAAGCGGTCGACCGGCCGGTCGAGGGCACCATCCTCACCGTCGCGGACGCCGCGGCCCGGGCGTCCCGCGACGTCGCGGACCAGCCGTTGCTCGCCGTCGTCCAGGCCGCCGTGCGCGCGGCGGTGACGGCGCTCGAGGACACCCGCGGCCAGCTGCCGGTGCTCACCGAGCGGGAGGTCGTGGACGCCGGCGGGGCGGGCTTCGTCATCCTCCTCGGCGCGCTCGAGTCAGTGGTCGACGGCGGTGGCCGGCTCGACGAGACCACCACCCGTCGCGCCCGCGAGACCCTCGCCGAGCTGTGGTCCGAGCCGCGGCCGGCGCTCGCCGGGCACGGCTGCAGCCTCGGCGCGAGCGTCGTCGGCGCCGGTCACGACATGTCCGACCCCGGTGGCGCCTTCGAGGTGATGTACGTCGTGCGCGCCGGGGAGCCGGCCGCGACCGAGCTGCGCGCCCGGCTGGACCGTGCCGGTGACTCCGTCGCCGTCGTCGGCGGGGTGGACGACGACGGCGACGGGCTGTGGCAGGTGCACGTCCACACCGATGATCCCGCCGCGGTGCTCGCGGACCCGTCGGTGATGACCCAGGTGTGCGTGCGGTCCCTGACCGCGCCGGCGCTGCCGGTGGTGGCCTGCACCCGTGTCCCCGCGCTGGCCGCGTCGCTCGCGCAGACCGGCGCCGGGGTGTGCGTGCACCCCGACGACGCCGGCCTGCGCCGCGCCGTCGTCGACACCGGCGCACCCGAGGTGCTCCTGCTGCCCTGCGACGACGACGCCGCCGCGCTGGCGACGAGCGTCTTCGCCAGCACCGCCGGCCCAGCTGAACCCGCCGCGCCGTCGTTCGGTGCGCGGCAGCAGGTGCACGTCCTCGACAGCCGTGACGAGGCCGTCGTGCTCGGCGTGGTCAGCGAGCTCGTCGCCGGGACGATGGCCGCCGAGGGCGACGCCGCGGACCACCGGCGCACCGCCGTCGAGGCCCTCGCCCGCAGCCGTGGCGGGGCCTGCGACGCCGCTGACGCCGGCGACGCCGTCGCGCGTCTCGCCCGTCCCGAGGACGAGCTGCTCATGGTCGTCACCGGCGCCCGGCTCGCTACCGATACTGCCGGCCGGGAGGACGTCCTCGCCGAGGTCACCGCCGCGCTCGCTCAGCGTGCGCCATCGGCGGAGGTCATCGTCCTCGACGGCGGGCAGCACCGCCCCGACCTCCTGCTGGGGGCGCAGTGAGGGCGGCCGGCACGCTCACCGCGCCGCTGTCGCGGCTCGTCGGGACCAAGACCGCCAAGGCGCTGTCCAACCTCGGTCTGGAGACCGAGGGGGACCTGCTGCGCCACTACCCCCGTCGCTACGGCGACCCGAGCCGGCTCACCGACTTCAGTGACCTGCCGCCGGGGGACCACGTCGCCGTCATCGCCCGGGTGGTGCGTACCTCGCTGCGCGGCACCCGCAACCCCCGCACCGCGATGCTCGACGTCACCATCACCGACGGACGGCGCGAGCTGCTCGCCCGGTTCTTCGGCGGCAAGGGCTTCCTCGCCAGCCGGGAGCGGGCGCTGCACGGTGACCGGCCGACGATGTTCACCGGCCAGGTCGACGTCTTCGGCGGCACCAAGATGCTGAAGAACCCCGACTACGAGTTTCTCGACAACGAGGACGACCTCGACGCCGAGGCCATCAAGCGCAAGTCGTGGCCGGTGCCGATCTACGCCGCCAGCGCGGCGCTGCCGACCTGGCGGATCAGAGGCGCGGTGCAGACCGTGCTGCAGCCGCTCACCGAGGCCGACGTGCCCGACCCGATCCCGGCCGAGCTGCGCGAGCGCGACGGCCTGCCCACCCTGCGCGAGGCGCTCCAGCTCGTCCACGAACCGCACGAGGACGCCGACTGGCGGCGCGGGCAGCACCGGCTGCGCTACGAGGAGGCGTTCGTCCTGCAGACCGCGCTCGCGGTCCGTCGCGCCGAGCTGCGGAACGTCGCGGCGATCGCCCGGCCGGCTCGCGACGGCGGCATCCGCACCACGTTCGAGGCGGCGCTGCCGTTCGAGCTCACCGCCGGGCAGCGGGAGGTCGGCGCGACGCTGGCCGCGGAGCTGGCCCGGCCGTTCCCGATGCAACGGCTGCTCCAGGGCGAGGTCGGCTCCGGCAAGACCATCGTCGCGCTGCTCGCGATGCTGCAGGTGGTCGACGCCGGGGGACAGGCGGCGCTGCTCGCCCCCACCGAGGTGCTCGCCGCGCAGCACGCTCGGTCGATCACCGCGATGCTCGGCCCGCTCGCGGAGGCCGGGATGCTCGGCGGGGCGGCCCACGGCACCCGCGTCACGCTGCTCACCGGCTCGATGCCCGCGGCGCCGCGCAAGGCCTCGCTGCTGGCGGCGGCGTCGGGGGAGGCGGGGATCGTCATCGGCACCCATGCGCTGCTGTCGGAGGGGGTGCAGTTCGCCGAGCTGGGCCTGGTCGTCGTGGACGAGCAGCACCGGTTCGGCGTCGAGCAACGCGACGCGCTGCGCGCCAAGGCGAAGGCCACCCCGCACCTGCTCGTCATGACCGCCACCCCCATCCCGCGCACCGTGGCGATGACGGTGTTCGGCGACCTCGAGACCTCGACGCTGCGGGAGATCCCCGCCGGGCGCGCCGGCGTGAAGACGTACGTGGTGCCCAAGACGCAGGGCAAGATGCGTCAGCGCACCTGGCAGCTCGCCCGAGAGCAGGTCGACTCGGGCGGCCGGGTGTACGTCGTGTGCCCCCGCATCACCGCCGCCGAGGACGACCTCGAGCCCGGCACCGACATCCCCCCACCCCCGCCCGTAGACTCGCCCCCGACAGCCGACTTGTCCCCGCCCGCAGACTTGTCCCCGACAGCAGACTTGTCCCCGACAGCAGACTTGTCGCCGACAGCGGGATTGTCCGCGGACAATCCCGCTCTCGGCGCGAGAGGGGGGCCAGGGGGACCGGGGATCGCCACCGCGGGGGGATCAGCGCTAGGGGGCGCCGTGCGGCCGCTCGCCGCGGTGGACGAGATGGCCCAGGTGCTGCGCGGGGCGCCCGCGCTGGCCGGCGTGCCGGTCGGTGAGCTGCACGGCCGGATGAGCCCGGAGGAGAAGGAGGCCGCGATGGCGGACTTCGCTTCCGGCAAGGTGCCGGTGCTGGTGACGACCACGGTCGTCGAGGTCGGGGTCGACGTCCCGGAGGCCACCATGATGGTCATCCTCGACGCCGACCGCTTCGGCATCTCCCAGCTCCACCAGCTCCGCGGCCGGATCGGCCGTGGAGCGCGCGCCGGCACCTGCCTGGCGTGGAGCGACGCTGCTTCGGACTCATCGGCGATGACCCGGCTCCAGGCATTTGCCGCGACCACCGACGGCTTCGAGCTCGCCCGGGTGGACCTCGAGCAGCGGCGCGAGGGAGACGTCCTCGGCGCGGCGCAGTCCGGTCGCGGCAGCTCGCTGCGGCTGCTGCGGGTGCTCAAGGACGGCGACGTCATCGAGCAGGCCCGGAAGGACGCCCGCCAGATCGTCGACGCGGACCCCTCTCTCGACGGTCATCCGGCGCTGGCCCAGGCGCTCGCCGAGCAGGTCGACGAGGAACGCGCGGAGTTCCTCGACCGCAGCTAGCGGCGCGGCGGGAGCGCCCACCATGCAGGCTCAGCTGATCACCGCGTGCACCTTGGGGCCCACGCCCGCGCCGGGCGGGCGCTCGCCGGCGAGGACCGGCGCGAGATCTTCGAGGTCCACCGCCGCCGCGACCAGCGGCCGTGGATCGACGGTGCCGGCGGCGTAGGCGCTGATCGCTCCCTCGAGACCGCCCGACGCGCTGAGCACGCCCACTGCGGTGACGTCCTTGAGGGCGAGCACCCGGGTGTCGAGGAGGCTCGGTGCCGAGGCGAGGCCGATGTACACCACCCGCCCGCCGGGCTCCACGAGATCGACGGCGGTCGCCGGCAGCGCCGCGGCGGTGGACGCGTCGATCACCGCGTCCCACGGGAGCCCGGGCAGCTCGGCCTGCAGCGACGCGTCGAGGAAGCCGAGCTGGCGGGCGAAGCCGAGCGAGCGCTCGCTGCGGTCCACCAGGTGCACCTCTGCGCCAGCCTCGCGGGCGAACATCGCGGCCAGCAGCCCGATGGTCCCGGCTCCCAGCACCAGCGCCCGGTCACCGGGGCGCAGCCGCGCGCCGCGGACCGCCCGCAGCGCGTTGCCGCCTGGTTCCACGAGGGCGCCGGCGGTGTCGTCGACGGCGTCGGGCAGGGCGTGGAGGGCGAACGCCGGGACGGCGACGCGCTCGGCGAGGGCACCGGCGCGCCCGCCGCGGATGCCGAGCTCGCCGCGCAGGTCGCACACGTGCTGCCGCCCGTCGCGGCACCGGCGGCACTCCTGGCAGCCGAGCATGGTGTCGGCGGTGACGCGCCGACCGAGCCAGGAGGCGTCCACGCCGTCGCCCAGCGCGGTGACGGTGCCTGCCCACTCGTGCCCGATGCGCATCGGGTACGTCGCCGCCCCCTCGTGCAGGTACTGCATCTCGCCGGTGTAGATCTCCATGTCGGTCCCGCAGATCCCGGCACGGGCGACGTCGACGACGACCTCGCCGGGCGCCGCCACCGGCTCCGCGACCTCCTCGACGCCGGCGTTGCCGGGCCCGGAGATGACGAACGCCCTCATCGGCCTCCTCCGCCCGGCCCGGGCAGGCGCCCGGACCACAGCGGCTGCGGCGCCCCGGAGACCCCCGGCTCGAGCGTGAAGAGCCGCCCAGCGTCGGGGTGACGACGCCGCCCTGCGGCGTCCAGGTCCCGGTGGGAGGTGGTGATGACGAGTGTGCTGAGCCGCGGACCGGCGAAGGCGACGCTGGAGACGAACGGGACGGGCACCTCGACGGTCGCCACCAGGCTGCCGTCGGGGGCGTACCGGCGCACCTGGCCCCCGCCCCAGATCGCCACCCACAGGTGGTCCTCGGCGTCGATCGTCATGCCGTCGGGGCGGCCGTCAGTGACGCGGAGGTGCTCGGTGCGCTCGCCGCCCGTCCCCGCCGCGGCGTCCCACGGCCGCCGGTAGATGATCTGCGCCTCGGTGTCGATGCTGTAGAGAGTCGCGTCGTCGGCGGACCACGCGAGGCCGTTGGAGAGCATGAGGTCGTCGTCGAGCACCCGGACGTCGTCGTCGACCACCACGAGCACCTCCTCGGTGGACGGCCCGTCCATCCGCAGACTGCCGACGAGGTAGCGCCCGGCAGGGTCCGGCAGGCCGTCGTTGAGCCGCCGCCCCGCGCCGGCGGGCAGCAGGACCGGGCCGTCGGTGACCTCACCGCTGCGGCGCCGGACCACCAGCCGGGTGTCGACGGCGACGATCCAGTCGCCCGCCGCCGACGGCGCCACCGCCCCCACGCGCCCGGGGAAGCTCACCTGCTCGACGACGGCGATGCGGCCGTCGGCCCCGAGCGTCCCGACGACGACGAGCCCCCGCTCGATGTCCACCCACATCAGCCGGTCGCGGGGTGCGTCCCAGAACGGCCCCTCGGCGAGCACGTAGGCGTCCTCGGTGGCGACCCGCAGATCAGTCCCGGTCATCGGTTCTCCCGTCCCTCGCCGGCGGCCGCGCCGCGACCGGCATCTTTCGCCGGCGTGATCCCGCGGCGTGACCCCACACAGTAGACGGACGGGCCGATGACCGATCCGCTGCGACGCGTCGGTAAGGTCGTGCCGTGCCCACCGAACCGCCGCTCGTCCGTGCCAGCTCGCTCAGCGTGGGCTACGGCGGCTTCCCGGTGTGCCCACCGGTCGACCTCACGCTGCGACCGGGGCAGGCACTGGCCGTCGTCGGCGCCAACGGCACCGGCAAGTCCACCCTGCTGCGCACGCTGCTGGGCCTCCAGTCGCCGCTCGGCGGGAAGGTGAGCCTCCTCGGCGCCGAGCCCGACCCGCGCGACGCCGGTTCCCGCGCGGCGATCGCGACGGTCCTCGGGGAGGACGCGTTCTTTCCCGGGCTGACCGTCACCGAGCATCTGCTCCTCACTGCGCTCGGGCACGCGCTGCCCGACGCCCGCGGCGTCGTCACCGACCTCGTCGACGAGTTCGGCCTCACCGACCGTGCCGATGCGCTGCCCTCGGCGCTCTCGTCCGGGCAGCGCCGGCGGGTGCTGCTCGCGGCCGCGTTCGTCCGGCCGCGCTCGCTGCTCGTCCTCGACGAGCCGGAGCAGCGGCTCGACTCCGGCATGCGCAACCGCCTCACCGACCTGCTCGTCGAGGAGCGCGAGATCGGCGGGGCCGTGCTGTTCGCCAGCCACGACGCCGTCGTCGTCCGCGGCGCCGCCACCAGCGTGCTGCTCCTGCACGACGACGGCGTCACCGTCGTCGACCCGGAGGCCGGCGCCGCGGCGATCGATTCGCTGTGAGCACGAGCCCGTCGCCCGCGGTGCCCGACGAGCAGGCCCCGCCGCGTGCGGTGCCGACCGGCCGCGCGGTGCGGCGCCTGACCCTCTACCTCACGAGGCTGCACGGCCAGAGCTCGTTCGGCGACCTGCTGTCCGACGTGTACACCGTGGTCCTCACCCTGGCCATCAACATCGCGATGGTTGCCGCGCTGGCCCGCAACCAGGGCGCCGCCCGCACCACGGCCCCGACCGAGGGCGCGTTGGACGTCGGCTGGGTGGCGGTCCTCGGCGGGCTCGCGGCACTGGGCCTGGGGCTGGGCATCCTCGCCCGGCTGGGGCCGGTGTCGGTCTCCGGCGCGCAGGCCGGCTGGTGGCTGCCGCTGCCGGGGGACCGGCGCTCGCTGCTGCTGCCGGCGGCGACCACGCCCGCCGCCGTCGCGGCCGGAGCCGGGGCCGTCGTCCTCGGCCTGGTGGCACTCGCGCTCGACCCGGGGCTCACCGTGCTCGGTGGCGTCGGGGCAGCGCTCGGCGGCGCCGCGGCCGGTGCCGCGCTCACCCTCGCGCTGGTGCCCGTCGAGGCGGCCGGCCGGCGGCGGCTGGTGCCCTCGGCCGGTGACGCGCTGCTCGCACTCGTGCCGATCGCCGCCATCGTCCTCGTGCTCACCACCCCCGCCGCCCCCGCCGGCGGTGGCTGGTGGACCGTCGCGGGGACCGCCGTCGTGCTCGCGGTGCTCGGCCTCGTCGCCGCCCGCGCCCGGGTCGGGCAGATCCACGACGCCGAGCTGCGCGAGCGCGGCGCCGTCTCCGGCGAGCTGCGCGGCGCGGCGATGTCGATGGACACCCGGGCGCTGGGCCGTGCGATCGGTGGTGACGCTGGTGGACGCCAGACCCGGCGGTCGACGTCGTTCCCGCTGCTCGGCCGTGCGCTCGCGAGTGGTCTCGCCCGACGGCGGGAGCTGCGCGGCGGCGTCGCGCTCGCCACCGCCGACGTCGTGCTGCTGCGTCGATCGCCGCGCGGGCTCGTCCAGATAGCGACGGGCGGCGCGCTCGCCGTCGCCGCGCTCCTGCTCCCCGAGCTGCCCGGCGCGGTGACCGCCGGGCTCGTCGTCATCGGTGGCTGGGTGGCCGCCCTGCCGACCGCCGGCGGCGCCCGCCTCGGCGAGTTCGTCCCCAGCGTCGACGCGCTGCTGCCGCTGTCGCAGCGCGCGGTGCGCGGCTGGCGCCTCGCCGTCCCCGGCGCGGTGATGGTCGGCTGGGCGCTGGTCGTGTTCGTCGTCGCCGGGTGGCGGTTCGCCGACCTCGCCGGCTGGCTGCTGCTCGGCGTGCTCGTCGCGCCGGTGTGGGCCGCCGGGGTGGTCCGCTCCGCCTACCGCCCGCCGCCGGACTGGTCCAAGCCGCTCGTCGTCACCCCGATGGGCGCCTACCACCCGGGCCTGGCGTCGGTGGCCAGCCAGGGCCCCGACATCGTGCTGCTCGGCAGCATCCCGCTCATCGTGGCAATCGTCGTCGGCCAGGTCGGCACGCTCACCCACATCTTCCAACTGGCGCTGACCGCGGCGGTGGTGGCGATCGCCGCCCGCCCGGGCAAGCCGCCGACGGACTGAGGCCCGCGCCCCGTAGGCTCGCTGCCGTGACGAGGATCGTGGCCGGCACGGCCGGTGGCCGGACGCTGGTGGTGCCCAAGGGCGCCACCCGACCGACGAGCGAACGTGTCCGCGAGGCGCTGTTCTCCCGGCTGGAGCACCTCGACGTCGTCGATGACGCCCGTGTCCTCGACCTGTACGCCGGCTCCGGCGCGCTCGGCCTGGAGGCCGCCAGCCGGGGCGCCGCCGCCGTCACGCTCGTCGACTCCGGCCGGCAGGCCGCCGAGGCGTGCCGCCGCAACGCCGCCACGCTCGGCTTCGCGCAGGTGACCACCGCCGCAGCCACCGCGCACGGCTTCCTCACCACCCAGCCGGCCACCCCGCACCACCTCGTCCTCGTCGACCCGCCCTACGACGTCGCCGAGAGCGCCCTCGCCGAGGTCCTCGCCGCCCTGGACACCGGCTGGCTGGCCGACGGCGCCGTCGTCGTCGTCGAGCGCGACCGCCGCAGCCCGGAGCCGACCTGGCCGGCCGGCCTCGAGCCCGCCAAGGAGCGGCGCTACGGAGACACGACACTGTGGTTCGCCTCCACGCCCTGAGCCGATCCGCGACTACCGTGGCGGCATGAGCCACGACCAGCCCCGGGGGCGGCGGTGAGCCTGGCGGTGTGCCCCGGATCGTTCGACCCGATCACCCTCGGGCACGTCGACGTCGTCCGGCGCGCCCGCAGCATGTTCGACGAGGTGGTCGTCGCCGTCGCGCACAACGCCAGCAAGTCCGCCTGGTTCGGCGCCGAGCAGCGCGCCGCGCTCGCCCGCGAGGCGCTCGCCGACCTCGACGTGCGGGTCGCCGTCGTCGAGGGCCTGGTCGCCGACTACGCCCGTAAGGCCGGCGCCGTCGCGATCGTCAAGGGACTGCGCGGCGGCGCGGACTTCGACGGCGAGCAGCCGATGGCGCTGATGAACCGCCACCTCTCGGGCGTCGAGACCGTGTTCCTCGTGGGCGACGGCGCGTTCGCCCACATCGCATCGTCCCTGGTCAAGGACATCGCCCGCCACGGCGGCGACGTCACCGACCTTGTCCCCGCCGGCGTGGCGCAGGCCCTGCGCGACGCCGTTCACCAAGGAGGTTCCCGTTGAGTGCCGACGCTCCCACCCGCGCGATGATCGAGGACGACGGCGCCTCGCTGGTCGCCATCCTCGACGAGCTCTCCCAGCTCGTCACCGACGCCCGGGCGATGCCGATGTCTGCATCGGCGCTGGTCAACCGGGCCGAGGCGCTCGACCTCATCGAGGCCGCCAAGTCGGTGGTGCCCGACGAGATCCGGGCCGCCGACGACGTCCTCTCCGACGCCGACGCCGTGCTCGACCGCGCACGTACGCAGGCCGCGACCGTCATCGGGGAGGCCGAGGAGCGCGCCGAGAAGCTGGTGAGCGAGCAGCACGTCGTCTCGCTCGCGGAGCAGCGGGCCGAGCAGATCATCACCGCCGCCGAGGAGCGCGCCTCCCAGCTCGCCCGTGACGCCAACGACTACTGCGACCGCCAGCTCGCCCAGTTCGAGATCGACCTCGGCGCCATCACCACCCAGGTGCGGGCCGGCCGGGAGCGACTCACGAGCCTCGGCACCGCGCCAGGTGCCGCCGACGGCCCCCACGCCTGACGGGCGACCGGCGCCGGCCCGCGGCGACCGTGGTTGCGGCCCGGCCGTCGCCGGCGACCTGAGGTAGCGTTGATCGCTGCGCGAGCCGCACCCCGCCGCGCGATCCCACCAGCCCCCGAGACTCCGGAGCACAGCCATGGACCCCCGTTCGCCCTACGTGCTCAGCACCCACGACCTGGGCCGCTCGCCGGGCACGATGAGCGAGGTGGAGCGGACCATCCTGGCGCCCGACGACCTCGCCACCGGTGTCATGCGGGTGATCGCCGGCTCCGAGCTCGTCCTCACCGCGCGGCTGGAGTCGGTCCGCGAGGGCATCCTCGTCACCGGGGTCGTCCGCGCGGACACCCACGCGGAGTGCGTGCGCTGCCTGCGTGACATCGACAGCGAGCTCGTCGTCGACGTCGCCGACCTCTACTTCTACCCCGGCGCCCGCGAGGCCGCCCTCGCCGAGGGGGACGAGGAGGCCGAGGACATGCGCGAGCTCGAGGGCGAGCTGCTCGACCTCGAGCCGCTGCTGCGAGACTCGATCGTCACCGCGATGCCGTTCCAGCCGCTGTGCCGCCCCGACTGCGCCGGACTGTGCCCCGGCTGCGGCGAGCGCTTCGACGACCTGCCGGCCGACCACGAGCACGTCGACATCGACCCCCGCTGGGCGGCGCTCGCCGGCCTCGCCGAGGGCGCCTCGACCGACCTCGCTGAGGACGGCCCCTCCGGCTCCGAGGAGGACGAGGCGGCCACCGACGGGCAGGACCGATGAGCAAGAAGCAGCCGGCCGCGGCTGCCCGCAACGACGTCGACACCCTCCTCGCCAGCCTCGGGCTCAGCATCGACCCGGAGCTGCTCGTTCTCGCGCTGACCCACCGGTCCTTCGCGCACGAGGCCGGCGGCATCCCCACCAACGAGCGGCTGGAGTTCCTCGGCGACTCGGTGCTCGGCGTCGTCGTCACCGAGCGTCTCTACCGGGACAACCCGGACGTCCCCGAGGGGGACCTCGCCCGGATGCGTGCGGCCACCGTGAGCCAGCGCGCGCTGGCGCAGGTCGCGCGCGACATCGGCCTGGGGGAGTACGTGCTCCTCGGCCGCGGCGAGCTGGTCACCGGCGGCCGGGACAAGGACTCGATCCTCTCCGACACCGTCGAGGCGCTCATCGGCGCCGCCTACCTGTGCCACGGCCTGGAGGCGGCCCGCGAGATGATCGAGCGGCTGGTCGGGCAGCTGATGGCCCGGGCATCCGGTCTCGGCGCGGGCCTCGACTGGAAGACCAGCCTGCAGGAGCTCGTCGCCGCCAACCAGCTGACGGCCCCGGTCTACGTCGTCACCGGCACCGGCCCGGACCACTCCCGCTCCTTCGACGCGAAGGTGGTCGTCGACGGCGACGAGTACGGCGCCGGCGTCGGCCCGTCGAAGAAGGTCGCCGAGCAGCAGGCCGCCGAGGACGCCTACACGGCGCTCGCGGCCAAGTACCCCCATGCCTGAGTGCCCTGAGGTCGAGACGGTCCGCGAGGGCATCGAACGCCACGTCGTCGGCCGACGGATCACCGGGGCACAGGTCCACCACCCGCGGGCGGTGCGTCGCCACGTCGGCGGCGCGCTCGACCTGCCCGGACGGGTCGTCGGCACCACCGTGAGCGCCGCGGTCCGCCGCGGCAAGTACCTGTGGCTGCTGCTCGAGCACGACGCCGACGCCGCGGCCGACGGGCCGACCGAGGCGCTGCTCGTCCACCTCGGCATGAGCGGCCAGCTGCTCGTCCGCCACGAAGGGGCGGGACCCGCGGTGGTGGCGGACCTCGGCGTCGACCCGGAGCATCCCAGCACCCGCCACCTGCGCGCCGACCTCGCGCTCGACGACGGCACCGCGCTGTGGTTCGTCGATCAGCGCACCTTCGGTCACCTCCTCGTCGCCGACCTCGTCGTCACGCCCGACGGCGGCCCCGGCGGCGTCGGCTCCCCGCTGCCGCTGCTGCCCGAGCCCGCCGCGCACATCGCCCGCGACCCGCTCGACCCGGCGCTCGACCTGGACGCGTTGGTGCGCCGGCTGCGGACCAAGCGCACCGAGATCAAGCGGGCGCTGCTGGACCAGACGCTGGTCTCCGGCATCGGCAACATCTACGCCGACGAGGCGCTGTGGCGTGCCCGGCTCCACCCCCGGCGGGCGACCGACCGGCTCAGCCGGCAGGCCGCGACCGAGGTGCTGACCGCGGCGGAGGACGTCATGCGCGACGCACTGGCCGCCGGTGGGACGTCGTTCGACGGGCTGTACGTGGACGTCGACGGTGCGAGCGGGTACTTCGAGCGGTCCCTGGACGCCTACGGCCGCGCCGGCGAGCCGTGCCACCGTTGCGGGACGCCGATGGTGCGTGAGTCGTTCACCAACCGGTCCTCGACGTTCTGCCCCCGCTGCCAGCGCGCGCCGCGCGGCTGACCGGCACGGGTCGGCGTGGCACGCGAACGCGGCCCGCGCGGCTGACCGGCGCTGACCTCAGAACAGCCGGCGGATCAGCGACCGGCGCAGCCGGGTGAACGGCGGCCGGATCGCCGCGAGCGTCGCGGGGCGCAGCGGCTTGCGCACCACCGGCTTGGCATGGCTGAACCGCCGCACCGACTCCTCACCGTGGTAGGCGCCCATCCCGGAGCCGCCGACCCCGCCGAACGGCAGGGTCGGCATCGAGGCCTGGATCAGCGCCGCGTCGAACACGACGGAGCCGGACGAGGTGTCGCGCAGCAGCCGGGCACGCGCGACGCCGTCGTCGGTGAAGGCGTACAGCGCCAGCGGCTTCTCCCCGGCCCGGATCACCCTGATCGCGGCGTCGACGTCGGCCACCGGGACGATCGGCAGCACGGGCCCAAAGATCTCCTCGGCCATGACCGGTGAGTCGAGCCCGACGTCGGCGAGCACGGTCGGCGCGACGTACCGTTGCGCCGGCTCGGCCTGGCCGCCGGCCACCACCCGTGCGCCGGCCGCCACGGACGCCGTCACCAGGCCGGTGAGCCGCTCGGCGTGCGCCACCGAGACGATCCGTCCGAGGTCCGGGCTGGCCGACGGGTCCGGGCCGTACATCTCGGTGACCGCCTCGGCGAGCAGCGGCGCCAGCCGGCGCGCGACGTCCGGCGGTGCCATGACGTAGTCCGGCGCCACGCAGGTCTGCCCCGCGTTGAGGAAGCTGGCCCACGCGATCTGCCGCGCCGCCGCGGGCAGGTCGGTGGTGCCGTCCACCCACACCGGGGACTTGCCGCCGAGCTCCAGGGTGACCGGCGTCAGGTGCTCGGCTGCGGCGGCCATGACGACCCGCGCGACGCGCGCGCCGCCGGTGAAGACGATGTGGTCGAAACGCTGCTCGAGCAGCGCCGTCGTCTCGGGGACCGCGCCGGTGACGACCTCCACGCCCGCGACGTAGCGGGGGACCAGCCGGGCGATCGTGGCCGCCGTCTGCGGCGCCTGCTCGGAGGGCTTGAGCACGGCCGTGTTGCCCGCGGCCAGCGCACCGACGAGCGGCCCCAGCAGCAGGAGCACCGGGTAGTTCCACGGCGCGATGATGAGCATGACGCCCAGCGGCTCGAGCACCAGCGACGCCCGGGCCGGCTGGTACTGCCAGGGCACCGCCACCCGGCGGGGCTCCAGCCACCCGCGCAGGTTCTTGCGGACGTGGGCGATCTCGCTGCGCAGCACGCCGATCTCGCTGAGCACGCTCTCCACCGGCGGCTTGCCGAGGTCCGCGGCCAGCGCCGCCTCGAGGTCGCCGGTGTGCGCGACGAGCATCCGGTCGAGCGCGTCGAGCTGGGCCAGCCGCCACGACAGCGGCTTGGTCGCGCCCGAGTCGAAGGTCTCGCGCAGGCGGCCGACGACCGCGCCGGCCGGCGAAGGTGTGGTGGCACTCATCCGTCGAGGCTACGGTCTGGCCGTCGGCCGGCCGGATAGGCTCTGCGCTGTGTCCACCACTCCCACGTCGGCCCCCGACATCCGCGTCATGATCATCGACGACCACGAGATCGTCCGCCGCGGCATCGCGGAGATTGTCGACCGCGCCGACGGCCTCACCGTCGTCGCCGAGGCCGGCTCGGTGGCCGAGACGCTGCGCCGGGCACCGCTCGTGGCGCCCGACATCTTGCTCGTCGACCTGCAGCTGCCCGACGGCACCGGGATCGACATCATCGTCCAGCTCCGGGAGTCGCTGCCGCAGGCCCGCTCGGTGGTCCTCACGTCGTTCGACGACGACGAGGCGCTGGCGGCGGCGCTCGAGGCCGGCGCCCGGGCGTACCTGCTCAAGACGGTGCGGGGCGCCGAGATCGCCGACGTCATCATGGCGGTCGCGGCCGGCCGTACGCTGCTGGACGAGCGGACCGTCACCCGTCGCCGCGCCGACCACGACGACCCCACCGCCGACCTCACGCCCGCCGAGCGTCGGGTGCTCGAGCTCATCGGTGACGGGCTGCCGAACCGGGAGATCGGTGAGCGCCTCGGCGTCGCGGAGAAGACGGTCAAGAACCACATCACCTCGCTGCTGAGCAAGATGGGCCTGCAGCGCCGCACCCAGGTGGCCGCCTGGGTCGCCGGCCAGCGCGCCAAAGGCTGGCGCGCCTAGCAGACTTGTCGCCGAGAGCGGGATTGTCCGCGAGAGCAGACTTGTCGCCGAGAGCGGGATTGTCAGCGACAGCAGGCTTGTCGCCGAGAGCAGGATTGTCAGCGACAGCAGGCTTGTCGCCGAGAGCAGGATTGTCCTCGAGCAGGTTCGCCCGTCAGCCCAGCGGGACCTGCCAGGACAGCAGCGTGCCGCTGCCCGTCGCGGTGGTGCCGAGCGAGAAGGTGCCGCCGTGGCGGCGGGCACGGACCGCGAGGTTGTCCAGGCCGGAGCGCCGCGCCGAACGACGGTCGACGCCCGCGCCGTCGTCCGCCACGGCCACGGCCACCTGCCCGAGCGGTCCGGCGCCGCGGACGTCGACCCGTACCTGCACCGAGGACGCCCGGGCGTGCCGGGCGGCGTTGGCCAGCCCCTCACGGACCACGGCGACGACGTCGTCGGCGATGTCGTCGTCGACCCTGGCGTCGACCGTCTCGTGCGGGCTTGGCGCGGAGGATGACTCGACCTCGACGCTGTCCCCGCCACCGACGTCGACCCCGTCGATCGCGATGAGCAGCGACGGCGCGAAGCCGAGGCCGGTGCGGGCGAGCGAGGCCTCCCGGCGCAGCCGCTCGACGAGCCCGACGGCGGTGTCCGGCTCGCGCAGCGAGTGCACGATCGACCGGATCTGCCGCACGCTCTCGTCGACACTCGTCAGCGCCTCCTCGAGGGTCGGCGCCAGCCACGAGGTCCGCGGCTCGGCGGTGGCCGCCACCCGGGCGGTCTCCAGCTGCATCCCGGTGGCGAAGAGCTGCTGGATGGCGAGGTCGTGGAGGTCGCGGGAGATCCGCTGGCGTTCCTCGAGCAGCGACGTGACGTCCTGGGCGTGCCGGGCGGCAGCCAGCTCGAGGGCGAGGGTGGCCTGGGCAGCGACCGCCTCGCCCATGCCGAGCTCGGCCTCGGTGAACTCCGTCGCGCCCTGGAACCGCAGCAGGATGAGCACACCCAGGCCGGTGCCCTGGGAGATCATCGGCGCGTACAGGGCCGGGCCGTACCTGCCCAGCTGCGGCACGCGCAGCGAGCGGGCGCGCGACATCGAGTCGACGATCATCCCGACGCCGTTGGCGAGCACGGTCAGCGCCCGGCCCTCCGGCGGGAACACGGCGCCGATGATGTCCTCGCTGCCGGCGCCGTCGGCGATCTCGCAGGCCCAGGTGTCCCCGACCGACGGCAGCACGATGAGCGCGGCGTCGGCGTCGGCGACCTCGCGGACCTCGGCGGCGATCATCGCCAGCGCCTCCTCCTCGTCGGCGCCGCTGAGCAGCTTGGTGGTGATCGCCTGGCTGACCGCCACCCAGCGCTCGCGGTTGCGGGCGTCGGAGTACCGGCGAGCGTTGATGACCGCCACCGCGGCGGCGGTGGCCAGCTGCTCGATGACGTGGGCGTCGTCGGCGGTGAAGCCGCCGGACTTGTCGGCGAGGTAGAGCTGACCGAAGACCTGCTCGCGGACCCGGACGGGGACGCCGAGGAAGTTCGTCATCCGCGGGTGGTGCTCGGGCCAGCCGCCGAAGGCCGGGTCGTCCTCGATGGAGTCGACGATGACGTAGCCATCGGTCGGGATCGCGCTGAGCAGTCCGGTGCCGCCGTGCGGCCGCTCGAGCAGTGCCTCGGTCTGCGGGGCGATGCCGTGCTGCACGAAGGTGGAGATCGCGCCGCGGTTGTCGAGCACCGCGATGGCCGCGTAGGCGGCACCGGTGAGCGAGGCGCCGCTGTCGACGAGGCCCTCGAGGACGGTGTCGAGGTCGAGGGTGGACGTCAGGCCGAGGGCGGCGCCGAGCAGCTCGGCCCGCCGTTCGCTCGTCGTGCTCATCGGTATCCCTCTGCTCGCCGTGCCTGGACGGTGACAAGTGTGCCCCGTGACGGTTGGCCGGCGCTCAGCCCGACTCCTGCTCGACCGCCCACCGGTAGGCCGGCACCGTGGCGAGGAGGCGGGCGTGCGGGCCGCGGGCGAGGACTGTCGCGGGAGCGGCTTCCCGGGCGCGAGCGTCGTCGGGACGAGCGTCGTCGGGACGAGCGTCGCCCGGGCGGCCGAGGAGGAGGACCTCGTCGGCCGCGGCGAGCGGGCTGAGCCGGTGGGTGACGAGCAGGACGCCCCGCTCGGTGTCCGCGGTGGTGAGGAGATCGGTCACGAGGCGGTCCGCGGTGGCGGGGTCGAGGTGCTCGCCCGGCTCGTCGAGGAGCAGCAGCGGTGCGCGGCTCGCCAGCGCGCGGGCGAGCAGCAGGCGCCGCCGCTCGCCGCCGGACAGCGACGTGGCGTCCGGCGCGAGCATGGTGTCCAGGCCGTCGGGCAGCGCGGCGAGCCAGCGACCGAGCCCGGCGCGCTCGAGCAGCTCAGCGGCCTCGTCCGGGCCGACGTCGCCGCGCGCGACCCGCAGGTTCTCCAGCACCGTCGTCGCGAAGACGTGCGCATCCTCGGCGGTGAGGACGACGGCGCGGCTCACCTCAGTCCGCTCGAGCTCGGCGACCGGCCGGCCGTTGAGGCGGACGCTCCCACCACGTGGCGCGATGAGCCCGGCGAGGGTGAGGAGCAGGGTCGTCTTGCCGATCCCGCTCGGCCCGACGACGGCGATGCTCCGTCCGGGGGAGAGGTCGATGTCGATCCCCTCGGCGACCACCCCGCCCCGCGACCACCCCACGCCCAGCCGAGTCCCCGAGAGCTGACTTGTCGCCGAGAGCGGGGTTGTCGCCGAGAGCTGACTTGTCGCCGAGAGCTGACTTGTCCCCGCGCCTCCATCTGCTGGCTGCGATGACGTTGGCTGAGAAGCGTTGCTGACAATCCTGCTGTCGCTGGTAATCCTGCTGTCGGGGGTAATCCCGCTGTCGGTGACAAGTCTGCTGTCGGGGGTAATCCTGCTGTCGGTGACAAGTCTGCTGTCGGTGACAAGTCTGCTGTCGGCGACAAGTCTGCTGTCGGGAACAATCCTGCTGTCGGTGACAATCCTGCTGTCGGTGATGGTGGGGGTGAGGAGGGCGAGGACGCGGCGGGCGGCGCCGGCGGAGCGGACGAGCTGGATCGCTGCGGGGCCGAGCAGGGCTGTGCCCTCGAACGCGGCCAGCGGGGTCAGCACGACCACCGCGAGCTCCACCGGGACCATGGTGCCGGCCATCGTGGCGCCGATGCCGAGCACGATCGCGGCGAGCACCGCGATCCCCGTCGCAAGCTGGTCGATCCCGGCGGCCAGGGCAGCAGGCCGAGCGGCGGCGTCCTTCGCGCGGGCGATCCGGTCCTCGGTGTCACGCAGCGCGGCCCGCGCCTGCGGCAACCGGCCGGCGACGGTCAGCTCCGCGCCACCGTCGAGCATCGTCATCGACATCGCCGCGAGGTCGCCGCGCGCGGTCACCTGCGCGAGCTCGTCGAGCCGCGCGGCCCGCATCGCGAGCATCGGTCCCACCACCCCGGCGAGCAGCAGGCAGCTGGCGAGCACCGCACCGATCCCCAGGTGCAGCCAGCCCACGAGGACGACGGTGCCGACCCCGACGACGGCGGCCACCGCAGCGGGCAGCAGGGCGCGCACGACGACGTCGCCGACCGCGTCGACGTCGCCGCCGGTCCGGGCGAGCAGATCGCCTCGCCGCAGCCCGGCGACGGTGTCGGTCGGGGCGTCGGCCAGCGTGGTGTAGACCCGCTCGCGCAGCGAGGCCATGCCGCGCAGCGCGACGTCGTGCGACGCGAGGCGCTCGACGTACCGCATGACACCACGGGAGATGCCGAACATCCGCACCGCTACGGAGGCGACGGTCAGCTCCAGCACCGACGGCATCTGAGACGCGCGGGCGATCAGCCAGGCGGCGACCGCGGAGAGCCCGACGGCGCTGCCCAGGCCGGCCGCCCCCGCCAGCACCGCGAGGGCCAGCCGGCCCCGGTCGAGGTCGAGGAGGGTGATCGCGCGTCGCAGTGCCGCACGATCCTGGGCGTCGAGCAGCTGGTTCATCGCGAGTCCTCCGCGCGGGGTCCTGCCGCACCCGCACCCGCACCCGCACGCGCACCCACCGGTGTCACGTCGTCGCTGTCTCCGGAGGCGATCCGGGCGCTGCGGACCTCGACAACGTCGTCGGCGAGCGCGACGAGCCGCGGTCGGTGGGCGATGACGAGCACCGCGCGGCCGGCGTCGCGCAGCTCGGCGACGACGTCGAGCACATGCTGCTCGCTGGCGGCGTCGAGGTGGGCGGTGGGCTCGTCGAGGACGACGAACGGGGTGTCGGTGAGCAGCGCGCGGGCGAGCGCGATCCGCTGCCGCTGCCCGAGGGACAGACCGGCGCCGCCGTGACCGACCGCCGTCTGCCAGCCGTCGGGCAGCGTCGCGAGCACCTCGGCCAGCCCGCTCGCGCGGGCGGCCTCCCGGGCTCGGTCGTCGACCGGCCGGCCGGCGCCGAGCACCGCCTCGGCGATCGTGCCGGGGGTGAGGACCGGTCGTTGCGGCACCCAGGTCACCTGGCGGTGCCAGGATCCCGGGTCGACGTCGACGAGATCGAGCCCCGCCCCCGCGCCCGCACCCGCCCCCGCCCTCGCACCCCCGCCGTCGGGCACGAGCAGCACCCGCCCGGCGTCCGGCCGCAGCAGGCCGAGCGCGACGAGCGCCGTCGTCGTCTTCCCACCGCCCGACGGCCCGACGAGCGCGGTGATCCGCCCTCGTCGCACCCGG
The DNA here is from genome assembly GCF_036421875.1 of Georgenia sunbinii. Taxonomy (NCBI): domain Bacteria; kingdom Bacillati; phylum Actinomycetota; class Actinomycetes; order Allobogoriellales; family Allobogoriellaceae; genus Georgenia; species Georgenia sunbinii. The sequence goes on along the minus strand of NZ_JAZGOL010000004.1, from coordinate 226,266 downwards.
GCCGACACCCCGGCGGGCGCCAGCAGGTCGCGTCCGGGCGCCCGCACCGCGACGTCCTCGAGCACCAGTGAGCCGACCGCCGGCGCGGTCAGCGTCCCGGCGGCGGGCAGCGGGCGCTCGAGCACCGCGAACGCCTTCTCCGCGGCGGCGAGCCCGTCGGCGGAGGCGTGGAACTGCGCCCCGACCTCGCGGATCGGGCGGTAGGCCTCCGGGGCGAGCATGAGGACGGCCATCGCGGTGGTGAGGTCCAGCCCGCCGTAGACGAGCCGGGTACCGATGGTCACCGCGACGAGCGCGACCGCGATCGAGGCGAGGAACTCCAGTACCGCGCCGGAGAGGAACGCCACCCGCAGCGTGCCCATCGTCGTGCGGGTGTAGGCCTGCCCCAGCTCGCGCACCCGCCGCGCGGGACCGTGCTCGCGGCCCAGCGCCTTGAGGGTGCTGAGCCCGGCGAGCAGGTCGAGCAGCTGGGCGCCGAGCCGCTGCATCGCGGTGAGCCGCTCGTCGGCGTGGCGCTGGGTGAGCACCCCGATGAGCCACATGAACACCGGGATGAGCGGGATGGTGCCGGCGACGATCACCGCCGACCACAGGTCCAGGCCGAGGATCACCACCAGCGTGGCCGGCGTGAGCGTCGCGGCGAGCAGCAGCTGGGGGAGGTAGCGCACGAAGTACGGCTCGAGGTCGTCCAGGCCGCGGGTGACCAGCGTGCTCAGCTCCCGGCTCTCCGGGATCGCGCGCGGACCCAGCGCCACCGCGCGGTCGAGCACCGCGGAGCGCAGCTCGGCGACGACGTCGCGGGCCGCCCGGTGCGCCAGCGACTCCCGCAGCACCGTCACCAGCACCCGCGTCACGACCACCAGCACCAGCCCGCCGGCGAGCGGCGCGGCCTCGGCCCAGCCGGCGTCGCCGTCGATCACCGGTGCGACGGCGTGGGCGATGAGCAGCGCCTGCGCCACGACCAGCGCGGCCAGCACCAGCCCGGTCGTCGCGGTGAGCGCGATGTAGCGGCGGGTCGCGGTGGCGTGGCGCAGCAGCCGGGGATCGAGCGGTCGCACCTAGCGCGCCTCGGGCCCGGGCGCCGTGGGCGCCGCGGCGTCCTCGAAGGTGCGGACGTCGCTCGGGTGCAGCCCCTCGTCGCCGACGATGTCGCTCGCCCACACCCGCTTGCGGAACACCCAGTACGTCCAGCCCTGGTAGCCGAGCACGACCGGCACGAAGAACAGCGCGACGATGCTCATCACGGTGAGCGTCGCGGGCGAGGCGGCCGCGCCGGCGATGCTCAGCGACGCCGACGGGTCGAGCGAGGACGGCATCACGTGGGGGAACATCGCGGTGAACATGAAACCGACGACGGCGAGGATCGCGACGGCGTGGAGCACGAACGCCCACCCATCGCGCTCGCGGAGGGTCGCGGCGATCGCGCCGAGCACCCCGGCGGCGGCGAGCGCCAGGGGGACCAACGAGACGAGGTTGTCGGAGAACAACAGCTGCGCCCACAGCAGCCAGACCACGACGACGGCGGCCGAGGGCACCGCCAGCCGCTTGGCCAGCGTGGCCGCCCGGTCGTGGACCTCGCCGGCGGTCTTCAGCGCGACGAACACCGTGCCGTGGGTGAGGAAGAGGAGCAGCGTCATCGCGCCGCCGAGCAGCGTGAACGGCGTCAGCAGCGAGAAGAAGCCGCCGGTGAGCTGGTGGTTGCCGTCGATGACCTCGATCTCCATGCCCTGCACGAGGTTGGCGAACGCCACTCCCCACAGCAGCGCGGGCACCCAGGAGCCGAAGGTCAGCGCGACGTCCCACCGGTTGCGCCACCGCACGTCATTGATCTTGGCGCGCCACTCCAGGGCGCAGACCCGCACGATGAGCGCGAGCAGGATGATGAGCAGCGGCAGGTAGAAGCCGGAGAACATCGTCGCGTACCACTCCGGGAACGCCGCGAAGGTGGCACCGCCGGCGGTGAGCAGCCACACCTCGTTGCCGTCCCACACCGGGCCGATGGTGCGCAGCAGCACCCGGCGCTCGCGCTCGTCCCGGGCGAAGGTGCGCAGCAGCATCCCGACCCCGAAGTCGAACCCCTCGAGGACGAAGTAGCCGGCCCACAGCACGGCGATGAGCCCGAACCACAGCAGTGGCAGATCCATGGTCTTCTCCTCGGTCCGGTCAGTAGGCGAACGACAGGGTGGGGGCGGGTGCGTCGTCGTCCTCGTCGTCGTCGACCGGGTCGATCGGTTCCACGCCCTCGAGGACGTAACGACGGATGAGCGCGAACCACACGACGCCGAGTGCCGCGTACAGCAGCGTGAACGCGATGAGCGAGGTGAGCACCTGGCCCGCCGGGACCACCGTGGAGACGCCGTCGGTGGTGAGCAGCATGACCTTGTCGACCGGGTTGGCCGGGTTGGGGTGCACCACCCACGGCTGGCGGCCCATCTCGGTGAAGATCCAGCCGAAGCTCGAGGCGAGGAACGGCATCGGCAGCGCGACCAGGCACAGCCGCGAGAACCACACGCTGTCGGTGACCCGTCCCTTGCGCAGCAGCCACAGCCCGGCCAGCGCGAGCGCGGCGGAGAACCCGGCCAGGCCGATCATCAGCCGGAAGCTCCAGAACGCGATGAACAGGTTCGGGTAGAACTCGGTGTCCTCGTCGACGCCGGGCAGGTCCCCGTAGAGCTCCATCTGGCGTTCCTGCACCTCGGTGACGCCGGGCAGGTAGCTCTCCGGACCGGTGACCGCGCCGGTGCCGAGGAAGGACGTGAGGAACGGGACCTCCAGCAGGTGGACGACGTCGCGGCAGTCGTTGCTCAGCGGGTTGCCGATCGACAGCAGCGAGAACCCGACGCCCTCGCCGCCCTCGCAGACCGCCTCGGCGGCGGCCATCTTGCCCGGCTGCTGCTGGTACATGAGCTTGCCCTGGACGTCGCCGCTGGCGATGATCCCGACGCCGGAGATGAGGATCGTCACCAGGCCGACGTACGCGCCGCGGCGCCACACGTGGCGTGCCTCGTCCTGCCGGCCGGCGCGCACCGAGCGCACCAGCCACCAGCCGCAGATCCCGGCGACGAAGGTGCCGGCGACGAGGAACGCCGCGGTGATGGTGTGCGAGAACGCCGCGAGCAGCGTGTTGTTGGTCATCACCTCAAGGAAGCCGGCGACGCCGTCGAGCTCGGCGCGGCCCGTCTCCGGGTTGAACACCGCGCCGACGGGGTGCTGCATCCAGGAGTTGGCGGCGAGGATCCAGTAGGCGGAGATCGTGGTGCCGACGGCGACCGCCCAGATGCAGGCGGTGTGCAGCCAGCGGGGCAGCCTCCCCTCGCCGAAGACCCACAGCCCGAGGAAGGTCGACTCGAGGAAGAACGCGGCGAGCGCCTCGATGGCCAGCGGGGCGCCGAAGATGTCACCGACGAACCGGGAGTACTCCGACCAGTTCATCCCGAACTGGAACTCCTGCACGATCCCGGTGGCGACGCCGAGCGCGAAGTTGATGAGCAGCACCTTGCCGAAGAACTTCGTCAGCCGGTGCCAGTGCTCGTTGCCGGTGCGGGTCCACGCGGTGTGCATGACCGCCACCAGCGCCGACAGCCCGATCGTCAGCGGGACGAGGATGAAGTGGTAGACGGTGGTGATGCCGAACTGCCACCGAGCCAGGTCCAACGCTTCCATCGATGTCCCTCCAGGACGCCAGCGGGTCCGTCCCGGCCTGAGCCGGGACCTCCGCCACCATAAGAATCCGTGGATATGCGGGACTGGGACGTAGGTCCCGGGCGGCGCTGGGGGCAGCGCCGGGGGAGCGACGGCTGCTGATGGTGCCGGGGGCGCAGCGCCACCCGTGGCGCAACCCCCGGAGCGTGGCTAGTGTCGAACCGCCGTGACCGACAACGAGGTGGCTCATGCAACTTGTTCCGTCAGACACCGAGAAGCTCCTGCTGAGCGTGGCAGGGATGATCGCCCGCGACAGGCGCGAGCGCGGCGTCCTGCTCAACTATCCCGAGGCGACGGCGCTGCTGTCGTGCTGGGTCATCGAGCGGGCCCGGGAGGGCGCGCGCGTCATCGACCTCATGGCGGAGGGCCGCACCGTGCTCACCCGCGAGGAGGTCATGGAGGGAGTGCCGGAGATGATCGGCGACATCCAGGTCGAGGCGACGTTCCCCGACGGCCGCAAGCTCGTGACGGTCACGGACGCGATCCAATGATCCCCGGGGAGATCCGCACCCGGCCCGAGCCGCTGGAGCTCAACCAGGGCCGCGACCGGCGCTCGATCGTCGTCGTCAACGCGGGGGACCGGCCCATCCAGGTCGGTTCGCACCTGCACTTCCCCGACGCCAACCCGGCGCTGCACTTCGACCGCGAGGCCGCCCAGGGCTACCGGCTCGACGCGCCCGCCGGGACGTCGGTGCGCCTCGAGCCCGGCGTCAGCCGCACGGTCGACCTCGTCGCGCTCGGCGGCACCAAGCACGTGCCGGGGCTCCAGCTCCGTGACCGGCCGACGACGGAGCACGCCGTCGAGCGTGAGCCCAAGAAGGTGGTGCCCTTCGGGACGCCGAACACCGAGGTGAAGCAGCCGCACCGCGCCAAGGGCGCGCACATTCGCATCAGCGACCAAGAGGCCAGGGTCGAGGGGCCGGCCGAGGAGGAGCAGGCATGAGTCGCATCGATCGGCGCGAGTACGCCCAGCTGTACGGCCCCACCGCCGGCGACCAGATCCGGCTCGGCGACACCGACCTGTGGATCGAGGTCGAGGAGGACCGCACCGCCGGCGGTGACGAGGTCACGTTCGGTGGCGGCAAGACCATCCGCGAGTCGATGGGCCAAGGCATGACCCTGCGCTCGCAGGGCGCGCTCGACGTCGTCATCACCAACGTCGTCGTGCTCGACCACTGGGGGATCATCCGGGCCGACGTCGGCATCCGCGACGGCCGGATCGTCGCCGTCGGCAAGGCAGGCAACTCCGACGTCATGGACGGCATCCGCCCGGACATGCAGATCGGCCCGAGCACCGACGTCATCGCCGGCGAGGGCAAGATCCTCACCGCGGGCGCCGTGGACACCCACGTGCACTTCCTCAGCGAGATCGAGATGCGTGAGGCGCTCACCACCGGGACGACGACGGTCATCGGCGGCGGCACCGGTCCCACCGAGGGGTCCAAGGCGACGACGGTCACGCCGGGCGCGTGGTCGCTGGCGATGATGCACCGCGCGTTGGACCACATCCCGCTCAACGTCATCCTGTTCGGCAAGGGCAGCACCGTCTCGCACGAGGCCATGCGCGAGGAGGCGCTGGCCGGGGCCGGCGGTTACAAGGTGCACGAGGACTGGGGCGCTACGCCCGCCGCGATAGACGCCGCGCTGCGCGCCGCCGACGAGTTCGGCCTCCAGGTGGCGCTGCACGCCGACAGCCTCAACGAGACCGGCTACGTCCAGCACACCATCGACGCGATCGCCGGCCGCGGCATCCACTCCTTCCACTCCGAGGGCGCCGGCGGCGGCCACGCGCCGGACATCATCGTCGTCGCCAGCGAGCCCAACGTGCTGCCGGCCTCGACCAACCCGACCCTGCCGTACACCGTCAACACCGTCGACGAGCACCTCGACATGCTGCTCGTCGTCCACCATCTCAACCCCCGCGTACCGGAGGATCTCGCCTTCGCCGAGTCACGGATCCGCGCGTCGACGATGGCCGCCGAGGACATCCTGCAGGACATGGGCGCGCTCTCGATCACCTCCTCCGACGCCCAGGCGATGGGCCGCATCGGCGAGGTGATCTGCCGCACCTGGCAGGTGGCGCACGTGATGAAGCACCGCCGCGGCCCGCTGAGCTCGGACCTCCCCGCCGACAACGAGCGGGCCCGGCGCTACGTCGCCAAGTACACGATCTGCCCCGCCGCCGCCCACGGCATCGACCACGAGGTCGGTTCGGTGGAGAGCGGCAAGATGGCCGACCTTGTGCTGTGGGACCCGGCGTTCTTCGGTATCCGGCCGTGGGCAGTCATCAAGTCCGGCGCGATCGTCGCGGCGCCGCTGGGCGACCCCAACGGCGCCGTACCGAACCCGCAGCCGGTCTTCACCCGCACCACCCTCCCCGCCGAGGGGACCTCCGCCGCACACCTGGCGACGTCGTTCGTGTCTCCCGCCGCCCTCGAGGACGGCCTGGCCGAGCGCCTCGGGCTCACCCGCCGGCTCGCCGCCGTCCGCCCCACCCGCGACGTCGGCAAGGCGGACATGCCGAACAACACGACGCTGCCGAAGCTCGAGGTCGACCCGGAGACCTTCGCGATCACGATCGACGGCGAGCTCGTCCGTCCCGAACCGGTCGACGTGGTGCCGCTCGCGCAGCGCTACACGATGTTCTAGGCCCCGGTGCCCGGCAACCTGGGGGCGCTGCTGCTGGCAGACGCCCGGCTCCCCACCGGCGGGCACGCCTACTCCGGCGGGCTCGAGCCGGGGCTGGCGGCGGGCATGGCGCCGGAGCTGGTGCCCGACTACATCACCGCGCGGGCCCGCACGGTGGCCGTCGTCGAGGCCTCCGCCGCCGTCCTGGCGCACCGGGCCGTGCGCCACGACCCGGCGCGGCTCGTGGCGGTCCACGACGCGCTGGCGGTGCGGACCCCGAGCGAGCCGCTGCGGGAGGTCTCGGGGATGCTCGGCCGTGGCCTGGTCCGGATGGCCCGCCGGCTGTGGCCCGAGCACCCCGCCGTCGCCCAGCTCCGCGCGATCGGCCGCGCCCCGCTGCGACCGGTCGCGATGGGCGTCGTCGCGGCGATCATGGGGACCGACGAGGCCGCCGTCGCACGTGCCAGCTTCTACGACGACGCCCAGACCGTCGCCTCGGCGACCCTCAAGCTCGCGCCTGTCGACCCGGTGGACGCCGTCGCCTGGTTGCTCGCACTCGAGCCGCTCCTCGACGCACTCGTCGAGCGCGTGCTCGCCGTCGGCTCGCCCGCCGACATGCCCGCACTCACCGCACCGCAAGCCGAGCAGTGGTCACTCGACCACGGCGCCGAGACAAGGAGGATCTTCGTTGCCTGACACCGATCACGACCAGCCCACCGGCAGCAGCACCGCCAGCAGCACCGCCAGCAGCGCGGCCGTTGCCCCCAAGCGCGCGATGCGACTGGGTGTCGCCGGGCCGGTCGGCACCGGCAAGAGCACGCTCATCGCCACGATCTGCCGCGAGCTGGCCGACGAGCTGCGCATCGCCGTCGTCACCAACGACATCTACACCGACGAGGACGCGCGGCTGCTGCGCTCGGCCGGCGTGCTGCCGATCGAGCGGATCCACGCCGTGGAGACCGGTGCCTGCCCGCACACCGCGATCCGCGACGACATCACCCCCAACCTGCTGGCCATCGAGGACCTCGAGGAAGAGTTCGCGCCGCTGGACCTCGTCATCGTCGAGAGCGGCGGGGACAACCTCACCGCGACCTTCAGTCCCGCCCTCGTCGACGCCCAGATCTTCTGCCTCGACGTCGCCGGCGGCGGGGACGTCGCCCGCAAGGGCGGGCCGGGCATCGAGCGCGCCGACCTGCTGCTCGTCAACAAGATCGACCTCGCCCCGTACGTCGGGGTCGACGTCGACCAGATGGTCGCCGACGCCCGTCGGGCCCGCGACGGCCTGCCGGTGCTGGCGCTGAGCCAGCACGACCCCGAGTCGATCGGCAAGCAGGCGCAGTGGGTGCGGGAGATCCTCGAGGACTACCGTCACGGCCGCCACGTCCCGCGTGACCCCGGGCCGATGGCGCCGCACAGCCATGGCGACGGCGAGGCCCACAGTCACAGCCACGGCGAGGCCGAGCACACCCACGCGCACAGCCATCTGTGACGGAGTCGGCCGCGACGCGGGTGCGGGCGGAGCTCGTGGGCGGTCGTACCCGCTTCACCGAGCTCCGTGCCGGCACGTTCCTGCGCCCGCGGCCGCTGAGCGTCGACGGGCCGGTGGCGCGGCTGGCGCTGGTCGGTTCCTACGCCACGCTGCTGGCCGGGGACGACCTGCGGATCGAGGTCGACGTCGGGCCCGGGGTGTGGCTCGAGCTCGTCGAGCCGTCGGGGACGGTCGCCTACGACGCGCAGGGCGGCGAGGCGCACTGGTCGGCGCAGCTGCGGGTCGCCCAGGGCGGGCGGCTGGTGTGGCGCGGGGCACCCTTCGTCGTCACGGCCGGGGCGAACCTGCGGCGTGACACCCGGGTGTCGGTCGAGGCCGGCGCCCGCGTGCTGCTGTCCGAGACCCTCGTGCTCGGCCGCACCTACGAGGACGGCGGTGGGCCGCTGCGCTCGACGATGCGGGTCGACCACGCGGGGCGGCCGCTCCTCGTCGAGGACCTCGACCTGCGCGAGGCCGGCCACCGCGAACGGCCCGGGATCATGGCCGACAACCGCGCCATGACATCCGTGCTGCTCCTGGGGGCCCGCCCCGCCGAGGTGCACGGCCGGCACGAGAGCCGGTTCGCCGGAGAGGGAGCGATGGCGCGGGCGTTGGCCCGGCACGCGCACGACGCGGAGGCTGCCGTCGACGGTGCGTGGCACCGGTGGCGGGGCGAGTTCGCCGACCCCGGACGTCACCGCGTGGGACCGACGCCGGACGACGGACCGCGACCGGCTGACGGCGCCAGCGCAGGGTCACCACACCGGTCCGCGGCTGAGGCAGCGACGCTCGTTCGACGGTTCCGCCACCGCTCAGCGGCCGAGCCGCAGCCGCCGGCTCCACCGTTCGGGTGAGCCAAGGCCGCTGCCTTGCCGCTGGTCGGCCCCCGCACCGGCTGCGCTGAGGTCCCGCAGGTCGACCACGGTGGTGCACAGCGCCTCGAGAAGCAGGTGGTCGTGGCTGACGACGAGGATCCCGATGTCAGCCGCGGCGAGCTCGAGGAGCAGCCCGGCGACGGCGGCGGTGGCCGCGGCGTCGAGCATGGCGGTCGGCTCGTCGCACACGAGGTAGCGGGGGTGGGCGGCGAGCGCGCGGGCGACGCAGGCTCGCTGGAGCTGTCCGTCGGAGACCTGCCCCGGGTAGCGCTCGAGGAGGTCGGGCGTCAGACCGGCGCGAGCCGCGAGCGCGCGGGCCGCGCCGTCGGCAATGGCCGCGCCGTCGTCAATGACCACGCCGCCACCATCGCGAGCGGCCGGCGGCTGCCACGCGCGCCGGCGACGACGCAGCGGCTCCGCGATGATCTCGCCGAGCCGCATCCGCGGGTTCGTCGCCGCACGCGGTGACTGGTGCAGCAGGCCGACGTGGCCGGTCATGCGACCGCGGCTGGTGCTCACCGGTGTGCCGTCGACGTGCACGGCGCCGTGGTCGGGCAGCTGGAGGCCGGTGAGGATCCGCGCGAGCGTGGACTTGCCGCTGCCGGACGGCCCGGTGAGGCCAACGACCTGGCCGGGCTCGACGCGGATGCTCGCACCGTCGAGCACCACCGTCGCGCCGTAGGAGCAGCTGATCCGGTCACCGACGATCGGCATATGCCCTCCCCTCGGCGGCGTCGCGGAGGCGGTCGGTGAAGGAGTGACCGGGTGCGAGGTCGGTGAGCTCGGGCGGCGTGCCGGGGATCGGGTGGAGCCCGCGGGAGGGCAGCGCGGCGAGCAGCGCCGTGGTGTAGTCGTGCGCGGGCCGCACGAGGACGGCGGCGGCCGGGCCGGTCTCCACGATCCGCCCGGCGTACATGACGGCGATCCGGTCCGCGACGCCGGTCGACTCCACGAGCTGGAGGTCGTGACTGATGAGCAGGACGGCGGCCCCCTCGTCGGCTGCCTCGCGCAGCAGGGCGAAGATGTGGACGGCGAGCGCCGGGTCGAGGCCGGCGGTGGGCTCGTCGGCGATGAGCACCTGCGGCCGGCCGGCGAGCGCGGCCGCCAGCGCGACCCGCTGCGCCATCCCGCCGGAGAGCTCGTGCGGGTACAGCTCGGCGGTCGCCGTCGCCAGGCCGACCCTCGCCAGCAGCTCGGCCACGCCGACCCGCGCGCCGAGGGCGGCGATCGTCTCGGCGAGCTGGCTGCCGACGGTCCGCACCGGGGTGAGGCTCATGTCCCCGGACTGGGTCGCCAGCCCCACGGTGCGTCCACGAAGCACGCGCCACTGGTGCTCGCGGGCCCGGCTCATCTCCTGCCCGGCGACGCGGAGGGCCCCGCTCACCCGGGTCCCGGCCGGCAGCAGCCCGCACATCGCGCTGGCGAGCATCGACTTGCCGCCGCCGGACTCTCCCACGAGCGCCGTCGTCGTCCCCGGGGCCAGGCTCAGGTCGACGTCGGTGGCGGCGTGGACCCAGGTGGCCCGTCCCGCCGACCTGGTGGGGATGCGGATGCTCAGCCCCTCGGCCTCCGCCGCCGGGCGGGCGGCCGGCTGCGGTGCCGCCGTCATGCCGCGATCACCGCCTGGCGCTGCTCGCGGGCGCCACGCACGCTCGCGCCGAGGCCGGCGACGGCGAGAGTGGTGGCGACGAGGACGCCGGCGGGCGCCACGAGCGTCCACCAGGCGCCGGTGAGCACGTCGCCCCGGGCAACCTCCAGCAGCGTGCCGATGCTCGGCCGGTCGGGGGAGAGCCCGAGGCCGAGGAAGCTGAGCGTCGACTCGTGCCAGATCGCGTGAGGCACGAGCATGAGGACGGCGATACCGGCCTGCGGCAGCGCCGCCGGGAGGAGGTGGCGGCGCAGCACCTCGGCGCGGGAGGCGCCCCACAGGTAGGCGGCGTCGACGTACGGCGCGGACCGGACCGTGAGCATCTCGGCCCGGATGATCCGCGCGATCTGCGGCCAGTGGGTGAGCGCGATCGAGGCGATGATCGCCGGCACCGAGCCGCGGTAGAAGGCGACGATGACGATGCCCAGCAGCAGGTGCGGCAACGCGTTGACGCCGTCGGTCAGCCGCATGACCACGGAGTCGACGCGGCCGCCGACGACGGCGGCGAGCCCGCCGACGATCCCGCCGAGCACAGTTGCGGTGACGGCGCAGACAGCGGCGATGAGCAGTGACACGCGCAGCCCGGCGGCGGTGCGCACGAACAGGTCGTACCCGGAGTGGTCGGTGCCCCACCAGTGGCCGGAGCTCGGTGGTTGCAGCGCTTGGCGGAAGTCGGCCGTCGGCGCGCCCGCCGCCCACGGGACGAGGGTCGCGTACGCCACCACCACGAGCAGCACGCCGACGGGCAGCCACCGGCGCCAGGCCAGGCGCCGCTCAGACATCGGGGCTCACCCGCGGGTCGAGCAGGAGGTAGGCGGCGTCGGCGAGGAGCGAGCCGAGCAGCACCGCGCCGGTGGTCGCCACGGTGAGCGTCGCGAGCAGCGGGAAGTCCAGCGCCCGGGCCGAGTCCACCACCGCCGCGGCCAGGCCCGGCCAGCCGAAGACCTCCTCGACGAGCACGGCTCCGACGACCAGCTCGGGCAGCCGGGCGCCGACGATCGTCACGAGCGGGGCTAGCGACACGGGAAGCACGTGCCCGGTGACGACGCGCACCGGGCCGACCCCTCGCGCGCGTGCGCCGCGCACGGCGGGGGAGGCGACGGTGCCGGCGACCGACGAGCGCACCGCGAGCAGCAGCCACGGCAGCTGGGTGAGCGCGAGCGTGGCGGCGGGCAGCACGAGGTGGGTCGCGACACCGGCGACGGTGTAGGGCTGCCCGGGGGCGGTGGCGCCGGCAGCCGGCACCCATCGCAAGCTCACCGCGAAGACCGTGACGGCAGCCAGCGCGAGAACGAAGGGCGGCACCGCCTGCACGACGACGGCGACGGCGCGGCACAGCCGGTCCAGCCGCGACCCCGGCCGCAGCCCGGCGAGGGTGCCGAGGGTGAGGGCGACGACGACGGCCAGCACGAGCCCGGTGGCCGACAGCAGCACGGTCCAGGGCAACCGGTCACCGAGGACCTCCGTGACCGGTGCCGAGTACACCCGGGACCACCCGAGGTCACCCCGCACCGCATCGCCGGCCCACGCCCACCATGCCTGCCACCAGGGCGTGCCGAGGCCCAGGTGCTCGCCCATCGCCTCCTTGCCGGCGTCGGACGCCTGCTGGTAGCGCGAGCCCAGGTAGGCCGCCAGCGGGTTGAACGGCGACCGGGCCGCGAGGAGGAACACCCCGGCGGACAGTGCGACGAGCATCGGGACCGCGATGGCCGTGCGCCGCGCGACGAGGCGCAGGAGATCCGTACGGCGGTCGCGCCACCTGCTGCGCCGTCGTCGGGCGGGCACGTCGTCGAGCGGGGTGCGGCGCCGGGTGGTGGCGCGGCGGCCGGCGGGCGGTGCGGTCACCGGTGCCATGCCGCGAGGTTCCACCAGGGCCCCCAGGTCACCCCGTGCGCGTGGGGCTCCATGACGAGCGGACCGGTGTCCCAGCCGTCGTCGACCGAGACGTAGGTGTGGTCGAGGAAGGCGAGGAACACGTGGGTCGGGTGCTCGACGTAGGCCCGCTGTACCGCGCGGTACTGCTGCGCACGGTGAACCGGGTCGAGGGTGCGGCGGGCGTCGTCGAGCGCGTCGTCGACACCAGGGATCTGGAAGCCGGCGGGGTTGTCGTAGGTCGCGGTGCTCGCCGCGCGGCCGTGCAGCGCACCGTACATCTGGGTGTCGAGGTCGTAGGGCCGGTCGCCGCCGCCGAGCAGGATGGCGCTGTCGGCCACCCGCCGGTCCATCTCGTCCCACGAGCTGCCGGCGAGGGTGACGTCGATGCCGAGCTCGGCCATGTCGGCGGCGAACGCGGTGGCGAGGTCCCGACGGACGGTGTCGGGTGCGGGGTACAGGACGGTGAGCTCGGCGCGGGCGCCGTCATGGACGCGCACACCGTCGGCCTCCGGCAGCCAGCCGGCGTCCTCGAGCAGAGCGCGCGCCCGGTCCGGGTCGTGGTCGAAGGTGGCGGCGGGGTCGAAGCCGTCGCCGTAGACCGCGGCCGCGGGGGAGTGGGCAGGGCGGCCGTGCCCCGCCAGGACGTCGGTGATCATCGACTGCCGGTCGACGCCGAGGTTCATCGCCAGCCGCACCCGCTCGTCGGCGGTCAGCGGGTTGTCCGCCGGCAGGGAGACACCGCGCCAGTCGGCGGACTGGACGGCGTGGACCGTCGCGCCGTCGTCGTTCTCGAAGGACCGGGCGAGCGCCGGTGGCAGCACCGTGCCGTCGATGTCGCCGGCGCGCATCCGCTGCGCGCGGGCGTTGTCATCGGGCATGTGGACGACGACGAGTCTGGTGACCTCCGGCGCCCCTGCCCAGTAGTCGGGGTTGGCCTCGAGCACGGCCTGCTCGGCGGTGAGGTCGGTGAGCACGTAGGGGCCGGTACCGACGGGCTGCCGGTTGAGCGGGGAGTCGAGCGCCGGGCCGCCGGTGAGGTGCTCGGCCGGCGCGATCCCGAGCAGGAGGAGCGCCGGGAACGCGGCGTAGGGGTGCGCGAGCTCGAAGCGGACGTGGTGGTCATCGACGGCGGTGACGGCGTCGATCATCGCGTAGGACGCGGCGATGCCGGACGCCGATGCCGGGTCGAGCACGGCCTCGTAGGTGGCCACGACGTCGTCGGCGGTCAGGCTGGTGCCGTCGGAGAAGTGGACGTCGCTACGCAGCGGGACGTCCCACACCGTGCTGTCGTCGTTGCTCGACGGCTGCGCGGCGGCGAGGCCCGGCACCAGCGCGGGCAGCTGCTCGTCGGAGACCGCCTGCGGGCGCAGCAGACCGTCGTACAGCGGCGAGACGCCGAGCTCCCCGTAGCCGCCGACCGGGTTGTACTCCCCCAGCGGCTGCGGGTCGGCCAGCACGATGGTCGTGCCGGCCGCGACGTCGGTCTCCTCCGCGCCGGCGGCGCACCCGGCGAGGGCGACCGTGACGACGGCGAGCATCGCCGCCTGACGCCGCGCGGCAGTGGCGGTCATCGCACCTCGATGTGCCGCGACGACACGCTCCCCTGACCGACCGGCTGCCCGTCTGATCACCTGAACAGGTAAGCATAAGGTGGCCGGTGACGCGCGGTCACGGCAGGGTGGGACGATGCACGGGCACATGGCGCACGACCTCGACATCGCGGCCTGGGCCGCGCGGTTCCACCTGCTCGGCGATCCGACTCGGCTGCGACTGCTCGCGACCATGCACCAGGCCGGCCCCGGGGCCGCCTCGGTGGGGCAGCTCGCCGAGGCGAGCGGGATCACGAGCACGGCCGCCTCGCAGGCGTTGCGGCTGCTGCGGCTGCAGGGCTGGGTGCGAGACGAGCGTGTCGGTCGAACAGTCTGCTACACGCTGACCGACCCGACGGTGCACGAGCTGCTCCATCTCATGGGGGCTACCCACGAGTAGGGCGGCGGCCGGTGCCGGGATCGACGGCCCGGGTGTGCCGCTCGGGTCTGCCCGGATGATGTGTGCGATACTCGCTAATGGTCGGAGAACAGGTCCACACCCCGTTCCTCGGCCCAACGACGATCAGGCTTCTACCTCGACTTGCGCCGCCTCACCATCCGGGTGAGCGCGCTGCTGCAGAGGGGCGGACCTTCGACGCTGCGGCGGGGAGACCCGACGTGCGCAGGACGCCTGACGACGTTGCCGCCCGTGCGGCGCGCACCAGCGCGGTAGGGGCGGACTACACAACTTCCGTCGTCGGCCGAGGCTGACGTCGACTGACATTCCGAGGTACCGGTGGTGTGGCCGGGGACCACGGCGAGGAACCACATGACTACGACACCGACCAACTCTGACGGATCGGCAACCGAGGCGAAGGCACCGGCACGTCGCCGACGCGTCACTGCCGCGTCCACCGCGCCGGTCGCGCCGCAGGACACGACGGCGAGCAGCGAGCCGGCCGCCGAGGCCGACGCACCCAAGGCCGCCGCCAAGCGCGCCCCCAGGGCCCGCCGCGTCACCACCGCCGAGCCCGCCGCGAGCGCGCCGGCCACCGACGCAGCCGCGGACGACGCCACCGCAACCAAGACACCGGCGAAGACGACGCGTCGTCGGGCCACGAGCGCGACTACGGCGGCCGCTGAGCCGGCCACCGACACCGCGGCCGTCGACACCACGACCACCGACACCGCCGCCGACGAGCCGGCCCCCGCGAAGGCGCCGGCACGCAAGCGTGCGACGGCGGCGAAGACCACCGCCACCAAGGCAACCGCCGCCAAGGCCACCGGCACCGCCACCAAGGCTGGCACTGCCAAGACCACGGCCGCCAAGACCACCGCCGCCAAGGCGGGCACCGCCAAGACCACCGCCGCCAAGACCACCGCGGCCAAGACTGCCAAGGCGACCACCGAGGCCGCCGCCGGCCAGGCCACGACCGCCGAGGGCGACGTCGCCAGCAGCCAGACCACGCCCGACGCCGTCACCGAGGCCGAGTCGAAGCCCACCGAGACGAAGCCGGCCGCCAAGAAGCGCGCCCCCCGCAAGAAGGTCGCCGCCGCGACCGAGAGCGCAGCCGCACCGGCTGACGACGCCGCCACCACGGCCGGCACCCAGGACGCGGCTGCTGCTGACAGCGTCGCCGTCCCCGCCGATGCTGCGGTCGACGCCGCGCCGAAGAAGACCCCGGCCAAGCGCGCGCCGCGCCGCGCGACCGTCCCGGCGCCGGCCGAGGGTGCCGACACCGCCACCGAGCAGGACGCTGCCGCGACCGCAGACCCGGCGGCCGACGCCCCGGCCGCAGCTCCGGCGGAGGAGGCTCTCACCGAGGCTGCCCCGGCCAAGGCACGTGCGCCGCGCCGCCGGGCGACCAAGGCTGCCACCGCACCGGCGCCGGTCGTCGACGCCACCCCGTCCGCTGACGACGCCCCGTCCAGTGACGCCACCCCGTCCGCAGACGTGTCCTCGGCCGCCGCCGCACCGGCCGCTGAGGGAGACGCGTCCGCCGACGCCGCACCGGCCGGCGAGACCACGTCCGCCCCGCGCACCCGGGGCAGCCGGCGCCGCGTGACCGCGGCCGCCGCCGCACCGCAGGCCCCGGCCGCGAGCACCACCGACGCGCCGGCCAGCACGGACACCGCTGGCGACGCCACCGCCGCTGACGCCACCGCTTCCGGCGCCACGGACACTGCCTCCGACGCCGATGCACCGGCCGCCGCCACGTCACGCCGACGCAGCAAGCGCTCAGCCGACCAGCAGATCGACGTCATGGCCGCCTTCAGCTCCGCACCGCAGCAGCAGGACCCGGTGACGGACGAGATCGACGACGAGGACGAGGACGAGACCGAGGAGGACGGCACCGAGGAGGACCTGCGGCTGCCGGCCACCGCGCTGCTCTTCCGGGCCCCCGAGCCCACCCGCTCGCGCCGTCGGGTGCAGGCGGCTGCTGGCGCCCCCGTCGCGCCCCAGCCGGCCAACGAGGACACCGAGGAAGAGGACGACACCGACGACACCGCGCCGAAGCAACGCAACGGTCGTGGCCAGCGCCGTCGTTCCGGGCAGGGCTCCGGCGGTGGCCGAGGCCGCTCCGGCCAGGACTCTGCCGATCACACTGCCGACACCGCCGGCACCGACGCGAGCGACGCCGAGGCCGGCAGCGACACCGACACCGACGAGGCCACGGCCGACAACGGCGCGAGCGACTCCAGCGAGAGCAGCGGCCGTCGTCGTCGCCGCCGCGGAGGCCGTGGTCGGCGCAACCGCGGTCCTCAGCACGACGAGGACTCCGACGACTCCGACAGCTCCGCAGACGACTCCGACGAGTCGTCAAACGACAGTGCACCCGCGAGCAGCGGCCGCGCCACATCCAGCAACGCCGCGGACGACGCCCGCGACGACCAGGACGACTCCGACGACGACAGCTCGGACGGCTCGAGCCGCCGTCGCCGTCGTCGTCGTCGCAGCAGCGGGTCGCGCTCGACCGAGGACTCCGGCACCGCCGACTCCCGCGAGGGTCGTGCGGCACGCGACGAGATCACCCCGCTGCACGGGTCGACCCGGCTCGAGGCCAAGCGCCAGCGCCGCCGGGACGGCCGCGACGCCGGTCGTCGCCGCACGACGATCAGCGAGTCGGAGTTCCTTGCCCGCCGTGAGGCCGTCGACCGCGAGATGATCGTGCGCGAGCACGACGGACGCATCCAGATCGCCGTCCTGGAGGACAAGGTGCTCGTCGAGCACTACGTCGCCCAGGAGACGCAGAGCTCGATGGTCGGCAATGTCTACCTCGGCCGCGTGCAGAACGTGCTGCCGAGCATGGAAGCCGCCTTCGTCGACCTCGGCCGCGGCCGCAACGCCGTGCTCTACGCCGGTGAGGTCAACTGGGACGCCGTCGGCATGGGTGGCAAGCCCCGCCGGATCGAGCAGGCGCTGTCCTCCGGCGACCCCGTCATGGTCCAGGTGACCAAGGACCCGATCGGCCACAAGGGCGCCCGGCTCACCTCGCAGGTGACCCTCGCCGGCCGCTACCTCGTGCTCGTGCCCTCGGGTGCGATGACCGGGATCTCGCGCAAGCTGCCGGAGAACGAGCGCGCTCGCCTGAAGAAGCTGCTCAAGGAGATCGTGCCCGCCGGCTCGGGCGTCATCGTGCGCACCGCCGCTGAGGGAGCCTCCGAGGAGCAGCTGCGCGCCGACGTCGAGCGCCTCACCCGCAAGTGGGAGTCGATCCAGGCCAAGGCGAAGTCCGCCAAGGCGGCGCCGGTGCTGCTCCAGGGCGAGCCCGAGCTGGCCGTGCGGGTGGTGCGCGACGTCTTCAACGAGGACTTCCGTGCGCTGACCGTCGCCGGTGACGGCGCCTGGCAGACGATCTCGGAGTACGTGGGGGAGTTGTCCCCGGACCTCGCCCACCGGATGCACCACTGGACGGACAGCAAGGACGTCTTCGCCGCTTACCGCATCGACGAGCAGCTCGCCAAGGGGATGGACCGCAAGGTCTACCTGCCTTCCGGCGGCTCGCTGGTGATCGACCGGACCGAGGCGATGACCGTCGTCGACGTCAACACCGGCAAGTTCGTCGGCTCGGGGGGGACCCTCGAGGAGACGGTGACGAAGAACAACCTCGAGGCGGCCGAGGAGGTCGTGCGTCAGCTCCGGCTGCGCGACATCGGCGGCATCATCGTCATCGACTTCATCGACATGGTGCTCGAGTCGAACCGTGACCTGGTCATGCGCCGGCTCATCGAGTGCCTCGGGCGCGACCGCACCCGCCACCAGGTGGCGGAGGTGACCTCGCTCGGGCTCATCCAGATGACTCGCAAGCGGGTGGGCCAGGGGCTCGTCGAGGCGTTCAGCGAGACCTGCGAGCACTGCGCCGGGCGCGGTTTCATCGTCCACGACCAGCCGATCGAGAAGAGCTCGGGCAACGGTGACAACGGCGGTTCGCGCCGTCGCGGGGCCCGTAAGCCCGGCAGCGACACCGCGAGCTCCAGCGGCCGCCCGGTCGTGCAGGAGAAGCCCGTCGAGCTGCCGCCGGTCTCCGACGACCCGGAGAGCATCAAGGCCCGTGATGCCGTCAAGGCCACGCTCGCGACCATCGCGGCCGCCGCTGCCCAGGCCCACGACGAGATCCCGCAGGATGAGGCGGACGCCGCCTCGGCCGGGTCGGACGGTGCGACCGCCGCGGCCGTGTCCGACGCCACGTCCGCCACCGGCGCGGCGCCCGCCACGTCCGCTGGTGACGCGGCGCCCGCCACGCGGGCCGCTGATGTGGCACCCGCCAAGCCTGCCGCTGACGGCGCGCCCGCCGGTGAGGACGCACCTGCCCCGGCCCGTGGCCGTCGGCGCGTGACCTCCGGTGGTGGGACCAAGGCTGCAACGCAGGCCGAGGCCCCGATCGAGCTGCCGACGGCATCGACGACGCAGGCCACCGACCCGGCAGCGGCGACGACGACGGCCAGCCTCGAGGCGCTCGAGGCAGCGCTGCCGACCCGGGCTCCCGCGCGCGGCGGCCGGCGAGCGGTACGGTCCGAGACCACCGCGCCGGCTGCCGCTGGCGAGGCCGCACCGGCGACGGCCGACGCGACGGCGGACGCCGCACCGGCGACTGCCGGCATGGCGACAGGTGACGCCGCTCGGGCGGACGCGGAGGCCACCAAGGCGCCCGCCAAGGCCGACGCCCCGAAGGCCGACGCCGTGGCGGGGGAGGCCGAGCCCGCAACGACGAGCACCGGTCGTCGGCGCTCGCGCCGCGTGACCTCGGGTGGCCCGGTCACTGCCTGAGACGGCACCATGGACAGCAAACCGCCGGCCCGGTCACGACTCGTGACCGGGCCGGCGGCCGTCTCAGCTGAGCTCGTGGCCGCGCGCGGTGCCGTGACCGTGCGGGGTGCCGTCGAGGAGCGCGAAGGCGGCACGGGCGGCCAGCCTCACCCGGTCGGACGACTCGTGCGACGCCGCGGCGGGCACCTCGCCCACGATCCAGTCGTGCAGCGCGAGCACCGTCAGCAGCTGTGCGCGGGCGTCGGCGGGGTCGGGCAGCAGCCAGGCGGGTTGGCAGAAGCCGGGCAACGCATGGATGAGCAGCGGCACCCCACCGACCTGCAGCACCGCGTGCACGGGATCGAGCTGTCGTTGGACATCGAGCAGGATGAGGTCGTCGTAGCCGAGGAGCTGCTCGGCCTCGGTGTCGAGGTAGGTGTCCAGGTGCTGGCGGACCCGCGTGATCCGGGGCCGGATGGTCGGGTGGCTCACGACGGCACCGCTGGCGAAGAACGACGCCACCAGCGCCGTCGCCGAGATCGGTACCCGAGAGCTCCTCATGTCTGCAGCGTGCCAGTGACCACTGACATCGCCGGGGGGACGCGCGGAGCGACCGACGTCGGCGTCGAAATCCGGGGTAGCGCGCACCCGCGGCGGGATGATCTACTTAGGTAATGCTTACCTCACCAAGGGCTGCGGGTGCGGTCGCCTCCGTGGTGCGCGACGACCGCCCCGCCTACCGGCCGTTCGCCGTCGAGGTGTCCGGCATCCGCACGCTGGGCCCGCACTTCCGCCGGGTGACCTTCACCGGCGACGACCTCGCCTGGTTCGGCGCCCACGGCCACGACCAGCGCATCAAGCTGCTCTTCCCGCTCGACGACGGCCACCTCACCGACGTCGGCGCCGACGATCCGCAGGCCATCCTCGACGGCACCTGGTACGAGCGCTGGCGCCAGACGCCCGAGGCGTTGCGCGGCCCGTTCCGCACCTACACGATCCGCGCCGTGCGCCCCGAGCGGGCCGAGGTCGACGTCGACATGGTCATCCACGGTGACGCCGGACCGGCCTCGCGCTGGCTCCGGCGCGCCACGGCCGGTGACCGGCTCGTCATGGTCGGCCCCGACACCCGCTCGGCCACCCACACCACCGGCGCCGACTGGGCGCCCGGCAGCGCCCGTGAGCTGCTTCTCGCCGGCGACGAGACCGCTGCGCCGGCCATCTGCTCGATCCTCGAGCAGCTGCCGGCCGGACGTCGGGCCCGTGCATTCATCGAGGTCCCCGAGGCGGGCGACATGCTCGACGTCACGCTGCCCGAGGGTGCCGAGGTCACCTGGCTCGCCCGCGGCGAGCACCCGCACGGTCACGAGCTCGTGCCGGCCGTCCGTGACTGGGTGACCGCGCACGCGGCCGTCGTCGACGACGCCCGAGCCGTCGTCGGGCAGACGCTCGAGGACGTCGACGTCGACAACCAGCTGCTGTGGGACTCCCCGGTCCTCCAGGTGCAGCCGATCGACTCCTGCGGCCGGGGCGAGCGCTGCGGCTCGGACTTCTACGCCTGGTTCGCCGGTGAGGCGGGCGTCATCAAGACGCTGCGCCGGCTGCTGGTGTCCGACACCGGCGTGTGCCGACGTCGGGTGGCCTTCATGGGCTACTGGCGGCTGGGCCGCACCGAGGCCCAGTGAGCACCGGCACGCCGCCGTCGACAATCCCGCTGTCGGTGACAAGTCGGCTGTCGGTGACAATCCCGCTGTCGAGGACAAGTCGGCTGTCGAGGACAAGTCGGCTGTCGGTGACAAGTCGGCTGTCGAGGACAATCCCGCTGTCGGTGACAAGTCGGCTGTCGGTGACAAGTCGGCTGTGGGCGCGAAGGCTGGTGTGGGCGCGGGGGATGCGGGGATGACGCAGGCGCTCGGGGCCGGGGCGCAGCTACGTGCGGCACCGGTCCGGCGCCGGCTGCTCGGGCTGGGCGGCGCCGTCGGGCTGCTGCTCGTCGTCGTCGCGGCCAGCCTCGCGCTCGGTGCCCGGGAGGTCCCGCTCGGCACCGTCCTCGACGCGCTCGCCGAGCGGGCTGCGGGGAACAACGACCACAGCGTGGTGCTGGACCAGCGGCTGCCGCGCACCGCGGTCGGCCTGCTCGTCGGTGCCGCGCTCGGGCTGGCGGGCACCGTGATGCAGGGCGTCACCCGCAACCCGCTGGCCGACCCCGGCCTGCTCGGCGTCAACGCCGGCGCCTCGCTGTTCGTCGTGCTGTCGATCACGCTGTTCGGGATCACCAGCCCGTCGGGCTACATCTGGTTCGCGTTCGCCGGCGCGGCGGCCGCGACCGTCGTCGTCTACACCGTCGGTGCCCTCGGCCGTGACGGCGCCACCCCGGTCAAGCTCGCCCTCGCCGGCACCGCGCTGACCGCCGGCATCACCTCCGTCCTCACGCTGCTGCTCCTCGGCAGCACGACGGCGACCAACACCTACCGGTTCTGGGCGGTCGGCTCGCTCGCCGGCCGGGGGAGCGGCTCCGGGGGCGACGTCGTCCTCACCCTGCTGCCGTTCCTCGCCGCCGGCGCGGTGCTCGCGCTGCTGTCCGGCCGCTCGCTCAACCTGCTCTCGTTGGGTGACGACATCGCCCGCGGCCTCGGCCTGCACGTGCCCCGCGCGCGGGTGCTGGCGTTCCTCGCCGTGGTGCTGCTCGCCGGCGGCGCGACCGCGCTGGCCGGCCCGATCGTGTTCGTCGGGCTCGTCGTGCCGCACATCATCCGGCCGCTCACCGGCCCGGACTACCGCTGGGTCCTCGCCTACGCCGCCGTCGTGGGCCCCGCCCTGCTGCTGGCCGCGGACGTCGTCGGCCGGCTCATCGCCCGCCCCGGCGAGCTCGAGGCCGGTCTCGTCGTCGCGTTCGTCGGCGCCCCGGTGATGATCGCCATCGTCCGCCGCACCCGGACGGCCGGACTGTGACGACGACGTCGCCGGCCCCCGCCGTGACGCCCACCGCCGCCCCGGGCGACGTGCTGCGCACCGTCCGACGAGCACGACGACGGCGGACGCTGGCCGTCACTGGCACGCTCGCCGCCGTCGTCCTCGCGCTGGCGTGGGCCAGCCTCTCCTGGGGCGGCCATGCTGGCGAGGCGCTCGACCACCTCGCGGGCCTGCTCGGCGCGGGCAGCGGCGACGCCTCCTTCGCCATCGGCCGGCTGCGGCTGCCGCGGCTGATCATGGGGATGCTCGTCGGCGTCGCCTTCGGGATCGCCGGCGGGCTGTTCCAGTCGGTGCTGCGCAACCCGCTCGCCAGCCCGGACATCCTCGGCGTCAGCGGGGGAGCGAGCCTTGCGGCGGCGTTCGCGATCGTCGCCCTCGGGCTGTCCGGTGCGGTCGTCGGGCTCGCCGCGTTCGTTGGCGCCGCGGTGGTCGCCAGCGCCATCTACCTGCTCGCCTGGCGCGGCGGGGTCGCCGGCTACCGGTTCGTGCTCGTCGGCGTGGCGATCGCGTTCGCGGTCAACGCCGGCATCAACTACCTGCTCACCCGCAGCGAGGTCAACGACGTCCGCACCGCCCTCGTCTGGCTGGTCGGCAGCATCGGCACGCCGCGCTGGCGGGACGTCGCGGCGCTGGCGGTCATCCTCGTCGTGCTGCTGCCGGTGGTCCTGGTCGCGGCCCGCCGGCTGCGGGCGCTCGAGCTCGGCGACGAGGCCGCCGGCGGCCTGGGCGTGCGGGTGGAGCCGGCCCGGCTGCTCGTCCTCGCGGTGGCGGTCGCGCTCGCCGCCGGGGCCACCGCGTACGCCGGACCGGTCGCCTTCGTCGCGTTCGTGTCGGCGCCGATCGCGCGCCGGCTGCTGCCCACCGGCGGGCTGGCCCTCGGCGCCGCCGCGCTGGTCGGCGCCGTCGTCGTTGTTGCCGCCGAGCTCGTCGCCCAGCACCTCATCCCCTCCCTGGAGGTCCCCGTGGGAATCATCACCGGCGCCGTCGGCGCTCCCTACCTGCTGTGGCTGCTCGCCACCAGCGGCCGGCGGGAGGTCGGATGAGCCACGGCGCGCCGTCGGCGCCCAAGCCCGGCCACGACCTCCGGGCCGAGGGCCTCAGCCTCGCCTACGACGGTCACCGCGTCGTCACCGAGCTCGACCTCGCGGTCCCGCGCGGCGCGATCACCGTCATCGTCGGCGCCAACGGCTGCGGGAAGTCCACGCTGCTGCGCGGCCTCGCCCGGCTGCTGCGCCCGGCTGCCGGCGTCGTCACGCTCGACGGTCGCCGGCTCCACGACCTGCCGCCCCGCGAGGTGGCGCGCACCATCGGGATACTGCCGCAGAGCCCCACCGCCCCCGAGGGCATCACCGTCGCGGACCTCGTCGGCCGCGGGCGTCACCCTCACCAGGGCTGGTTCCGGCAGTGGAGCTCGAGCGACGACGACGTCGTCACCGCCGCGCTGGAGGCCACCGGCAGCCTCGACCTCGCCGGGCGCCGGGTCGACGAGCTGTCCGGCGGGCAGCGGCAGCAGGTGTGGATCGCGATGGCGCTGGCCCAGGACCCCGACATCCTGCTGCTCGACGAGCCGACGACCTTCCTCGACGTCACCCACCAGCTCGAGGTGCTCGACCTGCTCCTCGCGCTCAACCAGGAGCGGGCGAGCACCGTCGTCATGGTGCTGCACGACCTCAACCTCGCGGCCCGCTACGCCGACCACCTCGTCGTCATGCGCGACGGCCAGGTGCTGGCGATCGGCCGCCCGGCGGACATCCTCACCGAGGACCTCGTCGCCGAGGCCTTCGGGCTGCGCGCGCGGGTCGTCGCGGACCCGGTCTGCGGCGCCCCGATGGTGGTGCCCATCGGCCGGTTCCACCAACCCGCGCCACCGCGGCCCTGACTGTCCTCATCCCCACCACCAATCACCCGGGAGCTCCCGTGCCTCGACGCACACACCTCGCAGCCGTAGCAGCAGCGGCCACCGCCGCGACCCTCACCCTCACCGCCTGCAGCGGTGACCCCGACCCCGCCGACGACGGCGCACCCGAGGCGGGCGGGGACGGCGCCACCGTCGTCGAGCACGCCTTCGGGCAGACCGAGATCCCGGCCGACGTCACTGACGTCGTCACCCTCGGCTGGGGCTCGACCGAGGCCGCGCTCGCGCTCGGCGTCGTGCCGGTCGGCATCGAGGCGCAGACCTACGCGGTCGACGAGAACGGCTTGCTGCCCTGGGTCAACGAGGAGCTCGAGACCCTCGGCGCCGAGCCGGCCATCCTGCCGGCCACCGTCGAGGAACCGGCCTACGAGGAGATCGACGAGCTCGACCCCGACCTCATCCTCGCGCCGTACTCCGGCATCACCGCCGAGCAGTACGAGGTGCTGACCGAGATCGCGCCGACCGTCGTCTTCCCGGAGGAACCGTGGACCACGCCGTGGCGCGAGGTGATCACCATCGTCGGGCAGTCGCTGGGGCTGGCGGCGGAGGCCGACGCGCTCGTCGCCGACCTCGACGCCACGCTCGACGACGCCGCCGCAGCCCACCCGGAGCTCGACGGGCTGACCGTGGCCGCCATCTGGGACGTCGGTGGCACGTTCTACGTCTACAAGCCCGCCGACTCCCGGGTCGACTTCCTGCTCGACCTCGGTCTGGTGAGCGCGCCGGCCGTCGAGGAGCTCGACTCCGGAGGCGAGACCTTCTTGTACTCGCTGTCCTACGAGCAGACCGACCAGCTCGAGGCGGACCTCGTCGTCAACTACGCGAGCACCGAGGAGGAGGTCGAGGCGTTCCTCGCGCAGTCGTACGCGCAGGCGCTCCCCGCGGTCCAGCGCGGCGCGATCGCCAACATCACCGGTGACCAGCTCGTCGCCGCGATGTCCCCGCCCACCGCGCTGTCCCTCACCTGGGGGCTGGCGGACTACACCGAGGCGCTCGGCGAGGCGGCTGCGAACGCGTCGTAACGCTCGGCGTGCGGTCGTGCCGCGCTGCCGCCAGCATGGGGCGCATGCCAACGCAGGCCCCAGCTGACACGTCATCGACCGGCACCCGGCTGCGGCGGGGGATCACCCCGTTCCTGCTGTTCGTCTTCATCCTCGGTGATGTGCTCGGGGCGGGGGTCTACGTCCTCACCGGCGAGCTGGCCGGCGACGCCGGCGGGATCATCTGGGCGCCGATCCTCGTCGCCCTGGTGATGGCGCTGCTGACCGCGGCGTCGTACGCGGAGCTGGTGACCAAGTACCCCAAGGCGGGCGGCGCAGCGATCTTCGCGCAGCGCGCGTTCCGCCGCCCGCTGGTCTCCTTCCTCGTCGGCTTCTCCATGCTGGCCGCCGGCGTCGTCAGCGTCGCCGGGCTGGCGGTCGCCTTCGCCGGTGACTACCTCGGCACGTTCTTCTCGGTCCCGGTCGCGGTGGCCGCGCCGGTGTTCCTCGTCCTCGTCGCGCTGCTCAACGCCCGCGGCATCAAGGAGTCGGTGCGCTCCAACCTCGTCATGACCGTGATCGAGGTCGGCGGGCTCGTGGTCGTGATCGTGCTCGCCGGCATCGCGCTGGGCAGCGGGAAGGGCGACGTCGCCCGGCTCACCGAGCTGCCCCAGGGCGACGGCGTCGTCGGCGCGGTGCTCGCCGCGTCACTGCTGGCCTTCTACAGCTTCGTCGGCTTCGAGACGTCGGCCAACGTCGCCGAGGAGGTCCAGGACGTCTCCCGGGTGTACCCGAAGGCGCTGTTCGGGGCACTGGCGGTGACGGGGCTGGTCTACCTCCTCATCGCGCTGGTCTCCAGCGCCATGGTGCCGGCCGACGAGCTCGCCGAGTCCAGCGGCCCGCTGCTGACCGTCGTCGAGGCCACCGGCGTCGCGATGCCGGCGTGGCTGTTCAGCCTCATCGCGCTCATCGCGGTCGCCAACGGGGCGCTGCTGACCTCCATCATGAGCTCGCGGCTGGTGTACGGGATGGCGGACGAAGGCTTGCTGCCGTCGGTGCTCGCGCGGGTGCTGCCCGGGCGCCGCACGCCGTGGGTGGCGATCGTCGCGACCACCGGACTGTCGATCATCCTCGCGGCGGTCGGGACGCTGGCGATGCTCGCCGAGACGGTGGTGCTCCTGCTGCTCTTCGTGTTCCTCAGCACCAACCTCGCGGTGCTGGTGCTGCGCAAGGACAGGGTGGAGCACGAGCACTTCCGGGCGCCGCGGCTGCTGCCGGTGCTCGCCATCCTCAGCTGCCTGGTCCTGCTGACCCAGCAGACGGCGCAGGTCTGGCTGCTCGCCGCCGGCCTCCTGCTCCTCGGCCTCGTCCTGCACCTCGTCCAGCGCCGCCTGACGACCTGAGCGTGGGAGCCGACCTCAGATGCCTTGGCCCTCGCGGAAGGCGGTGGGGGCGACGAGGGAGTGCAGCTGCTCGAGCGTCGCATTCTGGTCGCGGGCCTGCTCGGCCAGCGCGACGAACAGCTCGCGCGGCAGGCCGAGGTCCGGGGCGAGCTCGACGAGCGTCTCCCAGAGGCCGGCCTTGCCGTTGACCGCGCTGCGCATGAGCTCGATCTCCAGCAGCGGCGTCATCGGAGACCCGCTCGGCCGGTCGTTGGTCTTCAGCCGGCCGGCGTGCTCGGCCAGCCACGCGGTGGCCTGCCGGTAGGGGCGCACCCGCAGCTCGAGGCTCTCGATGAGGTCGTGGACGAAGTCCCGCTCCTCCTTCAGCCCGGTCGCCAGCTGGGCGAGGTCCGGGCCGAGCTCGGTGTCGGCGTACGCCTCGGCCATCCGCTCGGCCCGGGAGGTGCCGGCGGTCGCGCCGGTGAGGTGGTCGGAGAGGTAGAGGCCCAGGATGTCGCGCTCGAGCCGGACGGGGACCCGGTGCGCCGACGAGTCGGCTGCCGGCTGGACGACGCCGCTGGGAGTGGTCGCGCCCGGGGGAGCCTGGTCCTGGGGCCAGTCCTCCCGGGGGCGCATCGGCGCGCTCGCCGCCCCCTCGCCGTCGGCCATCGCGACGAGCAGCTCCCGCAGCGTGTCCGTCGCCTCGTGCTGCGGCTGCCAGCCCAGCTCACGCTGCGCCCGCGTCGTGTCCATGACCGGCACGCTCATCGCCATGTCGAGCCAGCCGGGGTCGGCGGCGACGGCGTGGGCCTGCCAGGCGAGCGACAGCAGCGGCCGCAGCGCCGCGGCGGGCACGGGCACGAACCGGCCGCGACCGAGGACGGCGGCGACGTCGTCACCACGCATGAGCGGCTCGGTGGCGATGTTGAACGCCCCGGTCGCACGCTGCACGATGACCCGCCGGTAGGCGTCGGCGAGGTCGCTGCCGTGGACGACCTGGAACCGCAGGCCGCTCGGCAGCGGCAGGAGCGGCAGCGTGCCGGGTCGCAGCAGCGCCGGCGGCACGGCTGCACCGAGGAACAGCCGCACGATCTCGGCGCCCGCCTCGGCGTCGAAGATCAGCGCGGGCCGCACCCGTGCCACCGCCAGCCCCGACGCCTCGGCGTCGTCGAGCAGCCGTTCCTGGGCCGCCTTGTCCACCGCGTAGTGGGAGGTGGGCACGCCGTGGGTGGACCACGACTCGTCGCGCGGCTCGTCGTCGTCGACGGCCGAGTAGGACCCGACCGAGGACGCGACGACGAGGTGCCCGACCCCTGCGCGCCGGCACGCCTCGATCACCCGGCGGGTGCCGTCGACGTTGGCCCGCCGCAGCAGGTCGCGCTGCCGGTTCGGCTGGATCAGCCACGCGAGGTGGACGACGACGTCGGCACCGGCGATCACCACGGCCAGCCGGTCGATGACGTGGTCGTCACCGAGATCCCCGACGGCCGGTACCGCGAGATCGATCTGCTCCCAGCGGGCGGCGTCGTAGGGCGCCGCGGTGGCGTCCGGCAGCCGCCGGGCGATGCCGACGATGTCGGTCACCTGCTCCTCGTCGCGCAGCACGTGCAGCAGCGCGGTGCCGGCGTTGCCGGACGCACCGACGACGGCGACCCTCATCGAGCGGCCTCGTCCTGGTGCTGCGACGGGAGCGTGGGGTCGAGCACCACCTTGATCGCGCCGTCGTCCTTGCGCTGGAAGATGTCGTAGCCGTGAGGCGCGTCCTCCAGCGACAGCCGGTGGGTGCGCAGGTCGAGCACGCCGAGCGGGTCGGCCTGGTCGCTGACGATCGGGAGCAGCTCGGGCAGCCACCGTTGCACGTTGGCCTGGCCCATCCGCATGGTCACCTGCTTGTCGAACAGGTCGAGCATCGGCATCGGGTCCTGCGCCCCGCCGTAGACCCCGGACAGCGAGATCGTCCCGCCGCGACGGACGAGGTCGATGGCGCTGTGCAGCGCGGCGAGGCGGTCGATGCCGGCGTTGGTGAACAGCGGGCGTGCGACCGCGTCGGGCAGCATGCCGGCGAACGCCTGGACGCCCTTGGCGACCGGCGAGCCGTGCGCCTCCATCCCGACGGCGTCGATCACCGAGTCCGGGCCGCGGCCCTCGGTGAGCTCGCGGACGGCCTCACCGAGGTCGCTGACGTCGCGCAGGTCGAGCGTGGTGACGCCGTGGCGCTGCGCCATCGCCAGCCGCTCGGGGACGAGATCGACGCCGATCACCTGCGACGCGCCGCGGTACCGGGCGATCCTCGCGGACATCTGCCCGATCGGGCCCAGTCCCAGCACGACGACGGACCCGCCTTCGGGAATGTCGGCGTAGTCCACCGCCTGCCACGCGGTGGGCACGACGTCGGAGAGGTAGAGGTAGCGCTCGTCCGGCTCGTCGTCGTGGGGCACGACGACCGGGCCGACGTCGGCGAACGGCACCCGCAGGTACTGCGCCTGGCCGCCGGCCACCTGGCCGTAGAGCTTGGTGTAGCCGAAGAGGGAGGCGCCCTTGCCGTACTCGCGCACCTGCGTGGTCTCGCACTGGGAGTGCAGCCCGCGGGTGCACATCCAGCAGGCGCCGCAGGCGATCCCGAAGGGCACGACGACGCGGTCGCCAGGCTTGAGGTTGGTGACCTCCCGGCCGACCTCCTCGACGATGCCCATCGACTCGTGGCCGAGCACGTCGCCCGGATCGATGAACGGGCCGAGGACGGCGTAGAGGTGCAGGTCGGAGCCGCAGATGGCCGTCGACGTCACTCGGATGATCGCGTCACGCGGATCGCGCAGCTGCGGATCCGGGACGTCCTCCACCGAGACGCTGTTGCGACCCTGCCAGGTCAGCGCGCGCACGGCGGCCTCAGCTCGGAGACTGCGGCTGGGCGGTGGCGTCGTCCTCGCCCTCGGCCTGCGACGGCCGGGGCGGCTTCGACTCGAGCTCCTCCGGATCCGCGTCGGGGTCCTTGGCGGGGTCGTACGGCTTCTCGGACGGCGTCGTTGGCTCGCTCATGACCTCAGAGTTCCACGGTGCCTCGCTGCTTGCATCCGGAGCGGAGGGGTCCCCGGGTGGCGGTGCTCGGACCCACGCCTCGGGCTCCTCGGTGCAGAAGCCGGTGATCCGGTGGGTCCCGTCGCAGAACGGCTTGATCGTCGAGGCGCCGCACCGGCACAGCGCGACGGTGCGCCGCCGGCGGGGGACCGGCTCGCCGTCGGCGGAGAGGATCGTGACGTCGCCGCGGACGATGAGCGGCCCGTTGGGGTACGCAGTGATGGTCGGCTTGTCGCTGTTGTCGGTCACGCGGGCCTCCTGGCCGTCGTGGGTGTGGTCACCGGGCTCGTCGCCGCCCGCGCTGTATCCGGCCCGACCGGTCGCCGCGCTGCCGCTCGGCGCTGCAAGATCCGCAGCGGGGTGGCCGCGTGCACCAGCCGGCCGCCGGCATACGGCACGCCGCCGCGGAACCGGTATCCCAGCGCGAGCCAGCTGCACACGCCGCGCTCGGCGAGCCACAGCGGCGCCCACAGCGGGGTGTCGGGCGGGTAGGCCTGCCGGCCGCCGTGGCGCAGCCGGCCGACGACGGCGACGGCGACGGCCACACCTGCGGCCACTACCAGCAGGTCCGGGCGCCGCCGCACCAGGAGGGCAACTACCAGCGGCGCGATGGCCAGCTCTCGCAGCAGCCGGCCCGGCTCGGCGAAGTCGTCGTAGGCCTGCCGGACGCGCTGCGACACGAAGTGCCGCACGGCGGGCGGCCGGCGGGCCACGAACACGTCAGCCGCGTGGTCGACACGGCCACCGGCAGCGGTGACCGTCCGGATGAGCTCGAGGTTCTCGAACAGCACGTCACCGTCGTAGCCGCCGGCGGCCAGCACCACCGAGCGGCGGACGGCGGTGGTTCCCGAGTAGTCCGGCCCTGTCGCCCGGTTGACGAGCGACCTCGCGGTGTCCCACCGGGCGTGCCACGGCCAGTCGCTGAACACGTTCTGCGGGTGGACAAGGTCGGCGCCGTCGAGGCGGGCGAGGACGGCGGTGAGGTTCTCGCGGTCGTACCGCACGTCGTCGTCGGCGATGACGACGTGCTCGTGGCGGGCGGTCTGCAGCCCGGTCATCACCCCGGCGACCTTGCCGTTCGCGCCCCGGCGCGGCCGAGGTCGCAGGTGCCGCACGAGATCACCCCACTCCCGCTCGTGCTCGGCGAACACCGGCGCGGGCGACCCGTCGACCACGGTGACGTCCAGCCAGCCGGCCAGCCGGCGCAGGTAGCCGGTGAGGTCGGGCAGGCCCCGGTCGTCCAGCCAGCGCAGCGGCAGGACGTACTCGGCCCGCTGTCTCATCACCGTGCTGCCGGCAGGGGCCGCCGCAGCGAGGAACGGTCGGCGTGCCACGCACCGAGGATGTGGTCGCCGACCCAGTCGTCCATCGCGAGGCAGGCGGCGGCGCCGAACATGAGGTCGGGCAACAGCTCGGGCTCGTCCTCGGCCAGCGCGCCGGCAAGGTCGTGGCCGGCGATCTGCTCGTGCACCGCGTCAGCCTCGACGTGCTCGTCGAAGTACCACGTGACATCGGGGCCGAAGCCGTGGCGGCGGAACCCGTCGCCGTAGAAGCGGTTGGGGATCGACGACGTCATCTCGAACGCCGCGAGGTGCCCGACGATCGCGCCCCGCATCCGGCGGTTGAGGCCGAACATCGACATCGCGTTGTGCGAGGCCAGGGTCAGCGCCGGGACGTTGTCGACGTAGTCCCCGTACCGGTCGCTCAGGCCCAGGCCGCGCACCGTCTGCGCGAAGATCACCGCGTGCATCCGGTCGTGGTCGCCACCGCCGTACTCGTCGGCCTGGATCTCCACGAGTGCGGCCTTCGCCCGGCCGGTGAGCCGCGGGATCGCCCACGAGTGCGGGTCCGCCTCCCGCAGCGTGTAGATGGTGCGGTGCACGAGGAGCTCACGCAGCTGGTCCAGCGTGGCCCGCTTGGCCACGTACCTCGCCAGGCTCGGCCCGCCCGACGGCGTGGTGAGGCTGAAGAGTGCCGCGGCGACGTCGGCGGACCGGGTCGGCGGCAGCGGCGGCACCGCGACCCGCTCACGCAGCGCGGTCTCGAACGACTCCTCCAGCGTGGTGCGCAGCCGGATGAGATCGGGGGACCACTCCCACCGGGCACCGACCTGGCCGAGCGAGCCGTAAGCGAGGCAGTAGAGCGTGAAGAGGGCGAGCTGCACGTCGTCGTCCCGGACGATGTCGGTGACCTCGAGCAGCACGCGGTGGGCGAGGTCGGTGAGACCGGTGGCCGCCGCGTCGTCGCCGGTGAGCACGGCGAGCAGCTGGCCGCTCAGCTCGCCGCGGGCCGAGAACGGGTACTGCTCGTCGAGCTCACTCGTCATCAACGGAACACCGGCCGCCGGTGCCGCGAGGGTGCGCCTGTCCATCTCGTGCTCCGCTCGTGCGCTGCCCAGGTGACCCCTGGATCTGGCCTGAGATTGTCACGGCGCCCGTCGCCGTGCATCTCGAGCCTCCGGCGCGGGTGCGGGCACCGAGGCACGCCCGTAACGTTGGCAGGGCGGGCACGAGAGCCCCGGGGAGGCGGCGGACGATGGTGAGCCGGGTCCCCGAGCACCGGGTGCGGGTGGCGGTCAACGCCCAGCACTGGCAGTCGCTGAGCTTTCTCCACTGGCCGGTGGCGCCGGCGATGATGCAGCGCCGGCTCCCGGCAGGGCTGGAGCTCGACACCTTCGACGGCGCGGCCTGGGTCGGGGTGACGCCGTTCCTCATGCGGTACCTCGGCACGCCCACGGTGCCGGTTGCGCTGGTGCCACGGTTCGTCGAGGTCAACGTCCGGACCTATGTGCGCGGCCCCGACGGCCGCGACGGCGTGTGGTTCTTCTCGCTGGAGTGCTCCCGGCTCCCCGTGGTGGCCGGCCTGCGTCTGCTGGGCCTGCCCTACATGTACTCGCGCACCGCGTTGGGACGCCGGGGCAGCACCACGAGGTACGCCTCGCGCCGGCGGTGCGGCGGTGGGCGGCTCGCGGCCGAGGTTCGGGTGGGGGACCCGCTCACCGGTCCGGACGCGCTCACCACCTTCCTCACCGGCCGGTGGAACGCCTACAGCTACGCCTGGGGCCAGCTGTGGCGGACACCGATCGAGCACGAGCCGTGGCCGCTGCACCACGCGCGGGCGAGCGTTGAGCCCACCGGCCTGCTGCTGGCCGACTCGCTGCCGCCGCTCGCCGCCGAACCGACGGCGCACTTCGCCCCGATGGTGCGCGTCCGCATCGGCGCGCCGCGCCGCAGCAGCTGATCAGTTCTTGGCGCCGGTGGTCGCGATCCCCTCGACGAAGTGGCGCTGGGCGAGGAAAAACAGCACGATCATCGGGATCGTCGTGATGACGCTCGCGGTGATGACCACCTCCCAGTTCCAGTTCCCGCCGAAGCCGAACTGGTCGAGCAGCGCCTTGAGCCCGCGCGGCACCGTGAAGGTGCTCGAGTCCCGCAGGTAGATGAGCGCCGCCATGAGGTTGGTCCACGACGCCTGGAACTCGAAGATCAGCGTGACGATGATCGCCGGTTTGCACAGCGGGACCGCGATCCGGCTGAAGATCTTCCAGTTGTTCGCGCCGTCGATGCGGGCCGCCTCGAACAGGCTGCGTGGCAGCCCGAGGAAGAACTGCCGCAGCAGGAAGATGTAGAACGCGCTGCCGAACATGTTCGCCGCCCACAGCGGTGTCAGCGTGCCCACCTGCCCCAGCGCGTTCCAGATGAGGAAGACCGGCACCATGGTCACCGCGCCGGGCAGCATCATGGTGGCCAGCACGACGCCGAACAGCGCGCTGCGGCCCCGGAACTGGAAGTAGGAGAAGCCCCACGCGACCATCGCGCTGGAGATGGCGACCGTCGTCGCGGCCAGCACCGTGACGATGACGGTGTTGAGGATCCACACCGCCAACGGGGCCTGCTGCCAGACCGTGACGTAGTTGTCCCAGGTGAAGGTCTCGGGGATGAGCTTGTTGTCGAACACCTCGCCGCGCGGCTTGAACGAGGCGCTCACCAGCCACACGAACGGGTAGACGAACACCAGGCTGAACACCAGCAGCGCGGCGGCGATGAGCAGCTTGACGTACAGCGGCTTCTTCGACCGGTCCGGGCGCAGCGATGGCGGCGGCGACGCGGGCGACGGCGCGCCGTTGCCGCCGTCGGGTTCCTCAGGTCCCACGGGTCCGTCGGGCCGCAGGTCGCCGGTGAGCGCACGGCTGGCGACCTCCCGGCGCGGACCGGTCCCGGCCGCCGTCGTCATTTCGGGTCCCCCTCGTAGTAGACGAGCCGTCTGCTGACGAGGAACTGGATGCCGGTGATCACCATGATGATGACGAACAGCAGCCATGCCATCGCCGAGGCGTAGCCCATGTTGAGGTACTCGAAGGCCTGCTGGAACAGGTAGATCGCGTAGAACAGCGCCGACTCGTTGCTGTACGTGCCCGCGCCCCAGTACGCGGTGTAGGCCTCGGTGAAGGTCTGGAAACCGGCGATGGTGTTGACGACGACGAGGAAGAAGATCGTGCCGCTGATCATCGGCACGGTGATCTTGACGGTCCGGTGCCACATGTTCGCGCCGTCGACGCGGGCGGCGTCGTACAGCTCGGTGGGCACGTTGCGCAGCGCGGCGAGCAGGATGATGACGGTCGAGCCGACCGACCACAGCGACATCGCGATGAGGCCCGGCTTGATCCACGTGGGGTCGGTCGTCCAGTTGGGGCCGTCGATGCCGAACCAGCCGAGGACCGCGTTCACCAGGCCGTCCTGACCGTTGAACAGCAGCAGCAGCATGATGCCGACGGCCACCGGCGGCGTCATGTTCGGCAGGTAGAACACCGTGCGGAAGAAGCCGGCGGACCGGCCCGCCTCGTTGAGCAGCATCGCCAGCGACAGCGAGAAGATGATCTGCAGCGGCACCAGGATGACCGTGTAGTACACCGTGTTCGCCAGCGAGAGTGCGATCTTCGGGTCCGCCAGCAGCTGGCGGTAGTTGTCCAGGCCGATGAACTCCGGGGCGTTGATGACGTCGTAGTCCGTCAGCGACAGGTAGCCGCTGTAGAGGATCGGCCACACGGTGAACACGGTGGCGCCGATGATCCACGGACTGATGAACAGCAGCGCGGACCGCAGGTTGCGGCGCTGGCGCCGACGCAGCGCGGGACGCAGCGGCACACCCGCGTCGCGCGTGGTGAGGCCGGCCGCCACGGCTAGTCCTCGTCCCAGTCCGCCCAGGCCGCGTCGAGCGCCTGCTGCGCCTCGTCCTGGGCCCGGTCGAGCGCCGCCTGCGGCTCCTCCTGGCCGTTGAGCACCCGGTTGACGGCGTCGGTCCACGCGGTGTCGAACTCGTTGTCGGCCGCGCTGGCCGGGTAGCTGAAGGCGGCGTCGTTGGCGGTGTACATCGCCTCGATCGCCGAGTCCCACATCCCGTCACCGGTGGTGGGGACGAGCTCACGGATCTGCTCGTCGGCGACCTCGTTGCCGGTGAGGATGCCGGTGAACGTGCCGCCCTCGCTCTCGCGCAGCTCGATGCGGTTCTCCGCCGCCACCAGCCACGTGCTCACCTCGGTCATCGCCCGGGCGAACCGGCAGGCGGCCTCCGGGTTGCCCGAGCCCGCGGTGATCGCCCAGGCGTTGCCGCCGCCGAAGGCCATCGGCTCACCGCTCGTGTCGCGCAGCGCGTCGAAGGCCATCGAC
Organism: Georgenia sunbinii; assembly: GCF_036421875.1. Lineage (NCBI taxonomy): Bacteria > Bacillati > Actinomycetota > Actinomycetes > Allobogoriellales > Allobogoriellaceae > Georgenia > Georgenia sunbinii. The sequence continues at coordinate 191,245 of NZ_JAZGOL010000004.1, read as the reverse complement.
ACGTCCGGCGAGACGTCGTTGAGGACGTTGAGGTACCACTGCTCCATCGGCATCGCGCCCAGGGTGTCGGTGACGAACTGGTTCTCCGCGCCGAAGAAGTCGGCGGAGTCACGCAGCGCCTTGACGGTGCCGAAGCCGCCCTGGGCGTCGTAGATCTGCAGCGCCCACTCCAGCGCCTCGACGACGGCGGGGTCGTTGATCTGCGCGGTGCGCCCGTCCTCGGAGATGAGGTCCGTGCCGTTGGCGTGCGCCCACAGCGGGAGGAACTCCGGCAGCTTGGAGTCGTAGCCGATGACCCGCAGGCTGCCGCCGTCGGTCACCGTCATCGCCTCGTTGGCAGCGGTGATGGCCGCCCAGTCGGATCCGTTGACGTCCTCGATGGAGAGGCCGGCGCCGTCGAGCAGGTCGGCGTTGGCCATCGTCAGCTGGATGGAGTTGAACTCCGGGATGCCGTACACCTCGTCGGCGAAGGTCACCTGGCCCAGCGCGGCGTCGCGGTAGTCGTCGATCGCGATGCCCTCGCCCTCGATGCACTGGGTGAGCGGGATGATGGCCCCGCGGGAGGCGAAGGTCCCGATCTGGTCCCGGTCGGTGATGATGAGGTCCGGCGGGTTCCCCGAGGCCACCGCGGTGAGGAACTGCTGGATGTCCAGTGCGCCCTCGACGAGGTTGATCGTCACGCCGTCGCCCAGCGCCTCCTCGGCCACCTCGTAGCGTGAGGTCGCGACGTCGTCGCCGAGGCCGAAGCCCATGATCTCCAGCTCACCGGACAGCTCGGCCGACGAGTCGAAGCTGCCGCCGCCGTCGCTGGTCTCCTCCCCGTCGCCGGTACCCCCGGTGCCCTGCGCGCAGGCGGCGACGGCGAGCAGCCCGGTGGCCGTGACTGCGACGAGGCGTGTGGTGCGAGCCCTCATAGCGATCTCCTTCGATCAGGGCCCACCGGCGGGGGAGAGGTCGTCCGGCGCCAGCGGGCCAGCCCATGCTCGTGAGAGTAGGACCACTTCTCGGTTTGCGCGCGGGGAACCGCTTCTGCCGTTTCTCGCGGGATCCCGAGGCACGCGGGCGCTCCGAACGTCGAGGGGCGGGTCCCGACGGGCTCTGGTAGACATCGAGCATGACGTCGATGCTGGAGAACGTCCGCGGCGCCGACGCCGAGCCGCGCAGCGTGGTGGGGCGCCGGATCAGCATGGCCGTCCTCCTCGCAGTGCTCCTCGCCGGGCTGCTCGGGCTGCTGGGGGACCGCGACGTCACCCGCACGGCCGAGGCGGACGGCTACACCCTGTCGCTGACCTACCCGCAGACCGCCCGCACCGGCCTCGACCGGCCGTGGCAGCTGGAGATCACCAGCGAGAACGGCTTCGACGACGAGATCACGCTGGCGGTCACCGCCGACTACTTCGATATCTACGAGCACCAGGGCATCGACCCGGAGCTCGCCGACGCCACGCGCGACGGCATCTACCTGTACTGGACGTTCACCGCCCCCGAGGGCGACACCTTCCGGGTGTCCCTGGACCAGTACATCCAGCCGGCCTCGCAGGTCGGGGACTCCGGTGTCGTCGCACTCATGGTCGACGGCGAGCGGGTCGCCCCGATCGAGTTCAGCACCTTCATCTTCCCCTAGGAGACGCCCATGGAGATCGTGCTTCGCGCCGTCGTCATCTTCTTCTTCCTGTGGGCGGTCACCCGGATCGCCGGGCGATCCACCCTCGGGGAGATGAGCACCTTCGAGCTCATCCTGTTCGTCACCATGGGTGACCTCGTCCAGCAGGCGGTGACGCAGCAGGACTACTCCATCACCGGGGCGGTCCTCGCGGTGGGCACCTTCACCGCGCTCACCGTGACGCTCTCGTGGGTGAACAGCCGGTGGAAGAAGACCCACCGCGTCCTCCACGGCACCCCGGTCGTCGTCTTCGCGAACGGTGAGCCCAAGCTCGACGTCATGCGCCGCGAGCGGCTCTCGATGGACGACTTCGTCTCGGCAGCCCGCCAGGACGGCATCGAGACCTTCGGTGAGATCAAGGTCGCGGTGCTCGAGGCGAACGGTCAGATGTCCTTCATGACCACGGAGAAGTCCGCGTAGAACCCACTTACACTGGGAACCGGTCCCACACGCGGTGCGCCGCCAGCAGCTGCTGGACCTGCTCGAGCGCGTCCGTGGCGGAGCTGGCGGTCACCACACCGGCCCCGGCCACGCCGGCCTGGCGCAGCGCGGCGACACCGTCGCCCCAGGCGCCGATCGGCTTGGCATGACGGAAGGCCTCGGCGAGCAGCATCGTCACGCGGGGGTCGACGGCGGCGTCGGTCGCGGTACCGGCGCCGCTACCGACCACCTTGGCGTCGGACGCCGGCGTGACGGACGGTGAGGGGGCCGGGGAACCGGCCACGAGCACGGCGTCGTACTCGACGGACCGCGCGGTGAGCAGCGACCGCTGGACCGGGAACGGGTCGCCGGACGCCCGGCCGAGCATCCCGCCGTGCGGCGCGATGACCAGCGGCGTCATCCCGGCAGCGTCGACGGCGCTGCGCAGCTGCCGGACGCCGTCGAGGTCGGAGTCGTCGTCGGCGATGATCCCGATCCGCCGGCCGTCGGTCGGCCAGGTCCGGCCCAGCTGGGACAGGGCCGGGCTGAGCGTGACGTCGGCGAGCGGGACGGTCGGCTCGGGCACCGGCAGCCCGAGCCCCTCGGCGACGCGCCGGCACAGCTCGGCGTCGATGTTGGCCAGCGCCATCAGCTGGCGCTCCTTGACCGCCTGCTCGTAGCACTTGGCCAGCTCGAAGGTGTAGGCGCCGATGACCTGCTCGCGCTCCACCGGCGTCACGCTGCGCCAGAACATCCGGGACTGGCTGAAGTGGTCGGCGAAGGACGCCGGGGAGCGACGTTCCTTGACGCCCTGCACCGCCTGCGGCACCTCGACGTAGCCGCCGCCCTCTGCGCCGATCGTGAAGGGGCAGCCGCCGTCGATGCTGTTCGGCTTGTAGGGGGCGTTGCCGGCATGGACCGCGTGCTGGTGGTAGCCGTCGCGGAACATGTCGTTGACCGGCACGTGCGGGCGGTTGACCGGGATCTGGGAGAAGTTGGGACCGCCGAGCCGGATGAGCTGGGTGTCGAGGTAGGAGAACAGCCGGCCCTGCAGCAGCGGGTCGTTGCTGACGTCGATGCCGGGCACGAGGTGGCCGGGATGGAAGGCCACCTGCTCGACCTCCGCGAAGAAGTTGGTGGGGGCGGCGTCGAGGGTGAGGAGCCCGATCGGCTGCACCGGTGCCAGCTCCTCCGGGACGATCTTGGTCGGGTCCAGCAGGTCGATGCCCTCGAAGGTCTCGTCCTCGGTGTCCGGGAAGGTCTGGATGCCCAGCTCGTACTCGGGGAAGGCGCCCGCCTCGATCGCGTCGTACAGGTCCCGTCGGTGGAAGTCCGGGTCGGCGCCGTTGATCAGCTGGGCCTCCTCCCAGACCAGCGAGTGCGCGCCGAGCCTGGGCTTCCAGTGGAACTTCACCAGGGTGGTGGCGCCGTTGGCGTCGGCCAGCCGGAAGGTGTGGATGCCGAAGCCCTCCATCGTCCGGAAGCTGTAGGGGATGCCGCGGCCGGACATCTGCCACATCACGTGGTGCTGCGCCTCGGTGTGCAGCGAGACGAAGTCCCAGAACGTGTCGTGCGCGCTCTGCGCCTGCGGGATCTCCCTGGCCGGCTCGGGCTTGACCGAGTGGACGACGTCGGGGAACTTGATGGCGTCCTGGATGAAGAACACCGGGATGTTGTTGCCCACGAGGTCGAAGTTGCCCTCGGAGGTGTAGAACTTCACTGCGAACCCGTGGGTGTCGCGCACCGCGTCCGCCGAGCCGCGGAAGCCGGCAACCGTGGAGAAGCGCACGAAGACCGGTGTCTCGACGGCGTCGGCGAGGAACGCGGCCCGGGTCACCTTGGCGGCGCTGCCGTAGGAGCGGAACGTGCCGTGCGCGCCGGTGCCGCGGGCGTGGACCACCCGCTCGGGGATGCGCTCGTGGTCGAAGTGCATGATCTTCTCGCGCAGGTGGTGGTCCTGCAGCAGCACCGGGCCGCGGGGCCCGGCCTTGAGCGAGTGGTCGGTGTCGGGCAGCCGCAAGCCCTGGGCGGTGGTGAGGTAGGCGCCCGCCTGCGCGCGGGCGTCGGGGGCCCCGGGGTCGTCCTTGCCGGTGGGGGAGCTGGGCCGTGGCGCTCGCTGGTCAGGTTTCGCCGGCAGCGGCTCACGCGGCTCGGTGGGTTCCTCGACGGTCGGCGGCGCGCTGCCCGGAGCGCCCGGCACCGTGATGTCGTCATCGCGTAGCTTGCCTGCCTCTGGACTGTCGTCGGTGGCCATGGTGTGAGGCTAGTCACCGTCGCGGGCGGTGGCATCTGGGGGCGTCGAGCCGTCGCTGCCCGCCGGGCGGCTACTGCTCGCGCTCGCCCTCCGCGACGGCCTTCTCGAGGTCTGCGTCGGACAGGATCCGCTCATCGGGGTCGGCGGCGTCGTCGTCCGCCGGCACCCGCAGCTGGTCCATGTACGGCGTCGGCTTCCCGCGCCGGTAGTCGAGGAACTCCTGGCCGTAGTAGCGGCGCGCGTCCTCGACGCTGCGCACGCCGGTGACGATGTCGTGCATGAGGTTGAGCGCCAGGTTGTTCGCCTCCTCGTCGTGGCAGCGGGCAGACACCTCGCCCTGGGTCCGGTCGACGACGACGCTGCCGTCGAACTGCGCGAGGGCGCCGACCTTCTCCGGCGGCACCCGGTAGCGGATGACCGACTGCACCGAGTCGTTGTGCGGCGCGGGGAAGGAGTGGGGGTCGAAACTCTTGGCGGCGACCATCCTGGCCCAGGGGCCGGGGCTGGCCCACAGGAGGTAGGACGCCGTGGTCTCCTGCGGCTCGCCGTACTTGTCGAGGACCAGTTGGGCCGCCTGCCGGGACTCCTCGGGCCAGTCGGCGATGATGTCGGACGCTCGTCGGGTGCTCATGGCAACTCCCTGGGGGCAGCGGGGGCATCAGCCGCCACGCACGCCCCGTCCCTGCCGCGGCAGCCGTCCCACTGTGCGTCCACCCGTACCGGCCCGCAACCGGATCGCCGGCCACGCAGACCGCGGGCGGCTACCGCTGCCAGATGGCCGCGGTGCTGGGAGGATGGGTGGGGGCTTGCGCCGGTGGACCCGGCCCGCCCGGCCGTCGGGGAAGAACCGACCGGCGGCCGCCAGCAACGCGAGGAGCATCATGAAGGTCGTCATCGCCGGCGGGCACGGACAGATCGCCCAGCACATCGAACGCCAGCTCGCCGCGCGCGGGGACGAGGCGGTGGGGCTCGTCCGCAACCCCGCCCATGTTGCCGACCTCGAGGCGCTGGGCGCCACCGCGGTCGTGCTCGACCTCGAGTCGGCTTCCGTGGCGGATCTCGCCGCCCACCTGACCGACGCCGACGCCGTGGTGTTCGCCGCCGGCGCCGGACCGGGCAGCGGCGCGGCACGCAAGGACACCGTCGACCGTGGCGCGGCTGCGCTGCTCGCCGATGCCGCTGAGGCTGCCGGTGTCGCACGGTACGTGATGATCTCGGCGATCGGTGCCGCCACCGGCGGGCAGGGCCGGGACGACGTCTTCGGCGTCTACCTCGATGCGAAGAAGGCAGCGGACGACGACCTCATGTCCCGTGACCTCGGCTGGACCGTGCTGCGCCCCGGCGGGCTCACCGACGACGGACCCACCGGCCAGGTGACGCTCTCGGCCGACGTGGCGACCGGGAGCATCCCGCGCGAGGACGTCGCCGCGGTCGTCGTCGCGGTCCTCGACGAGCCGGGTACCGCCAGGACGGTGGCCAACCTGGTCAGCGGCCCCACCCCGGTCGCCGGCGCGGTGGCCGACCTGGCCCGCTGACGAGCCGCACGAATGTGCGGCAAGACACACCACCCACCGGGGTCGGGACATTTGCTCGGCGGGGCACGAGCACGTAACCTAGAGCGTCGGTGCGCTCCCGGGCGCGCCCCCTTGTGTGTCTGGCGCGCAGCGTGATCCTCCAGGGTCCGGCAGCGACAGGTTTCGAATCGACAGAGATGAGCAGCAACGTGGTGTACGCGATCGTCAAGGCCGGCGGCCGGCAGGAGAAGGTGTCCGTCGGCGACGTCGTCGTCATGGACAGGGTCAAGGGTGAGGTCGGCGCGTCCGTCAACCTCACTCCGCTCATGCTCGTCGACGGTGACAAGGTCACCACCGGCGCCGATGACCTGGCGAAGGTCACCGTCACCGCTGAGATCGTGCGCCCCGAGAAGGGCAAGAAGATCACGATCATCAAGTACAAGAACAAGACCGGCTACCGCAAGCGCATGGGTCACCGCCAGCAGCTGACCCGCCTCAAGGTCACCGGCATCAACTAGTTCTCGCGGCCCTCGGGCCCGCTCCACATACCTTCGCAGCACAGAAAGCAGGTCCGAGATGGCAACGAAGAAGGGCGCCAGCTCCACCCGGAACGGCCGCGACTCCAACGCGCAGCGCCTCGGCGTCAAGCGTTTCGGTGGTCAGGTCGTCAAGTCCGGCGAGATCATCGTTCGTCAGCGCGGCACCCACTTCCACCCCGGCGACAACGTCGGGCGTGGCAAGGACGACACGCTGTTCGCGCTCGCCGCTGGTGCGGTCGAGTTCGGCACGCGCCGTGGCCGCAAGATGGTCAACATCGTCGCCGCTGAGGCCTGACCGACGCAGCAGAGCACAACCAGCAGGGGTGGACGGCACTGCCGTCCGCCCCTGCTGCCGTATCCGGCAATAGCAGGGAGAAGACCATGACGACCTTCGTTGACCGTGTCGTGCTGTTCGCGTCCGGCGGTAACGGGGGTAACGGGGTCGCCTCCGTGCGCCGGGAGAAGTTCAAGCCGCTCGGCGGCCCGGACGGCGCCAACGGTGGGCACGGCGGCAGCGTCTACCTCGAGGTGGACCAGCAGACCACGACCCTGCTGTCCTACCACCACTCCCCGCACCGCCGCGCCGTCCACGGCACGCAGGGCGCCGGGGACATGCGGATGGGCAAGAACGGCCCGGACCTCGTCCTGCCGGTCCCCGACGGCACCGTGGTCAAGGACCGGGCCGGCGAGATCATCGCCGACCTCACCGGTGCCGGCGCCCGGCTGCTCATCGCCGCCGGTGGCCACGGTGGGCTCGGCAACGCCGCGCTTGCCTCGCCCAAGCGCAAGGCGCCGGGGTTCGCGCTGCTGGGGGAGGAGGGCGAGAGCGTCGAGCTGGTGCTCGAGCTCAAGAGCGTCGCCGACGTCGCGCTCGTCGGCTTCCCCAGCGCCGGCAAGTCCAGCCTCATCGCCGCGATGTCCGCCGCCCGCCCGAAGATCGCCGACTACCCGTTCACGACGCTGGTGCCCAACCTCGGCGTGGTCCAGGCCGGCGACGAACGGTACACCGTCGCCGACGTCCCCGGGCTCATCCCCGGCGCCAGCGAGGGCCGTGGCCTCGGGCTGGACTTTCTGCGTCACATCGAGCGCTGCGAGGTCATCGTCCACGTGCTCGACTGCGCCACGCTCGAGCCCGACCGCGACCCGATCAGCGATCTTGACACCATCGAGAACGAGCTCGCCGTGTATGCCAAGGACCTTGCCGACGTCGGCCGGGTACCGCTCATGGACCGGCCGCGGATGGTCGTCCTCAACAAGATCGACGTGCCCGAGGCCCGCGACCTCGCCGACCTCGTGCGTCCCGAGCTCGAGGCACGTGGCCTGACGGTCCACGAGATCTCCGCGGTGAGCCACGAGGGCCTGCGGCCGTTGAGCTTCGCGCTCGCCGCGCTGGTCCACGAGGGCCGTGCCGCGGCGCCGGTCGCCGACGGGCCGCGTGTCGTGCTGCGCCCCACGCCGGTGGACGAGGCGGGCTTCACGGTCACCGAGCGCCGTCGTCACGAGGGTGTCTTCTACCAGGTGCGTGGCACCAAGCCCGAGCGCTGGGTGCGCCAGACCGACTTCGCCAACGACGAGGCGGTGGGCTACCTCGCCGACCGGCTCGCCACCATCGGCGTCGAGCGCGAGCTGTTCAAGGTCGGCGCCAAGCCGGGCGACGAGGTCGTCATCGGCCCGCTCGAGGGCGGCGTGATCTTCGACTGGGAGCCGACGATGTACACCGGCGCCGAGCTGCTCGGGCCGCGTGGTTCCGACCAGCGGGTTGAGGACGCCGGCTACGCGCCGCGACGGACGAACATCGACCGCCGCCAGCAGCACAAGGAGCGGATGGACGCCAAGACCGAGGCCCGCGAGGAGCTGTGGACCGAGCGTGAGTCCGGGCACTGGGCGACGCCGACGGGCGAGGACGATCCCACGGCACAATGACCCTGTGACTCCCGCGATCCAGGACCGTTCCGGCGTCGCCGACGCTGGTCGGGTCGTCGTCAAGATCGGCTCGTCGTCGTTGACCACGACCGGCGGCCGGCTCGACGTCGACCGCATCCACCGGCTCGTCGAGGTGCTCGCGGCGCGCCGCACCGCTGGGCAGGAGGTCGTGCTGGTCTCCTCCGGCGCGATCGCCGCCGGCATCACCCCGCTCGGGCTGCCGGTCCGGCCGCAGGACCTCGCCACCGCCCAGGCCGCTGCCTCGGTGGGGCAGGGGCTGCTCGTGGCGCGGTACACCGCGGCGTTCCGGGAGCACGGCCGGCTGGTCGGCCAGGTGCTGCTCACCGCGGAGGACCTCATCCGCCGCCAGCACTACCGCAACGCGCAGCGTTCGCTGGGCCGGCTGCTCACCCTCGGGGTGGTGCCGGTCGTCAACGAGAACGACGCCGTCGCCACCGACGAGATCCGGTTCGGCGACAACGACCGGCTCGCCGCGCTCGTCGCGCACCTCGTCCGCGCCGACGCGCTCGTGCTCCTCACCGACGTCGACGGCCTGTACGACGGCCCGCCGTCGCGCCCCGGCACGGCACGGATCTCGGAGGTCCGCGGCCCCCAGGACCTTGAGGGCATCGAGGTGACCGGGCGCGGCACCGCGATCGGCACCGGCGGGATGGTCACCAAGCTCGAGGCGGCATCGATCGCCACCAACGCGGGCGTGCCCGTGGTCCTCACCTCCGCGGACCACGTGGCCGAGGCGCTGGCGGGCGAGCCGGTCGGGACCTGGTTCGCGGCCACCGGGAACCGCAAGAGCACCCGGAGGCTGTGGCTGGCGCACTCGGCGCGCACCCAGGGCCGGCTGGTGCTCGACGACGGCGCGATGCACGCCATCACCCATGGCAAGCGGTCGCTGCTCGCCGCCGGCATCCTGCGGGTCGAGGGCGACTTCGAGCCCGGCGACGCCGTCGAGCTTGCCCGCACCGACGGCGTGGTGGTGGCTCGTGGCCTGGTCTCCTACAGCGCCGGGGAGGTCGCCGAGATCCGTGGCCTCACCACCGGCCAGCTGCAGGAGCAGGGGATCGCCCACCCGCGCGCCGTCGTGCACCGCGACGACCTCGTCATCGTCCGGCGGTACTGAGCGGCGGCTGAACGGCAGCTACTCGGTGCCGGGGACGGCACAGACGCCGTCGATGCAGATACCGGCGTCGGCGTCGCCCAGCTGGGTCAGCCCGCCGGGGACCGGCAGCAGGCCGCCGGGGAGGGCGCCGAGCGGCGTGGTCGCCGGCGATGCTCCGATGGTGGCGGCCGGGGCGGAACCGGCCGCGTCGGCACCCGCCGGGCGCGGCGCGGTCATGACCGCGCCGCCGCGAGCTCGGTGCGGACCTGCTCGAGCGCCTGGGTGAATGCCTCGGGCTGCTGCGCGCCGGAGATGCCGTAACGGCCGTCGATGACGAAGAACGGCACGCCCTGGATGCCGTACGCGCGGGCCTGGGTGAGGTCGGCGGTCACCGCGTCGGCGTAGCTGCCGGCCTCCAGTGCGGCGAGCAGCTGGTCGCGGTCGAGGCCGACGTCGGCGCCGAGGTCGGCCAGCTCGGCGGCGCGCCCGACGTGGCGGCCCTCCTCGAAGTAGGCGGCGAACAGCCGCTCGACGAGCTCGAGCTGCTTGCCGTGGTCCTTGGCGAAGTGCAGCGCCTGGTGCGCGAGGAGGGTCTTGGTGTGCTTGACCGAGTCGAAGTCGTAGTCGAGGCCGACGCTCGAGGCGATGGTGCTCACCTGCCGCAGCATCTGCTCCACCTGCGCCTGGTCCATGCCCTTGTGCGAGGCGAGGAAGTCCACCTCGCTGCCCTCGAAGTCCACCGGGGTGTCGGGTGCCAGCTCGAAGGAGTGGTAGGTGACGGTGACGTCGTCGGCGCCGGCGAAGGCGGCCAGGCCGGCCTCGAACTTGCGCTTGCCGATGTAGCACCACGGGCAGGCGATGTCGGACCAGACGTCTACGGAGATCTCAGCGCTCATGACTGGGCAACGGTGGCGCGGGGCCGGTCATTCCCCGGCAGGTCGCGGTCAGCGCTCGACGTCGATGACGAGCTTGCCGTGCGCCTCGCCCTCCTGGCTCACCCGGAACGCTTCAGCGACCTCGTCGAGGGGGAAGGTGCGGTCGATGTGCACCTGCAACCCGCCGTCGGCGACCCGCTGCAGCAGCTCGGCCAGCCGCGGCCCGTCGGGGCGGACCCACAGCCACCTGCCGCCGTGGTCGGTGACGCGGGGGTCGGTGATCGAGACGTGCCGGCCGCCGTCGTTGAGCACGGCGAGCGTGGTGTCGAGGACGTCGCCGGCGAAGTCTGCGACCGCGTCGACGCCCTCGGGGGCGAGGTCGCGCAGGCGTGCCTCGAGCCCGTCGCCGTACGCCACCGGCGTGACGCCCAGCGCTTCGAGCCGCTCGAAGCTGCGCGGTGACGCGGTGCCGATCACCCGGGCGCCGGTGGCCACCGCCAGCTGCGAGGCGACGTGCCCGACGCCGCCGGAGGCGGCATGCAGCAGCACGGTGTCGGACGCCGAGAGTGCCAGCGCCTCGATGCTCCGCAGCGCGGTCAGGCCGGCGAGGGGGAGCGCCGCCGCCTGGTCGTCGGTGACGCCGTCGGGGACGTGACCGGCGAACTCGGCGGGGATCGTCACGTACTCCGCGAAGGTGCCGCCCGAGACCGCGATCTTGCGGGCGTAGGCGGCCACACGGTCACCGACCGAGAACTCCGGGGTGTCTGGGCCGACCTGCGCCACGACGCCGGCCATGTCCCAGCCGGGGATGGCCGGGAAGTGGGTGTCCATCATGGCGTCGAGCCCGCCGGCCATCACCTTCCAGTCCACGGGGTTCACCGCCGCGCGGGTGACCTTGACCAGGATCTGGCCCGGTCCGACCTTGGGCACCGGCACGTCCGACATCTCGAGAACGCTGTTGTCACCGAACTGGGAAAAGGTCATTGCTCGCATGCCCGGCACAACCGCGCGCTACCGGTGCCTATTCCACAGCGGCCGGTGGCCGGCGCCAGAGGTCAGGCCGACTTCGGCTGCTTGGTCGCCTTCTTGCCGGTGCTGCCGGACTTGGCCGACGCGGGCTTCTTGGTGGTGGACTTGGTCGCGGCAGGCTTCTTGGCGGTGGACTTCGTCTCGGACGTCGTCGACGAGGCGCCGCTCTTGCTGCCGGTGCCGCTCTTGGAGCCGGAGCCAGAGCCGGACTTCTTGCCCTTGGCGGCCGAGACCGAGCGGCGTAACGCCTCCATGAGGTCGACGACCTCGGCGTCCTCGCCCTCGTCGGCGGCCTTCTCCTCGCCGAAGGTCGCCGCGGTGTCGACCGTCTCGCCCTCCTTGAGCTTGGCCTCGACGAGGATCTGCAGCTGCTCCTGGTAGTCGTCGGTGTACTCGGACGGGTCGAAGTCCCCGGAGTAGGAGTCGACCAGCGTCGAGCTCATCTCCAGCTCCTTGGCGCTCACCCGGCTGCTGCCGAGGTCGAAGTCCGGCTCGCGGAGCTCGTCCTGCCACAGCAGCGCCTGCAGCACCAGCACCTTGTCCCGCACCCGCAGCGCGCCGAGCTGGCTGCGCTGGCGCAGCGTGAAGGAGACCACCGCGGTCCGTGAGGTCTCCTCCAGGGTGCGCCGCAGCAGGGCGTAGGACTTGGTCGAGGAGGACGCGGGGCCGAGGTAGTAGCTCTTGCCCATGACCATCGGGTCGATCTGCTCGCTGGGGACGAACTGCTGGATCTCGATCTCCCGGCTGCGCTCGGTGGGCAGCTCGGCGAGCTCCTCGTCGGTGAGCACGACGGTGCGCTCACCGTCGTCGTACGCCTTAGCGATCTGCGCCCACTCGACGACCTCGCCGCACACCTCGCAGCGGCGCTGGTACCGGATGCGGCCGCCGTCGGCGTCGTGCACCTGGTGGAGGGAGATGTCGTGGCTCTGGGTGGCGCTGTAGAGCGAGACCGGCACGTTGACCAGACCGAAGGAGATGGACCCCTTCCAGATTGCGCGCATCGGTTCCTCCGAACGGACTCGGTTCCCGGCATGGTCCCACGGCTCGCCGCGCGGCACCACGGGGCGGCCCCCGCTCGGCCGGGTCGCCGAACCGCTGCCGCGGCGGACCGGAACCCTCTAGGTTGGTGCGGATGGCTCGGGCCGGTCGACGACGACGTGAGGAGCAGCATGGCGCTAGCAGTGTGGGCAGCAACGGTGCTGCTCGCGGTGGTGTTCCTCGGGTCCGGGGCGTTCAAGCTGACGAAGTCGCGGCAGGCGATGGCTGAGGCCGGCATGATCTACGTGCGCGACCTGCCGGCGTGGTCCCTCAAGCTCATCGGCCTCGCCGAGCTGGCCGGGGCCATCGGGCTGGTGCTGCCGCCGGTGCTCGACCGCAACCTCGAGCTCGTCGCGGCCGCAGCGGGCCTGCTCGCCGTGCTGATGCTCGCGGCCGTCGGGCTGCACGTCCGGCGCAGCGAGCCGTTCCTCGTGCCGCTGTGCCTCATGCTCCTCGCCGGCGCGGTCGCCGTGCTGCGGCTGACGGTCTACCCGCTCTGACCCGCTGTCGGCCATGGCCAGGAGCAAATTTGCCGTTTCGTGACCTCGACGCCGCCACGCCGGTGTGGCCTTTGACACGTCTGGACCCCTTCTATACGTTCAACCAACGGCGTTCACGCGCCACCGATCTGTTCCCCGAAGGAAGGGCCCTTCGTGCGCCTGAACAAGCGACTCTCCACCACCGCCGCCGGTGCCTCTGCGGTCATGCTCACCCTCGCACTCGCCGGCTGCGGCGACAGCGGAGGAGAAGGGATCCAGGACTCGTACGTCGTGGTCACCGATACCTCGTTCGTGCCCTTCGAGTTCGAGGAGGACGGCGAGTACGTCGGGTTCGACATCGACATCATCAACGCCATCGCGGACGAGGTCGGCTTCGAGATCGACCTCGAGACGACGAACTTCGACGGCATGATCCCGGGTCTGCAGACCGGCACCTTCGACATCGCGATCGCGGGCATGACGATCACCGAGGATCGTGCCGAGAGCGTCGACTTCACCAACCCGTACTACAAGTCCGGGCTGCGGATCGCTGTGGGCGTCGACAACGACGAGATCACCAGCATCGAGGACCTCGAGGGCAAGACCATCGCCACCCGCCTCGGCTCGACCAGCGCGGCCTACATCGAGGAGAACATCGAGGGGGCCACCCCGAACATGTACGAGCAGCTCGACCAGGCCTACCTCTCGGTGCAGGGCGGTGGCTCGGACGCGGTGCTGTACGACGCCCCGAACGTCGAGTACTACATCCTCACCACCGGCGGCGACACGCTGAAGATCGTCGGCGACCTCATCGAGGCCCAGGACTACGGGATCGCGGTGTCGCAGGGCAACGAGGAGCTGGTCGAGGCGATGAACGAGGGGCTGGCGACGATCATCGACAACGGCACCTACGCCGAGATCGCCGCGGAGTGGTTCGGCAGCGAGCCGGACTGGATGGATGAGCTGGCCGCGACCTCGGGCGGCTGAGCCTGACGCGATGGTCCTGGTGGAAGGTGCGTGACCCGTGGACGCCATCTTGAACTTTAACTGGGCAGGGGTCGTCGAGTTCCTGCCGAACCTCGCCACCGGGCTGTACTACACGCTGCTGGTGTCCGTCGTCGGCATCTCGATCGGGTTCGTCGTCGGGGCCCTGATCGGGCTGGCGCGGCTGAGCCGCTTCAAGGTGGTCTACTACCTCGCGACGGCCTATATCGAGGTCGTCCGAGGCACCCCGTTGCTGGTGCAGGCGATGTGGCTGTTCTTCGCGCTGCCGCTGATCATCCAGTACACGCTGCCCTCGGTGGTCGCGGGCATCATCGTCATCGCGATCAATGCCGCTGCCTACATCGCGGAGATCGTGCGTGGGGCGGTGCAGTCCATCGAGAAGGGCCAGATGGAGGCCGGGCGGTCGCTGGGGATGAATCAGCGCACCACGATGCGCAAGGTGATCTGGCCGCAGGCGTTCAAGCGGATGATCCCGCCGCTGGGTAACCAGTTCATCATCAGCATCAAGGACACCTCGCTGCTCTCGGTGATTCTTGTTCCCGAGCTGCTGTTCCAGGGGCGGGTGATCGCCTCGAACCACTTCAACTCGGTGGAGATCTACACGACGGTGGCCGTGTTCTACCTCGCGATCACGCTGAGCCTGTCCGGCGTCCTGCGAATCATGGAGAAGCGTTTGGAGATCCGGTCATGATCATCGAGGTGTCCGACCTGCACAAGTCCTTCGGTGACAACGAGGTCCTCACCGGGATCGACCTCACGGTGTCCGACGGCGAGGTGGTCTGCGTCATCGGGCCGTCCGGCTCGGGCAAGAGCACCCTGCTGCGCTGCCTCAACCGGCTGGAGGAGATCACCAGCGGCGTCGTCGTCGTCGACGGCCACCGACTGACCGACCGCAAGATCAAGATCGACGAGGTGCGCTCGGAGATCGGGATGGTGTTCCAGCAGTTCAACCTGTTCCCGCACATGTCGGTGGTGGAGAACATCATGCTCGCCCCGACCATGGTGCGCCGGCTCGGCACGACGGCGGCGCGCGAGCGGGCGCGGGCGCTGCTGGCGAAGGTCGGCCTGCAGGACAAGGAGAACGACTACCCCCGGCGGCTGTCGGGCGGGCAGCAGCAGCGCGTGGCCATCGCCCGGGCGCTGGCGATGGAACCGCGGATCATGCTGTTCGACGAGCCCACCTCCGCGCTGGACCCCGAGCTCGTCGGCGAGGTGCTGGCCGTGATGAAGGACCTGGCGAAGGAGGGCATGACGATGGTCGTCGTCACCCACGAGATGGGCTTCGCCCGCGAGGTCGGCGACCGGGTGCTGTTCATGGACGACGGCGCGATCGTCGAGCAGGGCACCCCGGAACAGATCTTCGACAGTCCGCAGGAGACACGTACCCGCGCGTTCCTGGACAAGGTGCTCTGAGCCGGCGGTCCACGGATGCGCCGGCGCGGCCCGGCGGCCACCATGGGGCCATGGCAGACAACGGCGGTCCGCAGCTGGTGACGGTCGGCGGCCGGCGGGTCCGGCTGACCAGCCTGGACAAGGTGCTCTACCCCGAGACCGGAACCACCAAGGCCGACGTCGTCGAGTACTACTCCCGGATCGCCGAGGTGATGCTGCCGCACTGCGCGGGCCGGCCGGCGACCCGCAAGCGCTGGCCGAACGGCGTCGGTACCGCCGACGAGCCGGGGGAGGTGTTCTTCCAGAAGAATCTCGGGCAGGGCACCCCGGACTGGGTCGCCCGGGTGGAGATCGAGCACAAGTCACACCGCAACACCTACCCGCTGCCCGACGACGTCGCGACCCTCGTGTGGTTCGCCCAGCTCGCCGCGCTCGAGGTGCACGTGCCGCAGTGGCGGGTAGGCAGCGACGGCAAGGCGCGCAACCCCGACCGGCTGGTGCTCGACCTCGACCCCGGCGAGGGGACCGGCCTGGCCGAGTGCGTCGAGGTCGCGACGTATGCCCGCGAGCTGCTCGAGGGGATGGGGCTGGACCCGATGCCGGTGACGAGCGGCTCCAAGGGCATCCACCTGTACGCCGCGCTCGACGGCGCCAGCACCTCGGACCAGGTGAGCGAGGTCGCGCACGAGCTCGCGCGGACGCTGGAGGCCGAGCACCCGGACCTCGTCGTCTCGCAGATGAAGAAGACGCTGCGCACCGGCAAGGTGCTCGTCGACTGGTCGCAGAACAACGCCGCGAAGACCACCGTCGCGCCCTACTCGCTGCGGGGCCGTGACCGCCCGATGGTCGCCGCGCCGTGCACCTGGCGCGAGCTGCTGCACCCGGCGCTGCGCCAGCTCGACCTGCGCGAGGTGCTCGAGCGGGTCGAGCGCCGCGGCGACCCGCTCGCCGGTCTCGGCGAGGCGGCGGACCTCGCGACCGGCCCGGCGCGCGACCGGCTCGAGGTGTACCGCGCCAAGCGCGACACGCAACGCACCCCCGAACCCGTGCCGGAGCGCGTCTCGCGGGGCGACGAGGACGAGGAGGACGGCGACGGCGGCGGACTCACCTTCGTCATCCAGGAGCACCACGCCAGCCGGCTGCACTGGGACTTCCGCCTCGCGCACGACGGCGTGCTCGTCAGCTGGGCGCTGCCCAAGGGCGTGCCGACGACGACGAAGAAGAACCACCTCGCGGTGCAGACCGAGGACCACCCGATGGAGTACGGCAGCTTCGCCGGCACCATCCCCAAGGGCGAGTACGGCGGCGGGGAGGTGACGATCTGGGACCACGGCAGCTTCGAGCTGGAGAAGTGGTTCGAGGGCAAGGAGGTCATCGCCACCCTCACCGGCCAGCCCGACGGCGGGCTCGCCGGCCCCGACGGGCCCGGGCGCACCAGCAAGTTTGCGCTCATCCACACCGGCGGCCGCTCCGAGGGCGAGGAGAACAACTGGCTCATCCACCTCATGGCCGCTGCCGACGGGAAGAAGGACAGGTCCGGCGACGCCCCGCCGTCGTCACCCGAGCCGATCAAGCCGATGCTCGCCACGCTGGCGGCGCCCAGGGACTTCGACAGCAGCCTCGACTGGGCGGTGGAGATGAAGTGGGACGGGGTGCGCGCCGTCGTCGTCGTCGATGACGGGCAGGTGCGGCTGGTGGGGCGCAGCGGCCGGGACATGACGGCCACCTACCCCGAGCTCGCCGACCTCGCCGAGCACGTCGAGGCCACGACGGCGGTGCTCGACGGCGAGATCGTCGCGCTGACGCCGGAGGGTCGGCCGGACTTCGGGCTGCTCCAGCAGCGCATCCAGCTGACCGGCACGCGCGCCGTCGCGCGCGCCGCCGAGCAGAACCCGGTCCGGCTCATGCTGTTCGACGCGCTGGAGGTCGACGGCGAGAGCCTGCTGCGGCGTCCCTACGACGAGCGCCGCGAGCGGCTTGGGTCGCTGGTCGAGGAGGCCGGGCTGTTCGCGGTCCCGCCGGCGTTCGACGGCGACCTCGACGCCGCCGTCGCGGCGAGCCGGAAGTGGCGGCTCGAGGGGGTGGTGGCCAAGCGCCGCGACTCGCCGTACACGCCGGGGAGGCGCAGCCGGGCGTGGCTGAAGATCAAGCACGTGGCGGCGCAGGAGGTGGTGGTCGTCGGCTGGCGCCCGGGGCAGGGGAGCAGGTCGGGGAAGGTGGGCTCACTGCTGCTCGCCGTGCCGGACGGCGACGAGCTGCGGTACGTGGGCCGGGTCGGCACCGGGTTCTCCGACCGGGAGGCCAGCGAGTGGGTGACCGAGCTCGAGCGGATCGAGCGCAAGACCGCGCCGCTGGAGGTGCCCAGGCCGGACGCCAACGACGCCCGCTGGGTCACGCCGAACCGCGTCGCCGAGGTCGAGTTCGCCGAGTGGACCGAGCCCGGCCGGCTGCGCCACCCGCGCTGGCGCGGCTGGCGCCCCGACAAGTCCCCCGACGAGATCGTCACCGAGCGCCCCTGACCCCACCCCCTCTCGCGACA
This sequence comes from Georgenia sunbinii, assembly GCF_036421875.1. Classification (NCBI taxonomy): domain Bacteria; kingdom Bacillati; phylum Actinomycetota; class Actinomycetes; order Allobogoriellales; family Allobogoriellaceae; genus Georgenia; species Georgenia sunbinii. Next base: position 173,461 of record NZ_JAZGOL010000004.1, on the reverse strand, counting down.
GCAACCTTGTCCCCGAGAGCGGGATTGTCCCCGACAGCCGACTTGTCCGCGAGAGCCGACTTGTCCGCGAGAGCCGACTTGTCCCCGAGAGCGGGATTGTCCCCGACAGCGGGATTGTCGCCGACAGCGGGATTGTCGCCGAGAGCAGGATTGTCCGCATGGCCGCGCTGCCGCTGTGCGCCCGGGTGTCGCGGTGAGGCACGGGCGTCGGGGAGTTCCGTCGGGCCTTCGGGCTGACGAAGCTGCCCGACCCTGGTGCCCTGGCTTCGAATCGACGTCGACAATCCTGCTGTCGGTGACAAGTCGGCTGTCGCTGACAAGTCTGCTGTCACGGAAGGGGGGGCAGGGGGCGGGGGTGTCGGGGGGCACGGGGCGTCGGGGCACGAGACGGTGCTACCGGTTGTCGGACGTGCGGCCTACCCTGGAGGGTATGGCCGATACACCCGTCCTCGAACCTTCGCACCTCGTCGCCGACGCTGAGCAGGTCGCCGCGGCGACCGACCTCGCCGCCGAGCCCGCTGCCGCGACCGCTGAGCCGGCGGCCGCGAGCACCTCGGACGTGCACGAGGCCGTGGCGACGATCGCCCGGGCCGCCCGCAAGGCCTCCAAGGTGCTCGCCACCGCGACGCGTGCCACCAAGGACGCCGCGCTGAACGCCATGGCCGACGCGCTGGTCGACGCCGCGGACGAGATCGTCGCCGCCAACACCGTCGACGTCGAGCGGGAGCGCGCGAACGGCATGTCCGAGCCGCTGCTCGACCGCCTCGCCCTCACCGCTGAGCGCATCGCCACCATCGCCGACGCGCTGCGTGACCTCGCCGCACTACCCGACCCGGTCGGGGAGGTGGTGCGCGGCTCGATCCTGCCCAACGGCCTCACGCTGCGCCAGGTGCGGGTGCCGATGGGCGTCGTCGGGATGATCTACGAGGCACGTCCGAACGTCACCGTCGACGCCGCCGGCCTCGCGCTGAAGTCCGGCAACGCCGTCGTGCTCCGTGGTGGTTCCGCGGCGCAGTCGTCCAACTCGGTGATCGTCGACGTCCTCGGCCGCGCCCTCGCCAACGAGGGGCTGCCGAGCGAGCTCGTGCAGTCGATCGACGCCTACGGCCGGGAGGGCGCCGTCGAGCTCATGCGCGCCCGCGGGCTCGTCGATGTCCTCGTGCCGCGTGGCGGCGCCGGGCTCATCCAGACGGTGGTGCGCGAGTCGCTGGTGCCGGTCATCGAGACGGGCGTGGGCAACGTCCACGTGTACGTCGACGGCAGCGTCGACGTCGCGCAGGCGACCGAGATCGTGCTCAACTCCAAGACCCAGCGCACCGGGGTGTGCAACGCCGCCGAGACGCTGCTGGTCCACGCGGACATCGCCGCGGAGTTCCTCCCCGGAGCGCTCGCCGCGCTCGGTGAGGCGGGGGTACGGATCCACGCCGGCGACGGCGTCGGCGAGCTGGCCCCGGAGGGCGTCGAGGTGGTGCCGGCCACCGACGAGGACTGGGCGTCCGAGTACCTCAGCCTCGACCTCGCCGTCGGGATCGTGCCCAGCATCGACGCCGCGATCGAGCACATCGACCGCTGGTCGAGCGGTCACACCGAGGTCATCTGCACCCTCGACCTGCGCGCCGCGAACCGCTTCACCCGCGAGCTCGACTCCGCCGCGCTCATCGTCAACGCCTCGAGCCGCTTCACCGACGGCGGTGAGTTCGGTCTCGGCGCCGAGATCGGCATCTCCACCCAGAAGCTGCACGCCCGCGGCCCCATGGGCCTGGGCGAGCTGACGACGACGAGCTGGATCGTCGTCGGCGACGGGCAGATCCGCCAGTAGCGCGCCGCACGAGCTACCACCCCCGGCGTGGGAGACTGGTCCCAGCCGACTTCCACGGAAGGAAACACACCGCCATGACGAGCTCCCTCGTGACACTTGCCGCTGAGACCGAGGTGGTCAACGAGCTGCCCATGCCGCCGTTCATGTACGGCATCATCGCGCTCGGGATCCTCATGTTCCTCCTGCTGTTCACGCTCGCGTACCGCAACATCCACACCCGCAACCGCTGAGGACATGACCGTCCGAACCGCGCGCCGGATCGGGGTCATGGGTGGCACCTTCGACCCGATCCATCATGGTCACCTCGTCGCGGCCAGTGAGGTCGCGGATGTCTTCGCGCTCGACGAGGTCCTCTTCGTCCCCACCGGGGAGCCGGTCTTCAAGCAGGTCCGGCGGGTCACGTCCGCCGAGCACCGCTACCTCATGACGGTGGTCGCGACGGCGTCCAACCCGCGGTTCAACGTCTCGCGGGTGGACATCGACCGTCCGGGACTGACCTACACCATCGACACGCTGCGCGACCTCAAGCTTGCCTACCCGGACGCCGAGCTGTTCTTCATCACCGGCGCGGACGTGCTGCCGCAGATCCTGCAGTGGAAGGACGTCGACGAGCTGTGGTCGCTGGCACACTTCATCGGCGTCAACCGTCCCGGTCACCAGCTCGACGACGCCGGGCTGCCGAGCAACGGCGTCTCGCTGCTCGAGGTGCCGGCGATGGCCATCTCCTCCACCGACTGCCGGCAGCGGGTGTCGACGGGCATGCCGGTCTGGTACCTCGTGCCCGACGGCGTTGTGCAGTACATCGCCAAGCACAACCTCTACCGGGACGACGAGAATGAGACGATCGGCGCCGTCGGTGACGCGACGGACGGTGACGCGAGGGATGACGACGGGGCGGACGGCCGGCCGGCCGGCGATGGTGGTTCGGAACGGGCGGCTTCGCGCGGGACAGCTGCCGGCGCGCCGAGCGCGGAGTAGGGACAGAGCATCGTGAGGGAGGGTGACGACGCGATGAGCGAGGCTGACCGGATGGCGGCACTGGGGGAGCGTCGGCGACGGCGCGAGGCCGAGCGCGCCGCGGCGCTGGCCGCGGAGCAGGCCGGGAGCAACGTGCCGCTGACCCGTCGCGAGCTGCGCCGACGCCAGCTGGAGGAGCAGGCCCGGCTCGAGGCGATCGCCACCGGCGAGCTGCAGCTGGGCCCTGCCGGCACCTACGAGGTGCGCAAGGCGGCCCGGGAGGCAGCGGCGACCGCGAGCGAGAGCAGCGCTGCCACCAGTCCTGACTCGGGCGCCACCGCGTCGTCGCCGGCGAGCGCGCCCTCCGCCGCGAGCGGTGCCGTCCCGGTCGAGCGAACGTCATCGCCGCGCAGCGCCGGCTCGGCGACCGGTTCGACGCCGACCGGTGCGACCGCGACCGGTGCGGCGCCGAGCACGTCTCCGGCCAGCGCGCCGTCTGCCGCGACCGGTGCGATCGCCACCGGCCGCCCGCCGTCGCGGCGGTCGATCCGCGACAAGCGCGAGACCGCTGACGATCGTGAGACCACGCCGCAGGAGCGCACCGCCACCGGGCTGCGTCCGGTGGTCAGGACACCGTCGTCGGCGCACGGCGTCCGGCGGCTGGACGCGACCGGCCAGCTGACCGGTGTGCAGCCCGCGGTCCGGCCTGACGACGTCCCCGAGCACCCGCTCACCGGTGGCATCCCAGCGGTCGGCACGCGTCCGTCCCCGCCGGCCGCCCCGCGCCCGACGCCGGCGACGCCGGTGGGGCGCCCCACCAGCGCGAGCACCGGTACGTCCGACCCGGTCGAGTGGGACGACGCCGTCACCGGAGTCGGCGAGATCATCGCGGTCTCCCCGCAGTCCGCGCAGATCGACCTCAGCGCCGCCCGTCCGAGCGCCGTGAGCGCCCCGGAGGCCGCCGCCGGCGGCGTTCCGACGGCCGACGCCCCGGACGACACCCCGGACGACGACGAGGATCTCGACGACGAGTACGACGCCGCGCCGCTGCCGCGACCCCAGTGGGTGGCGATCAGCAGCGTGTCCGGCGCCAGCGCCGACGAGGCCGGCCAAAGCACTGTGTCACGGCGGTCACTGCGTGCGGCGTCGGCGGCATCCGCGGCGTCGACGTCGTCCGCGCCCGAGGCGGCCGAGGAGCACGAGGACGAGAGCGCCGGCCGGCACCCGATGGTGACCGTCATCAAGATCGTCGTGCTCGCGCTCGTCGCGGCGATCATCGGCGCGCTCATCTGGCTGCTCGCCACCGAGGCCTTCGACGACACCCCGAACGCCACGGCATTGACCATCAGCACCACCGACCACCCCGAGGAGACCAGTGCCAGCTGACGAGAGATCACGACACCTTGCCCAGGTGGCGGCACGCGCCGCTGCCGAGAAGAAGGCCGAGGAGCTGATCGCGCTCGACGTCAGTGAGCACCTCGTGCTCACCGACGTGTTCGTCGTCGCATCCGGCGCGAACGAGCGCCAGGTGCGCTCGATCGTCGACGCCGTCGATGAGGCGCTGCACAAGGAGGGCGCCCGCCCGTCCCGCAAGGAGGGGGTGCGCGAGGGACGCTGGGTGCTCATGGACTACGGCGACATCATCGTCCACGTCCAGCACGCCGAGGACCGGGAGTTCTACGCGCTCGAGCGGCTGTGGAAGGACTGCCCGGTGGTCGAGCTGCCGAGCGACCTGTACGACGGGCCGGACGCCGTCGCACCGGGGGCCGCCGACGACGCCAGGGGAGCGGAGCCCGTCGCGGCCACGCCGGCATGACGGGGCCCACCATCGTCCTGTGGCGCCACGGCCAGACCGACTGGAACGCCACCATGCGGCTGCAGGGGCAGTCGGACATCGAGCTCAACGAGACCGGCGTGGCGCAGGCTGCTGCTGCGGCGCCGCGGATCGCCGAGCTCGGCCCCACCCGGATCGTCAGCTCGGACCTGCAGCGAGCCTTCCGGACCGCCGAGGCGCTCGGTGAGGTCACCGGGGTGGCTGTCGAGACCGACGTGCGGTTGCGCGAGCGGTCCTTCGGGCTGTGGGAGGGGATGACCCAGCCGGAGATCAAGGCGGGCTGGCCCGAGGCCTTCCGCGCCTGGCGGCAGGGGGAGGAGCCCGAGGGCATCGACGCGGACCGCCGCGTCGAGGTCGGCCGGCGGGTGGCGGCGTCGATCCTCGAGTCGGCCGGCGAGATGGACGACGACGGCGTGCTCGTGGCCGTTGCGCACGGTGCGGCGATCACCCTCGGCCTCACCCACCTTCTGGACCTGGACTCGGAGGCCTGGTTCGGCCTCGGCGGCCTGGACAACTGCGCCTGGGCGCTGGTTGGGCCCAACCCCGGCCGGCGGCCCGGCTGGCGGCTCACCGGTCACAACCTGCAAGCGTGAGAGCGGCGGGCACAGTGTGGTGCGTGCCACCGCCGCGGGATTGGTCAGCAGGGCACGCGGTCATCTAGACTGATCATCGGTTCACGGGGCTATGGCGCAGTTGGTAGCGCGCTTCCATGGCATGGAAGAGGTCAGGGGTTCGAATCCCCTTAGCTCCACCAGATGAACATTATGAGGCTGACGGCCGTCCCGAGCGGGACGGCCGTCAGTCGTTTCCGGTGCAGGCCGCGGCAGCGTTGCCCTCGCCGCGCGGCCGTGACGGGAGAGCTCCCGTTGCTGCGCCGGTAGGCTCAGCGCTTGATGCCTCCTGCCACCTCCGGTTCGCCCGACCACCTGCTCGACCCCGCCGGGGTTGCGGTACTGAGGCGGGCACAGGCCCGCCCGTCGCGCGGGATGGTGCTCCTTGCCGTCGTGGCTGTACTGCTGCTGGCGCTGCCTACGGTGGTCTACGTGGTTGCCGAGGGTTCGCACCAGCTCGGCGGCGATCGCCTTGACCACCTGCTCGGCCGCACCGCACAGGTCACCGCCCAGGTGGACTCGGTGCAAGAGGTGGGCCACTGCGGCCGAGCGTCGGAGTCCAGGGATCAGTTCCGCATCGAGCTGAGCTGGACCACGGGTCCGCCGCCCGGACACAGCGCCTTCCTGGCCTGCGATAGAGCGCTGGCGGTGGGAGAGAGTGTCCCGGCGTGGGTGGACGCCGATGGCTACGTACAGCTCGCTTCGCCCACCTCGGTCCGGCTGGCCGCGGGTGGGATCGGCCTCGGCCTCAGCATCTTTGCCCTCGGTCTGGGTGCCGCGATGCTGATCCCGGCCCGGCAGCGGCGTCGTCGGCTCCTTGCCGCTGGAGACACCCTGCTGCTGCCGGCGGTGCCGGTGGTCGTCGAGCCCTACGACCAGAAGACGTTGGGCTTCCGGCTCATCCCGGCGCCGCAGGCCGCCGGTGCGGCCCTGCCGATCTCGGCCATCCCGATCCTCTACGGCGCCGCCGGTCAGCAGCCGAAGCTCAGCACGGTCCGCAAGCTGCGGGGCACCTGGAAGTTCCGTGCCGGACCGGTGACCGGGGTGAACCGGCAGCTCGGTGTGCTCGAGCGTGGCCAGGAGCGCTGCTGGGTAGAAGGCAGGCTGCTACGGCGGTAGGCCGTGACGGGCCGAGACCGCGAGGTGATGGCGGCTCGCGACGTCACCCTCGACAAGGAACAGTTCGCGACTCTCGGCGGCGGCGAGGCAGACTGACGCGATGTCCCTGCGCCCGAACGTCACTGTCGTCCAGCACAGCGCCGTCGTGCCGCTCGGCCGGTTCGCCGGCTGGCTGACGGACGTCGATCTACGGATCGTGCGCGGCTGGGAAGGCGAGCCGGTCCCGGCGATCGCGGACGTCGGGGACGCGCTCCTCGTCCTCGGTGGCGAGATGAACGCCTACGACGACGAGCGCGCGCCGTGGCTGCCCGCCACCCGGCGTCTCCTCGCGGACGCCGTCGACGCCGAGCTGCCGGTGCTAGGAATCTGCCTGGGCCATCAGCTGCTGGCCGCCGCCACCGGCGGTCAGGTTGCCGTGGCGGCGCCGCAAGGTCTGGAGGCCGGGCTGGTCGAGGTCGGCTGGGAGCCGGGGGCGGCGGACGATCCGCTGCTGGCCGCCGTCGTCGCGGACGACGCCGGTGCCGGCTCGCCCGGCGGCCGTGATGCCGCGGTCCGCAGCTACCAGTACGCGATGCACCACGACGGGGTGTCCCAGCTCCCGGCCGGCGCCGTCCGCCTCGCGACCTCGGCGCTGTACCCGGTGCAGGCGATGCGGGTCGGCTCGGCGCTCGGCGTGCAGTTCCATCCCGAGGCCTCGCCGGAGCGGATCACGCGGTGGGCCGAGCGCCACGGCGCCACCGGCCCGGCGGTCGAGGCCGCCACCTCCGGCCGGCACGACGACGAGGTCGCCAGGGTCGCCCACCGCATTGCCCGGGCCTTCGCCAGGCAGGCGGCTGGGGACCATCGTCCCTGGTGCGGGGAGGGTTCGAGCCGGAGGCTGGAGGAACACCAGAGAAGGTGATCGTGATGGCCACCGCGGTCATGCCCAGCGTTCCCACCTATCCCGTCCACGTCGACGCAGGGAGGGCGCCGGATCATCCGTCGCGGTGGCTGTGGCTCGTCAAGTGGGTCCTGATCATCCCGCACGCCTTCGTGCTGCTGTTGTTGTGGGCAACGTTCGCGGTGCTCGGCGTGGTCGCCTTCGTCGCGATCCTCATCACCGGCCGCTACCCGCGCGCGATCTTCGACTTCAACGTGGGCGTGATGCGCTGGAACTGGCGGGTGGCCTACTACTCCTACGGGGCCCTCGGTACCGACCGCTACCCCCCGTTCAGCCTGGCCGAGGACCCGGACTTCCCCGCGCACCTGACCGTGGACTGCCCCGAGCGGCTCTCCCGTGGCCTCGTGCTGGTCAAGTGGTGGTTGCTGGTCCTGCCGCACTACCTGCTGGTCGCGGTGTTCGTCGGGGCGGGGGCGAGCGCCGTCCGCGAGCTCGCCGGAATGGAGTGGGTGTGGGAGGGCGGACTCATCGCGCTGCTCGGCCTCATCGCCGGGATCGCACTGCTGTTCACCGGACTGTATCCGCGCGGGGTGTACGACTTGCTGCTCGGCCTCAACCGCTGGGTGCTGCGGGTCGCTGCCTACGCCGGCCTGATGACCGATGCCTACCCGCCGTTCCGGCTCGACCAGGGCGGCCCCGAGGTGCTCGCCCTCACCACGGACACGAGCCCCCGTCCGCCGCACCACGCACCCCCGCCAGAGCCGGTAGACCCGGCGTCGTCGTGGACGCCCGGCCGCATTGTCGCCGTGGTGGCCGGCGCGCTGGCAGTACTCCTCGCCACCGGAGGGATCGTCGCCGGGGTCGCACTGCTCGCGTGGCCCTCGGTGCTGCGCGACGACGGCTTCCTCACCAGCCCCGACTGGCAGCTGGAGAGCGCCGGCTACGCCGTGGTGACCGAGGACCTCGTGCTCGCCGGCAGCGGCCTGGACGAGGGGCTGGGCGAGCTGCGGCTGCGGGCCGAGGGGCTCGACGGCAAGGTCTTCCTCGGCGTCGCACGCGCCCAGGACGCCACCGACTACCTCGACGGCGTGTCACGGACCATCCTGGGGTTCCCGCGGTCGGCCCGTGACCTCAGTGGCGAGCCGCCGGCCGTGCTGCCCCAGGACGCAGACATCTGGCTCGGCTCGGCGTCTGGCCCCGGCGTGCAGGAGGTCACCCTCCTGCCCGAGCCGGGCACCTACGTCGCCGTCGTCATGGACGACGACGGCGACGCGGGTGTCCGTGCCACCGTCGACGTCGGAGCGACCCTGCCGTGGGTCGACACCGCAGCCGCGGTCCTGCTCGTCGGCGCGGTGGCCGTGCTCGCCGTCGGCGGTGTGATGGTCGCGCTGGCCGTCCGCGCCGCGAGTCGACCCTAGCCAGCCGGCCGGGTCGATCGAACCGACGACCCGTGCAGGCACCACCCGCACCACCGAGCCAGGAGGCAGAGATGGGAACCACCCGGAACGCAGGTACGATCGTCGTCGGTGTCGACGGCTCGCCGATGTCCGACGCCGCACTGCTGTGGGCGGCCGCGCAGGCCGACCGCGACGGCGCCGAGCTGCAGATCAGGTACCTGGTGCCGATGATGCCCGCGGTCCCCGCCCCCGGCGTCATCGACTTCGGCGATCCCCAGCAGCTCGCCGGTCACGTCACCGAGGACGCGCTGAGCAAGGTCCACGCGGCACACCCCGGCCTGGCGGTCACCAGCGAGGCGCGTCCCGGTCGGGCTGCACCCGCGCTCATCGAGGCGTCGAGGCGGGCCGCCATGGTGGTGCTCGGCGCGCGCGGGCACGGCCGGTTCGCCGGCCTGCTCCTCGGCTCGGTGTCCCAGCAGGTGGCGATGCACGCGACCTGCCCGGTGGTGGTCGTGCGGGGCAGCGGCCGGCCAGACGCCGGTCCGGTGGTCGTCGGGGTGGACGGCTCGACCGAGTCGGAGCAGGCGCTGCGCTTCGCGCAGCGCCAGGCGCAGTCGCTCGGCAGGCCGGTGCGCGCCGTCCGCGCCGAGTACGTGGAGATGCCGCCCGGGGTGCCTCCCGGCAGCTGGTACGGCGAGCTGGTCGAGGAGGCCAGGACGAGAACGGAGGAGGTCCGGGCCACCGTCGACGACATCGCCGACGAGCTGCCGGACGTCGACGTCGAGCTCCGGGTGGTCCACTACCACCCGGTCGCGGCGCTGGTCGACGAGTCGACCGATGCCAGCCTGCTCGTCGTCGCCAGCCGAGGGCTGGGCGGGTTCGCCGGGCTGCTGCTGGGCTCGGTGAGCCAGGGCGTGCTCTCCCGGGCCACCGTGCCGGTCGCGATCGTGCCCCGCTCCGACGCGGCGCCCGGCGAGGCGGAGCAGGGCCCGGTCGCCCAGTAGTCCCCCCGTCGCTCGCACCTGCCGGCCGCGCCGGCGGAAGCCAACTACCCCGGCATCGGGCCGAGGAACTGGTGCGGGTCGAGCGCGGGGCGGCTCGACTCCCGCATCCTCGCGCGGAACCGCTCGTCGATGTTCCCGACGTACAGCCAACCCATGAGCAGCTCGGTGTCGAGGAGGCCGTGGGCCGCGCGCACTTCTGGTGCGTTGGCGAGCACTCCGCTGCGCCACATCACTCCCCAGCCCGCTTGCCACAGTGCGAGCTCGAGAAGGTGTGCGGCACCGGCGGCGGTGGCGTGCTGCTCCCACTCGGGCACCTTCGGGTGCGGCCGCGGGCTGGCGACGACGGCGATGAGCAGCTCGGCACGGAGCGGTTTCGGATTGTGCTCACCGGGGTCGCGCTGCTCGCCGGCCGCGGCATCGAGCGCCTCACCGAGCCGCAGCCGGTCGTCGCCGCGAAGCGTGATGAGCCGCCACGGTCGCAGCGCCTTGTGGTCGGCGACGGGGGTGACGGCGGCCAGCAGGCCGGCGAGCTCGGCGTCCGTCGGCGTCTCGGGGCCGACCTTGGAGACCGACCGCCGGGCCGCCATGGATCGGAGCACCGGATCGTCGGAGAATGCCGTCTGATCCACGGGGGACATCAGCGCTCGACGAGCTCGGCGGCCAGCGCCGCCAGCGCGGGCAACGGGTCCTGCGCCGCCGGGAGGAGCTGGACGCAGACGTGGTCGGCCCCCGCCTCGAGCTGTCCCTGGACGACTGCTGCCAGCTCGGCCGGTGTGCCGTTGGGAGCGAGCGCGTCGACCGCGGCGTCGGTGGCGCCGCCATCGAGCTCGGCGGCGGTGAACCCGTGGGACTCCAGCGTGCGGCGGTAGTTCGACAGCGACAGGTAGCGGGTGAGGAAGTCACGGGCGGCGTCGCGGGCAGCGGCGGCGTCGGTGGTCGGCACCAGTCGCTGCTCGGGTGCCACGAGCGGGCCGGGGCCGAGGATGTCACGGGCGAAGCGGGTGTGCGCGGGCGTCGTCATGTACGGGTGGGTACCGGCAGCGCGCTCGGCCGAGAGTCGCAGGGTGCGCGGGCCGAGGGCGGAGATCACCCGGCGGTGCGCAGGCACGCCCTCGGCGTCGAGGGTGTCCAGGTAGGACACGAGCGCCGAGTAAGGCTTCTGGTACCGGTCACCGAGCGCCTCAGGGTGCCCGATGCCGACGCCGAGCACGAACCGGCCCGGGTGCGTCTTCTCCAACCGGTGGAACGAGGCCGCGACCTCGGTCGCCGGCGAGCTCCAGATGTTCACGATGCCGGTGGCGACGGTGATCGTCTCGGTCGCTTCGAGGAGCTGCTCGGCGATGGCGAGATCGGCGTCCGGGGAGCCGCCGATCCAGACCGTGCCGTACCCGAGCCGCTCCACGGCAGCGGCCGACTCGGGGGTGAGCAGCGCGCCGCCGCGCCAGAGTCCGAGGCGGCCGAACGCGGGCGTGGCTGACGGTGACGACGTAGGCATAAGGCTCCGATCGGGAGGAAACGCGGATCACATGGCTCCCTCCACCGTACCGGGGTCACGATCACGGTCGACGGGCCAGAGATGCTGCTTCCGATCGAGGTTCCACCCGCTAGGGTGAGCCAGAGCACTGACTTCGACAGTTGACGCCGACCGGAGGCACCCACCCCGATGGATTCTGATTTTCCGCTGTGGCTTCGCGCCACACACTTGCTGAACTTCGTCCTCATCGGCATGCTGCTGCGCAGTGGCTGGGAGATCCTGGCGTCGCTGCCGCGGCTGTGGTGGAGCAACGACAGTGCCCCGGGCAAGGAGTGGCTGAAGTTCACCCGGCGTGAGCTGCCCAAGGAGGAGGGTGTCTACACCTCGCTCATGGACGAGCGGTCCGCCAGCCCCCTCTTGACCCTCCCGGGCAAGAAGAACATCGGCCTGGGGCGTCACTGGCACGGGCTGAGCGCGAGCCTCTGGCTCCTCAACGGCGCGGTGTACATCGCGCTGCTGTTCGGTACCGGGCTGTGGCGACGCATCATCCCGACGTCGTGGGACGTGTTCCCTGAGGCATGGGAGTCGCTCAATGTCTACCTCAGTTTCGAGGCGCCCGGGATCGAGCACTTCCAGCCCTACGACGCGCTGCAGATGCTCGGCTACACGTTCGTCATCTTCATCCTCGCGCCGTTCATGATGTTCACCGGCATCGCGATGGCGCCGGCCGTGCGCTCTCGTTTCCCGCGCTACGTCAAGTTCTTCGGCGGCCACCAGGGAGCGCGGTCGCTGCACTTCATCGCCATGGTGTTCATGACGCTGTTCATCTTCATGCACGTGGGTCTGGTGTTCCTCGTCCACCCCGAGTACAACCTGCCGCACATGGTCTTCGGCGTCGACGACACCTCCCGCTACGCCCAGGCGTTCGCCGTCGCAATCCTCACGATCGCCGTCGTCTTCGCGTTCTGGATCGCGCTCAGCTACCTCTCACTGGCCAACCGCCCGCGGGCCCACCGCTTCCTCGTGGGCGCCACCGAACCGGTCCGCAAGATCGCCTTCGGCTGGATGAAGCCGCGCATGAGCCGGCAGAACGCCTACACCGAGAAGGACATCTCGGAGTTCCACTGGACCAACGGCCTGCCGCCCACCGAGGACGAGTCGCCCGAGTGGCTCGAGCATCGCGACAACAACTGGGACGGCTGGAGCCTCGCGATAGGCGACAAGCTCAGCGGGCGCTCGGTGGAGCTCGGCCTGGACGACCTGCGCAAGCTTCCCAAGGCCGAGTACATCGCCGTCCACACCTGCATGCAGGGCTGGTCGGCCACCTCGAAGTGGGCCGGCGTCCGGTTGCGGGACCTCCTGGAGGTCCTCGGTCCGCGACCGGAGGGCGCGAACTACGTCATGGTCACCTCCCACGGCCTCGCCCAGGAGATGGTCGACCACCGTCCCCGCGAGCCCTTCTACGCCGTGCTGGACATGCAGATGATCGAGGAGGAGGACACGATCCTGGCCTACGAGCGCAACGGCAAGCCGCTCGACATCCACCTCGGAGCGCCGGCCCGGCTGCGCGTGGAGTCCAACCACGGGTACAAGATGGTCAAGTGGGTGAAGTCGATCGAGTGGATCGAGGACTACGCCGAGTACGGCGACGGACGAGGCGGCACCCGCGAGGACAGTGCCATGCAGGCCTTCAACGGCCGGATCTGAGGAGCTCGCGATGCCGAACATACAGAACACCACCTTCGTGATCATCGGCATGGACACCGCCGACGACGCACGCATCGTCAAGGACCGGCTCTACCACATGGGCGGGCTCGGAGGCGTGGCTACCGAGATCGTTCCCGGTGGACAGTCGCGCATCCACATCAAGCACAAGGACGAGATCACCCTCGACCGGGCACTGATCGAGGAAGTGCTGCGGGCCGCCGGCGACTACCGGCTCCGCTGAGTGGACCCGCTCGCGCACGACACGACCTGAGCACGACAGGAGACCCATGCCGGACTCGATTCTCACTCCTGCCCAGATGGCCCAGGCGGCGGAGGACGGCGCATACGCCAAGGCCACCGGCCGGCCGCTGAAGTCGTTCCTGCTCGGCCTGACCGCCGGCGGGTACATCGCGCTGGGCTTCGTCTTCTTCGTCACCAGCCAGGTCGGTGCGGCGGACATGCCGTGGGGCGTGGCCCGGGTGCTCGGTGGCGTCGTCTTCGCCACCGGGCTCGTCCTTGTGGTGCTCACCGGGGCGGAGCTGTTCACCTCCTCGACCCTGACCCTCACGGCCCGGGCGAGCGGCCGGATCAGCTGGGGCCAGCTGTTGAAGAACTGGGGCGTGGTCTACGTCGCCAACTTCATCGGCGCGCTGACGATCGTGGCCCTGGTCTTCTTCGGCGGGACCTGGCGTGGCGCCGACGGCGGCTGGGGCGCCGTCGTCCTCAACAGCTCGCTCGGCAAGGTGAGCCACCCGTTCCTCGAGGCCTTCGTGCTCGGGATCCTGTGCAACCTCATGGTGTGCCTGGCGATCTGGGCCGCCTACTCCGGACGCACGACGACGGACAAGATCCTCGCGGTCACCATGCCGATCGCGCTGTTCGTCGCCGCCGGTTTCGAGCACTCAGTGGCCAACATGTTCATGATCCCCCTCGGACTGCTCATCAACTACACCGCCGGCGGCGACTTCTGGATCGACGCAGGCCTGGTGCAGAGCGACTTCGCCGCGCTCACCTGGGATGCGTTCCTCGTCGACAACCTGCTGCCCGTCACCCTGGGCAACATCGTCGGCGGCGGGGTGATGATCGGAGTCCTGTACTGGACGATCTTCCACCACTTCGACGGTCCCAAGCCGCAGCCGGAGCAGGGCGGGAAGGGCACGGCCTCGGCGGCGGGCCACTGAACTGAACCCGGCGCGATGCCCCTGTCTAGACCTGCAAGCGGAATCCCCGCGTGGCGGCGGGCCGAGACAAGATCCGCTCAGTCAGTCGCCTCGAAAGCGACGATCTCCTCGAGCTTCGGCCCGTAGCTGCTTTCCGGATCGTGGCGTAGGTCCAGCCACACATCGACCAGGGCCTTGGCCGCTACCGGGGCGATGATGTTCTGCCCCATGCACAGGACCTGTGCGTCGTAGTTCTCCACCGAACCGCGGACGGTCAGGAGATCATGAGCCGTCGCCGCTCGCACGCCCTTGACCTTGCTCGCCGCGATCGCGGTGCCGATGCCGGTCCCGCACACCAGGATGGCGCGATCGGCCCTCCCATCGAGGACGGCCTGCGCCGCCAGGAAGGACACCTGCGGGTAGGTGATGTCCACACGCGAAAGGTCGACGACCGTACTCACGCGGTCGTCGGCCGCGAGCTGCGCCTTCAGCTCATCCTTCAACGTCGCACCGTTGGCCGGCGCCCCGATCACGATCCTCATAGGTCTGATCCCTCTCTGCCGATGCCTGAACACTCCACCTGCCGATCATCGTCCATGGCGGCGACTGAGATCGCCACTGTGCCGGCGCCGATCTTCTCCGCGGGGACGACGATGGTCGAGACCACGCGGGACGTCGTGCCCAGGCAACCGGCCGACGGGGCTGACATGCTCGAGCTGCCCGAACGCACCGCCCAGAGAGGACCGAACCATGAAAGCACTGCAATACCGCACTATCGGCGCAGGACCCGAGGTCGTCGAGATCGAGACGCCCGATCCGGGACCGGGGCAGGTGCGGCTCAAGGTCAGCGCGGCCGGTGTCTGCCACTCCGACGAGTTCGTCATGAGCCTGCCGCAGGAGCAGTACATCTACGGGCTTCCGCTCACCCTGGGCCACGAGGGAGCCGGCGTCGTCGACAAGCTCGGCGCCGGAGTCACCGGCGTGAGCCTCGGTGAGTCGGTGGCGGTCTACGGACCGTGGGGCTGCGGCCACTGCTACCTGTGCGCCCAGGGCAAGGAGAACTACTGCCCCCGGGCCGGCGAGCTCGGTATCGCCCCGCCCGGGCTCGGCTCGCCGGGCGCGATGGCGGAGTACATGATCGTCGACAGCGCCCGCCACCTGGTGCCGCTGGGCGACCTCGACCCGGTCGCCAGCGTCTCACTGACCGACGCCGGCCTCACGCCCTACCACGCCATCATGACCGCGCTGCCGGCGCTGGTGCCCGGATCCACCGCGGTCGCGATCGGTGCCGGCGGCCTCGGGCACGTCGGGATCCAGATCCTGCGGGCGATGACGTCGGCCACCGTGGTGGCGCTGGACGTCAACGAGGACAAGTTGGCGCTGGCACGGGAGGTCGGCGCCCACCACGCGTTCCTGTCGAACGACGACGCGGTCGAGGAGGTCAAGCGACTCACCGGCGGCCGTGGCGCCCAGGCGGTGTTCGACTTCGTCGGCGTCCAGCCGACGATGGAGCTCGGCAGCAAGATGATCGCCGTCGGCGGCCGCCAGGTGATGGTCGGCGTCGGGAGCGGGACGCTGCCGGTCGGCTTCCTCGACCGGCCCTTCGAGTCCGCGGTCAGCGCACCGTACTGGGGCTACCGCCACGAGCTGTTCGAGGTGCTCGAGCTGGCTCGCACGGGTGCGGTGTCGGTGGAGACCGAGGTCTTCTCCCTCGACGACGCGCCGCGGGCCTACGAGAAGCTCCACGCGGGCACGTTGCGCGGTCGCGCGGTCATCGTGCCGTAGCGGGGCATCGTGCTGGTCCGTCTTGCCGGCAAGTCACACCAGTCCGTGGGTGAAGGCGAACGCCGTGGCGGCGGTCCGGGAGCCGACGTCGAGCTTGCCGAAGATGTTGGACAGGTGCCTGGCAACGGTCTTCTCGCTGAGCACCAGGCTGGTCGCGATCTGCGCGTTGCTGCGCCCGGCGGCGACCAGCCGGAGCACCTCGACCTCCCGGGCGGTGAGCCCGGCCGGCAGCGCCGGTGGTGCCAGGTGCTGGGCCGCGGTGTCCGCGGCGGGACGCGCGCCGAGCCGCCGGAAGGTGCCCTGGGCCGCCTCGAGCTCGCGCCGGGAGGAGCCGACGTCGCCCACGGTGGCCATCGCGAGCCCGAGGAGCACCTGCACCCGGGCGCACTCGTAGGGGGACTCGGCCCTCGTCCACAGCTGGTGCGCCTTGCGCAGGTAGGGGAGCGCGCCCAGGGCGTCGCCGGCGGCCAGCTCGACGGCGCCGGACGCGTGGGCGGCCATCGCGTCGACGGAGAGGCAGCCGAACGTCGCGGCCAGCGCGGTCAGCTCATCGGCCGCTTGCCGTGCCCGCTCGACGTCACCGGTGGCGAGAAGGACCTCGACGTCGGCCGGCAGCAGCCGGCAGCGCTGGACCGGGCCGCCGCCCTCGGCCAGCAACCGGTCCAGCGCCTGCCGTGCCGCGTCGGTCTGGCCGCGCGCCAGCCACAGCAGTGCGAGGCCGGGCTGCGGGTCGTAGCCGTGGTCGGCGGCGACCTGGTAGGCGGCGTCGGCCTGCTGCCAGTCGCCGCGCAGCCGGTGGACGTCGCCGGCCTCGTAGGCGGCCTGCCCGATGGCGTCGGGCGCGCCGACCTGCCGGTAGCGCTCGGCGGCCCGCGCGAACTCGTCCAGCGCGGCCGACCACTCGCCGCGGATCCGCATCAGCTGGCCGCGGTGGACGGCGCACTGGCCGGTGAAGATGAGCAGTCCCGGCTGCGCTGCGCACCAGCGCTC
Source organism: Georgenia sunbinii (assembly GCF_036421875.1). Classification (NCBI taxonomy): domain Bacteria; kingdom Bacillati; phylum Actinomycetota; class Actinomycetes; order Allobogoriellales; family Allobogoriellaceae; genus Georgenia; species Georgenia sunbinii. The sequence goes on along the minus strand of NZ_JAZGOL010000004.1, from coordinate 156,724 downwards.
GAGGGCCGAGGTCCACTCCGCCACCCGGCCGAAGTCGCTGATCTCCTGGCAGCCCTCGATCGCGGTGCAGTAGACGTGGCCGGCGATGATCGGTGACGCCTCGCCGGCGATGACCCGGACCATCGCCTCGTCGAGCAGCGCCAGCCCGGCGCTGATCCGGCCGGCGTAGATCGCCAACCGCCCCTGGGAGCACACCCCCATGGTGATGAGGTCGGTGTCGTGGTGACGGCGTCCGACGGCGACGGCCTCGTCCGCGGCGGCCGCGGCGACGTCGTACGCGCCGGCGCCCAGGGCGCGGAACATCCGCAGGAAGGCGACCCAGCCGCGGGCGGCGCCGTCGCTGCCGGCGACCAGCTGCTCCGCGCGGGCGGTCCAACCGGCGGCCATCGCCGGCTCGCCGTGGGTGGCCGTCGTCATCGCCAGCCGGAAGGCGCATCTCACCGCCCGCTCCCGGTCCTCCTCCTGCCACCGGCCGAAGGCCTGCTGCAGCGCCACCACGGCGTCGTCGTGGTGGCCGAGCAGCTCGGCTGCGGTGGCGAGGTCCGCCAGATCGACGGCGGCGAGCGCGCCCGGGTCCGCTGCGGCCCAACCGTCGAACGCGACCTGCCAGTCACCGCGTCCGAAGGCGGTACGTGCCTGCCCGAGCTCGCTGACGCTCATCGCGGGAACCTCCACCAGCGAGTTTACGGCGCGTCAGGCAGCCACGGCGGTTCTCGCGCGGTGCTGTCGGGCGACGATCCGGCCGGCGACGTAGTCGCCGTCGCGACCGGCCCCGGTGACGAGCATCGAGCTGAACGCGTACTGGAAGCTGAGCCCGCAGAAGTACAGCCCGGGGGCGCCGTCGACCACGCCGCGCAGCTCCCGGGGATAGCCGTCCTCGTCGCGGATCGGCAGCCCGATCCAGTCGAAGTCCTGCCGGAAGCCGGTCGCCCAGATTACGTTCGCCACGTCGCGGGGTTTCCCGTCGACCACCGGGAGCCCGCCGCGGACCTTTTCGATCCGAGAGGTGACGCGCTCGACCCCGCGGGATGCAAGGTCGGCCCGCTTGACCCGCAGCGCCGGGCCGCCGTGGAAGCGGATGTGCGGCATCATGCGCCGCCCGATGGGGGTGCGACGGGTGAGGACGTGGCGCCACGCGAAGATCAGCACCGGGAAGATCACGTGCATCGCGCGGGAGTCGAGCCGCGGCGGGATCTGCCCGCAGTCGCGACCGGCGAGGATCGTCGGGTGGGTCTGGGCGACCTCGAACGCGATGTCGGTCCCGGAGTGGCTGGCCCCGACCACGAGCACCGGGCCGTCCTGCAGCTGGCCGGGTCGGCGGTACTCGCTGGAGTGCAGCTGCAGGATCGACGGGTCGAGCTTCTCCGCGACCGCCGGCACGTGCGGCGTGCGGCCGAAGGTGCCGGTGGCGACCACGACGTTGTCGCAGCGGTAGCGCCCCTGGTCGGTGGTGACGACGTACTTCTCCCCGTGCCGCTCGAGCGTCCGGACCCGGGCCTCGAGTGCCACCGGTAGCTGAAAGTGACGGGCGTAGCTCTCCAGGTAGTCACCGACCTGGTCCTTGCCCGGGTACGTCCACTTCTCGGCGGGCAGCGGCAGGCCCGGCAGGCTGTCGTACTGGGCGGGCGAGTAGAGCGCGAGGGGGTCCCACTGCCGGCGCCAGTTGTCGCCGACCCGGGAGCTGGCGTCGAGGATGACGAACGGCTGGCCCCTGCGCTGCAGGTGGTAACCGGTCGCCAGGCCCGCCTGGCCGGCGCCGATGATGACCGTCTCGATCTCGGTGATGTCCATGTCGACGACGTTAGGTTCGCGCGGGGGAGCGCCGCGTCGGGCGTGCTGCCCATGTTTCCCCGGCGCCCGTGTGGGTGGAAATACCCACCAGCCCCCGGCGCCTCGGTGCTCCACCGGTTCGGCGCCAGGCCTGTTCGCCATCGCGCTGCGGCGGTAGCGTCGGTGGATGAAGTTCGGAGTCGTCGGGACCTTCGCGTCCGCCGAGCAGGTCGTGGCGATGGCGGTTGCCGCCGAGGACGCCGGCTGGGACGGCTTCTTCACCTGGGACGGCATCAGCATCGGGCCGACCGACACCTTCGACCCGTGGGCGCTGCTCGGCGCGATCGCCGTCCGAACCTCCCGGATCAGGCTGGGCGCGATGGTCTTCGCCCTGCCGCGCCGGCAGCCGTGGCAGGTCGCCCGGGAGGCGATCACGGTGGACCACCTCTCTGGCGGGCGGCTGGTGATTCCGGTGGGGCTCGGCGCGGTGGACGACGGCGGGTTCAGCCGCGTCTCGGGCGCCACCACCGACCGCCGCACCCGCGCCGAGCTGCTGGACGACTCGCTGGCGATCCTCGACCTCGCCTGGCGGGGTGAGCCGTTCAGCTATACCGGCACCCACCACCGGGTCTCGGACCTGGTTTTCCGACCCCGGCCCGTGCAACGGCCACGCGTCCCGATCTGGGTGGTGGGTGCGTGGCCGGCGCCTCGGTCGATGAACCGCGCGGTGCGGTGGGACGGCGTGCTGCCCGTCCCGCTCGCGGGCCGGGAGCACCGGGTGACGCCGGAGATGGTCGCCGAGATCCGCGGCTGGGCGGCCGAGCGCCGGCCGGACGGCGGCGCCGGTTTCGACATCGTCGTCGAGGGTGTGCTGCCCGACGACGACGACGGCACCGCCCACGTCCGCGAGCTCGCTTCGGCCGGGGCGACCTGGTGGATCGAGTCGCGGTGGGAGGGCGCCGCGTCCCGGCCGGAGAACCTGCTCGCCCGGATCCAGCAGGGTCCGCCGCGGCTGTGAGCACCACCTGCCGAGCTGCGTCCCGAGCAGCGAGCCGTGGCCCTCGATCGGCCCGGTTACGAAGGAGGGCCGAGGCGGTCGAGCGCGTGGATCAGCGTTCCCCACTCGCTGCCCAGCTCGCTGATCTGGGCTCGGAGGCGACGAGCGGCGTCGACCGCGTCGTGCTCGCGCTGGCTGTCGAGGAGATAGGCGTACCGTTCGTCGAGCAGGTGGGCGTTCGGCGCGGCGAGTGCCGCCAGCAGGTCCAGGAAGATCGCGAGATCGCGAGCCTGGTTGGCGGTGTCGGGCTGGGTGGAGGTCGCGACGTAGTCGAAGGTGCCTTCCCACAGCAGTTCCTTCGCCCGGTTGAGCGACATGTCGATCACGGTTCCCAGCGGTCGACGGACGGCGCCGGCGTCCTGCGAGCTCCGGTAGAACTCCATGACTTCATGGGCCAGCCGCAGGAAGTTGTCATCGGTCAGCGAGGCACCGACCACGAGCAGGTGCTTGGTCATCATCAGGGCCTGGACGACCGAGCCAAGCGGGCGTGACCGGGAGTCGTACCGGACGTAGTCGCTGCGGGTGAGCACGATGGCGTCCTGACGGCTGACGTCGCCGTGCATCTTCAGCAGCCAGGGCTGCCCCGGGAGGGTCTCGCCGTACGGCAGGACGGGCAGCGTCTCGTTGGCGACGTCTGCCGAGGCCTTCTCGTAGAGCGTGTCGTAGTTGGTGGTGATGACCTCGGTGCAGCCGAGCGTGGCCAACATCGAGTGGGCGATCGCGTAGCGGTCCGAGCCGGTGACGGCCTGCACCACCGCCTGGCCGAACTCGTCCCCGAGCTTCCTGCGGAGAAGCTCGGCCTTGTCGAGGCTGGTCTCCAGTCCCGCCAGCTCCACCCCGGCCTGCGACGCGAGCTGCTCGAGCAGCTCGGTCCACGACGGGAGTCCGGCCCCCATGCTCACTCCGGCGCCGACGAACAGCGCGAGCTCGCCGCTGACGGCACGTGTCGCGAGCTCTTCGGCGCGGCTCACCAGGTCCGGCGAGAGGTCGAAGTGCTGCTTCCCGGCTCGCCGGGCTCGCTGGAAGGCGGTGTAGTCGGCCGGTTGGGCGGCGACGATGACGACGTCGACATCGAGCCGGTCGACCGCCTGCTGGCAGGTCTCGAGCTGGGTCTCGATGACCGCGCCGCGAACGGCGTCGAAGCCGCCCAGCCCGGTGCCGAGGGTCGGGATCGCCACGAGCGGCTTGACCCGCCCCGAGGCGTTGGCCACGCCGGCGGACGCGATGTCGGTCAGCGTGGCGCGGAGGCGTGCCATGACGTCGCTCAGCTCGTCGGCCGGCTCGCCGCCGTAGCGAGCGACATCGACGAACCAGGTGGGCTGCGTGGTCTGCCCGCTCGCCCGGCCGTACCGCTGCGTGGGCCAGTTGCGCGGCGTGAGCTCGTCGATCGCCGAGCTGGACAGCTGCTCGCTGCCCAGGGCGGCGTGCCACGGCGGCTCGACCGTGAAGTAGCGATCCGTCGGGACGACGATGGCGTCGCAGTCCAGGTGTCCGATCCTCGCGTGGACGACGAAGACGTGGCCGCGGCTCATGGCTTGACGTTAGCGACTGAGGTGCGCGGCCGCCTGCGCCGAGGGCTCGCGTCAGCCGGCGCGCTCGTCGACCTGGCGCCGCAGCTGGGCGAAGACCGCTGCCAGCTTCTCCGGGGTGAAGTGGGCGTTGAGGCCGCTCGGGTTGGGCAGCACCCACACCCGCGTCGCACCGAGCCGGAGGTCCTGCTCGCCGTACGTCGCCCCGGGACGGTCGAACGCCGTGCGGAACGCGGTCACCCCGAGCACCGCCAACCACGGTGGCCGCCACTGGTCCACGGTGGCGGCCAGCCGCTGCCCACCGGCGCGCAGCTCGTCGGTGGACAGCTCGGCCGCCGTCGCCGACGCCCGCGCGACGACGTTCGTCACGCCCAGCCCGAATCCGAGCAGCTCCTCCTGCTCCGCCGGTGCCAGCTGGCGGGGGGTGAACCCGGACCGGTGCAGCGCGGGCCAGAACCGGTTGCCCGGTCGGGCGAAGTGGTAGCCGGTCCACGCGGAGTAGAGACCCGGGTTGATGCCGCAGAACAGCACCCGCATGCCCGGCCCCACGACGTCGGGCAGCGTGCGGTCGGCCGCGGCCTGGAGCTCGGCCCGGGTCGGACGGCGCTCAGCAGCACGAGCCATGCCGCGACACTACGACACGACGTCGAGGCACCGGACGAACCGGCGCCGGGCGGGGCGGCTCACGCCGGACGGGTAGGAGTTGACGTCGCCGTGGATGATGGTGCGCGTGGGACCGCTGCCCCAGCGACCCGTCGTCGGAAGGAAGATCATGACCGAGGTGCCCCAGAGGTCCGGTGAGGAGACCCGCACGCTGCTCGTCCTGGGCGGCAGCGGCGATCTTGCTGGTCGGTTGCTGCTGCCTGGTCTGGGGCGGCTGCTGGCCACCGGGCGGAGCCCGGACCTGCGCCTGGTGGGCGCCGGTGTGGAGGACTGGGACGACGAGCGGTGGCGCGCGAGGTTGCGCGAGGTCTTCGCGGTCGAGCCGAGCATCGAGATGCCACCGTGGGAACGGTTCACGCCGCTCGAGCAGGAACCCGGTGCGGCCACGCTGCGGCGCCTCGAGCGCGAGTCCGTCTACCGGCAGGCCGATGTCACCCGCGCCGAGGATCTTCGTCGCGTCCTGCGCGAGTGCGAGGCTCCGCTGGGGATCTATTTCGCGCTGCCGCCGGCGGTCACCGAGCGCGCCTGCCACGCGCTCGAGGAGATCGGCGTGCCCGCCGGCACCCGCCTGATCATCGAGAAGCCGTTCGGGACCGACCAGGAGTCGGCGCGCCGGCTGAACGACGTCGTCGGGCGGCTGGTCCCGGAGGACCACGTTCACCGGGTGGACCATTTCCTGGGCAAGAGCACGGTGCTGAACATCCTCGGGTTCCGCTTCGCGAACCGGATCTTCGAACCGGTGTGGAACGCCGCGCACGTCGAGCGGGTGGACATCGTCTACGACGAGAGCCGTGCGCTCGAAGGGCGCGCCCGGTACTACGACAGCTCCGGCGCGCTGCGGGACATGATCCAGAGCCACCTGCTGCAGGTGCTGGCACTGATCACCATGGGCCCGCCGAGCACCCTGGGAGAGCGCGACGTCCGCGACCGGATCGCCCAGGTGCTGCGTGCCACCCGGGCGGGTGAACCGGAGAGGTACAGCCGGCGCGCCCGCTACGGGGCGGGCGCGGTCGAGGGGCGCCAGCTGCCGGCGTACGTCGAGGAGCCCGGGGTGGACCCGGCGCGGCAGACCGAGACGCTGGCCGAGGTGACGTTCTTCATCGACAACTGGCGGTGGAAGGGCGTGCCCTTCACCCTCCGGTCGGCCAAGGGCATCACGCCCACCCGGAAGGAGGCGCTCATCACCTTCAAGCCGGTGCCCCACCTGCCGGTCGGGCTCACCGGCACGTCGCAGCCGACACGGCTGCGGATCGGCCTGGGTCCCGAGTGCCTCGACCTCGATATCGACATCAACGGTTCCGACGACCCGTGGGCGCTCGACCGGGTGACGCTCTCGACCGGCTTCGGCGCCGGCGAGCTGCCCGCCTACGGGGAAGTGCTGGCCGGCGTCCTCGAGGCGGACCCGTTGCTGTCGGTACGCGGCGACGTCGCGGAGGAGTGCTGGCGGATCGTCGAGCCGGTGCTCGACGCCTGGAGCGACGGGCGCGTGCCGCTGGAGGAGTACGAGGCAGGCTCGGACGGGACGCCAACGCCGCTGACCCACCACACCACGTTGACGACGGCGAGGCAGCCATGACAGCCAGGCACCCGACCGACGACCCCGACCGCCGCGAGTTCCAGGCACTGCTCGACGACTGGGCGGACGCCATCGTGGCGGACGACGCCGACCGCATCGAGCAGTTCGCCGAGCCGGACTGGGAGATCATCGGTCCCGACAGCGGCCCCGCGCCGAGCGACGGCTTCCTCGCCGTCGTACGCGACGGCAGCCTCACCCACTCGCAGATGGCCTTCGAGGTGCTCTCGGTGCGGCGCGAGGGGACGCTCGCCGTCGTCGTCTCGCACGGCACCAACCGAGGGCAGTGGCGGGGCGAGCCGTTCAGCGTCGACGAGTGGACCACGGACGTCTTCGTCCGGCGCGACGGCCGCTGGCGCTGCCGACTCACGGCACTGACGCCCAACTACGCCGCCGCCGACACCGTTCCCGGCGGCTGAGGGCATCGCCGGTTCCATCACGGTAGTGCGGCTCGACCGATAAGGTCGTGCTGATCGGAATGGATCGGCCCCGACGACGAAGGCGACTACCCCTCCATGTCCCAGTTCCCCCAGGATCAGCCGCAGTACAGCGGCCCGCCGGTCTACCACGGCCCGCCGGCGCACACGACGTACTCCACCGAGTCGATGGTCGCCGAGAAGACCGCGCAGCTGAGCCTCATCTTCGGCATCATCGGGCTGTTCTTCTTCGGGCTGGTTTTTGGCCCGCTAGCGATCTGGCAGGCCAGCAAGGCAGAGAAGATGAACAAGCCTGCGACGGCGGGCAAGGTGCTCGGCTGGATCGCCCTCGTGTTCGGTATCGGCCAGATCATCCTGTTCTTCGTCGTCATCGGTGGACTGCTCGCGATCGGCGGCGCGAGCTACTGAGACCCGCAGGATTGGCCGGTGGACCGATGTCCGTCAGCTGTGCCACGTGCGCCGTCGAGTACGACGAGCCCACCCCCGAGGTGTGTCCGATCTGCGCCGACGAGCGGCAGTGGGTGCCCGCCGAGGGGCAGCGGTGGACCGACCTCGCCACGCTGCGCGCCGCCGGCCAGCGGCTGCGGTGGTCCGACCCGGAGCCGGGACGTGCCGCGATCAGCACCGAGCCGTCCGTCGGGATCGGTCAGACCGCCCAGCTGGTCACCACCCCGACCGGCTCGCTGCTGTGGGACCCGCCGGGCTACCTCGACGACGAGACGGTCGCGCGGGTCCGCGCCCGTGGCCCGGTGCTCGGGGTGGCGGCCAGCCATCCGCACATGTTCGGCGCCCAGCTGTCATGGGGTGAGGCGCTCGACGCGCCGGTGCTCGTCTGCCAGGCGGACGAGCAGTGGCTCGGGCGCCGGTCGGAGCGCATCGAGCTGTTCGGCGACTCCCGGACGGTCGCTCCCGGGCTGAGCATCCATCGGATCGGTGGCCACTTCGCCGGCAGCGCGATCGCGCACTGGCGCGACGGGGCCGGCGGACGCGGCGTCGTCCTCAGCGGTGACACCGTCTTCCCGAACCCGGACCGCACCTCGGTGGGGTTCATGCGCAGCTACCCGAACAAGATCCCGCTCTCCGCAGCGGTCGTCCGCCGCATCGCCGACCGGCTGGCCGAGCTCGAGTTCGACCGGATCGTCGGCAACTTCGCCAACACCATTGAGACCGGCGCCCGCGACGCCGTCGCGCGCTCCGCGCAACGGCACATCGCGTGGGTGCGGGGCGACCACGACGACCAGACCGGAACGGCTACCGCAGCGCCGCGATAGCCCTGCCCGGCCGAGCCCGGGGTGGCCTCGGCCACTTCCCGCCGCCGCCCCGGCGTGGTGCCTGCTCGCGGGGCCGTCTTCGGCGTAGGACGGTGGCAGACACGACTCACGACGCAAGGAGCACCCCGTGGCCGCATGGTCGACCCAGACCGTCCTGGGCAAGCAGCTCGGCATGACCGCCCGGCAGGTCGGCACCGAGCTGACCAGGCTCGGTCTCAAGGACGGCGCCGCCGCTACCGCGCAGGCGCTCGAGCGGGATCTGGCGAAGCCCGCGAAGATGCGCACCGGGGAGACGTTCTACACGTGGCGCACCACCGAGGTGCTCGCGCTGCTCGGCGGCGCGCAGCTGCCGCCCGCCCCGCCCGCCCGCGACTACTCGGCGTTCGACAAGATCATCGCCACCGACGGGTCGGCCATCCGCAACCCTGGCCCCACCGGCTGGGCGTGGGTCGACCAGCGCACCCGGCAGACCGGCGCGGGGCGCTTCGACCACGGCACCAACAACATCGGCGAGATGAGCGCCGTCATCGAGGCCCTCGACTACGCCGGTCCGGACGGCGACATCCTCATCCGCGCCGACGCCAAGTACGTCATCGACATGGCCACCAAGTGGCTGCCCGGCTGGAAGCGTCGCGGCTGGAAGAAGGGCGACGGGAACCCGCCGGAGAACCTCGAGCTGGTCAAGCGCCTCGACGCCGCCCTGCAGTCGCGCCGCGGCCGCACCGAGTTCGAGTGGGTCCGCGGCCACTCCGGGGACGAGTTCAACGACATCGTCGACGCGCTCGCCAACGCGCAGGCGCGCGGGGTGGCCTGAGCGGATCGCGCCGTCGGCGGATGGATCGATCAGGCTTGAGGGCACTGTCCCCGTCCCCCACCACCCCGTAGCCTGACGTCATGACATCCCAGGTAACGAACGAGCACACGACGTCGCGGGCCGGTCGGGCGCGCACCCTCTCCGCGCTGCACGCGGAGCCCGAGATCCTCCGGGTGGTGAACGTGTGGGACGTGGTGTCTGCGAAGGCGATCCTCGCGCTGCCCGAGACCAGGGCCCTGGCCACGGCGGGGCACTCGATCGCCGCCACCTTCGGGTACCCGGACGGCACCATCCCGTTCGACCTCACGCTCGACATGGTCGGGCGCATCGTCGACGCCGCCGGCGAGGTGCCGGTGTCCGCCGACCTCGACGACGGCTACGAGGATGCCGGCGAGACCACCCGCCGGGCGATCGGCGTGGGTATCGTCGGCGCGAACGTCGAGGACCGGCTGCGTCCGGTCGCCGAGGCGGCGGCGCGGGTCGAGGCGATCGTTGCCGCGGGTGCGGCCGAGGGAGTGCCGTTCGCTCTGAACGCGCGGACCGACGCGTTCGTCCGCGCGGGCGACCGGCCGGTTGCGGACTCGATCGCCGACGCGATCGAGCGCGGCCGGGCGTACCTCGCGGCGGGTGCCGACATCGTCTTTGTGCCCGGGGTGCTCGACGCCGACGTCACCCGGCAGCTGGTGGAGGGTATCGGGGAGCGCAAGGTCAGCGTGATCGGGCTGCCCGGCGCGCTCACCGCCGAGGAGTACGAAGCGCTCGGTGTCGCCCGCATCTCCTACGGGCCGACCACCCAGCGCGTCGCTCTCACCGCACTCCAGGACGTGGCGCAGAGCCTGTACGCCGACGGCGTGATCCCGTCGTCGACGCGCGCGCTCAACTGACGCGCTCAACTGAGCCGGGCCCATGCCATCTCTTGTCGAGCTCATCCGGTCCCGCACCCTCTCCGACGTCGCGGAGTACGCGTACGCCGCCACCGCGCCAGCAGGTACTCGGTTCGTCTTCCTGGCCGGCTCGTGCCCGCTGGACGCCGACGGGCGGACGGTCGCCGTTGGCGACTACGCCGGCCAAGCAGCCCAGGCGGTGGCCAACCTGCGCGCGGCTCTCGACGATGCCGGCGCCTCGATCACGGACGTGATCAGCACCCGCGTGCTCGTCGCGTCCTCGCAGCAAGCGGACCTGGTGGCCGCGTGGGAGGTCGTACGTGATGCTTTTGGCGAGCACGATGTGCCGAGCACCCTCATGGGGGTGACCGTGCTCGGCTACGACGATCAGCTCGTCGAGATCGAGGCGGTCGCCGCCGTCGAGGAGTGACCGGCTGACGTCGGGGCGAAGGCCTCGGGATTGCCTTGGCCTGCCAGCGATGCTGTCGAACGCGCGTTCGAGTATGCTTCGGCTGTGTCCACCGGACCGACCATCCTCCACGCCGACCTCGACGCGTTCTACGCCTCGGTCGAGCAGCTCCTCGAGCCTGCCCTTCGTGGGCGGCCGATCGCTGTCGGCGGCAGCGCTCGTGGGGGAGTGGTCCTCGCCGCCTCCTACGAGGCCAAGGCGCACGGCGTTGCCGGGGGCATGGCGGGGTGGCGTGCGGCGCAGCTGTGCCCCGGCCTGACGTTCGTCCCCGGGAACTTCGCGCGCTACCAGCCGCTCGCCGACGACGTCATGGCGATCCTGGGCGACATGACGCCGCTGGTGCAGCGGGTCTCCATCGACGAGGCGTTCCTCGACGTCGCCGGCTCCACGCACCTGTTCGGCCCGCCGGCGACCATCGCCGCACTCATCCGCAGCCGGGTGCGCGACGAGGTCGGGCTGCCCATCTCGGTGGGCGCGGCGCGTACCAAGCACCTGGCCAAGATCGCCTCGCAGGTCGCCAAGCCGGACGGTCTGGTCGTCGTCGAGCCGGCCGACGAGCGGAGCTTCCTCGCACCGTTGTCGGTCGGTCTCATCTGGGGCGTGGGGCCGGTGACCAAGCAGCGTCTTGCCGACCGCGGCATCCACACCATCGGCGACCTCGCGGAGACTGACAGGTCGACGGTGGAGCGGATGCTGGGCCGGGCCACTGGCGGCACGCTCCACAGCCGCGCGAACAACGAGGACGCACGTCGAGTGACGGCGTCGGCCCGGGCCAGCTCGGTCGGCGCGCAGTCGGCGACCGGCCGCCGGGTGGCGACGCCCGAGCTGGTGCGCGAGGTTCTCAGCCATCTCGCCGAGCGGGTGGCGGGCCGGCTGCGGGCCAAGGAGCGGGCGGGGCGCACCGTCACCGTTCGGGTGCGGTTCCTCGCCATGCGCGCCGTCACCCGTTCCCACACGCTGGCGGCGCCGATCTCCTCGACTCTCACGCTCACCGAGGTTTCCGAGCGGCTGGTGTGGCAGGCGCTCGACGATGAGCCGGACGGCCCGGTCGAGGTGACCCTGCTGGGCATCTCGGTGTCCAACTTGACGGCCCAGGAGGCGATTCAGCTCGAGCTGCCGCTGCCACCGCCCGACCCGTGGCGGCCGGGCTCGCAGACCGGCGCCGCGCGGTGGGCGCTGGACCACTCGATGGACGCGATCCGTGACCGGTTCGGGCGCTCCGCCGTCGGATACCTGCCGGCGACGCTCGGCCGTGCGGCCGGTGTGCCGGACGACTTCCGGGAGCTCGCCGAGCGGGAGCTGTGACGGTGGTGGGGTTCGCGGCGGCGCGTGGTCGGAGGGTCTCTAGTCTTCCGGCGTCGCCGCCGCTGCCGCCGGGGAAGCCTCCGCCGTCGGCGCGGCTCGTAGGTGTGCTCGCTCGCCCTGCTTGCCGATGAGGCTGAGGTACTCCACCGGTCCGGCGCTGGTGGCGCCGAACCAGTGCGGGGTGCGGGTGTCGAACTCGGCGGCCTCGCCGGGCTCGAGGCGCAGGTCGTGCTCGCCGAGGACGAGGCGCAGCGTGCCGTTGAGGACGTACACCCAGTCGTGCCCCTCGTGGGTGCGCGGCTCGGGGACCTGGTCGTCCCGCCCGGCCGGCACGATGAACTTGTACGCCTGGATGCCGCCCGGCCGGCGGGTGAGGGGCAGTGCCACCATGCCGCCCTTGAGGGTGACCGGCCGGAGGTTGATCCGGGGGTCGCCGGTGGGTGGTGCGTCGACCAGCTCGTCGAGGGTCGCTCCGTAGACCCGGGCGAGCGGCAGCAGCTGCTCGAGGGTGGGGCGTCGCAGGCCGGCCTCGAGCCGGGAGAGGGTGCTCGCGGAGATGCCGGTGCGTGCCGCGAGGTCCGTCAGCGTGATCTCGCGGCGCTGTCGCAGGCGCTTCAGTCGTGGCCCGACGGCGTCGAGGGTGCGGTCCAGGCGGTTGCTCTCGTTGTCCATCGCGTTGTCCATGCAGCTAGTTTGCCATTCGGCAAGAGTGCTTGCACATCAGCCGCATCCGCGTGCACCATCGACGACGTACATGATCTGGCACGCGGAGGAGCTCAAGATGACTGAATCGGCAGGAACGATGCAGGACGTGGTGGTCGTGGGAGGTGGCGCGGCGGGACTTGGCGCGGCGCTGACGTTGGCACGGGCGCGGCGCCGGGTGACCGTTGTCGACGGCGGTCAGCCGCGGAACGCGCCCGCCGACGGGGTGCACGCCCTCCTGGGGCTCGACGGCGTCAGTCCGGCGGAGCTGCTCCGGCGCGGTCGCGACGAGGTCACCGGTTACGGCGGCGAGATCGTCGCGGGCCAGGTGGTCGACGCCGTCGCCGTCGCGGATGGCTTCGCGGTCACCCTCGCCGACGGCGTGACCATCCGTGCGCGGCGCCTGGTGATCGCGACGGGGCTCCTCGACGAGCTGCCGGAGATCCCCGGCGTCGCCGAGCTGTGGGGCAAGCAGGTGATCCACTGCCCGTACTGCCACGGCTGGGAGGTGCGTGACCGTGCGATCGGCGTCCTCGGTACGGGCCCGATGTCGGTGCACCAGGCACTGCTGTTCCGGCAGTGGAGCGACGACGTCCGGCTGTTCGCCCGTGACCTGGCGATCAGTGCGGATGAGCGGTTGAAGCTCGACGCGCTGGGCATCGCGGTGATCGAGGGCGACGTCGTGCGGCTCGAGGTCGAGAGCGACGAGCTCAGGGGTGTCCGGCTGGAGGACGGCCGGGTCGTCCCGGTGGAAGCCGTCGTGGTGGCGTCGCGGATGGTCGCGCGCATCGAGCCGTTCGCGGGCCTCGGGATCGAGCCGACGGAGCACCCCATGGGCTCCTACGTCACCGCCGATCCGACGGGTCGCACCACCGTGCCCGGCGTGTGGGTCGCCGGCAACGCCACGGACCTCTCCGCGCAGGTCGGCGCCGCCGCGGCCGACGGCGCCCGGGTGGCGGCGCAGGTCAACGCCGACCTCATCTTTGCCGACGCCGATCGGGCCGTGGCGCGGATGGTCGGCGCGGCGAACTGACGGCCTCGCGGCCGGATGTCACAGGTCGGTTCTGGTGTGGGACGACGGCCCCGCCCGAGCCCAGCAGGCGGGGTCAACCCCACGACGGCTTCGCCACCGGGCTGCCAATGTGTGGTGGGGAGCGGGGCGCCGCAGGTCGTCCTGCGGCGCCTGGCGCCTTACTGGCCGGTGGTTGGTGGTGGTCGGGTGGTGTAGCTGGTGGCGGTGGGGGTGGTGGTGATCACTGCGGGCCAGGTGCCTGAGGATCCGGTGCCGATGGCTCCGGTGGCTCCGGTGGCTCCGGTGGCTCCGATGGCTCCGATGGGGCTGGGTGTTGGTGGGGCGGTGCCGGGGAGGCGGCCGAGGGCGCCTTCGAGTCTGGCCTGCCAGCCGGGGAGTTCTTTGATGTAGTTGCAGCGTTCGCAGAGTCCTTGCAGGTTGGGGGCGGTGGTGGGGCCGCCGCGGGCGTGGGGTACGACGTGGTCGATGTGGCGGACGGGGGCGTCGCACCAGGCGGTGCGGCAGGTGGCGCCGTCGCGCAGGGTGATGAAGGTGGCTAGGCCGGCGGGTGCGGTGCGTGCGCGCGAGGTCATCGCGACGAGCTGGCCGGTGGTGGGGTGGGTGAAGAGCTGTCGGAGCCAGACGCCGGTGGGTTGGTCGGTGGCCAGTGCGCGGGCGATGAGGTCGCGGGCCCATGGGGCGGGGACGGTGCCGTAGCCCGGTAGCACGGCGGGGTCGTTGCTGGCGTTGAGCAGGGCGTGGTCGGTCATCACGAGCTGGACCTGGACTGGTACGGCGGGGCTGTCGAGCTGGCCGGTGACGTGCCCGATCAGGGTGTCGGCCATGAGCTGGCCCCGGCCGCGGGGGTCGCCGGTGGCGATGGCGGAGTCGGCGGCCCTGGTGAGGGTGGAGTGGCAGGTCAGTGCTTGGGCGGCGGGCAGTAGTGCGTTGAGGTAGGCCATGCCGTGGGCTGCTGGGCGCAGTGTTACCCGGCGGTCCTTGGCGGCCTTGGTGGTGCGCTCGGCTGCGGCGTCGGGGGAGAGCTCGTAGGCCGCGCGCCGGGCCTCGGCGGTCAGTCGGTTGTCGCCCCAGGTGGCGAACCGTGCCGGGTCGGTGCACACGTTCTCGTCGAGGGTGGTCCGCTCGGTGGCGTCCATTGCCTCGGTCTCGGCCGCGAGGAGTCCGGCGCGTCGTTCGCTGAGTGCGCCGGTGCGCATCGCTGCCAGGGTGTGGGGCATGCCCGCGACGATCTTCCTGGCCAGGGCGAGCTCGCGGCCGGCTTTGTGGGGGGACAGGCGCCGGGCGAGTGCGATCTCGGCGCTGACGCCCTTGCCCCGGCGCGCGGCGCGCACGCCCTCGTCCTTCTCTCGGTCACGTCGGGCCCGCTCGAAGCTGGTGACGAGCACCGCTTGGGCGGCGGCGGTGGCGGCCTTGAGGTCCTCCAGGGCACGAACCGCGTCGAGGTGCTGGGCCTCGGTCAGACCGGTCACGACGCCGGTCGGGTCCAGCGCGACCCCGGCGAGCGTCTGCTGCAGCGAGGCGGCGACGCTCACCAGGTCCACCCGCTGGGGGCCCAGGGCAGCCATCTCCAGCTCTCGCAGCTCGGCGAGCTCCTCGGGGGTGGGGCAGGGACCGGCGAACAGCTCCTCGAGGTCGCCCATGGCCTCCAGCCACGCCATCTCTGCCTCGTCCTGGGCCGTGACCAGCGTGTCCGCGCGACGGTCCTCGATGACGGTCGCCTGGATCACCTCCCGCGCTGTGCCGACCCTCCTTCGGGCCTGTTCTCACCGTAGCCGCGCCCACTGACACCGACCGAGAACCGTTGCAATCACGCGGTTTGCGCTGGCCGCCTGGTGTGCTGCGACCCGGCCTGGCTGGTGAGCGCTGGCGGCTGCCGACTATCGGCTCAGCAGCTCCTCCAGCGCGACGGAGTCCCGTACGACGATCCCGGCGACGCCCGCCGTCTCGATGATGCCAGCGTCGGTCAGCGCACGCAGCGACCGGGACAGCGACTCGGGCGTGGTCCCGAGGTAGGACGCGATGTCCTTCTTGGTCAGCGGCAGCTCGACGAGAAGGCCGTGGTCGTGCGGGCGGGTGGGCTGATCGAGGAGGTAGTCCACCACCCGCCGCTCGACCGGCTCGAGGGTCTGCGCGGCGAGGCGCTGCTCGGTCCGGGAGAGCTGCGCGGCGAGCGAGCCGAGCATCGCGGCGCCGACCTCCGGGTACGTCCCCAGCAGCCCGGCGAGGTCGGCGTGGCGGAACTCGCACAGCACGGCGTCGGCCATCGCGGTAGCGGTGTGGCCCGGGTGCGAGCCGGTGAGGAAGGACTCGACGCCGATGAAGTCGCCGGGCTCCAGCACCCGCAGCAGCTGCTCGTCGCCGTCGGCGTTGGCCTTGGTCAGCCGCAGCCGGCCGGTGTTGACGACGATCAGGCTGGCGGCCGGCTCGCCCTCGAGGTAGACGATCTCGCCGCGGGCGACCCGGCGCGGCCGGGCCAGCGCGTGCACCTCGACCTGCTCCGACGGTGAGATTCCGGCGAAGATCGGGACGCGCGAGACGCACAGCGGCGGGGTGGGCATGGCCCGATCCTAGGCACTCGACGAACCCCTTGACACCAGCAGCCGTCAGGAATAACGTACAACCAAATGGTTGCACGAATTGGTCAGCGGTCCGCCCTCAGTGACGACGAGATCGACCGGATCTTCCGGGCTCTCGCCGACGCCACCCGGCGCGACATCGTCCGTCGCACCCTCACCGGAGTGGCGACGGTCTCGGCGCTGGCCGCGTCGTACGACATGTCCTTCGCTGCGGTGCAGAAGCACGTCGCCGTGCTGGAGGGGGCCGGCCTGGTGACGAAAGAACCGAACGGTCGCGAGCGCCTCGTGCGTGGGAACCCCGAGACGCTCCGGCAGGCGCAACAGCTGCTGGAGCAGTACGAACAGATGTGGCGCGGTCGGATCGACCGGCTCGACGCACTCCTCACCGAGGACTGACCAGAAAGGTACCCGCCATGCCCGTCACCACCGTCGAGAAGGACCTCGACGCCCTCACCATGACCATCGTCGCCGACTTCTCGGTGCCGGTCCGCCGGCTGTGGGACGCCTACGCCGACCCCCGCCAGATCGAGAAGTTCTGGGGGCCGGTGGAGTGGCCGGCGACCTTCACCCGGCACGACATGGCCCCGGGCGGCCGCTCCGTCTACTACATGACCGGCCCGGACGGCGAGCGGTCGAGCGGCTACTGGGAGTTCCTCGCCGTCGAGCCGGGCCGCTCCTTCGAGGTGCGTGACGGCTTCGCCGGTGCCGATGGCAGCCCGGACCCCGCGATGCCGTCGATGCGGATGGTCTACTCCTTCGAGGAGACCGGCGACGGCGCGCGCCTGGTCGCCACCACGTATTTCGACTCGCTCGACGAGCTGCAGAAGCTCATCGAGATGGGCATGGAGGACGGGACGCGGTCGGCGATGAGCCAGATCGACGACGTCGTGGCCGACCTCACCTCTTACGCCGCCGGCCGCGAGGTCGAGAGCCAGATCCTGGGCGACACCCAGGTACGGATCAGCCGGGTCATCCGCGGCTCGGTGCAGCGGGTGTGGGACGCCCACCACGACCCCGACCTCGTGCGCCGCTGGATGCTCGGGCCCGACGGCTGGACGATGCCGGTGTGCGAGGTGGCGACCGCCGTCGGGGAGAGCTACCGCTTCGAGTGGGAGCAGGACGGCGGCGGTGGCCGGTTCGGCTTCACCGGCGAGGTCCTCGAGTCGGCGCCGCCCCACCGGGAGGTGACCACCGAGCAGATGATCGGTATGGACGGCCCCGGGACGGTCAACGAGCTCACGCTGACGCCGGTCGAGGACGGCACGCTGCTGTCGACCGTCATCACCTACCCCGACGCCGAGGTCCGCGACGCCGTGCTGGCCACCGGGATGACCGACGGCATGGAGACCAGCTACGCCCGGCTCGAGGCGGAGGTGCTCACCCCGGCCTGAGGCGCCCTGCTCGGCCGGCTGGCCTACTCGGCCGGCTGGCCTACTACTCGGCGGGCTGGCCGGTGTAGAACGCGGTCGTGCGCTTCTCGGCCTCGCGGGCAGCGGCCTCGTCGGTGCCCGCGGAGACCGACGCGTCCGCCCAGCGCCGGCTGCTGCCGGTGATGAACTCGCGGGCCGAGTCGCTCCGCTCCCACTCCGAGCCCTCCGGCGGCTTGTCCGCCCCGGTGGCCAGGTGCAGCGCGAGACCGAGGAGAGACAGGTCCCAGCCGACGCCGGTGGCGCCCGGTCCGTAGGTGGTCCAGAAGTCGTTCGGGAACTCCTCGGTCGCGGTGTGCTCGAGGGTGAGGCGGGCGCCGTCGTCGCCGGCAGGCTCGACCCGCACCGCGATCCACGACACCGCGCCCTGGAACTCCCAGGTGGCGCGGAAGCTCGCCGGCGGCTCGCAGCTCTCGATGGTGCCGCCGGCGTTGCCCTCGACCTGGTAGCGCCCGCCGAGCTCGAGGTTGCCGCTGACCGGCGCGAACCACCGGGGGAGGCGCTCGGCGGAGGTGCAGGCGCCCCAGAGGTCCTCGACGGTCGTGGCGTACACCTGGCTGATGGTGGACACCACGGTGGCGGCGCCGTCCTTCTCGTCGATGGTCAGGCCGCGTTCGACGGCGTCGACCTGGCCGCTGGCGATGGTCGTGATGTCGTCGGTCATCGTGGTTCCTCTTCCTCGGTGTGTCGGGTGCGCCGCTCGCGCTTGCCGCGAGCGATCTCGGTGTCGAGGGCGGCCAGCCGCGGCTCCCAGAAGCTGCGGAAGTCGGCGAGCCAGTCGTCCAACTCGCGCAGCGGCTCGGCGTCGATGGCGTAGAGCCGGCGGCGTCCGTCCGCGCGGACGGTGGTGAAGCCGTGCCGTCGCAGCACCTTGAGGTGCTGCGAGACCGCCGGTTGGCTGATGCCGAACTCCTCGCCGATCCGCTCGGCGAGCGCGCCCGCCGGTCGCTCGCCGGTGGCGAGCAGCTCCAGCAGCCGGCGGCGGACCGGGTCGCCGAGGACGTCGAGTGCGTGCACGCGACCCATCGTGTCAACCGCCACTTGTATAAGTCAACGCTTATGCTGTCCTGGCTCACAATGGGTGCCATGAGCATCGTCGTCCTCACCGGAGCCGGGATATCGGCCGAGTCCGGGGTCGCTACCTTCCGCGACAGCGGCGGCCTGTGGGAGGGCCACGCGGTCGACGCCGTCGCGACCCCGGAGGGGTTCGCCGCCGACCCGGAGCTCGTGCAGCGGTTCTACGACGCCCGGCGCCGTGCGCTCGCCGCGGTCGAGCCCAACGCTGCCCACCGCGCGCTCGCGAGGCTCGAGCAGGAGCACGACGACGACGTCCTCCTCGTCACCCAGAACGTTGACGACCTCCACGAGCGCGCCGGGTCTCGCCGGGTGCTCCACATGCACGGCGAGCTCCGGCGCGCCCGGTGCGTCGCGTGCGGCACGCGCAGCCCCTGGCACGAGGACCTGCTGCCGGGGCCGCCCTGCCCGGCCTGCGGCGAACCGGCGCTGCGCCCGGACGTCGTCTGGTTCGGCGAGGTGCCGTACGACCTCGACGAGATCTTCACCGCGCTGGCGCAGTGCACGACCTTCGTCGCGGTCGGCACCTCCGGAGCGGTCTACCCGGCCGCCGGCTTCGTCATGATGGCGACGAACGCCGGCGCCCACACCGTCGAGCTCAACCTGGCGGCCAGCGAGATGACCTCCCGGTTCGAGGACGTCCGTGACGGCCCGGCGTCCGTGCTGGTGCCGCAGTGGGTGGACGAGGTGCTCGGCCGGGCGTGACAGCGGCGGCGGCTCAGGCGGCCTCGGCGGCGATGCTCACCATCCAGTGCGTGCCGAACCGGTCGGTGCACATCCCGAAGTGGTCGCCCCACGGGGCGACGACGAGCGGCTCGACGACGGTGCCGCCGTCGATCAGCGCCTCCCAGTAGCCGCGCAGCGTGTCGCCGTCGTCGCCGCTGAGCGAGATCGAGATGTCCGACCCGGTCTGGTACGGCACCGCCTCGGGCGTGTCGGACGCCATGAGGACGATGCCGCTCTCGCCGTCGAGCTGGCCGTGCATGACCTTGCCGGCCTCCGCGGCGGGGCCGCCGGGCATCGCGTCACCGAAGGTGCTGATCGTCAACGACCCGCCGAACACCGAGTGGTAGAACTCCAGCGCCTGCCGCGCGTCCTCCCGGAAGGACAGGTACGGGTTGAGCGTCACCGCCATGATCTCGCCTCTCTGCGACCGACTCCGACCAGCTGAGTATGGCCCTCGAGCGCGACGTGGGAAAGGGCCGGGTGCTACGGGATATCGATCCGCGGCGCCCCGGCGAGGGCGTGCAGGTTGGCGCCGCACAGCTCCCAGGCGCTCTGCCGCGGGGCGGTGCCCGCCGTGTCCCACGCGGCGAGGAGGTGCACGATCTTCGGCCGCATCTCGGTGCGCAGCCGCCCGAAGGTGTCCTCCGGGTCGGTGGCGACCTGGCCTTGGAGCAGCCACCACGCCCAGGCGGCGCCTCCCGCGTTGACGACGAAGTCCGGTACCACCGGGACACCGCGTGCGAGCAGCGCTGCCTCCGCCTCTGGCGTCGTCGCTGCGTTGGCCGCCTCGACGACGACGCTCGCGGCGATGTCCGCGACGTTGCGCTCGTTGATCGCGTAGGAGACCGCGGCAGGCACCAGGATGTCGGCGGGCAGTGACATGACGGCGTCGCGGGGCAGCTGCCGGACGCCGTCGGGCACCCGCGAGCGGTCGATCTCGCCGTAGTCGTCGCGCAGCGCCAGCAGCGACGGGACGTCGAGGCCCTCGGGGCGGTACAGCGTGCCGGCGACGTCGGCGAGCGCGACGACGCGCATGCCGGCCTCGTGGAGGTACCAGGACGCGCCACCACCCATCGTGCCGACGCCCTGGACCGCGACGGTGGTCGCCGGCACGTCCCAGGACCACGTGTCGGCGACGCCGAGGCAGGCCTGGGCGACGCCGTAGCCGCCGATCACCTCGGCGAGCAGCGCGCCACCGGGCACGGTGGCTGCCAGCCCGGCACGGACCCGGCGCAGCGCGGCCGCCGGGTCCGGTGCCCGGCTGATCGCCGCGTGGTAGGACTGGTCGAGGCCCAGCCGCAGGAAGACGTCGTCGATGATCTCCTGGGTGACACCGAGGTCCTCCGCGGTCACCCAGTGCTGGTCTGGCCACGGCGCCATGGCGGCGTAGAACCGTTCGAGCACGCCGGTAGCCCGCGGGTCGCGCGGATCGAGGTCGATGCCGCCCTTGGCGCCGCCGACCGGGATCTCGAAGGCGGCCATCTTCGCCGACATCGCCCGGGCGAGGTCCTCGACCTCGTGCTGCGTGCAGCCGGCGCGCATCCGGGTGCCACCGGTCGCCAGGCCGGACACCAGGGTGTGGACGACGAGGTGGCCGGTGGCCCCGGTGACCGGGTCGGTCCAGCTGAGCCGCAGCGCCGGCTCGCCGCCACGGATGTCGGCGATGGCGGGCTGGTCATCGGCCGGTCGCACCTCTGCCGGCCAGTCGTCGGCCGGCCACCGATCGACCTCCGGGGCGGCTGCCGCCTGGTGCCGCACCGGCACGTCACCCGCGCTGCGTCGTGACTCGTGAATCGTGGTCATCGCACTCACCTCCGGCGAGCTGGGGGTCGTTCCCTCAGCGTGCGACAGTTCCGAGCGGGGGTCCACCGTTGGCTCGACAGGGTTCCTGCACGGTCACGTGCAGAGTTCCTGCACATCGAGGGCCGCCGCTGCCTAAGGTGTGGAGATGGAGCTCTCGTTGCGTCGGCTGCGCATGCTGCGCGAGCTGCACCGGCGCGGCACGATCACCGCCGCTGCGAGCGCGCTGCACTACACCGCGTCGGCAGTGTCCCAGCAGCTGGCCCAGCTCGAGCGGGAGGTCGGGGTGACGCTGGTCGAGCGGCACGGCCGGCGGGTCCAGCTCACCGAGCTCGGCCTCGTCCTCACCGAGCACGCCGAGGAGATCCTCGACTCCGTCGAGCGCGCCTCGGTCGCCCTCGAGCGGGCCCAGGAGGGTGTCACCGCACGGCTGACCGCCGGCGTGTGGGCCTCGGTGGCCGCCACCCTGGTGCCGTCGGCGCTGGCGGCGCTCGCGGTCGACTACCCGGGCATCGAGGTGCAGACGAGGGAGCTCGCCCCGGAGGACACCGCCGGCGCGGTGCGTGACGGTGCTCTCGACCTGTCATTCGTCATCGACTACTCGGACTACGCGATGCCGTGGGACCCGGCGCTGGACCGGTCGGTGGTGGCGGTGGAACGGATCCACGCGGCGGTGCCTGCGGGCGTCGTGCCGGACTCCAGCGTGTCCCTCCACGACCTGGCCGACCACCCGTGGATCCTCGCGGGGCGGCGCTCGCACTTCGGTCGTGCGGTCCGGATCGCTACCCAGCGCAGCGGCTTCGAGCCACGTATCGCCCACGAGGTGGGGGAGCAGTTCACCGCGTTGGCGATGGTCGCCGGCGGCCTCGGGGTCACGCTGGTCTCCGACCTCGGCGCGGCGACGGCGCCGGCCGGCGTGGACATCGTGGCGCTGACCGAGCCGGTGATGCGCACCGTCTCGATCGCCCACCGGATGACGACGCCGCCGCGGCCCGCGGTGCAGCTGGTCATCGACGCGGTGCGCGCCGCCGCGGTGGACCGGGGCCTCGGGGTGGCCGGCGAGCTGCCCGGTCCCGACGACGCCGCGCCGCGCTGAGGCGCCGCGGCGCTGCGACCATGGGTCGATGAGGACCTTCCACAAGACCGATGACCCCGTTGTGCTGCGGCACGAGGCCGCCGGGCTGCGCTGGCTCGCCGCGGCGCAGGACGACGGCGGGGCCGCCGTCGTCGAGATCCTCGCCGAGGGGGAGGGCTGGTTCGACCTCGCCCACCTGCCCTCCGCGACCCCGACGACGCCGGCGGCCGCGGCGTTCGGCCGGGCGCTGGCCCGCACCCACGCTGCCGGGGCGCCGTCGCTCGGGTGCGCGCCGCCGGGCTGGCGCGGCGAGGTGGTCCGCAGCTCGGGGCCGATGGCGCACCACCCGTACGACGCGCAGCCGCCCACCGACCGGTGGGGCGAGTTCTACGCGAGCTACCAGCTGCGGCCGTACGTGCGGCGCGCCCGACGCTCCGGCGTCCTGCCGGCCGAGGGTGCTGCCGTCCTCGAGCGGGTCGCCGACCGGTTGGCCGCGGGCGACCTCGACCACCCGCAGCCGGCGCTCGTCGGTGACGGCGCCGCCCGGCTTCACGGCGACCTCTGGGGCGGCAACGTCATGTGGACGCCTGGGGCGGAAGGGGCCCGAGGGGTGCTCATCGACCCGGCCGCGCACGGCGGGCACGCGGAGACCGACCTCGCCGCCCTGGCGCTGTTCGGCGTGCCGCGGCTGGCCGACATCCTCGCCGGCTACCAGGAGGTGTCCCCGTTGGCCGACGGCTGGCGCGAGCGCGTCGGCCTGCACCAGCTCACCCTGCTGATGATCCACGTGGTCATCTTCGGCGGCCATTACGTCGAGGAGGCGGTCGCCGTCGCCGAGCAATACAGCTGACCGGTACTGCTCGACGCGGAGTTCGGCTACGCTTCGACTGAAAGTTAGGGCGTACGAACTCCGGAGGTCTGGTGCGGCGGTCATCACTCGAGGGCATCGCGCTGAGCGCCGCGCTGCTGGCCGCGCTGGCAGCGTGTGCCGGCGGCGGCGGAACGGCCGGCGCGCCGGGCCAGCTGCGCGTGACGGTGACCACCACGCAGGCTGCCGACCTTGTACGGTCGGTGGGCGGTGAGCACGTCGAGGTGACCGCACTCATGGGTCCGGGCATCGACCCGCACCTGTACCGCGCCACGCAGCGGGACGTCCGTGCGCTGGTGGAGGCGGACGTCGTCGTGCACCACGGGCTGTTCCTCGAGGGGCGGATGGCCGAGATCCTCGAGGGGCCGGCGCTGGATCACACCCTCGCGCTCACCGACGTGCTGCCCACCGCCGAGCTGCTCGACCCCACCGGCGAGCCGGCCACCGAGGACGGCCGGGAGCACGCCGACCCGCACGTGTGGTTCGACCCCGACCTCTGGGTGCAGGTGGTCGACCCCGTCGTCGAGGAGCTCGCGGCGCTGCGGCCCGAGCACCGCACCGCGTTCGAGGAGGGCGCGGCGCGGTACACCGCGGACCTGCGCGCCGCCGACGAGTACGCCGAGGAGCGACTCTCCCCGGTCCCCGCGAACGCCCGGGTGCTCGTCACCTCCCACGACGCGTTCGGCTACCTCGGCCGTGCCTACGACCTCGAGGTGCTCGGCGTCCAGGGGCTGTCGACCGAGGACGAGGCGGGCATCGGCGACCTCCGCGAGCTCGCCGACCTGCTCGTGCGCCGCCAGGTCCCGGCGCTGTTCACCGAGTCGAGCGTCTCGCCGGCCGGCATCGACGCGGTACGCGCCGCGGCCGCCGACCGCGGCTGGCAGGTGACCGTGCCGGAGGCCGGGCTGTACTCCGACGCCCTCGGCCCCGCCGGAACCCCCGCGGAGACCTACGCCGGGATGCTCCGCGCCAACGCCGACACCATCGCCACCGCCCTCGGAGCACCATGACCACCGACCCCTGCCCCGCTCCAGAGCCATCACTTTCGCCGACAGCGGGATTGTCCACGGGCAACCCCGCCCCACCCCCTTCGCCGACAGCGGGATTGTCCTCGACAGCGGGATTGTCAACGCGTCGCCGGAGGCTCCGGGGACGCCCTCACGCCGCTGCCCCGCCGGCCGACGACGGGGAGCCGCTGCTGGTGCACGGTGTCACCGCGGCCTACGGCGAGACGCCCGCGCTGTGGGACGTCTCGCTCGAGGTGCCCCGTGGCCGGCTCGTGGGCATCGTCGGACCCAACGGTGCCGGCAAGTCCACGCTCCTCAAGGTGATCATGGGCCAGCTGGCCCCGGTCGCCGGCCGGGTGACGGTCTTCGGCCGGCCGATCGACCAAGCCCGCCACCTGGTCGGCTACCTGCCGCAGCGCAGCAGCGTCGACTGGGACTTCCCGACCGACGCGCGCGACGTCGTCGAGATGGGCACCTACGGCCGGCTCGGCTGGCTGCGACGCCCGGGAGCCCAGCAGCGCAGGATCGCCGAGCGTGCGCTGGCGCGGGTGGGGATCGCGGACCTCGCCGACCGGCAGATCGGCCAGCTCTCCGGCGGCCAGCAGCAACGGGTGTTCCTCGCCCGCGCGCTGGCCCAGGACGCCCCGCTCTACCTCGCCGACGAGCCGTTCGCCGGGGTCGACTACGTCACCGAGCGCGCCGTCATCGACGTGCTGCGCGAGCTGCGCGACGAGGGCCGGACCGTCGTCGTCGTCCACCACGACCTCGCCTCGGTCGCCGACTACTTCGACAGCGTCGTGCTGCTCAACCACCACCTCGTCGCCGCGGGGCCGACCGCCACCACCTTCACCCCGCAGAACACCGCCCGCACCTACGGCCGCGCCACCGACGAAACAACGGACGACGATGGTTGAGCTGCTCGGGTCGTTCCTCGGCGACTACACGCTGCGGACGGTGGCGCTGGGCGCCGCGGTGCTCGGGGTGCTCAGCGGGGCGCTCGGCAGCTTCGCGGTGCTGCGCCGCCAGAGCCTGCTCGGCGACGCGCTCGCCCATGCCACCCTCCCCGGCGTCGCACTCGCCTTCCTCCTCACCCAGACCCGCAGCACCCCGGTGCTCATGGCCGGCGCCGCCGTCTCCGCCGCGATCGCCGCCGTCCTCGTGCTCGTGGTCGTCGGGCGCACCCGTATCAAGCAGGACGCGGCGCTGGCGATCACGCTCTCGGTGTTCTTCGGCGCCGGCACCGTGCTGCTCACCTACCTCGCGGCGGCGGGCACCGCCGGACAGTCGGGCATCGACCGGTTCATCTTCGGCCAGGCCGCCACCATCGTCGCCGCCGATGTCCAGGCGATGGTGGTGGTCGCGGCGGCGGCGCTCGCGGTCGTCCTCGCCTGCTACAAGGAGCTCAAGCTGGTCTCCTTCGACCCCGGCTTCGCCCGCGCGGTCGGCTACCCGGTGCGCCGCCTCGACCTGCTGCTCACCGCGCTGCTCGTCGTGGCGATCGTCATCGGGATCCAGACCGTCGGTGTCGTCCTCATGGCGGCGATGCTCATCACGCCGGCGGCCGCGGCGCGGCAGTGGACCCAGCGGCTGGCGACGATGATGGTGCTCGCCGCCGGCCTCGGCGCCGTCGCCGGCGTCAGCGGCGCGCTGGTGAGCGCCACCGCGACCGACCTCCCGACCGGCCCGGTCATCGTGCTCATCGCCACCGCGATCTTCCTCGTCTCGGCGGCCGCGGGCACCCACCGCCGGCGCCGCACCGGGAGCCCGGCATGAGCGTGCACCTGACGATCCTGGTGACCGCGGTGCTCGTGGTCGTGCCCTGCGCGCTGCTCGGGTCCTTCCTCGTGCTGCGGCAGATGACCATGCTCGGCGACGCGATCTCCCACGCCGCGCTGCCCGGCATCGTGCTCGCGTTCTTCCTCACCGGGTCGCTCGGCTCGCTGTCGGCGATCGCCGGCGCCGCGGTGCTCGGGCTGGTGACGGTGGCCGCGGTCGAGGCGCTGCAGCGTAGCGGACGGGTGCGGGCGGACGCGTCGATCGGCATCGTCTTCACCGCGCTGTTCGCGCTCGGGGTGCTGCTCATCGCGCGGTACGGCGGCAACGTCCACCTCGACCTCGAGCACGTCCTCTACGGCGAGATCGCGTTCACCCCCCTCCAGGTGGTGGCCGTGGGGGACACCGTTCTCGGCCCCCGGTCCTGGTGGACGATGGGCGCGGTGACGGTCGTCGTCGGCGGCTTCGTGCTGCTGCTGTTCAAGGAGCTCAAGCTGGCGACCTTCGACCCGGCGCTCGCCGCGGTCATCGGACTGTCACCGGTGCTCGTGCACTACCTGCTGACCGCGGTGCTCTCGGTGACGGTGGTCGGCGCGTTCGACTCGGTCGGGGCCATCCTCGTCGTCGCCTTCCTCGCCGGGCCGCCGGCCACCGCCTACCTCCTCACCGAGCGGCTCGGCCGGATGATGGCGATCGCGGTGGCCGTCGGGCTGCTCGCGGCGGTGGTCGGCTACCTGCTCGCGGTGCTGACGAACGCGTCCATCGCCGGGATGATGGCGACCGTCGTCGGGGCGATCTTCCTGCTGGTGCTGCTCGCCTCGCCCAGCCACGGGCTGCTCGCCGGTGCCGTCCGCCGCCGGCGCCGCGACCACCGGCTGCGGCTCGCGCTCGTCGCGCACGCGGCCGCCGAGCTCGGCGAGGACGCCGACGCCGCAGCTCTCGCAGCCCGGCTGTGCTGGCCGACGCACGAGGTGGTGAAGGTGCTCACCTCCGGCGGCACCGGCCCGCCGCTCCGATACGATGAGCGGACAATCTAGGGTCGGCAGCGCTTCCGGGGTGGGAGGAGCGCTTCTCGTCAACCCCGACGTGGAGATGCATTGTCCGCTCTGTCCTCCTACCGGCGCCTGTTCTCGCTCACCGGTCCCACCTATGTCGTCATCGCGTTCCTCGCGCGGCTGCCCCTGGCGATGAGCCAGATGGGCACCCTGCTGCTCGTCGCCGGGGTGACCGGCAGCTTCGGCGCCGGTGGCGCGGCCGCCGGCGCGTTCGCGGTCGTCAACGCGATCGCCTCGCCGATCGCCGGCGCGCTCACCGACCGGATCGGCCAGCGGCCGGTGCTGCTCGTGCAGTCCGTGGTCGGCTCGCTGGCGCTGGGCGCCCTCGTCGTGCTCTCCGCCGCCGATGTGCCCTGGCAGCTGCTCGCCGTGGTCAGCGGTGTCGCGGGCATGTTCGTGCCGCAGGTCGGCACGCTGGCACGGGTGCGGTGGCGCGAGCTGGCCGCGACCTCCGGCAAGGACCGCTTCCGGCTGGTCTCCGCGGCGTTCTCCTACGAGGGTTCCGCGGACGAGGCGTCGTTCGTCCTCGGCCCGGCGATCGTCGGGACCATCGCCGCGCTCCTCTCGCCGGCCGGGGCCATCGTGCTCGCCGCCGTCATGCTCGCGGTCTTCGGCCTCTGGTTCGCGCTCCATCCGAGCGCCGACGCCGTCCCGGGCCACCGCGGCCAGGGGGCCGCGCTCACGGGCCGGCTGCTGCGCCCGCTGCTCGTCGGGCTCGCCGCCGGGCAGCTGATGGTCGGTGTCATCTTCGGCTCGGTGCAGACCGGCACGACGGCGCTGGCCACCGAGGCGGGCGAGCCCGGCCTCGCGGGGCTGATGCACGGGCTGCTGGGCATCGGCAGCGTCGTCGCCGGGCTGTCGCTGGCCGCGCTGCCGTCCCGCTTCCGGCTGGCCGAACGGCTGCCGGTCTTCGCCGGCGGCCTGGCGCTGCTGTCCCTGCCGCTGCTGCTGGTCGGCGGGCTCGGCGGGCTCGCCGTCGTCCTCCTCGTCCTCGGCGTGGTGGTGGCGCCGTACATGATCACGCTGTTCTCCGCCTGCGAGCGGGTCATCGAACCGCGGCGCCTCGGCGCCGCGATGATGGTGCTCGCCGCCGCGACGTCGCTCGGCTACGCGCTCGGCTCGAGCATCGCCGGCCAGCTCGCCGACGCCGGCGGCTACAACCACGCCTACCGGGTGACGATCGTCGCCGCCTTCCTCGCGCTCGGGCTCGCGCTGCTGCTGCGGGGCGCGCTGCACCGGGAGCGACGGGCCCAGCAGGCGGCGGGCACGCTGCAGGAGGAGTAGCCCGGCGGCCGAAGGGTCGTCGGAGCTGTGCCGTTGGTCCCAGGACGGCGCCGGCCGGGGCCAGTAGCGTGGGGCACCCGAGCCGGATCCCGGGGGGACGCCGAACGGCGGTACCGACCAAGGAGGCTCACCATGAAGGCACTCGTCTACCACGGCCCAGGCAACAAGGCCTGGGAGGAGGTCCCCGCCCCGCAGATCATCGACGCCACCGACGTCATCGTGCAGGTCGACACCACCACCATCTGCGGCACCGATCTTCACATCCTCAAGGGCGACGTCCCGGCGGTGACCGACGGCCGCATCCTCGGCCACGAGGGCGTCGGCACCATCACCGAGGTCGGCTCGGCGGTGAGCCGGCTCGCCGTCGGTGACCGCGTGATCATCTCCTGCGTCTCGTCCTGCGGCTCCTGCTCGTACTGCCAGCAGCGGCTGCCCTCCCACTGCCTCGCTGCCGAGGGCGCGGAGGGCGTGGGCTGGATCTTCGGCCACCTCATCGACGGCACCCAGGCCGAGTACGTGCGCGTGCCGTTCGCGGAGAACTCGCTGCACAAGCTCCCAGAGGGCGTGAGCGACGAGGCCGGCCTCATGCTCTCCGACATCATGCCGACGGGCTTCGAGATCGGCGTCCGCAACGGCCGGGTGAAGCCCGGCGACGTCGTCGTGGTGGTCGGCGCCGGCCCGGTCGGGCTGTCGGTGATCATGACCGCCGGGCTCTACGGCGCCTCACGGGTGATCGCGGTGGACCTCGACGCCAACCGGCTGGCGGTCGCCCAGACCTTCGGCGCCACCGACGCGGTCAACAGCGGCGACGCCGGCTGGCGCGAGCAGGTGATGGCGATGACCGACGGTCTCGGCGTCGACACCGCCATCGAGGCGGTCGGCATCCCGGCCACCTTCGACATGTGCGTCAGCGTCATCCGGCCCGGCGGCACGGTCGCCAACGCCGGCGTGCACGGCACGTCGGTGGAGCTCAAGCTGCAGGACCTGTGGATCAAGGACATCGCGATCACCACCGGTCTGGTGTCGGCCACGACGACGCCGATGCTGCTCAAGCTGGTCGCGCAGGGCAAGCTCACGCCGGAGAAGTTCGTCAGCCACCGGTTCAAGCTCGACGACATCATGTCGGCCTACGACACCTTCTCCCGGGCGGCGGAGACCAAGGCGCTCAAGCTGGCCATCAGCCGCTGAGGCTCGCGACGAGGCGCTGCCGGGCCCGGCCCAGGCCGGTCCCGGCAGAGCGTCAGGTGGCCACCGGCGCCGGCCGGCAGACCTCCTGCCACGACTCCGGGGCCAGCGCGGGCGTGGCAGCCGCCTCGCGCTGGGCCAGGTGCTCGCAGATCGTGATCGCGTCGGTGAGCAGCCGGCGCAGCTCGCCGGCTGGGTCGGTGATGCACGCGCGGGCCAGCCCCACGGTGGCGATCTCGACGATCGTGTCGCCCGGGTGCCCACCGTCGCCGGGCCGCACCCGGTGCACCGCGTCGACGAACTCCCGCGCCCACGCCGCGGCGAGCGGCGCCTGCTCGAACGCGCGCCGGCTCGCGGGGTGCAGCTCGATCTGCGACGACCCGGCACGGGCCGCCCGGCTCCGCTCGCAGGCGAGGACGCCGACGGCGAGCGCCCGCTGGTGGTGCTCGCTCACCACCGGGATGGCGCGGCTCGCGGCGAGGAGCGTGAGCTCGTCGTCCCAGTGCGGGTCGGTGCTGCTGAGCCCGATGACCGAGGGGATGAGCACCGCGAGCCGGGGGCGGTCCTGGTCGTCGGTGAGGTCGTTCACCAGCCTCGCCAGGTGGGCGAGCAGCGGGTGGGTGCACGCCGGCCGGTCGCTCCACCGCTCGCCGGCGAGGTAGGACGCGAGCTCCATGAAGCAGGCGCCTCGTCTCGGACTGCGGTGCTTCCCTCGCGACAGGAGGGGCAGGATCTGGGGTTCCACGACCTCACCTCACACAGTAGGCAGATCCCCAGTGTGGCCCGTACCACAGTTCGCGCGCAACGGGAGCGACCAGGCGTCGGCGTGTCGAGGCGGTGGGTGCTTCGAAGCGGCTCAGCGCCGGGGGATGTTGCGCAGGTTCGACCGGGCCATCGCCATCACCTCGCCGGAGCCGCCGCCGAAGATCTGCTTGGTCATCGCGGTCGCGAAGCCGCGCACCTGGCCGGCAGTGATCGACGGCGGCAGCGAGAGCGCGTTCGGGTCGGTGATCACCTCGACGAGCACCGGCCCGCGCCGGGCGAAGGCCTCGGCGAACGCGTCGGGGAGCTCCTTGGGGTCCTCCACCCGCATCGCCGGGATCCCGAGGGCGAGCGCGACCTGGTGGTAGTCGACGGCGGGGGAGTCGGTGGCGTGGTGGGGCATGCCCTCGACGAGCATCTCCAGCTTGACCATCCCGAGCGAGTCGTTGTTGAACACCACGACGACGACGGGCAGCTCGTAGCGATGCAGCGTGATGAGCTCCCCGAGGAGCATCGACAGGCCGCCGTCTCCGGCGAGCGCGACCACCTGGCGTTGCGGGTCGGCGAAGGCGGCGCCGATGGCGTGCGGCAGCGCGTTGGCCATCGAGCCGTGCAGGAAGCTGCCGATCACCCGGCGGCGGCCGTTGGGGGTGAGGTAGCGCGCGGCCCACACGTTGTTCATCCCAGTGTCGACGGTGAACACCGTGTCCGCTGGGGCTGCCTCGTCGAGCAGCACCGCCGCGTACTCCGGGTGGATCGGGCGGATGGTGTCGACCTTCGTCGTGTACGCGCCGACCACCTTGGTCATGAGCTTGTCGTGCTTCTTGACCATGTCCTTGAGGAACCGGCGGCTCTTCTTCGGCGCGAGCTGCGGCAGCAGCATCCGGACGGTGGCGCCGACGTCGCCGTGCACCGGGACGTCGAGGCGGGTGCGGCGGCCCAGGTGCCGGGCGTCGATGTCGATCTGGGCGGTGCGGACGTCGTCGGGCAGGAACTCGTTGTAGGGGAAGTCGGTGCCGACGAGCACGAGCAGGTCGGCCGACTCCATCGCCTCCTGGCACGCGCCGTAGCCGAGCAGGCCCGACATCCCGACGTCGAACGGGTTGTCGTACTGGATGATCTCCTTGCCGCGCAGCGAGTGGCCCACCGGCGAGCCGATGACCTCGGCGAGCCCGAGCACCTCGTCACGGGCGCCGGCCGCCCCGGCGCCGACGAACAGCGTGACCTTCTTGGCATCGTTGATGGCCTCGGCCAGCGCGGCGACGTCCTCGACGGCCGGGGTGAGCACCGCGGGGCGGGTGGCGGGGTTGAGGGCGGGGGCGTCGTCGTCCACCTCGAGGTCGGCGACGTCGCCGGGCAGGGTGAGCACCGCGACGCCGGGGGTGCCGAGCGCGTGCTGGATCGCGGTGCGGGTGACCCGCGGCAGCTGCGCGGCGGAGGAGATCATCTCCGAGTAGCTCGAGGCCTCGGTGAAGAGGCGGTCGGGGTGGGTCTCCTGGAAGAACTGGGTGCCGATCTCGGCGGTGGGGATGTGCGAGGCGATGGCGAGCACCGGCAGCCGGGAGCGGTTGGCGTCGTAGAGCCCGTTGATGAGGTGGAGGTTGCCCGGGCCGCAGGAGCCGGCGCAGACGGCGAGCCGGCCGGTGACCTCGGCCTCCCCGGCGGCGGCGAACGCGGCGGCCTCCTCGTGGCGGACGTGCACCCACTCGATGCCGTCGGTGCGGCGCACCGCGTCGACCACCGGGTTGAGGGAGTCGCCGACGATCCCGTAGATGCGGCTCACCCCGGCATCCCGGAGCTGACGGACGAGGTGCTCGGCAACGGTCACGGCCATGGCTGCTCCTTCGATCGGTGCGGTCTGCCTCGATCCTCTCCCAGAGTGGGCGGCCCCGCAGATCGGACGACTGCAGCCGGTTCAGCCCCCGATGATCACGGTAGGACAGCCGGGGCCCGGCGCGATCGGTGTGCCGTGCATCGACAGGTCGCCCAGCCGTGCCGCCGGGAAGTTGCCGATGAGCACCGTCATGCTTCCCATGGCGATGCCGTTGGGCGCCGGCGAGACGCACGCGATGCCGCCCGGGATGGCGTTGGCCACGGCCGCCGGCATGTTGCCGATGAGTACGGTCGGTACGGTCGCCGCCGGGGTGATGGCGCCACCCACGTGCGGCTTCGGCCCGTCGAACAGGGGGCACAGCGCCATGTCACCGGCGCGCAGTGCTGGTCCGAGCGGCATCACTCCGACTCCTCGCGCGGCTGCAGCAGCGTGCCGCCGTAGAAGACCGCGGTGTCGCAGGTGGTCGGCGCCGGGTCCTGCGCCGGCGGGACGCCGACCTCGTCGCAGCGCACCGTCATCTCCAGCTCGGCCCCCTCACCGCCGACGATCGGCTCCTGGAAGTGGAAGTCGACCGAGCGGAAGTTCTCCAGCGCGAGGTCGAACAGCGTGCGGTCGCCGAAGGTCACCTCCACCCGGCCGAAGTCGCCCTGCGGGTTGCTCATGACGAAGTCGGTGAGGCGAAGGGTAGCGTCGGTGGGCACGATGAAGGTCCGGGAGGACTGCCCGCCGGCCGGCGTCGTCGCCGCCAGCCGGTCGGCCACCGGCACCACGAGGTTGGTCAGCGACGGGTCGCCGACGAGGTCGGTGGCCTGGGTGGCGGCGTCGCCGGCCGCGGCGGCCGAGCCCTGCGCGGCCTGGGCGGCGTTAGACGCCTGGCCGGCCTGCTCACCGGCCTGCTGCGCCTGGGCCGCGGCCTCCTCGGCCTGCTGGGCGGCCTCGGCCACCGGTTCCTCGACCGCGGCCCTCGCGGCGGACTCGATCGTCGGCTTGAACAGCAGGAACCAGGCCAGCGCCAGCAGGACGAGCAGGCCGAGCAGCGCGAGGAGCGCCTTGGGCAGCCATCGGGGCAGCGTCCGTTCCTGAAGGTGCGTGCCGTCGAGGGTGACGGTGCTCGTGAGGTCGGTCAGCACCGACACCGTGAACTGGTGGGTGACGGGCTCGCCGCGCCAGATGCGCTTGCGGGGCTTGACCTTGAGGTCGGCGAACGCGGCGTGCCCGGGCTCGACGGTGAGCGTGGCCGGCCGGGCGGTGAGCTCGAGCATCTCCCCGGCGTCGACGGCCTCGAGGGAGACCGTGATCGGCGCGTTGCCCCGGTTGTCCACGGCGACGTGGTGGACCGCGCCGCCCCGGCCGCGGGAGGTGCG
Source organism: Georgenia sunbinii (assembly GCF_036421875.1). Lineage (NCBI taxonomy): Bacteria > Bacillati > Actinomycetota > Actinomycetes > Allobogoriellales > Allobogoriellaceae > Georgenia > Georgenia sunbinii. The sequence continues at coordinate 123,407 of NZ_JAZGOL010000004.1, read as the reverse complement.
CGGCACCAGCTCGGCGGTGGTCTCGAGGAACGGCAGCACCTCCACCATGCCCTCGGGCACCACCGCCTGCTCGGGGTGCTGGGTCGGGATGACACGGATGCCGAAGCTCAGCTGCCCGGCCGGCACCGACGCCGACCGCGGCGGGTTGAACGAGACCGTCGCGGTGGTCTCCGCGCCCGGGAACAGGCCGGTGATCTCCGCCGGCTCGACGGTCGCCCAGGCGCCGGGCACCCCGAGCACCTCGAACCGGTACCCTTCGACGATCTCGCTGTTGTTGCGGATCTGCAGCGGGATCGTCTCGATACCGCCCGCAGCGAGCTGGACAGAGGACTTCTCGAGCTTGGCAGTCGTACTCATGGCCTTGACGCTAGGGCCGCCCGCCGACCGGGGGACCGATCGAAACGGCGTCCTCCGGGGCAGCGGACCTGCCCGTTGAGTCCTTGTTGAGTGCACGAATAGTGCCCCGTGCCAGAGTCCGCCCCATGCGGACCGGGCGGTCCGTCAGCGGTGACGGAGGAGGGGCCATGGAACGAGTGTCGGTATGGGTCAATGCGAGGGACCCGATATCGGAGGCGGGTGTGGTGAGCCAGCTACGGCCCCGCCCGGAGATCAGCATCGTCGACCCCAGCGACCACGACTCCGCACTCGTGGCGGTGGTGATCGCCGACGCCGTCGACGAGGACACGCTGCGGATGTTGCGGGTGGTCCAGCGCAAGGGCTTCACCCGCACGGTGCTGGTCGTCGGCGCGCTCGACGACGCCGACCTGGTGACCGCGATCGAGGCGGGCGTCGTCGGGGTGGTGCGCCGCGGCGAGGCCACGCCCGACCGGCTGATCACGGTCATCCAGGCCGCCGCGGCCGGCGAGGGCACGGTGCCGCCCGACCTCCTCGGCAAGCTGCTCGACCAGGTCGGCAAGCTGCAGCGGCAGGTGCTCGGCCCGCGCGGGCTGACGTTCACCGGCCTGGCGACCCGGGAGATCGAGGTGCTGCGCCTCATCGCCGACGGCTACGACACCGGCGAGGTCGCCCGGCAGCTCGCCTACTCCGAGCGCACCGTGAAGAACGTGCTCCACGACGTCACGAGCCGGCTGCACCTGCGCAACCGCTCCCACGCCGTCGCCTACGCGCTGCGCGAGGGGCTGATCTAGGAGGGGCCGGCGCGGGGCACGGGTAGCTCGCGCCGGCCTTGCCCGTTCGTGCGGCACCGGCTGCCCGAACTGCTGACCTGCGTCGGCTGACGCGGCACCGATCGGTTGCCACCGTAGGCACCGTGACGCGAGTGCTCCGCGCTCCGCGCTGGAGGGTGACACGTGAGAAGAGCATGGGTGGCCTCGGTCGCTGGGCTGGGGGTGGTGGGCAGCCTCGCCGTGCCCGCGGTGGTGCCGGGTGCCACGCCGCTGCCGACGGTGGCGACGGTGCTGCCCCCACCGACCGCGGTCGAGCCCCGCGTCATCTTCTCCGGCGCGCCGGCGGCCGCCTCGCCCGAGGACGTCCTCGACGACATCTGGGACGCCGTGCCGGACGGGTCGGGCGAGAGCCGCAAGCGGGTCGATACCCAGGACCCCGCTATCGATGGCATGTTCGGCTTCACGGACCCCTCGTACTCACCGGACGGGAGCCGGGCGGTGTTCGCCACCGTCGTCGACTCCGACGAGCTCGGGGACGGGCAGCGGCTCATGACGGTCGACCTCAGCGATCCCGGGGCGACGCCCGAGCCGCTGCCCTCGGGGTGGACGGACGGGACGTCGGACGACGAGCCGGCCTGGTCCGACGACGGCAGCCGGATCGCCTTCACCCGGGACATCATCGACGAGGGAACCGGTGTGCAGCTGCGGGTGGTCGACGCGGTGACCGGCGAGGTCACCGACCCGCTCGCCGAGCTGGGCCTCACGCACGACGAGGTGTTCGGCCCCTTGGCCGTCGGCTCGCCGGCATGGTCGCCCGACGGGGCGAGGATCGTCTTCGACGTGTCCGGCGAAGGACCCGGCCAGCTGTGGATCCTCGATCTCGAGGAGGAGCTGCTCCTCAACGTCGTCGGGACCGACGGTGAGCCCGTCCTCGGTCACGGTGGGGCGTGGTCCCCCGACGGCTCGCGGCTCGCCCTGCTCGACCAGGGTCTCATCGGCGGGCCGCTGGTGGCGGGCGCGCTCGGGGAGCCCGACACGGCTGCCGGCACCGTGATGATCGATGCCGACGTCGTCTATGGACCGGTGTCCAACGACCCGAGGATCGGGCTGTGGGGCATGCAGGAGCCGGCGTGGTCGCCGGACGGGACCGAGATCGCCGTCGTGGCCGAGAACTACGCGGGCAATGAGGTCACGCTCGGGCTCTACGGGATCGACGTCGCCGCCGGCAACTTCCGCGCGATCAGTGTGGCGTCGCCGGTCCAGGGTGTGCCGTGGGGGGAGCTCGGTGCGGCGGACTACCAGCCGTGGAGCGACCTCGCGGTCGAGCTGACGGCGTCGGCGACGGCGGAGATCGAGGTCGGCGACGTCGTCGACCTCACCGCGACCGTGACGAACAACGGGCCGTCGCCCGCCTGGGGCGCGAGCGTCGAGCTCGAGCTGCCCGGTGCGTCGGAGGGGCTCGACCTCGCGGTCGCCTGGCCCGCGGAGTGCGCCGGCGACGGCGGCTACCGCACGTGCGAGCTCACCGAGCCGCTGGCCCCGGGGGAGTCCGCGGAGCTGACGATCTCGGTGGTGCTCAGCGAGCCCGGCGGGTTGTCGGCCGACGCCCGCGCGACGGCCGTCACGCCGGACCCGCTCACCGCGGACAACGTCGCCACCGTCCTCTTCGAGGTGGACTTCCCGGCCGCGACCGGTATCGAGCCGCGGCTGGCCTTCGGCTACGAGCACGGCGCCTCCCCCGACCGCCGCTACGACGTCGCCGACGTGCTCGCGGCCGATGCCACCGACTTCCGGATCCTCGTCGACGAGGAGGTCGTCGGCGGCGGCGCGACCTACCTCCCGGAGGAGGGCGCGCCGTCGTACTCGCCCGACGGCCGGCGGATCGTGTTCGACAGCGACCCGCACGTCGTGGGTTCCAACGGCAGCAGCGGCGGCCTCGAGGCGGGCCGGACCCTCATGCTGGCGGACGTCGGACCGGGGCCCGGGCGGGCGACGAACGTGCGCCCGCTCGACTACGCGTACGGGCCGAACGACTACGACTCCGACCCGGTGTGGTCGCCGGCCGGTGACCGGGTGGCGTTCAGGCACCGCGACGGCGACGGCTCGGTGGTGCTCGCCGTCGTCGCTGTCGACGTCAGCGGCGCGGTCCTGCAGGAGATCACGCCGGAGGCCTGGGGAGAGGAGTACGCCCTCGGCGAGCTCTCGTGGTCGCCCGACGGCGAACGGCTCGTCGTCGACACCGGCTCCGAGCTCTGGGTGGTGCACGTCGACGACGCCGTCGCGTACCCCATCCTCGTCGACGAGCCGGACTGCGGGACGATGCCCGGCGGGTGCCTGGTGCCGCTGACCGGCGAGGACCCGGCGTGGTCGCCCGACGGCACGCAGATCGCCTTCACCCAGGTGGTGGGCGAGCTCGACGGCGGGGTCTACACGGTGCCGATCGGCGCCGCCGCCGCGGAGTACGTCGTGCCCGCGCCGCAGCGGGTCACCCAGCCGGGTGCCGTGCCCCTCCGGGTCGAGGACCCCACGTGGTCGCTGGACTCCGGCTTCATCACCTTCGTCGGGCGCGACAACGCGGAGGCGCCCGGCACCCTGCTCACCGTGCCCGCCACCGGCGGCGCCCCGACAGTGCTGCGCGAGACCTTCCCCGGCGTGGCGGCCGACGTCACCGACCCGGTCTACCAGCCGTGGGCAGACGTCGGCGTCGAGCTGTCCGGGGGGCCGGGGTACGTCGACCGGCCGTTCGTCGTGAGCGCCACGGTGACGAACGCGGGCCCGTCGCCGGCGTGGGGCACCGCGGTCACCATCGAGGTACCCGCCGTGGCCGCGGGCGCCGCCACCCTCGAGGCGTGGCCGGAGAGCTGCGAGCCCACCGGCGCCACCCTTACGTGCACGCTGGACGCGGAGGCGCTGCCGGTCGGCGCGCCGGTCACGCTCGACGTCGTCCTACGGGTGACCGAGCCGGCCACGTACGCGGTCGAGGCCCGCGTGACCACGCGGTCGACCGACCCGGCGCAGACCGACAACGCCGACGTGCTGAGCATCGGCGTCGCGGCGCTGCCGGACTCGGTGGCCGAGCCGCACCTCGCCTTCACCCGGCAGGCGACCACAGACGCGGTGGACACCAGCGCGGACGTCGCCGATGTGCCCGCGCAGGGCGGCCCGGCCGACGTCGTGCGGCTGCTCGCGCACGAGGCGGTGACGACGGTCGACGGTCAGGTCCTCTACCCCGACGAGAGCCACCCCAGCTATTCCCCGGACGGCCGGTCGCTGGTCTTCAGCGCCGCCCCGCTCGTCGCCGTCTCCGGCGGGGAGGACCTGTCGCCGCAGACCCGCCTCGCCGTCGGTGACCTCGTGCCCGACCCGGTGCCCGGGGGCGACCCTGCCCTGACGAACATCGACTTCCTCGAGTACGACGTCGATGAGCTCGCGGCCGACGAGGAGCCCGTCTGGTCACCGGACGGCAGCCGGATCGCGTTCACCCGCGTGACGGGCTTCGACTACGGGCAGTCCGTCCACGTCCTCGACATCGAGTCCGGGGACGTCCGCGAGGTCACCCTGCCCGATATGGAGGGCGTGGAGACGATGACCCCGAGCTGGTCGCCCGAGGGGGACCGGCTGGTCGTCGAGATGCGGTTCTTCGGCGAGTCGACCGAGCTGTGGATCGTCCACCTCGACCCGGCGGGGGACACCTGGTACCCGGTCGGCACCGTGGCCCCGAGCTGTACCGGCAGCCCGCTCGACTGCCTCTCGCCGTGGCAGGGCTTCGCGCCGGCGTGGTCGCCCGACGGCGGGCAGCTCGCCGCCGGCGACGGGTGGCTGTACGGCAACGGCCCGGACGGCTACTCCGCCATCGAGGTCCTCGACATTCCCGCCGCGCCGTCGGACGGGTTCTACGCCGTCGGCGGCTCGGAGATCCTCGTGGGCACCCCGACCTTCTGGGACGGCGACCTCCCGCCCGGCCAGCTGTACGCCGCCTGGCACCCGGCGTGGTCGCCCGACGGCGCACAGATCTCCTTCGTCGGCCGCGCCACCGGCGAGTCCTACGACGCCATCTCCGTGATCCCGGCTGCCGGGGGCGATCCCGAGGTCCGGGTCGCGGAGTGGAACGACCTGCAGCCCGGGTACTACGCCGACCCCGCCTACCATCCCGCGGCGGGCGACGTCGCGATCACGGTCGACGATCCCGGCGTCGTCGTCACCGACGCCCCCACCGAGCTCACCGCCACGGTGGTCAACGCCGGCCCGGGCCCCGCGTGGGGCGTGACGGTGACCTTCGAGCTGCCGCCCGGGAACGCCGTCGTCGACCTGCCTGCCGGCTGCACCGACGACGGCGACGTCGTCACGTGCGTCCTGCCCGACGCCGTGCCCCCCGGCGGCGAGGTCGACGTCACGGTGACCGTCGCCCTCGGCCGGCCCGGCCCCCAGGACGTCACCGGCGTCGTGACGACGTCGACGTTCGACCTGGACACCGGCGACAACTCCGACGTCGTGACGATCGACGTCCAGCCCCTCGCGCCGGCCACCGGGACCGAGCCGAGGCTCGCCTTCAGCTACGTCGTCGACAACCGCCAAGAGCTGCCCTCCGACGTCGCCGACGTGTTCTGGGCCGACGGCGAGGACTTCCGGGTGATCGCCGACGAGCGGATCACCGACCCCAACGGGCAGCTGCACCGGGCGTGGGAGGAGGATCCGTCCTACTCGCCGGACGGCCGGCAGCTGGTGTTCAGCGCCGAGCGGCAGCTCGACGAGCTCGAGGACGACACCGGTGCACCGGTCTACGAGCTCGACGGGCAGGCGGTCCTCATGGTCGGGCAGACGCGGCCCGGGGCCACCGGCCTGGTGGACGTCGCGCCGCTCGACTACGACCCTCCGGAGGGTGTGCGCGACGTCGAGCCGGCGTGGTCACCGGCCGGGCATAGCATCGCCTTCGTCCGCCACGAGGGCGAAGGATCGCGGCTCGGGCTCGTCGAACCGGCGTCCGGCACCGTCACCTTCCTCGAGGACTTCGCCAACGACGTCAGCATCTTCGCGCCGCGAAACCCGTCGTGGTCGCCGGACGGGAACTACCTCGTCGTCGAGGCCGGCGGCGAGTCGTCCGACCTGTGGCTCATCGACGTCGGTGGGCCGGAGCTGCTCGCGTACCCACTCACCGCGCGGCCGGTGGGGTGCGGAGACTCCGAGTGCGAGCTCCGGCTCGACGGCTGGCTGCCGGCGTGGTCGCCCGACGGTAGCAGCATCGCCTTCGTCTCCAGCTACCTCAACGCCGCGGACGAGTACGTCGACGGGCTGTTCACCGCTGACGTCGTCGACCTCGTCGGCACGGCGGCGCCGCCGGAGCTGATCGCCGGGCTGCCCGAGGACCACGACGAACCGGCCGGCGACGGCGACATCACCGACATCACCGACCCGGCGTGGTCCCTCGACAGCACCTCGGTGGCCTTCGTCGGCAACAGCGGCCCGAACTCGTTCGACGACGTCATCTACACCGTCCCGCGCACCGGAGGAACCCCTGCCGTGCTGCGGGACACGGTCCGGCCGGGGCTCGACCACCGCTTCGCCGATCTCGCCTACCAGCCGTGGGCGGACCTCGGTGTCACGGTGAGCGTGCCGCCGGCCCCGGTGGTCGTGGGGGCACCGGCCCGGGTGACGGCGACCGTCACCAACCACGGCCCGTCGCCCGCGTGGGGCGTGGTCGTGGACATCGACCTGCCGCCCGGCGCCGGCCTCGCCGGCCCGGTGCCGGCCAGCTGCGAGCGCTCCGGCACGCAGCTGACCTGCACCGTGGCCGGGGCGCTGCCTGCGGGGGCGGCCGAGACGTTCACCGTGGATGTCGTCGTCGAGTCCCCGGGCAGCCACCCGACGGCCGCCGGCGTCACGTCGAGCATGATCGACCCGGTCCCGGGCAACGACACCGGCAGCGCCGCCTTCACCGCTGTGGCGCCGGTGCCGCCGGCCCCGGGCGTGGAGCCGCGGCTCGCGTTCAGCTACGGCCCGGACGTCGCGGGTGAGGTGCCGACCGACATCGCCGACGTGTTCTGGGCCGACGGCGAGCAGTTCCGGGTCATCGCCGACGAGCGGGTCGTCGACCCCACCGGCCGCACCCGCTGGGTCACCGAGACCGACCCGTCCTACTCGCCCGACGGGCGACAGATGGTGTTCAGCGCGGCACGGACCGTCGTCGAGGACGGTGGCAGCGGTGGCACGGCGTCTGGGCTCGGCGAGGCGACCCTCATGGTGGGGGAGACGCGGCCGGGCCTCACCGGACTGGTGAACATCGAGCCGCTCGACTACCAGCGGCTCGAGGGCGCCGACGACGTCGACCCCGTCTGGTCTCCCGACGGCTCGCAGATCGCCTTCGTCCGCCGCGCGGGGGAGAACATCTGGCTCGCGGTCGCCGATGTCGCCGGTGGCGAGGTGCGCTACGTCGAGGGGCTCCCGTACTGGATCGACAACCCGTCATGGTCGCCCGACGGCGAACGTCTCGTCGTCGACGCCACCGACGGGCAGGGCAGCATGTGGGTCGTGCACGTCGACCCCGACGGCGACGAGGTGTTCCCGGTGGTCGTCGACCGGCCGGCGTGCGAGGTCAGCGACTGCCCGTCCCTGACCCACGAGCCGTCGTGGTCGCCGGACGGTGCCCGGGTAGCGTTCCTCGACCGGTACCCGACGGCGGGGGGCGAGTGGGTGGACGGCCTGTTCACGGTGGCGCTGCCGGCGGCGCCGGAGGCCGGCGCCTACCAGGCCGGTCCCGCCGAGCTGCTCGTCGGCCCCGATCCGGCGACTACTGAGCCGCTCGACGAGCTCACCACGCTGCGGAGTCCCGCGTGGTCGCTCGACGGCACGTCCCTGGCGTTCGTCGGGCAGGGCGGCGGTGAGGCGGACGCGAGCGTCATCTCCACCATCCCTGCCGGCGGCGGCAGCCCTGAGGTGCTGCGCGACGAGGTCCGCCCTGGCGTCCGGCACGAGTTCGCCGACCTCGTGTACCAGCCGTGGGCGGACGTCGGCGTTACGGTGACCACCTCGGCGCCCACCGCCGAGGTCGGCGAACCGGTCGACGTCACGGTCACCGTGACGAACCACGGGCCCTCGCCCGCCTGGGGGGTGGCGGTGGACGTCGTCCTGCCGGGCGGCGTCGAGCGGGTCGGCCCGCTGCCGGCAGGCTGCGCCGTCGCCGCGGGCGCGCTGACCTGCCGCGGACCGGAGGCGATGCCGGTCGACGCCACGCAGACGTTCAGCTTCACCGTCGAGGCCGGCGCCGCCGGCAACCACCAGACGGTCGCCGAGGTGACCTCGCGGATGATCGACCCGGCACCGGGCAACGACGTCGCCACCGCCGCCTTCGTCGTGGACCCGACCGAACCGACCGAGCCGCCGGAGCAGCCGACGCCGCTGCTCACCGACGTCGTCGTGAGCCTCTCGCTGGACCGGCCGACCGGCTGGGTCGGCGGCGACCCGGTGACCGCGACCGTCGTCGTCACCGCCGAGGGTCCGGCGGGCGCCGCCGACGTCAACGTGACCCTCAGCCACCCGGCGGCGGTCGACGCCACCGGCGCGGATACCTGCAGTGAGGCCGCGCCGTGCTCGCTCGGCACCGTCGCGGCCGGTGCCAGCCGCACCGTCACGGTCGACCTGCTCCCGCTCGAGGCGGGTGACGGGCCGGTGACCGTCGCCGCCACGACGGCCACCCAGGACGTCGACCCGCGCAACAACACCGCCACCGCCGACCTCGAGGTCCGCCAGCCCACGCTCCGGCTGCTGCCGTCGGTGGCGACACCGGGGGAGGCGGTCCTCGCCTACGGCGTCGACTTCCCGCCCGGCGCCGAGCTCACCCTCGAGTGGAGCCGCGGGATCACCCCGTGGGTGCGCCCGGTGACGGTCCGCGAGGACGGCACCGTCCGCTCCCCGCTGCTCATCCTGCGCGGCGACGAGCTCGGCGAACGGCTCGCCACCGCGATCGCGGCCGGCGGGCCCGGTTTCGGTGACGTCGAGGCGCCGCCGATGCTCGTCGTGCCGCGCACCTACTCTCCGCCGAACTTCCTCACCAGGGGGTGAACCGACGATGATCCGGGAGATCGACGACGCGCTGCGCGAGCTGGTGCGGGCACAAGCGCTGGCCGACTCCGACGTCGACGTCGTCTTCGACGCGCCGACGACGGACTGGGCGGCGCGCCGCAACGCCCCGACGGTCAACATATTCCTCTACGACATCCGCGAGGACACCCGGTGGCGCGAGCGCGGCTGGGCGCCGCGCGCCGGCGACGACGGGATCATCGCCGGGCGGGTGCCGGCGCCCCGGCTGTTCAAGCTGTCCTACCTGGTGACCGCGTGGACCTCCCGCCCGGAGGACGAGCACCGGCTGCTCGACAGCCTGCTCGTCACGCTGCTCGGCCAGGAGATCCTGCCGCCGGAGATGCTCGGCGGCGACCTCGAGGGCGTCCGGATCCCGGTCACCGTCGGTATGCCGCCGCCGGAGGACCGCGGCTTCGCCGACGTGTGGTCCTCACTCGGCGGGCAGCTGAAGCCGTCGATCGACGTCGTCCTGACCGCGCCGTTCAGCGCCGGCATGGTGCTGCCGGCCGCGCCGCCGGTGGACGAGCCGATGATCGTGCAGCTGACCGACCGCCGCGACGGCGGCACCGACCGCAGCCGCCAGCACGTGCCGCCGCCGCTGTCGGGCGCCGCGATCGCCCGCGGCGTCGTCGACCCGCCCGGACGGCGCGGCCGGATCGTGCTCGCCACGGCTGGTTCCGACGAGGCAAAGGGCGGCAAGGCCGGTTCCGCCAAGGCTGGTTCCGCCAAGGCCACGGCCGGCAAGGACGACGCCGGCACGACCAAGCCCGCCGCGCCGGCTCGCAAGCGTGGTCCGCGGAAGTCGACGTGACCGACGTCGGCTACCTCGTCGCCCGGCTCGCCGTCGTCGAGCAGCGGGTCCGCGCCCTCGTCGCCGAGCGCCAGGCCACCGACCCCAACCCCACCGACCCGTTCCGCGGGCTGTACTTCAGCGACGAGATGGTCACCCGGCTGCTCGACGCGCCGCCCGGCGCGGTCCGCTGGCCGGTCGACACCACCGCCCGCGCCGCCGCCGAGCAGCTCGCCGACGACGTCGAGGCCCGCGGCGGCCGGGTCCGGCTGCGCGACCTCGCCCGCACCTTCGCCCTCACCGACCTCGACGTCGAGCTGCTCCTCGTTGCCCTCGCCGGGGACCTCGACGTCCGCTTCGAGGCGCTCTACGGCTACCTCGACGACGACGTCACCCGGCGCCGCCCCAGTGTCGCGGTCGCGCTGGCGCTGTGCGGCGTGCCGCTGGCCGCCGCCGACGCCCGCGCCCGGATGCTGCACGGCCCGCTGACGACGTCGCGGCTGCTCGTCGTCGATGACATCGAGCGGCCGTTCGCCGGCCGGCTGCTGCGGGTGCCGGACCGCGTCGTCGGGCACCTGCTCGGTGACGACGCACCAGACCCGGAGGTCCGCCCGCTGCTGCGCGAGGTGCCAGAGGTGCCGTGGGGGGACCCCGCCCCGCTCGCCCGCGCGCTGTCGAGCGGGGTACGGCTGGTCTACCTGCGCGAGCCGGCGACCGGCTCCGGGCGAGCGCTGGCCGTCGGTGCGCTGCGCGCGGCCGGCCACGACGCCCTCCATGTCGACCTCGCCGCGCTCGCCGCTTACCCCGACGCGGGTGAGCTGGCGCGGCTGGTCACCCGGGAGGTCCGGCTGCGCGGCGCCGGGCTCGTCGCCGGGCCGGTCGGCACGCTCTCCGCCGGTCTCCTCGAGCGGCTGACGACGACCGATGCGCCGGTGCTTCTCGTGGGGGACACCAGCTGGGACCCGCAGTGGTCCCCGGACGTCCCGCTGCTGGTCGACGTGCCGGAGAGCACCGTGGCCGAGCGGTCAGCGCTGTGGGCCCACGCGCTCGACGGTGAGGCGTCCGGCGTCGACGAGGTCGCGGCCACCTCCCAGTTCCGGCTGCGCCCCGAGCAGGTGGTGCGCGCCGCCAGCGCCGCACGGGTGCAGGCCCGGCTCGCCGGCGCCACGACCATCGGCGTCGACCACCTGCTCGCCGGAGCACGGGCCGAGAACGGCACCGCGCTCGAGCGGCTCGCCCGGCGGATCCAGCCCGCCGTCGGCTGGCCGGACCTCGTGCTGCCGGAGGGCGTGCTCACCGGGCTGCGGGAGGTCGCTCTACGTGCCCGGCACCGCGAGCAGGTGCTCGGGGACTGGCGGATGCGCCCCGGCGGTGGACGGGGACGCGGCGTCGCGGCGCTGTTCGCCGGGGACTCCGGCACCGGCAAGACGATGTCCGCCGAGGTGGTCGCCCACGACCTGGGCCTGGACCTGTACGTCGTCGACCTGGCGACCGTCGTCGACAAGTACATCGGGGAGACCGAGAAGAACCTCGAACGGATCTTCAGCGCGGCGCAGGGGGTCAACGCGGTGCTGCTGTTCGACGAGGCGGACTCGATCTTCGGCAAGCGCTCGGAGGTCAAGGACGCCCACGACCGCTACGCCAACATCGAGAGCGCCTACCTGCTGCAGCGGCTGGAGAGCTTCGACGGGCTGGCGATCCTCGCCACCAACCTGCGGGCCAACATCGACGACGCCTTCACCCGGCGCCTCGACGTCGTCGTCGACTTCCCGCTGCCCGACGTCGAGCACCGGCGCCGGCTGTGGGACCGCTGCCTGGGCGAGGCCGTGCCGCGGGCCGGTGACCTCGACCTCGCCTTCTGCGCCGGCTCCTTCGAGCTGGCCGGCGGGGCGATCCGCTCCGCGGCGGTCACCGCCGGGTACTTCGCGTCCGCCGACGGTGGCACCGTGACGATGGGCCACCTCATCACCGCGGTGCAGCGCGAGTACCGCAAGCTCGGCCGGCTGACCGTGGCGAGCGAGTTCGGCGACTACTGGCACCTCGTGCGTACCGGCGCCGCCGCGGGCGGGCCGCGCTAGCCGGTGGCACTGGCCCGTTCGGGCACCGCGGGCTTCCCGATGGGATGGACGCCGGCACCTTCAGGCCCGGCCCCGCCGGTGGCACCGTGGCGAGGAACCGGCAACGAGCGACGTCAGGGGTGACGATGCACGACCACGACCACCTGCAGACCGAGACGTCCGCGCCGCCACGGCCGGTCCGCGCGGCCCCGGGTCCCGACGTGCGCCTCATGAGGGCGGCGGTCGCCGGGCGGCCCGACGTCCTCGGTCCGTCGGGCCTGCTGCAGCTGCAGCGGCTGGCCGGCAATGACGCGGCCGGCGAGCTCGTCGAGGAGCGCTCGCCGGTGCTCGACGTCGTCGGCTCCGGCGGCGGCCAGCCGATGGAGACCGGTCTGCGGCGCGAGATGGAGTCACGGCTCGGCAGCGACTTCAGCGACGTCCGCATCCACACCGACACGGCGGCGACGGCGTCGGCCCAGGCGGTCAACGCCCACGCCTACACGGTGGGCTCGAACGTGGTGTTCCAGCGCGACCGGTACGACCCGGCGTCCACGGCCGGCCGCACGATGCTCGCCCACGAGCTCACCCACGTCGTCCAGCAGCGCTCCGGGCCGGTCGACGGCACCGAGACGGGCACCGGGGTCAAGGTGTCCGACCCCGGCGACCGCTTCGAGCGGGAGGCCGCGGCGACGGCGGAGGCGGCGATGGCAGGTCCGGCGCCGGCGCCGGCCGCGGAGGCCGCCGGCGCGAGTCTCGGCGTGCAGCGCGAGGAGGGCGAGGAGCAGCAGCTCCAGGGCCTCTTCGTGCAGCGCGAGGCCGAGGACGAGATCGAGGACACCGCGCCGTAGGCCTGCCCTGCCGCGCTGCCCGTTCGTGCAGCAGGCGCGACCCGCGTTGCCGACCACCGGGCCCTGACCTCACGGGCCGCTTCGCACCACGCTTCTGTCACCCGCTTGCCGGTATTTCCGAAGGAGAGATCATGCCGACCTACCTGTCACCAGGTGTGTACGTCGAGGAGGTCGAGGCAGGCTCTCGACCGATCGAAGGCGTAGGCACCGCCGTCGCGGCCTTCGTGGGCCTGGCGGAGAAAGGGCCCGTGAACGAGCCCACGCTGGTGTCCAACTGGACCCAGTTCGCCGAGACCTTCGGCGACTTCGTCGACGGCTCGTACCTCGCGCACAGCGTCTACGGATACTTCCTCAACGGCGGCGGCAACTGCTACGTCGTACGGATCGGTGCCGGCGGCGGCAACGGGCGGTCGAGCGCGTCGCGCCAGAAGCAGATCAACGGGCCGTCGCAGGCCAAGCTCGGCGGCTACCTCGTCACCGCCAAGACGACGTCGTCGAAGAAGATCAGCGTCACGGTCGCCCAGCCGGAGGACGAGAAGGCCGGCGAGGACAAGTTTCGCCTGGTGGTCAACGTCGACGGCAAGCCCACCGAGACCTACGACGCGGTGTCGACCAAGAAGGGCGCCGACAACGTCGCGACCAAGGTCAGCGCCGAGTCCAAGCTCATCACCATCGAGGAGGTCGCCCAGGGCAGCGCGCTGATGAAGCCGGCCAAGGGCGCCGTCGACCTCGAGGCGCCGGAGCCGGAGCCGGTCCCGCCGTCGACCGACCGTCTGGGGGCCGACGACTACGTCGGTGACGCCGCGGACCGCACCGGATTCGCCGGCCTGGAGGCCGTCGAGGAGGTGACCATGCTTGCGGTGCCGGACCTCATGGCCGCCTACGAGCAGGGTGCCATCGACCTCGAGACGGTGCAGGCGGTGCAGCTGGCGATGATCGCGCACTGCGAGCTCATGGGTGACCGGCTGGCCATCCTCGACCCGCCGCCGAACCTGTCTCCGCAGCAGATCAAGGAGTGGCGGGTCGACGGCGCGGGCTACGACTCCAAGTACGCCGCGCTGTACTGGCCCTACATCAAGGTCTTCGACCCGGCGACCGGCACCAACCGGTTCGTGCCGCCGGCCGGCCACGTCGCTGGGGTGTGGGCGCGCAACGACGACACCCGCGGGGTGCACAAGGCGCCGGCGAACGAGGTGATCCGCGGCGCGATCTCGCTGCAGACCAACATCACCAAGGCCGAGCACGACCTGCTCAACCCGGTCGGGGTCAACTGCGTGCGCAGCTTCCCGGGCCGCGGCATCCGGATCTGGGGCGCCCGCACCCTGTCGAGCGACCCGGCGTGGCGCTACCTCAACGTGCGGCGGCTGTTCAACTATCTCGAGGAGTCCATCCTCATGGGCACCCAGTGGGTGGTGTTCGAGCCGAACGACGACGCGTTGTGGGCGCGCATCGAGCGCACCATCTCCGCGTTCCTCGTCAACGAGTGGCGCAAGGGGGCACTGTTCGGGCTCTCGCCGGACGAGGCGTACTACGTCAAGTGCGACCGGGAGACGAACCCCGCCGAGGGCATCGACGCCGGCCAGGTCATGTGCCAGATCGGAGTGGCGCCGGTGAAGCCGGCCGAGTTCGTCATCTTCCAGCTCGCGCAGTTCTCCGGCGGGGCGAGCCTCGTCTCCGAGTAGTTCCTCGACATCGACAACGAAGGATGTGACAAGCCATGCCACTGCCAGATGCCATGGACCTCGCCCCGGCCTACTCGTTCAGCGTGACCATCGACGGCGTCCAGGTGCCGTACGTGATGGAGGTCAGCGGACTGAAGGCGGAGGTCGACAAGGTCGCCTACCAGCACCAGGCCTCGGACGGGAAGTTCATCACCCGCCAGATGATGGGCCGGCAGAAGCCGGGGGAGTTCAAGATCAAGCGCGGACTCACCGACTCCAAGACCATCACCGACTGGCTCACGCAGATCATGAAGGGTGACCTCGCCGGCTCCCGCAAGACGGCGGCCGTCACCATCTACAGCTCCGACGGTTCTCCGGTGAAGACGCTCAACTACACCAACTGCTGGATCAAGGACGTGGAGATCGGCGGGACGCTCAAAGCTGGCGGCACCGAGCCGATGACCGAGTCCTTCACGGTCTGCTGGGATGAAATGGCGTTCGCCTGATGCGCCGGGGACTGCCAGGTGCGGTGCTGCCCGAGGCGGCTGTCGAGAACGGTGCCGCATCGGGCAGGCCCGAGAACCAGAACCAGAACCAGCGCGGCGAGGCGTTGCGCACCGAGTTCGACTTCGAGCTGCCCCGCGGCTTCCTCGACTCCGACGGCGTGCTGCACCGGTCCGGCACGATGCGGCTGGCCACGGCCCGCGACGAGCTGCTGCCGCTGTACGACGCCCGGGTGCAGGAGAACGCGGCCTTCACCACCGTCGTCCTCCTCGGCCGGGTCATCACCCGGCTCGGGTCGCTGCCGACGGTGGACAGCAACGTCGTGGAGAACATGTTCGCCTCCGACGTCGCGTTCCTCCAGGACCTCTACCGACGGATCAACGCCGAGGGTCACACCCGCGCGGCGGTGACCTGCCCGGAGTGCTCCCACCGGTTCACCCTCGACATCTCGGGTGGCCGCCTGGGGGAATCGTGACGTACGCGCCGGAGAGCATCTACGAGGAAGTCGCGTACGTCGCCTACCACTTCCACTGGCCGCTCGACGACATCCTCGACCTCGAGCACGGTCAACGACTTCGGTACGTCCGGGAGATCGCGCGGATCAACACCCGCCTGTCCGAGGAGGGCTGAGGCATGCGATGGCCCTGGCAGCGCCGGGAGGCCGGCGCGGACGCCGGGCTCGGGCCGGGGGCCGGGCCCGTTGCGGCGCGGCCGCCCGCCCCGCCGACGACGGCTGGACCGAGCCCGAGCGGGTGGGCGTTCCACGCCCCGCTGCAGCGGACCATCGCCACCGAGATGACTCTGCGCGGCATCGGCGCCGGTACCGGCTGGACCACCACCGGCCACCAGCCGGGCTTCACCGGCACGATGTCCCACCTCGTCAGCCCCTCCTCGTACTCCGGGGTGGTCGACGGCGACGGTCGTGGCCTGGGCGACGACACCGCCGGGCCGGTGCCACCGCCGATCACCGCACCGCCGGCAGCCGTCGGCGGCGGCTGGCGGCGGCCGCCGGCTCCGGTCACGACCGACCCAGGACGTCTCGGCAGCCTCACCCGCGCCACTGCGGCGCCCGGCGTGCCGGTGCTGCGGTACGCCATCGACAGCCCTGCGATGCCGCTGGCTCCCGACGCGGCGACCTCGGCCTCGGTCTCGGTCTCGCAGGAGGTTGCGGACCGGGTGTGGTCCGACGAGGCGGCGGCCGACGTCGTCCCCGCCGCACCCGCATGGTCGTCACCGGCACCGATCGGCGACGCCGCTGACGGGCGCGGGCCGGGGTGGGCGAGCCCGGACGTCGCCGACGCCGGCAGCACCGTCGTCGAGATCCCGTTGCCGGCCGGCCGGCCGGTGGACCTCGCGCCGGCGCCACCGGTGCAACGCAGCGAGGTGAGCCACCGCCGGCTCGGCCTCGGCGCGCCGCTGACCAGCGTCGACACCCCGGTGCGGCGCGGCGCTGACCGACGTCCGCAGGACAGCGGGGCGACCACCGCCCCATCGAGCCCCGCCCCATCGAACCCCGCGGGGCCGGCGGTCGCCGGGTCGCCCGCGGTGTCGCGAGCCGCGAGCTCACCGGTCAGGGAGCCGGGAACGTCCGAGCCGGCCGAGACGAACGGCGCGGTCGCCGCTGTGGCGGGCCGCGCGAGCGTGACCACCCCCGAGGGCGTCGGCGCGGACGGCGCGGGGCAACGAGCGGGCGGGGCTGGACCCGTGGGCGGGCGGGTCCGGCCGGCCGCCGTCGCCGCGTCCGACGAGCCGGTGCAGCGCGCTGCGGCCGACGGCGACGTCGGGGGGACGGCGGCAGCGCCTGGCGCGGCCTCGCTGCTCGGTGACCGGCACGGCGGCAGGGCGACGGGAGTGGAGGCGCCTGCGCCGTCGACGTCCGTCCAGAGCGCGCCGGCCATGCCGCTGCCGCCGGGCGCCGCGACCGCCTCGCACGACCCGCAGGGCGCCACCGCAGCGAGTCCTGACCACAGCGAGCCACCGGTTGCGCCGGCCCCGGTTGCGCCGGGCATCGTCGTACCGGCACCCACCGGGAGCGCGGACGCGATCATCAGCGCCGAGCCGTCGGGTCCGACGAGCTCGACGAACGACGGTGCGAGCGAGGCGGCGGTGGTGCAGCGCGCCACGGCGGACCCGGCGGCGCCGTCACACCCAGGTGCGGTCACCACCGAGGCCGGCACCACGCTCGGCGATGGCACGGTGCTCGAGGTTGGGACGGACGGTGCCGACGGCGACGGCGACGGCGACGGCGGCGGTGGTGGCGGTGGCGGTGGCGGTGATGGTGCCGGCGGTGGCCACTCCGCCACCGTGCAACGGACAGCGGCCCTCCTCGGCGACGGGTCCGGCGACGGCGACGGCGACAATCGCTCGGATGCCGGTAGTGACTCGCCGGCTGCCCCGGTGCTCACCGGCGGCACACCGCTGCCGCTTGCGCCGTCCGCCACGCACGCGGCTGCCGGCTCGGCGGTCGCCGCAGCTGCTGGACCGGCGGCGCCGTCTCCGTCGCCATCCGAGACGACCGCCGCGGCCGCCGACCCGGTGACGGCGAGCGACGCCACGCCGCTGAACGAGGCCGGGACTGCCACGGCGCCCGGTGCCGGGGCGCCCGGGGCTGGCTCGACGTCGTCCCGGCCCGCGTTGCCGACGTCCGGTGCGGGGCCAGCCGTGCAGCGTGCGACCACCGTCGTCGACGGGGAGGTCGCGACGACCGGCGCCCACGCCTCCTCGGCCTCCGTGCCCGGTGTCTCGGCTGCCGCCGGGAGCGTGCCGGTCGGCGATGACGGCGCGGTCCTCTCGGCCGTGCCGCACGGAACCGACGCCGAGTCCGGTCCCGCGTACCGCAGCGAGACGCCCGCCCTGCCGGTCGCGCGCGAGGCGCTCGGTTCGACGGCCGGCCGCGATCCTGTGGTGGCCCGCGCGGCAACGGGCGACGGCGGCGGGTCGGTGGCTTCCACGCGGCCGCCGCTCGGTGGCCCCACCACCGGCGCCAGCCCCTCCGGCAGCGGCCAGCGCAGTGGCCTGACGAGCGGCGGGGGAGTGTCCGTGGGACCGCCCGTGGCACGGCCACTCCCAGCGCAGCGCAGTGTCCGGCCCGGCAGTCTCGACCCGGCCCTCGGCGTCCCGGTGGGCCGCGCCGCCGCGGCGGCCACGTCAAGGCCGGCCGAGCCGCGGTCAGGTGCGCCACGGTCGGCACCGCCGGCGTTGCCGGTAGCCGCGACCTCAGGAACGACGCCGGCAGCGCCCTCGGCGGGGGCCGTGCCGGTGGCGCAGCGGATGTCGACCGACACCGCGCCAACCGTCGGCGCCGCCCCGAGCGACAGGCAGAACCGGCCCGCGACCGAGAGGAGCCCGGCCGACGCTGCCGACGACGTCGGCGGCCGGTCGGTCGAGGTCGCCACGGTCGGCCACGGCGCGCAGGTCTCGCGGCTGGCCGAGACCGCGGCACCACCCGCCGAGCCCCAGCTGCGACCGGCCGGTACCGCCCCGCTCACCTTCGCGATGCCGGCGCAGTCCGCGGATCTCGCCGCCGGCGGCGCGGCGGCGGACGCACCGGGCGGGGCGGGCGGTGCGCCGGGGAGCGCACCGGGCGCGGCGGGCGGCGCGGTCCGGGAACCGGCTGCGAGCACCGGCCGAACCTCGGCCGCGACCGGCGCCGACGAGCCGGCGGCGAACGCCGGCCGGGGAGCGGCTGCCAGCACCGGTCCGAGGGCGCCGGTCGTCTCCCGGGCGGTCGCGAACGGCGTCCGACCGCTGCCCTGGCGCACCATCGGCGCGCCCCACCAGCGCGTGCCGCTCGGCACGGTGGGAACGCGTGGCGAGCGGCCGGCGACCCAGCGCAGCGTGGCCAGCACCCTCCCGAGCACCGCCCCGACCGCCCTCCCGACCACTGCCCCGACTGCTGCTTCGACCACCGCCTCGACCACCACCATCCGCGCCGACGGTGCGACCGCGGTCCTCGCGGGGCGGGGGCCGACCGTCCGCTCGGCCGACACTCTCGCCGGGCGGGGGCCCGGACCGGTGATGACCGCGCTCGACGCCGCCGCGCCACCCGTCGAGCTGCCGGCGGACGTCCGCTACGAGGCCGCGTGGCCACCGGTCGCCACCAGCGTGCAGCGCGCCTTCGTCGTCGGCCAGGTGGACTCCTCGACCCCGTCGCGCCGGCGGGGCCTTGCCGGCCACCGGCGCCGCGCGAGGATGCCGTTGGTGCCCACCGTGCCCGAGCAGGCCGACGACGTCGTCGCGCCACCGGCGGAGCAGGGCACCGAGTCCGGCGAGGGCGGCGGCATGGTGATCGACGACGTCCAGACCGAGGTCGTCCCGCCGTCGCCGGACGCGACGGCGACCGCCGCTCCCGCCGCAGGTCCCGCCGCCGCGATGGACGCCACCGAGCTGGCGGGCCTGGCGGACGCCCTGTTCCAACCACTGCTGCGCCGTGTCCGGCACGAGATCCTGCTGGACCGGGAACGCCGCGGCCTACGCACGGACCGGAGGTGAGGGGCAATGACCACGCTGGCTGAGGTCGACACGGCCATCTCGGTGCAGTACGTCGTCAAGATCGACGACCAGAGCCTCGGCTCGTTCAGCAGCTGCGAGGGCCTGGGCTGCGAGGTGGTGATCGAGACCCGCGAGGAGGGTGGCAACAACGCCTTCGTGTGGCAGCTGCCCACCCGGATCAAGTACACCAACATCAAGCTCACTCGACCGCTGGGCGCCGACACCAGCAAGATCGCCAGCTGGATCGCCGGCGTCGCACGGGGCTACACCCGCTCCACCGCCACCATCCAGGCGAAGAGCTCCAACGGCGCCGTCGTCGCCCAGTGGCAGCTCACCGGCGTCGTGCCGGTGCGGTGGACGGGCCCGGCGCTCTCCGGGGACCAGGCCAAGGTGCTGACCGAGACGATCGAGATCGCCCATCACGGCTTCCTCGACACGGGTGGAAGGTAGGACCGGCGATGGCCAAGGTCGGTTTCGACGCCGCGACCGCGACGTCCGGGGCGGGTGCGCCCACCAAGTTCGAGAAGGCGTACCTGCAGCTCTACGAGCCCTCCCGGGACGGCTCGTTGGCCAAGCCCGGTGGGCCGCTCGGGCGGGTGGAGTTCCAGTTCAACCCCCGGGAGCTGACCGTCGGGAAGTCGGCGAGCTGGGCGCGCGCCACCGGCACCGGCAACACCCGCAGCGGACCGCCGCAGTACAACGGGCCGCTGCCGTCCAAGCTCAACCTGGAGATGTTCCTCGACGCCTCGGACACCCAGAACGACTCCGTCGTCAAGACCGTCGAGCTGCTCCTCGGGTGCTGCGTGCCGACGAGCGCCTCGCACGCCCAGAACCGGGACTCCCCGCCCTGGGTGGTGTTCCGCTGGGGCGGGATCACCGGCTTCCTCGCCTACATCTCCAGCGTCTCGGCCAAGTACTCCCTCTTCACCAGCAGCGGCGTGCCGATCCGCGCCGTCGTCACCGTCGTGCTCGAGGAGCTCGCCGGGGACCCACCTGGGCAGAACCCGACCTCCGGCGGCCTGGTGCCGCGCCGGATCCACGTGATGTCCGAGGGCGACACCCTTCCCGGCCTTGCCTACCGGGAGTACGGCAAGCCGGAGATGTGGCGCGACCTCGCGCTGGCCAACGGCATCGACGACCCGTTCCGGATCCGGCTCGGCAGCACCGTCCTGCTGCCGGCCGCCGAGGAGCTCATGGCCCAGCGGCGCCCCGCACGCACGACGACGCCGTCATCCCGGGAGGTGCACCATGCCGCTCGGTGAGGCGACCGCCAACGCCGTCGTCGTGAAGATCGACGGCTCCCCGCTGGCCCCGAACATGCGCGACCTGCTCGTCTCCGCGTACGTCGACGACTCCGTCCACCTGCCCGGCCTGTTCGTGCTGCGCTTCAGCGACCCGGAGCACGACGTCCTGCCCGGGATCCGCGCGAAGATCGGCAGCCAGGTGTCGGTCGCGGTCCAGCAGAGCGGTCAGGGCACCCCGGTCGAGCTCATCGACGGCGACATCACCGCGCTGGAGGAGGAGATCGACTCGCGCGGGGTGTTCACCACGATCCGCGGGCTCGACGTCCGTTACCGGCTCCAGTCGGGTGCCGGCGCCACCGCCTACGCCAACATGTCCGTCACCGACATCGTCACACGAACCATCCAGGAGGCGGGCCTGCAGAGCCAGGTCGGCAGCTTCACCACCCAGCACGCGCACCTCGCCAAGGACATGGAGTCCAGCTGGGACTTCCTGTGCCGGCTCGCCCGCGGCGTCGGGGCGCTCACGTGGGTCACCGGACGCACGGTCCACTTCGCCGCCCCGCCGGCGGCGGCCACCGCCACCTCCGGCACCGACGCTGGCACCGACCCGAAGGTGATCCAGCGGGGCACGAACCTCATCTCGCTGCGCGCGACGGTCACCGGCTCGGGACAGGTGCCGAAGGTCGAGGCGCGTGGCTGGGACCCCCGCCAGAAGCAGGCGACCACCGCGGCGGGCCAGGTGAGGACCGCGAGCGTCGCGATCCAGCCGGCGCCGGCCGTGCTGGCGAGCGCGCTCGGCGGGACGGGGCACGTCGTCGGGCGCAGCACGCTCGCGCTGGCGGCGACGACGCGCAAGCTGGCCGAGACCACGGCGGCGGTGCGCGCGGGCGGCTACGCCGAGATCGAGGGTGTGGTCCGGGGCAACCCGGTGCTGCGGGCCGGCACACCGGTCAACGTCGTCGAGGTCGGGCCGTCGTTCTCCGGCAAGTACGTGCTGACCGCGGTGCGCCACGAGATCGACCCGGTCGACGGGTACCGGACGACGTTCACCGCCGCCGACTTTTCCGACCGTTCGGTGTACGGCCTCATCAGCGGCGGCGGAGCCGTGGGCCCCGGGTCGGACCAGCCGCACCGCAGCGTCCTCACCGCCGTGGTCACCAACGTCAAGGACCCCGACGGGCTGGGCCGGGTCAAGGTCAAGTTCCCGGTGTTCTCCGACGAGTACGAGAGCTGGTGGGCCCGGCCGGTGCAGCTGGGCGCCGGCAACGGGCGGGGCACGTCCTGGTTGCCCGAGGTGAACGACGAGGTGCTCGTCGCCTTCGGCCAGGGCTCGTTCGACGAGCCGTACGTCCTCGGCGGGTTGTACAACGGCCTCGACAAGGCGGGCCAGGGCTGGGCCGCCCACGTGACCAGCAGCGACGGCACCGTGAAACGACGGGCGTTCACCTCGCGCAACGGCATGGTCCTGGAGTTCATCGAGGACGGCCAGAACGACACCCTCACCGTCGCCACCAACGACGGCGCGCAGCACCTGACCCTCACCCAGACGGGGTCGAAGGGCATCGTGCTGGTCTCGCAAGGGCCGCTCGACGTCACCGCGGAGCAGAACATCACCGTCACCGGCAAGCAGAACATCTCGATGTCGACCAGCACCGGCGACTTCTCGGTCAAGGCGGTGAACGTGTCCATCGAGGCGACGGCCAACGCCACAGTCAAGGGCGCGCAGGTCGTCGCCGAGGGCCAGGCCACTGCCGAGGTCAAGGCGGCGGCCGTGAAGATCAACGGCCAGGCCACCGCGGAGCTCGCCGCCAGCGGCGTCACCACCGTCCGCGGCGCGATGGTCAAGATCAACTAGCGCGAGAGGATCGACATGGGACAGGAGTTCATCGGCACCGGGTGGGCGTTCCCGCTGCGCACCGACGCTACCGGCCGGATCGCGCTCGTCTCCGACCAGCGGGAGATCGAGGAGAGCATCCGGCTGATCCTCGCCACCTCGCCGGGAGAACGGCCGATGCGCCCGGAGTTCGGCTGCTCGGTCCACGACTACGTGTTCGCCCCGGCGGACGCGTCGACCGCCGGCGACATCGCCTACGCCGTGCGGGTGGCGCTCGAGCGCTGGGAGCCGCGGGTGGAGCTGTCCGGGGTGTCGGTGCGGTTCGACGCCGTCGACGACGGCGTGCTGTACATCGACATCAGCTACTCGGTGCGTGGCACCAACGATCCCCGCAACCTCGTCTTCCCGTTCTACGTCATCCCCCAGCACGAGGAAGGTCAGTGACCATGCTTCCCGCCCCGGACCTCGACGACCGCCGCTTCCAGCAGCTCGTCGACGACGCCAAGCGCCGCATCCAGGCGACCTGCCCGGAGTGGAGCGACCACAACGTCTCCGATCCCGGCGTCACCCTCGTGGAGACCTTCGCGTTCATGGTCGACGAGCTGTCCTACCGGCTCAACCGGGTGCCGGACAAGCTGTACGTCACCTTCCTCGACCTGCTCGGCATGACCCTGCACCCGCCCACCGCCGCCGCGGTCGACCTCACCTACTGGCTCTCCGCGCCGCAGGACGAGACCGTCGTCGTTGCGGTGCAGTCCGAGGCCGCCACCCCGCGGGTCGACAGCGAGGACCTCGTCGCCTTCCTCACCACCACGGAGCTGCGCGTGCCGCCCCGCTCGCTGGCGCACGTGCTGACCCAGGCCGCCGACGGCGACGCCGTCGACCACGTCGAGGACCTTCGCTCGGCCGACCGCTTCGCGGTCTTCACCACCCCGCCCGCGCCCGACGATGTCCTCCTGCTCGGGCTGGACGACGCCGCGGCGTCGTGCGTCGTCGTGCTGCGGTTCGACAGCGAGGTCCAGGGCGTCGGCGTCGACCCGCGCTACCCCCCGGTGGAGTGGGAGGCGTGGACCGGCAGCGCGTGGCGGCCCTGCGAGGTGGACTCCGACGGCACCGGCGGGTTCAACCGCAGCGGCGACGTCGTTCTCCACGTCCCGCGCGACCACCGCACCTCGATCATCAACGGCCACCGCGCCGGCTGGCTGCGCTGCCGGGCCGTCGAACCGGTCGAGGGGTACCCCCGGTACAGCGCCTCGCCGACGATCAGTGCTGCGAGCGCGTTCACCATCGGTGGCACCGTCACCGCCAGCCACGCCGAGACCGTCCACGACGAGATCCTCGGCCTGTCCGAGGGCGTCCCCGGGCAGGTGTTCACCCTCGACCGCAGCCCGGTGGTCATCGGCGGGCCGGACTTCGTCGTCGAGGTCGCGGGCGGCGCCGGCTGGGACGAGTGGACCGAGGTGGACTCGTTCGCCGACGCCGGCCCGGCCGACCGGGTGGTCCGGCTCGACCGCGCGACCGGCGAGGTCCACTTCGGCCCCGCCGTCCGCGAGCCCGACGGCACGCTGCGCTCCTTCGGCGCGATACCGCCCAAGGGGGCGCCGCTGCGGGTACCGGCCTACCGCACCGGCGGCGGGCCACGGGGCAACGTTGCCGCTCGGACGATCACCGACCTGCGCACCCCGATCCCGCTGGTCGACCGGGTGGAGAACCGGCGCCCGGCCCTCGGTGGCGTCGCGGCCGAGACGGTGGACCAGGCCAAGGAGCGGGGCCCGCTGCTGCTGCGCACTCGCGACCGGGCGGTGACCGCCGAGGACTTCGAGGAGCTCGCGCTGCGGGCGGCGCCGTCGATCGCCCGGGTCCGGTGCGTGCCGGCGACGACGCCGGAAGAGGCGGGTGGCGTGCGGCTGCTCGTCGTGCCGACGGCGGTGCCCGACGAGAGCGGCCGGCTGCGGTTCGAGGACCTCATCCCCAGCGAGACCTCCCTCGCACGGATCAGCGAGTACCTCGACCGGCGCCGGCCGATCGGCGCCCGGGTGCTCGTCGAGCCGCCGTTCTACCAGGGCGTGACGATCATCGCCCGGATCGCGGCCCGGTCCCGGGCCGACGGCGACCAGCTGGCGATCGACGCGGTCGGCGCGCTCAACCGGTACTTCGACCCGGTCGCCGGCGGGCCCGATGGCGAGGGCTGGCCCTTCGGCCGGCCGGTCCAGGCGGGGGAGGTGTACGCCGTGCTGCAGGGCTTGCGCGGCACCGAGATCGTCGAGGACGTCAAGCTGTTCGGGGCAGACCCCATCACCGGCAAGCGCGGCGACCCGCTGCAGCGGATCGACGTCGACCCGCAGGGGCTGGTGTTCTCCTACCGCCACCAGGTGCGCGTAGTCGGGGGGCGATGACGTGCGCGGCATGATCCCCGGGCTCGTCGCGGTGGCCCCGGTCGCCCAGCGGCTGCCCGCGGTCTACCAGGAGGACGAGTTCCTGCAACGCTTCGTGCAGGCCTTCGACGACGCCCTCGCGCCGATCTTCCTCACCCTCGACACCCTCGCCTGCTACGTCGATCCGCAGCTGGCGCCGCCGGACTTCCTCGCCTGGCTCGGGGAGTGGGTGGGCATCGAGATGGACGAGACGTGGTCGGTCGAGCGGCGCCGCCAGATCATCGCCGGCGCCGCCGCCATGCACCGGCGGCGCGGGACCGCGGTGGGGATCGCCGACGCCGTCCGGCTGGCGGTGGGTGGCCGGGTGAGCATCGAGGACAACGGCGCGAGCACGTGGTCCGCGACGCCGGGCGCCGAGCTGCCCGGCTCGGCCGACGCCGTGCTGCGGGTGACGGTTCGGGTACCGGACCCGAGCAGCATCGACCGGGCCCGGCTGGACCGCGCGGTGACGACCGTCAAGCCGGCCCACGTGCCGCACATCATCGAGATCGTGGCGGAGGACTCCGATGCAGACCTGTCCTGAGTGCGGCGACCGCAATGAAGACGGCGAGCTGTTCTGCGGCAGCTGCGGCACCTACCTCGAGTGGGCAGAGTCCCAGCCGGCGCCGGGCACCGCGGCAGCGGCGGTCGAGGAACCCGCCGCCGACGACGTCGCGGCGCCGGATTCGGTCTCAGACGAATCGGCCGGTGGTCAGTGGGGCGCGGCCGAGCCGGCCGGTGGTGAGCGGGGCGCGGCCGAGCCGGCCGGCAGCGAGTTGCCGGCGGGAGCCGACGACGACGTCCACGCGGAGGTCGACGCAGATGTCGGCGGCGCTCAGGTCGTGGCAGGCACGGACACAGCGACGGCGGATCGCGACGCTCCCGCGGGCGGCTCGGGCGATGGTGCCGGCGACGACGGAGCAGGTGCGGCGGTAGGTACGGTCGGAGCGGGTTTAGGTGCGGTGACGGCGGGCGCGGCGGCTGGCAGGAATGACGCCGCGCCGGTCAGCGCTCGGCGCGACGACCTCGCCCCGGTGGCCGACGGCCCGGCGCCAGGGAACGAGCCGGCCCCCGCTGAGGAGCTGGCGCCTGCCGAGGAGCCGGCGGCTGCAGCGGTGGCGGACAAGCCACGGGGGGCTGGCGGGGCCGGCCGTGGTCTCGGGCGGGTCCGCGGCGGTCGGGCGTCGAGCCTGCTGCGCCAGGCCGCCGACCAGGCCACCGGTGGTGCGGCGTCCCAGCTGGGCGGCAGCGCCTCCCGGGCACGGTCGCAGGCCCGCAACCTCACCGGTGCTCCGGGCCGCACCGCAGCCTCCGAGGTCAGCCGCGCCGCGACCGGCGCCGGGGGACCGCCGATCGCCGCGGGTGCGGTCCGTCACGTCACGTCCGCCGCCGTGAGCAGGCCCGCGGCGACCACGCCGGGGCCGACCACCCCGGCCGCCACGAAACCGGCCGCGACGCAGCCAGGTGCCGCTCGCCCGGCCGCCGGCAGGGCGGGGGCGGGCGGCGGGGCAGACGCCGGCGGGACCGGGCCGCGCAAGCCGGCCGCCCGGAAGCCGGGGGCGCCGGTGCCGCGGCGCCAGGTCCCGGCGGCCAGCGCGGACGAGCCGCAGCCGCAGCCGGGCGACCTCATCTGCGGCGCGTGCGGGGCCGGTAACGCCCCCCACCGCAACTTCTGCCGGCGCTGCGGCGCGAGCCTCGCCGACGCACCGGTACAGCCGCAGCGCTCCTGGTGGCGGCGGCTGCTGCGCCCCGAGCGCCGTCCCGGCCCGAGCGCCGGGAGCCGACCGCGCAACCGCCGGCGGGTGCACTTCCCGACCCGGCTCGTCGTCGTGCTGGTCGTGCTCGGGCTCCTCGTCGGGGCGGGCTGGTACTTCCGCGGCCCGCTCGGTGACCTCTACCAGGGGGCCGTCGACAGGGTGGCGGGCGACAACCCCGTCAACCCGGCTGAACCGACGGCGTCCAGCGCGCTCGACGGGCGCCCGGCGAGCCAGGCGCGGGACGGCTTCAACAACGTGTCTTGGGCTCCGGTGACGCTCGGCGACGGTGCGGGGGAGTGGATCGAGTTCCCGTTCGACGACCCGTTCCGGCTGGTCACCGTCGTCGTCACGGCCGGGGCCTCGCCCGACGAGGACCAGCGCCTCGCCGAGGCCCGCCCCCGGGACATCCGGCTGAGCATGACCACCCCGGGCGGGCTGGTGGTCGAGGAGGCCACGCTCGACGACGTCGCGGAGCCGCAGGGCGTGACCGTCGGGGTCAGTGATGTCTCGGCGGTACGTCTGACGATCCTCTCGGCATACGGTGAGAACCTGCAGGCGCCGGTCGCGGTCGCGGAGGTGGAGTTCCGGGGACGCTGACGATGTCGGGCAGCGGCTCGACGCCCAGCTCGTGGAGCACGGCGGTGTAGGCCCGCACCGCCCGGTGGGCCGCGGCCGGCTCGCCGGCGGCCCGCAGCGCCTGGATCAGCGCCTGCCACGCGTCGTCGCGGTACTCGTCGATCTCGATGCTGTGCTGGGCGGCGGCGATGGCCGCGGTGTGGTCACCGGCCGCGAGGTTGAGGTCGGCGAGCTGGGCGGCGGCGTCCGCGGCGCGTGCCCGGTACCGCTCCCTCGTGGTCACCAGCCAGTTCGCCGGCCCCTCCTCGGGGAACAGGTCCGCGGTGTAGAGCGCCAGCGCGGTCGCCAGCGACGCCAGCTGGGCGGCGACGTCGCCACTGCGCCGGGCATGGTTGGCCGCCGCCAGCTCGCGGTCGAACTCGACGATGTCGCAGCGCGACCCCGGCCGCAGCGCGAGCATGTACGTCTCGCCGTCCCGGATGATGAGGCTGCTGCGGCGCCCCGGCACGCCGGGCTCGAGCGCCGCACGGAGGCTCGACAGGCTGACCTGGAGGTTGTGCATGGCGGCCTCCGGGTCGAGGTCGCCCCACAGCGCGTCGGCGATGAGCTCGCGGTGAACCGGTCGACCGGCATGGATCGCCAGGAACTTGAGCATCGCCCGCACCCGCGGACGCACCGCGCCGAGGTCCGCCCGCCGGCCGCGGACCAGCAGCCGGAACTCCCCGAAGCAGGTGAGCTCGATCGTTGCGCCGGGCACCGGGCTGCCCGCCCGCGGTGAGGCGTCGCCGGCCGCGTCGTC
Organism: Georgenia sunbinii; assembly: GCF_036421875.1. NCBI lineage: Bacteria > Bacillati > Actinomycetota > Actinomycetes > Allobogoriellales > Allobogoriellaceae > Georgenia > Georgenia sunbinii. Next base: position 95,232 of record NZ_JAZGOL010000004.1, on the reverse strand, counting down.
GTGCGCGGCATCGTCAGGTGAGTCGCCCGAGCCCGCGGGCGCAGCGTCGTCGGGCGAGGCGGCGTCGTCGGACGAGGCGGTTCGCCGCGGTGCGGTGCCGGTGCGCTCGTCAGCAGCGTCAGCCGCGTCGGACCGGTTGCCGGCCCCGGACCTGCCGACCGTGCTGGGCTCGCCACCGGCGTCGGCCCCGCCGCCGGTCGCCCCGCGCCGCCACGGTGACATGTCCGGCAGCCATGCCCACGGCCGGCAGTCCAGCCCGGAGGAGCTGGCCGTGGCCCGCGCCAGCGCGAGGAAGTCGTCGCGCTGGGCGGGCTCGGCGGCAGCCAGCGCGGCGTAGGCGAACGCGGCCGCCCCCGGGACACCGGCGACGCGTGCCTGCGCTTCGGCCGCCCGGGCGACGTCGGTCGCGTCGGGCTGCTGCTCGGTCGCTGTGAGCAGTGCACCGACCGCAGCGATCCACACCTCCAGGACACCGGCGCCCAGCGCCCGCAGCCGCGTGCGCAGCCGCTCCAGCGCCGCCAGGTCCACGGTGCCGGACCGCAGCATGACGAAGGTGTGGCAGATCGATACCAGTGCCGCCGACCAGCGGTCGCCCCGGCGGTCGAGGTCGGCCACGATGCCCGCGATCTCATTCACCGCACGCGGAGACTGGACCACCACCGCCACGCTCGAGGTCAGCCGGGCGAGCCAGCTGAGGCCGTGCCGCTCGGCGTCGCGGTAGATCTGGTCCAACGGGGTCCCCGCCGCGCCCGACAACGGTCGCCCGGTATGACGACGGCCGGCCTGCTCCAGCGGCTGGGTCCCCACCGCCTCGATGGTCGCGAGCAGGAGGCGGGCGGCCAGCATGAGCCCCGGATCGACGCCGGGCTCCGCTGCGAGGTCCCGCAGCAGCCGCTGGCCACCGCGCCGGTCGCCGCCGAGCACGAGCGCGAAGCCCTCGGTGCGTCGCACCCGGGCCGAGTCGCTGTCACGCGCCTCCCGGGCCACCCGCAGCGGGTCGCGCCGGGTGGCAGCGAGGAGCATGTCGGGCCATCCCGGCCGCCCACCGGCAGCGCCGGACTGCCACGCCGTGACCTCGGCGCGGATGTCCTCGCACAGCTTGCGGGCGGCGGGGTCGGTGAACTGCGCCTCGGCCTGCCGGGACATCGCTGCTGCGTCGTCGAGGCGTCCGTCGTTGAGCATCCGCCGGGCCTCGGCGAGGCAGCACCACGGGTCTGACTCGATGAGCCACCGCGGGACGAGGTCGCTCCAGGTGTGGTCGCCGGAGCGGGTCGGGTGGGGGCCGTCGAACAGCCGCGGCCCGAACTCCCGCAGCAGGCGCCGCACGCCGTTCCAGTCCTCGGCGCGGCACCGCGCCCGCAGCGCCTCGATGACGTCGCCCTCGTCCTCGAGGATCTGCGCGGCGCGCTCGTACCACTCGCGGGTGGCCGTGGCCCCGAGCTCCTCGTGGAGGGTGGCCTCGAGGTGGCGGCGGAGCACGTCGTGGTAGGTGAAGGTCTCCCCGCCGTCTGTCGTCGTCGTCAGCGCCTGCCGGTCGACGAGCTCGTGCAACGTCCGTTGCGAGGTGCGGGCGCCGAGGAGCGCGTCGCACCGGCTGGCGGTGAGGGCGTCGAACACGCAGGTGCGCACGAGGAACTCGGTGGTCTCCGCGGGCAGCCCGGCGAGCACCTGGCCGGTGAGGTACCCCTGCGCGTAGCGCGAGCGGCCCGCGAGGGCGTGGACCGCTCGCTGCCGGGCGGCGACGTCGCCCTCCATCGTGGCGAGGTGGAAGAGCTGCAGCGCGGCCGCCCACCCCTGGGTGTAGCGGGTGAGCGCGGCGACGTCCTGCGGCGGCAACGGTGCCCGGTGGATGCTCCGGAAGAGCTTCTCCACCTCCCAGGTGCGGAACCGCAGGTCGTCCCCGGTGAGCACGACGATCGGCGGCAGTTCGGACCGTGCCAGGTTGAAGCTGGGCATCTGCCGCGACCCGATGACCACCCGCAGCTGCGGCGGCGCGAGGAGCAGCAGCTGCTCGAGCTCTGCCTCACCGGTGGAGGAGGCCAGCCGGTGCAGGTCGTCGAGCACGAGCAGGATGCGACCCGGGTGCTGCTCGAGAGCCAGGGCGAGCTCCTCGACGGTGCGGGGCGGGACACGCGGCGGCGGGATCACGTACTCCTCGAGCGCCTGCCAGAGCCACTCAACCAGACGCCCGGGACGGGTGGCTCCGACGTCGAGCCGGCACCACGCCACCGGGAGCGTCGAGCTCACCGCCCACTGGGCGAGCAGCGTGGTCTTGCCGGTGCCCGCCGGTGCGACGACGAGCCCCAGCGCGGTGGTCGTCACCGGGTCGAGCGCGTTCAGCAGCTGAGGACGACGCAGGCCACCGACCGGGGGGACCGCGACCGACGCCTGCGGGAGCACCGGGTGGGCAGCACGAGGTGCGGCCGGACGCACGTCCCGTGCATGCATCGGTCGTCCCCCTCGTCGGTGATCACAGTGTAGAAGTGTGTGGCGCCGCCCGCGGGGGTAGCCGTCGATGGGCGTCCGCGGTTGATCGGTGTCGGTGGACCGGCAGTGGAGGGGGACCGTGCCGGCCGTCGGGTCAGTCGGAGTGGGCGGCGGCGACCGCGAGGGCCAGCGCGCCCTGGAAGCGCGTCTCGCGGTCCTCGGCGCTCATGTCAGCGGAGGAGTCCAGCAGGTGGTCGGAGATGGTGAGGACGGCCAGCGCCTCGCGCCCCAGCTCCGCGGCGACGCCGTACAGCGCCGCCGCCTCCATCTCCACCCCGAGCACGCCGTAGCCGCTGAGCAGCTCCACCTGCCCGGGGACCGGCAGGTAGAAGTGGTCGCGGGAGATGACGGTGCCGACGTGGAGGTCGGTGACACCGGCGACCGGCGCGGCGGCGACGGCGGCGTGGGCGAGGCCGTAGGAGGCGACGGCGGAGAAGTTGACGCCGGGGATCCGCAACTGGTTCATCTGCGAGTCGGTGTGCGCGCCGAGGGCGACGACGACGTCACCGACCTTCACCTGCGGCGCGATGCCGCCGGCGGTGCCGACCCGGATGATGCGCTGCACGCCGTACTCGCGGAACAGCTCGGTGGCGTAGATGGTCGCCGAGGGCTGGCCCATCCCCGATCCCATGACGCTCAGCGGCCGTCCGTCGACGGTCCCGGTGAAGCCGAGCATCCCTCGGACATCGGTGACCAGGCGGGCGTCGGGCATGAGGAGCTCGGCGATCCGCTGGGCGCGGCGCGGGTCCCCGGGAAAGAGGACGGCCGGTGCGAAGTCGCCGGGCGCCGCCGAGATGTGCGGGGTGGGCATGGAACCTCCAAGGTCCGGGGCGGTATCCCATCGTGCCACCCCGGTCATGGCCGCGGGGGCCATCGGCGATACGCTCGCTGCGATCACCACACCCGTACGAGGAAAGGCAGTCAGTTGAGCGATCAGCCGACCGACCCGCAGCACCCCAACCCGACACCGCAGGACCCGCAGGGCTTCCCGGCCCAGCCCGGCTACGTGCCGCCGCAGAACCCCGCCGCCGGTCACCCCGGTCAGCCGGGCTACGGACAGCCGGCGCAGCCGGGCTACGGTCAGCCGGCGCAGCCGGGCTTCGGCCAGCCGGGCCAGCCGGGCCAGCCGGGGCAGCCGGGGTACGGCGCTCAGCCGGGCCAGCCAGGCCAGCCGGGTTACGGCGGCCAGCCGGGCTACGGCTACTCGCAGCCGTCCTCGCCGTCACCGCTCGGCAGCCTGCTCGACCTCGGTTTCACCCGGCGCATCACGCCCGGGCTCGCCAAGATCGTGCACATCGTGGTGCTGGTGATGGCCGTGATCACCACCATCGTGGGCATCATCACCGCCATCGGCATGCTGTCGATGGCCGGCGACCGGTACTTCGGCGGCGGTGGCGCGGTGCTCAGCGGCCTCATCGTGCTCGTGCTCAGCCCGATCTGGGGCTTCCTGACCGTGGCGTTCAGCCGCTTCTTCCTCGAGCTGTTCCTCGACCGCCAGGCCGAGGTCCGCGGCGACGCCGGACGCTGATCACCGGCGCCCGACCAGCGGGAACCTGGGGACCGCAGCGCGCGATGTGCGTTTCCCAGGTTCCCCGGATAAATTCAATGGGTGAACCACGCAGGTAACTCGGCCTCCCGCTATCGCAACGCGTCGCTGCTGTCCGTCACGCACATCGAGGCCCCGGTCCGGGTGCCGTCCTCGCACTTCGAGGAGCAGCTCGCGCAGACGCGGACCCGGCTGCGGCTGCCCGACAACCTGCTCGAGCGGGTCTCCGGGGTGGTCGAACGGCGCTGGTGGGAGCCGGGCACCCGGTTCGACGACGCGGCCATCGAGGCCGGCGCGAAGGCGCTGGCGGAGGCCGGCGTCGACGCGCACGACGTCGGGCTGCTCATCAACACCTCGGTCACCCGCACCCAGCTCGAGCCGTCGGTGGCCAGCCGCATCCACCACGGCCTCGGACTGCCGAGCTCGGCGATGAACTTCGACATCGCCAACGCCTGCCTCGGGTTCGTCAACGGCATCATGCTCGCCGCCACGTTGATCGACTCCGGGCAGATCGACTACGCGGTCATCGTCAACAGCGAGGACGCGCAGGGCACCCAGGAGACGACGATCCGCCGGCTCAACCGGCCCGAGTCCACCCGGCAGGACTTCCACCGCGAGTTCGCCTCCCTCACGCTCGGCAGCGGCGCCGCCGCCGCAGTCATCGGACGGGCCGACCAGCACCCCGGCGGCCACCGCGTCGTCGGCGGCGTCTCGCGCGCGGGCACCGAGCACCACGAGCTGTGCGTCGGCGGGCTGGACGGCATGTTCACCGACACCAAGGGCTTGCTCCAGGGCGGGCTCGCGCTGGTCGAGGCCGCCTGGCACGAGGCGAACAACGGCACCGGGTTCCGCTGGAACAACATGGACCGGTACGTCACCCACCAGATCTCCACGCCCTACACCGAGGCGGTGATCCAGGCGCTCGATCTGCCGGCCGACCGGGTGCCCATCACGTTCTCGCACTGGGGCAACGTCGGCCCCGCCTCGCTGCCGATGACGCTCGCCGCGCAGGCCGACTCGCTGAGCCCGGGCGACAGGGTGCTGTGCCTCGGGGTGGGCTCCGGGCTGAACACCGCGATGCTCGAGCTCACGTGGTGAGCCCCGGCGCGCCGGTCCCACCGCTGCCTGGCCTCGACCCGCGGTGGAGCCGCCGCGTCGTCGTCCCGGGCGCCGGCGTCGACCCGCCCGCGGTCTGGCACGTCCTCGACAACGCCGATGACGTCGTCGGCACGCCTCGCGGCACGCTGCTCGCGGTGCACGGCAACCCGACCTGGTCCTACCTCTGGCGCACGCTGCTCGCGGCCGGCGCCGAGGCCGGCTGGCGGGTCGTCGCCGTCGACCAGCTCGGCATGGGCTACTCGATGCGCGACGGGCGGTTGCGCCGCCTCGCCGACCGCGTCGATGAGCTGGGCGCGCTGACCGACGTCCTCGACCTGCCCGGGCCGGTCGTCACCGTCGGGCACGACTGGGGCGGGGTGGTCTCCCTCGGCTGGGCGGTCGCCCACCCCGAGCAGCTCGGCGGCGTCGTGCTCACCAACACCGCGATCCACCACGACGGCGGGTCGGCGATCCCGGCGCTGCTGCGGCTCGCCGGCAACCCGGCCCTGCACGGCTGGGCCACCAGCCGGACGACGACCTTCCTGCGCGCCACGCTGGCGCTGGCCCGGCCGGCGCTCGCCCCCGAGGTCCGGGAGGGCTACCTCGCGCCCTACGCGGAGTCGGTGGACCGGGACGCGATCGCCGACTTCGTCGCCGACATCCCCGCCACCCCTGACCACCCCAGCCACGAGACGCTGGCGGCCATCGCCGAGGGCGTCCGCGCGCTCGACGTGCCCGCGCTGCTCATGTGGGGCCCGCAGGACCCGGTGTTCCAGGGCCGGTACTTCGAGGACCTGCTCACCCGGCTGCCGCACGCCGACGTCCACCGCTTCGAGCAGGCCGGCCACCTGCTCCCCGAGGACGCCGACGTCGCCCGCACCATCACCGCCTGGCTCGACACCACCCTCCCCGCCGACAGCGGGGTTGTCCCCGACAGCGGGATTGTCAGCGAGAGCGGGATTCCCGCCGACAGCGGGATTGTCCGCGACGAGCCGGCCGCTCCCGCGTACCGGGCGCTGACCGAGGTGCTCGACGAGCGGCGCAGCAGCGAGCAGCCGGCGGTCGTCGCGCTGCACGGCGAGGACGTCGAGGTCGTCAGCTGGCGCGCGCTCGCCCGCCGCGTCGAGAACCTGAGCCTGGGCCTGCACGCCGTCGGCGTCCGTCCCGGGCAGCGGGTCAGCCTCCTCGTCCCGCCCGGCGTCGGGCTCACCACCGCACTGTTCGCCTGCCTGCGGCTCGGCGCGGTCGTCGTGCTCGCCGACCAGGGCCTGGGCCTGCAGGGCATGGGACGCGCCATCCGCGGCGCCGGTCCTGACGTCATCATCGGGATCGAGCGGGGCCTCGCCGGTGCTCGGCTGCTCTCGTGGCCGGGCCGGCGGATCGCCGCCGACGACCTGCCACCCGTCCGGGCCGCCGCGCTCGGCGTGACGGCGACCGTGCCCGCACTCATCGAGCGCGGTGCCGAGCTGGCACGCGGTGGCGCCGCACTGCCTGCCCGCCCCGCTCCCGACGACGATGCCGCCATCCTGTTCACCTCCGGCTCCACCGGCCCGGCCAAGGGCGTCGTCTACACCCACCGCCGGCTCGCCGCGATGCGTGACGCGCTCGCCGGCACCTACTCGCTCGGCAGCACGACGCCGTTCGTCGCCGGCTTCGCACCCTTCGCGCTCCTCGGCACGGCGCTCGGCTCACTGGCCATCACCCCGGACATGGACGTCTCCGCGCCCGCCACGCTCACCGCCGTCGCACTGGCTCGCGCGGTGGCCGAGGGCAACGCCACCGCGGTGTTCACCTCACCGGCCGCGCTGCGCAACGTGCTCGACACCGCCGACGACCTCAGCGCCGAGCACCGCGACGCGCTCGCCGGCGTCACGCTGTTCCTCTCGGCCGGGGCGCCGATCGCCCCCGAGCTGCTCGCCGAGGCCGGCGAGATCATGCCGAACGCCGCCGCGCACACCCCCTACGGGATGACCGAGGTGCTGCCCGTCACCGACGTCGACCTCGACGCCGTCCGCGCCGCCGCGCAGGACGCCGCGGCCGGGATGGTCGGGGCCGGTGGCGGCACCTGCGTCGGCCTGCCGGTCACCGGCGCCCAGGTGCGGATCGCGACCCTGGACGACGACGGCGAGGCCACCGGCCCGCTGACCGACGAGCCCGGGACCACCGGCGAGATCGTCGTCACCGCGCCCCACCTCAAGGACCGCTACGACCGGCTGTGGGCGACCCAGGCCGCTAGCGCGGACCACCCGGGCTGGCACCGGACCGGCGACGTCGGCCATCTCGACGCCGTCGGCCGGGTGTGGGTCGAGGGCCGCCTCGGCCACGTCGTCCGCACGCCGCGCGGGGTGCTCACCCCGGTGGCGGTCGAGCACGCCGTCGAGCGGGTCCCCGGGGTGCGGCGGGCCGCCGCGGTCGGCGTCGGGCCGGCCGGGACCGAGCAGCTCGTCATCGTGCTGGAGACCGACCCCGCCGTCGACCCGCGGTCGCGCCGGGCACCCTCGCTGGCCACCCCGGGGCTCACCCGGCTGGTGCGACGGACCGTCCAGCAGCGGTGCGACGCGGACGTCGCCGCCGTGCTGCGGGTGGCCGAGCTGCCCACCGACGTGCGGCACAACGCCAAGATCGAACGCTCCCGGCTCTCCCGGTGGGCCGCCGAGGCGCTGGCCGGCGGGCCGATGAGAGCACCGTGAGCCACGCCGCGCCGATGCCCGCCGGCAGAGTCCTCGTCACCGGGGCCAGCGGCCTGCTCGGTGGCCGGGTGGCCGCCCGCCTCGTCGCCGGCGGCTACGACGTCCGTACCTTCCAGCGCCGCCCCTCGGGGGTGGCCGGGGCGAGCGACGAGCTCGGCTCGCTCGACGACGACGCCGCGGTCGCCCGTGCGGTCGCCGGGCGCGACGCCGTCGTGCACCTCGCCGCGAAGGTCTCGGTCAGCGGGGCGGCCGCGGACTACGAGCGCATCAACGTCGACGGCACAGCCCGGCTCCTCGCGGCCGCGCGGGCGGCCGGGGTCACCAGCGTCGTGCAGGTCTCCTCGCCGTCGGTGGCGCACGCGGGCAGCTCGCTCGTGGGCGTGGGCGCCGGTCCCGCGGACCCGGGCTCGGCACGCGGCCACTACGCCCGCACCAAGGCGACCGCCGAGCTGCTCGCGCTGGCGCAGGACTCGCCGGACCTCGCGGTCGTCGCGGTCCGCCCGCACCTGGTGTGGGGGCCGGGGGATACCCAGCTCGTCGAGCGGATCGTCGAACGGGCGCGCGCGGGCCGGCTGCCGCTGCTCGACCACGGCGCGGCACTCATCGACTCCGTCTACGTCGACAACGCGGCCGACGCGATCGTCGCCGCGCTCGAACGCATCGAGGTGACGCACGGCCATGCGCTCGTCGTCACCAACGGCGAGCCGCGACCGGTGGGCGACCTGCTCGCCGGGATCTGCCGCGCCGCCGGGGTGACCTCGCCCGGCTGGCGGGTGCCGGCTCGGCTCGCCCGGGTGGCCGGCGGGCTCGTCGAGGCGGTGTGGGCGGTGCGGCCCGGCGCGGACGAGCCGCCGATGACCCGTTTCCTCGCCGAGCAGCTGTCCACCGCGCACTGGTTCGACCAGCGCCGCACCCGCGAGCTGCTCGACTGGAAGCCCGCGGTCACCCTCGACGAGGGACTGGACCTGCTCGCCGAGCACTACGCCGCGCGGCGTTGAGCCGCGCCCGGTGCGACGGCTGCGGCGACCCGGCACAATGGCAGGCATGATCCCCACGCTCGACCTCAACGACGGCACCCGCATCCCGGCGATCGGCCTGGGCACCTGGCCGATGCGTGACGAGGCGCCCACCGCTGTCCGCGCCGCGCTGGAGATGGGTTACCGGCTCATCGACACCGCCGCGAAGTACGAGAACGAGGCCGAGGTCGGTCGTGGCATCGCCGAGTCCGACGTGCCGCGCGACGAGCTCGTCGTCGCCACCAAGGTCCGCGGGGACGACCAGGGCTACGAGCCCACCCTCCGGGCCGCGGAGGCCTCCCGGCAGGCGCTGGGGCTGGAGTACATCGACCTCTACCTCATCCACTGGCCGCTGCCGCGGCTCGACAAGTTCGTCGACACCTGGCGGGCGATGATCAAGCTGCGGGACGACGGCGTCGTCCGCTCGATCGGCGTCTCCAACTTCACCGCCGCCCACATCGACCGGCTGGTCGCCGCGACCGACGTCATGCCGGCGGTCAACCAGATCGAGCTGCACCCGTACTTCGCGCAGGCGCAGCTGCGGGCGGCGGACGCCGAGCGCGGCATCGTCACCCAGTCGTGGAGCCCGCTCGGTCGCAGGTCCGACCTCCTCGCCGACGCCACGCTCGACCAGATCGCCGGCCGTCACGGCGCGGCGATCTCCCAGGTCGTGCTGCGCTGGCACGTCCAGCTCGGCGCGCTGCCGATCCCGAAGTCGGCGAGCGCGGAGCGGCAGCGCACCAACCTCGACGTGTTCGGCTTCGAGCTGTCCGACTCGGAGATGGCGCAGATCACCGGCCTCGAGCGCGGCAGGCTCGGCGGGGACCCGGAGGTCCACGAGGAGTTCTGATCGGGCTTGTAGGGTGTGCCGATGCCCGGAATCCGCCTCGTCGCCTTCGATCTCGACGACACCCTCACGCCCTCGAAGTCACCGATCTCCCCGGAGATGGCCGGCGCGCTGACCGACCTGCTCGCCGCCATGCCGGTGTGCATCATCTCCGGGGGGCGGCTAGGCCAGTTCACCGCCCAGGTGACCGACCGGCTCGACCTCGACGACACCGCCCGGGCCCGGCTGCACCTCATGCCCACCTGCGGCACCCGCTATTACCGGTACGAGGGTGACGTGCTGCGCGAGATCTACGCCAACGACCTCACCGAGGCCGAGCGTACCGACGCGACCGCCGCCGTCGAGTCGCAGGCTCGTCGTCTCGGGCTGTGGGAGTCCGAGCCGTGGGGCCCGATCCTCGAGGACCGCGGCTCGCAGATCACCTTCTCCGCACTCGGTCAGCAGGCACCGCTGGACGCCAAGCGGCTGTGGGACCCGACCGGGGAGAAGAAGGAGCAGCTGCGCGCCGCCGTCGCCCCGCTGCTGCCGGACCTCGAGGTCCGCTCCGGCGGGTCCACCTCCATCGACATCACCCGGGCCGGCATCGACAAGGCCTACGGCATGACCCGCCTCTCCGAGCACACCGGCATCGACCTCGAGGACATGCTGTTCATCGGTGACCGCCTCGACGAGGGCGGCAACGACTACCCGGTCAAGGCGATGGGGGTGCCCTGCCTGGCGGTCGACGGCGCGGCGGAGACCCCGGCCGTGGTCCGGCGGCTGCTCACCGACCTGGTGCCCACCACCGGCCGGTAGGCGTGCTGCTCGCCGGCCACCTGAGCTAAGGAGTGAGCACCGGCGCCCGGTCGGCCGCCGCGACGAGCGCCGCGTAGCGCCCGCCGGCCGCGAGCAGCGTGGTGTGGTCGCCCTGCTCGACGACGCGACCGCCGTCGACGACGGCGATGAGGTCCGCGTCGCGCACCGTGGAGAGCCGGTGGGCGATGGTGATGGTCGTGCGGCCCCGGCTGAGCACGTCCAGCGCCTCCTGCACGGCCTGCTCGGTGCGGGTGTCCAGCGCGCTGGTGGCCTCGTCGAGGACGAGCACCCGGGGGTCACGCAGCAGCGTGCGGGCGATCGCCAGCCGCTGCTTCTCGCCGCCGGAGAAGCGGTAGCCGCGGGCGCCGACGACGGTGTCGTAGCCGTCGGGCAGCGCGATGATGACGTCGTGCACCTGCGCGGCGTGGGCCGCCGCCTCGATCTGGGCGTCGGTGGCCGCCGGGTTTGCGTAGCGCAGGTTCTCCCGCACCGTGGTGTGCAGCAGGTAGGTCTCCTGGGAGACCACGCCGATGTGGCGGGCCAGCTCGGCCAGCTCGAGGTCGCGCAGGTCGACGCCGTCGATGAGCACGCGGCCGGCGGTCGGGTCGTACAGCCGGGCGACGAGCGCGGCGATGGTCGACTTGCCGGCGCCGGACTCGCCGACGAGGGCCAGCCGGGCGCCCGCCGGCACGTGCAGGTCGAGGCCGCTGACGGCGTCGTCGTCGGCGCCCTCGTAGCGGAACGCGACGCCGTCGAAGGTGATCGCGCCGGGCGCGGTGGTCGCCGGCAGGATGGTGGGCTCGGCGGGGTCGTCGATGGTGACGGGCAGGTCGAGGTACTCGAAGATGCGGCTGAACAGCGCCAGCGACGACGTGATCTGCACACCGGTGTTGAGCACCCCCATGAGCGGGCGGAACAGCCCGGCCTGCAGCGTGACGAAGGCGACGAGCGTCCCGATGGAGATGTCACCGGAGCCGGGCAGGCCGGCGGCCAGGTAGACCAGCGCCGGGATCGCACCGAACATCACGCTGGTGGTCGCCATCCGCCAGCGGCCGGCGAGCTCGGAGCGCAGCTCGAGGTCGACGAGATCGGCGGAGGCGTCCTCGAAGCGGCGTCCCAGCTCGGGGCCGGCACCGAGGGTCTTGGCGAGCATCGCGCCGCTGACCGACAGCGACTCCTCGACCTGCCCGTGCAGGGCCGCCAGCGCGCGCTGCCGCCGGCCGGTGACCTCCCGGCGCAGCATCGCCACGCGCCGGGTGAGCCAGATGGCCGGCGGGATGACGACCAGCGAGAGCAGCGACAGCTGCCAGCTGAGGGCCACCATCGCGATCGCGGTGCCCACCGCCGTCGTGACGTTCGCGGTGATCGCGGTGGCGGTGCTGGTGACGACCGACTGCATCGAGCCGATGTCGTGGGTGAGGCGGGACTGCACCTCGCCGCCGCGGGTCCGGGTGAAGAAGGACATCGGCTGGCGCTGGACGTGGACGAACACGTCGGTGCGCAGCCGGTGCATGACCGTCTGTCCTACCGAGGTGGAGATCCAGGTCTGCAGCACGCCGAGCGCTGAGGTGACCACGGTGACCGCGACCATCGCGGCGACGAGACCGGCCAGCAGCCGGACGTCCTGCTCCGGCAGCGCGACGTCGATGACGTGCCGGGTGAGGAACGGGGTGGCCAGGCCCAGCGCCGAGCTCGCCGCGATGAGGACGACGACGAGCGACAGTGTGGCCAGGTGCGGGCGGAACAGGGCGGTGATACGACGCAGCCGTACCGGGTGGGACTCGAGCTGGGCACGGTCCGCCGGGTCGCGGCGCGCGGGGGAGTGGGATCGGAAGGAGGGGCTCGACATGAGCACCACCTCGCTCTCTTGCTGGACGACGCCGCAGCGGCGTGTCGTGGTGAGGTGCCGCCGTCGTGGGCGGGCGCACGTGAAGTCATGGGGCGCGGGCCGGGCTCCCGGGGGAGGGGCCGACCACTGGTCGCCGACGCAAAGGAGAGGTTACCTCACTATGTGGTATTGCGCTAGTCTGGACGTCATGCCCGCGCGTGAGCCTGACCTCAGTGAAGCCCTCATGCACGCCAGCCGGGCATTGCGGCGGCGGTCGTGGCACGCGCTGGAGGAGTGGGACGTGTCCCCGCACCAGGCCCGGGCGCTGAGGACGGTGTGCGCGCAGGACCAAGCGCGGCTCAGCGAGGTCGCCGCGCGGCTGCGGATCGCGCCGCGCTCGGCCACCGAGGTGATCGACTCCCTCGAGGCGCGCGGCCTGGTCCAGCGGCAGCCCGACCCGGCCGACCGGCGCGCGGTGCTCGTCGTCCCCACCGCCGAAGGGCGGCAGATGCACATCGCGGCCGAGCGGGCCCGCGCCGTCGCCGCCGAGGCACTCTTCGGCCGGCTCGACCCGACCGAGCGCGAGCAGCTCGGGAGCCTGCTGCGTCGGCTGGTCGACTAGATCGGCCGGCCCGGGCGTCCAGGCCGGCCGGGAGATGGGCCGGCCGATCGGTGAAGCCCGGCTGACCGACGAGACGCCGCAGCCGGCAGAGCGACTACTACGCGAGAACGAGCCGGCCGACCGCTTCTCGCACGGCCGCGAGGCGCGGCACGCCCTCGTGACGGCTGCGGACGGTTCCCTCGGCGTCGAGCAGCAGCACCGTCGGGGTCTGGGTGATCGCCAGCCGCGCGGCGAGCGCCGTGTCGTGCGCGACGTCCACCTCCAGGTGGCTGACTCCCGGCGACTCCTGCGCGACGTGCTCGAGCACGTGCCGAGCGGCGCGGCACGGGGCGCAGAACCCGGAGGAGATCTGCAGCAGCGTGGCGGCGCTCCCCAGGCCGGCGTCGCGGAGCCCGAGATCGGCCGCGGTGAGACGGTCGGGGGCAGCGTTCATCGACCCAGTCTACCGGCGGATGCGTTGGCGGCCGGAGGTGGCTCGGACCCGCTGGGGCCGCGGCACCTCGTCCCCCTGGGCCGCGGCGCGGGGCGACGACGTGCCACGTAGAGTGGCGACGAGGAGAGTCGTCGCCCATCTCGAGGAGCACCACGTGTCCGCACGCCGCACGCGCACCACGGCGTTCGCGCTGGCAGCCGTCGTCGCCCTGGCGGGATGCACGAGCAGCGACGACCCCGACGACGCCGCACCGGACCCGACGGACGATCCCGGCCCCCAGCAGGCCGAGCTGCAGCTGCCTGCCGGGCCGGCGACCGTGCTCGCCGAGGACGAGCCCGCTGCCCTCGCGGTGGCGGCCAGCTCGGCGTTCTTCAGCTCTGCCCCCGTGGTGGTCCTCGCCGAGGCGGACGACCTCGGCGAGGTGCTGCGGGGCGCCGGCGCCGGGGTCGCGCTCGCCGCACCGGTGCTGCTCACCGGCGACGACGCCGCGGTAGCCGCTGAGCTCGACCGGCTCGGCACCGAGGCGGTGCTCGCCTTCGGCGGCGCGCAGCTGCCCGACGACGCTGCCGCGGCCGAGGACGCTGCCGCGGCCGGCGACGTTGCAACCGATGCCAGTGCGACCGAGGACGACGACGCTGCCGACGACGCGACCGGCTCGTCCGACGACACCACGGGCCACGACGTTCTCCTGGTGCCGGCACCGGCGGACGATGCCGCGCTCGCCGAGCTGCTGGGCCTCGCCGCGACGGAGCAGGTGACCGTGACGCCGGGCGCCGAAATCGAGGGCGTCATGGCGCTGTCTCGCGGCGAGCTCACCCCAGTGGCGATCGATGAACCGGCCGAGGGCGACGCCGAGAGCCCCGAGTCCGAGCCGGAGGACGGCGCCGACGGCGAGCAGCCGGCCGACGAGGAGGCCGACGGCGCCGGCGCCGCGGCCGAGGACACGCGGCCGGACGACGCAGACGCAGCGCCGGACGTCGGTGAGACCGAGGCCGGTGCCTCCGACGCTCCGACGAACGACGCGACGCCTGCGCCGCCGAGCACCGCCGAGCTGCCGCCCACCGAACCGGCCGAGCCGCTCACCGGCGTGCTCGCGCTGTCGAGCGGTTCGAGCGACGACGTCGCCGCGGCCGCGACCGCCTCTGCTGCGGGCGCCACGCTCGCCGTCGCCCCGGGCGGCGACCCGCGTGCGTCGAGCGAGGCGATCGCCGTCGTCGCGGAGGCGGGTGTCGACGTCGTTGTCGGTCTTGGCGCCGCGTTCGAGGACGACGAGACGCTCGGCTGGCGGGTGACCACCGCCGCCACCGGCACCGAGCTGCCGGGCGGCGGCCAGCTGGTGTTCCCCGGCAAGCGTTACGTCGCGCTCTACGGCACGCCGTCGACGACGGCGCTGGGGGTGCTCGGCGAGCAGGACGTGCCCGGCACCATCGCGCGCGCCGCCGAGCATGCCGCGGACTATGACGAGCTCAGCGACGAGCCGGTGGTCCCGGCGCTGGAGATCATCACCACGGTGGCGTCGTCGAGCGCCGGCTCGGACGGCAACTACTCCAACGAGCTGCCGGCGGAGAGCCTGCGACCACTCATCGAGGCGGCGGGGGAGGCCGGCCAGTACGTCGTCCTCGACCTGCAGCCGGGCCGCTCGTCCTTCCTCGAGCAGGCCCAGCACTACGCCGAGCTGCTCGAGTACCCGCACGTGGGCCTGGCCCTGGACCCGGAGTGGAACCTCGGGCCCGACGAGGTGCACATGGTGCAGATCGGCAGCACGACGGCGGCGGAGGTCAACGAGGTCGTCGACTGGCTCGCCGACTTCACCCGGGAGCGTGCGCTGCCGCAGAAGATGCTCGTGCTGCACCAGTTCCAGGTGCGGATGATCCAGACGGTCGCCGACGTCGACCTGTCCCGCTCGGAGATCGCGGTGCTGGTGCACGCCGACGGCCAGGGCGGCCAGTCGGCCAAGCAGGGCACCTGGGCGACGCTGCACGCCAACGCGCCGGACATCGAGTGGTGGGGCTGGAAGAACTTCTACGACGAGGACATCCCGATGCTCACGCCGCAGGAGACTGCCCTGGTCGAGCCGTTCCCCAACTTCATCAGCTACCAGTAGCCTCCTCCCTCGTCATCAGCTACCGGTAGCCCCTCCCTCGCCGAGAGCGGGATTGTCCACGGCGCCACGGCGCCACGAGCCTCGACGAGGGCCGTCAGTCGCGCAGCGGGGTGTGCGCCGGGTCGACCCGCTCACCGTCGTGGACCGGCCCGGGCACGGTGCCGTCGCCGAATGGGCGCCCGCCCAGTGACTCACGGCCGTGCGGCGTGACCCAGCCCGACAGGTCCGGGCCGACCGGCACGATCTGGGTCGGGTTGAGGTCGGCGTGCACGACGTAGTAGTGCTGCTTGATCTGCTCGAAGTCCACGGTGTCGCCGAACCCCGGCGTCTGGAACAGGTCGCGGGCGTAGCCCCACAGCGCCGGCATCTCGCTGAGCTTGTTCCGGTTGCACTTGAAGTGGCCGTGGTAGACGGGGTCGACGCGCACCAGCGTCGTGAACAGCCGGACGTCGGCCTCGGTGATGGTCTCGCCGACGAGGTAACGGCGGGTGGTGAGCCGCTCCTCGAGCCAGTCCAGCGCCGTCCAGAGCCGGTCGTACGCCTTCTCGTACGCCTCCTGCGAGCCGGCGAACCCGCACCGGTAGACACCGTTGTTCACCTCGGTGAAGACCCGCTTGCTGACGACGTCGATCTCCTCGCGCAGCGCCTCGGGGTACAGGTCGGGCGCGCCGGGCCGGTGGTGCGCGCGCCACTCGCTGGACAGGTCGAGGGTGATCTGGGCGAAGTCGTTGGTCACCACCTGGCCGGTGGGGACGTCGACGATCGCGGGCACCGTGATGCCGCGCGGGTAGTCGGGGAACCGGGCGAAGTACGCGTCCTGGATCCGCTCGATGCCCAGCACCGGGTCCACGCCCCCGGGGTCGAGGTCGAAGGTCCACGACCGGGCGTCGTGGGTGGGCCCGGGGGTACCGAGGGAGATGGCGTCCTCGAGCCCGAGCAACCGGCGCACGATGATCGTGCGGTTCGCCCACGGGCACGCCCGCGCCGCGACCAGCCGGTAGCGGCCCGGCTCCACCGGGTAGCCGTCGCGGCCGTCGGCGGTGATCCGCGTGGTGATGTAGTTCGTGTCGCGGGTGAACTCCTTGCCGCTGCTCACGTAGGTTCCCGCGGTGGTGTGCTCGGGGTGCTCAGTGTCGCTCATGCCTCGACCGTACCGCCGCTCTCCTCGGGGCGTTAGAAGCGGGCGCTGCGCTCGGTGACGCCGGTGTCGAGGGAGTAGACCTCGGTGCCGGTGATGAACACCCGCTGCGCACGGGCGTAGACGTCGAGCGGGTCGCCGGACCACAGCACGACGTCGCCGTCGAGGCCCGGCGTCAACGACCCGACGCGGTCGTCGAGGCCGAGCATCTGTGCCGGGTTGACGGTGAGCGCACGCAGTGCGACGTCGCGGTCCAGCCCCTCCTTGACGGCGAGGGACGCCTGGTGGACGAGGAAGTTGATGGGCACCACCGGGTGGTCGGTGGTGATGGCCACCTGCACCCCGGCCTGGGCGAGCCGTGCGAGGTTGGCGATGTCGCGGTCGCGCAGCTCCACCTTGGAGCGGCTGGTGAGCATCGGCCCGAAGATCACCGGCACGTTCTTCTCGGCGAGCACGTCGGCGAGGCGTGCGCCGTCGGTGCCGTGGTTGACCACCAGCCGGTAGCCGAACTCTTCCGCGAGCCGGATCGCGGTGGCGATGTCGTCGGCGCGATGGGTGTGCTGGTCCCAGATGAGCTCGCCGTCGAGCACCGCGGCGAGGGTCTCGAGGCTGAGGTCGCGCTCGAAAGGCTTGCCCTCGGTGGCGGCGTGCGCGCGCCGAGCGGCGTAGTTCTGGGCGTTGACGAAGGCGCTGCGGATGACGTGGGCGACCCCGAGGCGGGTCGAGGGCAGCGTCTTGCGGTCGCCGTAGACGCGCTTGGGGTTCTCCCCGAGGGCGGACTTCACCGACACGGCCGCGCGGATGATCTGCTCGTCGACGGTGCGCCCGCCCCACGTCTTGATCGCCACCGTCCGGCCGCCGATCGGGTTGCCGGACCCGGGCTTGACGACGGCGGAGGTCACCCCGCCGAGCAGCGCGTCACGGAAGCCCTCCTCCTCGACGTTGATGGCGTCGAGCGCGCGCAGCCCGGCGCCGACGGGGTCGGTCATCTCGTTGACGTCGGCCCCGGCCCAGCCCTCGCCCTCCTCGTGCACGCCCAGGTGCGCGTGGGACTCGACGAACCCGGGCAGCACCCACGAGCCGCGCGCGTCGACCACCCGCACGCCGTCGGGCACCGCGACGTCGGCGCCGACCGCGGCGATGACGCCGTCGAGGACGAGGACGGTGCCACCGTCGACCGGCTCGCCGTCGACGGGGACGACGTAGCCGCCGGTGATCGCGACGGAGCCGAGGGTGGTGAGCCGGGGACTGTCAGCTGAGGTCATGCCTCCAGTGGTACCACTCGTGGCGCCGCGCTGTTGCTGGCAGGCTGTGGCCGGGGCGGCGTGTCGCCCGTCCCGCAGACGAGGAGGCACCAATGACCGAACGTGACGCAGCGGCGCAGCGGCCGGGCCGGGGGCAGGGGAGCGCGTCGGACGCCGACGCGCCGGCGACGCGCACGAGCGCCGGGTCCGCTGCTGGTGCCGGCACCGCGGGCGCCGCCGAGGGCGGGACGACGCCGGGCCGCGCGGCGACGTCGGGCGGGACATCGGCCGGCGGCGCCGGGACTGCCGGCACGCCGTCGGGCGGGCGCGACCCGGGCGCGAGTGAGCGGGGACGGCCGGGCACCCCCGGCGGGCGCAGCTCGGGCACGAGCGACCGAGGCGGGGCGGGGGCAAGCTCGGGGCAGCCGGACCGACCGGCCACCGGCAGCCGCCTCGGCTGGGTGGCGCTGACGGTCGCCGTCGTGCTGCTCGTCTGGCAGGTCGTCTACGGGCTGACCGTCGCCGGTCCAGGGCTCGACACCCGGGAGGCCTACACCTCCGTCTGGCTGCTGATCAGCCTGGTGCTGGGCGTCGGGGCGGCCGTGCTGGGGATCGTCGCGGCGAGCCAGCGCGTCGCGCCGCGGTGGCCGGCGACGACGGCGCTGGCGGTCGGCACCTACGTGTTCCTCGTGTGCATCGCCACCTGGGCCGGAAACCTCATCTCGGCGACCTCGTAGGAGCAGCCGCCGGCTTCACGCGCCCGCAGGGCACACAGCAAGGCACACAGGCGGCAACAGGCGGCAACTGGTTCGTGCTCAAGGTCACCGCGACCGACAGTAGAGTCCAGTGACCCGACCGCACGCGCTGGAGGGTCCCAGGTTCGCCGGGTCCTCGCCTGCCAGCAGTGTCTGCTGACGCATCGCACGAGCCGTGTGAGGGCGCGAGATCCTGCCGAAACCCTTGTCCTGGCTGTGAGACGATCCCCCAATGCTCCTTCTGCTCCTCGGCGGTCTCACGGCTGCGGCGTTCCTGACGCCCGTCCTTGACCGGCTCCTGGGGCGGGCCGCCGGATGGGTCCTCGCGGGCGCGTTCGTCGCGATGCTGGTGCCGGTGCTCGCTGCCGGCGGTCCCATCCTGGCCGGCGGGGAGACGCTGGAGCAGGTGGTGGCGTGGATGCCGGAGATCGGTGTCGAGCTGCACCTGCGGATGGACGGCATCGCCTGGTTGTTCACCGTGCTCGTCCTCGGTATCGGTGCGCTCGTGCTCGCCTACGCGGCCAAGTACTTCCCGCCAGGGCGTCGCACCGGCTTCTACTTCCTCATCACCGCCTTCGCGATGTCGATGCAGGGGCTGGTGCTCGCGGACGACATCGTCATGATGTTCGTCTTCTGGGAGCTCACGACGATCTGCTCGTTCTTCCTCATCGGCATCACCGGCATCACCGCGACCAGGCCCGCGGTGCGCACCTACATCGTCACCGCGCTCGGCGGTCTGGCGCTGCTGGCCGCGGTGATCATGCTCGTCATGCGCACGGGCACGACCACGCTCAGCGTCATCTTGGCGGACTCCTCCTGGCGACAGGACGGGACCTTCCTGACCATCGTGGTCGTGCTCGTGATCGTGGCGGTGTTCACCAAGTCGGCGCAGTTCCCCTTCCACTACTGGTTGCCGGACGCCATGGCCGCCAGCACGCCGGTGAGCACCTACCTCCACGCTGCCACCATGGTCAAGGCCGGTATCTACCTGGCGATGCGGTTCTCGCCGGCGTTCGCCGACGTGGCGGTGTGGAACGCGGCCCTCGTCACCGCCGGCCTGCTGACGGCGGTGATCGGCGCGGTCTTCGCGCTGCAGCGCAACGACCTCAAGGAGCTGCTGGCGTACTCCACGGTCAGCCAGCTCGGCCTCATTGTCGCGGCGATCGGCGTCGGCACCCCCGGAGCGCTGGCAGCCGCGGCCGTGCACACCCTCGCGCACGCGATGTTCAAGGCAGCGCTGTTCATGCTCGTCGGGGCGATCGACCACACCACCGGCACCCGGGACATCCGGCAGCTGTCGGGCCTCCGGCGCGCCATGCCGGTGACCGCCGTGCTCACGCTCATCGCCGCACTGTCGATGGCCGGGATCCCGCCGCTGTTCGGCTTCGTGGGCAAGGAGGGCCTGTTCGCGGCCTATCTCGAGCTGCCAGGCAGTGCCGGGGGTATCGCCGCGGCCGTGGCCGTGCTCGCCTCGGTCGGTACCTTCGCCTACTCGTTCCGGATCGTCCGCGGCGCCTTCGGCGGCCCGGCCGGTGAGCGCGGCGCCCGCGAGCCGCTGATCCTCCTGCTGCCGCCTGCGGTCGCGGCGGTCGGTGGCGTCGTCGCGGTCACCGTCCTCAGCCGGCTGGACCCGCTCATCAGCCGTACCGTGCTGGACACCCTCGGGGTGGTCCACGAGCCGCACCTGGCACTGTGGCACGGCCTCAACCTCCCGCTGCTGCTCTCGGCGGTGGTGATCGCGGTCGGCATCGTGCTGGCCCGCGGCCACCGAACCGTCGAGCTGGTCCTGCGACGCAAGCTGTTCCCGGTACCGGGAACCGTCGTGTTCGACACCCTCCACGGCAGCATCGTCGCCTCCGGCCGACGGATCGGTGACCTCACCCGGACGCACTCGCTCGCGCCGTTCCTCGGCACGACGGTGGTCGTCCTCATCGGCTTCGCGGCCGCGCAGGTCATCGCCGCGCCCGAGCTGCCGGACTATCCCGCGGACGTCACACACCCGCTCGACTGGCTGCTCGTCGGGCTGCTTCTCGTGTCCGTCGGCGCGGCCGTGGTCGTCCGGTCCCGGCTCGCGGCACTCTCGCTGGTGGGCATCGCCGGCTTCACGGTGGCGATGTGGTTCCAGCTGGTCGGCGGGGTCGACCTCGTGCTCACCCAGCTGATGGTCGAGATCCTCACCGTCGTCGTGGCCGTCCTCGTGCTCCGCCGGCTGCCGCGCCGCTTCCTGCCCATCCCGCGCCGCCGCAAGGGGTGGACCGGTCTCATCGCGATCGCCGCCGGGGCCAGCGCCGCCATCGGCGTCTACGCCCTCACCGGCCGTCGCGAGCGCTCGCCGGCGTCCGACTACTTCATGACCGAGACCGTCAACGACACCGGCGGCAGCAACGTCGTCAACGTCATCCTGGTCGACTACCGGGCGCTGGACACGCTCGGCGAGCTCACGGTGCTCGGCGTGGCGGGTCTGATCATGATCGCGGTGATCCGAGCCAACGGGCTGGCTGCCTTCTGGCGGGTGCCGGGCATCTCGCGCTACGCCCGGAACATCGTCCACGTCGCGCGTGACAACGTCATCGTCATGAGCACCGCGGCACGCCTTCTCGTGCCGGTCATCCTGCTGTGGTCGGTCTACCTGCTGTTCACCGGCCACCAGCGACCGGGCGGCGGGTTCATCGCCGCGCTCGTCGGCAGCGCCGCTGCGGCGCTGCACTACCTCACGGCGGCGCGTGACCAGGAGGGGCGGCTACGGATATCGCCGGTCGCCCTCATCGCCGCCGGCATCGCGACCGGCGCCGGCGCCGGGCTGCTCGGCTTCTTCCAGGGCTCGTTCCTCCACCCGCTCCACTTCGAGATCCCCTTCCCGTGGGGCGGCTACGACTTCACGACGGCGCTGGTGTTCGACATCGGCGTCTACCTCGCCGTCGTCGGCGTCATCCTGGTCGCGCTGCGCGAGCTCGGCAGCGACGCGGCCGGGCACGACGAGCCGAGCGAGGACGACGAGGCGCCCGTCGAGGACGGCGACGCCGGCACGGACGCCCCACTGGTCGACGAGATGGCAGGTGGACGATGACCCTCGCACTGAGTATCGGCATCCTCGTCGCCGGCGCGGTCTACCTCATGCTGCAGCGTGGCCTGGTCCGGGTGGTGCTCGGCTTCATGCTCCTGGGCCACGCCGCCAACCTTCTCCTGCTGTCGGCCGGAGTGACCGCGACGCGTGACATCCCCTTCATCGGGGAGACCGCGGCCGCGGCTGCGGCTGACCCGCTGCCGCAGGCCTTCGTGCTCACGTCGATCGTCATCAGCTTCTCCATCACCGTGTACATGCTGACCCTCGCCGTCACCGACCGCGACGACGACACCGAGGAAGACTCGTGAGCGCATCCCTCCTGCCGCTGTTCCTGGCCGTGCCGCTGATGGCGGCCGCCGTGATGGCCGTCGTGCCGAACCGCGTCTGGCGAGCCGTCGTGCTGCTCGCCACCCCGGCGGCCGGCCTCGTCGGCGGCGCGCTGCTGGTGTGGGAGACGAGTGACGGGACGGTGCTTGCCCACAACGTGGGACTGTGGCCGACCGGCATAGCCATCCCGTTCGCGGTGGACACGCTCAGCGCTCTCATGCTCACCGCGACCTCGCTCCTCGTCCTCGTGAGCGCGTGGTTCGCGATCGCCACCCGCGAGGATCTCGCGCCGTTCTTCCCTTCCCTGGTCGCGGTGCTGACCGCCGGTGTCTACGGCGCGCTGCTCACCGCGGACATCTTCAACCTCTTCGTCTTCATCGAGGTCATGCTGCTGCCGTCCTACGGCCTGATCGCGATGACCGGCGGCTGGCGCCGGATGAAGGCCGGGCGCCTCTACGTGACCGTCAACCTCCTGACGTCCACGGTCTACCTGGCAGGCGTCGGGCTGGTCTACGGGGTCGCCGGCACCGTGCACCTCGGCGAGCTGGCAGCGGTGGCGCGCGAGAACGAGCTGGTCGCCGCGGCGGGCGGGGTGATGCTCCTCGCGCTGTCCATCAAGGCCGCGGTCGTGCCGGTCCACGGCTGGCTCACCCGCACCTACCCGGACACGTCGCCGGCGGTGACGGCGCTGTTCTCCGGGTTGCACACCAAGGTCGCGATCTACGCGATCTACCGCATCTACGCCACGATGTTCGACGGCGACCCGACCTACCTGTGGATCGGCGTCGCGGTGTTCTCCGCCACCATGCTCATCGGTGTGCTCGGCGCGGTGGGGGAGTCCACCAGCAGGTCGATCCTGGTGTTCCACATGGTCAGCCAGATCGGCTACATCCTGCTCGGCGTCGCGCTGTTCACCCAGCTCGGGCTCACCGCCGGCATCTTCTACCTGATCCACCACATGATCGTGAAGGCGTCGCTGTTCCTGTCGACCGGGGCGGTGGAGCACACCTACGGCACCAGCGAGCTGAGCAAGATCGCCGGGGTGGCACGTCGTCAGCCGCTCGTCGGGTTCGCCTTCATCGGCGCGGCGCTGTCGCTCGCCGGGATGCCGCCGTTCTCCGGGTTCGTGGCGAAGCTGTCACTGCTCATGGGGATGGCCGAGGCCCGCGAGTGGGTGGCATTCGCCATCGCCATCGTCGTCAGCCTCATCACGCTGATGTCGATGCTGAAGATCTGGGCGGGTCCGTTCTGGGGCGGCAACGTGCCGAGCTCAGCGGGCGACATCACCGGCGCCACCTCCGCCAGCTCCGCCAGCTCCGGCAGCTCCGGCAGCTCCGGCAGCTCGACGGTGATCGCCCCGATCCGGGTACGCACCGCACTCATCGCCCCGGCGCTCGTGCTCACCGGGGTGACCCTCTTCCTCGGGCTCGCCGGGCAGAGCCTGCTCGCGCTCAGCGGTCAGGCGGCCGCAGGGCTGCTGGACCTCACCGCGTACCTCGAGGCGGTGAACGGGCTGTGATGCGGTACGTCCGGTGGCTGGGCCACGCGCTGTGGTTCACTCCCTACTTCCTGTTCGAGATCGTCAAGGCCAACGTCACCGTCGGCGCCGACATCATCACGCCCGGCACCCGGATGTCGGCCGGCTTCATCGAGATCCCGCTGCGCTGCCGGACCCCGTTCGAGATCATGATGATCGCCAACATGATCACCCTGACGCCCGGGACGGTGACCGTCGCCGTCGACGCCGAGTCGCCCACCGTCTGGGTGCACTCGCTGTACATCACCACACCCGACGATTTCCGGGCGGACGTGCACGCGATGGAGCAACGTCTCCTGGCGGCTACCCGGCTCGACGGCGCGCCGTCCAAGATCCCGCAGGTCGGCGCTTGGAAGAGGGTGACCAACCGATGACAGTTGTCTATGTCGTCCTGGCAGTCTTCGTGCTGGCGATGCTCCCGGCGGCCTACCGGATGGTCGTGGGACCGGAGCCGGCGGACCGAGCGGTGGCGGCCGACCTCGTCTTCTACGGCTTCGTCGCGATCGTCATCCTCATCGGTGTGGTCCGCGGCAGCGACGTCGTCATCACCATCGCGGTGGTGGCGACGATCGTCGGTTTCCTCGCGGCACTCTCGCTGGCGCGTCTGATCACCGGAGGCAAACGATGAACCTCGACACGGTCGGTGACGTGCTGTTCGTGCTCGGCGCCGTGGTGTTCGCCGTCGGTGCGCTGGGTCTGGTACGGATGCCCGACTTCTACGGCCGGCTCAGCGCCGTCGGGCTGTCCGGAGGGCTGGCGATCATCCTCGTCCTCCTCGGCGTCCTCGCCTACTTCCCCAGCTGGGGTAACGCACTGCTCGTGGCCCTGGCCATCGTCATCCAGCTGACGACCGCAGGTGTCGGCGGCGGCGCGATGGCGCGAGCGGCCTACCTGACCGACGTCGCGCGAAGCCCCCGGACGCACTGGGACGAGCTGGCCACCGCCGAGCTGCCCGACGACGACCCGCGCACCCAGCTCTGAGAACCGCGCCGGCCGCCAGGTGGCCGGAGCGGTGAGCGCGGTGAGCCGTGAGCGGGTGCCTTCATCGACCTGCGACGGGCGGAGCAGCCCGGTGGCCGCCGGCAGCAGCCACCGCGAGAGCCGCGTGATGACGACGGCGGGGCTGATCATGGCCCATCGGCCGGGCAGGCGGTAGCGGCCGACGTCCGGTCGCCACGACGACGGGCAGGGCCGTCGTGAGGCCGCAGGGCAGGCACCGTCCGGCGTTGTCCACCCGATCGCCGGCGCGGCGAGCGCGGTGAGCCAGGAGCGGGGCCGGGCAGCACGGCAGCCGGGCAGCAAAGAAGGGGCGCCTGGACGGATGTCCGTCCAGACGCCCCTTCCGCGTAACTACTGCTAGCCGAGCAGTCCCATGGCCGTCGGCAGCCACAGCGAGAGCTGCGGGATGAAGACGACGAGGAACAGCGTCGCGATGATCGCGATGAGGAACGGCCACAGCCGGCCGATGACCGGCTCGATCCGCAGCCTGGCGACTCTCGCGCCGACGAACAGCACGTTGCCGACAGGCGGGGTGATCACCCCGACCGACAGGTTCATGACGATCATCGCACCGAAGTGCACCGGGTCGACCCCGAGCTCGGTGACGATCGGGAGGAAGATCGGTACGAAGATGAGGATGGCCGGTGTCGGGTCCATGAACGTCCCGACGATCAGCAGCACGACCATCATGATGAGCAGCACGACCGTCTTGCTCTCGGTGGCACCGAGAATCGCGTCGGAGATGACGTCCGGGATCCGGGCGAAGGACATGACGAAGGACAGCGCCGTGGAGACCGCCACGAGGAGCATGACGATCGCGGTGGTGCGACCGGCGTCGATGAAGATGCCGGGCATCTCCTTCATCTTGATCGAGCGGTAGGCCGCCGACAGCACGAGGCAGTAGACGACGGCGACGGAGGCCGACTCGGTCGCGGTGAAGAAGCCGCCGAGGATACCGCCGACGACGATGACGATCATCAGCAGCGACGGCACCGCGCGCCAGATGACCAGCAGCGCCTGCGAGAAGGTCACGCGGTCCTTGGACTTGAGGCGGCCGGGCTGCTTTCGGGCGTAGAGGTAGACGACGATCATGCAGGCGAGGGCCCACATGAGGCCCGGGACCGCCCCGGCCATGAACAGCGCCGCGATCGACGTGCTGGAGACCAGCGAGTACACGATGAAGGTGTTCGACGGCGGGATGAGCATCCCGGACGGCGCGGAGGCGACGTTCACGGCGGCGGTGAACTTGCGGTCGTAGCCCTCGTTGGCCATCCGTGGGTTCATCACGGTGCCGACGGCTGCGGCGGCGGCGACGGCCGCCCCGGAGACGGCGCCGAACAGCGCGTTGGCGACGATGTTGGTCTGCGCCAGCGAGGCCGGCATCCGGCCGGTGAGGACCTTGGCGGCGTCGACGAGCCGGCCGGCGATACCACCGTTGTTCATGATGACGCCGGCAAGCACGAACAGCGGGATGGCCAGCAGCGGGAAGGAGTTGATCCCGGTGAACATCCGCTGCGCGGTGATGAGCACCGCCTCTTCCATCCCGAGCAGCGGGATCGCGGCGAGGAGGGAGGAGACGCCGATGACGACGGCGATGGGCATCGACAGGACGATGCCGATGATGACGCCGAACAGCAGGATGAGCCCAGCAAGCGTTGCGGGATCCATGTCAGGCCTCCTTGCCGGTGTCGGTGGGGCCCTCGGGGGACGCGGCGCTCGGCGACGTGGTGTCGTCGGCGTCGGGCAGCACGAGGCTCTGGTCGGTGTACTTGGCCATCTGCAGGTCCGGGCTGTCCTCGTCGCTGTTGTCCGCGTAGGGCGCGACGACGCCGCGGGCGAGGCCCTGGATGTAGAACAGCGAGTAGAACGCCATGAGGATGCCGGAGATCGGCAGCGCGAGGTACATCTGGCCGAAGGTGAACGGCAGTGCGCTCAGCTCCTGGTTCCACGCGTTCTGCGACGCCCGCCAGCCGCCCCACACGAGCACGACGATGGCGAAGGCGAGCACGATGACCTGCACGAGGATCGCGATGACCCGCTCCCCGCGGGCGGGGAGCTTGCGGGCGACGTACTCGACGGCGATGTGCCCTCGCTCCCCGAACACGAACGCCGAGGCGAACAGGCCGAGCCAGACGAAGGTCAGCCGTGCCCCCTCATCGGTCCATGTTGCCGGGGTGCCGATGACCTGGCGGCTGAAGATCTGCCACACGACGATGACGACGAGCAGCGCGAACAGCACCACGGTGATCCAGTAGAGGGCCTTGTCCAGGCCCTTCTTGACTGTTTCCACGGTTGACCTCCCTTCCTGGTTGTCTGGCTCGGCCTGTCAGATCACTCTGCGGCGGCGCGGGCGGCGTCGTACAGGGCCTGCTGGCTCTCGTTGGTGATGAACTCGTCAGCGAGCGCGACCAGCGGCTCGGTGAAGGCGGCGTCGTCGACCTCGGAGAAGGTCGCGCCCCCGGCCTCGGCACCCTCGATGGCCTCCTGGGTGGCGTCCGCCCACAGCTGGGTGTGCTCCTCGTGGGCAGCGGTCCAGCCCTCGTCGAACGCGGCGCGGTCCTCGTCACTCATCTCGGCGAGGACGTCGGAGTTGATGATCAGGTAGTCGAGGCCCACGAGGTGGTTGGTGTAGGACCAGTACGGGGCGACCTCGTAGTGGCGCTGGGTGAAGTACGAGACCTCGTTGTTCTCGGCGGCGTCGACGACACCGGACTGCAGACCGGTGTAGAGCTCGCCGTAGGCCATCGGGGTGGCGGAGGCGCCCAGCGCCTCGGCGATCGCGATGTTCAGCGGGGACTCCTGGACACGGAGCTTCTGGCCGTTGAGGTCGGCCGGGGTCGTGATCGCACCGTCCTTGGTGTAGACGCTGCGGGCACCCTGGGTGAAGCCACCGAGCACGGTGATGCTCTCGGACTCCTCGAGCGACGTGTAGAGGTCCCCCACGATCTCCTCGTCGTGGATGACGCTCATCTGGTGGTCGACGTCGTCGAACACCTTCGGGAGGTTGAAGACGGTGAAGTCGGAGTTGAGGTTCTCCAGCTGCGGGCCGGAGACGATCGCCATGTCGACCGAGCCGTCGGAGACCAGCTGCATCGCCTCAGCCTGCGCGCCGAGGGTCTCGTTCGGGAAGACGTCGATGCCCCACCCGTCGGTGTTCTCCTCGAGGTAGGTGTTGAAGTTGTCCAGCGCGATGTAGGAGGGGTGCTCCTCGGTCTGGTTGAGCGCCAGACGCATCGTCTTGCCCGAGGCGTCGCCGCTACCGCCGCCGTTGTCGCCGTCGCCCCCGCAGGCGGCCAGGAGAAGAGTCGCCGCCGCGACGCTCGAGATGACGATCGTGCTCTTCTTGGTACTCATGTTGCGATCCATTCTTCATGTGGGGCGCCGTGCAGGGGGGCAGGGCGTGGGTGGTGCCTGGGACCGCGTCGCGTGTGCGAGGCGGATCCGTCGATGGTCGTGAACCCCGAGCGACGAGCTGGGAACCTCATCGTCCTGGGATCACTGTCACGGAGCAGCGGTCGCGATGGCATCGGTCGCAGGTGCTGGTCCTCTTGGCATTGATTCAGCCAGATAGAGCGCTGCGTCACGTACTGGTTGCCACAAGTTGCCATCGCGCGCGGGTGCCGCCGGGCCGGGTTCACGGCGCGGCGATCTGGGCGGCGAGGTGGCCGGCCCCGTAGCCGTTGTCGATGTTGACCACGGCGACGCCGGGAGCGCAGGCGTTGAGCATCGACAGCAGCGGTGCGAGCCCACCGAAGGCGGCGCCGTAGCCGACCGACGTCGGGACCGCCACCACCGGCGCGGCGACGAGGCCGGCGACGACGCTGGCGAGCGCGCCGTCCATCCCGGCCGCGACGACGATCGCCCGGCTGCGCCGCAGCAGCTCCAGCTGGCCGAGCACCCGGTGCAGCCCGGCGACGCCGACGTCGACGACGAGCTCGGTCTGCCGCCCGAGATGATGGGCGGTGAGCTGCGCCTCCAGCGCCACGGGCAGGTCGGAGGTGCCGGCGCTGAGCACCGTCACCAGGCCACCGGTCGTCGGGGGCGGTGCAGGCGGCCAGGCGAGCAGCCGGGCCTCGGGGTAGTGCTGCGCGTCGGGAAGCGCGGCGAGCACGGCGGCGGCGTGGTCGTCGTCGGCCCGGGTGAACAGCATCGGCGAGCCGGCGACGGCGACCTGGGCGGCGATGGCCGCCACCTGGGCGACGGTCTTCGGCTCGCAGAGCACCGCCTCGGGGTACCCGCGGCGGCGGGTGCGGTCGTCGTCGAGACGGACCTGCTCGATCTCGGGGCCCGGGGTCCAGGGCTGCGTGCCGTCAGCCACGGCCGGCCGCCGAGACGAGGGGCATGGTGAACGCGCCGGACTGGATCCCGCGCATGTCGAGCGCGGCGAACCGGAACCCGGCGGCGGCGACGACCCCGTGGACGGCGTCGTGCTGCTCGGCGGCCATGACGATCTCCGCGGTCGGCACCTCGATCCGGGCGATCTCGCCGTGGTGACGCACCCGGCAGTCGGAGAAGCCGAGCCGGCGCAGGCCGGCCTCGGCCTCGTTCACCTGCCGGAGCTTTTCCGGGGTGACCTCCTGGAAGTGCGGGATGCGCGACGCGAGGCAGGGGGCCGCCGGCTTCTCCGCGACGTCGAGCCCGAAGCCGCGGGCCACCTCACGCACCATCGCCTTGGTCATGCCGGCCACGGCCATCGGGCGCAGCACCTCGTGGTTCGTGGCGGCCTGGCTGCCGGGGCGGTCCGGCCGCTGCGCGTCGTCGGCGTTCTCGCCGTAGGCGACAGCCACGAGACCGAGCTCGGTGACCACCTCGTCGGAGATCCGGGAGAACAGCTCGTCCTTGCAGTGGAAGCACCGGTCGGGGCCGTTGGCGCGGTAGGCGGGGTTGTCACCCTCGTGCGTCTCGACCTCCACCACGCGGACGCCGATGCTGGCGGCGGTGGCGTGGGCCGCGGCGCGCTCGTCGGTGGCCAGGCTGGGGGAGATACCGAGGATGGCGACGACGTCCTCGCTGCCGAGCTCGGCGACCGCGAGGGCGAGCAGCGTCGCGGAGTCGACGCCGCCGGAGTACGCCACCCCGAGCGGCGCATGGTCGCGCAGCTGCTCCCGGACGTGGCGGGCCGCCTCGGCCGACGCCTTTCCCCGGACCGCGGGCAGCGGGAGGTCGGTCGTGGTCGGCTGGCTCGTCATGGTGGGTCCTTCAGCTCGGTGCGTCGCGACTGACGCGTCGTGACCGACATCGTCGGTTCCTACTGCCAACGAATGGCAACTTGTTGCCATTGCTTGTCGCCGACCATAACGTGACGCCATGGACAGCGAGCCGGTGCAGACGCCGCGAGCGGTGACGATCTACGACGTCGCGCTCGCGGCGGGCGTCTCTCCGTCGACAGTCTCTCGCGCGTTGGCCCGCCCGGGAAGGGTCAGCGCAGCGACCGCCGCCAAGGTCCGGGCCGCCGCGGCGACCCTCGGCTACCAGCGTGCCTCGACGGCGCCGGCCCTCGCGACGGTGCCCTCGCGGCTCATCGCGATGATCGTCGCCGACATCGGCAACCCGGTGTTCGTCGACATCATCCGCGGCGCCGAGGAGGCCACCGACGCAGCCGGCTACACCATGGTGCTCGTCGACGCCCGGGAGAGCGACGTGCGCGAGCGCACCGCCGCCGAGCAGTTCCTGCCCGCCGTCGACGGCCTCATCCTCACCAGCCCCCGGCTGGCGGACTCGGGCATCCGGGTGCTCGCCAAGCAGCGGCCGGTCGTCGTGCTCAACCGGGTGGTGCGCGGCCTGCCGAGCGTCCTCACCGACGCCGCGCGCGGCGTGCGGCGGGCGGCCGAGCACCTCGGGCAGCTCGGGCACCGTGAGGTCACCTACCTCAGCGGTCCGGAGGCGTCGTGGACCGACGGGGTGCGCTGGCGCAGCCTGGAGGAGGCGGGCATCGAGCTGGAGCTGCGCACCCGGCGGGTCGGCCCCCACGAGCCGACGACGGCCGGTGGCGAGCAGGCGGCGCGGGCCTGGGCACGCAACCCCACGACCGGCGTCGTGGCCTTCAACGACGTCATGGCCATCGGCTTCATCCGCGGCCTGCGGGCGCTGGGGGTCGAGGTGCCGCGCGACGTCAGCGTCGTCGGCTTCGACAACAGCCGCACCGGCGCGCTGACCCGACCGGCACTCACCTCGGTGGCGTCGCCGCTGTCGCTCCAGGGCAGCACCGCGGTGCGCAACCTCATGGCGATCATCGGCGGGGCGATGTCCTCCCAGCAGCCGGTGGTGCTGCCGGTCAAGCTGGTGCCGCGCGCCTCGACGAGCCGGGCCCGCACCGGCCGGCTCACGCTCATGTGATGGTCGCCGCCGTCGACCGCGACCGACCGCCGCCATACTGGACGCAGCACCTCACGATTTTCCGCAATGATCGCGTACGAAAGGAACTGGACATGAGTGACCACGAGGCGACTGCTACCGCGCAGATCGGCGTCATCGGGCTGGCTGTGATGGGGAGCAACCTCGCACGGAACCTCGCTCGCCACGGGTACGGAGTTGCGCTGTACAACCGCACCACCGCCAAGACCGACGAGGTCATGGCGGCCCACGGCGACGAGGGCGCCTTCGTGCCGAGCGCGACGCTCGAGGAGTTCGTCGCGAGCCTCGAGCGGCCGCGCAAGATGATCATCATGGTCAAGGCTGGCGGTCCGACCGACGCCGTCATCGAGTCCCTCATCCCGCTGCTGGAGGAAGGGGACATCGTCGTCGACGGCGGCAACGCCCACTACGAGGACACCCGCCGCCGGGAGGCGGCCCTGCGCGACGTCGGGCTCCACTTCGTCGGCGCCGGCATCTCCGGCGGCGAGGAGGGCGCGCTCAACGGCCCCAGCATCATGCCCGGCGGCCCGGCGGAGTCCTACGAGACCCTCGGCCCGATCCTCGAGAAGATCTCCGCGAAGTACGAGGGCGAGCCCTGCTGCGTGCACATCGGCCCCGACGGCGCCGGCCACTTCGTCAAGATGGTGCACAACGGCATCGAGTACGCCGACATGCAGTTCATCGCCGAGGCCTACGACATCCTGCGCTCGGCCGGTCTCCAGCCCGCCGAGCTCGCCGACATCTTCACCGAGTGGAACGAGGGCGACCTCGACTCCTACCTCATCGAGATCACCGCCGAGGTCCTGCGGCAGGTGGACGCCGAGACCGGCAAGCCGCTCGTCGACGTCATCCTCGACGCCGCTGCGCAGAAGGGCACCGGCTCCTGGACCGTGCAGATCGCCCTGGAGCTGGGCGTGCCGGTCAACACCATCGCCGAGTCGGTCTTCGCCCGCTCCACGTCCGGGCACACCGCCCTGCGCGAGGCGGCCCGCGGCGCTCTCAAGGGCCCGCACCGCGACGGCGTCGACTCCTCGCACCGCGCCGCGCTGATCGAGCAGGTGCGTCAGGCGCTGTGGTCCTCCAAGGTCGTCGCCTACGCCCAGGGTCTGGACCAGATCCGCACGGCCTCCGAGGAGTTCGGCTGGGACATCGACATCGCCGAGGTCGCCAAGATCTGGCGGGCCGGCTGCATCATCCAGGCACGCCTGCTCGAGCGCATCCGCTCGGAGTACGCGGCGCACAACCTGACGACGCTGCTCGAGGCTCCGTCGGTGTCGGCCGGACTGGCTGCCAGCCAGGACGGGTGGCGCGGCGCGATCGCCCACGCGATCAGCAACGGCATCCCGGCACCGGGCTTCTCGGCGGCGCTGGCCTACTACGACACGGTGCGCGCCGAGCGTCTGCCCGCAGCCCTCGTCCAGGGGCAGCGCGACTTCTTCGGCGCGCACACCTACCAGCGCACCGACAAGGCCGGCACCTTCCACACCGAGTGGTCCGGCGACCGCAGCGAGACCGAGAGCTGATCTCGCTGATCCCTCCGCGCTGCCGCTGGCGCCCCGCTAGCCGGCGCTAGCGCACCCCTAGCGCCCGGAACGGGTGGGTTCCGTCAGTCCAGAACTGACGGAACCCACCCGTTCTGCATTCCCCCTGACCGCGACAGCAGACTTGTCCACGCCGCCCCCGCCACTCGCCCCCACCCCTCACCGTGACAGCAGAGTTGTCCACGGACGACGGCGTGAGAAAGGCAAGAATCCGCGGATCCCCGGTGCTCTTGGCAACACCTGGCAACTCTTCGCCGTGTTGCGTGCCTCACCGTGAGGATCAGGTCAATGACGGGTTCGGCTTCGGCCGGACCCGCCTCGCTGTGAGTTCGACGCAGCGGGAACGTCGATGACGACAGTCAACGATGACCTAAGTGAAGGGGATAGATCCATGTCCAGAAGCCCACGTAGGAGGCTTCGAGCAATCGTCGCCGGGGTGGCCGTCGCGCCGCTGACCCTCATGGTCGGGATCAGCGCCGGTACTGCCCAGGTCGGGCAGCCCGCCGCGGGGCAGCCGGAGCTCGGCGACGGACCGAAGGCACACATCACGGTCGACGAGCTGCAGTTCCGTGACCTCAACGGCAACGGTGAGCTCGACGTGTACGAGGACTGGCGCGAGTCGACCGAGGACCGGGTCGCTGACCTCGTTGGCCAGATGGAGCTCGAGGAGAAGGCCGGCCTCATGCTCATCGACACGCTCAACGCGGCGTGCGACGGAGCGGTGCCGGAGAACGCCGACAACTTCATCAACGACCAGCACATGAACCGGTTCGTCTTCCGGAACGTCGTGGCCCCGGAGGCTAACTGCCCCACTGGCGGTGGCCGGTCCGGCGCGACGATCACGCCGGCGCAGGCGGCGGAGTACACCAACGCCATCCAGGAGATGAGCGAGGCAACCCGCCTGGGTATCCCGGCGCTGTTCAAGTCCAACGCCCGCAACCACATCGACCCCGATGCCCGCGTGGGCATCAACGAGGCTGCCGGCGCCTTCACCGCCTTCCCGAAGGAGGCCGGCCTCGCTGCCGCCGCCCTCGGCGCCGAGTCGCTGACCACCGGCCAGGACCCGACGACGGGCGACATGTCCGTCATCGAGGACTTCGCGAACGTCATGGGTGACGAGTGGGCGTCCATCGGCCTGCGTGGCATGTACGGCTACATGGCCGACCTCTCCACCGAGCCGCGCTGGTACCGCACCCACGAGACCTTCACCGAGGACGCGCAGCACGCGGCCGCGATCATGGAGACCCTCGTCCAGACCCTCCAGGGCGAGGAGCTCACCGACAACGGTCTGGCACTGAGCCCCGAGACCCGCGTGGCGCTGACCCTCAAGCACTTCCCGGGCGGTGGCCCGCAGGAGCTGGGCTTCGACCCGCACTACGCCTTCGGCAAGGCTCAGGTCTACCCGACCG
This sequence comes from Georgenia sunbinii, assembly GCF_036421875.1. NCBI lineage: Bacteria > Bacillati > Actinomycetota > Actinomycetes > Allobogoriellales > Allobogoriellaceae > Georgenia > Georgenia sunbinii. The sequence goes on along the minus strand of NZ_JAZGOL010000004.1, from coordinate 61,398 downwards.
AGCTCTTCGAGGAGCACTTCCTGCCCTTCCAGGCGGCCATCGACGCCGGTGTCTCCTCGATCATGCCGTACTACGGCGTGCCCGTGGACGTGCCGGAGGTCGGCAACGAGACCGAGAACTACCCGGAGACCGGGTTCGCATTCTCCGACTCCATCGTCAACGGCCTGCTGCGCGACCAGCTCGGCTTCACCGGCTACGTCAACTCCGACACCGGCATCATCAATGACCGCGCCTGGGGCCTCGAGGGCAACACCGTCCCCGAGCGCGTCGCGGCCGCGATCAACGGTGGCACCGAGACGCTCTCCGGCTTCAACGAGGTCCAGGTGATCATCGACCTCGTTGAGGCAGACCTGCTTACCGTGGAGCGCATCGACGAGGCCGCCGCGCGCCTGCTCGAGCCGCTGTTCGACATGGGGCTGTTCGAGAACCCCTACGTCGACCCGGACCTCGCCACCACGACGATCGGTTCCGACGAGCACCGCGCCGTGGGTGTCGACCTGCAGCGCGAGTCCCTCGTGCTCCTGCAGAACGAGGAGACCGAGGCCGGCCCGGTGCTGCCCCTGGAGGACGGCTCGGACGTCTACATCCTCGGTGACTTCACCGAGGAGACCGTCGCCGCTCGCGGCTACGACGTCACCAACGGCAATGTCGAGGAGGGCGAGACCCGCCCGAGCGCCGAGGACAGCGACTACGTCCTCATCTCGATGACGGCCGCCGCTCGCGGCGGGGACTACGTGAGCAACAGCCCGGACTCCGGCCTCAATCCCGAGCACGGCATCAACCCGAGCATCATCGACGGCATCACCGGCCTGGACGGCGAGAGCCTCTGGGGCGCGGCGGACGTCTGCTCCATCGACGAGGACGCCAGCTGCACCGACAGCGGTCTGCGCTTCGGCGGCGCCTACCCGTGGGAGTCGAGCACGCTCGACTTCACCGGCATGCAGGCCGCCGAGTCGTGGGAGGTCATCCCCTCGCTCGACACGATCCAGCAGGTGATGAACGAGGTCGACGACCCGAGCAAGGTCGTCCTCCACGTCTACTTCCGCCAGCCCTACGTCCTTGACGTCGAGAGCGGCCTGCGGGACGCCGGTGCGATCCTCGCCGGCTTCGGCATGACCGACTCCGCGCTGCTCGACGTGCTGTCGGGTGACTACGCGCCGCAGGGCAAGATGCCCTTCGCGCTGGCCGGCACCCCGGAGGCGATCATCCAGCAGGCTCCCGACGCCCCGGGCTACGACGACACCGACGACGGCGCCCTCTACCCGTTCGGCTTCGGCCTGACCTACGAGGACGACGTCGAGGAGCCCACCGCGGAGCCCACGACCGAGGAGCCCACCACGGAGGAGCCGACGACGACGGAGCCCACCATCCCGGGCGATGACGGCGACGGCGACGACAACGGCGCCACCGACCCGACCGACGACGGCTCGGACGACGCCGCCGCTCCGGGTGGCTCGCTGCCCTCGACCGGTGCCGAGATCGGCAGCTGGGTCGCCCTGGCTGTCGTGGCACTGCTCGCGCTCGGTGGAGCCTTCGTGGCCATCCGTCGCCGAGCGATGACGAACGCGGCCTGAGCACTCCCGCTCGACCGACACTGACCTGAGGTCAGGAGGGCCCGCCAGCACCCGCTGGCGGGCCCTTCGTCACCCCGCCAGCCGACTTGTCCTCGACAGCGGGATTGTCCCCGACAGCCGACTTGTCCGCGACAGCGGGATTGTCCCCGACAGCCGACTTGTCCGCGACAGCCGACTTGTCCGCGAGAGCAGGATTGTCCGCGACAGCCGACTTGTCCGCGAGAGCAGGATTGCCCACGAGAGTTGCGGCGGTCCGCACCCACTGGTGACGTCGTGGTGGGGGCCACTCTCAGCCGTCGAACGAATGGCCCAGGCGTGCGGACAATCCAGCTGTCGGTGACAATCCAGCTGTCGGTGACAATCCAGCTGTCGGTGACAAGTCGGCTGTCGGTGACAAGTCGGCTGTCGGCGACGATCCTGCTGTGGGTGACAAGTCTGCTGTCGGTGACAAGTCTGCTGTGGGTGACAATCCAGCTGTCGGTGACAAGTCGGCTGTCGCGGACGAGTTTGGGGGTTAGGGCTGGTGGCGTTCGTGGGTGGCGCGCTGGTCGAGCTTCTCCTTGGTCGACCACAGGCCGGCGGACGGGGTGGAGATGTAGAAGACCTCCTCGCCGTCGGGCATGGTGTTCCAGCCGTCCTTCATCACGGCGGGGTCGTAGCGGCGCAGCGCCTCGTCGACGTCCATGTACTGGTAGCCGACCGACTCGATGTCCTCGCGGCTCAGGTGCCCCGGGGCGTAGGTGATGGTGAACCGGCCTTCGGCCGAGCCGTGCGGCAGGTGTGCCGTCCCGTGCGGGATGTCCTGCATGTCGGCCTCGGTCTGGAACAGCCGCAGCGCCTCGGCCTGGGAGATGTAGCCGTACTTGCGGATGAGGTCGTCGACCTCCTGCTGCTCGCCGAAGCGCTCGACACCCGGAGCGATGACCAGCAGCTCACCGCCGTCGGCGATCGCCATCCGGGTGCGGTAGACCGCCTTGTTGGCCACCCAGGTGGCGCGGAACTCGTCGGCCTGCATGACGGCGACCATCTTCTTCACCGGCTCGTCGAACTCGGTGAAGTTCTGCTCCCGCGAGGCACGAGCGGCGTCGAAGTACGTCTCGAGGTCGTCCCCGACGTAGACGCCGGTGTGGGCCAGCTTGCCGTCGTCGTCGTAGTCCATGACGACCTGCAGGTAGACGTCGGGCAGGTGACCGAGGAAATGGTCCTCGGCGTAGTTGAAGCAGGCCCGCACCGGGGTCAGCAGGTTGCCGAGGTTGTTCTCGATGCCGTAGACCGCCGAGGCCATGTGCGAGGCGCCGAGCAGCCGCTTGCCGCCCAGGCCGATGAAGTAGTTCTTGTTGTGGTTGGCGAAGCCGAGCACCTCGTGCGGCACGACGTGCCCGACGTTGATGATCAGGTCCCACTGCTCGGTGACGAGCATGGTGTTGAGGTCGACCGGCATCTCCCAGTCCACCGCCCCGCCGGTCTGCTCACGGACGAACTCCGCCGGCACGGTGCCGACGTTCGTCACGCCGTCCTTCCAGTCGTGGGCGTGGATCCGCTCCTCGGGGATGGAGCCGAACATCCACTCGTTGTCGGCGCGGGTGTGAGGCACGTGCTGGCCCAGTGTGGGGATGACGTGCACCTCCACCCCGGCGGCGTCGAGGGTGTTGTAGAGGTACTCGGTCATCCAGCCGGTGCCGGAGTGGGCCCTCGTGAGGTCGGGCGGCAGCAGCAGCACCCGGCGGTACTCCGCGATACCGAGGCGCTCCTTGGCCTCGTCGAGGAGACGGTCACACATCGACTCGATCTGCGGCCGGGTGATGAACCGGGCCTCTTCCTTGAACCACGTCATGGCACCGACGGTAGTCGGTCGACGCCCATGATGGCGCCCTTCACCGGCGGTGCGGCCGAGATTTCCAAGAACCCGCCCGGAGCAGGTGGCAACGCATGGCAACCCGGTTGCCATGCCTTGCCGCCATCGGGACGATGAGGCAATGGCCGCCGATCCGAACCCCAGACTCTCTGTCCACCCCGACAGGCTGTTGCCTGCTCCGCCCGAGACCCGGGAGGTGGCCCGCCGGCTCTATGACAGCGTCAAGGGCCTGCCCATCATCTCGCCGCACAGCCATGTCCCGCCGCAGTGGCTGACCGAGAACCAGCCGTTCTCCGACCCCGCGAACCTGCTGCTGCAGCCCGACCACTATGTCCTGCGGATGCTCCACGCCAACGGTGCGTCGCTGAGCGACCTCGGCCGGGGCCCGAACGGCCCGGTCCAGCTCGACGAGGCCGGCGCGCGAAAGGCGTGGCGGATCCTCTGCGAGAACTACTACCTGTTCCGCGGCACCCCGGTGAAGTACTGGTTCGACACCACCTTCGCCGACGTCTTCGGTATCACCGAGGTGCCCAGCGCCGCCACCTCGGACGCCATCTACGACCAGATCGCCGAGGCGCTCACCCGCCCCGAGTTCCGTCCCCGGGCACTGTTCGACAGCTTCGGCATCGAGATCCTCGCGACCACCGACGACCCGCTGGACGACCTCGCCCCGCACCAGGCGCTCGCCGCCGACCCGACGTTCACCGGCCGGGTGCTGCCGACCTTCCGGCCGGACCGCTTCTTCGAGCTCGCCCGAGCGGACTGGCCGACGCTGGCCGGCCAGCTCGGCGAGGTCGCCGGTGTCGACACCGGCTCCTACGCCGGCTACATCACCGCCCTGGAGAACCGCCGCCGGTACTTCAAGGACAACGGCGGCGTCTCCACCGACCACTCCCACCTCGACGCCGGCACCGAGCCGCTCGAGGAGTCCGAGGCGGCCCGCATCTACGACGCCGCGCTGCGCGGCGAGGCGAGCACCGCCGAGACCGTCGCGTTCCGCCGCCACATGATGAGCGAGACCGCGCGGATGGCCTGCGACGACGGGCTGGTGATGACGCTGCACCACGGCGTCCACCGCAACCACGACCCGCAGAACTTCGCCGACTTCGGCGCGGACGCCGGCTCGGACATCCCGGTGGGTGTGGAGTTCACCAAGGCACTGCAGCCGCTGCTCGGCCGGTACGGGAACCACCCGAACCTCAACCTCGTCGTCTTCACCATCGACGAGACGGTGTTCTCCCGCGAGCTCGCCCCGATGGCCGGCTTCTACAGCTCGATGTACGTCGGCGTCCCGTGGTGGTTCATCGACGCACCCGAGGCGATCCGCCGGTTCCGCGGCGCGGTCACCGAGACCGCCGGCTTCTACCGGACGTCGGGGTTCATCGACGACACCCGCGCGTTCCTGTCCATCCCCACCCGCCACGACATGTCACGCCGGCTCGACGCCGGCTATCTCGCCCAGCTCGTCGTCGAGCACCGGCTGAACGAGGACGAGGCGATGGCTGTCGCCCACGACCTCGTGGCAACGATCCCCAAGAAGGTGTTCAAGCTGTGACCGAACGACTCTCCCGCCGCCCCGACCAGCAGCCTGCGCCGGTACGCATCGTCCACCTCGGCCTGGGCAACTTCTTCCGCGCCCACCAGGCCTGGTACACCGCCAACGCGCCCGACGCCGCGGAGTGGGGGATCGCCGCCTTCACCGGCCGGCGCCCCGACGCCGCCCGGGCGCTCGCCCCGCAGGACGGCCTGTACACGCTCATCGTGCGACAGGCCGACGGCGACGACCTCCAGGTCATCCCCTCGGTCAGCGCGGTGCACACCGCCAGCGACCACCTCGCCTACCTCGACTACCTGCGCGACAGTGATGTCGCGATCATCACCATGACGGTCACCGAGGCCGGCTACCTGCGCGGCGCCGACGGCGGGCTCGACCTGGCGAACGCCGACGTCGTCGCCGATGTCGCGACGCTCCAGGACGACGTCACCGGGGCGGTCACCACGACCCCCGGCCGGCTCGTCGCCGGGCTGCTGGCCCGCCAGGCCGCCGAGGCCGGCCCGATCACGCTGCTGTCGTGCGACAACCTGCCGGGCAACGGCGCCGTCGTCGAGCGCGTGGTCCGTGACCTCGCGGCCGAGATCGCCCCCGACCTGCTGCCGTGGATCGACGAGAACGTCGACTTCGCCACCTCGATGGTCGACCGCATCACGCCGGCCGCCACCGACGCCGACCGCGAGACCGTCCGGGAGCAGCTGGGCGTCGAGGACGCCTCCCCGGTGGTGACCGAGCCGTTCAGCGAGTGGGTGGTCAGCGGCACGTTCCCCGCCGGCCGTCCCCGCTGGGAGGACGCCGGGGTGTCGCTGGTCGACGAGGTCGAGGCCTACGAGCAGCGCAAGCTGCTGCTGCTCAACGGCGCCCACTCGCTCATGGCGTACGCCGCGACCATCGTGGGTCACGAGACCGTCGTCGAGGCGATGAACGACCCGCGCTGCCGCGGCTGGGTCGAGGAGCTGTGGGACGACGCCGCGCCGAACCTCCAGGTCCCGGCGGACGACGTCGTGGCCTACCGCGCCGCACTGACCGAGCGCTTCGAGAACCCGCGGATGCGCGACGTGCTGTCGCGGATCGCGGCGGACGGCTCGCAGAAGATCCCGGTCCGGATCGTCCCGGTCGTCAAGGGCGAGCGCGCCGCCGGGCGGCTGCCGTCCGGGGCCGCGCGTGCGCTGGCTGCCTGGATCGGGCACCTGCGCGGGCTGGGCGCCCCGGTGAACGACGTCGCGGGGGAGAGCTGGCAGGAGACTGCTGCCGGTGAGCTGGCCGACGCCGTCGTCGCGGTGCTCGAGCGCCTCGGCATCGGCGGCGACGCGGAGCTGACCGCCGCCGTCGTCGACGACCTGACGATGCTGACCAGCGGCGCCGACGCGAAGTCGGCACACTGAGCCCATGAGTCTCATCATCGGCCTTGACGTGGGCACCACGACGACCAAAGCGGTCGTCGTGGACCCCGAGTCCAGCTGGCGCCTCTCCGCGTTCCGGGAGTACCGGCTCAGCGAGCCGCAGCCGCGGTGGCAGGTCCAGGACCCCGCCATGGTGCTGCGCGCCGTCGACGAGGCGCTCGCTGAGGCGGTCGCCGGCTGCCAGGGCCGGGAGGTCGGCGTCATCGGCGTCGGCTCGGCCATGCACGGCCTGGTGGGGCTGGACGAGGACCTGCGGCCGCTGACCGACATCATCACCTGGGCCGACACCCGGGGCCACGCCGAGGCCCGCGGGCTGCGCCAGGCCGGTCGGGCGCGCGAGCTGCTGCGGCTGTCGGGCACCCCGGTCCACCCGATGAGCCCGCTGGTCAAGCTCATGTGGTTCGCCCGGCACGACCGGGAGACCGCCGCCCGGGTGCGTCACTGGGTGGGGCTCAAGGACCTCGTGCTGCTGCACCTCACCGGCAGGCTCGTCACCGAGCTGTCGACGGCGTCGGCCTCCGGGCTGCTCGACGTCCACGCCCGGGACTGGGCGCCGTCGTCGCTCGAGCTGGCGGGGATCTCCCGCGAGCAGCTGCCCGACGTGCTGCCGACGACGGCGCTGCTCGACCTCTCGCCCGCGGCGGGTGCCCGGATCGGGCTGCCGGCCGGCACCCCGGTCAACGTCGGGGCGACCGACGGGCCGCTCGGCAACCTCGGCACCGGCGCCATCGAGCCCGGCGTCGCGGGGCTGTCGATGGGCACCAGCGGCGCGGTCCGCATCGCGGTGCCCGAGCCGCGGTTCGCCGAGAGCGGCGCACTGTTCTGCTACGCGCTGACCGACGACACCTGGGTGGTCGGCGGCGCGATGAGCAACGGCGGGGTCGTCATGCGGTGGGCCGGTGACGTGTACGCCGCCGACCTGCCAGCCGGCCCGGAGCGCGACCCGCTCGTACTGGCGCTGGCCGCGCAGGCCCCGGTGGGCAGCGACGGCCTGGTCATGCTGCCCTACCTGCTGGGGGAGCGGGCCCCGCTGTGGGACCCGGACCTCACCGGCGCCTACCTCGGGGTGCGCAGCGCGCACGGCCGCGAGCACTTCCTGCGGGCGGCGCTCGAGGGCGTCTGCCGGCAGATGGCCGACATCGTCGACGTGCTCGACGGCGTCGCGCCGGTGTCGCAGGTGCGCGTCACCGGCGGGGCGTTCCGCTCCGAGCTGTGGCGCGAGGTCATGGCCGCGTCACTGGGCCGGCCGGTCGTGCCGACCGACGACGCCGAGGGCTCCGCGCTCGGCTCCGCGGTGCTGGCGATGCTCGCCACCGGCCAGGCGGACTCGCTCACGGCCGGGCTGGCGGCGCTCGCCCCGCCGGGCGGGGTCGACGACCCGATCGTGGTCAGCGACGCCGACGTGGCCACCTACACCGAGCTGCGGGGCCGCACCTCCGGCCTGCTGAACGCCTACGGCGAGCTGCAAGAGTTCCTCGACACCCTGAGCGCCACCCGCAGCTGACCCCACCCCCGCGCCCCGTCTTGGGCCGAGATCTGGTATCTCGGCGCTGGGGGACGACGAAACGTCCGGTCTCGGTATGAGATACCAGATCTGGGCGGGGCTGGTGGGGCTGGCGGGCGGGGCGGGTGATCAGGGGACGTCCCAGGTGTGGACCGGCTCGCCGGAGTGCATCGCGTGGACGTACTCGGCGAGCATGAGGCGCAGCGCCTCCTCGCGGTCGCTGCCGCGGGCCTGGAGACCGCGCACGGCGGCCACCTGCCAGGTGGCGCCGTTGCGCTGCAGCCGGGCGCGGGCCTCGATGATGTCGAGGTAGCGCCCCGCCACCCGGGAGTCGACGCCGAGCCGCTCGAGCCCGCGCGAGGCCAGCGGCAGCAGCCGCCGCAGCACGAGCTCGTCGGCCGGCACCTCGCCCATGCCCGGCCAGTAGAAGGTGGTCGTGATGCCATCGCGGGCGGCGTTCTCGAAGTTCTCCCGGGCGGCGTCGAATGACATCCGCGACCACAACGGCCGCTCGTCGGTGACGAGCTCGACGATCGCGCCGTAGAAGAATGCCGCGTTGGCGAGGGTGTCGACGACGCTCGGCCCCGCGGGGAGCACCCGGTTCTCCACCCGCAGGTGCGGCCGGCCGTCCTGGACGTCGTAGATCGGCCGGTTCCACCGGTAGATGGTGCCGTTGTGCAGCCGGAGCTCGGCGAGCGACGGCGTGCCGCCGGCGGCGAGCACCTCGGCCGGGTCCTCCTCGGAGCTCACCGGCAGCAGCGCCGGGAAGTAGTGCACGTTCTCCTCGAACAGGTCGAAGATCGAGGTGATCCACCGGTCGCCGAAGAACACCCGGGGCCGCACCCCCTGGTTGCGCAGCTCGGGGGAGCGGGTGTCGGTGGACTGCAGGAAGGCCTCGATGCGGGTCTCGGCCTGCAGGTGGTGGCCGAACAGGAACGGGGAGTTCGCGCCGAGCGCCAGCTGCGGGCCGGCAAGCAGCTGCGCGGCGTTCCAGTAGGCCGCGTAGCGCTCCGGGGTCACCTGCAGGTGGAACTGCGTGGACGTGCAGGCGGCCTCGGCGGCGATGGAGTCCACGGTGAGCGACAGCGGCTCGGCGCCGCCGATGCTCAACGTGATGTCCTCCCGACGCGAGCTCATGACGGCGTCGTCCAAGGCACGGTACCGGTCGCTGTCGCTGAACCAGGCACGGTCCTCGGGCGGTACCGGCAGCGTCGGCAGCGTCCCGATCATCACCAGCTCGGCGCCGGCGTCACCGGCCCGGTCGCGGGCGCGGTTGAGGTTCTTGCGCAGCGCGGCCTCGAGCTGCTGCAGCGACTGGCCGTCGATGCGCCGGGGCTCGACGTTGAGCTCGATGGTGAACTTGCCGAGCTCGGTGGTGTACAGCGGGTCGTCGATCCGCTCGAGCACGGTGGCGTTGTCGAGGAAGGGCCGCATCTCGCTGTCGGCGAGGTTGAGCTCGATCTCCAGGCCGGTGCGCCACTCGTCCTCGACGAACACCCCGGTCTCGAGCATGTGCTCCAGCGTGTCGAGGCACTGCTGGACCTTGGCGCGGTAGCGCGCATGGTCCGCCCGGCTGAAGGCGGTACCCGAGATCTCTTCGCCCATCGGCCTGCTCCTGGGTCTGGTCCGCGCGAACGCTGTCGGTCCGAGCGAACCACATCGGCGCGGTCCTGGCGCGCGAACGCCGGTCCGCCCTGTGTCTGCGGCAGCGGCCGCCACCTCGGTCGGCGACAATGGCGGTGATGTCGACGCACGATGAGCCCACCGATCCGCCACCGCCGAGGCGCCGCGTGCCGTGGCGCCGTTGGGGCTGGTGGCACCGCCAGACGACGACGACGCGGCGCGTGGTGCGCACGAGCCTGGCAGGGGCCGTCACGCTGCTCGTCGCCGTCGGGTTCGGGCTGTTCACGGCGTCGGCGGACTCCTCGCTCGGTCCCCACCGGGCGCACTACTCGGTGACCCCGCAGCACGAGGTCGTCATCGACCTCGGCCCGCTGGGCTCGGTGCTGCTCGACTCCCCGCTGCCGTGGCCGCTCGGCGTGTCGGTGGTCGTCGAGGAGATCCCGGTCGAGCTGACGGCGGTGCCGACCAGCCCGGTCACGGGTCTCGCCGGGGACTTCGCCGCCTACGCGCAGGTCGCCTCCCAGCCCGAGGCCGCGATCGCCGAGGCCGCCACCATGCTCGTGCGCGACGCGGTCGGGCGCGCCGCCGTCGCCTGGTCGGTCCTGCTGCTTCTCATCTCGGTGGGCCGGTTCGCCTCCCGGGGACTGCTGCGCAGCGAGATCACTACCGCGGCCCGCCGGCCGGGTGTGCTGCCGCTGGCGGGCGCCCTCGTCGTCAGCCTGGTGGCGATGCCGGTCGCCGAGGTCGTGCGCGACCGGCCACCGACGGGCACGACGATCAGCTCGCTGGCCGGCACGCCGCTCGCCGACCTGCGCATGACGGGCCGGATGGCCCAGCTCATCGACACCTACGGCGGCTACCTCGTCGACGCCTACGACGAGAACGAGGCGTTCTACGGCGAGGTGCGGGCGAACCTGGCGGCGGCCTACGACACGGACCGTGCCCCGCTGCGTCCGCCGTCGATCCCGATCGTCAGCCCGGCGCCCGTCGACACCGAGGCGGCATCGGCCGATGCCGAGGAGCCGCCCGCGGACGGCGAGACCGCGCCTGAGACGCCGACCGACGCGCCGGGCCAGCCCGACGACGACGACCAAGCCGCCGACGCCGACGCCGCCGATGCCCAGGCCGCCGCCGACGCCCAAGCCGAGGCCGACGGCGACGACGCACCCCGGGCGGATGCCGCCGACGCCGTCACCCCGGCCGCGCCGGCGCGCAGCGAGCCGGTGACGCTGCTGGTGGTGAGCGACCTGCACTGCAACGTCGGCATGGCGTCGGTGATCGCCGACGCCGCCCGGCTCAGCGGCGCGAGCGCGGTGCTCGACGGCGGCGACACCGTGATGAGCGGGACGTCGGTGGAGTCCTACTGCGTCAACGCCTTCGCCGGCGCGCTGCCGGACGACCTCCCGCTCGTGGTGTCGACCGGCAACCACGACTCGGTCGTCACCGCCGACCAGATGGCCGACGCCGGCTACACCGTCCTCTCCGGGGACCCGGTGGAGGTCGCCGGGGTCCGGATCCTCGGTGACACCGACCCCACGCTCACCGCGATCGGCGAGGGCACCCAGTCCGAGCGCGACGAGACGATCCCCGAGCTCGGCAGCCGGCTGGCCGACCGCGCCTGCCGCGCCGTGGAGGACGACGACCCGATCGACATCCTGCTGGTGCACAACCCGCGCGCCGCCGAGCCGACTGCTGCCGCCGGGTGCGCCGGGCTGACGGTGTCGGGGCACTGGCACCGGCGGCTGGGACCGGAGGTCGCCGACCTCGGCGTGCGGTACGTCAGCGCGAGCAGCGGTGGCGCCGCCGGCGGGCTGACCGTCGGCCCGCTCAACGGCGCCGCCGAGCTGACCGTGCTGCGCTACGACGTCGGGCGCGGTGAGCCGATGGACTACCGGGTGATCACCGTGGACACCGCCGGCGACGTGACGCTGGGGCGCTGGTACCGCGTCCCGACGCCGCAGCCGGAGCCCGATCCGACGCCGGCCACCGGCGACACGTCCGGGCGCGCGCCCGCCGGCACCCCGCCGGCGGTCCATAATGGCCGTCCACGATAGAGGCCGGGCGACCGGGTCGCGCGCCGCGGCGCCGTCCGACGCCGAGCACGAGGACGGAGCCGAAGTGAGCCACCAGCCACCACCCGCCAACCAGTCGGCGGCAGTCGAGGACGAGCTGCTCCCGGAGGAACGCGAGCTGGCCGTCCTCGACCGGACCCGACCCACCGAGCACCAGCTCGCCGGCGGATCCGGTCGTGGGCTGGCGTGGCTGCTGACCATCGGCGGGGCCATCGGGCTGTGGGCCTCGGTGATGCTCGTGCTCTCCGAGCGGGCGCTGCTGGCGGACCCGAACGCGGACCTCGCCTGCGACATCAACCCGATCGTCGGCTGCGGCAGCTTCATCCTCAGCCCGCAGGCGGCCGCGCTCGGCATCCCCAACGCGCTGCTGGGAACGATCGCGTTCGCGGTGGTGCTGGCCAGCGGGCTCGCGCTGCTCGGCGGTGGCCGGCTGCCGCGGCCCTACTGGGTGGCGCTGATGGCCGGATCGGTCCTCGCCGGGCTGTCGCTGGGCTGGTTCCAGTACCAGGCGCTCGTCGAGCTGCGCGGGCTGTGCCCGTACTGCGTGGTTGTCTGGGTGGTGACGATCCCGATCGTCGTCAACGTCCTCGCCCGCGGGCTGCAGGCCGGGCACCTGCCGGCGCCGGACGGGCTGCGACGGTTCGTCGCCCAGGAGCGGGCGCTGATCATCGTGGCCTGGTACGTCATCGTCGTCGGCCTCGTCGTCGTGGCCTTCTGGGACCAGTGGGCGCTGATGCTGTGACGCTGCCGGACTCCAACGTCGCCCAGGACTACCTCAAGCTCATCTACGCCGCCGGTGAGTGGGGCGAGGCGGGGATGAGCGTGAGCGCGCTCGCCGGACGGCTGGGGGTGGCCGCCTCGACGGTGTCCCAGACGGTCCGGCGGCTGTCCACCGAGGGCCTGGTCCACCACGAGCGCTACGGCGTCATCACGCTGACCGAGACCGGGCGTCGCGCGGCGCTGGCGATGGTGCGCCGCCACCGGCTCATCGAGACGTTGCTCGTCGAGCACCTCGGCTACGCCTGGGACGAGGTCCACGACGAGGCCGAGGTGCTCGAGCACGCGGTGTCCGACCTGCTCGTCGACCGGGTGGACGCGCTGCTCGGCCACCCGACGCGCGACCCGCACGGCGACCCGATCCCGACCCGCGACGGCGTGGTGCAGGTCCCTGCAGCGGTGCCGCTGGCCGCGGTGCCAGCCGGCGGCTCCGGCATGGTGGCGCGGATCTCGGACGCCGAGCCGCAGGTGCTGCGGCACCTCGCCGACGTCGGCGTCCGGCTCGACGCCCGGCTGGCGGTCGTCGAGACCCGGCCGCAGGTGGGCACGATCAGCGTGGACGTCACGATCGACGGCGCCAGCCCGAGCCGCGTGGACCTCGGCGACGGCGCAGTCGCCGCCATCTGGATCACCCCCACCCCCGCCTGACCCCTCCCGCCGACAGCAGACTTGTCCCCGAGAGCGGGATTGTCCCCGACAGCAGACTTGTCCCCGACAGCAGACTTGTCCCCGACAGCAGACTTGTCGCCGAGAGCAGACTTGTCGCCGAGAGCAGACTTGTCGCCGACAGCAGACTTGTCACCGACAGCCGACTTGTCACCGACAGCCGACTTGTCGACGCGGACGTTAGTCGAGCGAGGGCGAGCCCAGCTCGGCGGGGATGTTGACGCCGTGGCCGGCGTCGCGCAGCGCGGCCCGGACCCGCTCGGCGGCGGCCTCGAGGTCCTCGCCCGCGACGTCCGGCCGGGCGTTGGCGAAGGTCAGTGACTGCTCGTCCCACGCGGGCAGCACGTGCACGTGCAGGTGCGGCACCTCGAAGCCGGCGACGAGGATGGCGGCGCGCGGCGCGTCCCAGGCGACCTGCTGAGCGCGGCCAACCGTCTTGGCGACGACGACGAGGTGACGCAGCAGGTCGTCGCTGGCGTCGGTGAACTGCACGATCTCCTCGCGTGGCACCACCAGCATGTGGCCGTCGGTGATCGGCGCGATGGTGGCGAAGACGACGCAGACGTCGTCGGCCCACACGAAGTTGCCGGGGATGTCGCCGGCGATGATCTTGGAGAAGACGGTGCTCATGGCGCCACACTACGGTGCCGCGGCGGCCACGAGCCCCGGACCTCAGCCCACCCGGTGGCCGGCGTCGACCCGCGCCGCGAGGAAGTCCTCCCACGAACGGCTGCCGCGGTCGGCGGTGTCGAGGTTGAGGTTGTCCCCGGCGCGGTAGGCGCGTCCCGCCCGGCCGGGGATCCGCACCGGCAGGTGAGGGCGCTGCCGGCCCTGCGCCTCGAGATAGCCACGGGTCAGCTCGGTGACTGCGTAGTCACGCGGGCCGGCGAGGTCACGGACCCGGCCCGCCGGCGGGCCCAGGGTGAGCTGGACCAGCCGCTGCCCGACGTCGCGGGCGTCGACCGGCTGGAAGCGGAGCCCGCCGGGCGCGGGGACCACCGGCAGCCGGGTCATCGACCGCACCGCGGTGAGCACGAGGTCGTGGAACTGCGCGGCGCGCAGCACCGTCCACGGCACACCGGCGCCGGCGACCGCCTGCTCGGCGCCGAGCTTGGCCCGGAAGTACCCCAGCGGCACCGGGTCCGCGCCGATCACCGAGATGGCGACGACGTGGCTCACCCCGGCGGCGGCGGCCGCCCGGGCGAGGGTGGCGGTCGCCCGGTCGTCGCCGCGAGGCCCGCCGGCGAGGTGGAGGACGGTGTCCACGCCGTCGACCGCGGCGGTGACCGCGCCGTCGTCGTCGTGCAGGAGGTCTGCGACCACGTACTCGACGCCGGGGAGCGGCTCGTGCGGTCGGCGGCTGAGGACGCGAACTTGGTGGCCGGCGGCGGTCAGCAGTGGCAGCACGTGGCTGCCGAGCGCGCCGGTGCCCCCGGTGACGAGGATGACAGGTGCCATGGTGCGGTCTCCGTTCGGTTTCCGGCCGGCGGTGCCGGCGGTGCCCACCCGAGGTGGTGGTGCTGCCAGGTCGACGGCGGACGGGGGGCGGATGTGACACGCCGTCACATCCGTCGCCCCGGCGACGTCGACCTGGTGACCGCAGCCCGCGAGCGAGAGGATGGGCAGATGACCGACCGGCAACAGCTGGCGATCCAGTTCGAGGCGCAGCGTGGCCGGCTGCGGGCGGTGGCCCACCAGCTCGTGGGCTCGCCGAGCGTGGCCGAGGACGTCGTCCAGGAGGCGTGGCTCCGGCTGGACCGCACCGATGCCAGCACGATCCGCAACCTCGATGCCTGGCTGACCACCGTGGTGTCACGGCTCGCGCTCGACCACCTGCGAAGCGCCGCGCGTCGGCGAGAGCGGGCATGGCAGATCGAGCCGTGGCAGGAGCCGGTGACCGACACCGGGAACCCGGAGGAGGAGATCAGCCGGCAGGACGCCGTCGGCGTCGCGCTGCTCGTCGTGCTCGACACGCTCGGCCCGGCGGAACGGCTGGCGTTCGTGCTCCACGACGTCTTCGGCCGGCCGTTCGAGGAGATCGCGACGGTGCTCGACCGCACCCCGGCGGCCGCCCGCCAGCTCGCTTCCCGGGCCCGACGGCGGGTGCGCGGCGCCCCGCCGACGGTGCGCGCGGACCGGGCCTGGCACCGGCGCGTCGTCGACGCCTGGCTGGCCGCCGTCCAGGGCGGCGACCTCAGTGCGCTGGTCGCGCTCCTCGACGACGACGTCGTGCTCACCTCGGACGCGGGCGCGGGTGGCACCCGGGTGATCAGCGGCGCTCAGCAGCTCGCCCGGCAGGCGGCTGGCTTCGCCGCGGTGGCGGCCCGCGCGGTGCCGGTGCTCATCGACGGTCGCCCCGGGGTGATGGCGGTCGACGGCGGCCGAGTCCTGTCGCTGATGGCGTTCGAGATCACCGGCGGCCGGATCACCCGGTTGGACGTCCTCGCCGACCCGGCGCGGTTGGCCACGGTTGACCTGCCCGGGTAGGTCAGCGTAGCCGGCTGGGCTCGGCGCACCCGAGCTGCCCCGGGGCGTCGCCGTCGGCGTGCGCCACGTGGGTCCGGGCGTGGGTGACTGCCGCCCGGAGGTCGGCGAAGTAGTGCTCCTCGGTGCCGAGCGCGGCGATCACCCCGACGGCGCTGGCGGTGCGGAGCTGGTTGCGGTCGAGCCCCTTGAGCAGCACGGTGACGCCCCGGCCCTGGAGGTCAGTGATGATCTCCTGGAGCGCGTTGGCCCCCGAGGCGTCCATCACCCGGATGTCGCCGAGCGCGAGGACGACCACCTCGACGTCGTCGACCGCGGTGACCTCGTCGAGGAACTGCCTGGTGGCGCCGAAGTAGAGCGCCCCGTGGAAGCGGTAGACCGCGATGCGGTCGTCGAGCGGCGACGGCTCCGCGACGTCGTCGTCCAGCGGGTCCCGACGGACCCCGGAGACGCGCGATATCGCCCGCAGCGCGAGGAACGCGGCGGTGGCGACCCCTACTTGCACCGCGACGATGAGGTCGAAGACCACCGTCACCCCGACGGTGAGGAGAAAGACCGCCGCCTCGGACCGCGCCGAGCGGATGATCGCGCGGGCGGTGCGCAGGTCGATCATCCGCAGCGCGGTCACCATGAGGACGCCGGCAAGCGCCGACATCGGGATGAGGGCGACGACCGGCGTGGCGAGCAGCACGACGAGCACGAGCACGACGGCGTGGCTCGCCGCCGCCAGCCGGGTCTTCGCGCCGCCGCGGACGTTGACCGCGGTACGAGCGAGGGCACCGGTCGCGGGCATCCCACCGAAGATGCCCGAGGCGACGTTGGCCATCCCCTGCCCGACGAGCTCCCGGTTGGTGTGGGTCGGGCGGACGTCGTCGACCATGCCGTCGGCGATGCGCGCGGAGATGAGACTCTCGAGCGCGGCCAGCGCGGCGATCGCGAACGCCGACGGCAGCAGGGTGGCGAGCGCGGCAGCGTCGAAGGCGGGGATCGACGGCGTGGGGAGGGAGTCGGGCAGCGCACCGATCCGCGCGACGTCGAGGTCGAGCAGCTCGGCGGCGAGGGTGGCGGCGGCGATCGCGATGAGCGAGCCGGGCAGCGTGCGCCGCCACCACGAGAGCCCGAACATCATCACGACGACGGCGGCGGTCACCAGCAGCGGTGTCACTGCCGGTCCCCACTCGGTGATCCGCAGCGTCTCGAGCGCGACGAGGCCGGCGTTCTCGCCGTCGGGCTTGGGTACGTCCAGGGCCAGCGGTACCTGCTGGAGGAAGATGATGACGCCGATGCCGAGGCTGAAGCCTTCGATCACCGGCCACGGGATGACGTCGACCAGCCGGCCCATGCCGGCGATCCCCATGGCGATGATGATGATGCCCGCGAGGATCGACAGCGCGAACACCGACTCGGCTCCGTACCGGGCGACGACCGGGATGAGGATGACGGTCATCGCCCCGGTGGGCCCGGAGACCTGCAGGTGGGACCCGCCGAAGACCGCCGCGACGAAGCCGGCGACGATCGCGGTGATGAGTCCCGCGGTGGCGCCGACGCCCGACGCCACTCCGAAGCCCAGCGCCAACGGCAGGGCGACGATCCCGACGGTCAGCCCGGCGAGGAGGTCGCCGCGCCACGACCGTGGCAGGGCGGCGTAGTCGCTGCGCTGGGGCAGCAGCTCTCGGCTGGTGCGGACGAGGTCGCGTACCCGGTGGCCGCGCGACCGACTGGCGTAGAGGGTCATTGGTCCGGCTCGGCGGCGGTGAGGTCGGCGAGCGCGGTGCTGGTCGCGGCGAGGCGGTGGAGGAGGAAGGCCTTGGCCGCGTCGAGCAGTTCCGCGATGCAGGGATCGGCCAGCGTGTACGTGACGACGTTCCCGCTGCGCTGCGTCGTGACCACCTGCGCTCGGCGCAGCACGGCGAGGTGCTGGGACAGGTGGGACGCCTCGATCCCGATGTCGGCGATGAGCGCGCTCACCGGCTGCGCGCCGCTGGTGAGCAGCTCGAGCGTGCGGATGCGCACCGGGTGCCCGAGCGCCTTGAACAGCTCGGCCTTGATCTCGTAGATCGGGGTGCGGATGTCCGGCGGCTGCGCCGCTCGCTGCGCGCCGTCGGGGGAGGGGACTGCGGTGGTGGGCACGGGATCCTTTCCGAATCAGATGGCGACTTGATGATTCTATCAACTCATCATGTTGCGGAGGGTCGAGCGGGTCGAGCGGGCCGGGTGGGCAGGCCCACCCGGGGCGAGGCGGGGCAGGGTGCCAGTGGGCGCTAGCATCGGAGGTCGACTCTGGAGGTTGCATGGGGACGGACGCGGGGCGGCCACGCCACGGCGACGCCGGGACATCGATGACCCGACTGGCCGCTGAGTCGTGGGAGGAGCTGTTCCGCGCTCAGGTGACCCTCATGCGCCGGTTCGAGGCGAACGACGACTTCACCCCGCTGACGTCGCGCGAGTACGACGTGCTGTTCCAGCTCAGCCTGGGCGACGGCGGTGCGATGCGGATGCGGCGGCTCAACGACCTCATCATGCTGAGCCAGCCGAGCCTGAGCCGGATGGTCGACCGCCTCGCCGACCGTGGCCTGGTCGAGCGCCGCTCGGCTCCCGGCGATGCCCGCGGCGTCGTCGTCGCGCTGACCGAGGCGGGGGCCACCCTGCAGCGGGAGATCGGCCGCCGGCACGTGCGCTCGATCCGCCGGTACGTCGGCGCCGCGCTGAGCGAGGCGGAGCTCACCCAGCTCGGCCGGCTCAGCCGCAAGCTCCGCGACGCCCAGCCCGAGCTCTAGCCGGCCCGGCGGGTCCGCGGGACGATCGCCCCCTTCGCCGAGAGCGGGATTGTCCGCAGCCGTTGGTGGACAATCCCGCTCTGTGGGCGACAATCCCGCTGTCGGTGACAAGTCTGCTCTGGGTGACAATCCTGCTGTCGGTGACAATCCTGCTGTCGGTGACAATCCCGCTGTCGGTGACAAGTCTGCTGTCGGTGACGGAGGGTGCGGGTTAGCCGGCGAGGAGGTCGCGGATGTCGTCGGCGGTCAGCGGCGCGGAGAGTAGCGCGTCGTCGCCCATGACCTGGTCGAACAGGTTCTGCTTGCGCTCCTTGAGGGCCATCACCTTCTCCTCGATGGTGCCCTCGGCGACCAGCCGGTAGACCATCACCTTGCGGTCCTGCCCGATGCGGTGGGTGCGGTCGACCGCCTGCGCCTCGACGGCCGGGTTCCACCACGGGTCCAGCATGAAGACATAGTCGGCCTCGGTGAGGTTGAGACCGAAGCCGCCGGCCTTGAGGCTGATGAGGAACACCGGTGCCTCGCCGGTCTTGAACTCGTTGATCCGCCGGGCCCGCTGCGTGCTGCGGCCGTCGAGGTACGCGTAGTCGACGCCGTCGGCCTCGAGCCGGGCCCGGACTGTGGCGAGGAACCCGGTGAACTGGCTGAAGACCAGTGCACGGTGGCCCTCGGCGATGACCTCCTCGAGGTGCTCCATGAAGGCGTCGGCCTTGCTGGAGCTGACGTCGGCGTACTTCTCGTCGACCAGTCCGGGGTCCAGGCTCAGCTGCCGCAGCAGCGTGAGCGACCGGAAGATGGTGAACCGGTTCTTGTCGAGCTCGTCGACGAGCCCGAGGATCTTGCGACGCTCCTGCTGCAGGTGGGTGTCGTAGATCTTGCGGTGCCGGTCGTTGAGCGTGACGGTGAGGATGTGCTCCTGCTTCTCCGGCAGCTCGGGGGCGACCTCCTCCTTGGTCCGGCGGCGGATGAAGGGCGCGATCCGGCGGCGCAGCGTCGCGAGCTGCTCGTCGCCCTCGCCGCGCTCGATCGGCTTGCGGTAGGTCTCGGTGAACCGCTTGGGGTCGGGGAACACCCCGGGCGCGGCGATCGACATCAGCGACCACAGGTCCATCAGGCTGTTCTCCAGCGGGGTGCCGGTGATCGCCAGCTTGAACCGGGCGCGCAGCCGCCGGGCGCACTGGTAGGTCTTGGCCTGGTAGTTCTTGACGAACTGGGCCTCGTCGAGCACGAGCGCGCTCCAGTCGAGCGAGTCGTAGGAGTCGAAGTCGATCCGCAGCAGCGCGTAGGACGTGATGACGACGTCGGCGTCCCCGACCTTGTCCGCCAGCGTGCGACGGGCGGCGCCGGCGCTGCGTCCGATGGTCACCACCCGCAGACCCGGGGTGAAGCGGGCGGCCTCGCTGGCCCAGCCGCCGACGACTGACGTGGGCGCGACGACGAGCACCGGTGCGGTGAGCCGGCCGGTCTCCTTCTCCCGGGCGATCGCCGCGAGGGTCTGCAGGGTCTTGCCCAGGCCCATGTCGTCGGCGAGCACGCCGCCCAGCCCCGCCTGCCACAGCATGCTCAGCCATCGGTAGCCGTCGAGCTGGTAGGGCCGCAGCGTGGCGTTGACGCCGGCCGGTAGCTCGGCCTCGACGAGGTCGTCGCCGGCGGTGAGCCGGGCGACGGTCTGCTGCCACCGGGTGCTCTGCTCGGCCACGACGCCGAGCTCGGCGAGCTCCTCCCACAGCCCGGTCTGGAAGGCGGAGACCCGAAGGCCGTCCTCGGGCCGGGTGTCCTGGAGGTCGGAGGCCTCGGCGATGAGCCGGCGCAGCTGGTCGAACTCCGGCCGGTCGATGGCGAAGTAGGTGCCGGAGAGGAGCATGAGGTGGGTGTCGCCGGCGGCCAGCGCCCGGAACAGCTCACGGAACGGCACCTGCTCGCCGTCGAGCTGGACGCGCACCCCGAGGTCGAACCAGTCGGCGTCGTCGGTGTCGGTCGCCGAGACCTCGATGACCGGGGTGGCGTGCGAGAGCTTGTAATCGGGAACCTCGCCGACGGTCTCGACGACGAGATCGGGGCTGTGCCGCAGCCGAGGCAGGACGTCCTCGGTGAACGCCGCCGCCGACAGCGCCGACAACCGCAGTCGCGCGGCGGGCCCGACGCCCGGCGGCGCCGCCCGCAGCTGCGGCAGCAGGTCGGTAGGCAGGTCGAGGCCGGCGAGCAACCGGTCCTCGCCGTGCGGGTCGCGCGGCGGGCCGGCGTCGTCCTCGGCGGCGTCGATCGGCACCCCGGTGACGGTGCCCTCGACGTCGTACCGGAAGAACCACTCGAGCTCGAGGTGGTGCCCGTAGCTCAGGCGCAGCAGGAGGGTCGGTGGCGTGATCTGCGGCAGGTCGACCGAGCCGTCGCTCGAGCCGACCGGCACGACGCCGCGCAGCTGGGGGTAGAACTCGCGGCGGAACCGGTCGAGGTCGGCTGGTGGGATACGCACCGGAGCCGCGGACACCACGTCGGAGGCCTGGCTGCTCAGCCGCCTCGCCAGCGGCGCGAGCAGGATGCCCGCGCGGGTGGCGAGGGCCGGGGCGGCGCCGTCGTGCCCGGGGACGACGTCCGCGGCGGCGACGTCGACGACGACGCCGTGGGCGGGCCGCCCGACGATGCTCAGCGCGGCGGGACCGGCGAGCAGCGGGCCGACCGTGGCGGTGCCGGCCATCGAGGTGCCGTCGAGCACCCGGTGGCGGGTGAGGTCGAGGCCGAGCTCCGCCGATGCCTCGGAGAGCAGCACCGGACCGGTGATGCTCTTGTGCGGGATCAGCTCGACGCCGGCGTGGACGACGTCGCGCAGCAGCGGCCACAGCGCGGGGCCGAAGTCGTCGAGGAAGACGTTGGGGTCGGCGGAGCCGTAGGAGCGGCTGGCGTCCCAGGTGCCGATGAGTGCCTTGAGCGCCTCGACGTGCTCGCCGACGTGCCCGCTGTACCGGTAGGCGTGCTGGATGTCGCGCCACGCGATGCCGGCCATCACCCAGCGGCCGGTCTTGCCCTGCACCACCGGGCGGATCCGCACCCGCCGGGCGGAGGAGTCGCGGGTGGGTCCGTGGCGGCCGGTGATGTACTCGAACTGCAGCCCGAGGGGAGTCCCGGCGTCGTGCTCGTTCGCCGGTCCGACAACGGCGGCCAGCGCCCGCTCCCAGTCCGACTGGCCGGCCGACCGGGCGGCGGAGGAGGCGCGGTCCCGGGCCGCGGCGAGCACCGCGACGCCGTGCTTGCAGGCGGCGCCGACGGGGCACGTGCACGAGCTGGAGACCCCCAGCGCGCCGTCGAGGACGACGACCGTCTGGTACGGCCGACCGCCGGAACCGGCGACGGTGCCGTACAGCAGCCGGCCGCCGGTCTCCACCTGCAGCCGCTGCACCCGGCCGCGCGCGGCGTAGTCGAGGCCGCGCTCGACGGTGGGCGCGCCGAAGGTGGCGCGGAGGGTGGAGTCGTCGGGCAGCCGGTCCCGGATCCCGGCCAGACCGTTGTGGGTCGTCCACGTCATCTCCACCCGACCACGGTAGCCGTCACCGCCGACATCGACGGCGGCCGGGCTCGCCACCGAGGGCCGCCAAACCGCCGTTTCGCCGCCGAGGTGTGAATAGGATGAGCGCCGTGTGGCGGGCATCACCGCCGCCGCACTGCTCACGCACAGCTCTGCTGCTCGCCGGCACTCTCGTCGGGGCGGGCCTTCCTGTCAGTGAACGCCTCGAGACGGAGCCGCCCGATGGACTACCTCAGCAACATCTGGGACTACCTGTGGTTCTTCTTCACCGTGATGATCTTCATCGGCTACCTGATGGCGCTCTTCTCGGTGATCACCGACCTCTTCCGTGACCGCGAGCTCGGTGGCGGCTGGAAGGCGCTGTGGATCGTCTTCCTGCTGTTCTTGCCGCTCCTGACGATGATCGTCTACCTCATCGCTCGGGGCCGCGGGATGGGAGCGCGGACGCAGCAGCAGCACGACGCCCAGCGTGCGGCCACGGAGGGCTACATCCGAGAGGTCTCCGAGCGGTCGACCCCGGCCGGGGAGATCGCGCAGGCCAAGGCCCTGCTCGACGCCGGCGCGATCTCCGCCGAGGAGTTCGAGGCGGTCAAGCGCAGCGCGCTCGCCCGGCTCTGACTCGCCCGGCTCTGACCCGGCGGCGCGGGTGGCTGGCTGCGATGCCGCCGGCCACCCGTGCCGACGTCAGATGCTGTCGCGCATCGCCCGGATCCCGAGCGTGAGGCCGAGCGCCGCGACGGCGACGGCGGCGATGCCGCCCTGCCAGACCGAGGGGTCGGTGAGCGCGCCGTTGAACAGCGACCGCTCCGCCTCGACGAGGTAGGTGAGCGGGTTGGCACGCGCCAGCGCCTGCATCCAGCCGGGGGCGGCGTCGAGCGGCAGCAGCATCCCGGAGAGGATCATCAGCGGGAACAGCAGCCCCTGCTGCACGGTCCAGAACATCCAGTCCCGTTCCCGGGAGGCAATGGCCAGCGCGTAGCTGAGCGCGCCGAGCCCGACGCCGAACACGCCGAGCAGCACGAGGCCGACCACCATGAGCGGCGACGGCCGGAACCCGACGATCGAAGCGACGCCGGTGATGACCAGCGCCTGGATCGTCAGCGGCACCATCTCCTTCAGCGCCCGGCCGATCATCAGCGCCGGGCGGGCGACCGGGGCGACGAGCATCCGCTCGTGCGAGCCGGATTGGATCTCGAACAGCAGGTTCGACCCGGTCATCGCGGTGCCGAACAGCGTGGACATCACGATGATCCCGGGGACGAACCACTGCAGCGACTCCGCGAGCGGCAGCCCGGTCATCCCGCTGAGCAGCGGTCCGAAGAACGCGAGGAACACCAGCGGCTGCACCAGCGCGAACACCACCGAGAACGGGTCACGCAGGATCGGCCAGAGCTCGCGCAGGAAGACGTTCCCGATGTCACGGACGAGGCCCGACGGGCGGCTGACGACGTCGGTCGGCCCCGGGGTCGGGAGAGCGGTGGTGGTCATGAGCGGTCTCCCTGGCTGCTGGCGGCGACGTCGGAGCTGGTGGACAAGTCGGCTGTCGGTGACAATCCCGCTGTCGGTGACAAGTCGGCTGTCGGTGACAATCCCGCTGTCGGCGATAAGTCGGCTGTCGGTGACAATCCCGCTGTCGGCGATAAGTCGGCTGCCGGCGATGAGTCTGGGTGGGTGGGGGTGCGGTCTTCGCGGAGGCTGCGGCCGGTGAGGGCGAGGAAGACGTCGTCGAGGCTGGGGCGGTCGAGCTCGACGGCGTGGACCCGGTGGCCCTGCGCGGCGAGGTCGCCGAGGAGGACCGGCAGCACCTGGTCCCCGTGGTCGACGACGACGACGTACGAGGTGACGCCGTCGTCGTCGGTCGCCCCGACCTGCAGCTGCGGGTCGCGCTGGCCCGAGCCCGTGGCCGCCGCTCGCAGCAAGCGTGCGACGGCGTCGGTCGGGCCGGTCACCCGCAGCGCGACCCGGTCGCCGGCGAGGTCGCTCTTGAGCCGGGCGGCGGTGTCGTCGGCAATGATCCGGCCGTGGTCGACGACCATCACCCGCTCGGCGAAGTGGTCGGCCTCGTCGAGATAGTGGGTGGTGAGGAACAGCGTCATCTCGTAGCGCTCCCGCAGCGAGAGGATGTGGTCCCACAGGTGCGCCCGGGACTGCGGGTCGAGGCCGGTGGTTGGCTCGTCCAGAAACAGCAGCCGCGGTCCCGGCACCAGCCCGAGCGCAATGTCGACCCGGCGCCGCTGCCCGCCGGAGAGCTTCATCGTCGGGCGGTTGGCGAGCTCACCGAGGTCGAGGATCTCGATGAGCTCGTCGGCCCGCCGCCGGCGCTCGACCCGCCCGAGTCCGTAGAACGCCCCCTGGCTGACGAGCTCGTCGCGCAGCCGGTAGTACTGGCCGGCGCCGTTCTTCTGGCCGATGTAGCCGATGCGGGCGCGGACCTGGGCCGGCTGGGTGGCGATGTCGTAGCCGCAGACGGTCGCCCGCCCGGCGGTCGGCTCGAGCAGGGTGGTGAGCATGCGCAGCGAGGTGGACTTGCCCGCGCCGTTGGGCCCGAGGAACGCGGTGAGCGAGCCGGGGGAGACGTCCATGGTGAGGTCGGCGACCGCGACGACGTCGCCGCCGCCGGGGCCGGAGAAGTGCTTCGCCAGCCCCTGGGTACTGATGATCGGTGTCATGATCCCAGGCTAGAAACCAATGCGGCCGGATCCTGACCGCAATGCCGAGTAGATTTTTGCCATGTCCGATCCCACCGCCCGCAGCCTGCGACTCCTCTCCCTGCTCCAGACCCACCGGCACTGGAGCGGGGAGGAGCTGCGCGACCGGCTGCGGGTGAGCGAGCGCACGCTGCGCCGCGACATCGACCGGCTGCGCGAGCTCGGCTACGACGTCGCCGCGACGCCCGGCGCGGGCGGGGGCTACCAGCTCGCCGGCGGGGGCCGGCTGCCGCCGCTGCTGCTCGACGACGACGAGGCGGTGGCGATCGCCGTCGGGCTGCGCACCGCGGCGGTCCAAGGGCTGTCCGACGGCGAGCACACCTCGCTCAGCGCGCTCGCCAAGCTCGAGCAGATGCTCGCACCTCACCTGCGCCGGCGGGTCTCAGCGTTCCAGGAGACCGCCGTCACGGTGCCCGGCCAGGGCGAGCGGGTCGACGCCGACCTCCTCGCCCAGCTGGCGCTCGCCTGCCGCGACCACGAGCGGGTGCGGTTCGGCTACGTCTCCCGGCTCGACGTCGAGAGCTCGCGGCACGTCGAGCCGCACTCGCTGGTGCCGATGGGCAGCCGCTGGTACCTGGTCTGCTGGGACCTCGAGCGGGCCGACTGGCGGACCTTCCGCGCCGACCGGATGGCGCGGCTGCTGCTCACCGGGGTCCGGTCCGAGCCCCGCACGCTGCCCGCGGCCGACGCCGCCGAGTTCGTCCAGCACGCGCACGTCGACTCCCGGCAGCCGCTGGAGGCGGTGGTCCACCTCGACATGACGCTGGCGCGGGCCCGGGCGGACTTCGGCATCTGGGCCAGCGGCGCGCAGTCCAACGAGTCGGGAGGGGTGGACTGGCCGATCGGCGGCACCTCGGTCTCCGACATCCTCTACGGCCTCGGCTGGATCCCCCGCGACGTCGCGTGGACCGTCACCGCGCCGGACGAGATGCTCGCGCCGTTGCGCGCCGTCGCCGCCCGGCTCACCGTCGCCGCCCGCTGACGGGGCCGGCGAATAATCACGTGACTCCGTCACGGGGACCTGCCACGCTTTCGGTATGGCAATCGACACCGTGCGCTGAGTAGGCCGTCGCCCCCAGGGATCGAGGCGACGCTGCCCACGATCCCCGCACGTCTCACCACCGGGTTCTTCCGGTGACTCCGCCATGCCCACGGCCACCGCCGTCGGGTTCGTTCACGATGATGGGAAATCACGATGTCTTCGATCATGCTCGGCGACATGTCGGCGAGCAGCATGGGAATGCCCCTTGCCGACTACGTCTACCTCCAGCGCCGTCCGGCGACTCGGGTGCTGCGCGCCCGCCGCGGCCGCTGGGCGGGGATCTTGCCCCGCGCCACCACCCGCAACGCGCTGCCGCAGGGCGTCGCGGACACCCTGTAGCCGATGACCGGCCGTAGGCAGACAGGCGGCGAGCCGCCCGCAAGGAACACCGGAGACCACGGGTCCGGCACGACATGTGCCGGGCCCGTCGTCGTCTCCCGATGAGTCCCGCGGTGCCCCCGGGTCGGTACCGGGAGGAGTCACCGAGTGAGGGAGAGCATCGTGCAGGAACCGACGACGTCGTCATTGGACCCCCGTTTCAGCGATCCGGCCGCCGTGGCGCGGCCGTGGCAGGAGACCGAGGACGCGCTCGCGGCCGCGGAGTTGTACTGGCTCGGCACCGTGCGTGGTGACGGTCGGCCGCACGCGACGCCGATGGTGGGGGTGTGGCACGACGGCACACTGTGCTTCTGCACCGGCGTCGGCGAGCAGAAGCAGCGCAACCTCACCGGCAACACCGCCGTCACCGTGACCACCGGGACGAACGCCTGGACGGTCGGCAGCGACGTCGTCATCGAGGGACACGTCGAGCGGGTGATCACCCCCGAGGGGCTCACCGCGATCGCTGATGCGTTCCTCGCGAAGTACGGGGAGGCGTGGCGGTTCGAGGTCAGCGGCCAGGGCTTCGCCTCGCCGGGCGGGCTGGCGTGGGTGCTGCGGGTGGCTCCGGAGCGGGCGTTCTGCTTCGCCAAGGACCTGCACGGTCAGACCACCTACCGCTGGCCGGAGGGCTGAACGGGGCCGCGAGCTGAGCGCGTCCGGCGTCGAGCCGACGCAGGTGGTTGGCTGGGCGCATGGAACGTGGAGAGCCGGTCGAGCCCCCGCCGTCGGCCGAACCCGCGCCCGGGCCGCCACAGCCCGGCAGCCGGCGCTTCCCACGCTCCGCCGTCCTCGGCACCCACCTGCGGCGCACCGATGCTGCCCTCGAGCGGCAGCGGAGCCACGTCGACGCCGCCCGGGAGGCCGTCGCCGTGCTGCGCGACCTGCGCGACGACCTCGTCGAGCAGGCGGTCGACGAGACCAGCTCGCACCGGGCCGATGCGCTCCAGGCGCAGGCGGCCGCGCTGACAGCCCAGCTGGCCGACCTCGAGCGGCAGCTCGAGACCCTGGAGGAGGCGGACGCGACGGCCCGGACCCGGGCGGTGGGCCTGCGTCACGTCGAGGAGAGCGCCGGCAGCGCGGTCCCGTTCCGGGTGGCCCCGATGTCCGCAGACATCCTCGACGGCCTCACCGACCGCGACGGCCTCGCGGGCAGACCGGGCTCACCGGGGCAGTAGCCCCGCCGACGACCGCTACCGCAGCCGCGCCCCGACCTCCGGGGTCGCCTCGCAGTACGCGTCCACCAGCTGGCGGGCGATCTCGACGGAGTCGACCAGCGGGTGGTTGGCGAACGCCCGCCAGGCGAGCTCGCGCGACCCCTCCGCCAGCGCCCGCAGCACGAGCTGCTCGCTGGCCTTGACCTGCACGAGCAGGCCGGCCATCTCGCCGCTGAGCGGCGCCACCGAGTGGGGGTGCACGCCGTCGCGGTCCACCGAGCACGGCACCTCGATGACGGCGTCGGGCGGCAGCTGCGGGACGATGAGATCGGCGCCAGGGCCGCGGGAGTCGTTGCCGACGCCGAGGATCATGGTGGCGGCCTGCCCGGTGGTCAGCCCGGCCATGAGGTCGAGCGCCACCTCCTGGTAGCCGCCGCCGACGACGTCCTCGGCGCGCCGGCTAAAGCGGTCCTCCTCGGCGCGGGACTCGCCCATATAGCTGGACTCGCGGGCGTGGCGCGCGGCGTCCCAGATCTCCAGCGCGCGGTCCGGCTCGGCGGCCGCCGCCCGGTAGAAGTCGAGCTGCTGGCGGTCGAGGTACTCCCCGCGGGTGGGCTCGCCGTTGCTGATCCGGGCCAGCGCCTCGCGGTGGGAGTAGTAGTAGAAGAGGTACTCGTTGGGCAGCGCACCCAGCGCGCGGACCCAGTCGAAGCCGAACAGCCGCGCCTCCTCGATGGCGTCGAGCCGCTCGTCGGAGGCGAGCAGCTCGGGCAGCACGTCCGTGCCGTCGACGTCCAGGCTCCGCAGCCAGCCGAGGTGGTTGAGGCCGATGTAGTCGAAGTCGATCTCGACAGGCTGCCGGCCGACGGCCTGGACGGCGCGCCGCATGAGGCCGATGGGGGTGTCGCAGATACCGATCACCCGGTTGCCGAGCACCCCGCGCATCGCCTCGGTGATGATGCCGGCCGGGTTGGTGAAGTTGATGACCCAGGCGCCCGGTGCGACGTCCTGCACCCGGCGGGCCAGCTCGACGGCGTGGGGGACGGTCCGCAGCGCGTAGGCGAGCCCGCCGGGCCCGACCGTCTCCTGGCCGAGGACGCCCAGCTGCAGCGCGATGTGCTCGTCACGGACCCGGCCCTCGGTGCCGCCCGGCCGGATCGCGGAGAACACGAAGTCCGCGCCGGTGAGCGCGGCGGTGAGGTCGGTGGTCGTGGTGACGGTGGGGGGCTGCGCCTCGGTGCCGGCGTACGCCTCGCTCATCGCTCCGAGCACGCGGCCCATGACGGCCATCCGCTCGTCGGAGACGTCGTAGAGGCACAGCTCGGTGATCCGGATCCGGGCCCCGGCGCCTGACACCGCCTCGAAGATCTGCGGCACGCGGAAGCCTCCGCCGCCGATGAGGGTGAGCTTCACGCGGTGAGGACCTCCGTGTTGTGGTGGCGCAGGGCCTGCAGCCCCGGCGAGTCTGCCACAGGCGTCGTGATGACGACGTCGAGCATCTCGGGCCCGCACACCGCCAGCAGCCCGGAGCCGGGGAACTTGTCCTCGTCGGCGACGAGGATGCGGCGCTCGGAGGCGGCGAGGATCGCCCGCTTGACCGGGACCTCGATGCTCGTCGAGTCCAGCATCGAGCCGTCGTCGCGCACCCCGCTGGTGCCGAGGAAGCACATGTCGGCGGTGATCTGCGCGAGCGCCTGCTCGGGCAGCGAGCCGACGAAGGAGAGGTAGGAGGGCCGCAGCACGCCGCCGAGGACGACGAGCTCGACGACGGGATCGTCGCGCAGCACGTCGACGACGGCGAGGGAGGCGGTGACGACGGTGACCCGGCGGCCCCGCAGGTGGCGGGCGACCTCGGCGACGGTGGTGCCGATGTCGAGGATGACGACGTTGCGCTCCTCGACCAGCTCGGCGGCACGCGCACCGAGCCGGGCGCGGACCGGTCCGCGGGCGGCGGCGACGTCGGCGAACGGCCGAGCGTCCGGCTCGATCGAGCCACCGCCTCGCACCCGCTGCAGCCGGCCCTGCTTGCTCAGCATGTTGAGGTCACGGCGGATGGTCGAGGTGCTGACGCCGAAGCGGTCGGCCAGACGCGCGACGGAGACCTCTCCCGCACTCTGCAGCTCGGCGAGGATAGAGTCGCGCCTGGTCGAGGTCAGCACGCATTGATGTTAGCAGAAGCGTGCATGAGTGGGCAGGAGTGTGCATAGAATGTTGGACGGCGACCAACGACGCGCAGCCGGGCTGCGCGTACCGGTCGACGGGGTCGACGGACCGCCGGACGGGAGCAGCGATGACGCAGGAGGCCGTGATGCCTGAGTCCCCGCAGCCCGCGACGCCCGAGCAGCCCGCCCTGCTCGACGTGTTCCTCTGCGGCCCGGTCTTCCTGGACATCGTCTTCACCGGTCTGCCGACGGTGCCACGCCCCGGCACCGAGGTGTGGGCGAGCGGCATGGGCTCGTTACCCGGCGGCATCGCCAACCTCGCGGTGGCCGCCAGCCGGCTCGGCCTGGGCACCGGGCTCGCCGCCGGCTTCGGCGGCGACGTCTACGGCCGCTGGTGCTGGGACGTGCTCGCCGAGGAGGGGATCGACCTCAGCCGGTCGACCCGGCTGCCTGACCAGCACACCTCGGTGACGGTCTCGGTTGCCTATGACGACGACCGCTCGATGATCACCCACGGCCACGACCTGCCGATGACCCACGACGAGCTCATCGGTGACCCGCCGCGCAGCCGCGCGGTGATCATCGACCTCGACGACCGACGGGACGCCGAGCAGTGGTGGCGCACGGCGGCCGCCGACGGCGCCAAGGTGTTCGCCGATGTCGGCTGGGACCCGGCCGAGGCGTGGGACCCCCGCCGGCTGGACTCGCTCGCCAGCTGCTACGGCTTCCTGCCCAACGAGCGGGAGGCGATGGCCTACACCCGCACCGACTCGCCGCGGGCGGCCGCCCGGCGGCTGGCTGACCAGGTCCCGCTCGTCGTCGTGACGATGGGCTCGGCCGGCGCGGTGGCGATCGACTCCGCCACCGGCGAGGAGGTGATGGTGCCGGCGCTGCCGGTGACCGCCATCGACCCGACCGGCGCCGGCGACGTCTTCCTCGCCTCGTTCGTCAGTGCCACCCTGCAAGAGTGGCCGCTCACCCAGCGGCTGCGGTTCGCCACGTTGTGCGCGGCGCTCGCCGTCCAGCAGTTCGGCGGTTCCCTCGCCGCACCGGGGATCGGGGACCTCCACGACTGGTGGTCGGCGACGACGCTCGCGCACCGCGCCGGTGAGCCGGCCGCCACCGAGCGGTACGAGGACTACGGTTTCCTCGACCGGGTGCTGCCTGCCCGGCCGGACCGGGTGGCACGGCGGGCAGAGGCGACCTTCGCGCTGGACGCCGACCTGTGACACCCCGACCTGTGACACGCGATCTTGACAACCCTTACCCAACCGGCGAGGCGCACCCCCCGCACCGCCACTCACCAGGAGGAACGAGCATGAGTCGAACCAGAGGACGCCGCGGCTTCGCGAGTGGTGCCGCCGCCGTCACCGCCGCGACACTGCTGCTGGCCGCGTGCACGCCGGGCTCCGGCGGCAACGGCGACGAGGAGACGACCGAGCCGGCCCCCGGCGACGACGCCACGACCACCGGTGAGATCGTCACCGACATCTCCACGCTCGAGGACCAGACCCTCGTCGTGTGGGACCAGGAGGTCCGCGGCGGGCAGGCCGAGCAGATCGAGCAGCTCAACGCCGACTTCATGGCCGAGTACCCGAACATCACCATCGAGCGGACGTCGGTCTCCAACGACGACCTCACGACGACGCTGGGACTGGCGCTCTCCGGCTCCGACGCCCCTGATGTCACCCAGGTGAACAACTCCCGGTCGCAGATGGGCCGGTACGTCGCCGCCGGTCAGCTCCTCAACCTCGACCCCTACGCCGAGGCCTACGGCTGGACCGACCGGTTCTCCGACTCGGTGCTGCAGAACACCCGCTACTCCGAGGACGGCGTCACCTTCGGCGAGGGCGCGATCTTCGGCCTGCCGCAGGTCGGTGAGGTCGTGGGCATCTTCTACTCCAAGTCGAAGCTCGACGAGCTCGGCCTCGAGCTGCCCGAGACCTGGGCGGCGTTCGGCGACCAGCTCGCCGAGATCAGCGACGGCGGCGAGACCCCCCTCATGCTCGGCAACCTCGACCAGTGGCCCTCCGGGCATGTGTTCGGCCAGATCCAGGGCGCGCACGTCGATCCCGAGGAGATCCGGGCACTGGGCTTCGGCAACGCCGGCGCGAGCTGGGAGAGCCCGGAGAACCAGGCTGCGGCGGAGGAGCTGGGCAGCTGGGTCGACGCCGGCTACTTCAACGAGGGCTTCAACGGCGCGGACTACGACGCCATCTGGCAGGCCTTCTCCGAGGGGGAGGGCGTCTACCTGATGGCCGGCTCCTGGCTGGGCGCGGACATCGAGGCCACCATGGGCGAGGACGTCGGTTTCATCGCCCCGCCGCCGGTCGAGGCCGGCGCGGGCAAGGTGACCACCGGGGGCACGGGCATCCCGTTCGCGGTCACCTCGCAGGCGAGCAACCCCGACGTCGCCGCTGCCTACATCGACTTCATCACCAGCGCCGAGGCGATGACGGTGCTGGCCGAGACCGGGAACATGCCGGTCGTCGAGACCACGGAGAACATGCCGGAGGACGGTCTGCAGGCCGACATCTACCAGGCGTACGCCGAGGTCACCGAGGACGGCTCGCTCGTGCCGTACCTCGACTGGTCCACCCCGACGATGGGGGACACGCTCGGCCAGTCGCTGCAGTCCTTCATGGGCGGCCAGCTCGACGCCGCCGGGCTCCTCGCCGCGCTCGAGGCGGACTATGGCGACTTCGTCGCATCCAACAACTGACCGACCGGGGCACGGCGGCGATGCCCGCCGTGCCCCGGNCCCCCCCCCCCCCCCGGCCGTGGCCGCCGCGCGCGGCCGGCGTGGCCGCGCGGCGGGCGGCTCGGCGCACCGGTTCGGGGCCACCCCGTACCTGTTCCTGCTGCCCGCCTTCGTGGTGTACGCGGTCTTCCTGCTCTACCCGCTGGGCCGGGCGGCGCAGATCTCGCTGTACGACTGGGACGGGCTGAGCCTGGCGACCTTCGTCGGCCTCGACAACTACATCGAGGTGTTCGCCGACCCCCAGCTGCGTGAGGCGTTCTGGCACGCGCTGGTGCTCATCTTCTTCTTCGCGATCATCCCGCTGGCGGTGGGCCTGGTGCTCGCCGCCATCCTCGTGCGCGCCAGGGTCCGTGGGCTCGGCTTCTTCCGGACCGTGGTCTTCCTGCCGCAGGTGATCGCGATGGTCGTCGTCGCCGTCGCGTGGCGGCAGATCTACGCGCCGAAGGGTGATCTCAACCGGCTGCTCGAGGCGGTGGGGCTCGGCTCCCTCACCCGGACGTGGCTGGGGGACTTCACCTGGACGCTGCCGGCGGTGGGCTTCGTGGGCACCTGGGTGTGCACCGGGCTGGTCACCGTGCTGCTGATGGCGGGCATAGCCCGCATCCCGAACGACCTGTTCGAGGCAGCGACGCTCGACGGCGCCGGGCCGGTGCGGCAGTTCCTGTTCATCACGGTGCCGTCGGTGCGCGCGGAGATCGTCGTCGCCCTCACGCTGACTATCATCGCGGCGCTCAAGACCTTCGACCTCGTCTACGTGACGACGTCCGGCGGCCCCGGGACGTCGACGTCGGTGCCCAGCTACGAGGTCTACCGCCGAGCGTTCATGATCGGCGACGTCGGCTCGGCAGCGGCGATCGCCATCGTGCTCACCGTGCTCATCTTCCTCATCAACCTGGCCGTCAACCGCATCGGGGAGCGTGAGAAGTGAAGGTCTCCACCGGAGAGCGGCTGGGCAACTACGTCATCCTCGTGGTCTTCGCGCTGTTCGCGCTCGCGCCGATCGCCACCATCCTGCGCACCGCGCTGCTGCCGGAGACGCCGGCGGACGCCGCGGCGGGCGGGCCGCTGCACTGGGAGAACTTCGGCCGGGCCTGGGAGCAGGGCCGGTTCAGCGAGTACATGATCAACTCGGTGGTCGTCGCCGTCATCGTCGTCTCGCTGGCGACGGTGCTGTCGCTGATGTCCGGCTACGCGCTGGGTGCTTTCCGGTTCCGCGGCTCGCAGGTGATCTTCTACGTCTTCCTGCTCGGCATCATGGTGCCGGCCGAGGCGATCATCGTCCCGCTGTTCTTCGACCTGCAGAGCGTGGGCCTGACCAACACCTACTGGGCGATCGCGCTGCCGCAGGTGGCGCAGTCGGTGGCGTTCGGCACCTTCTGGATGCGTGCCTACTTCCGCGGCGCCAACCGCTCGATCATCGAGGCGGCCAGGCTCGACGGCGCCGGGCACCACCGGGTGCTGTGGCAGGTGCTGGTGCCGGTGGCGCGGCCGGCCATCGTCACGATGCTCATCCTCACCTTCATGTGGACGTGGAACGAGTTCCTCATCCCGCTGGTGATGTCGCCCAACGCGCAGCTGCGCACCGCACCGCTGGGGCTGGCGCTGTTCCAGGGCCAATACACCCAGGGCACTACGCTGCTCGCCGCCGGCGCGGTCCTCGTGGCGCTGCCGATGGTCATCCTCTACCTCTTCCTGCAGCGGCACTTCATCCGCGGCATGCTCGAAGGGGCGGTGAAGGACTGACCGTTCGCGCACAACTGCGCACAATCGTGAGCAATCCCTTGTAGAAGTGAGCAAGGTTTCGATAAGTTGACGCGAGCCGCGCGCGACCCGTGGCAACTGCCCACGCGGACGATGCCGTCCGCCTGTTCGGGAGGTATCTGTGAAGAGGTTACGTAGGAAAGCCCTCGCCATCGGGGGGCTGGTGGCGATCTCCCTCGGGGGCGTGCTGCCGGCAGCCGTCGGGGACACCGAGGAACCACCGCTGACCGTCGGTGATCCGTCGGTCACCACGGAGGTGTCGCCGAACAAGATCGACGTCATGGGCATCTGGGCCCATCCCGACGACGACGCGAGCTTCACCACGCCGTGCGGCGTCTGGCACGACCGCTACGACGTCCAGTGCGGGATCATCATGCTCACCCGCGGCGAGGGCGGCTCCAACTCGGTCGGCGACGAGGCCGGCCCGGCGCTCGGCCTGCGCCGCGAGAACGAGGACCGCGCCTCTCACTTCCGCTCCGGCACCGTCGACATCTTCAACATCGACGCCGTCGACTTCTTCTACAACACCAGCGCGGCACTGACCGAGGAGGTGTGGGGCTCCGAGCGGATCCAGCGCCAGGTGGTCCACGTCATCCGCCAGACCCAGCCCGAGATCCTCACCGGCTTCTCACCGGCACCGGCCGGGCACGGCAACCACCAGTACGCCGGCCGGGTCATCTGGGAGGCCGCGCAGGCCGCCGCCGACCCGACGATGTTCCCCGAGCAGCTCACCGGGCCGGACGCCGTCGACGTCTGGCAGGTCAAGATGATCACCTCCGGGGCCAGCACGCAGGGCGAGGGCGGGACAGACGGACCGAGCTGCAACGCCGGCTTCGAACCTGACCCGGCCAACCCGTTCACCGTCGTCGGCACCTGGACCGGCTACCCATCGCCGTTCACCTGGCTGCCCGGCAACATCCAGGGCCAGGAGCCCGGCACCGCGCAGACCTGGGCACAGGTCGGTCGTGAGGGCAACCGCGCCCACCCGACCCAGGCTCGCTCCAAGCACATCGGGATCTTCGACCCGAGCTGCCAGCGCTACGGCATAGCGCAGTCCGAGGTGCCGTTCCAGCCCAACGGCTCGCCGGAGAACGGTCGCGACGACGCGATCCTGTTCGGCTCGGTCATCGCCGACCCGGGCGGCATGCCGCTCGGCTCGACCTTCTCCTTCGACATCGAAGAGTACTTCCAGGCGCCCGACGAGCCCTTCGAGGTGACCGTCGAGAGCCAGGCCGGTGCCGGCACCATCGCCGCCGGCGACGTCACCCTCGAGGTGCCCGCCGGCTGGGACGTCTCCGAGACGCAGCAGCTGGGGCCGATCACCGATGCGGCCGAGTCGAGCGTGACCTTCACCGTCACGCCCGCGGCGGACGCCGCCACCGCGGTTCACCGGATCGCGGCGAGCTTCGACAACGGCACGGTGACCGCCTACAACGACACCCGGGTCGAGATCGTGTCGGGCGTCGAGGGTCGGTTCGAGCGGTGGGGCAACTTCTCCGAGTACGACGAGTGGGCGGAGCAGTTCACCTACGTCGCGGGCCGGTCCTCCGCGCAGAGCGACATCGGCGCGGGCGAGACGGTCACGGTGCCCGTCGTCGTCACCAACCGGACCGCCGAGACGCAGAACGGCGAGGTGACCCTCGAGGTCGAGGCGCCGTTCGTGGTGGAGCCGGCGTCCGTGCCCTACGCCGACCTCGCCGCGGGGGAGGACACCACGGTGGAGTTCACCCTCACCCACACCGATCCCAGCGCGGCAGGCGGCGCCACGGTGGACCTGCCCATCACCACCACCGCCGTCGAGGCAGGCTCGACGAGCAGCGAGACGCTGACGATGTACGTCGTGCCCACCACCGTCATCCCCGAGGCCGGCGACGCGCCCGTGGTCGACGGCGCCGAGGACGACAGCTACGGCTCAGCGATCGACATCGGTAGCCGCTGGGAGGGTGCCGAGTGCGAGCCCGACGGCGTCGACTGCGGCGACGGCAGCTTCGCCCGGCTCGCCTGGTCCGGCGACGACCTGTACGTGTACGCGCACGTCGTCGACGACGTCGCGAGCGCGGCCGCTACGCCGGAGCGCTGCTTCGGGCACTGGCTGGTCGACTCCGTCGAGGTGCTGCTCGACCCGCAGGCGACGTCGCGGGACACCTCGACGACCTTCAAGACCGGCATCATGCCGTTCACCGACGACCCGACCGGCAGCGCCGGCAACGGGCCGGACGGGCCCTGCTGGAGCCGTGACGCGGACAACCACCAGGGCTTCTCGTCGGGGCCGTTGGCCGACACCATCGAGGGCGCCCCGAACTCCCCGGGCCAGGAGGTCGCGGTGACCGTCAACCGCGGCGCCGACGGCAGTTACGAGGGTGGGTTCTACACCGTCGAGACCAAGATCCCGCTGGCGAACCTGCCCGCGGCGGTCGGTCCGACCAGTGCGGCACCGACCGGTGACTCGGTGACCAACGACGTCGACCCGGAGTTCATGGGTCTCAACGTCACGCCGTACGACTCGGACGTGGACACCTTCATCGGCAAGACGCGTACCGGATGGTCGCCGTTCGGCAGCCAGCAGTCCGAGCCCTACCGGTGGGGCCACGGCTACCTCGACGGGTACCAGCCGCCGGCCGACCGCTCGACCGAGCCGGCCGCGCCGATCATCCCTGACACCGCGCTCATGGGCGTGCAGTCGCCGCAGACGATCTACCAGTCCGCGGTGCGTGGCGTGACGATCTCGGGCCTGCCGGCCAGCCGTGCGCTGACCGTGGCCGACGTCGAGATCGGCAACCCGTCGGTGACGCTGGACGTCGAGGCCGCCGAGCCCGGGACGGTCCGGGCCTTCGTCTGGCGCGGCGACCTGGGCATGGTCCCGGTCTGGGTGTCCAGCTGTGAGGGCGACGTCCTCGGCTTCACCGCCTGCTCGCCGGACGACATCGGTGCGGCTCCCTGGGCGCCCGACATGGGTGGCCGGCTGCTCGGCAACGCCGTCGCCGAGGTCGGCCCCGGGGCGAGCACGGTGACCGTGGAGATCGGCGACGACGTGCTCGACGACCTGCGTGCCGACGGTTCGGTGCTGGTCTCCTGGGAGTCCGCCGACGGCGGCGTGAACGCGTGGCACTTCCCGGTGGCCGAGGGTGAGCTCCCGACCGAGGAGCCCACCGACGAGCCGACCACCGACGAGCCGACCGACGAGCCGACGACGCCCGGGCCCACGGACGACCCGTCGTCACCGGCCCCGACGTCCTCGCCCACCGGTGGCGGCAGCGGCGGCGGTGACCTGCCCACTACCGGCGCGGACGTGCTCACGTACGTGCTCGTCGCGCTCGGGCTGGCCGTCGTCGGTGGCGCGACCACGCTGGGAGTGAGGCGGGTGCGCGCGAACCGCTGATCTCGCGGACGTAGTTGAGGCGGTGCCCCGGGCCGGTGGTCCGGGGCACCGCTGCGTCCGGGGCCGGTTCCGGTGGCCGGCATCGCGCCGGCGTGCCACCGTGGGGGGATGGCACGGATCACTGCCCGACAGGTCGACGACGCGGGGCTGGCCGACTGGCGGGTGCTCGCCGGCTCGCTGCACGCGAGGTTCCGCACCGGCAGCTTCGTCGCCGGGCTGCGGCTGGTCACCGCGGTGACCGAGCTGGCCGAGGCCGCCAACCACCACCCCGACGTCACGCTCACCTACCCGCACGTGGACCTCGAGCTCCTCAGCCACGACGTCGGTGAGCTCACGCAGCGCGACCTCGACCTTGCCCGGCAGATCAGCGACCTCGCACGCTCGCAGGGCGTCGAGGCGCAGCCGGCGGCGGTCACCGCCTTGGAGGTCGGGCTCGACACGGCCGACAGCGCCGCCGTCGGCCCGTTCTGGGCGGCGCTGCTCACCGGTGACCCGACCGGCGTGGACGATGACGAGGTGGCCGATCCCGGCGGGCGGCTGCCTCCGCTGTGGTTCCAGGGCACCGAGCCGCACGAGACGCCGCGCCAGCGCTTCCACCTCGACCTGTGGGTCGCGCCGGAGGTGGCCGAGGGGCGGATCGCGGCGGCCGTCGCCGCGGGCGGCAGGGTCGTGGACGACTCGCACGCGCCGAGCTTCACGGTGCTGGCCGACCCCGACGGAAATCGCGCCTGCGTCTGCACGTCCCTCGAGCGATGATCACCTTCGCTCATCACATGCTCGATGACCGCGGAACTGTGGCGAAGGCCACCTTCGCGAAATAGTGCCAAAAATATGAGAGAATGGTAGGGCTGGCTCGCGGAGGTCGGGCGCTCTCACCGGATGTGGCTGCGAATTCCTCCGTGTCCTCATTCCGCTCGGACGCTTAGCGCTCGGGTGGTCTGGGCAGTCGCCGACGGTCGCCCCAGGGCGTTCGTCGCCGCCGAGTGTGGCGCTCTCTTCTCGAAGGGGTCACGCGTTGAATTTCTCCACAGGTCAGGTCGTCGTCCATCCTCACCACGGTCCGGCAACGATCAAGAAGATCTTCACCCGCACGATTCGGGACGACCGTCGCAAGTATCTCAACCTCGAGGTGCGCCACTCCGACCTTTCGGTCGCGGTCCCGGTAGAGCTGGCAGAGGAGATGGGGGTCCGGCCCATTCTCGACGCCGCTGGCGTGCGTGAGATCTTCGACCTGCTGCTCGCGGAGAGCGAGGTCGAGGAGACCGTGTGGTCACGCCGGATCAAGAACAACACCATGCGGCTGCGCAGCGGTGACGTGCGGACCATCGCCGGCCTCATTCGCGACCTCACCCGCCGCAACACCGAGAAGCGGCTGTCCTTCGGGGAGATGAACCTGCTGCGCGACGCCATGACCCCGTTCGTGGCCGAGCTGGCCATCTCGCTGAACCTGACGGAGGACGACGTCACCGCCATGGTCGACGCCGCCGTCCTCGAGAACAAGGGCCTCCCGGCCTCCGGCGTCGAGCTCGCGCCGGCGGTCTGACCGCGACATCCAGCTTTCCGTACGCCGACAACGGCGGGTGACCCACAGCGGGTCGCCCGCCGTTGTCGCGTCCCGGGGCAGGGGACATGGCCGATGTCTCGGAATAGTGCGCGCCGTGGCCGGCGTTCCTCCGGCATGACGGACTACGGCCACGACCTCCTCTTCGGATCATTCATCACCCCCACCGCTGCCGCGCCCGAGCGGGTCGTCGCGCTGACCCGGGCCTCGGAGGCCGCCGGCCTGGACCTCGCCACCTTCCAGGACCACCCCTACCAGTCCTCGTTCCTCGACACCTGGACGCTGCTGTCCTACGTCGCCGCCCGCACCGAGCGGATCCGGCTGGCCACCAACGTCGTGAACCTGCCGCTGCGCCCGCCGGCGGTGCTGGCCCGTGCCGTGGCGAGCCTCGACCTCCTCAGCGGCGGACGGGTCGAGCTCGGCCTGGGCACCGGCGGATTCTGGGACGCCATCGAGGCGATGGGCGGCGGCCGGCTGACGCCCGGGGAGAGCGTCGTCGCGCTCGACGAGGCGATCGACATCATCCGCGGCATCTGGGACACCTCGGACCGCTCGCGCCTCGTCGTCGACGGCGAGCACCACCGCGCCGACGGCGCCAAGCGGGGGCCGGCCCCGGCGCACGACGTCGGGATCTGGATCGGTGCCTACAAGCCGCGGATGCTGCGGCTTACCGGCCGCACGGGCGACGGCTGGCTGCCGTCGCTGGGGTACATGAAGAGCCTGCAGGAGATCGCCGACGGCAATGCGGTCATCGACGGCGCCGCGACCGCCGCGGGCCGCGACCCGCGCGCCGTGCGGCGGCTGCTGAACATCAACGGCCGGCTCGCCGAGCAGCGGGGCGACCAGCTGCTCGTCGGCCCGCCGGCGCAGTGGGCCGAGCAGCTCGCCGCGATCACCCTCGAGTACGGCGTCAGCGCCTACATCCTCGGTGGTGACGACCCGTCGATGTTCGCGGTGCTCGGCCAGGAGATCGCTCCGGCCGTCCGTGAGCTCGTCGCGACCGAGCGCGCGTGATGGCCTCGCAGCTGCCGGCCTCGGGGCCGGTGGACTACGGCCAGCCGCTGCAGCTCGGAGTCTTCCTCACCCCGAGCGCCGACGAGCCGCACACCGTCGTCGACCTCGCGGTACGCGCCGATGAGCTCGGGCTGGACCTGGTCACCGTCCAGGACCACCCGTACCAGCCGCGCTTCCTCGAGGCGTGGACGCTGCTCAGCTGGATCGCCGGGCGTACCGACCGCATCCAGCTGGCGCCGAGCGTGCTCAACACGCCGATGCGGCCGCCGGCCGTGGTCGCCCGCGCCGCGGCCAGCCTCGACCTGCTCGCCCGCGGCCGCGTCGGACTCGCGCTGGGCGCCGGGCACTTCTGGGACGCGATGACCGCGATGGGCGTCGCGCGACGGACGCCCGGTGAGTCGGTCGACGCGCTGGAGGAGGCGATCGAGGTGGTCCGGTCGGTTTGGGACGCCGCGGCGCCCGGACCGGTCCGGCACCGCGGCGAGCATCACGTGGTCGACGGCGCCCAGCGCGGCCCGGCGCCCACGCGCAACCTGCCGGTCTGGGTCGGCGGCGGCAAGCCGCGGATGCTCGACCTCGTGGCACGGACCGCCGACGGCTGGGTGGTGCCCGGCGGCACGTCCGGGCTGCCGACGTTGCGTGCCGGGAACGCTGTCATCGACGCCGCAGCCACCGCCGCCGGGCGCGACCCGCGGGAGATCCGCCGGATCGTCAACCTCGACGGCCGCTTCACCCCGTACCCGGGGGACTTCCTCGTCGGCCCGCCGGCGAAGTGGGTCGACGACCTGCTCCCGCTCGTCCTCGCCGACGGCGCTGCCACCCTGGTGCTGGCGACCGACGACGACGAGGTGCTCGGCCGGTTCGCCACCGAGGTCGCCCCCGCGCTGCGGGAGGCGGTGGCCGCCGCCAGGTCGCGCCGCGGCACCCCGACCGGGGAGGTGCGCAGCTCGGCGGCCCGGGCCGCCCGGCGCATCTCGATCGCCTACGACGACGTCCCGGCGTCGCTGGCCGCCGGCGCCGTCGAGCCCGGCGACGCGCCGTACGCCACCGTCCGCTCCACCTACCTGCGCGGCGGCTCGCCGGGCCTCGTGCTGCGTCCCGGCGACGCGGACGAGGTCGTCGAGGCGCTGGCGTTCGCGCGCCGCCAGCCGGTGCCGCTCGCGGTGCGCAGCGCCGGCCACGGCATCAGCGGCCGCTCGACCAACGACGGCGGGATCGTCATCGACCTCGCCCGGCTCAACGCGATCAGCGTGCTCGACGAGGCGCGCCGGCTGGTCCGGCTGGAGCCCGGCGCCCGGTGGGGCGAGGTCGCCGCGGCGCTCGCGCCGTACGGCTGGGCGATCAGCTCGGGGGACTTCGGCGGGGTGGGCGTCGGGGGACTGGCGACCACCGGCGGCATCGGCTTCCTCGGTCGGGCCCACGGGCTGACCATCGACCGGGTCCGCGCCGTCGAGATGGTGCTGGCGGACGGCTCGCGGGTCCGCGCGAGCGACGAGGAGAACCCCGACCTGTTCTGGGCGGCGCGGGGCGCCGGGTTCAACTTCGGCATCGTCACCGCCTTCGAGCTCGAGGCGGCCGAGGTGGGCGACGTCGGGGTGGCGCAGCTGGTGTTCGACGCCAGCGACACCGCCGACTTCCTGGTGCGGTGGGGCGCGGCGGTGCAGGCCGCGCCGCGCGACCTCACCAGCTTCCTCACCATGGGTGCGCCGCGCGGTGGCCAGGTGGTGGCGCAGACGATGACGGTGATCGACTCCGCCGACCCCGACACCATCCTCGAGCGGCTGCAGCCGTTCGCCCAGGTCGCTCCGCTCGTGGGGCAGGCGATCCAGGTGGTGCCGTACCCGGCGCTGGTCTCGACTCCTGACGCTCCGCAGTACTCCCAGGGGCAGCCGGTGAGCCGCTCGGGGTTCCTCGAGGAGGTGACGCCGCAGTTTGCCGCGGATGCGGAGCGCCTCATCCGGTCCGGGCACACCTTCTTCTTCCAGATCCGCGCGCTCGGCGGCGCGACGACGGACGTGCCGGCGGACGCGACCGCGTTCGCCCACCGGTCGGCGAACTTCTCGGTGACCGCGATGGGCTCGAACCGGCAGCGGCTCGACGGCATCTGGGACGGCTTGCACCACCATTTCGACGGGCTGTACGCCAGCTTCGAGACCGACCCGCGGCCGGAGCGGCTGCTCGACGTCTACCCGCCGAGGACGCTGACGCGGCTGCGTGAGCTCAAGCGCCGCTACGACCCCGACAACGTGTTCCGCGACAACTTCAACATCGCGCCCTGAGACGTGCCATATCGCTTGTCAGGGCGGAGTACGGGCGTGATGGTTCGCGCGTGACATCGCGGTGTAGCACGGAACCAGTGCTACACTGCTTCATGGCCAACCTGACGATCTCCGTCGACGAAGAGACGTTGCGACGTGCGCGGATCCGCGCACTCGAACGCAAGGAGTCCGTCAACGCCTACCTCGCCGAGGCGTTGCGCAGGTACGCCGACGCGCCGCCGACGCGGCAGGTGTTCGCGGAGCTCGCATTGATCGCGGACGAGCACCGGTCTGGCAGCGAGGGGACCGGGCGCACCTGGCGGCGAAGCGATCTGCACCGTGTCTAGGGTCTTCTTGGACACCAACGTCATCGCCTACCAGTTCGACGCGGGGGAACCTGTCAAGCAGGAGCGTGCCCGCCAGCTCCTGACGGCCGCTGAGCACGACTTCGTCATCAGCACCCAGGTGCTGCTCGAGCTGTTCGTCGTGGTGACACGAAAGCTGACCCCACCGCTGCCCCACACGGCTGCCTCGCGGGTCCTGGCAGCACTTGCCGAGCTGCCGGTGGTCACCACGGACGGCGGACTGGTTCAGCGCGCAGTCGCCACGGTCGG
Organism: Georgenia sunbinii; assembly: GCF_036421875.1. Lineage (NCBI taxonomy): Bacteria > Bacillati > Actinomycetota > Actinomycetes > Allobogoriellales > Allobogoriellaceae > Georgenia > Georgenia sunbinii. Next base: position 18,796 of record NZ_JAZGOL010000004.1, on the reverse strand, counting down.
ACGTCACCAGCTCTCGATCTGGGATGCGTTGATCCTCGAGGCTGCAGTCGAGTCGGGATGCGCCGAGCTGTGGACGGAGGACCTCGCGACAGGCAGTGTGCTCAGGGGCGTAGCAATCGTCGACCCGTTCGGCTGAGCGAGGTGCGGACCGACCCGAGCGATGCGTGACGGCAGCGGTCCGTACCACGCTGGGCCGGTGACTGGCAGACCTCGACTTCGACACCGTCGCGAGCTTCACCGGGCGGACCATCCGTGCCGCCCTTGCCTACGGCGGCACCCGCAAGAGCCGCATGGAGACTGTGCCACCGCGGCGAACCGTTACGACGGTGACTCGTGCTGGTAGACCATTGACCATGGATATCAGCGCGGACCTTGCCTCCGACGCGTTCGTGCGGCTGGCGTACGAGCTCTACGCCATCGTGCCTGCGGAGTTCGTCGCGGCCCGCAAGGCCCGCGCCGCCACGCTCCGCGCCGACGACGACAAGCAGGCCGCCGCTCGGGTGGCAGCGCTGCCCAAGGCGACCGCTGCCGCGTGGGCGGTGGGCGCCGTCGTCCGCGGGCTGCCCGACGAGGTCGACGCGCTCAGCCAGCTGGGCGCGGAGCTGCGGGTGGCCCAGGCGTCGGCGAACGCGACGGAGCTGCGCGACCTCGGCCGACGGCGTCGGAGGCTGACCGCCCGGGTCGCGGCCGCCGCCGAGGCGCTCGCCGCCGACCACGACGTCGCGCTGTCCGCTGCCGCGCTCGGCCAGGTGACGGGGACCTGGCACGCCGTCGTCATCGACCGGACCGCCGAGCGGGCGGTGCGCAGCGGCCTGCTCGTGCGCCCGCTCGAGCCGGGTGCGGTTGACCTGGGTGCGCTGGCCTTGCCCGGTGTGGTCGAGGACGTGCCCGACGACGACGAGCTCGACGCCGAGATACCGGAAGTCGGCGGTGGTGGTGCTGGCGCCGGTGCCGGCGCGGCACCGTCCGGCGCCGACGCCGCACGGTCGCGCGCCGACAAGGCCGCCGCCCGGCAGGCCGCGCGGGACCTAGCGGCCGCCGAGCGGGCAGCGGCGACGGCCCGGGACGAGGTGGCCGAGGCCGAGGACGAGGTCGAGCGGCTCCACGCCGCGGTGCTGCGCGCTGCCGCCCAGGTGGAGGAGGCCGAGCGGGAGCTGGCCAAGCGCAAGGAGTCGCTGGCGCTACTCGACGAGCAGCAGGACGCCGCCGAGGAGGCGCACGCGGCCGCCGTCGCGCGCAGCGAGGAGGCGGAGCGCGCACTCACCGAGGCACGGTCACGTGTGCCGGGGGAGGGCTCGTAGTCGTCCGTACCCGCCTAAATGGGCGACAGCCACGGGGTCCTCGTCGGACCCCGTGGCTTTCCACCCGCGAACGGAGCCGGCGGGTGACTACTTCTTCTGGACGGTGATCGACCACTCGGCGTCGCCGACCTGTCGGTAGTCGGTGACCGGGTAGCCCTCCTGCGCCGCCCACCGCGGGATGGCGTCGGTGGCCTGGGTGCAGTCGAACTTGATGGTGAGGTGGTCGCCGTCGGCCAGGCTCGCGATGGCGTCCTTCGCCTCGACGAGCGGGAACGGGCAGACCTGGCCGGAGGTCTCGAGAGTGATGGGCATGGTGCTTCCTTTCGTCAGACGCCCGCGAGGGACGGTTGCTGGGTGCGGGTGGCGGTGGGCCGGTGGCGCAGGATGAACAGGTGGGTGGCGGCCCCGGTGCCGAGCACCATGAAGCCGAAGGAGAGCCAGCCCTGGTAGGAGAACTGGGCGGTGTTGACCATGGCGTTGCCGATGGTGCAGCCGCCGGCGAGCGCGGCGCCCACGCCCATGAGCAGGCCGCCGCTGATCGAGCGGACCATGGTCGTCGCGTCGGGGACGCGCAGCCGGAACTCGCCCGAGGCCTTGGCCGCGATGAAGGCCCCGAGGAGGATGCCGGCGATGAGGAAGACGCCCCAGTCGACGAGCTCGATGTCCCCGGTGACCAGGAAGGTCAGTGCGTTGGCCGAGGGCGTGGTGATGCCCAGTCCGGCCGGCCGGCCGGCGGCGGTGCTCAGCGGCCAGGCGATGATGGCGATGACGCCGATGACGACGGCGGTGGCGAAGGCGTGCCAGGGACGTTCGAACAGCAGGTGGGCCAGGCCGCGTCGCCGCGCCGGCAGGGTGGCGAGCTTGGGCTCAGCGGCGAGGTGGCGGGCAGCGGCGTAGCCGACGGCGAGGACCAGCCCGCCGACCAGCCACCACGGTGAGATGCCGAGCGTGTCGTGGATCGTGGTGACCTCGATGGTCTGGGCGCGAGCGGCCGCGGTGAAGTCGCCGAACACGCCGCCCTTCATCATGGCCGCGGCCCCGGCGTAGCAGATGAGCGCGAACCAGGAGCCGATGAGGCCCTCGCTCGAGCGGTAGAAGGTGCCGGTGGCGCATCCGCCGGCGAGCACGATCGCGAAGCCGAAGATGAAGGCCCCGGCGATGGTGGCCAGCGGTGCGAGCGGGCCGGACGACAGCGTGATGACGCCGAGCGCGTCGAGGGCGAAGATGCCGACGCTCTGCACGGCGATAACGATGAGGAAGGCGGTGATCCAGCGCGTGTTGCGCCCGATCCACACGTCTCGAAATGCGCCGGTGACGCAGAACCGGCCGCGTTGCATGGCAAAGCCGAGGGCACCGCCGACGGCGAGTCCGGTGAGGACCATGGGTGGAGTTCCTTTGTTGAATGAGCTGCGGTCGAACCGCGACATCACGATGGGCGCCGTGGCATGAGCACACGGGCAGGGCGCAGCGCCCCGTGGGCCGCTGCGCGGTGGTGACGAAGGTGCGACGGAGCCGGCGCACCGCCGGGGTCGGGCTGCTCGAGCCGATCAGGCGAGCAGGGTCACCGACACTCGCCGGTACACCGATAACGAGCGTCAGTGCTCATCGGCTTGGTGTGCCTCACGAAAGGCATAGTGGTGTTCCCCCCTGTCTGCGGCCGGTCGACCGTGGCGCAGACGCTAGGAGTGCCCATCGGCGCCGGTCGACCGGTGTCCGGCAGGCAAGACGTCCGACCGGTCGCGTCCCGACAGGCGAGACGACGCCGTCGCAGCGCACGGTGGCCGGTGCCGGTCTCGTGTCCCGGGCGCGTCGTCGCCCCGGAACTGGTCAGCCCAGGTGGCGCAGGTAGCGCTCGGGCGCACCGAGGAACGACTGCCAGTGGCGCACCACCTCGAGCTCGTCCCAGGTGGCCGGGGTGATGCCGTCGTCGTCGAGCTGGAAGATCTGGGCGCCGGGCAGCGCGGTAAGCAGCGGGGAGTGGGTGGCGCACAGCACCTGCTTGCCGCTGGCGGCCAGCTGGCCGAGGACGTCGGCCAGCGCGAGGGTGTTGGTGAACGACAGCGCCGACTCCGGCTCGTCGAGCAGCACGATGCCCGCGCGGCGGACCCAGTGGCCGGTGAGCATCTCGACGAACGACTCGCCGTGGCTCACCTGGTGCAGCGGGTGCGGCGCCGGCGGGATTCCCTCGATGCTCGCGGCGTCCTCGAGGTAGGTGACGAAGCGGTGCATCGTCTCGGCGCGCAGGAAGAAGCCGGTGCGGCCGTGCCCACCGGTGCCGCGGATGGTCCGCAGCCGTCCGGCGAGGTTGGAACGGTCGCTGCCCCGGCCGCGGTCGGCGCCGGCGCGGTGGTCGCTCGACCCGCCGTCGACGGGGATGTCGAGCAGCTCCGCGACGGCCTCGACGATCGTCGACTTGCCGGCGCCGTTCTCCCCGACGAGGAACGTCACGCCGGCCGGCAGGTCAAGGCCCCGGGTGAGCAGCTGGCCGACGGCGGGCACCGAGTCGGGCCACGCGGCTGGGTCGACCTCGGTCTCGGGGCGGCGCTCGATGCGTCGGATCACGGGTCCACTGTGCCGCACCGGTCTGACACCGCACGCCGGTCTGACACCGCACGCCGGTCTGACGCCATGCGCCGGTCGGCGCCGCTGGATACGTTGTCGGGGGAGTTCTGCGCGGCACGGAGTTCTGCGCAGCAGCGGGAGGAGCGTGGCGCGATGACCGCCCCACCGGCGTTCGTGTTCGTGTACGGCTCGCTGCTGCAGCCGGCGTCGTTGCAGGCCACGCTGCCGACCGTCTCGTGGCGCCGTTGCGTGCCGGCCGTCGTCAGTGGACGACGACGGGACTTCGGCGTCGCGTTCCCCAACGACGGCACGCAGCCGGACAAGGCGTACCTCGACGACCAGGACGTCCGGCCGCCGGTGGTGCTGTTCGCGAACCTTCGCCCGGCGGGACCGGCGGAGTCGGTCAACGGGATCTGCGTGCCGGTGGGGCCAGGGGAGCTGGCCCAACTCGAAGCGCGCGAGCTGCGGTACGACACGGTCGATGTCACCGACGCGGTCCGGGCCAGCGACGCCGTCGCCGCGACCGACGCGGTGGGCGCCACCGCGGCCGCCGACGTCACCCACGCCGCCCGACCGTCCCCGTCCCTGACCCGGGTGGTCACCTTCGTCGGCAAGCCCGAGTTCACCCGGGCGCCGGACGTCGCCGCCGGAGTGGTTCCGGTGGCGTACACCGACTCGATCGACGCCGGAGCCCGGTTCTGGGACCGGCACGTTTCCGGGTTCCACGCCGACCTGCGGCGCTCGACGGACTGGCCGGACCCGTCGGCGGTGGTGCCGCTGCGGCGGGTGGGCTGACCGCGGACCTGGCATGGTGGCGATATGCAGCAGCTGACCGAGAAGCTCTACTCGTGGGCCTCGATCCTCGACGACCATGCCCTGGCGCAGGCGAAGCTCACCGCCGAGCTGCCGATCGTGGACCCGCACGTCGCGCTGATGCCGGACGCACACGTGGGCATGGGCGCGACGGTCGGGTCGGTGATCCCCACGGTCGGCGCGGTGATCCCGGCGGCCGTGGGCGTGGACATCGGCTGCGGGATGGTCGCGGTGCGGACCCAGTTCACCGAGGAGCACCTGCGCCGGGCACGCCACCCGCTGTCCCAGCTGCGCGAGCAGATCGAGCGGGCGATCCCGCTGAGCCCGGGGAACAACAACCGCAAGCTGTGGGGCCGGGCGCCGCAGGCGGTGGCTGAGCTCGAACGCCTGGCGCGGGAGGAGGGCGTCAAGCCGGACGCGTTTGCGAAGAACTGGCGGCTGCAGCTGGGCTCGCTAGGTGGCGGCAATCACTTTATTGAAGTGACCGCAGACGAGACCGGGGCGGTGTGGACGTTCCTGCACTCGGGCAGCAGGGGAGTGGGCAACCTGATCGCCCGGCGTTACATCAGCGCCGCGAAGGACCGGGCGCTGGACCGCAAGGAGCTGCTGCCGGACCTCAACCTCGCCTACCTCACCGAGGACGACCCGATGTTCCACGAGTACCTGTCGCACCTGCACTGGGCGCAGGAGTTCGCGCGGCTCAACCGCGAGGTGATGATGGACCGGGTGGTCGACGAGCTCGGGCGCTTCCTCGACGGTGAGGTGCGCCGGCTCGAGGAGGTCAACTGCCACCACAACTACACTGCCGTCGAGCACCACTTCGGTGAGCAACGGCTGGTGTCGCGCAAGGGCGCGATCGCGGCGCACGAGGGTGTGCGTGGGCTGATTCCGGGGTCGATGGGCACGCGGTCCTACGTCGTCACGGGTAAGGGCAACGAGATGTCGCTGAGCTCGGCGCCGCACGGGGCGGGCCGCGCCTACTCGCGCACCCAGGCGCGCAAGAGCTTCACGCAGGAGGACCTGCGCCGGCGGATGAAGGGCATCGAGTACCGCGACCTGGCCGCGTTCATCGACGAGATCCCCGACGCCTACAAGGACATCGACGTCGTCATGGCCGACGCCGCGGACCTGGTCACGATCGACCACGAGCTTCGCCAGATCGTCAACGTCAAGGGGCAGTAGCCCAGGGGTTCGCGGCCGGCGTTCGTACGTCGTCGGTCCGACGGCGCCCTGGACCCGGCGCCCGCACCGCGGGCGCCGGCNGCCCCCCGGCTCCGGAACTCAGAAGGGCGGGTCGGAGTCCCAGAGGGTCGGCGGTGCGGTTGCATAGGTACTGGGGAACTTGGTGGGGCCGCCCGCCGGCGCGTCCTGGGTCGAGGTGGGCCACTTTCGCTGTGGCGCCAGTTCCCTCGGTGATGGTTGCGCCGTATCCCGTCGTGCTGCGGTCTGCCTCCGTGGTGGTGGTCCCGCAGCCCTTCGTGGTGCCTCCCGCCCCGGCGGTGGGGCCGCCCGCCCCGGCGGTGGTGCCGCCCGTCCCGGCGGTGGGGCCGCCTTCTGCGGCGGTGGCGCGACCCCCATCGGCGGTGGTGCCGGTGGGTCTGCGGCGAACAGTCCGTCGGATGCTGCCGCCTGCATCGCCGAGCTCGGCTGCGTTGCGGCCAGACCCGCCGAGTCCGTCCGAGTCGCGACCGACCCGGTGGGCAGGCGGACCTCCGGCGCTTCGCTGCGGCGGGTGGTGCCCAGCTCGAACCCGTCGCCGCGACGGAACGAGAATCCGTCGGGAAGCGCGGTGATCTGCACGTCGAGCTCGTGCACCCGGTGGTGGTGGAAGCTGCAGAGGCTGATGCCCTCAGCGAGCGAGGTTACGCCACCCCGGGAGAACCAGGTGATGTGGTGGACCTCGCACCACGAGGCCCGGATATGGCAGCCCGGCCACTGGCAGTGCCGATCACGGGTGGTCACCGCCCGGCGCAGCTCCTTGGTGAAGGTTCGCTCGGTGCGGCCGACATCCAACGGGACACCCTCGGCATTCATCACCATGCGGGTGACCTCGCAGTCACACATGATCCGCTCGAGCTCGACGAGCGGGACCACTGCGCCGTCCTCGAGCAGGCCGGGCGGAACATCCGGCAGCGGCGGCAGCGAAGCTGAGCCGCCATGAGCGATAACGGCGCCGTCACCGCCGTCACCGCCGTCGGCGTCGCCGCTACCGTTATCGGCATCGTCGCTACTGCCATCGGCATCGTCAGCATCGCTGACCTGCTGCGACGCCTCGATAGCTTGGCGGCGGGCTAGGATCCCGGCCCACGTCTCCTCACCGACCAGCAGCGACAGGTGCGGCCGGACCTGGGCGCCGTTGAGGTCGGAGCCGACCTGCAGCGTGCGCTCAGCCATGGTGGACAGCGCGTCGACCATCCGCTGCGCCGGCGTGCGGACATCGTCCTTGGCCGGCCGACCGCTGATCGCGTCCAGGGCGGTGCGCAGCTCGGCGCCGGCCACCGCGTCGAGGAAGATCTCGCCCCTGACGCCCCCACTGTGCTGGTGCAGCGTCAGCGACCGCCGCCGCCGCACCGCGTTGAAGTCGGCCTGGGCGGCCGTCGCGTCGATCTGCGCTGCCCACTGCCGCGCCTGCTTGCCGAGCTCCGGTGCGGTGAGCCCGTCACGTGCGGCCCGGTCGACCAGCTGAGCCAGGCCGCCGTCGGCCAACGCCCGCTGTACCTCGCCCGAAGCCTGGCGCTGCAGACGTGTCAGGGTCTTCGCATGCTCAAGGTTGAGCTCGCCGTTCTCGACGGCGTCGGCGAGTGGTGGCATGGTCCTCAGGCCCTCGGCAACCTGCAGGTCGGCCAGCGCTGCGCCGCGACCGGAGCCAGTCTCCCTGGCTCGCCAGTCGGTGAAGTCCCGGTCGCGAGCCGAGCCCCACCGGCCGTCCTCCTGGTGGGCGAGCAGCAGCCGACCGCGGTAGAGCGTGAGCTCCTGGAGCAGTGCGTCGATGTCGGTGATGGCGGACTCACGGGTCTGCTGGGGCCAGCCGCCGGCCTCGCTACTGGCGGCGCCTTGGCGCAGCGCGGCCACGCTGCGGCGAACGGCTGCCAGCAGCACCAGCGGCTCGGGTGAGGCCGCGGGCGAGCCAGCGGGCGGGGCCGATGCCACTGCCGCCATGCCGCTCACCTCCGTGGTCGAACGCTTGTATCAATCGTACCGAAGGGCACCGACATCCATTTTTTCCATCCACAGGTCTGCGCCAACGGCGCCGTCAGCACTCCCCAGATTCATCGGCCGTTCGCCGTGGGTGATGGCTGTGCGTCCGATAGCGGCACTGCCTGGCGTTCCAGAAGCGGCTCCCCTGCGAACACGTCCAGTGAAGTCCGGCAGAGCGGTCTATCGGCCACCTCGCTGATCCGCCTCAATCGGAACCGCGACCGAGGACGACGTCGACGATCCACGAGTTCGCGCCCACGCCGTGTGCGTGCACGACGTCGGCCACGGGGGATCGGGCGTGAGCCAGTCCTGGGGGACTGCGGAGGCCGCGGTAGGGCTCCTCGACAACGCACGCGCGAGCCGGGACAGCGCCCTGAGCCGCAACGATGAGTGAGGTGCGACCACAGAGCCTGCGTCCGGTATCGTCGTGTCAGCGTCGCGTGCCGGTGGCAGACCGTGTCAGGCATGGAGGCGCCGAACACGAAGGAGAGTCGACGATGACACCGTCGTTCCCTTCGCCCTCACGTGACTGAGGGCGAGAAGACCAGGCTTGTCGCCTGGAGCCACGAGCTGCGTGGCGTCCACGAGCGGCTGCGCGAAGCGCTGTGGGTGACCCGGGATGCCCTGGACAACGGCGAGGCGGCCGGGCTGGCCACGCGCGACCTGCTGCTGTTCTGCCACGGGTTCTGCACGGCGCTGACCGGGCACCACGAGGGCGAGGACCGCACGCTGTTTCCCGCGATCGCCGCCGCCCACCCCGAGCTCCGCGAGACGCTGCGATACCTGGAGCAGGACCACTCGATGATGGCGCACCTAATCACCGCACTACAGACGGCAATCGGGAACGCCGCGCCCCCCGCTGAGCTGGACCGGCACCTCGAGGGGATCGCCGCGATCATGGAGTCCCACTTCCGGTACGAGGAACGCCAGCTACTCACGGTGCTCGACACCCTCGCCCTCAACGCGGCCCCGCGCGACGTCCTGGGACCGCTCTGACCGATCCTGAGGGGCTTCCCGTAGTGGATGGCCACTCAATACCGAAGTGAGCTCGACGGTCACGTCATCGCTGCCCAGCAAGGAGGAGAGATGGGAAAGGTCGCCTGGGGATTCACGTGCTCGATCGACGGCTTCGTCGCCGGACCGGGGCACGATATGCCGCAGGATCCGGTCATAGCCGGGAGATCGGGCCGCGGCAGGCCCACCGTGGCGACGTTCGTCGCTATCGGTTCTCGGACGCCGTGCCGCGCGGTGCCGACGAACCACGCGGAGGGGCGTAGCCCGCACCTGCCGACCAGTCCCGCCGAACGGATCGCTGTAGACGAAAGAGTCTACAGCGGCCTACCATCGATACATGACCGAAACGACGACGATCCGGATCAGTCGAGCCACCCGTGACGAGTTGCGCGAACTCGCCGAGCGCCGTCAGCTGACGGTTGCCGAGACGGTGTCGCGAGCGGTTCGGTTGCTCCGGCAGGACGAGATCGGCCGTGATCTCGCAGTGCCGTTGACCGGCGAGGAAGTCTCCTGGCTCGATGCTGACGCCGGGTGATGTGATCGAGCTCGATCTCGGTGCGCCCGCGGGATCGGAGGCTGCGATGGTGCGGCCGGCGATCGTCGTGACGGCAGGGCGGGTCCTTCGCGGCGGCCCTAGCGTGGTGCAGGTGGTCCCGCTCACGAGGACGATCCGCGACAGCGGCGCCGAGGTGCTGGTCGAGCCGGACGGACGCAATGGCCTCGGCGCCGTCTCGGCGGCCCAGTGCCAACACGTCCGCTCGGTCTCGAGCGACCGCGTGATCGCGCGTGTCGGAAATGTTGGACCCGTTGTGCTCCGGCAGGTTCGCGACACGCTCGCGGTGCTTCTCGATCTTTGAGGCGAGTGTGTCGGCCGGAGCATCTGCTGGAGATCCTGGACGAAGAGAGCGTCGCGCCCTCGGTGCTACGACGTCTGGCCGACCGCGACCATGCACGCGCAAGTGAGCTGTTCGCCAGGGTGCTCGACGACGCGGGCTTCGACTGGCAGCGGGACAGCGAGGAGCTGCTCCGGAAGCACAAGGCGTCGTACTTCGCCCGTGAGCCCCGGGCGCGGTTCAGCCCGATCAGCGCGCGCCTTGCCAGCGCGTTCTCAGCTGGCACCTGACCAGGACGGTCGCGTCACGAGCCTGGCTGGGTGCCGTCGTCGTCGCGCATCTCGATCAGGCGGGCACGTCGGTCGGAGGTGAGAACCTCCGGGGTGCCGAAGGTCAGGTCGTACGCCGACTGCCACTCGTCCGCGCCGAAGGCCCGGAGAAAGGGGCGGGCGCGGTCTGAGATGGAGCCGGTGACGCCGAAGTGCGCGAGCAGTGCCTTGGTGGTCAGCCCGCCGCTGTACGGGCTGAGCCGGTCGTTGGCCGACGCCACCAGCCAGGCGATCGCCGCGGCGGCGGTGCTGTTCTTCGACCGGCGACGGAACACGGCGGGATCGGTCGCGGCCGTGCGCGCGAGCACCCGCCGGAAGGCGGTGCGCATCTCGACGTCGAACATCTCCCCGGCGCAGCCGTCGCACAGCTGCAGGATCTCTGCCACGCGCTCATGGACGTCTGCGGGGATGTTGTCCCACTGGAAGGCCTCGTCGGGCAAGGGAGCGTCGTCGAGCTCGGCGAGCGCCTGTTCGCCACCGACGGCCCCGGCCGCCTGCTCGTGCACGTGGTTGGCGAGATGCGCCAGCAGCTCTGCCAGGTCCGCCCTGCTCAGCTGATCGAGGGGCCCGGGAGTGCCGGGCGCGCCGGCGTCGCTGATGAGCTCGAGGTAGAGGGGTTCCCACTCGTCGATCGCCTTGAGGGTCCGTTCGGTGAGCGGCCCGGGGATCCCTTCGAGGCGGTGGGCGTAGCGCACGAGTGCCCGCAGGACGGTGGGCACCCGCCGCAGGTACGCGAGGCCGGCCATGACCTTTCGGGGGTACCAGTCGGCGAGGAGGATCTGGACGTTGAGGAAGCTCCATCGCAGCGGCTCCCCGCCGCTGTAGTCGGTGGTGAACCACAGGAGGTCGCGGGTGATCGCGTCGTCGTCCCGGCCGGTGAGCGTGGCACCCTCCGGTGAACGCAGGAACTCAGCCGAGATTGCCGACCGCTGCTCATCGGTCCACTCCGGTCGCTCGAACCCGGTGCCGCCGGGCGGCAGCAGCCCGATGATCCACTCGACGATCGGACGGCTCGCGGGCCAGGTGTCGGACTCGAAGCGCGGCACCGTCATCGCGCCCATAGCGATCGCCTGCTCGATCTGGGCGCGTGCCTCGGCCGGACGGAGATCGGTGAACTCCACGCCGTCGGACTCGTCGGCCAGGGCGTCGAAGTCCGCCCGGAAGGCCGGGAGGTCGTCGGGGACGATGAAACCGTCCTTGGCGACGGTACCCAGGTTGTGGTCGACGTACACGACGGCGGTGAGTGACTCGCCGCCGACCAGCTGCACCGAGACCACTGTGTTCTGACCGTCGCCGAGCACGTCCGTCGACGCCGTCACCGGGCCGGGCTCGGCCTCGTCGAGCCGCTGCAACCACCGGGGCAGCACGTGGTCACGGCGACGGGCCTCACGCCGCGCACGTTGCGCGAGGTGGTTGTCAGGTAGCAGCTCGGCGAAGGCGAGCAGGAGTGCGGTGGTCTCCGGTACGACGTGCCCGATGAGGCTCTCGAGGAACAACGCTGCCTCGGGTGAGTCGTCCGCTACCGGCGCCAGGGGGTCGGCCGAGCGCGGGTCGAGCGCGGCGACCATTGAGCTCGCCAGCGCGAGGAAGCTCAGCGGCTCCGGGTCGGCGAGAGCCGCGGCGATGGTGCCGAGGAAGTCGTCAGGAGAGGGTGCGGGTGTCTCGGGCGCGTCAACCGCGTACAGGTGGCGGTGGCTCGGGCTGGTACTCCGGCGGCGATGGTGGCGTCGCTTGCTCACCGGGCCACGCTACCGCGCGTGGTCAGACGACGACGAAGGGCCATCCGCAGGTCACCACGAACGACGCGCTCGAGCTCCCTGGAAGTTCCCGGGCGACGCCGCCGGCCCGATCAGCTCAGCCCGGGATGACCGCGACCGCCTCGATCTCGAACAGCATGGCGTCCAGCGCCAGTCGCGGCACCGGGACCAGGGTGGCGGTGGGCGTGGCGACGTCGCCCCAGGCCGCCATCAGCGCCGCGCCGTAGACACCGAGCTTCTCCTCGGCGTGGTCGACGATGTAGACGGTCAACTTCGCGACGTCCTTGGGGCCGGCGCCGACCGAGGCCAGCGCGGTGAGCAGGTTGTGGAACGCCTGATCGACCTGCTCCTCGAAGCTCTCCGGGAAGGTGCCGTCCTCGCGCTCGCCACCCTGGCCGGCGATGAACGCCAGCCGGGCGCCGGCGGCGACCTCCGCCACGTGGGAGTACCCGAACCCGCTGGGGTCGTACATCCCCGCCGGGTTCGAGATGGTCAGCTGGTCGGAATGCTGGAACGTCGTCACGAAGGTCTCCGTTGTCTTTCGCCGATGTCGTCAGCCCCCGGCCCGGCGAGTATAGGACGACGACGGCGGCCCTCAGGCTGCCAGCGCGCGCCCGATCCGCTCGGCGTACTGCGCCGCCTCACCCTCGGCGTAGCGCTGCCTCGGCCAGAAGAACCCGCGCAGCCCGTCACCCTTGGTGCGCGGCACGACATGGGCGTGCAGGTGCGGCACGCTCTGGCTGACGACGTTGTTCATCGCGACGAAGCTGCCCTGTGCGTCGAGCGCCGCGGGCAGCGCCGCCGTCACCCGTTGTACCGCGGTGAAGAACGGCCCGACCGACGACGGCGAGAGCTCGGGCAGCGTGACGACGTGCGCTCGCGGCACCACCAGGGTGTGCCCCTTGAACACCGGCCGGACATCGAGGAAGGCGACGGCGTCGTCGGTCTCCAGCACCACGTGGGCCGGGCCGTCCCCGGCGACGATCGCGCAGAACAGGCAGCTCATGCCGAGAGTCTGCTGCCCGCGCGCCGCTGCCACCAGCGGACCGCCGCCGCCGCCGAGGTCTGCACCCACACGGCGGCCGCGGTGTCCTCGATGCGCCGGAGCATCGGGCCGAGCACCAGCTCTGCTGCCATGGCCCCAAGTCTGCTCGCCGACCGGGCGTCGCGCGGCCGGTTCGCCGGCAAACCTACCGAGGGTCTGGTTCGGACGACCCCTGAGTTCTACGATGAGACTCCTCAGCGTCGACGCCGACCGGGCGCCGGCTCCGGACGTGGAGGTCTTCATGACTGGTCGAGTGGTCCACTTCGAGATCCCGTTCGACGACAAGGACCGCGCCAAGCGGTTCTACAGCGACGTCTTCCACTGGCAGCTCGACGAGATGCCCGGCTTCGACTACGTCGGCATCTCCTCCGGCCCCGCGGGCGACGACGGGATGCCCAGCGAGCCGGGGTACATCGGGGGCGGGATGACCTCCCGTGAGGGCACCAACACCGGCACCGTCATCACTCTCGAGAGCACCGACATCGACGCCGACCTCGCGCGGGTGGAGGCGCACGGCGGCGCGGTGCTCAGCGGGAAGACGCCGATCGGGGAGATGGGCTTCGCCGCCTACTTCAACGACTCCGAGGGAAACGTCGTCGGGCTCTGGCAGAACGCGTAGCCGGGCCTCACACCTTGCCCATGGACATCAGCGAGGCGCTCGAGTTCGTCCGGGACAACCCGCGCGGGGTGCTCGCGACACGCCGCCGCACCGGGGACGCCCAGCAGTCTCCGGTGCTCGCCGTCGCCGACGACGCCGGCCGCATCCTCATCAGCACCCGTGAGACGGCCGTCAAGGTCCGCAACCTGCGCCGCACCCCGCGGGCCTCGCTGTGCCAGCTCACTGAGAGGTTCTTCGGGGGCTGGGTGCAGATCACCGGTCCGGTGGAGATCGTCTCGCTGCCGGCGGCGATGGACCTCCTCGTCGAGTACTACCGGCTGGCGGCCGGGGAGCACGAGGACTGGGCCGAGTACCGGGCCGCCATGGAGCGCGAACGGCGCTGCGTCGTCGTCCTCACTCCGGACGAGGTCGGCCCGACCATCAGTGGCTGACGGCGGAGGGGAATCGCCGACCACGTATGGAGAGCCTGCGTGCGTGGTGTGGTCTACCGACTGCGCGCTGGTCGAGCAGACGGCCGCGGTCGATCCTGGACGTCTGGGTGACAGCGCCGGCCACCTGACGTTCGATGAGCTGCGACATGTCGAAGCCGCTCTGCGACTGGTTCTCGAGCTCTGACGAAGTCAGGCGCAGTGGAGTTCCGGTGCCGTATTGACCTGCGTCAAGGCCCCGGCCGGCCGATCCTCCTACCGTCGATGTCAGCGCCGCGAACCCGCGGAACGAGTGGGAAGGCAAGGCATCGATCATGAGCAGGGTCAACATGTGGTTGCAGGGCCGGTGGACGATCCCGGTGGTCTCCGGGCTCCTCATCCTGGCGTCGTTCGCGATGTCCCAGATCTGGGAGTCGCCGCTGGCGGCGGACATCTTCATGGTGGCCGCGGCGGTGGTGGCCGGCCATCGGATCGTCATCAAGGCCGTCCGTGCGCTGGCGGTCAGGGTCATCGGCATCGACCTGCTGGTCTCGGTCGCGGCGATCGGCGCGATCCTCATCCAGAACTACTGGGAGGCCGCCGCGGTGACCTTCCTGTTCGCCATCGGCGGCGCGCTGGAGAACGCGACGCTGAACAAGACGCGCTCGGCGCTGGCCGAGCTGGTCGCCGTCGCCCCGGACGTTGCCGTCGTGCTGCGTGACGGCACACAGGTCGAGGTGCCGGCCGGCGCCGTCGGGCAGGGTGAGACGGTACTGGTAAAGAACGGCGCCAAGGTGCCGGTCGACGGCGTCGTCATCGGCGGGACCGGCGCGCTGGACGAGGCCTCGATCACCGGCGAGTCGATGCCGGTGGAGAAGAGCACCGGCGACCAGGTGTTCGCCGGCACCATCGCCACCGGCGGGTTCCTGCAGGTGCGGGCCACCGGCGTGGGCGCCGACACCACGTTGGCGCGGATCATCCACCGGGTGGAGGAGGCGCAGGACGCCAAGGCCAAGACCCAGCAGTTCATGGACCGGTTCTCCGCCTGGTACACCCCGGCGATCATCGTGCTGGCCGCAGTGTTCGGTATCGCCACCGGGGACATCGTGCTGGCGCTGACACTGCTGGTCATCGGCTGCCCCGGCGCGCTGGTCATCTCCATCCCGGTCTCGATCGTCGCCGGCATCGGCCGCGGCGCCAAGGACGGCATCCTCATCAAGGGCGGGGAGTACCTGGAGACCTCGGCGCGGATCACCGCCGTCGCACTGGACAAGACCGGCACGCTCACCGAGGGCCGCCCGCAGCTGACCGACGTCGTCGTGCTCGACCCGAACATGGACCGCGACTACGTGCTGACCATGGCCGCCCGCGCCGAGGCCGGCTCCGAGCACCCGCTGGCCCGCCCCATCCTCGAGGCAGCCGCCGAGCGGGACCTGCCGGTGCTGGGCCTGCCCACCCACACCGAGCCCGTCCCCGGCAAGGGGATCATCACCACGCTGGACGACCACCGCGTCGTCGTCGGGAACCTCGCGCTGCTCGCCGCGGAGGGGATTGCCGACGACGTCGCAGCCCCTGTCGTCGACGAGCTCGCGGCCGCGGGGCGCACCCCGATGGTCATCGCCTGCGACGGTCGCGTCATCGGCGTGGTCGCGGTCGCCGACCAGATCCGTCACGACGCCCCCGAGATGGTCCGCCGGCTGCACGCGGCCGGGGTGACGAAGGTCGTCATGCTCACCGGTGACCAGCAGCGGGTGGCCGAGGCCGTCGCAGTCCAGGTGGGAGTGGACGAGGTCCGCGCCGGGCTGCTGCCGGAGGACAAGCTCGACGCCGTGGCCGGGCTGCAGCGGGAGGGTTACACGGTGGCGATGGTGGGTGACGGCGTGAACGACGCCCCCGCGCTGGCCACCGCTGACATCGGCGTGGCCATGGGCGCCGCCGGTAGCGGCGTGGCAATCGAGACCGCCGACATCGCGCTGATGAAGGACGACCTGCTCAAGCTGCCGCAGGCCGTGGGCCTGGCCCGCCGCACCGTGAACAACATGCGCCAGAACATCGCCGTCGCGCTCGGCACGGTGGTTGTGCTGCTCGCCGGGGTGCTGTTCGGTGGGGTGACGATGGCGATCGGGATGCTCGTCCACGAGGTCTCGGTGCTCGTGGTCATCGTCAACGCGATGCGGCTGCTGCGCCGCCGGCGCGACGTCCAGCCGGCGGCCGCTCCCGTGCCGGTACATGGTGAACCGATCAAGCACGAGGAGATCCGCCAGCAGGTCTGACTCCGCCGTAACGCCCAGGCGCCACCGAGCGCGGGGCATTGCGGGTCACACACATCGAACGAGAAGGAACCGACATGTCAAAGATCTACGTATTCACCCAGTTCGGTGGCCCCGAGCACCAGCAGCTCCAGGACCGGCCGGTGCCGGAGCCCGGCGCCGGAGAGCTGCTCGTGGCGGTCAAGGCGGCCGGCGTCAACCCGGCCGACTGGAAGATCCGCCGCGGCTTCCTCGGTACCGCGCGTGAGCTGCCGGCCGGGATGGGGCTCGAAGTAGCCGGTGTCGTGGCCGGCGTGGGGGAGGGCGTGACCGACTTTGCCGTCGGTGACGCGGTCATCGCCGGGGTACCCGGCGGGCACGGCGGCTTCGCCGAGCACACCCTGGTGCGCGCGGCCGAGGCGGTGGCGAAGCCGGCGGAGATCTCCTTCGTCGATGCCGCCACGCTTCCGGTGGCGGGGACGACCGCCTACGACCTCACTCACCAGGTCGAGCTCGAGGCGGGCCAGACCATGCTCGTCCTCGGCGCCGGCGGCGGCGTGGGCCTGATGGCCGCCCAGATCGCCAAGGTCCACGAGTTCCGCGTCATCGGGGTGGCACGTGAGGGCAAGCGTGAGCTGGTGGAGTCCACCGGCGCCTTGTTCGTCGCCGCCGGGGACGGCTTCGCCGAGCGCGTCCGCCAGCTCGCCCCGGAGGGCGTGGACCTGGTCATCGACCTCGTCGGCGGTCGGGTGCTGCGCGAGGCGGCGCCCCTGGCCTCCGAGCCCTCGCGGGTGGTCTCCGCCGCCGACTCTGCGGTGAGCGAGCTCGGCGGTGCCACCCGCGAGCGCAACCCCGAGGCGCTGGCCAAGATCACCGGAGTGGTCCAGTACGGCCTGGTCGACCCGCACGTGACCGCCACCTACCCGCTTGACCGGGCCGGTGAGGCCGTCGCCGCCGTCGAGACCGGCCACGCGGCCGGCAAGGTCGTCATCGAGGTCGGCTGATCCGGGCCGGATCGACTCCTTGACGCACGTCAAGGCGGTCGACGGCCCCGATCCGTAGATTGAGGATCAGTAGCCCAGCGATGGGGACGAATCAACGAAAGGAGCTCACGATGAGCGCCCAGACCATGACCCACACGATGCTTCGCGCCGAGGGCTTCAGCTGCCCGTCCTGCGTGACCAAGATCGAGAAGCAGGTCGGTCGCCTCGACGGCGTCGACTCCGTCAAGGTCCACTTCGCCACCGCGCGTATCGAGGTCGATCACGACGCCGAGCGTGTGAGCGTCGAGGACATCGTCGCCGCCGTCAAGAAGGCCGGGTACACGGCCACGGCCTCCGCGTTCTGACACTTCGCAGCACGAGAGCCGCCGGTCACCGGCCGAGCGCCGCCGTCATGATGACGGCGGCGCTTGTGCGCCGAGGCGGAGCCGGCGCCGGACGTCAACCCGGTGATCAACGACGACTTCCCGGATCCGGACGTGCTGGAGGTCGACGGCGTCTACTACGCGTACGGGACCAACGGGAACCTGCGGAACGTGCGGGTGGCGCGGTCCACCGACCTGGCGAGCTGGGAGGTGCTCGACGACGCGCTGCCGCAGCTGCCGTCGTGGGTCATCCCGGGCAAGACCTGGGCGCCGGAGGTCACCGCGCTTGAGGACGGCAGCTACGTCCTCTACTTCACCGCGACGAACCTCACGCCCACGCTGCAGTGCATCGGGGTGGCTACCGCGGACGTTCCCGAGGGGCCGTTCGAGGTGGTGGGCGACCAGATGCTGGTGTGCCCGGAGGGCGAGGGCGGCGCGATCGACGCCTCGACGTTCCTCGACGACGACGGCACCCGCTACCTGCTGTGGAAGAACGACGGCAACTGCTGCAGCCTCGACACCTGGCTCTACCTCGCGCCGCTGCGGGAGGACGGCTCGCGCTGGCGGGGGAGCCGGTGCGGCTGCTCAAGCAGGACCAGTCGTGGGAGGGCAGCCTCATCGAGGCGCCCACGCTGGTGGAGCGGGACGGCAGCTACGTGCTGATGTACTCCGCGAACGACTACGGCGGCCCGGCGTACGCCATCGGGTACGCCACCGCTGATGCGGTGGCGGGGCCGTACACCAAGGCCGACGGCCCGCTGCTCACCACCGAGGACACCGATGGTCCGCTGCTCACCACCGAGGACACCGATGGCCGGTTCGTCGGGCCGGGCGGCCAGGACGTGACCACCGGCCCCGACGGCGTCGACCGGCTGGTCTTCCACTCCTGGTACGGCGACACCTCGTTCCGAGGCGTCAACGTGCTGCTGCTGGAGTGGCCGGACGGCCGGCCGAGCGTGGTCGTGCCGTAGCGAGTCAGCAAGGAAGGGGGAGGGCGCAGCGACCAGCAGGGGGGGCGGGCGGAGCTGTCCGCCGCCGCCGCGGCTCGCTCGCGAGAAGCTACCCGCGGCGGCCCCTCTGTCCTCGTCTACTCCTCCTGGGGGAGCTGAGCTCCCGACTTGACCGCGTACGTCCACAGCGCCGCGTCGAGGATGCGAAGATCGCTGCTTTCAAGGACGACGCCCGCGTTCGCCCGCGTTCGCGCCTAGCCCGGTGCTTTCACAGCGGCGTTGCTGTGGGGCCGTGTCGCTGAGATAGAAAGTGCTCCTGACCTGGGACGATAGGGATTGTCGAGATCCAGATC